>NZ_VUKC01000004.1 GCF_009193135.1 Georgenia satyanarayanai
GTGAAGAACTCCCTGGCCGGTGGCGACGCGGACTTCTCGGTGCGCTTCGGCCGGGAGGGCGACGAGGTGCTCGTCGGCGACTGGAACGGCGACGGCCGCGACACCCTCGGCGTGCGCCGCACCCCGTCGGAGACGGCCGAGCCGAACGGCTGACCCCTGCTGATCGGCTGACTCAGGAGCGGGGCCCCGCACCACCACGCGTGGTGCGGGGCCCTGTGCCATGTCCGCCACCATCTCAGCTGCTGTTCGTCAGACGTCGCGGAGGAAGGCGAGTAGCGTGCAAGCGCTGGGGGCACCACCGCAGGTGCCGCAGGGGGACGACGAGGCGCCGCACCAGCCGGGACGCCGCAGGCACGCGCGCGACGTCCTGGCGCCGCGGCAGCACAGACGGAGCCCCCATGTCCGATCACGAACCCCCGCAGTACGCCCCACCGTGGAAGGACGGCTCACCGACCGGCCCGCCCCCTGCCGGGGGCGGCGCGCCGGAGCACCCGCGCTCCTGGTACCGCAAGAAGCGCTATCTCATCCCGGCCGGGATCGTCGCCCTCCTCATCGCCATCGGCGCCGTTGGCGGGGCCGACGAGCCCCCTCCGCCGACGGCCGCGGAACCTACCGCGCGCGTGGAGAGCAGCCGGACCGCGGAGGACGCGGCGGCCGAGGCCGAGGACCGCAAGGCCGAGGAGGCCGCGGCGGAGGAGGCCGAGAAGGCCGAGCGGATCGCGGCGGAGGAGGCGGCGCAGGTTGCCGCGGAGGAAGCCGAACGGCGGGAGGCGGAGCAGGCGGCGGCCGCGGAGGCCGAGCGCATCGCCGCCGAGGAGGCCGCGCGGGTCGCCGCCGAGGAGGCCGCGGCGGCGGGGACGGTGTCGCAGCAGAATGCGAAGCGCTCCGCCGAGAACTACCTGAACTACACGGCGTTCTCCCGTTCGGGGCTCATCGACCAGCTCGAGTACGAGGGCTTCTCGACCGAGGACGCGACGTGGGCGGTCGAGCGCATCACGGTGAGCTGGAAGGAGCAGGCGCAACGGTCCGCCGAGAACTACCTCGAGTTCACCGCGTTCTCCCGCACCGGACTCATCGGCCAGCTGGAGTACGAGGGCTTCTCGACCGAGCATGCGACCTGGGCCGTCGACAACATCACCGTCGACTGGAACGAGCAGGCGGCGAAGTCCGCGGAGAACTACCTCGAGTACTCGGCGTTCTTCCGCTCCGGACTGGTCGACCAGCTCATCTATGAGGGCTTCACGAACGAGCAGGCGCAGTACGGGGTGAGCCGGACGGGTCTGTAGGTCGTGGTCCGGCGACGGCGCTTGCGGAGGCGCTCCGGGCGGCGTGTCATGGAGGCATGTCCGTCATCCCGCCGTTCACCTCCTCGAGCCCCGGCATCAGGGTCAACGCGTCCGCCTGCGAGCTGGACGACCTCGCGCCCTGCGGGGGCGTGGACGTCACGGTGGCCGGCGACGTGCGCTGGGCCGAGCTCGTCGAGCGCGCGGTGACCTCCGGGTGGCCGGGCATCGAGCGGCTCGGTGCCCAGCCCGGCTCGGTCGCGGACGTCGTGCGCGAGAACTCCGAGGTGGACGGCCAGACCCCGGCGCAGACCATCGCCTCGGTCCGCGCCTGGGACGCGGGTGAGGAGCGGACACGGACCTTCGCGTACGTCGAGTGCGCGTTCGGACCGGGCAGCTCACGGTTCCAGGAGCAGCTGCCCGACGGCGAGCACCGCTACGAGATCCGCGAGGTCTCCTTCCTCTTCGAGACCGGCACCAGGACCGCGCCCATCCGCGACGCCGAGCTCGCCGCCGTGCTCGGCATCGAGCCGGGGGAGCGGGTGCCGCTCACCGAGTACGCCGCCCGCCGCGCCCAGCACGAGAGCTGAGGGAGCGCCGTGGGACGGGGACCAGCCAGGCCGACGACGGCGTCCGTCGTCGCCACCGACGAGACGACCGACCTCGACGGCGCGCGCTCGCCCGCCGGTGAGGTCCACGCCTGGGTCCGGGGCACCAACCAGACCGTGTGCGGGCTGGCCCTGAGCAGGGAGCGCCTGCTGCGGTTCTCGCACGTCCCGTGGGCCGAGGTCCAGCCCGCCACGGGCACGCACGCCGACGCCGTCACCGCGCTGTGCCCGAGGTGCGCCGCCGGCATGGGTGCGCGTCGTGGCGAGAAGCGGTGGAAGCGCGTCGACCCGCGCCCGTGACCGACGTCGGCGGTGCCGTGACCGCCGGTGGCGTCTCCTAGTCCGGCAGCAGGTCCTTGGCGAGGACGAGGATCAGGCTGATGACAAGCAGGCCGGTCTGCATGTGACGGGTCCAGTCGGTCCGCCTGTCGAAGGCGCTGAGGGCGAGCCGCGCCGCTTCGAGCTCGGCGTGCACCTGCTGGCTGGCCTTGACGAGCTCTCGCCGGGTGTCGTCGGTCGCCGCGATGAGGTCGGCCGGGTCCTGAGACTCGAGGACGCGCTCGTGCCGCTCCATGAGCTCGGTGGTCGAGCGCGCGCCGGCGGCCTCGTCGACGTGCAGCGGTCCGGACGCGGTGAGGGCCGCCTGCAGCTGTCGCTGGCAGGCCATCTCGAAGTACCGGCGCGTCCGGTACCCCGCGTCCTCCAGCGCCAGCCGGAACAGGGCTGGGCCGAGCATGTCGACGAACCCGAAGAGCGTGCGTGCGGCGCTCTCCTGCGTGAGGGAGTCCGAGAGCGCGGTCCGGATGCTCGCCGACCTCTCCTCGAGCCCGTCGACGTCGCTCTGCAGCGTCTCCCGCTGCTTCTCGCGCGCGGCGAGCACGACGTTCGCGATCACGGTCGTCGCGATCGCCACCGCCGCGACGGCGACGGCGATCCACGTCGCCACCCCGGGCGCACCGGTGCTCGATGCGGAGACCGTCAGCAATGGCTCCACGGGACAAGGGTCCTGCGGCGCGCGGGCCGCGGTCAACGGTCCGCTGTCGAGAAGGTCGAGGTCTTCAGCAACCCGGAGGAGGCTGCGGGCACGGCTGACGCTCAGGGCACGGCGCGCCGGGTGACCGCTCGGCGGCCGCCGGGCAGGAGCAGCCCGGAGACGGCCGATCCCAACAGCAGCAGCCCCGCGCACCACCACATGGCCCGCGCGTAGCCGGGACCGAAGGTGTCGGACGTCAGCGATCCCTCCGCGCCGAGCCCGACGACGGCGGGCAGCGCGGCGACAGCGAGCAGACCCGCGGCACGGGCGACGGCGTTGTTGACCCCGCTCGCCACGCCGACGTGCGCCGCGGGCGCGGCCGCGAGCACCGTTGCCGTCAGCGGCGTGACGAGCAGCGTGATCCCCACCCCGAACACGACGACACCGGGCAGGACGTCGGTGAGGTAGGAGGCGTCCTCGGGGACGCCGACGAGCAGGATGGCACCGACCGCGGCGACCGCCGGCCCGAGGGACATGAGCGGCCACGGGCCGGTGCGTCCGAGCAACGTCCCCACCCGGGGTGAGAAGACGAGGAGGAGGACGGTGAACGGGATCGTCGCGGCACCGGCCGCGAGCGGGCTGTACCCGGCGACCACCTGGAGGTGGAGGACGAGGAAGAACATCACCGCGCCGAGCGCCGCGTAGATGAGGAAGGTCGCGGCGTTCGCCACCGTGAAGGTCCGGTCGGAGAAGACCCCGAGCGGCAGCATCGGGTGAGGCGTGCGCGCCTCGACGACGACGAAGGCCACCGCGGCGGCCGCCCCCACCGCCGCCGGCACCCACCCGCCCTGGATGAGGGCGACGGTGACGCCGCCGAGGGCGATGACGCCCAGCGCTGCCCCGGGCACGTCGAAGCGCCCCTGCCGCTCCGCCGTCCGCGACTCCGGCACCCGCAGCGCCGCGACGACGATGACGACGGCGGCGACCGGCACGTTGATGAAGAAGACCCACCGCCACGAGAGCGTCTCGACGAGCCAGCCCCCGAGCAGCGGCCCGACGGCGCCGGCGACACCCGACCACGCCGACCAGTACCCAATCGCGCGGGCGCGGTCCTCCTCGGCGATGAGGGACTGGATGAGCGCGAGGCTGCCGGGCGTGAGCAGGGCCGCGCCGATGCCCTGGAGCCCGCGGGCGACGATGAGCTGCTCGATGTCCTGCGCGAGGCCGCAGGCCACCGAGGCGAGCCCGAACCACGCGATCCCGACGACGAAGACCCGCCGCCGGCCCAGCCGGTCGCCGAGCGAGCCGCCGACGAGGATGAGGGAGGCCAGCGCGAGCATGTAGGCGTTGACGACCCACTGGAGGTCCGCGAGCGTCGCGTCGAGGTCGAGCGCGATGGGGCGCAGCGCGACGTTGACGACCGTGCCGTCGAGGAAGGCGATCGCCGACGCGAGCGTCGCGGCGATCACCACCCAGCGGCCGCGCGCCGACCGGAGCGGAAGCGTCTCCACCGTCACATCATGGGCCGGGCCGGCGGTGAGCACGAGCCCGTCGTTCAGGCGCTCATCTCCGCCGGGGGCAGTCCGACCCGCACCGGCCCCACCGCGGTGCGGGCGTCGACGGGCACGCCCTTCTGGGTCACGACGAGGAGCCCCTCGTCGGCCAGCGCCGATGCCACCGCACGCGCCACCGGCGTCAGCTCCCGCCGGCGCCCCGGGTCGACCGCGCCGGCCGCCTCGGAGGGGCACAGCGTCTTGCCCGGCCCGCGCTCCTCGGCGAGCCGCAGCAGCTCGGCGCGGAGCGCGTCCTGCAGCTCGGAGGCGGCCCCGAAGGTGGCGACGGCGTCGTCCAGACGCCGCAGGAAGCCGGCGAAGCCGCGGCCGGCACGGCCCTGGCGCCGGGAGGAGGTGACGACCCGGGTGCGGTCGGTGCTCGTCCACGGCGCCTCCGCGACGTCCCGGACGGCGTGCGCGAGGTGGACGTCCTCGCCGTCGTCGACCGCGGGGAAGCCGCCGGCGTCGTCGTACGCGGTGAGCCGCACCCCGAGGTTCGCGCCGTGGATGCCGAGGTGCCCCTCGGTGAGGTGGTGCTGGGCGTGCCAGAGCGCGGCGGACTCCGAACCGTCGTCGCGGGGCTCGACGGTCCCGAGCACGAGGTCCAGCCCGCGGTCGGCGAAGGTGCGCTGCTCGGTGAGCCAGGCGCCGGGCACGCGCGAGTCCGCGTCGGTGCACGCCAGCCACAGGGCCGCGGGGGCGACGTCGGCCAGGGCGTCGTGGGCGCGACCGGCGGCGACCCCGTCGCCGCGCGCGCCGCCGAGGCTCGCGGCGTGGCTCTCGACCGTCACCCAGTGGACCCTCGGGGACGCGCGGACGACGCCGGCGACCTCCTCGGCGGTGCGGTCCGTGCACCGGTGGAGGACGACGGCCACGACGACGGGCAGGTCCACCCGGTCCGCCGCCGTCGCGACGCTCCGCAGGCAGGCGCCGATCTCGGCCTCCTCGTCGCGCGCGGGCACGACGACGAGGACGCCCGCGAGCGTGGGACGGTCGGCGGTCATGTCGCGGGGCAGCACGACGGCATCCTCACACGCACCACGTCGTGAGGACGACGTCGTCCTCCACGAGGTGGCCGTGCCGGCGCAGCCCCGCCGCAGTCAGCACGTCCTCCAGCAGGGCGTGGACACCGTCACCGACCAGCGGCCAGCCGACGATCTCGTGGCGCCAGTGGCAGGCGAGCACGGTCCCTCCCGGCGAGCCGGTGACCAGACCGGCGGCCCGCACCGCGAGGTCCCGCAGCCGCGCCGGGGAGAGGAAGTAGCCCACCTCGGAGATGACCGCGAGGTCGACGTCGCCGGTGAGGTGCTCCTCGAGCAGCGCCCAGTCCTCCGGCAGGGAGGCGTGCACCGTGCGGAGCCGCTCGGAGCCACGCACGCGGGCGAGCGCGGCGCGCGACTCGTCGACCGCGACGACCGTCCCGCACCGGGTGAGCAGGTCCTCGGCCAGGGCGCCGACGGAGCAGCCGATCTCCACGCCCAGGGCGTACCGCTCCTGCGGGAGCAGCGCGAGGGTGAGCGCGCGCTTGCGGCGCTCGTACCAGCTGGTGCGGACCTCCCACGGGTCGGCCTGCTCGGCGTGGAGCGGCTCGAAGGGGCTGCCCTCGCCCGGTTCGGCGATGAGCAGCGTCTCCCACGGCCGGGCGAAGTGGGCGAGGACCGCGGCGGGCAGCAGCACCTCGTCCCCGGGCTGGTCGGAGAGCGGCGTGACCTGGGAGTGGTGGGCGGCGACGGCGCGCCCCTTGCGCTCGCGTGCCTCGGGACCGAGGTCGATGCGGCGTGCCGCGTCCCACGGCAGGGCGCCGGGCCCCTGCCAGTGCCACAGCCAGATCGGGTACTCGAGCACCCGGGTGTCCGTGCGCCACGCGGCTGCCGCTGCCGCGCGGCCGGCGGCGTCGTGGTCGGGGTGCCCGTCGTGCCGGTAGGGGGCGAGGAGCACGCTCTCCCCGGGCCGGACGAGGCGGACCAGCGCCGCGGTGAGCTCGTCCTGCGCACCCGTCAGCCCGCCGTCGGGCAGGCCGAGGAGGTGGAGCCGAGCGTGCGGGGCGAGGAGGCCGACGGCGTGCTCGGACTCCCGCCGCCGGATCCGGGCGAGATCGGTCGGGGTGTGGGTGGGGGAGTCGGGGTGGGAGGCGTTGCCGTCGGTCGCGACGACGACGTCGACGGCGACGTCGGTCGGCAGGCCGGCGAGGAGCCCGCCGAGACCGAGCGTCTCGTCGTCGGGATGGGCGGCGACGACGACGAGGTGCCCGGTCCCCGCGAGGTCGAACGGGACGGTGTCCTGCCACCGCGGGTCCGCGGGCCAGCGGGCCTCGTCGGTGACCGGGTCGCCGAAGGGGGTCAGCTCCACGTCACCGGCATCCCGTCGACGACGGCCTGGCCGACCATGGCAGCGTCCCGCTCCGCCTTGTGCTGGCGCAGGTAGAGCTGGAGGTCGGCGACGCGGGCGGCGTGCTCCTCCTCGCCGGCCAGCGGCCCGGGCCCGAGGGCGTGGGCGGCCAGGGTGAGCACCGCCTCGCAGGCGTCGTGGACGACGTGCCGGACCCGGACGCACCGGGCCCAGGCGTGCTCACCTCGGACGCGCCCGGCGTCGACGGCGGTGGCGGCCTCGGTGAGCACGGCGGCCGCGGCGGCCAGGCGCGCGTCGACCTGGCCGAGCAGGGACAGGCCGATCTGGTCGGGCTCCCGCTCGAGCGCGGCCCGCCGGATCCGACGGGCGAGGCCCATCGCCCCGCCGAGCCAGCAGGCGGCCACCCCGAGGCCGCCCCAGGCGAACCCGGGGCGCGCGAGGTACCAGCCCGGCCCACCCACCGGCACGGCCGGCACCTCGGCGAAGCGCAGCCCGGTCGAGCGGACCGCGGACAGGCCGCGGGCCACCCACGGCTCGTCGACGAGCGCGACGCCCGGGTGGGAGAGGTCGACGGCGACGAGGGTGCGCCGCTCGTCGTCGACCCAGGCGGTGACGAGCGCGGAGCCGACGTGCTCGGCGAGCGAGCACCACGGCTTGCGGCCGGTGAGGAGGAGCGTCCCGTCGTCCGCCGCGCGCGCCTCGAGCCGGGTGCCCGGGCCCTCCGCCGCGTAGACGCCCCACGTGCCGGAGGGTGCCGGCACGGGGTGTCCGGCCTCGGCGGCCTGGGCGAGGATGGCGACGGCGTCCAGGTGCGGCTCCAAGGCGCGGGCGACGGTGAGGTCGATGGCCGCGAGCTCGGCCAGGCCGCGCCACAGGGCCGCGGTCCGTCCGGCCCCCGGGAGCGGGAGCGCCCTGGTGGCGCGGTCGGCGAGCGCCAGGGCAGCGGCGGGATCGCCCGCGGCAGAGCGTGCGTCGTCGAGGAGCTGGGCGAGCCGAGGGTCGTCAGGGGCCTGGGGATCCCAGGTGTCGAGGCCGATCACCTGCACATCCTGCCGTCTCCGCCGTGGATGCACGTTCTCAGGGCCGCACACGACCCGATGGCCCCGGGCGCGGCGTCAGTCAGTCAGGTGCGGCCTCAGCGCGAACGCGATCTCGTCGTCGGTGAACCCGAGGGAGCGGGCGCGAGCGACGAAGTCACCCGCCATGCCGGTGAGGAGCCGACGCCGGTCGGCGGCCGCCGTCGGTCCCGTGGCCGCTGCCACGCGGGTGCCTCCGCCGCGTCGGGTGACGAGCAGCCCCTCCTGCTCGAGCTCCCGGTAGGTCCGCGCCACCGTGCCCACGGCCACCCCGAGGTCCCCGGCGAGCTGACGCAGCGGCGGGAGGCGATCGCCGGGAGCGAGCCGACCCGCCGCGAGGAGATCAGCCAGCTGACGCCGGAGCTGCTCGTACGGGGGCGTCCGGTCGTCCGGGTCGAGGGTGAGGACGAGGTTCACCGCAGCTCCGTCGCCCGCGTGCGGGCGGCCGCGGGACGTCCGGCCGGGACGGCGACTCGCGCGAGGAACCAGATGAGCAGCGCCAGCGCAGCCGGGACGGTCGCCACGAGCAGCCAGCCGACCGGGTCCATCCACGCCGCCTGGCAGTCCATCCGCAGCAGCGCCGTACCGGCGAAGAAGGCGATGCCCGCGTGGCTGGCCGCGACGGCCGCGCCCGCCGCCGCCAGGACCCGCGCGACGGAGCGGCGGCGCAGGACGTCCTCACCGACGTCGTCGGCCGCGAAACCGCGGGGTCTGCGCACGACGGCGGTCATCGCGACCACGGCCGCGAGCCCGGTCATCACGAGCACCACGGTGAGCGGCCCCGAGTAGAAGCTGCCCGGGTAGGGCCCGGCCCCGCTCGCGGTGCTCCCGCACTGCGCGGCGATCTGACGGCCGGCGCGCCCCATGTCGTCGGGGGAGGCGGTCGCGGTGGTGAGGGCGAGGGTGGCGAGGTGGACCGCTGTCATCACGCCGACGGCGGTGGCCAGGGTGCGCGGCAGGAAGTCGGGCACCCGCCGGGGAGCGAGCGAAGCACTGCGGACGCCGGCCGGGCGCCGTGGCCGCACGACGGTCTCGGCGAGCCCCACCCCGCCGACCATGAACAGCCCGAGGATCGCGGGGACGAGCATGGTGCCCCGGCCGAGGTCGAGACGGGCGTTGACGAACCAGGCCGTCACCCCGCCGACGGCGAGGGCGGCGCCCCACGTCAGGCGCACCCAACGCCACTCGTGGTGGGCGTCGACGGCCCCGCGGGCCCGGGAGTGCGCGGCGAGCGCGATCACCGTGAGCAGCAGCGGTCCGACGAGGAGGGCGAGCAGGGGAGGGAGGGCCACGGGGACTCCAGATACTTGTGTCACATGAATGTGACAAGAACCTTCGCGCCCGTCGGCCCGTTGTGTCAAGTGTGTGGCACAAGGCGCGGCCCGGAGCGGCCGAGGCAAACTCCTTCCGTGCCAGCTCACGTTGTGGAAGAACTTGACGCGCACGCCCAGGCGCGGGACAGTGGCGACTGGCCCCGGGGGAGCTCGGGGGAGCATGCGAGCGGCGTCGACGCCGTCTGACGGGGAGGTCAGCATGAGGGACATTCACAGGTCATCGGTCCGCGCGGCGGCAGGGCTCGCGGCGGCGGCGCTCGTCCTTGCCGGCTGCTCCGGCGGCGGCGACGACGGCGGGTCGGACGGCGACGGCGGGGGCGACACCCTCGTCGTCGGCGTCACCTCCGACCCGGACACGCTCTTCCCCTGGAAGGCCACGCAGTTCCAGGCCATCGACGTCCTCACCAACCTCTACGGCACGCTCACCGAGCTCGACGCCGACCTCGAGGTCGTGCCCGGCCTCGCCGAGGAGTGGGAGGTCTCCGAGGACGGCCTCACGATGACCTTCACCCTGCGCCAGGGCGTGACCTTCCACGACGGCTCCGACCTCGACGCCGGTGACGTCGTCCACTCCCTCGAGTCGGTCATGGCCGAGGAGACCGCCGCCGTCGCCGCCGCGACCCTCGGGTCGGTCGAGTCCGTCGAGGCACCCAACCCCTCCACCGTGGTCCTCAGCCTGTCCGCCCCGGACTCCTCGATCCTCGCCGGCCTGGCGAGCGTCAACCTCGCGATCCTCTCCTCGGAGGACACCGAGCAGGACCTCACCACCGCCGCCAATGGCACCGGCCCCTTCGAGCTCGGGGACCGCACCCCGAATCAGTCCCTCACCGTGACGTCCTTCGGCGACTACTGGGGCGGGGCGCCGGAGCTCGAGGCCGTCGAGTTCCGCGTCATCCCCGACGAGACGTCGATCGTCTCGGCGCTGCAGTCCGGCAACGTCCACCTCGCCGTCTTCGACGACCCGCTCGTCGCCCAGAGCGCGGAGAGCGGCAACGTCGAGATCGCCGAGACGCCGCAGCTCGCCTACCACGCGCTCCAGCTCAACGGCCGGCAGGCGCCGCTCGACGACGTCAACGTCCGTCTCGCCATCCAGTGCTCCATCGACCGCCAGGAGGTCCTCGACACCGCGGCGCAGGGCGCCGGCGAGGTCGTCGGCCCGATCACCTCCCCGGCCTACCTGTCCGACCCGGCCGCCCGGCCGTGCCCCGAGCGGGACTACGACCAGGCCCGTGAGTACCTCGCCGAGGCCGGCTACGAGGACGGTCTCGAGCTCGACGTCATGGTCTCCCAGGGCGAGTACGCCACCTCGGTCAACGAGGCGCAGAACATCCAGGCCCAGCTCGCCGAGGCCGGCATCACCGTCAACCTCGAGGTCCTCGAGATCGGCGCGTACGTCGACCGGTGGGTGGCCGCGGACTTCACCGCCGCCGTCGCCCTCAACGGCGGGCGGCCCGACCCGGAGGGGATGTACGGGCGCTACTTCCCCTCGACGGGCAACCTCAACCAGGTGGCCGGGTACAGCTCCGACACCCTCGACGAGCTCTTCGCCCAGGGCCGGGAGACCGCCGACCCGGAGGAGCGGCGCGCGATCTACGACGAGGTCTCCCAGGAGCTCGAGGACAACGCCGTGTGGATCTGGCTCTTCAGCTCCTACAGCTTCACCGCCACGCAGGCCGACGTCGAGGGCTTCGTCCCGATGGCCAACGGGTCGCTGCAGAGCCTGCGCGAGACGACCCTGGGCTGACCGCCGGCATGCGCGTCGTCCTCCGTCACCCGGTGCTGCGCCGGGTCCTCGAGGCCCTGGGCACCCTGCTCGGCGTCGCCGTCCTCGTCTTCCTCATGATGCGGGCGCTGCCGGGGGACCAGATCACCGCGTCCCTCGGCACCGAGGCGGCGGCGCTCACCCCGTCGCAGCGGGAGGCGCTCGAGGCGTACTACGGGCTCGACCAGCCGCTCGTCGTCCAGTTCTTCACGTGGCTGGGCAACGTCCTCACCGGCAACCTCGGCGTCTCCACCCGCACCGGGCAGTCGGTGCTCGAGATGACGACGGCGTCCCTCCCGGTGACGATCGAGCTCGCCGTCCTCTCCACGATCCTCGGCATCGCGATCGGCGTCCCGCTGGCCATCTGGTCCGCCTCGAAGCCGAACTCGGTGCGCGACGCGAGCGGGCAGCTCGTCGGCCTCGCCGGCCTGTCGATCCCGGCCTTCCTGCTCGCCTCGGTGCTCCTCGCAACGTCGGCGCGCTTCCTCGGCTACAACCCCAACGCCGAGCAGTTCGCCACCCTCCTCAGCGACCCGTGGCTCAACCTCCAGCAGATGCTCATGCCCGCGCTCGTCCTCGGCTTCGGGCTGGCCGCGCCGATCATGCGCACGGCCCGCTCGGCGATCCTCGAGGTCCAGACCCAGGACTTCGTCCGCACCGCCCGCGGCAAGGGCGTCAGACCCCGCGTGGTCCAGCTGCGCCACGTGCTGCGCAACGCCACCGTCCCCATCCTCACGATGACCGGCATCCAGTTCGGCTACCTGCTCGGCGGGGCGGTCGTCGTCGAGGAGGTCTTCTCCGTGCCCGGGATCGGGCGCCAGGTGCTCACCGGCATGCACCAGCAGGAGTTCGCCCTCGTGCAGAGCACGGTCCTCGTCATCGCGCTGTCCTTCGTCCTCGTCAACCTGCTCACTGACGTCCTCTACCGCGTCGTCGACCCGAGGGTGAGGCAGACATGACCGCCGAGATCACCGCCGACGTCCCCGTCCGCAGCCGCCGTCTCGGTGGCGCGGTCAAGCGGGTGCTCGCCAGCCGCAACGGGCTGGTCGGCGCGTTCCTCACCGTGCTCGTCGTCGGCATCGCGCTCGCCGCGACCCTCGGCGTGTTCGGCGACCCGGTCGCGCAGGACCCTGCTGTGCGGATGCAGGGGCCGTCCGGTGAGCACTGGTTCGGCACCGACCAGTTCGGCCGCGACGTCTTCGCCCGCGCCGCCGCCGGCGCCGCGAACTCGCTGCGCATCGCGGTCGTCGCGGTCGCCTTCGCCACCCTCGTGGGCACCGCCGCGGGGCTGGTGGCGGGCTACTTCGGCGGCTGGTCGGGGCGCGCGATCCTCGGGATGACGAACGTCCTGTTCGCCTTCCCGCCGCTGCTCCTCGCGCTCGCGCTCGCTGCCGCCGTCTCCCGCAGCTGGCTCACCATCGCCGTCGCGATCGCCATCGTCTACACCCCGATCTTCGTCCGCGTCACCCGCGGGCCGGTGCTCTCGCTGCGCGAGGCGGAGTTCGTCAAGGCCGGCACCGTGCTCGGCTTCCCGACGGCGCGGATCCTGCTGCGGCACGTGCTGCCGAGCATCACCGCGATCGTCATCGTCCAGGTCACGCTCTCGCTGTCCTGGGCGGTGCTCACCGAGGCCTCGCTCAGCTTCCTCGGGCTCGGCACCCCACCGCCCACGCCGTCGCTCGGGTCGATGGTCCTCGAGGCCCGCTCCCTCGTGACGACGGCCTGGTGGACCATGGCCGCGCCGGGCGCCGTCATCGTCCTCCTCGTCGTCGGCCTCAACCTCCTCGGTGACGGCCTGCGCGACGCCCTCGACCCGAAGAACGAAGGGAACCGATGAGAGTCCTCGGCATGATCTCCGGCACCTCCCACGACGGCATCGACGTCGCCGTCGTCGACTACGACGACGACGGCGCGGGGGCCCTGGTCGGCACCGTCCTGCACACGGGGAGCGCGGCGTACGAGCCCGGGCTGCGCGCCCGGCTGCTCGCTGCGCTGCCGCCCGCCGGGACGACGCTCGCCGAGGTGTGCGAGCTCGACACGCTCATCGGGCAGGCCTTCGCCGCGGCCGCGGCGGACGCGATCGCGGCGGCCGGGCCGGTCGACCTCATCTGCTCCCACGGGCAGACCGTCTACCACTGGGTGGAGGGCAGGAAGGCGCTCGGGACGCTGCAGCTCGGGCAGCCGGCGTGGGTCGCGGAGGCCACCGGCGTGCCGGTGGTGGCGGACGTGCGGGCGCGTGACGTCGCGGCGGGCGGGCACGGCGCGCCGCTCGTCTCCTTCCTCGACTCCCTCGTGCTGGCCGACGGCGAGGGGACCGCGGCGGCGCTCAACCTCGGCGGGATCGCCAACATCACCGTCGTCGGCCCGCTGGGGGTGCTCGCCTACGACACCGGGCCCGCCAACGCGCTGCTCGACGTCGCCGTCCTCGACCGCGACGCCCACCCGGCCGGCTACGACGCGGGCGGCGCGATCGCCGCGACCGGCACGGTGGACACCGAGCTGCTCGCGCTGCTGCTCCGCGAGGACTACTACGCCCAGCCGGCCCCCAAGAGCACCGGCAAGGAGCTCTTTCACGCCGGCTACCTCCGGGCGGCGCTGGGAGAGCACGGCCGCGAGCTCAGCACCCCGGACCTGCTCGCCACCCTCACCGCGCTCACCGCCCGCACCGTGGCGGACCAGCTGCGCGCTCACGGCGTCACCCGGGTGCTCGCCTCCGGGGGCGGCGCCGCGAACCCGACGATGCTGCGCATGCTCGCCGAGGAGGTCCCCGGCGTCGAGGTGCTCACCACCGACGTGCTGGGCCTCCCGGCCGACGCGAAGGAGGCGATCGCCTTCGCCCTCTTCGGCTGGTGCACCGCCCACGGCCTGCCCGCGACGGTGCCCTCGGCCACCGGTGCGCGCGGCGCCCGGATCCTCGGCAGCATCACGCCGGGGGACGGGCCGCTGCGCCTGCCCACGCCGGCCGCGCAGGCGCCGCGCACCCTGCGGTTGCGGACCCCGGGAGGCGACGATGACCGCTGACGTGCTCCTCGACGTTCAGGACCTGCGGGTGAGCGCCCGCGGGAGGGACGACGTCGAGATCGTGCACGGCGTCGACCTCCAGCTGCGGCGGGGGGAGATCGTCGGCGTCGTGGGGGAGAGCGGCTCGGGCAAGTCGCTCACCATGCTCGCGCTCATGCGGCTGCTGTCCCGGCCGCTGGAGATCAGCGGCGGCAGCGTGACCTTCCAGGGCCGCGACCTCGCCGGCCTGCGCGAGGAGGAGATCCGCGACCTGCGCGGTCGCGAGATCGCCATGGTGTACCAGGACCCGATGACCTCCCTCAACCCGCTCATGCGGGTGGGGGACCAGGTGGTCGAGGCGTTGCGCGCGCACGGGGTGCCGAAGGCCGAGGCGCGGGAGCGCTGCGTCGAGCTCTTCGCCCGGGTGGGCATCCCCGACCCGACGCGCACCGTGCGCGCCTACCCGCACGAGTTCTCCGGCGGGATGCGCCAGCGCGTCATCATCGCGATGGCCCTCGCGCTGCGGCCCACCCTGCTCATCGCCGACGAGCCGACGACCGCGCTCGACGTCACCATCCAGCAGCAGATCCTCGCGCTCGTCGCCGAGCTGCAGGCCGAGCTGGGGATGATGACGATCTGGGTGACCCACGACCTCGGCGTCGTCGCGCGGCTCGTCCAGCGCGTCGTCGTCATGTACGCGGGGCGAGTGGTGGAGGACGCGCCGGTCGAGCGGCTCTTCGCCGCCCCACAGCACCCCTACACCGAGCGGCTGCTCGCCTCGCTGCCCAACCCGGCCGACGACGAGCGGCCCGCCCTCGCGCAGATCCCCGGCCGCCCGGCGCTGCCCACCGACGACATCGAGGGCTGCCCGTTCCGGCCGCGCTGCCCGCAGGCGCGCGACGTGTGCCTCGAGGAGCCGCCGCTCATCCGGCGTGGGGGCAGCCTCACCCGGTGCTGGGTGCCCCCGGAGGAGTGGACCTGATGCTCGAAGCGGTCGACCTCGTCAAGCACTACCCGGTGCGCGGCTCGCGCGACCCGGGCGCCGTCGTCCACGCGCTCCACGGCGTGTCCCTCACCCTGCGGCCGGGACGGACGCTGGGGATCGTCGGGGAGTCCGGGTGCGGGAAGTCGACGCTGGCCAAGGTGCTCGTCCGGCTCGAGGACCCGACGTCGGGGCAGGTGCTGCTCGACGGCACCGACATCACAGCGCTGCGCGGCCAGGCGCTGCGGGAGCAGCGGCGGCGGATCCAGATGGTCTTCCAGGACCCGAACGCCTCGCTCAACCCGCGCCGCACCGTGGGGCAGACGCTCACCGAGGTGCTCGAGGTGCACCGCATCGGCACCTCCCGCAACCGGCGGCAGCGGGTGCGCGAGCTGCTCGATATGGTGGGGCTGAGCGACGTCTTCGCCGAGCGGTTCCCGCACCAGATGTCCGGTGGGCAGCGGCAGCGGGTGGGGATCGCGCGGGCGCTCGCGGTGGACCCCTCGATCGTGCTGCTCGACGAGCCGGTCTCCGCGCTCGACGTGTCCGTGCGGGCGGAGGTGATGAACCTGCTCGTGCGGCTGCGCGACGAGCTCGACCTGTCCTACGTGTTCATCAGCCACGACGTCGCGATGGTGCGGCAGATCAGCGACGACGTCGGAGTCATGTACCTCGGCAAGGTGGTGGAGATCGGGCCGTGGAAGCCGGTGCTCGACGAGCCGCTCCACCCCTACACCCACGGCCTGCGCGGCGCGGTGCCGGTACCCGACCCGAGCGTCGCGCAGCCGATCTCCGCGACGGTGGTGGGGGAGGTGCCCAACCCGGCCGACCCGCCGAGCGGCTGCACCTTCCACCCGCGCTGCCCGCTGCGCGAGGACGTGTGCGTGGCGCAGGTGCCGCCGCTGACCGACGGGGGGACGCCGCACCCGGTGGCGTGCCACGTGGCGCAGCGCGAGGGCGGGCGGATGCCGCTGATTCTGGGCCGTGCCGAGCCGGCGCGGTGAGATGACGGCGCCGCCGGCCGGCGGACGCCCCGACGGAGGAGGAAGCAATGAGGCTGACACGAGCGACGACGGCGCGAGCGGTGGCACTGCTCGCGGTACCGGCACTGGCCCTCGCGATGGGCGCACCTGCCGTGGCTGAGACGGACGCGCCGCCCGAGGGGCAGGTGGTGCTCAGCCTGTCCGCCGAGCCGCGGGACAAGGACGAGCAGAGCGCGACGTTCTACTCCCCGCACGGCTACGCGACGCTGCGGCTGGCGGCCGAGGGCCGGGCAGCGGGGCAGGTGCGCGTCAACGGTGAGGTGGTGCCGGGGGCGGCGGCCGCGCTCGCCCGCGGGAGGGACGCCGTCGTCGACGTGTCGCAGATGGTCGAGGCGGGGGAGAACACGGTGGAGGTGCGGCTCGTGCGCGGGGACGCGTACGTGAGCGTCGACTTCCCCGAGCTCGTCGACGTCGACCCGGCCGACGTGGGTGTGGACCCGGCGGTCCTCGCGCGGATCGACGCGGCGGTGGAGAGCCGGCTCGGGCTGGAGGACACCGACCGGTACACCGGCGCCGTCGCGCTCGTGGCGCACCGGGGGCAGGTGGTCTACGAGAAGGCCTTCGGGGACGCGCAGACGCACGACGGCGCCGACCTGCTGGCCGAGCCGCGGCCCGCGACGGTGGACACGATGTTCGACATGGCCTCGATCACCAAGGTCGAGGCGACGACGGCAGCGGTCATGCGGCTCGTCGACGAGGGCCGGCTCGACCTCGACTCGCGACTGGACGAGCACCTGCCCGCGTTCGACGACGAGAAGGGCGCGATCACCGTCCGCCAGCTCATCACGCACCGGTCGGGGCTGTGGGAGTGGCAGCCGACGTACCTGCACGGGCGCAACCAGGAGGAGGTGCTCGAGTTCCTCACCGGGCTCGACCTGCGCTACGAGACCGGTAGCCAGCGGCGGTACTCGGACATCGGGTTTATGCTGCTCGGCGTCATTGTCGAGCAGGTGAGCGGGCAGCCGCTGGACGAGTACGTGCGCGAGCACGTCCACGAGCCGCTCGGGATGACCGACACGATGTTCCGGCCCGACCCGGCGCTGCGCGACCGCATCGCCGCGACCTCGCTGGGCAACTCTTACGAGTACACGATGATCGACACGGGCAGCCCGTACCCAATCGTCGGCGACCTCTCCCCGGAGGAGTTCACGGACTGGCGGGACTACACGCTCGTGGGGGAGGTCAACGACGGGAACGCCTGGTACGGCTGGGAGGGCGTGGCCGGGCACGCCGGCCTGTTCTCGACGGCGCGGGACCTGGCGATCTACGGGCAGACGCTCGTCAACGGCGGCGGCTACGGGAACGCGCAGCTTGCCTCGGCTGAGACGGTGGCGCAGTTCCTTGAGCCGCAGTACGACAGCGGGCAGGTGCTCGGCTTCTGGTCCGACCGGCTCTCCTTCGCCGACCTGCCCGGCGGGTACGGGCACAACGGGTTCACCGGGACGGAGTTCCTCTTCGACCCGGAGCGGGAGCTCGTGGTCGTGCTGCTCACCAACCGGCTGCACCCGGACCGGGGGCCTGCAAGCATCACCGCTGTGTGGCAGGAGGTGGTGCGGGCGGCGTTGGAGGTGGCGGGCTGACACAGGGCGCTCGCGCTACCTGCCTAGCAGATCCTTCGCAAGTCCGAGGACCAGGCTGACGACAAGCAGCGCGGTCTGCATGTGCCGGGTCCAGTCAGCTTGAGGGCGAGCCTGGCCTCCTCGAGGTCAGCGTGCCCACGCGGGCTAGCTTCGACCAGCCGCTGACGTGCGTCACCCGTCGCCGCGATGAGCGCGCCGGGTCCTGCGAGTCGGAAATGCAACCGTGCTTCTCCTCGAGCTGAGCGGCGCTGCGCACGGCGGCAATATCGTGGACTTGTACCGGCTCGACGCGGCGAGCGCGGCCTGGAACTGGCGCGTGCAAGCCATCGTGAAGTGTAGACGAACGCGTTCCCACGCGTCCTCGGGCGCCAACCGGAACAAGAGCGGGCCGAGCGTGCCTACGAAGCCGAACAGCGTGCGGTGCTGCACTCTTGCGGGGAAGGGAATTCGAAAGTGCCATGAGCATGTCAGTCGCTTCTATCTCGAGCCCGTCGACGTCGCCCGGCAAGCTCTCGCGTAGCTTCTCACGGCTCGTGAGCATGAGGCGTTCGCGACGATGGTGGAAACAATCGCCTCTGCCGCGACGGCAATCGGCGAGCCACGTCGTCACCTCGTGGAGCTCCGTCGTTGCGGAGACGGTCAGCGAAGGCCACGGAGGAGTGACCGGCGGACACGGGACGCCTTCGAGAGTCCGTTCGAGCGATGCTCCGCTGACGCGCTCATACCCGAGAGATCCGGGATCCCCACGGCCAAGTAGGAGGCTCGTGTCTTGGTTGAGGGGACACGGTGCGGAGGAGCGGGACTACGGCGAGGGAGCGGAGGCGTCCGCCGCTCCAGCATGTGAGCCAGTTGAGGACACCGCACCCGCGTCGTCACGCCAGCGGCAGTCGGTTATCAACTCGCAGTTGCGAGTCAGGTCCAATCACTTGGCACTTCCGATGTGTCGAAGTGTCAAGGAGTGCCGTCGAAGTGGCGAGAGGCACGGTGATGGTGGACAACGGTCTACTATCTGTTGCCTGGGAACGGAAGGGAGTGAAAGTGCCATACAGTTTGGACGATCAGCTGGTCATAGGCGTTGCATCGAGTGCGCTATTCGACCTCTTGGACTCTGACGCGGTATTTCGTCGGGACGGTGAGGAGGCGTACAGGCGCTACCAGGAGGAAAAGATTGAGAACCCGCTGGAGCCAGGTGTCGCGTTCCCATTCATAAAGCGTCTCCTTTCTCTGAACGACCTTGCCGCTCCGGACGGTGGGCAGTTGGTCGAGGTTATCGTGCTATCGAGAAATGACCCGGAGACCGGCCTGCGTGTCATGCGGTCCATAAAGCACTATGGTTTACCTATCACGCGTGCGGTGTTCCGTCAGGGGCGCTCGCCGCACAAGTTCATGCCCGCCTTCAATATGTCACTCTTCTTGTCTGGTAATGAGGGCGACGTGCGTCAGGCCGTTTCCTCGGGGCACCCGGCGGGCCTTGTTCTAGGATCGTCTGCGTTGGAGGATGAGGGCGATGCGGACCTTCGCATCGCCTTTGACTTCGACGGCGTCCTGGCTGATGACTCGTCCGAACGTGTCATGCAACGAGGCACGCTTCAAGACTTCCACGATCACGAAGTTCAGAACCTGTCTGAACCGATCCGCCCGGGACCGCTTCGTGACTTCCTTGCGGGTATCAACAAGATTCAGAAGCTCGAGGAGCAGCGAAGGCTCTGCGACCCGAGCTATCGGATCCGCGTGCATGTCGCGATTGTGACTGCTCGCAATGCCCCATCGCACGAGCGAGCGGTCCGTAGTCTCAAGGACTGGGGCGTCACTGTGAATGACGCGTTCTTCTTAGGGGGAGTCGAGAAAGCGCGTGTTCTTGAGATCCTCAAGCCGCACATCTTCTTCGACGATCAGCGAGCGCACCTTGTGTCCGCCGCCGAGGTTGCGCCTAGCGTTCATGTGCCCTTCGGGGTGACCAATCAGTCTACAAGTGCCGGCGAGCGCGTTATGGTTGCGCAGCAGCCTATCGGCGGATTTCGAGAGGTAGATTCGTGACTTAAGGCTGCCAGGCCTGGGCGGTTCTTTTGCTGTGGGCCGACGAGTCCTTCCTGCCAGGGCGAACTGAAGGTGAGGATCGCTCGTCCGCCGTCGAGTTCAGCGCCCACTACGTCCGCGCCGTCGCGCTCTCCTACCGATTCCTGGGGATCAACATCGTTCTGAACAGCATCCTCCGGGCGGCGGGCGCGATGTACTAGGTGCACGCGCTCAACTCAGTTCCGTCCTTCTGGGTGCTGCGCTGCCCGCTCACGTGCGTCCTCCTCGCGCTGGTTCTACGGCTTCGGTATCGCGCTCGGCCTGGGACCAAGCTTCGTCGTGAGCAGCGCGGTCACCTACCTCTACTTCCGCTTCCGGAAGTGGCGCGGAAAGGAGCTCTTCGCCGACGCTGCCCGCGCGTAGGCGTCGGACGTGCCCGTAGGGACACGCGACGGCGCAACGCCGCGTGCTCGTCGCCGGCTCACGCCGTAGCGACCGATGCCATTTGAAAGACGTCCATCGGCAGCGGCCTGCGAAGGCGCCAGGTGATCGCGATAGGTCGTTCACCCGTGTGGTCCACGTAGTCGGCGGGGCCGAGGAAGAGATACGGAGCGGCGCCGAGGGCGTCGCTCTTGTGCTCCCGGGAGAACAGCAGTACGTGGGTGCCGCGCTCGCGGTGATGGAGGTAGCGCTGGCCGGTGGGTGAGGTGACCGTGGTCCGTGACTGCGTCTCCCAGTGGAACAGCTCAGGGCTGATGGCGTAGTCGTTGTACATCGTCGTGGGGGAGTAGTCGCGCTCGGACTTCCTCAGTGTCACGAGGAAGGCATCGGCCTTCCAGGGCTTCGAGAACAGCACGCCCTCACGAACGCTGTCCGCGCGCCGCTCTGGGCCAGCGTGGTCCAGGGCGGCGACGATCTCGTCACGGCTGTACCGCGCGTGCGTCTTGAGCCCGAGCGACGCGAGCGGACCCGCGACCTCCTTCGGCAGGTGGTGAATGCCGGCCCGGCCGAGCTCGATAATCTCGATAAACTCGCGCCGTGCTGCGGGCTCCGCGTGGAGGGCCTCAAGCCCAGCGGTGTAGAGCGCGTCGGGTGCCTCCGGATCGACGGGGAAGTCGCCACGGTCAGGCCAGATGCTGAAGAAGAGCATCCGGGCGTACCGCTGGTCGCGTTCGTTCAGGTCCGTGTACGACGGCGGATTGTCGCTCAGTAGGCGGAGGTAGGCGTTGGCTCGCTCGGGATCGTCGACGTGGGCGAGCGCGGCTCCGCGCCTGACGACGTCGTGATGGCGGGGGCCAGGTGCAGGCACGTCGAGTCCGGCGTCACGGCGGAGCTGGATCCACCCCTTGTCGGGCTTGAGGACGTCGGCGAGCTCCAGGTCGGTCTCGCGCAGGAAGGTGGCCAATGTGACGTCGTCACGCGCTGCCGCCAGAGCCTTGAGCTCGCTGACGAGCGTCCGCCAGCGGTGCAGCGTTTGGGACTTGATACTCGCCAAAATGGTCTGACGGCTCTGGCGGTCCAGCACGATCTGGCAGCCGGTGGGGAGGAATGGGAAGCCGTGCTCAATCTGATCGCGTAGGCCTCTGCGTGTTGTGCCCGTGAGGGCGCGGAAGCGACGCTCGAAGCGAAACTCCTTGCGCTGATGGCCGACGAAGTCGAGTGCGGTGAGCACAGCCTTCGTCGGCGATGCACGCAGCCCGCGACCCAGCTGCTGGAGAAAGATCGTCGCGCTTTCGGTGGGCCGCAGGAACAGCACGGTGTCGACCTCCGGCAGGTCGATGCCCTCGTTGTAGAGGTCGGCGGTGAACAGGATGTTGACCCGCTTGACCCTGAGATCCTGCAGTGCTTGCGCGCGCTCGGCGGCCGCCGTCTCACCCGAGACGGCGCGGGCGGGGATGCCAGAAGCGGTGAACTTCTCCGCCATGTAACGCGCATGACGGACTCCGACACAGAAGCCAAGGGCGCGCATCGCGGACAGGTCGGAGACCTTGTCCCGGAGCTCCTTTAGGATGATGAGCGTGCGCGCGTCGTTGCCGGTGTAGACGTTCTCGAGCTCGGCGTGGTCGTAGCCGCCGCGCCGCCAACTCACCGAGCTGAGGTCGACGTTGTCTGCGATCCCGAAGTAGTGGAACGGGCTCAGCAGTTCGGCCTCCAAGGCGTCCCACAGGCGGATCTCGGCGGCGGTGTGCCCGTCGAAGAACTCGTCGGCCACATCGATGCCGTCGGCGCGTTCGGGGGTGGCGGTGAGCCCGACGAGTTCACGAGGCGTGAAGTGGGACAGGAGCCGCCGGTAGGTGGACGCGTGGGCGTGGTGGAACTCGTCGACGACAAGAACATCGAAGGCGTCGGGTGGGAGGGAGTGGGTGGAGCGCGTGAAGGACTGAATGGTGGCGAAAATGTGCTGCCAGCTCTCGGGCGTGTACCCCTGCCCCCACAGCTCGCCGAATGAGCCGTCCCCAAGCACCTCGCGGTAGGTGCGGAGCGCCTGTTGCAAGATCTCGATGCGGTGTGCGACGAAGAGCAGCCGCGGTTGCTTCCCGTCTTTCACCACGCTTCGGTAGTCCAGCGCCGCGACCACCGTCTTTCCTGTGCCGGTCGCTGCGACGACGAGGTTTCGGTGGCGGCCATGAACGGTGCGTTCGACCTCGAGCTGCTCGAGGATCTCCTGCTGGTGCGGATACGGACGCACCTGCAGACCTGAGAGATTGAGCGACGTTCCTGGAGTCTTGCGGCCGGCAGCCTCAGCGAGTGCTGCATCGAGTCGCTCGGAGTCTTCCGCCGGCCTGTAGTCGACGTACGACGGGTCGTTCCAGTACGTCTCGAAGGTGGCGTCGAACTTGTGGAGCAGCGACGGAGTCGCCACGGCCGACAACCGCACGTTCCACTCCACGCCGTCGAGCAGTGCCGCTGTCGAGAGGTTAGACGAGCCCACATAGGCGGTGTCGAATCCGGTGGCTCGGCGAAAGAGCCACGACTTCGCGTGCAGGCGGGTCCGGTTGAGCTCGTACTGGACCTTGACGTGTGCGCCGATCTCATTGACTAGCCAGTCGAGCGCGCGACGCTCGGTGGCCCCGATGTAGGTCGTGGTGATGACGCGCAGGGTGCCGCCGCGCTCGGTAAACGCCCGTAGGGGCTCCTCGAGCACCCGGAGCCCCGTCCACCGAACAAAGGCGCACAGCAGATCGACGTGCTGTGCCGAGGCGAACTCTGATCGCAGTTCGGCTCCGAGGCTGGGATCGCCCTTGGCGTTCGTCAGCAGAGCCGCATCGGTGAGCGGGGTGCGTGGGCGATCAGTGTGGGGTGTCGGGGTCTGGGCCCCCTCGATGGCATAAAGCTGGCGCATCGGTGGGACGACGGCAGCGTCCGCGGCCTCGATCTGCGCGAGAAGCCCGTTCACGAGCTCTAGTCGTCGTTCGCTGTCCTTCGTCGCCGTAAGTACGCGATGAAGCTCATCCGCGAGGTGACGGGAGAGTACGTCTGGTGCGTCTGCCGGATCGAGGTGCTCCTCGCATGCCGCCTGTGGCGGCGTGAGCGCGGTCAGCTTCTCAGAGAGCGACTGGGTAACGAGTGATTCGTAGAGGCCTTCGTGCACCGTGTCCTGCATCCGTCCGTGGAGGCGGGCGGCCGTTCGCGCCCTCGAGCCAGCTTACGGAGCGAGCCGGGAGACGGTGGTGCATTCCGACTCAGCGATGCGTTCGGGCCAGCCGCCGCGGCTGAGGGAACTGGCATCATCACCGCGGACGACGGCGCCGATCCCTCTAAGCGTGCGGAGCGACGCCGTCGTAGTCGGTTCTAGAACGAAGTTCAGCGGATCAGAACGCGTCGGCTAGTTCTCCCCTGCTGAGGCGGAACTCCTCGGCCTCCGCCGTCTCCGTGTACTCGGTGACAGCGCCTGCGTGCTGCTTGAGTACGTCGAGCACCTCGGTGGGGGTGGCGTAGAAGAACTCTCTGCGCAGGTTCACCTTGTTGAGTCGACGGTTCGCGAAGTGTGCGTGGAGCGCTGCCTCAAGCGACACGGCGTCGGTCGAGAAGTACATCGTGTGGACGTCGAAGCGGAACGGGACGGAGGCGTCGCCGAGCTCGTTGACTCGGTCCATCGGTTCGAGGCGGGGGTCTGCTGCACGGATAGGTGACAGGTTGGGTCACGCAGCCTGGGTGGCGGGCGTGGTCATGATGGTCTCGTACTCGATGGGGGTCAACCGGCCGAGGGCGGCCTGCCATCTGCGGCGGTGGTAGGTCCGTTCGATCCAGGTGACGATCGCGATCCGGAGCTCTTCGCGGGTGGCCCAGGGGCGGCGGTCCAGGACGTTCTTCTGGAGCAGGCTGAAGAAGCTCTCCATGGCCGCGTTGTCGCCGGCTGCGCCGACTCTGCCCATCGATCCGACCATGTCGTGGCGGTTGAGGGCGTGAACGAATCTCCGGCTGCGGAATTGCGACCCGCGGTCCGAGTGCACGATGCAGCCGGCGACGTCACCGCGCCTGGCGACGGCGTTGTCGAGCGCCGCCACGGCCAGGCGTGACTTCATCCGAGAGTTGATGGAGTAGCCGACGATCCGGTTGGAGTAGGCGTCCTTGATCGCGCACAGGTAGAGCTTGTCTTCACCGGTGCGGTGCTCGGTGATATCGGTGAGCCACAGCTCGTTGACGGCGTCGGCGGTGAACTCGTGCCGCTGTCGACCCTTGTCATCGGTCACGATGCACAGGTCCTCGTGCACCGGCGGGCCGGGCCTCTTGCCGTTCTTGCCGCGCTTCTTGCCGAACGCGCTCCACCAGCCCTGCCGCGAGCAGATCCGCCATGCGGTCCGCTCGGCCATGGGCTCACCGGCTTCGCGGGCTTCGTCGACCAGGAAGCGGTAGCCGAACTCCGGGTCATCGCGGTGGGCGTCGAACAGGGCGTGGGCACGATATGCCTGCTCGAGGTCGGAGTCGGTGACCGGGTGGGTGAGCCAGCGGTAGTAGGGCTGGCGCGCGATCTTGAGCACCCGGCACGTCACCGTGACGGGGATCCCGTCTTCGGCCAGCTCGCGGACGAGCGGGTACATCATTTTCCCGGCAGGTTCGCCTGCGACAGATTCGCGGCCGCCCGGCGCAGGACCTCGTTCTCCTGCTCCAGCAGACGGATCCGCTTGCGCGCTTCACGCAGCTCGGTGTTCTCGGCTGCGGTCGTGCCGGGCCTCACGCCCTCCTCGACGTCGGCGGTCTTCATCCAGTTCGTCAGACAGGACTCGCTGATGCCGAAGTCGGCAGCGATCTGCTTGAGGTGGACGCCCGGCTCGCGATTCCGCGCGACCCGCACGACGTCGTCGCGGAACTCCTTGGGGTATGGCTTAAGCACGGTGCACATCCTTCCAGTGGCACCCTGCGGCACCACAGATCAGATGTCACCTATCCGTGCAGCAGACCCGCACGTCGCGACGGAGGCGTTGCTGGTGCGGCGTATGAGCTTCGTGCGCAGCTGGAGGCTGCGTGGGCGTCGCCTGGGGGTCTGCGGGGCGGACGTGCGCGGTCCACGTTGTGCCGTCCCAGTACCGAAGGGAGCCGGCCTGGTGAGGGTCCGGGTACCAGTCTGCTGGTGCAGAGCTCGTCAAGATCCTCACTTCTCAACGCTTCGTTGCGGGATGCCCGTCATGCCGTGCCATC
Source organism: Georgenia satyanarayanai (assembly GCF_009193135.1). GTDB lineage: Bacteria > Actinomycetota > Actinomycetes > Actinomycetales > Actinomycetaceae > Oceanitalea > Oceanitalea satyanarayanai. The sequence continues at coordinate 25,200 of NZ_VUKC01000004.1, forward strand.
GGCGGCGAACCTCTCGAGGTTAAGCATGTGATTCCGGCCGTTCCGGTAGTGGGGCCCGAGCCGGCTATGTCGGTCGCATCGTCTCTCGGATCGATAAACCTCCACACCCGGTACGACGGCGGTGGATCCACCCTCGCAGTTGAGTCCGCCGCCGTCGTTGTTCTGAACGGACCTCAGGACTGCGCCTCTTCCGGAACCCACTACGGACCGTCGGTGTTCTCCTCCAGGTGGGCGGCGAAGTCATCGACGTGGTTGGCGTCGCCTGTGGCCCTTCGCTCACTCGGCGTCGTCGTTCTGCTCGTTGACGACGGTCTGGAGGAGGAGGTACTCCAGGATGCGCTCGGTGGCCAGCGCCGTCGAGCGGGCAATGCTGGCGTTTTAGACGATCGCCGGCGATGACGATGCAGTCGAGATTCACGCTGAGCGGCTGAATGGTCAGCGTTCGCATTTCGGTGTTCTCGAGGTCGTGCGGGGTGGCGGCGAAGAGCTGATCGACAGAAGGCCGCCGTCGTCCTCGGCGTTGAAGGCCTCGCGGTGGGCGGTGTGCTGCTCGTCCCTCGGTAACGAGTCGCTGTCTCGCTTGTGGGGTCGAGTTGGCGCCGCGGAGAAGCCGGACTTCTGGTCCGAGGCACGAAGATCCCGAACACGGGCGCGTGGACTCGGTAGCCTGTGGAGTGCAAGCGGTAACGACGGACTTCCGGTCTTCGGACATGTCCCCACCGCACGACTACTCGTGCCGTGTGAGGGATCCATCTGGTGGCCGACGTTCGAACGAGCGCACGTGCGCTCGCTGAAATTTGCAGCAGTGACATCTCGGTTCTTGAGGACCGCATGGCAAGCCATCTCTACAGCACTGGTGCGGGTTCGCCCGGAGCGGGCGAACGGAGGTCCTGGCGTGGGAGCCTTCCAGTCCTGGCTCAGGACCTCGTTGACGCGGGCCTAGGTGACGTCGAAGTCATCCTGGAGCACCGGCTGCCATTGTCGAGTAAGCGCATAGACGCCTTGCTGGTGGGGCGTCATCCAAGTACGGGCAATCCGAGCATCGTTGTCGTGGAACTCAAACAGTGGAGCGGCGCGACGAGCTGGCAGGGTAGCGACACTCTCGTCGACGTTGCCGCGGCCCCATACCGACCGGCGCTCCATCCAGGCGTTCAAGTCAGCGGCTACGTGGAATACCTCAGGGACTTCATGCCAGGCCTCGCCGATGACCCGAGCATGACCGCAGGTGTGGCGTACCTCCACAACGCCACCGACAACAGCGTGGCAGACCTGTTCGTGCGTCCTGTGACAGAGACTTCTAGGCTCTTCACAGGCCAGCGGCGCGGGGCATTTCACGACTACCTTCGTTCACGTCTTGCGGCAGTGCCGGCCGTCGAGGTGGCTGACCAGTTCCTCAGTGCGGCCATCGCTCCTTCCAAGCAGCTGTTGAGCGTAGCCGCCGACGAGATTCGGGACCGTGAGCAGTTCGTGCTGCTCGACGAGCAGCGTGTCGCGTACGAGGTCGTGTTGCGCGAGGTCGAGGCAGCGCGGCAAGCCGACAGCAAGTCAGTGGTCGTCATTGCGGGCGCACCGGGCAGTGGAAAGAGCGTCATCGCACTATCTCTGCTCGGCGAGCTGGCTCGTCAAGGTCGCGCCGTGATTCACGCAACTGGTTCCCGGTCATTCACCCAGACGATGCGTCAGGTCGCCGGCAAGGGGTCGACGCGCGTCAAGAACCTGTTTAAGTACTTCAATTCCTTCATGGATGCCGAGAGGAACGGCCTTGACGTCCTCGTCCTGGATGAGGCTCACCGCATCCGGGAGAAGTCAGTCAATCGGTACACGCCAAAGCAGCTACGTGAGGCCGCGCGGCCGCAGATTGAGGAACTGATCGACGCGGCACGTGTACCCGTTTTCCTCCTGGACGAGCACCAGGTCGTTCGCCCTGGGGAGCTGGGGACCGTTGCCGACATCGAAGCCCACGCCACGACACGGGGTCTGCCCGTTCGCCACATCAATCTGAATGCTCAGTTCCGCGCGGGCGGAAGTCAGACCTACCTCGATTGGGTGCACCGCTTACTTGATCTCACCAGTGAAGGCACTTCGGAGGGCGGGTCGCCTGGTTGGCACGATGAGCCGACGTTCTCGGTCGACGTCGTTGAGTCGGTCGAGGAGCTCGAAGGGCGACTTCGCGCCTTCCGCGACTCAGGAGTTACCGCGCGGATGACCGCGGGCTTCTGCTGGCCGTGGAGCAACCCCACGAAGGACGGTCGACTCGTCCACGATGTTCAGATCGGCGAGTGGAGCCGTCCCTGGAATCTCAAGAGCGACCGTGCTGTGGGTGGCGCCCCTCCATCATCGTTGTGGGCGACGGACCCTGACGGATTCGATCAAGTCGGTTGCGTCTACACCGCCCAGGGCTTCGAGTACGCGTGGAACGGCGTGGTACTCGGTCCCGACTTGGTGTGGCGAGGAAACCGCTGGGTGACGCGACGAGAGTTCAATAAGGACCCGGACTTCCGATCAAAGACAGCGGTTGATGATGCCACCTTCGACCGCCTCGTCCGGCACGTTTACAAGGTGCTCCTAACGAGAGGTCTCCGCGGGACGCTTCTCTACTCGATGGACCAGGAGACGCAGGAGATGCTCCGGACACGCGTGAACCCCTGAGGGCGTCCACGCCAGCGTCGTGGTCGCACTGCCGGCAAGCGTCGAGCCCGCGCCGCTGGGAGCGGTGAATCGCTTCCGTAACCCAAGGTCACAGTCAGCCGGTCTTCAGCCATGTCGAGGCACGGGTGAGCGTGGGCACCCGTCCCGCCCCGAGCTGACGGAGGTGTCCGTGAGACGTCACGCCGGAGCGGGTCGCCAGTCGTTGCGTGCGAGGGAACCCGACAGACTGCCGCTGACCCGCGTTGGTCGCGATAACCCGTCGCTCCTTCGCGCTGGAGACCAGCGTGTGAGGCCCATCCAGCATGAGTGAAGTCCATTCCGGCTTGGCCCGGCGCGTGGCCGCGGGAATCGGCAAGGGAGGTATGGCAATCGCCCACGAGCACCAGTCTCGTAGCTTTATGCTGAGTCGACCGCGCCGAAGCGGGTGTGTGCGTTTTCCCCACTGGAGGGCCCTGTGCCAGATAAGTCATTCTCGCCTGCTGCTACGCACGACTATTCCTGTGAGCACGCTGCGCAAGCCACTTGCAGATGTCGGTGCCGTGGAGCTGGGCACCAATTCGATCTAGTGCAGCGAGCGGCGACCTGCAGCAACTCCACAGACATGGCGGCCTTGGCCTCAAGCCTCGACCAGGTTTTCGGCGAGTTTCGAAGCAATTTTCGTGACGCGCGCCCGCGGGCGCGCGGGTCGCGAAAGGCGCTCGCTCAGGCTGAGGCTAAAGTCTTGTCCCTCGACGTGCGAAGAGGGGCGACTTGGCTCGAGACTGTGCTCGTCGACGAGGGCTTGCACGCGGCGTTTCTCATGGTTGCGAACTCCTCGCTTGCCGCTACCGACGACGAACGCGAGAGGCAGGGACGACTGGTTGATTCCATCACGCGCGACGCCATCCCGGTAGTTGGTTCGTTAGTCGAGTTCAGCAATATTGCCGAGTCTCATGTATGGTGCAGTATCGTCGCGGAGTACTTGGCGTCCACGAGCGGCGCTACGCCGAGCGGACCAATGCCCCCTACCTTTTTCGGACGGATATGCTACCCGCGCAAGAGCATTCCGACGGCCCCCTCTTCATTGCCGAAGATGCGACAAGCGGGACTCGCACACCTTGCAAGCCAGATAGGTAGCACTCGGAGCCTCTCCACTGATCGTTCGGCGCAGATTGTCCAACTCGTCGGAGCGGCGACGTGCCCCGACTTGTGGCGCCATCCCGCAGCGGTCAGGTACTGCCTCGAGCCATTTGTATCCCACTCGAGTTGGCCGCCGGCTCGATCTACTAAGTTGGCTGTTCCCCCGGCCTTCTCGGAGCTCGGGAGACGCTGGAGTCGGAAGGGCAAACTGGTAGAGAAGACGCTCTTGGCCGCCGAGGGACCGCGCAGCCCGCTAAGGCGAGTCGGGCGGATCGATTTGTTTTCCAGTGATGCAGTCAATGTGTTCGGGCGAAGCGACATAGTCCTATCATCGACTGAGTTTGGCAACCTCTGACTCATCAAAGCGAATTAGACCCGAAGGCCTCCGGTTTGGATTGGTTTCGAGTGAACGCAACCGGAAGGAAGGACCGGGTCGAAGGTCTCATTGAAGCGCAGACAACTCGCCCTACTCCCGGTGGGTCGGCTGACCCGTCGCACCTGTCTGCCGCGGAGACAGCCGCCGTGGCGGGTGGCGCGTGGCGCGACAATGGTGTGCGGAACTGAACGCACAGTCACGCTGACACTGCTGAACACACCTCGGCGATGCCGAGCGGTCCGGACATGGTACGTGGCACCGGCTTCAGCACACCGCGGGCGCACGAGGTTCGGAACACCGAGGGCGGCGCGGCCGTTCTATTTGTGACAGGGGCGAATTCTGACGTTGCACGCGGCGACCTGAGAGACTGCCGGTAGCCCCGAGACGCCCGAGGAGACACGGAATGTCGAACCCGCTCGACCTTGGCCAGAACCAGACCCCCGCCGTCGAGGACCCGCTGCAGCTCGAGCCGCCTGCGCCGGCGGCCGAGGTGGAGGTGCGCGAGCCGGAGAAGGTCGGCGGCGTCATCCTCGTGGACGCGGAGACGCAGCAGAAGCACGCGGACACGGCCCGCGAGTTCCTCGACGACCTCCTCGCCGCGCCCCTGCACAGCCCCGAGTTCCAGACGAAGGTCGCGCAGCTGACCAAGCTGGGCGAGGACACGATGCGGCAGGCGGGGGACTCCTCCAACCGCATGCTCCAGCGGCCGGCAGCCGCTGCGTCGGCGTCCGGGGAGGATCCGGCGTCGAGAACCGGAGCGAGCCTCGCCGAGCTGCGGCAGATCGTCTCTGATCTCGACCCCAAGCGCCACGACCTCACCGGCGGCAAGCGGCTCCTCAAGTTCCTGCCCAAGGGCAACGCCATCGAGCGGTACTTCCGCAAGTACGAGTCCGCGCAGGACCAGCTCGACGCCATCACCAAGGCGCTCAAGGGCGGCCAGGACGAGCTGCGGATGGACAACGCCGCCATCCAGACCGAGCGCGACGCGCTGTGGGCGGCGCTAGGGCAGCTCGCCAACTACGCCGTCCTCGCCCGCCACCTCGGCGACGGGCTCGAGCAGCGCATCGCCACCCTCCGCACCGAGGGCAAGACCGACGACGCCACCACCCTCGAGACCGACGCGCTCTTCTACGTCCGCCAGCGCCACCAGGACCTCATGACCCAGATGGCGGTCTCGGTCCAGGGCTACCTGGCCCTCGACGTCGTCAAGAAGAACAACACCGAGCTCATCAAGGGCGTCGACCGCGCGCTCGACACGACGATCGCAGCGCTGCGGGTGGCCGTGATCGTGTCGCAGGCGCTCGCCCAGCAGCAGATCACGCTGGCGCAGATCGAGGCGCTCAACTCGACGACGTCGGACATGATCCTCTCGACCTCCGAGCTGCTGCGGTCCCAGGGCGCCGCCGTCCATCAGCAGGCAGCGCAGGCCACCGTCGACCCGGCCAAGCTCCAACAGGCCTTCGACAACGTCTTCCAGGCGATGGACGAGATCGACCGGTACAAGGTCGAAGCGACGCGGTCCATCAAGCAGACGGTCGAGGTGCTCGAGGGGCAGGTTGGCCGTGCCCGGCTGCAGCTCGAGCGCAGCCACTCCTCCGACGCCTCGACCACGGATCCGGATGTGAGGAGCTGACCATGTCGCGGTTGACCCTGGGCAACGTCATCAAGGTCGGCGCCGTCGTCGTCTTCTTCCCCCTGCTGGCCTACCTCGTGCTCCTCATCGGCGGCGTGAAGAAGAAGCTGCGTGTGGTGCTCGAGGGCCTGCTCTACGCGGCGGGATTCACGGCGGGCATCTTTGCGCTCGACGTCATCGGCGTCGGCGGCGTGCTCGCCCTCGCCTCGATGGGTGCCTCGGGCGTCCGTGCCTGGCACCTGCGCGACCTCTGGCTGCCGGCCCGACGACGGTGGTGGCACCGGTTCACCGGGACCGAGTCGCACGAGCTCGTCCAGACGTCGCCGCCGCCGGAGGCCGCGCTCGAGGGCGCGGACGGCCGGGTTGCCGCGCTCGGCTGGGTCGGCGCGCTCGGGCAGCAGAGCCGGATGCGGCTTCCCTCGAACGCCTACGTCACCTTCCAGCGGACGCTCCGCCTGCTGGGCGACGTCGTCGAGGCGGAGCGTCGTGAGCCGTCCCGTGACGCGCGCTTCGAGTACGAGCTGGACGCCATGGTGCGCGAGTACCTGCCCGGCGTCCTGCGCGGCTACCTCGCTATCCCGCCGACCATGGTGGAGACCCGCCAGCCCAACGGGCGCACCCCGAACGAGGAGCTCGCCGAGCAGCTTCACCTCCTCGCCGGACAGGCCGAGGCCCTGCACGCGAGCCGGCAGAGCCGGGTCCCGGCGCAGCTGACCACCACGGGCAACTTCCTGCGGGAGAAGTACGGGAACCTTCATAAGGAAGCGTTCGACTTCGGGGTCAAGTAGGCCGCGGCGACGGCGTTGCTCGCGCCGTCGGATCCCTCAGGCGAGCTGGCGCGGAGTGCCTGTCATCTCGTCCAGCGGCCCGACATGCCTGGCGGGATCGAACGTCTCGAAGACGGCAGTCCCGACGAAGAAGATGCCGCGCTGTGGCATCGGCACTTGGGCCAGGTGCGCCTGCCGGTCGAGCGGCGCGGGGGAGCCCAGGTCCAGCCCGCGCCACCGGGCGCTCGACGACGCGACCAGCCACATGTGCCTCGGGGCGGCGCGGAACCACTGGCCGTTGGGCGCCGTGCCCTGCAACGCCACCCGCCCCGACCCGAGCAGCGGGCCCGCCGCGGTGGCCATGACGGACAGCACCCGAGCGTCGCTCCACCACCGGGTGGACATGGCAGCCGCGCAGGCGCTCATCAGACGGGTAGCGGCGGTGGAGCGGAGTGCGAGGTGCCACTCGAGCTCGTCCTCGATGGTCACCGTGAGCGTGCCCGGGCCGCTCCACGTGACCTCGATCGGTTGCGGGGCGGGGATCTCGGCGGCCGCGGCGGAGAAGTACCGCGGACAGCTGCGCTCGGGTGGGGCGTCGGTCTGGATGACCCAGGCCCCGTCGGGCGACCGGACGGACACCGAGGCGTACGGCGGGCCGATGGTGGTGGCGGGCCAGCAGCGCAGCGCGAGGACGTGACCGGTGCTGAACGGGAGCGCCATCACGCCGAAGCCGGCGAAGTGCTCGTGCTGCCCGTCGAACGTGGCGGCGCGCTCAGCGGCTGCGTGTGCGGCGGCCCTCGGGTCGAGGTTCATGGCTGGTCCACCTCTGGTCGTTGGTGAGGAGCCCAGCCTCCTCCCGGCGAGCAGCCGGGTCGTGAGGCGGTCGCCCCAGAACCCGGTCAGCGGGTGGGCGGCTCGGGCTGGGCAAGCCCCGCGTGCACGGCGTAGAGCCCTGCGCCGACCCGGTTGGTGGCCCCGATCTTGAGGTAGATGTGCTCGACGTGGTTGCGCACCGTCTTCTCCGAGAGGAACAGCTCCTCGGCGATCTCCCGGTTCGAGCGCGCCCGGGCCACGAGCCGCAGCACCTCGACCTCGCGGGTGGTCAAGCCGTCCGGCCACAGGCCCCTGCGCCGGGGCCGGCGGCCGGTGACCTCGAGCACTGCCTCCACCGAGGGCGGGTCCAGGCGCCCCGCTCGCGCCTCCGCACGGATCCGGCGCACGGCGTCGTCCTCGGTGAGAGGGGGTCGGTGCGGCCGTTGCTCGAGCGAGGTGTGGAAGCTGTCGGCGGCCGCGAGTAGCCGTTGAGCGGCTCCGAGCGACTCACCGTGCACCCCCTGCGGGTAGCCGGTCCCGTCCTGTCGTTCGTGGTGGGTCGCCGCGATCGCCGCCTCCCGCTCGAGGCCGCCGACCCGGCGCAGGATGCGTTCGGTGAAGTACGGGTGCAGGCGCACCCGCTCCCACTCGGACGTGGTGAGCGGGCCCGGCTTCTCCCAGATCGCGTTGGACACCCCGAGGCGGCCCAGGTCGTGCAGGAGCCCGGCCCGCCCAAGCCGGACCACCTCGTCGTCGGCCAGTCCGAAGCTCGCGCCGGCCTGCGCCGCCAGGGCGGCGACCCCGCGGGAGTGGCCCAGCGCGAAGGGGAACTTGAGATCGGCGAAGTCGCCGACGGCGGTGACGAGGCGGTCCAGCTCCTCACCCAGGAGCAGCCGGCTCCCGTCGGGGTCCTCGTCCAGGGCCGCCTGCCACACGTCGTCGGTGTCCATGACGTCGCGCCAGCCGGTCGACTCGGAGAGGAAGGCGTCGGCGACCGCCGGGTCGAACTGGGTCCCGCGCCGCGAGCGCACCATCTCCGCGCAGGCCTTCCACCCTCGCGTGCGTAGCCACACCTCGGCGATGTCGGCGAGCTGCGCGACCCGCATCTCGAGCGCCATCTCCTCCCCGCGGACACCGTCGGGCACGCCCTTGCCGTCCCACCGCTCGAAGGTGTGGGCCAGCGTCCGCACCACGTCCGGCGACAGGCCGACGTCCTCGGCCAGCAGCCGGGCGGAGGCGCAGTGCGAGCGAGCCAGCGCCAGCAGGTCTCCGCGGGACCGGGTGAGCAGGTTGGTGAGCAGCCACGCCCGCTCCGGCGCCGGCCGGTTGCTGCCCACCTGACGCAGAAGCAGCCGCAGGTAGGGCAGCCCGATCCACTCGACGTCGTAGTGGGCGGCCCGGGCGGCGATGTCGTCACCGAAGATGGCGGCGTACTCGTGGGAGTCGGCGTGGCAGCCGATCCAGGACACCAGGCTGACGTAGTAGATCGTCGCCCGTTCCTCGGCGCTCAGGCCCAGCCGGTCCGCGAGCCTCGTCGAGAGCAGCGCGGCACGCAGCATGTGCTCCATGGGCTGCCCCAGGCCCAGGTCGATGGCCATCGAGAGAGCGGCGAGCAGCTCCGCTCGCCGCGGTGCCGATGGTGCCGTCCTGTCCATGGCAGTCCCGTCCTCGCGGTGGTGCCCCGACGCCCCGATCCTCCCAGGCGCCGCGCCCCACCGACACCCCCGGAATTGGGGCGCCCGCCCCATGTGCCGGGCACCGCGCCGGTCGCACAGTGGGACGCAGGTCGGGCACGGTGCCCGGGCCGCGACGAAGGAGAGTGTCATGACCACGATCGAAGAACCGGTGGCCGTCGACGAGGAGAAGCTGATGAGCTTCGTGTTCGCCGCTGTGGGGGAGGTGGGTGCCGCGCTCAACAGCGCGCTGGTCGTCATGGGCGACAAGCTCGGCTGGTACCGGAGTCTCGCCGACGAGGGCCCGGCCACCCCGGCGGAGCTGGCCGACCGCACCGGGACCGACGCCCACTACACGCGCGAGTGGCTCAACGCCCAGGCCGCCGGCGCCTACGTCGACTACGACGCCGAGAGCGGGCGGTACACGCTGCCGCCCGAGCACGCGGTCGCGCTCGCCGACGAGTCGAGCCCGGCGTACCTCCCGGGCCTGTTCCAGATCGCCCACGGCACGATCAGGGGTACCCCCGCGATCATCGAGGCGGCCCGCATCGGCGGCGGGCACGGCTGGCACGAGCACAACGGTGACGTGCACGTCGGCTGCGAGCGGTTCTTCCGGCCGAGCTATGCCGCCTACCTCGTCGACGCATGGCTGCCGGCCCTGGACGGCGTCGTCGACAAGCTCCGGAGTGGCGCGCGGGTGGCGGACGTCGGCTGTGGCCACGGGGCCTCCACCATCCTCATGGCGCAGGCCTTCCCGGCCTCGACGTTCCTCGGGACCGACTACCACCATGAGTCGATCGAGACCGCACGCGACCGTGCGGCCGCCGCCGGGGTCGGCGACCGGGTCCGCTTCGAGGTCCGGCCGGCCACCGAGTCCGCGGGCACCGGCTACGACCTCGTGACCATGTTCGACTGCCTGCACGACATGGGTGACCCGCAGGGGGCCGCGCTCACCGTGCGCGAGTCCCTCGCCGACGACGGCACGTGGATGGTCGTCGAGCCGGCGGCGGGGGACAGGGTCGAGGAGAACCTCAACCCTGTCGGGCGGGCCTACTACGGGTTCTCCACCCTGCTGTGCACGCCGGCCTCGCTGGCCCAGGACGTCGGCACGGCCCTGGGAACGCAGGCGGGCCCCGCGCGGATCGAGCAGATCACCCGCAAGGCCGGCTTCACCGGGTTCCGGTTGGCCGCGCAGACCCCGTTCAACAACGTGCTGGAGGTGAGGCCGTAGCGCCCGGTCGCCGACGCGACCCCGCCGGGTACCCGGTCGCCGGCGTGTCAGAGGGGCGTGGAGAAGGTGCCGTCCGTGGCGAGCTCCAACAGCAGGCGGCGAGCAGACTCGATGCTCGCGGCGTCCTCGTCACCGAGCAGGACGGCAGTGGCGACCCCCTCGGCGGCTCGCCGCACGATCTGGATGCGTTCGGCGCTCAGCCCGTCGAGGGCGAACTGCTCGCTCCACCACGCACTGTGCTCCTGCGCGACGGCGGCCGCGGCGGGGATCGCGTGGAGACCGGTCCAGGTGGCCGCTGACGTGAGGTCGCGCGCCGCGTCAGCATCCGAGCTCCCCGCGCAGAGTGCGCGGATGTAGGCACGGAGCATCTTGCCGGGGTAGTTCTCCGACAGGTCGAGGTGAGCGAGGACCGCCTCCCGGAAGCGTTCGTGCACGTCCTGCACGACGGCGGTCACCAGCTGGTCCCGGCTGCCGAAGTGGTGGATCAGACCGCTCTTCGACACACCGGCGGCCGTGGCGACCTGACCCAGGGTGACGGCGGCGCCCTTCTCCAGGATCACCTGGGTGGCCGCGTCGAGCACGGCACGCCGGGTGCGCTCGGTGTTGCGCGTCGGGCGCCCCTCGGTCATCGGTCCATCCGTTCTGCTTCGCCACCAGTACTGACCAGCCGGTCGATCGTACGACGCAGGAGTGCCGCTGGTACCGCCGCGCGCGGCGGTACCAGCGGGACTCAGTGCACGAGCTCGCGCTCGTGCTCCGCAGCGAGATCCGCGTTCGCGGCTGCACCGCGGAGCGTGACCAGGGTCCAGATCGCGGTGAGGACCATGAGCGCTGCCCCGGCGATGCCGGTGACGGTGATCGCATCGGTGAACGCATTCTCGGCGGTCTCGAGGACGGACGCCCCGGCACTGCCGCCGACCTCGGCCGACACCAGGAGGGCTTCCGCCATCGTCGAGGACGCCCGGTCGGCAAGGTCCGCAGGCAGGTCGAGCGCTGCCGTGCCGGCCGTGACCACCCGGGTGTACCAGGCGACGAGCACCCCACCCAGGACGGCGGTGCCGAGCGTCGTGCCGAGCTCGTACGCGGTCTCCGAGGTCGCGGCGGCCTGTCCAGCACGGTCGGGCTTGACCGAGCTCATGATGATGTCGTTGCTCAACGCCAGGCCCACACCCGCGCCCAGGGCGACCAGCGCGAGGGCGGTCGCGATGAGAAGGGGGCTCGACGTCGGCGTGAGGAAGATCGTCAGGCTGAACCCGACCGCGGCGATGACAAGGCCGGAGGCCATGACGTAGGCGGGCAGGAAACGCTTGACGAGCACGGCCGCGGCGAACGCGGCGGTCGCGGCGAGGACCGCCTGGGGGATCAGCCAGACCGACGCCTGGAGCGGGTTGAGTCCCAGGACGAGCTGAAGGTGCTGGACGAGCGCGACCAGCGCGCCGACCATCGCGAAGACCGAGAGCAGGTCCGCGACCACGGCGCCCCGGAAGTAGCGCACCTTGAACAGCCTGACCTCGAGGAGCGGCGTGGGAAGGGTGAGCTGCCGACGGACGAACAGGCCGACGGCGACCAGGCCGACGACGAGTGCCGTCATCCCCAGAGCGGTGTCCTTGCCACCGGTCAGAGTCTTGATGGCGTACACCGTGCCGATCATGCCGACGAAGGAGAGCGCGACGCTGGGGAGGTCGATCCGGTGCAGGTCGGGGTTGCGGCTCTCGGGCAGCAGGACCGGGCCCAGGACGAGCAGGGCGAGCATGACGGGGATGTTCATGAGGAACGCCGCCTGCCAGCTGAAGGTCTCGATGACCCAGCCGCCGACGATCGGCCCGACCGCGGCGCCGACCGACGCCATCGCGGCCCAGGCGGCCATCGCGTAACGGCGCTGCTGCCGGTCGAGGAACATGTTGCGCACCAGGGACAGCGTCGACGGCATCATGATCGCGCCGCCCACCCCCAGGAGTGCCCGAGCGCCGATCAGCATCCACGGTGCTGTCGCCAGCGCTCCGAGCGCCGACGCCATCGCGAAGATGACCGCGCCGATGAGCAGGTTCCGACGCCGTCCGAAGCGGTCGCCCAGCGTGCTCATCGCGACGAGCAGGCTGGCGAGGACGAGCGAGTAGATGTCGATCATCCACAGCTGCTGGATGCCCGTGGGGCTGAGCTCGGCGGAGATCGCGGGCAGGCCGAGGATCAGCACGGTGCCGTCGATGGTGATGAGAAGAAGGGGCAGGACGAGTACGGCAAGACCCATCCAGGTCTTGGCGGTGGCCTTCGGGGGTGCGTGACTCATGGGTTCCTCGCCAGGTGGGAGTGGGTGGCTGTGACGACGGTACAGCACGATCGGTCGGTAAAACATTCCCACCGGTCGGCGTAGCCGTACGAGCATGAGTCTGCGCGTGCCGTCAGGCTCGCAGTGGAGTCAGCGACTCCGCGGCCGCGGTGCTCACCTGCCCCTGCGCCTCGCTATCGCGGAGCTCCCACGGCGGCTGGGGGCGCCGCGGGGACTGCGGAGAGGAAGCCGCGGATGAGGCCGGCGACCTCGTCCACGGCACTCTCGAGGAGGAAGTGCCCGCCGGCCAGGAGGTGGATCTGCGCCTCGGGGAGGTCGCGAGTGAAGGCGCGTGCGCCTTCGGGGCCGAAGATCTCGTCGCCCTCGCCCCAGACGGCGAGCAGTGGCACCTGACTCTCCCTGAAGTACTCGTGCAACCTGGGGTAGAGGGCAACGTTGGCCGCGTAGTCGCGAAAGAGCGCGAGCTGGACACGGTCGTTGCCCGGGCGGGAGACGAGAGCGTGGTCGTGCCGCCAGGTCTCCGGGTCCACCAGGGTGGGATCGGTGACGCCGTGGACGTACTGCCAGCGGATCGCGTCGATGCTCAGCGCCTCGCGCATTGCGGCCTCCGTCGTCGCGGTCTGCTCGCGCTGGTAGGCAGTCACCGGCTCCCAGAAGCTCTCGACGAAGCCCTCCTCGTAGGCGTTGCCGTTCTGCGTGATGATCGCGGTGATCGCCTCCGGTCGCCGCAGCGCCAGCCGCCACCCGATGGGTGCGCCGTAGTCCTGGACGTAGATCGCGTAGCTGGCGATGTCGAGCTCGTCGAGGAGTGCCTCGGTGAGATCGGCCAGGGCGTCGAAGGAGTACTCGAACTCCTCCACGCCGGGCGCCGCGGACAGGCCGAAGCCAAGGTGGTCCGGCGCGACGACGTGGAACCGATCTGCCAGCAGCGAGATCAGGTGGCGGAACATGAACGAGCTCGTCGGGTAGCCGTGCAGCAGGACGACTGTCCGGGCGCCCGGGTCACCCGCCTCCCGGTAGAAGAACTCGTACCCGTTGACCACCCGGGAGCGGTGGTGGACATCGACCATGATCTAACCCCTTTTCGAGAGTGAAGTGGTTAGACAGACGGTACGGAGGTGCATCTAACCTGTCAACGCTCCGGTATCGGTTATACGATGACTCGCGTGATGACCGTTCCCGACGACGAGGCGCTGCTCCTGGAGCTGCTCAACACCACTCCCGTGGAGAACGGCGCGCCGACCGACGCCCTGTCCGACGACGACGCTGCGGCCGCCTGGACGAGCGCCCGCGGCGGTACCGGCACGGCCGGTGAGGTGGCGACGGTCCGCAAGGTCCGCGAGGCGCTGCAGGGCGTCGTCCGTGGGGACGAGCCGCCGGAGCGTCTGGCACCCTTCCTCGTCGGCGCGGCGATGATCCCGTCGTTCGTGTCCGGCCGGCTTCATTGGCAGCTCGAGGCGCCCGCGGACCAGGCCTTCGCAGTCCGGGCCGTGCTCGCCTGGCATGCCCTGGAGGACACGCGGCCAGGCCGGCTGCGCGCGTGCGGCAATCCCGACTGCCGCCTCTTCCTCATCGACCGCAGCCACGGAAACCGGGCGCAGTGGTGCTCCATGGCCGTGTGTGGCAATCGGATGAAGGCGCGACGGCACTACGAACGCAAGCGTCAGACGACGCAGGACCGGCACGGTGCGGTCGGGGGCGCCGACGGCGGGTCGGGCGAGCCCGGGGTGTGACTGCCTCGGGTGGGGATGGGCGACTCACCCTGCCTGTCGACAGGAGGCCACGACATCTCAGTTGAGCGCGCGGGTCGACTCGGGGATCACGCCGTCGGCGTAGAGGCTCTTGGCGAGGTCCTGCAGGGCGGTGAGGGCAACCCGCTGGGTGGTGGGGCCGTAGGAGATGCGGGCGACGCCGAGGGCCTCGTACTCGGCGGCGGTGAGTGCGCCGGGCAGGCCGATGACGCTGACCTTGCGCTCGCCGATGCCCTCGACGAGCCGGCGGGTGACGTCGGCGTCGAGGACCCCGGGGACGAAGACGATGTCGGCACCGGCGTCGAGGTAGGCGCGGCCGCGCTCGACGGCGTCGGCGACGGAATCTTCCATCGGGCGGTCGCCGCCGCGCACGATCGCGTCGGTGCGGGCGTTGAGGGAGAAGGGCACGCCCTCGGCCTCGCCGGCGGCGACGACGGCCGCCACGCGGGCCGCTGCCTCGGCGACCGGGCGCAGGCGGTCCTCCATGTTGGCGCCGACGATGCCGGCGCCGATGGCGCGGCGGGTGGTCTCGCCGGTGTCCTCGTAACCGTCGTCGAGGTCGGCGGTGACCGGCACGTCCCCGGCGGCCGCGACGATGCGGCCGACCATGTCGAGGGTGAGGTCGAAGGGGATGGTGCCGTCCGGGTAGCCGAAGGTGGCGGCGATCGAGTGGCCGGCGGTGGCGATGGCCCTGGTCTCCGGCAGGGCGAGGATCGCCTTCGCCGAGACGACGTCCCAGACGTTCACCACCCGCAGGATCTCGGGCGCCGCGTGCAGGGCGGACAGGGTGCGCGCGCGGTCGGCCGGGGAGGTGGTGGGCTCGTTCGAGGTCTGGGAGGTCATCCGGCCACGCTAGCGGCGCGTGTGGCGCGTGGGAAGGCGGCTCCCGACGGACGGTCGGTGTGCTTCGATCTGGCCATGAGAATCGCTGTGGCCGGTGGCACCGGCGTCGTCGGCAGGCACGTCGTGGACGCCGTGTCCGCCTCCGGGCACGAGCCCGTGGTGCTCGCCCGCTCGCGCGGCGTGGACCTGACGACCGGCGCGGGACTGGACGACGCGCTCGGCGGCGTGACCGCCGTCGTCGACGTCAGCAACGTGACGACGCTGTCCCGGCGGACCGCCGAGCGGTTCTTCGTCCGCGCGAGCGAGAACCTTCTTTCCGCTGGGCGGCGCGCCGGGGTGCGCCACCACGTGCTGCTATCGATCGTCGGCGTCGACCGGTGCCCGCTCGGGTACTACCGCGCCAAGCTGCGGCAGGAGGCCGAGGTGCTGGCCGGTCCGGTGCCCGCGACGGTGCTGCGGGCGACCCAGTTCCACGAGTTCGTCGACCAGACGCTGGCGCGTGTGCCGGGGCCGGTCGCCGTCGTCCCGCGCATGCGGATGCAGCCGGTGGCGGCCTCGGAGTTGGCGGCGCACCTCGTCGAGGTCGCCGTCGGGGAGCCGGAGCGGCGCGCGGCGGACCTCGCGGGGCCGGAGGTGCACGAGATCGTCGACCTCGCCCCGCAGGTGACGGCGGCGAGGGGGCTGCGCCGGCGGGTGCTGCCGGTCCGGATGCCCGGGGGAGCGGGACGGGCGATGACGGACGGCTCGCTGCTGCCGACCGAGGACGGGCCGCGGGGGCGGATCACCTTCCGGGAGTGGCTGGACGCCGAGGTCCGCTAGGAGTCGCGTCCCGCCTCAGGCGTGTGGACGGGGCCAGCCCGCCGCTGCACCACCGGGGCGAGGACCACGAGGGCGGTAGCCGCGAGCACGTGCCACACGGCGTGGCCCTGCCACAGGCTGTCCGGCACGCAGAGCGGCCCGCCGGCCCGCGACAGGGTGCCGATGAGACCGCCGAGGGCGAGGAGCGACACCGCCCAGCCGACCCGTCGGCGTGCCGGCGGCTGGGCGCGGGCGCGGACCCGGGTCAGCGCGACGGCGACGACCGCGACGAGCACCTGAGCCAGGTCGCCCGCGCGAGGAGCGAGGACGATGAGCGGGACGAGGGCCAGGGTCGGCAGTGCCCACCACCACCACAGCCGGGGGCGTCCGGTGAGGGCGGCGGCGGAGTCCGCCGCGACGAACGCCAGGGTCGCGAGGAGGGGGAGGTCGTGTGCGAGGTCGGCGTAGGCCGGGTCCGGCCCGTGCTCGACGAACGACCCGATGCCGATCCCGGCCACAAGGGCGGGGTAGCCGAGTGCTCGTGGCCCCGTGGTGACGGTGGCCGCGCCGTCGCTCATCGCACCCTCGTGCCGGCTGCCGCGAAGCGGGCGAAGGTACCCCACCGCGATCACCACGCCGGCGACCACGAACGCGAGGCTGCTCACCGCGGACACCGGCTCCAGGAGGAGGCCGTCGCCGAGCGGCTCGCAGGTCACCGGCTCGACGCCGCCCAGGACTGTCGCACGGTGCCCCGTTGGCCGCGCCGGGAGCGGCGCAGCTGGACGACGATGCCGACGACGGCGAGCACGAGGTACCCGAGGTACCAGGCGGGATGGTCCGCCAAGGAGACGTCGGCGCGGACGAGGGACTCGACGTCGCGCATGTCGAGCAGCAGCATGAGCCCGGCGATGGTGATGCTCGCGCCGGCGAACGCGCTGATGACGACGAGCACCAGCTCGGGCAGGTTGGTCGCGATCGCGATCACGGCGAGCACCACACCACCGACGACTCCGGCCGCGGTCAGCACCCACGGTTCCTCGGCGCCGACGGCGGCAGCGACCGTCTGCCCGAGGACGAAACCCATCGCCCCGAACCCGAGGACCACGGCGACGGCGTAGAACAGGTAGGCCAGCGCCGCGAGCACCAGCGCCCCGACGATCGCTGCGGCCCAGCCGGCGACGGTGCCCAGGTACTCCTGGCCCGTCAGCTGCGTCACAGCGACGGCACCGACGCCGAAGCCGATGAAGGCGCCCCAGATCGCGAGGAGGATCCGCAGCGCGCCGCTCCCGCGGAAGCAGAGGAGCAGACCGAGCAGCACAGCGAGGACTCCGGTGATGACGTCGCTCATCGGGACCTCGGCTCACGACAATCCATGTCGCCCATCTTCCCGGTGCGCCGCGGTGGATGCAGCCTGTGCTGGGCGGGGGCATCCTCGGGACCGGCTTGGACGCGGACCTCAGCGGCCCGCATGGAGGCGTCGAGGTGCCCGGCCAGGTGCCGGCCGGTGGTGCTCGTCCCCTCCTCGGCGACGCGTGCAGGCGTGCCGACCGCGACGATCCGGCCGCCGGCCTCGCCGCCGCCCGGACCCATGTCGATGACGTAGTCGGCGTTCGCGACGAGGTCGAGGTCATGCTCGATCACGATGACGATGACGATGACGATGACGATGACGATGACGATGACGATGACGACGACGACGACGACGATGACGATGACGATGACGATGACGGTCGCGCCGCGGTCGGTGAGCCGCTGGAGCACCTGGAGCAGCGTGCGCACATCCAGCGGGTGCAGGCCGACACTCGGCTCGTCGAGGACGAAGACGGCGTCGGACTGGTCGCGGTGCAGCTGGGTGGCGAGCTTGAGGCGCTGGGCCTCGCCGCCGGACAGCGCCGGGGTCCCTTCGGGGGTGAGGGTGCATCCAGCCACCATGCAGGGCGACGCCTGCTCCAATTCGAAGGATCGGGACCCCTTCTCCGCCATACGCGCTGGGCGTACTATCGGCCCATCACGTTCGGGGCTCACGATGACTCAGCAGCGTCAAGGTACGTATTGGGTGTTGGACAGTCCGATTCCTTCGCGTGCGCGGGCGACACCCTGGCATCACTGGACCCACCACACAGCGAAGGCGGCTCGCAACGCCTGGGCCATGTTTGTGGCGCTGGGCAGGGCGGGGAGCGCGACGTCGGAAGACCGGCCTCCGCTCGATCTCTACTCGGTGCGTTACGGACGGCTCGTCGACGACGACACGACGTTCCCGGAGCAGGGTATTCAAGAGGGCGACGTGCTCGTGCTCCTCGTGGACGACATTGAGGGCCACTTGTTGGAGTTCCTCGATGCATCCAGAGGGGGCCTTCGAGAGAGCCTTCCCACTGATCTGCCGATCAAGGGGTGGCACCCGTACGAGGAGGTTCTCATGGCAGTAGAAAGGCGCGAGCACAGCGGCGGCATTCACATCGGCCAGGTCGTTGGAGACATCGGCATCCTGGCCGAACGCATCGAGGGCTCCGTGGTGCAGGTCAACAAGGCTGCGGTCGATGACGAGCTCAAGGAGCTGATGCGACAGCTCGGCGAGCAGGCCACCTCCCTGCTCGAGTCGACAGCGCTGACTGACGACGAGAAGGCTGCGGTCTCTGTCAAGGTCGAGGATGTTGCCACGGAGGCCGCGAAGTCCCCTGCCGAGCGCGCGAAGGCTCGGTGGCGGGACGCGTTGGACAGTCTCCTCTCGTATGCGAAGAAGGTCGGGGACGCAGGTACGTCGCTCGCGACGCTGGTGGCCCAGATCGGTCAAGCACTCGGCTGAGGCATGCCGTCCAGCCTCGGGACGAGTCGGCCTTTCGACTACTAGCGAGTCGCCTTCCGGCCCAGGTGCTCGCGGAGGTACCGGCCGGTCACGCTGGACCCGTCGTCAGCGACACGGTCCGGGGTGCCGACCGCGACGATCCGGCCGCCGGCCTCGCCGCCGCCGGGGCCCATGTCGATGACGTAGTCGGCGTTGGCGACGAGGTCGAGGTCGTGCTCGATGACGATGACGGTCGCGCCGCGGTCGGCGAGCCGCTGGAGGACGTGGAGCAGCGTGCGGACGTCGAGCGGGTGGAGGCCGACGCTCGGCTCGTCGAGGACGAAGACGGCGTCGGACTGGTCGCGGTGGAGCTGGGTGGCGAGCTTGAGGCGCTGGGCCTCGCCGCCTGATAGCGCCGGGGTGTCCTCGCCGAGCGTGAGGTAGCCGAGGCCGAGGTCCGCGAGAGCCTGCAGGCGGCGGCGGACCTTGGCGATGTCGCCGACGGCGTCGATCGCCTCGTCCACCGTGAACCCGAGGAGGTCCGGAAGAGAGAGGCCGTCGCGGAGGATCTCCTCCGCCTCGGGGGCGTAGCGCGAGCCGCCGCAGTCGGGGCAGGGGACGTCGACATCGGGCAGGAACTGGACGTCGAGGGTCACCTGGCCGGTGCCGTCGCAGCGCGGGCAGGCGAGGGAGCCGGTGTTGTAGGAGAAGTCCGAGGCGGTGAGGCCGCGGCGCTTGGCCTCGTCGGTGGCGGCGTAGGCCTTGCGGAGGTCGTCGTAGACGCCGGAGTACGTGGCGACCGTCGAGCGGACGTTGATGCCGATCGGCGTCGCGTCGACCGTGTGGACGCGTCTGATGCCGTCCGCCTCCGCGGACCGCACGTGACGGGGGAGCCGCGCTGCGCCTTCGTCGTCCGCGACGGCGGTGAGGGCGGGGACGAGCGACTCGAGGACCAGGGTGGTCTTGCCGGAACCGGAGGCGCCGGTGACGGCGACGAGCCGACCGCGGGGGATGTCGACCTCGAGGGGGTGGACGGTGTGGATGGCGTCGGTGGCGAGGTGGAGGCGGCCGTTCTCGAACATCTCGGCCTCACCGGCGCGCTCGCGGACGACGACGGGCTCCTCGCCGGTGAGGAAGCCGCTGAGCAGGGAGTCGGGGCTTCCCGCGAGGTCCGCGGCGGTGCCCTGCGCGATGACGCGGCCGCCGCCGGTGCCCGAGCCGGGGCCGATCTCGACCAGCCAGGACGCCTCGCGCAGAATCTGGACGTCATGGTCGACGAAGACGACGGAGTTGCCGTCGGCGAGGAGGTCGCGCATGACACCGAGCAGGCCGTCGACGTTCGAGGGGTGCAGGCCGATGGACGGCTCGTCGAGGACGTAGAGGACGCCGGTGGTGCGGTTGCGCACGGCGCGGGCGAGCTGGACGCGCTGGCGCTCGCCGGTGGAGAGGGTGGAGCCGGCGCGGTCGAGGGTGAGGTAGCCCAGGCCAAGCTCGACGAGGCGGCGGGCCATGCGCTGGAGGGTGTCGACGAGACCGCCGGCCATCTCGTGCATGGTCCGCGGCAGGGTTGCGGTGACGGTGGGCGCCCAGGCGACGACGTCGTCGAGGGTCATGGCGGTGACGTCGGCCAGGCCGAGCTCGCCGATGCGGGGGAGGCGGGCGCGCTCGCTGAGGCGGGTGCCGTCGCAGGTGCGGCAGGTCCCCTCGGTGAGGAAGCGGGACACGCGCCTCAGGCGCTTCTCGTCGGTGGCGCGCTTGAGCTCCTCGGTCACGGTGAGGCGCGCGTTGCGGAAGGTGAAGTTGAGGTCGTGGACGTTCTTCTTCGTGGCGAAGGTGATGTGCTTCTTCTCCTCCGGGCCGTTGAGCACGATCTCCCGCTCCCAGTCCTCCAGGTCGCGGAAGGGCACGTCGGTGCGGACGCCGAACTCGCGCACGATGGCCGGCTGGACCTTGAAGTTGAACATCTGCCAGGGCACGACGGCGCCGTCGTCGATGGTCCTGGACTCGTCGGGGACGAGGGCGGCGTCGTCGACGTCGCGGACGACGCCGGTGCCGGTGCACGTGGGGCAGGCGCCCTCGGAGTTGAAGGCGAGCTGCTCGGCCCCCGGCGCCTCGACCTCCGCGCCGCACTCCTGGCAGGTGAAGGGGACCTCGGCGGCGACGTCGATGGTCGGCGGGACGCGGTGGCCGTTGGGGCACACGTGCGAGGCGAGTCTCGAGAACATCAGGCGGATGACGTTGAGCAGCTCGGTGGACGTGCCGAAGGTGGAGCGCACGCCCGGCACGCCGGGGCGCTGGCGCAGGGCGAGGGCGGCGGGGACGTGCTCGACCGAGTCGACGGCGGCGCGCGGGGCGTGGGCCATGCGGCGCCGGGTGTAGGTGGACAGGGCCTCGACGTACCGCCGTGAGCCTTCCGCGTAGAGGACGCCGAGGGCGAGAGAAGACTTGCCCGAGCCCGACACCCCGGCGATCGCGACGAGCTCACGCAGCGGGATGTCGACGTCGACGTCCTTGAGGTTGTGGACGCGGGCGCCGCGGACGGAGATGTGGTCGGGGAACGAGGTCATCGGCCGTTACCGCGCGTGGCGCTCGACGAAGGGCATGACGCTCGAGCCGTCGCCCATGGCGTCGGCGCTGATGACGCCGAGGGAGCCGTCCTGCTGGAGGATGACCGCCTTCGCGTCGGCCAGGGAGCCCCTGCTCGACTGTCTCGCGGCGGCGTGGACGTCGTCCTCGGTCAGCCGGTGCCGGTGCAGCGCGCGGTGCTGCATCTCGCCGTCGTAGTAGAGCAGGACCGGGGGCGAGTCGAGCGCCTTCCGCACGCGGGGCGACCGGGCGCGCGCCGCGGCGAGCAGCCACTGCAGCGCGATGAGGAGCGCGAGGGCGATGAGCGCCTGGGCCAGGGACACGTCGACGGCGGTGATCGTCCTGCCGAAGGTGGACCCGAGGGTCACCGCGATGACGAAGTCCAACGGCGTCATCTTCGCCATCGTGCGCGGGCCCGTGCCGCGGACCATGAGGACGAGGGCGAGGTAGCCGACCGTGGCGATGAGCGCCGTGTGCACGACGGGCGTCCACCCGGTCCAGAGATACGAGATGTCCATACGGGAAGCCTCGCAGCGGGGAGCCGCGCGCGCAGGGTGGCCGCGTCGTCGAGCGGCGCGCCGATGTCGGCCGCGGCGGCCGTTCAGAGGGCCGACGGCGGGAGGTCAGGCGCGGCGAGATGTCTCGACGCCGTCGAGCGCGGTCCCGGCGCCCATCTTCCCCGCCGGGATGACGCTGAGCGATCCGTCGCTCTCGAGGACGACGGCGCCGATGTCGGCGAGGTCGCCGCTGCCCGAGGCGCGCACCGCCTGCCGGAGCTCGCCCATCGTCACGCGCTCCTCGCGCAGGGCCTGCTCCAGGGGGTGGCCGTCGCGCAGGAGCAGCGTGGGCTTCGCAGTGATGACCGAGCGGGTGCTCGGCACGCGGGTGGAGGTCCACGTGATGAGGAGCTGAAGGACGGTGAGGAGGCCGAACGCGGTGAACCCCTCGGCCCAGGAGACGTCGGAGTTGAGCAGGACGGTGGCGAGGGTCGAGCCGAGGGCGACGGAGACGATGAGGTCGAAGGCGTTGAGCTTGGACAGTGTCCGTTTGCCGGTGAGGCGCAGGACGAGGACCAGCGTCACGTAGGCCGCGGCGCCGACGGCGAGGATGCGGGCGATGTCGGACCAGGTGTCGAACCACATGGGGCAAGCCCAGCACGGGCGGGGCCGGGCGGCGAGCGCGGGCCAGGGTGTCACCGGCGGCCCCTAACGCAGCGGCGACCCTGCTCGGGCCGCCCACCACTGCGGCGTCAGGAGTCCTCGAGGACCGCGATGACGTTCCCGGCGGGGTCGCTGAACCAGGCGATGAGCGGACCGCCGCCACGGAAGATGCCCTGCTCGTCCGTCTCCATCGGCGTCCCCGCGTAGTGCAGGAAGGTGACGCCCCGTTCCTTGAGCGCGGCGACGGCGGCCTCGACGTCGGGCACCGGGAAGTTGAGCACGGTGAACGTCGCGGGCTCGTGCGTGTCCTTGGCATAGGCGAGCACGCGCGAGCCGCCGGGCAGGTCGATGAAGATCACGCCGTGCTCGCGGGCCTCCTCGACGGAGAGCCCGAGGGTGTCGCGGTAGAAGGACGCTGCACGGCCGGCGTCGTCCACGGAGAAGCTGGCGAAGGCGGTGGAGTTCTCGAACAGTGAGGTAGCCATGTACGTGGAGACCACCGGGAGCGGTCGAAGTCATCGGGGAGCTACGGCGTCGGGCGCTGGGCCGCGAGGGCGGCCGCCCCGGAGTCGGGCCCGAGGAGGACGAGGGCGACGGCGTCGGCGTAGGCCTTGAGCTCGCTCTCCCGGTCCGCCTTGGAGACCACGGAGCCGCCGGGCTCGGCCTTGGTGCCGTCGTACTGGTCGAGCGCGCGGTTGACCGGCGGCTCCACCGTGAAGACGCTGATGTCCTTCGCCGGCCCGTACAGGCCGAGCGAGACCCCCTTCTTGTTCGCGCGCTCCTTCCACGGCTTCGGCTTGCCCCCGGGGCCCATGTCCTCCCGCCAGGTGGCGTTCTCCTTGCCGACGCCCTCGTAGAGCCTGTTCCCGGTGACGGACGGCGAGGTCTGCTTCTTCGCGACGAGCGCGGCGGCCTTCGCCGCCTCGGCCTGCCTGGCCTTCTCCGCCGCCTTCTTCTCCTCGTCGGTCGTCGGTTCCTTCGCCGGCTTCTTCCGCGGTGCCGCGACGGTGAACGGGCGCCCCTTGAGCGATGCGCCGGTCGCCCGGCTCTGGATGGCGTAGGCGGTGGCGAGGGCGAGGTCGACGTCGTTCCGGGTGCGGGCGGTGTCCGCCTGCTCGGAGGCCTGCGTCAGCGTCTTGATCATCTGCTTCATCAGGGCCCGCTGCCCGGCCGCGCTCATCCCGCCCAGCGCCGCCAACGACGCGCTGAACGCCGCGACCGCCTCCATCGCCTTCGTCTTGGCCGGGCTGGTGAAGTGCGGGTCGGCGAAGACACCCGACGCCGAGGTGTCCTTGGTGCCGTGGATGCTGATGATGCGCGACGGGCGGAAGCGGTCGATGAGCTCCATGAGCATGACGTTCTCGGCGAGGATGGGGGACACCTTGACGGGCCCGTCGCCGCCGCTCGCCGTCGCCGTCGGGGCCGGGGCCGCCTTGAGCTCCTTCCCGGACGGGTCGAGCGCCTTGCCACCGGAGTAGGAGCCCACCGTGGCGTCCAGACGCGGGAAGTTGCGGTTGGTCTGCGTGCCTCGCTGCCGCTGGCCCTCCTCGCCCCACGCCGCGTCCGCGTGCTGCGGGAACAGCGAGGGGACCACGACGACGGAGTAGTGGGGCTGCTGCTTCTGCAGCGTCGCGAGCAGCGCCTGCGCCACCTCGATGCCCTGCCGCTCGCTGCCGTGCACGCCGGCGATGACCAGCGCCCGCTCGTCGCTCCTGCCCTTGATGAAGTGGACGACGATCGGCTGCGGCGCGATGTCCGCGGCCAGCGTCGGAGCCTCGGCCTTGGTGACGCCGCCGGACATGCCGAGCCGGCCGCTGAGGATCTTCAGGGCCATCCAGTGGTCGTCGGAGCTGGGCAGTGCCGTGCGGAGGACGGCCGTGAGCGCGGCCAGCTCGGTGGCGTCGAGGGCGCCGTCCTTGAACCGCTTCTGCCCGACGAGCGCGAAGATCGCCGACGGCGGCTGGCCGGCGGCCGCCTTGGCCAGCTCGTCGGAGAGCGGGGTGCGCTGGAGGACGGGCCGCAGGAGGCGCTGGACCCGCTGGTTGCCGATGGTGCGTTGGAGCCGGAGCGCCTGGGCGGCAGTCGGCCGCCCCGGGGCAAGGCCAGCGCCGAGCGTGCGGCCCGTACCGGTACCGGGCTCGTTCCTCGCCGACGGCGGCCGCGGACCGGTCACCACATGGCCGTCGCGCGGTTCGCGGGCCCGCCGCGGTGCTGCGTCCATGACCTCTCCGTCCTCGCGGTTGCACTGTCCGGCCAGCGCGCGGGCCTACTCGAGACCCCGGATGACGAGGTCGAACGGTGGCAGCTCGGAGACGGCGGTCGACTCCTTGACCACCTGCCGCGCGGCGGCCTCGAGCTCCGGGGTGAGCTTCGTCGGCAGCTCGACGTGGAGCGTGACCCGGTCGGGCGACGCCTTGAGCATCCGGTAGTAGACGTTCGGCTGCAGCGGGTCCGGGTCGCGGCTCGGCATCCTGGAGGACGGGTTGTGGACGTCGGCGTACATGTCGTTGAGCGCTCCTCGCACGGCCTTCTGGACTCCCGCCGCGTTGGCGTTCTCCGGCTTGACCGTCTTGATGCTGATCCACCGCCCACCCTTGATCGTCTGGTTGACGATGGTGACGCGGTTGTTCCTCGGCCCCTCGAAGGTCAGCTCCTCGGTCGCGACGCCACCCTCCACGCCGTCGTAGGCCTTGAACTTCGGCGGGGCGCTGCGGGCGTTCGGGTAGTCGCGCCGCAGGATCGGGCCCTCGGCGAGCTCGCCGAGGCTCGTCGCGTACCCGGAGCCCGGCGTGGGCGGCGGCATGCGGCCCTTGACCACCTGCGCGCCCCTCATCCACCGTGAGCTGAGAGTGGCCCCCCTCAGCGCCGTCAGCGACCGGATCGTCGACCCGTGTGCGATCGGGATGACGACGTCGAGGAAGAACTGGACGACGAAGATGCCGTCGCGGAGCACGTCGTCGAAGAGGACCGTCTCCTGTGCCTTGCGCACCTCCTGCTTCACCTGCCACAGCACCGGCAGCGTGCTCCGGTTCCGCACCGCGGGCCAGAGGAACCCGCCGGGCCCGGGCGTGGCCTGCTGGAACTGCAGCTCGGCCTCCTCCGGGCTCGAGCTGTCGTCCGAGATCGAGCTGATGTCGATCTCGACGTCGAAGAGGTTCCCGAACCGGACGATCCGGGAGAGGTCGCGGGGGTCGGCCACCCGGTACTTGGGCTGCCACGAGACCGTGCGCACCGTGGCGTCCACGTAGAGGCTGCGTGCCGTCGACGTCGTCGCGCGCTCCAGCAGGTACCGGATGCGGTCCGGGTCGCCGATCCCGTCCGCCGCCCGGAGGTTGTCGCGGATCCGCGGGACCACGCCCGGCGCCCCTCTGAGGAAGCGCAGCTGGTCGAACTCCTGCATGCCGTTGAAGGCGCGGAAGAAGTCTGCCCACGCGCCGCCCTCGACCAGGTCGATGAGACGCTGGTCCTGCGTGGAGGGCCCGGTGCCGCCCCGCTTGCGTTCCACCGCGACGAGGGCGCTGTCAGCGCCCGGGATCCCGCGGGCATCGTCCCGACGGTCGATGAGGGCGTCGAGGGCGTCCCGGTTGAGGGCGGTGACGAGCCCCGCGAGCTGTCCGGGAGTCGCGCGGCCGAGGATGGGGAACGCCCCGTCGGGCGCCGAGGTGAAGTCCCCGCTCCGGATCGCCCAGAGCAGCTTCTCGCTCATCTCCCGGAACGCCGCGCTCGTCGCCCCGGCGGCTGAGGCGTTGGTGAGAGCGAGGTGGATGCGCGGGCGGTCGAAGCCCCCGCCCTCCTCCTCCAGGTTGGCGGCCAGCTGCTTGCGCTCCCCGGCGGAGAGCTGGCGCAGCAGCCTCACCATGTCATCCATCGACAGGCCGTTGAGGACGTAGTACGCCCCCGGAGGGTCGGCCTGGCGCCAGTTGCCGGCGGCGGTGGCGGTCCTGACCCACGCGACCCTGTCGCCGAGCCAGCTCCGTTGCGCGACGAGCCGGGAGACGGCCCTGTTGCCGGCGAGGCGCTGGAGGCCGACGAGCGGGCCGAGCGCGGGCCGTGAGGGCGCGGGAGCAGGGCGCGGTCGGAGGGGCGTCGGATCGCGTCGGAGCTCGGGTGCCCCGTGCATAGGGCGGACGATACCGCCGTACGTTCCGCGGGAACGCGACCTGGCGGCACACCGCCTCTCGGGGCAGCACGGCGAGGCGGACCGGCGTGCCCAGGTGCGCGTCCGGGCAGCGCGTGCTGCCCGATCGTGCGCTCGCCCGCGCCTTGGCCGGCGCGTTGTGCGGCGGACACTGGAGAACGTGCGACCCCAGGGTCTGCGCCAGGTCGGTGCCGGTGCCGCGTCGACGACAGTCGGGCGGCGGCGCGGTAGCGGCACCGCGGCGGAGACCGCGCCGTCGGGGCCCCGCGGCACCGTCCGGGTGGACCGGCTCGACCCGGGCACGGTGCTCGCGACGCAACGTGCCGCCGGGAACCGCGCCGTCACGGGCCTGCTCACCCGCCGCCGTCGTCGGGTGCAACGCGCGCCGCTCGGCCCCACGCTGGACCCGAAGGGCTACACCCAGCCGCAGGGCGTGAGGAACGTGGCGAACAGCGGGACGACGCGGCGCGTGGTCACCGTGCCCGGGTTCGGCATCAGCGGCGGCTTCAAGGCCGAGTACACGCACCGGAAGAAGGACCCGACGACGGGCGAGCTCGTCGAGGTGCGTACGCCCAGCGCCGAGCGGCGGATGACGGAGCAGTCCCCGGACAACATGGCCGTCGTCGTCATGCCGGACGTCCTCGACAAGGACCGGCCGGTCCAGGTTGTGCTCCACTTCCACGGCTTCGGGTTCCGCGGCGGGACCGACCCGCACGCCGGGTACACCGTCGCGTCCGGGAGGTCCAAGGACCCCGCCCACGGGGCGCTCGGCACCGTCCGCGACGTCGACCAGGAGCACTGGTCCCAGCAGATCGGCGCGGTCAACGCCGCCCGCGGGGCCACCGGCCCGCAGACGGTCGCCGTGCTCGCCCAGGGGCGCGGCCGGTCGGAGTTCGGCACGGTCCCGACCTTCCCCTACGTGCGCGCGGTGCTCGACGCCGTCCCCGAGCTCGCCGGGGTGAGCGACTTCTCCCTCGTCCTGTCCGGGCACAGCGGGGGAGGGGCGACGCAGGTCGCGGGGAAGGTCGCCGACCTCCGTGCCGCTGCGGCGCCGCCCGCGAGCGGCGCGGCACCGGCCCGGCCCTCCGACGTCGTCGTCATGTTCGACGCCGAGGGGGTCGTCTCGGTGATGTCGTGGGTGGTGGGGAAGGTGCGCGAGCTCGCCGCCGGTCTCAAGGCGGACCCGGCCGGCGGGCAGGCGCTCATCGACGCCGCGCCGAGGTTCCGCGGGTACTTCGCCGAGTGGGGCAGCTACCGCACGCCGTACATCACCGCGAACCGCATGCTCAAGAAGGCCCTCGCCGCGGTGCCCGCCGAGTGGACCCTCGCCGGCGCGGGCCCCGGTACGAAGGTCGAGGACCTGTTCCGGATCATCGCGGTCCCCGGCGTCGGGCACGAGACGGTCATCTCCAAGACCGGTCCGGCGACGCAGGGTGCGCTCGCCGACGCGCTCACCGCCTCGACGTCGCCCACGAGCGACCGCGCGCAGGCCCTCCCCTGGGACGCGAGGACCGCACCGGAGCTCAAGGCCGCCAAGGCCGCGAAGACGAAGGCACCCGCGGTCCAGCCGCTCGCCCTCCAGCGCGACGACCCCACCGGGCAGGTCGCGGCCCCGCCCAAGCCCGCGCCCAAGCCGACGACGTGGAAGACGAGCAACGCCGCCGCGGACTACACGCTGACGACGGCGGACACCACCCTGCTCGCCTCGCAGACCGCCGCCGAGCGCGCCACCGACCGCGCCGCGTTCGGCAAGACCCAGCAGGAGCGGATCGCGGAGCTGACCAAGGCCGCGAAGAAGCGGCCGCTCACCCCGGAGGAGACCACCGAGCTCGCCGACCTCCAGGCCCTGCGGACGAAGGTGGAGAACGCCAACCGCGCCCTGCGCCGCAAGGACGTCGAGGAGATCCTCGACGACGCCGGCTTCACCGTGGCCGGCTGGTACGGCGACATCCAGAAGGGCAGCTTCCTCGGCATCCCGGTCACGGTGCACAAGAGCCTCGCGGGGCGCCTGACCCAGGCGGAGAACGCGCTCGTCGCGGACACCGCCGTCAACCCGAAGGGCGACGACGCGAAGACCCTCGGTGCCACCCTCGGCATGTACGGGACGGCCAGCGACCTGCGGGCGCCGAAGAACGCCGTCGGCGGGTCGAGCCTGAGCCTGCACACCTTCGGGCTGGCGGTCGACCTCAACTACAAGGGCAACCCGTTCCTCGGGAACCAGGGGAAGACGGCGCCCGCCGTCGTCGCCCGCGCGACGTCGCTGGTCAACGGCACCTCCGTGGACGTCCTCACCGATCTCGGCGACGCCCAGGCCTCCTTCACCGCGCTCAAGGCGGCCAACGACGCGCTCAAGACGTACTTCTCCTACCGTGACGCGGCGAACCGGCCACTGCTGGACGCCAAACTCACCGGCCGCACCGCCGCCTCGGGGGAGCCGGCCGACGCCGCCGGCTGGCTCAAGGTCATCGAGGCGGACTACCTCGCGCTCAAGGACAAGGGCGACTTCAAGAAGCACAAGCCGCCGGAGGAAGGGTTCCTCGACCTCGACAAGCGGGTCGTCCTGGCCCTCACCGGCGCTGGCCTCACCTGGGGCGGGACGTACAGGACGGCGAAGGACATCATGCACTTCGACCTGCGCGAGGGCGACGGCGGCAAGGTCAACCGGGCGCGGATCGCGCACACCGACAACACGTAGCACGTCCCTTGACCGGCACCGGGAGCGCGAGGAGCCTGGACGCGTGGGCACGATCGAGGCCGACTACGTCGTCGTCGGTGCCGGCGCCGCGGGGATGGCCTTCACCGACGCGCTCGTCGGCCACGCCGACGTCCGGGTCGCGATGGTCGACCGCCGCCACGCGCCCGGCGGGCACTGGCTCGAGGCCTACCCCTTCGTCCGGCTGCACCAGGCGTCCGCGTTCTACGGTGTCGCCTCCACCCTCCTCGGCAGCGGCACGGTCCAGGAGCGCGGACCGGAGCGCGGGCTGCACGAGCGCGCCACGGCGCCCGAGATCTGCGCCTACTTCGGCCGGGTGATGGAGGAGCGCCTCCTCCCGTCCGGGAAGGTCACCTTCCTGCCCGGCTGCGAGTGGCGCTCGGGCGAGGTCGTGTCCCGGGTGTCCGGTGAGCGCTACGACGTCGCCGGCCACCCGCGGGTCGTCGACGCCGAGTACCTCGCCCCCGAGATCCCCGCCGAGACGCCTCCGCCCTTCGTCGTCGACGACGACGCCCACGCCGTCCCCGTCAACGACCTCGTCCGTGTCGAGGACGCCCCGTCCCAGTACGTCGTCGTCGGGGCCGGCAAGACGGCGACCGACGCGTGCGTGTGGTTGCTGCGCCAGGGCGTGGACCCGGGCGCGATCGTCTGGGTGCGCCCCCGCGAGCCGTGGATGCTCGACCGCGCCGTCATCCAGCCCGACCCGGCGGTCTTCCTCGGTGCCGCCGCCGACATCATGGAGACCGCGAGCACCGCGCAGTCGGTCGACGCCCTCTTCCTCGGTCTCGAGGAGCGTGGCGTCCTCCTGCGCATCGACCCGGCGCGCACGCCGACGATGGCCAAGACCCCCACCCTCGGGCGGTGGGAGCTCGAGCTGCTCCGCTCGATCGAGAACGTCGTGCGGCTCGGCCACGTCCGCGCCGTCGAGCGTGGCCGGCTGCGGCTCACCGACGGGGACGTCGTCGTGGCGGAGGACGCGCTCGTCGTCCACTGTGCGGCGTCGGGGCTGCGCTACCCGCCGCTCCTCCCCATCTGGGGTGCAGGCACGATCACGCTGCAGCCGGTGCGGGCCGGGTTCCCGTGCTTCGGGGCCGCGCTCGTCGGGTTCGCCGAGGCGGTGGTGGCGACGGACGAGGAGAAGAACGGGCTGTGCCCGCCGACGCCGCTGCCCGACGGCCCGCAGGACTGGCTGGCCATGCAGGTGCTCGGCTCACGGGCCGCTGCCGCGTTCACGAGCAGCCCCGAGCTGCGGGCGTGGGCCGACACCGTGGCCCTCAACCCTGCCCGTGCTCCCGACGACGCCACCGACCGTGACGCGTACGGCGCCGCCCGCGAGCGGCTGGCGGCCCACATGGGGCCGGGCCTCGAGCGGATGGCCGCTCTCGCGGGGGTGGCGTAGCCCCGGCGGGCTGCGGTGCCCGCGGACTTGCGCGAGCGCACCGAGCGGGCGCCGTCACCGCTCGACGGCGTAGCGGAGGTAGACGCTGCCGTCGGTGAAGCGCCGGTCCTCCAGCAGCTCGAGCCGCAGCGCCATGGGCGGGAGGGCACGGAGGCCACCGCCGAGCGTGCCTGGGCTGACGACCATGTGCACCTCGTCGACGAGCCCCGCTTCGAACGCGGCGCCGGCGATGGTGGGCCCGAAGATGCTGAGGTCCGCCGTCGACTCCTCCTTGAGGCGCCGCACGAGGTCCGCGTCGAAGCGGGGCTCGAGCCGGGTGCGCTGCGTGGGCGCCGCCGTCAGCGTCGTCGAGAAGACGACCTTCTCCACCCGCTGCCACCAGTCGGCGAAGGCGCGCTCGTGCTCCCCGGACGCCGCGAGGGACGGGTCGGTCTCCCAGACCTCCATGACCTCGTAGGTGCGCCGGCCGTAGATCTCCGTCCCGATGCGCTCCTGCAGCTCGTTGAGGAAGGCGAAGACGTCGGGCGACGGTTCGGCCCAGTCGTGGTCACCGGCGGGGTCGGCGACGTAGCCGTCGAGCGAGCACAGCGGGACGTACAGCAGTGAACCCATGTCAGCTCCTCAGGTGGGGGTGTGTCGTACCGACAGAGCCCGACGTCGGAACTCATCGCCCCACCGCTGACCCTCCCGTCGCCAGAGATGCGCAACGCGCCCCGCCCGACGCCGGGTGCTACTTCTTGTCCGTCCTGCGCGACGGGTCGTCGACGAGGCTGGAGGCCCAGTCCGGGACGTAGGAGGACACCTCGATCGGCGGCCGCTGGTAGCCGGTGCCGGGCGGACGCTTGGGCAGCGTGACCTTCTCCCCGTCCGGCACGTCCTCGTAGGGGAGGGAGGAGAGCAGGTGGTGGATCATGTTGAGCCGCGCCTGCTTCTTGGAGTCCGAGGCCACGTGGTACCAGGGCGCCACCGACGTGTCGGTGTGGACCATCATCTCGTCCTTGGCGCGGGAGAAGTCCTCCCAGCGCGTGATCGACTCGAGGTCGATGGGGGAGAGCTTCCACTGGCGCAGCGGGTCGTGCAGGCGCTTGCGGAAGCGCTCGAGCTGGACGTCGTCGGAGACGGAGAACCAGTACTTGCGCAGGTGGATGCCGTCCTCGATGAGCATCTGCTCGAAGATCGGGCACTGGCGCAGGAAACGCTTGTGCTCCTCGGGCGTGCAGAAGCCCATGACCTTCTCGACGCCGGCGCGGTTGTACCAGGACCGGTCGAACAGGACGATCTCGCCCGCCGCGGGCAGGTGCTCGACGTAACGCTGGAAGTACCACTGCCCGCGCTCACGCTCCGTCGGTGCGGGCAGCGCGGCGATGCGGGCGGTGCGCGGGGACAGGTACTCGGTGATCCGCTTGATCGTGCCACCCTTCCCGGCGGCGTCACGGCCCTCGAAGATGATGACGACGCGTTCGCCGGTCTCCTTCACCCACCGCTGGAGCTTCCCGAGCTCACCCTGGAGCCGGTAGAGCTCGGCCTCGTAGACCTTGTTGGGGATCTTCGTCGTCGTGAACCCGGCGGCCTCGGGGCTTATGTCGGTGGCGTCCGTCTTCGTTGATCTGGCCATGAGGAAAGTGTGCCGCAACTTCCCCGAGTGCGGCGGCCCGTCCCTGACGGCGGCGCAGCGCCACTGGGTGGTGGTCCAGCGGCGCCGCGCTCGTCGCCGGCCCGCTCAGTAGCCCGACGTGCTGCTGACGGTGAGGAACGCGCCGATGGCGACGACGGCGAGGACGATCTGCCCGATGCCCCAGACGAGCGCGAGCCAGCCGAGGACCTTGCCGGCGGTGGCCGACTTGTTCATCCGCTCCGCCTTCGCCGCCTGCCAGATCGCGAGCGGGCCGAAGACGATCCCGGCGAAGAAGAGGCCGATGACGCCGAAGATGAGCGAGGTCTGGGCCGCCTTGTCGCCGAGCATCTTCTCCGGCGAGTAGGCGGTGTGCTCCGGGGCGCCGTTGTAGATCGGCATGCCGCCCTGCGGCTGCGGCGGCGGGGTCGTGGGGTACTGCTGGGACATGGCTCTCGCCTTCATGGGGAGGAGTGGGGACACGGTTGGCCGGGCACGCGTGGAGGGGGTGTCCGGCAGCACCCGACACCATCGCCGGCCGCGCGGCACATGCTAGCCAAGTGCGCGCAGGAGCATCGACGAACTACCGGACCTCGACGTCCACCGAGTGCCACCCGGTCGCCCCGTCGGGGGCGGGGGAGGTGAAGCGCTCGGTCTGGACGTCCCCGTCCCCGTCGGTCGCCCGCACGGTGAGCGTGTGCTCCCCGGGCTCGGCGTCCCACTCGAGCATCCACATCCGCCACGAGTCGACGGTCGGCTCGGCGGCCAGGGTGGCCGGCTGCCACTCGCCGTCGTCCACGCGCACCTCGACAGCCCTGATGCCGCGGTGCTGGGCCCACGCGACGCCCGCGACGACGGTCGGCCCGGCGTCGATCGGGCCGCGGCGGGGCACGTCGATGCGGGACGCCGTCTTGACCGGGCCGCGCTCGGACCAGCCGCGCGGGGTCCAGTAGCCCTCGTCCTTCGCGAAGCTCGTCACCTCGAGGTCGACCAGCCACTTGGTCGCCGACACGTACCCGTACAGCCCCGGCACGACCATCCGCACCGGGAAGCCGTGCTGGGCGGGCAGCGGCTCGCCGTTCATCCCGACGGCGAGGAGGGAGTTGCGCTCGTCGGTCAGCGCCTCGAGCGGGGTGCCGGCCGTCCAGCCGTCGGCGCTCGTCGAGAGCACCATGTCCGCCTCCGGGAGCGGGCGGGCGCGGGCGAGGAGCTCGCGCACCGGCCAGCCCGTCCACACCGCGTTGCCGGCGAGATTGCCGCCGACGTAGTTCGACACGCACGCGAGCGTCACGAGCGCCTCGACCATCGGCTGGTCGAGCAGCTCGGCCATGTCGATCTCGACCTCCTGCTCCACCATCCCGTGCACCCGCAGCCGCCACGTGGCCGGGTCGACCTGCGGCACGGTGAGGGCGGTGTCGATCCGGTAGAAGTCATCGTTCGGGGTGCGGTAGGTCGTCTGCCCCGGCACGCCCTGGTCGGCGGCAGCGGGAACCGTCACCGGCGCGGCGACGCGAGGCACGACGAACGCGTCCCGGGCCGCCCGCACCGCCTCACCGGCCCCGCTGAGGACGCGTCCGGCGACGATGCCGAGCACGCCGAGCACCGCGAGCGACCCGCCGCCGACGAGCACCGAGCGGCGGGTGAGGTCACCCGGCATCT
Organism: Georgenia satyanarayanai; assembly: GCF_009193135.1. Classification (GTDB taxonomy): domain Bacteria; phylum Actinomycetota; class Actinomycetes; order Actinomycetales; family Actinomycetaceae; genus Oceanitalea; species Oceanitalea satyanarayanai. The sequence goes on from NZ_VUKC01000004.1 coordinate 59,189, forward strand.
CGACCTCCGGCGTCGTCGTCACGTCGCGGTTGAACCAGGCGAGGACGAGGACGCCGACGACGACGCCGGCGACCGTCGGCAGGATGTCGGTCGGCGCCGCGCCGGGCCTGCTCAGCACGGCGGCGACGCCGACGATCCCGACGAGGGCGAAGGTGACCAGCCCGGCGGCGAGCAGCCACCGGGCGAGCAGGCCGATGGCCGCGCACGCGGCGAGGAGGACCAGCCCCATGCCGACGAAGAGGGCGGTCTTGTCTGCCGTCCCGAACGTGTCCACGGCGAAGTCCTTGAGCCACGGCGGGGTGAGGTCGACGAACGCGTTGGCCACCGCGAGCAGCGGCGACGGCGTCCCCTCGACCGTGGTCAGCCGGGTGAGCAGCCCCGCCAGCAGCTCGGCGACGCCGAGCGTCACCGCGCCCGCGGCCAGTCCGGCGAGGGCAGCACCTCGCGAGGTGAGCGTCACCACACCATGGTCGCACCGCGGGTCGGCGGCGCGCTCACGCGGGAGCGGCGCGCCGTCCGCGGCAACCTGCACACCCACCCCCCGCGCGGTGGGATCCTGACGACGGGACGCACCCGGACCGGCATGGGGACCTCGCCGGGCCTTCCGCGACGCCCTGCCCAGCACAAGGAATCGGAGGCCCTGATGCCGTTCGCCGACGAGTTGATCGGGACGCAGACCGTCCGCGCCCTGACCGCGTCGCTCGAGACGGTGCGGCCCGACCTCGGGCTGACGGCGGTGCGCGCGACGGAGGGCGCCCTGGCGCGGCTGTCCCTGCGTGAGCGCAGCGACCTGCTGCGTGACGCGCTGCTCGCAGACCTGGGGGGCGACTATCCCACGCTGGCCGCGACGGTCCGCGAAGCATGCGACCGCGCCGAGTCGTTCACCGGCTGGCTCATCTGGCCGGTCACGAGCGCCGTCGTCGCCAAGGCGATCGAGGACGGCTCGGCGGGCGCGTTCGACGATGCCCTGGCCCTGATGGCGGAGCTCACCCCGCGGCTGACCGCGGAGTTCGCCATACGCGGGCTCCTGAACCACGACCTCGACCGGGCGCTGTCGACCATCCGGGGCTGGGTCGCCTCCGAGGACGAGCACGTCCGCCGGCTGGCCACGGAGGGCACTCGTCCGTTCCTGCCCTGGTCCGTGCGGGTACCGGGCATCCTGGTCGAACCCCGATCCACGCTCCCGATCCTGCACGCTCTCTACCGGGACGACTCCGAGTACGTGCGCCGCTCGGTCGCCAACCACCTCAACGACCTGAGCCGCCGTGAGCCCGACCTCGTGGTCGAGACCGCGGCGGCCTGGCTCGGCGCTCCGGGCGACGCCGAGGTGACCAGGGAGAACACCCGGAGGCTGGTGCGCCACGGCCTACGCACCCTTGTGAAGCAGGGGCACCCCGGAGCTCTCGGCCTGCTCGGTTTCACACCGGCGGCGGTGGAGGTGACGGGACCGGTGCTGGCAACCGACGTCGTCGCGGTGGGGGAGGTGCTGACCTTCACCGCCTCCATCCGCAACACGGGGACGGAGGCGGCCCAGCTGGCCGTCGACTACGTCATCCACCATCGCAAGGCGAACGCGTCACAGACCGCCAAGACGTTCAAGCTCACCACGTGCCGACTCGCACCGGGCGAGGCCGTCGACCTTGGCAAGCAGCACTCGTTCCGTGTCCTCACCACCCGGCGCTACCACGCGGGCGAGCACGCACTCGAGCTCCAGGTCAACGGCGTCCGGTACGGCCGCGTGAGCTTCACGCTGACGGCCCCGCCGGGCGGGTAGCCGCGGAGGGGTGACACCACCGGCTGGACTATCCGGGTGTCGAGGTGTCCGACGACGTCCGGGCACACCGGAGCGGGCAGGCCCCCTCGACGCCTCCCCGCCCCGGTGCTGTTCCGGTCCGGTTACTCCGCGACAGCGCCCCTCCGCCGAGCGACGGCCGTCACCGCGATGCCGGCGAGGAGGGTCGCCAGTGCGCCGGCGAGAACCGCCGTCGAGACACCGGTGGTCGGGAGGGTGCCGCCGCCGGCGGTCGGGCCCCCACCGGTGCCGCCGGGCACCTCGGTCCCGCCGTCGTCGGGTGCCGTTGTCGGCTGCTGCGTGGGAGGCGAGTCGGTCGGGGCGTCCGTCGGCCCCTCCCCGTCCAGGGCCGCGAGGGCGTCGAGGTAGTTGTAGACCGCGAGCCCGATCTCCTGGACGATGGGGTTGCCGATCTCCTGGGTCTCGTCGAAGCCCGCGGAGCTCGTCACCTCGGTGAGCACGACGACGGCGGACTCGTGACCGGGCACGAGGAAGTAGCCGACGTCGTGGGTGACGTTGCCGGTCTCCCCGGTCTTGTGGGCGACGGGCGCGTCGTTCAGCACGGCGCCGAACTTCGTGTCGACCTCCTGGTCACCCATCCACGTGAGGATCTGCTCGCGGGAGTCCTCACCCAGCAGCTCGTCCCCGTACATCGCCTCGAGCAGCGCGAGGGTGTCGCCGACGTCCAGCACGTTGGCCGGCTCGTCGATGAGCTCCCCGGGGAACATCTGCCGGTTGAAGCGCATGACGTCCAGCCCCAGGTCGTCGATGAGCCCCTGCGTGGTCGGCAGGCCGATGTGGTACAGCAGCACGTTCGTCGCCGTGTTGTCGCTCTCCACGACCATGCGCCGCACGAGCTCGCGCACCGTCGTCGTGAACGGCATCTCCTCGTCCTGGAAGCTGCCCGACCCGCCGACCACCATGTACGGGGAGATCGTCACCGGTGCGTCGAGGTGGAGCAGGTCCCGCTCGGTCTGGCGCATGACGGCGGCGAGCAGCGAGAGCTTGATGACGCTCGCCGGGTTGTACGGCTCCTGCGACCCGAGCAGGACCCGGTCGCCGTCCCCGGTGAGGTCGCTGAAGCCCACGGACACGCGGACGTCCTGCGCCGCTGCCTTGTCGATGTGGGGCTGGACGATCGCCGCGACGTCGGCCGTGACGTCCCCGGTGAGGCGCGCGACGTCGTAGACGACCCTGGCGGTCTCCTGGACGAAGACGTCGGCCTCCTCGCGGGGCAGGTCGGTGAACGACGTCGTCGTGGTGATCGCGAGCTCCCGGCCGGGCAGCAGGACGATGCCGGAGTCGTGGGACACGTCAGCGAGCTCACCGGTCTTGTTCGCGAGGTGGACGCGTGGGATCACGGCGCCGAACTTCGTGTCGACGAGCTGGCCCCGCATGAGGTCGATGATGTGCTCGCTCGACTCCGCGCTGAGGACCTCTCCCTCCCACAGCATGGTGACGAGCTCGGTGACCTCCTCGGCGGAGATGTAGTTCTCCTGCAGGGGAGGGGAGGCCGGGTGGATCATCTTGCGGCCGAGGTACAGGTCCTCGAACCCGAGCGCCGCGACGTAGTCATTGACCGCGCCGAAGCCGCCGGCCAGGTCGATGAGGACGTTGGTGGCGGTGTTGTCGCTCACCTGGACCATGAGCTCCATGAGCTCGGCGACGGTGATGTCGAGCGGGAACTGCCCGTCCTTGAGCGTGCCTGAGCCGCCGACGATGTTGGGGTCACCGGCCGGGATCGTCACCGCCTGGTCGAGGTCGAGCTCGCCGGCGTCCACGTCGGCCATGAGCGCGGCGAGCAGCGGCAGCTTGATGATGCTCGCCGCCTTGACCTGCTCGTCCTCACCGGCTGTCACCGTCGCCCCGCCGAACCCGCCCGCGAGGTCGGTGACGGCGACGCTCAGCGTGACACCGGACTCGGCGGCGTCGGCGACGACGGCGTCCAGCCGGCTCTTGAGGCCGTCCCAGGTCTGCAACGGCTCCGCCGAGGCGGAGCCCGCCCCGGCGAGCACAAGAGCGGCTCCGACCGACGTCGCCACCAGCCCCCGTGTCGCTCGGCGTGATCCTGTGCGCATGCCCAAGGTCCTTTCGTCGTCGTGGGTGAACACGACGGAGTGAAGCCGAGCGACGTTGCCGAGGTGTTGCGACCTGTTAACTCCGTGTCACGTCGGGGCCGGGCCTCAGCTGCAACGTCATGAAGGTGCTCAGCGGGTCGGGCGCATAGTCGCCGAAGGGCCCGGTCTCGACGAAGCCGTGGCGGGCGTAGAGCCGGCGCGCGGCGGCGAAGTAGTCCATGGACCCGGTCTCGAGGTGGACGACGGTGCAGCCGCGCGTGCGTGCGACGCCGAGCAGGTGCGCCAGCACTGCCGACCCCACGCCGCGTCCGCGAGCCGTCGTCACGGTGCGCATCGTCTTGAGCTCGGCGGCCCCGCCCCCGAGCCGCTTGATCGCGCCACAGCCGAGCAGGGCGCCGTCGTCGTCGCGGGCGGTGAAGAAGGTGACGTCGGGGCCGCGGAGGCCCTCGTCGGTCAGGGCGTGCACGCTCTCCGGGGGCGAGGTGGCGTGCATGTCGTCCAGGTGCTCGCGCAGCAGCTCGGCGACGTCCGCCGCGTCCAGGTCCCCGGGTTCGATCCGCACGGGAGCACCGTAGGGCGCCACGGTTTCGGTCGCGTTTCGTGCCGGCCCCGGGGCGCGACCTCCCGCGCCGAACGGTGTAGACAGGGAGCATGCCTCGCCCGTCCCGCCGCTCCGCCGTCGCGCCGTTCCAGGTGATGTCGATCCTCGACCGGGTCGCCCAGCTGCGCGCCCAGGGACGCGACGTCATCTCGCTGTGCGCCGGGGAGCCGTCCGGCGGCGCGCCGCGGCAGGTGCGCGAGCTCGCGACGAGCACGCACGCGGGCGACCAGGCCCTCGGGTACACGAGCGCGCTGGGCCTGCGGGAGCTGCGCGAGGCGATCGCCGGTCACTACGGGCACTGGTACGGGCACGACGTGCCGGCCGAGCGGGTCGCCGTCACCACCGGGTCCTCCGGGGCGTTCATGCTCACGTTCCTCGCGGCGTTCGACCCGGGCGACGTCGTCGTCCTCGCGCGTCCCGGCTATCCCGCCTACCGCAACATCCTCGACACGCTGGGGTGCCGGGTGGTGGAGGTGGACTGCGGCGCGGAGGTCGGCTTCCAGCCCACACCCGAGCTGCTCGACGCCGTCCTCGCCGAGCACGGCCGCGTCGCCGGGCTCGTCATCGCCTCACCCGCCAACCCGACCGGCACGATGATCGACCGGGAGCGGATGACGGCGCTCGCCGCCTGGTGCGCGGAGCACGACGTGCGGCTCGTGAGCGACGAGATCTACCACGGCATCACCTACCCGGCCGACCCTGCGGCCCCCGACGCGCGCGGCGTGTGCGCGTGGGACGTGCCGGGTGCGGAGTCCGCCGTCGTCGTCTCCTCGTTCTCCAAGTACTGGGGGATGACGGGGTGGCGGCTCGGGTGGGCGCTGCTGCCCGGCGACCTGGCCGGGGCGGTCGACGCGCTCGCCGGGAACGTCGCGCTGTGCCCGCCCGCCCCCGCCCAGTACGCCGCGCTCGGCGCGTTCTCCGCGGAGACCTACGCCGAGGCCGATGCGCGCGTCGCCGACCTCACCCGCACCCGCGCGGTCCTCCTCGACGACGTGCCGCGCCTCGGGTGGGGGCCCGTCGCGCCGGCGGACGGGGCGTTCTACCTCTACGCGGGCCTGGGGGAGCGCCTGGGTCGCTACGCGTCCTCGGTCGAGTGGTGCGAGGCGCTGCTGGAGCGGGAAGGGGTCGCCGTCGTGCCCGGCGTGGACTTCGACGGCGCTCGCGGGCACGAGTACGTGCGCCTGTCCTTCGCGGCCGGCGCGGACGCTGTGCGGGAAGCGGTGCGGCGGATCGAGCGGTTCCAGGAGTAACCGGCTACGGGGCCGCGGCGTACTCGACGGGCCGGCCCGACTCCAGGCGCCAGATGGCGTGGTCGAGCCGGGTGCTGCTCACCCCGAGGACGTCGGCCGCGGCCGCGACCAGCGCGCTCGCCTCCTTCGCCTCGACGGAGGCGCCCACGGCCCGCGTCACGTAACGCACGACCATGCGGTCGGCCTTCACGCCGGGTACTCCGCACAGCATGAGGAAGTAGCCCCACGCGAGCCCGGACGCCTGGCCGGGCAGAGCCAGCCACTCCTTCCTGGCGGCGGCAGCCTGCTGGGCCTGGGGGTCCGTGAGGCCGGCGCGGACCGCCTCCACGGTGCCGAGGCCGTGACCCGCGAGGATCCGGGCGACCTGGTGCACGACCTCTGCCTTCAGCGGGGCGCCCGCCCGCGTGGAGGTGCGCCACTTGTTCGTCCGCTCGACGAGTCCGTCGACACCCCACCGCCCGACGGCTTCGACGAGGTCGGCGGCGCTGTCGGCATCCGGCTCGGCTCCCTCTTCGCGACGAGCCGCGCGGTAGCGGTTGACGGCGTTGACGACTCCTGAGTAGTGGGTACCGATGGAGAAGACGGAGTCGATGATCGCCAGCGCCACACTGTCGTAGCCCGTGGGCGCGATCCACACCTCCTGATCGCTGCCGAGCTCCTTGCGGATCTGCTCGACCAACCTGTCGCCGTCGCTCATCGCTGAACCTCTCGTCGGTTGGTCCCGAGCGTATCCGCGCTGTTCGAGGCGCCGCCGGAGTTCTGACGTTCGAAGCGACTCGGTCGTGGCCGGTTCAGGGCAGACGCGCCTGCTTCATGAGCTGCGACGAGTAGACGTTGCTGATCCGGACGCCGTCGAGCCAGGCGGTGAGGCGGGCGGCCTCGGCGTCGAGGGCGGTACGTGCGACCGCGCCGGCGTCGCGGCGCAGGACCACCCGGACCGCGCCGTCGTCGTCCTGGACCCAGGTCCCGACGATGCGGCCGTCCCACCACGCGGTGTTGCCGGCGTTGCCGTTCGTGTCGAAGAGGTAGGGGACGTCGGCGGGGTCCAGGTAGAAGCCGCGGCCCTTCCAGCCCATGGTCGTGGGGTCGAGCGTGGGGAGGAGAGCCGCCCACGGCTCGGGGGTGGGGACCGGGTCCTCGTCGTCGGGCAGCACCCAGCCGCTCTGGCCGCCGTCAAGGCTCACCTCGACCGCGCCGACGGCGGCGATGGCGGCGCGCGCCGCGGACTTCGTGGAGCCGAGCCACCACTGGACGTCCTCGACGGTGCCGGGGCCGAAGGTGGCGAGCCAGCGGCGGACGATCTCGGCGTAGCCCTCGTCGGCGGTCAGCGGAGTGGGCTGCTCGCCGAGCCAGGACTCCATGAGCGTCCAGGTGGGGCGGCCGAGGCGCCAGGGGCCGGCGTTGGGTCCGCGCACGATCCGGCCCTCGGCGCCGAGCATCGTGAGGACGCGCGGGGCGATCTGGAAGGTGCCGCCGTACTTCTTGTCGAGGTTGGCGGTGATCTGGCCGGTCAGCTCCGGGAGCGCCTCGCGCAGCTCGCGGGCGGACAGCGGTCCGGACGCGGCGAGACGGGCCAGGACGGCGCTCGCGGCCGCGTCGAGCCAGGCGGCGCCGTCGTCGGTCACGCCGTGCTGCTCCACGTCACGCGCGATGATGCGGCGCTGCTCCGCGGCGACGCGGGCGGAGGCGCTGCCGAGTGCGGCGGGCAGGAGGTCGCGGGGGTAGACGAAGAGCGTGCGGCGCATCGAGAGCTGCTTGACGAGGCTGCGGTCCTCGTAGAGGGCGCGGTCGACGTCCTCGGGGGAGACCCCCTCGGTGCGGGCGGCGACGGCGAGGTGGACGGTCGGGGGCTCGGTGGCGTGGAGGACCGTCATCGCGCGCGTCGCCGCGACGGGGTCGGCGAGGCGGTGTGCCGGGTGCAGGCCGTGGCGGACCGCGAGCCGGCTGCGGCGCTCGGTGTCGTCGATGTGGCGCATCGAGCACCACTATGCCGGGAGGCTCTGACAATCGGAACGGACTCGACCGCGCGCTGCGAGGCGGCACCCGCTCGTGTAGACAGTTCCCATGCCCCTTGAAGGTGAGTACGCCCCCAGCCCCAGCGACCGTGCGCGCAACCAGGTCGAGCTCTTCGAGCGGACCAACGGCCAGGAGGGCAACACCCTCGGCGGGCGGCCCGTCGTCATCCTCACCAGCCGCGGCGCCAAGTCCGGCAAGCTGCGCAAGACGCCGCTCATGCGCGTGGAGCACGAGGGCGTCTACGCCGTCGTCGCCTCCCTGGGCGGCGCGCCGAAGCACCCCGTCTGGTACTTCAACGTCGTCGCCGACCCGCACGTCGAGCTGCAGGACGGCGCGGAGAAGTGGGACATGCACGCGCGCGAGGTGACCGGGACGGAGAAGGAGGAGTGGTGGGCCCGCTGCGTCGAGGCCTACCCGCCCTACGCCGACTACCAGGAGCGGACCGACCGCGAGATCCCCGTGTTCGTCCTCGAGCGGATGGAGTGATGTCCGCGCTGCGCACCGTCGCCCGGCTCGCCCTGGGCGTCGCCATGGTCGGCGCGGGCGTCGGGCACCTGACGGTCCAGCGCGAGGAGTTCCAGGCGCAGGTCCCGAGCTGGTTCCCGATCGACAAGGACGTCACCGTCCTCGCGTCCGGCGTCGTCGAGATCGCGCTCGGGGCGGCGTTCATCGCCCTGCCGAAGCACAAGCGCGTCATCGGGGTGGTCCTCGCGCTGTTCTTCGTCGTGATCTTCCCCGGCAACATCGCCCAGTACCTCGAGGGCAAGGACGGCTTCGGGCTCGACACCGACGAGAAGCGCCTCGGGCGGCTGTTCTTCCAGCCGGTGCTCATCCTCTGGGCGCTCTACGGCGGCGGCCACCTGCGCCGACGCAAGAAGATGGAGCTGCCGAAGGGCTGATCAGCGCCGGACGGCGCGGGGCAGTCCCGCCCCGACGACGGCGGCCAGCGCGATGATCGCCACGGCCGCGACCGCCGTCGCGCCCCACGCGCCCACCTCCCACGCCTGCCCCAGCAGCACCCCGCCCACCGAGGAGCCGGCGTAGTACGCCAGCGTGTAGGTCCCCGAGCCGTCGGAGGGCCGCGGGCTCAGGCGGGCCGACGCGGCCGAGGCCACCGCGTGCACCATGAAGAAGCCCGCCGCCACCACCGCGAGCCCCACCCACACGAGCACCAGCGAGTCGGGCACGGTGAGCGCCACGCCGGCGGCGCACGCCGCCAGCCCGGTCAGCGCCGTTGTCCGCAGGCCGACGCGCCGCTCCAGACGCCCGGCGAGCGACGACGTCGCCGTCCCCGCGAGGTAGGTGAGGTAGAACATCGAGCCCAGCCCCGTCCCGAGGAGGAAGGGCGGTGCGTGGGTGCGGTAGGCGATGACGTTGTAGATCCCGACGAACATCGCCATCCCGAGCCCGCCGAGCAGGTAGACGCGGATGCGGGCCGCCCGGGCGCCGTCGGGGCGGGCGCTGCGGTCCGCGCGGGCGGGAGCGGGTGAGGTGCGGGGAAGGAGCAGCGCAGCGGCCGCCGTGAGGCCGGCGCCGGCGAGAGCCACGACGAGCATCGCGGTGCGCCACGTCGTCACGTCGGCGACGACACCGCCGGCCACGCGCCCGCCCATCCCGCCGACCGTCGTGCCCGCGACGTACAGCCCCGCCACGCGCGTCACCCAGCCGGGCGCGACGTTCTCCGTCACCCACGCCAGCGCCGCCGCCGGCACCGCCGCCATCGCTGCGCCCTGGACGGCGCGGGCGGCGAGCATGAGCGCGAACGTCGGTGCGAGTGCCGCAACGACCCCGGCGACGACGGCGCCCGCGAGCCCCAGCACCATCGTCCGTCCCCTCCCGACCCGTTCCGACAGGCGGGCGAGCGGGAGCACGGCGACGGCGATGCCCAGGGTGGACGCCGAGACGAGGAGGCTCGCCCGGGCGGCGTTCACCGTGAGCTCGGCGGAGACGAGCGGGAGCAGCGGCTGGACGACGTAGACCATCGCGAAGGCTGCGACACCCGTGGCGCCGAGCGCGAGCAGGGCCCGGCGGTACTGCGGGTCCTGCGGTCGCAGACACGCGGCGGTCTGCGAGACGGGCATCGGGCCACTGTAGGGCCGTGGCACACGCGCCGCGGCAGCGGAAGGTCTCACACCGGTGACGAACCGCCCAGGTGCTTGCCACGCACGCGCCGCGCTGGTTCACTCACGACACGTGGATGTGACGTGCACCACACTGGACGCGAAGGGGCGTGCCGTGAAGACCATCCGAATGACATCCGGGCAGGGCGGGCGGCGCGTGCTGGCGCTGACCGCCACCACGCTGCTGCTCGCGGCCGCCGCCTGCGGCTCCGACGCCGAGCCGGACGGTGGGGAGACCACCACCGGCGGCGGTGGAGGTGGCGGTGAGGGCGTGAGCATCGGCCTCATCACCAAGACCGAGACCAACCCGTTCTTCGTCACGATGCGCGAGGTCGCCGCCGAGTACGCCGGCGAGCAGGGCGTGGAGCTCACCGCGCTGGCCGGCGCGTTCGACGGCGACAACGAAGGCCAGGTCCAGGCGATGGAGGACCTCATCGCCCGGGGCGTCGACGGCATCATGATCACCCCGAACAACTCCACCGGCGTGCTCGGCGCGATCGAGCAGGCCCGCGCCCAGGGGATCGTCGTCATCGCGCTCGACACGGCGACCGACCCGGAGGACGCCGTCGACGCGACCTTCGCGACCGACAACCTCGAGGCCGGCCGTCTCCAGGGTGCCTACGTCCGGGCGGCGCTCGGGGACGAGGAGCCGGCGCTCATCATGCTCGACGGCACGGCCGGCGGCACCGTCGACACGTTCCGGCACGACGGGTTCCTCGCCGGCTTCGGCATCGAGGAGGGCGACCCTGCGATCCTCGGCATGGAGAACACCCAGGGCGACCAGAACAACGCCCAGACCGCGATGGAGAACCTCCTCCAGCGCAACCCCGACGTCAACGCCGTGTACACGATCAACGAGCCCGCCGCCCGCGGCGCCTACGCGGCCCTCGAGGCGCAGGGCCTCGCGGACCAGGTGGTCATCGGGTCCATCGACGGGGGCTGCCAGGGCGTGCAGGACGTCGCCGACGGGCGGTACGCGGCGACGGTCATGCAGTTCCCCGCCGAGATGGTCCGGCAGGGAATGGACGCGATCATCGAGGCGGCGGGCGGCGGTGAGCCGCCGTCCGGGTTCGTCGACACCGGCAGCGTCGTCATCACCGACAACCCGGTCGACGGCATCGACTCCGAGACGACCGAGTGGGGACTCGAGAACTGCTGGGGCTGAGCCGACCGGTCGACGCAGGGACGGAGAACCATGTCAGCGACGAGTGAGTCCGGCGCAGCGGCGGCACCGGCGGCCGTCGTCCGGCGCGAGCGGCTGGGCCGTGCGCTGCGCAACCCGGTCATCGGGCCGCTGGGGGCGCTCGTCATCGCGATCGTCGTCTTCACCCTGACGACCGACACCTTCGCCACCGTCGGCAACGCCTCCCTCATCCTCCAGCAGTCCATCGTCATCGGGACGCTGGCCCTGGGGCAGACGCTCATCATCCTCACCGCCGGCATCGACCTCGCCAACGGCGCGATCGCGGTGCTCGGCACGATCGTCATGGCCAAGCACGTGGTCAACGGCGGGGACCCGCTGCTCGCGCTCGTGCTCGGCCTGGCGATCACCATGCTCCTCGGCACGGTCAGCGGCCTGCTCGTCACCCGCCTCGGGTTGCCGCCGTTCATCGTCACCCTCGGGATCCTCACCGTGACGTACGCCCTCGCTCGCCTCTACGCCGAGTCACGCAGCTACCCGGTGGCGGACCGGCTGCTGCGGATCTGGGGGGAGGGGACGACGGTCGCGGGCGTGCGCATCACCTGGGGCTCCTTCCTCCTGCTCGCGCTCTTCGCGCTCTTCTGGTTCATGCTCGGCCGCACCGCGTGGGGGCGGCACGTGTACGCGGTCGGCAACGCTCCCGAGGCGGCCCGGCTCACCGGGATCAACACGCGGCGCACCGTGCTGTCGGTCTACGTCGCCGCCGGGGCGCTCTACGGCATCGCGGCGTGGCAGGCGCTCGGCCGCATCCCCAACGCAGACCCGAACGCCTACCAGACCGGCAACCTCGACAGCATCACCGCCGTCGTCATCGGGGGGACGAGCCTGTTCGGCGGCCGGGGCAGCGTCATCGGCACGCTCATCGGGACCCTCGTCGTCGGTGTCCTGCGCTCCGGCCTCACGCAGGCCGGGATCGACAACCTCTACCAGGACGTCGCCACCGGCGTCCTCGTCATCGTCGCCGTCTCCCTGGACCAGATCTCCCGCCGGAGGGCCGCCCGATGAACGACGACGGCGTCCCCGTCCTCGAGGGACGCGCCCTGAGCAAGTCCTACGGGCACGTCCGGGCCATGTCCGAGGCCGACTTCGAGCTCCGCGCCGGGGAGGTGCTCGCCGTCGTCGGGGACAACGGCGCAGGCAAGTCGACGCTCATCAAGGCGCTCTCCGGCGCGCTCGTCCCGGACGCGGGCGAGATCCGGATGAACGGCGAACCGGTGACGTTCCGTTCCCCGCTCGAGGCACGGCATCGGGGGATCGAGACGGTCTACCAGGACCTCGCGGTGGCGCCGGCGCTCGACATCGCCACCAACCTGTTCCTCGGGCGGGAGCTACGCCGCCCGGGGATCGCCGGCCGGCTCTTCCGGGTCCTCGACGCAGGCGCGATGCGGACCGAGGCGAAGCGGCAGCTCGACGCGCTCGGGGTGCGGATACCGGACGTCCGGCAGCCCGTGGAGACGCTGTCCGGCGGTCAGCGCCAGAGCGTGGCGGTGGCGCGCGCCGCGGCCTTCGGCACCCGGCTCGTCATCATGGACGAGCCGACCGCCGCGCTCGGCGTGCGCGAGTCCGGGATGGTCCTCGACCTCATCCGGCGCATCCGCGACCGTGGGCTGCCCGTCGTCCTCATCTCCCACAACATGCCCCAGGTGTTCGAGATCGCCGACCGGATCCACATCCACCGGCTCGGTCGTCGCGCCGCCGTCGTGCGGCCGGGGGAGAGCTCGATGAGGGAGGTCGTGGAGATCATGACGGGCGCGACCGAGGCGGCCGCGGGCAGGGGCGGCTCCGCGTGACCGGGGCCCCCGTACCTCCTCCGGAGGTTCTCACCGCCGAGCTGCTCGAGCGGGTCCGGGCGGTCATCGACCGGGGCGGACGGCGCATCCTCGGGATCACGGGGGCGCCGGGTGCCGGCAAGTCGACCCTGGCTCACGCCGTCGTCGACGCGCTCGGTGACGAGGCGTGCCTCGTGGGGATGGACGGGTTTCACCTCGCCCAGGCCGAGCTCGTACGCCTGGACCGCCGCGAGCGGAAGGGGGCACCGGACACCTTCGACGCGCTCGGCTATGTCGCCCTGCTGCGCCGGCTGCGCGCGGCCGACGAGCGGACGGTCTACGCGCCGGTCTTCGACCGGTCCCTCGAGGAACCGATCGCCTGCGCGGTCCCGGTGCCGCGCGAGGTGCCCCTCGTCGTCACCGAGGGCAACTACCTCCTCGTCGCGGACGGCGACTGGGCCGAGGTGGGACCGCTGCTCGACGAGAGCTGGTACGTCGAGCCACCGGAGGACGTGCGCATCGCGAGGCTCATCGCCCGGCACGAGGCCTACGGCCGGTCGCCGGAGGAGGCCCGCGAACGTTCGCTCGGCTCCGACCAGCGCAACGCCGAGGTCATCGCCGCGACGCGCCGGCGTGCCGACGTCGTCGTCGAGCTCGGCTGACACGCCCAGCGCGGCCGCCGCGCCGGTGTCGGTGGGAGGAACTAGCGTCTGGCACAGCACACACTGACAAGGGGGCCAGTCATGACCCAGCGACCCGTGCCGGGCGACCACCTGCGCGACTACTCACCGCGCCCACGCAGCGGCGACGACGAGGGCGGCCGCTCCCCGGGTGAGCGCGCCGAGCCGCTCAGGCGGACCACCTGGCGCAACCGTCTCCTCGGCCTGGCGGCCGGGCTCGGCGGTGGCCTCCTCGTGTTCCTCCTGCTCCCCGACGACCTCGCCGTCTCCGCCCGCGTCACCGCCGCCACCGCCGTCCTCATGGGCCTGTGGTGGATGACCGAGGCGATCCCGATCCCGGCGACGGCGCTCGTCCCGCTCGTCGTCTTCCCCATCTTCAACGAGACGACGGCCGAGGACGGGACCACCAGTCCGGTCACCGTCGACCAGGTGGGCGCCTCCTACGGCAACAACATCATCTTCCTCTTCATGGGCGGCTTCCTCCTCGCCCTCGCGATGCAGCGGTGGAACCTGCACCGGCGCATCGCCCTGGTCACCGTGCGGGCGATGGGGACGAGCCCGTCGATGGTCGTGGCCGGCTTCATGGTCGCGACCGCGTTCCTGTCCATGTGGGTGTCCAACACCGCGACCGCCGTCATGATGCTGCCGATCGGCGTCTCGGTGCTCCTGCTCGTCGCCAACCTCAAGGGCGCCCCGGCCGGCGGGCCGGGTGCCGGTGAGACGGACCTGCAGTCCGAGGAGGTCAAGGAGCACGTCATCGAGTCGACGTTCGGCACCGCGCTCATGCTCGGCATCGCCTACGCCGCCTCGATCGGCTCGCTCTCCACCATCATCGGCACGCCGCCCAACACGCTGCTGGTCGGCTACCTCGCGGACAACCACGACATCCAGATCGGCTTCGGGCAGTGGATGCTGGTCGGTCTGCCGCTCGCGGTCGTCTTCCTCACGATCTGCTGGTTCGTCCTCACCAAGGTGCTCTTCAAGCCGGAGATCACGGAGATCCCCGGGGGCCGCGACCTCATGAACGAGGAGCTGGCCAAGCTCGGACCGATGTCCAGCGGTGAGAAGCGGGTCCTGGCGCTGTTCGTCCTGGCGGCAGCGTCGTGGGTGGCGATCCCGCTCGTCCTCGACGAGCCCTTCATCTCCGACGCCGGCATCGCGATGGCTATCGGGCTGCTCCTGTTCCTGTGCCCCTCCGGCAGTGGCCGCGGCGTGCGGCTGCTCGACTGGGAGAGTGCGGTCAAGCTGCCCTGGGGCGTGCTGCTCCTCTTCGGCGGCGGGCTCGCGCTGTCCTCGCAGTTCGGCTCGAGCGGGCTGACGGCCTGGATCGGTGAGCAGGCGGAGGCGCTGGGTGGGGCGCCGGTCGTCCTCGTGGTGGTCGTGCTCGTCGCGCTGGTCATCTTCCTCACCGAGCTCACCTCGAACACGGCGACGGCGGCGACCTTCCTGCCCGTCGTGGGTGGCCTGGCGATCGGCATCGACATGCCGGTCCTGCTCGCCACGATCCCGGTGGCCATCGCCGCGACCTGCGCGTTCATGCTGCCGGTCGCCACCCCGCCCAATGCGATCGCCTACGGCTCGGGCTACGTCACCATCCCGCAGATGATGAAGGGTGGCATCTGGCTCAACCTCATCGGCGTCGTCCTCATCACGCTCACCGCGATGACCCTCGCCGTGTGGGTGTTCGGGATCGTGTACTGAGGCGTCGCCGGCGCCGGGCAGCGGGGAGCCCCCGGGCGTGACCGGTACACCGGCCACGACCCGGAGGCCCCCTCACCTCAGCGGATGCTCTGCAGGGTCACCGCCTCCCGGCCCGCGACCCGGCCCACCTCGCTGCGAGCGGCAGCCCGCACGATCGCGTCGCGCTCGCGCACGCTGAGGACGCCGTCGGCCGTCAGGTCGGCGGCCACGTCACCGACGTACCGGACGAACGCGCCGGAGCTCGCCCACCCGTCCCCGTCGTCGATGAGGTCGTTCACCGTGCAGCCGTCGTCCAGCTCGTAGTTCGGGACCCGGCTGTCGACTCCGCCGATGACCACGGTCTCCCGGCCGTCCGGGTCGGGGCACTCGCCCGGCTGCTCGCCGGTGATGGTGAACTCGACCGTCTGCCAGTCCTCGACGTTGCCGGCGACGTCGGAGGAGCGGAACTCGACCGAGTACGCGCCCTCCTCGGTGAAGCTCAGCGGGCCGCTGTAGGTGCTGTGCTCCTCCTCGCCGGCGAGCCGCCAGTGCGTCTGCGCGACGCCGGACGTGGCATCCCGGGCCGCCAGGCCCAGGGTGACCTCGCCGGTGTAGGCGTCGCCGCCCTGCTCGCCCTCGAGGGTGGCCTCGGTGACGGCGGGTGTCTGGTCGATGAGGAACTCGATCTCCGAGATGCCCGTCTCTGCCCCGCCGCCCGCGCCCTCGGCCGGCGTGACCTCGAACGTCGCGACCATGCCCCGCCACGTCGTCGGGTCGTCGGGGTCGATGAGGGACGCGTGCGGCGTGCAGTAGACGTAGAACGTCCCCACCTCGGTCGCCTCGAAGTAGAACGGGTCGTCCTCCCAGTCCGAGGCCTCCGGACGGGACGCCAGCACGGTGGCCTCGTCGTCGGTGATGACGACGTCGTGCGGGTAGCCGGGCACGTACTGGAACTTGACCGTGTCCCCCTGCTCGACGGAGAACTCCGTCTCGCTGAACCCGAAGCCGCCGCTGCCGACGAGGATCTCCTTCTCGCTCGGCTCGCCGCCACCGCCGTCGAGCACGGCGCGGTAGTCGATGTTGTAGACGCCGTCCTCGTCGAAGGTGACCGGCTCGGTCCACGTCCGCCACTGCGACTCGTCGGTGCGCGGGCGCCACTGCAGCTCGGCCGCCGGGTCGTTCGACTCGAGGGTGAGCGTGACGGGGGAGACGTACCAGGGCGGGTTGCCGTCCGGCTCCCCGGGCGACAGCGACGCCTCGACCGTGAGCTCCGGCGCCTCGGTGAGGTCCTTGATCCACACGTTGCGGAACTCGACCGACTCCCCGGCCGCCTGGCCGGAGGAGTGGTTCTGCAGCCCGACGAAGCCCTCGAGACCGCGGCTGCCGTCACCGGTGTAGGTCGCGACCTCCACCCCGTTGACCGTCACCCGGTAGTCCTGACCGACGGCCTCGATCTCCATGGTGTTCCACTCGCCGACCGGGTTGGTGGCGAGCGGGTCGGCCCCGGCGAAGGTGTAGACCGCGCCGGTCCGGCCCAGCGGGTCGTCGGTGGCCTCGTAGATCTGGATCTCGTACCCCTCGTCCACCGGGCCCCACGGGTCACCCTCCGGGTCCGGGAAGCGGACGAAGACGCCGGAGTTGTCGGCGGGGTCCTGCACGCGGAAGTCCACGCGCATCGAGAAGTCCTCGTAGGTCTGCTGGTCGTACCAGAGCAGGCCCATGCCGCCGTAGGGCTGGAGCAGGCCGCAGTCGCTGACGTCGAAGCCCCCGGGGCCCGCCTGCGTCCACCCCTCGAGGCTCTCGCCGTCGAAGAGCGAGACGTAGCCCTCGGGCGGCGTCTGCGCGTCCGGGCAGGTGCCGGCGCCGAGCTCCTCCACCCAGATGTCCCGGAAGAACACGTTGTCCTCGACCCGGTTGTTCTGGATGCCGATGTACCCCGAGGAGAGGTCCCGGCCCAGGTCGCCCGGGTCCTCGTACTCGTTGACGAGGACGTCGTTGATCCACACCTTGACCATCGGGTCGTCGACCTCGATGACCATCTCGTTCCACTCACCCGCCACCGTCGGGAAGGACGTGGGTGCCTGGTAGGTGTAGATCGAGCCGGTCTTCGAGCTGTCGGCGGCGTTCGGGCTGCCGCCCGTGTCGTCGATGTTGATCTCGTAGCCCTGGCGCACCCCGACCCACGGGTCGTCGCCCGGGTCGGGGAACCCGAAGAAGACACCGGAGTTGTCGGCCTCGGTCACGGCCTTGAAGCCCACGTGCAGCCGGTAGGACTCGAACTCCTCGTCGAACCACAGCATGCCCAGACCCTCGGGGTCACCGACGGTCTCCAGGGCACACGTCCCGTCACGGTCCTCGTCCGGGACGACGGCGAACCCACCGGGTCCGGCCTGTCGCCAGCCGTCCAGCGTCGCGCCGTCCCACAGCACCCGGGAGCCCGGGTCCGGCTCCGGAGCCGCGCACACCGGCTCACCCGGGTTCGCCGTCTCGCACAGCGAGAAGTCGCGGAACGTCGCGGTGAGCGGCTCGGCGATCTCGTCCGGGCCGTGCACGGCGAAGAAGCCGAGCTGCGGCGTGTCGTAGCTCGCGACCGGCGCGGGGCGTCCGACGTTCACCCACGCGCTGCCGTCGCGGGAGTACGCGGCGGCGACGTTCTCGCCGTCGCTCGTCAGGCGCAGCGTGACGGTGCGCGGTGCGTCGACCACCGTGGGGTTGTCGACACCGCCCTGGTACCGGATCTCCCCGTCCTGGTGGTAGAGGTACTCGAACCGGCCGTCGGTGCTGGAGCCGTAGGGCGGGAAGTACGCGAGCTTGGTGAAGTTCTCGTCGTCGTCGTAGACGATGAAGCCGGCCTGGTCGTGGTTGGTCGCGCCCGCCGGCATGTCGACGGTCACCTCCGAGGTCCACCGTCCCTCGGGCATGTCGGTGAGGACGAGGTTCTGCGCGTCGGTGACGATGTTGCCGCTCAGGTGGTTGCTGATCATGTCGCCCTGGAGCATGTCGATCTCCAGCGCGCCGTCTGCCTGGCGGTAGCCGTCGGTGTTCTCCCGCACGATGGTCGACCAGCGCTCGCGGTCGAGGTCGGTGCCCTCGAAGCCGTCGGCCACGCACTGCCCGGGCTCGGGCTCCTCGCTGCCGGCGACGTGGTCGACCCGGTAGAGCGCCTGGTTCGCGTTGTCACCGAAGCCGCCGCCCTCGAGGACGTAGAGCGAGCCGTCCGGCCCGAACTGGCCGTCCATGAGACCCGCCCAGTACTCGCCGGGCATGAAGTCGTCGATCGCGGTGATCTCCTCGTCCTCACCGAGCTCGGCCGTCTTGATGTGGCCGCGGTGGTAGTCGAGGAGGAACCAGCGCCCGTCGTAGTGCTCGGGGAACTTCGTGTCCGAGTCGAGGGACTCGTCGAAGCGGTAGACCGGGCCCGACATCGGGCCGCCCGCGCCCGACCCCATGTCGAGGAAGGGCTCGGGGATCGGGTTGACCTGGCCGTCGGGCATGCCGACCCAGGTCTCGGGCCAGTTCGCCCAGCTGCGCGGGTAGTAGATCGTCGCGGGCTTGACCGGCGGCAGCTGCTCGAGCCCGGTGTTGTTCGGGGAGTCGTTGACCGGGCCGTTCTCGCAGTCGTAGAAGTCCCCGAGCGGCTCGTTGGTGACGTAGTCCCACGGCCGGTAGGGGTAGTTGTTCCCGATGCAGAACGGGTACCCGAAGTTCGCCGGCTCGGAGGTGACCATGTACTGGTCGAAGCCCCACGGGCCGCGCTCGGTCCACTCACCGAGCCGGTCGGGGCCGTAGTTGCCGATGTGGAGGCGGTCGGTCGCCGGGTCGATGGAGATGCGGAAGGGGTTGCGGAACCCCATCGCGTAGATCTCCGGCCGCGTCAGCTCGCCGTCGTACTCGTCGGCTGGGAAGAGGTTGTCCTCCGGGACCGTGTACGTGCCGTCGGGCTGCGGCGTGATCCGCAGGATCTTGCCGCGCAGGTCGTTGGTGTTGCCCGAGGTGCGGCGGTCGTCGTTGTACCAGTGCGTGGGGCGCGAGTCGATCGGGGAGTACTGGTCGTTGAGGTCGGGTGTGCCCTCGTCACCGGTGCTGAGGTACAGGTTGCCCGCGGAGTCGAAGTCGATGTCACCGCCCAGGTGGCAGCAGTTGGTCTTCTCGTACGGGACCGTGAGGAGCACGTCCTCCGAGGCGACGTCGATCGTGTCGCCCTCGGTGTCGAACCGGGCGAGGACGTTGTGGTCGTCCTCCCGGCTCGTGTAGAAGGCGTACACCCACCCGTTGTCCTCGAACTGCGGGTCCAGGGCGAGCCCGAGGAGGCCGCCCTCCTGGTTCTTCGAGCCCTCGATGTCCGGGCGCGAGGGCAGCGGGTGGTCGTCGTAGACGCTCAGCTCCGCGGCGACCGTCACCTCCTCCGTGCCCGGGTCGTAGACGCGGACGACGCCGTCACGGCTGGTCGTGAAGATCCGACCGTCCGGGGCGATGTCCATCGTCATCGGTTGCGGCACGGACGCGACCCGCACCTTCTCGAACTCGTCGGTCGCGGACGCCTCCGCGAACGATGCTGGTGCTGCGCCGTCCTCCGGCGCGTCGGTCGGCTGCGCGCCGACGGGTGTGGTCAACAACAACGACATGAGCAACGGAAATGACAACACTCCCGCTATGGAACGCTTACTCATGACCCCTCCACTCTGAGTAGGCAAGGCTGGGCGGCCCCGTGCGTGAGGTCGCCGAAGCACGCGACGACGACGTCGCGTGGGTGTGGCCGACGGGCCGGCACGGTGACCGTGCCGGCCAGTCAGCGGACCGGTCGCTCAGCTGGGCTGAGCGACCAGCTCCCGGATCTCCCCCGTCTCGCGGTCCTGGAACAGGACCTTGCTGCGCCCGTCGGGCAGGAGCTCCCGCTTGATGACCGGGTGGCCGTCGTGGAGCTCGGGGTTCTTGGTGATGCGCGGGGTCGTGCCGCCGCGCCAGTCCGCGATGTCCACCGGGTGCCACGCGCCGCGTTCGGCGGAGGCGTAGCAGGCGTCGATGATCGCGTTGACGATGTAGCCGTCGTAGAAGCTCTCCTGAGGCGCGCGGCCGGTGTCCATCGCGTCGAACATGTCGCTGAACATGTCGAGGTAGCCGAGCTCGGTCACCTCGTCGGCGACGGGGAAGAGCCACCCGCTCGTCGACTCGGCCTTCTCCGCGACGTACCCGTCGGCCGCGCCGCTCGTGTACATGTCGAAGCCGGTCCGCAGGAAGTGGTTGAGCCAGATCGTCCCCTCGGTCCCGGCCACCTCGTCGCGCAGGTCGAGCCCGCCGCGAAAGGCCCAGGACACCTCGAACTGGCCGATGGCGCCGGACTCGAAGCGGATGAGGGCGATCGCGTGGTCGTCCGCGGTGATGGGGTGGACCAGGGTGTCCTTCCAGCAGAAGACCTCGACGGGGCGGTTGCCCTTGCCGACGAAGTTGCGGCACACGGCGATGCAGTGGCAGCCGAGGTCGACGATGACGCCGCCGCCCGCCTTCTTCTCGTCCCAGAACCACGCGCTGTGCGGACCGGGGTGCGTCTCCCGGGACCGCACCCACAGGACGTCACCGAGCGCCCCGTCCTGGACGGACCTCACCGCGGCGAGGGTCTTGGGGGTGTAGACGAGGTCCTCGAGGTAGCCGGCGAACACCCCGTGCGACTCGACGATGTCGAGCATGCGCTTGGCCTCGGCGGCGGTACGCCCCAACGGCTTGGTGCACAGGACGGCCTTGCCGTTCTCCGCGGCCAGGCGCACGGCCACCTCGTGCATGTCGTTGGGCAGCCCGATGACCACCGTGTCGATGTCGGGGTCCGAGCAGGCGGCCTCCAGGGAGGTGGTGGACCGGGGGATGCCCCAGCGCTCCCGGAACGCGGCGCCGCGCTCCTCGCTGCGTGAGTAGATGAGCTCGACGGTGTCCCGGTTCCGCCCGCGGTTGAGCGCGGCGGTGTAGAAGTCACCGATGAGGCCGGTGCCGAGCATGGCGATGCGGTGTGCTGTCACGTGAACCTTCCCTCGTTGAAGCGGCCCCGTGGCGGAGCCGGTGTCGTCGGCGGGCCCGAAGGGCGCGCGTGAGCTCGACCGGTCAGTGAATCCCCCCTCTGGTTCGTGGTCAGTCGCTGCGCTGCCCGGAGACGGCGACGTAGACCCAGGCGAGACCGAGGACGATGACGCCGTAGACGATCTGCTGGACGGCCTGGCCCACGCCGAGCGTGAGGAGCAGGCGGTTGAGGACGGTGAGGACGAGGGCGCCGACGATGGTGCCGCCGTAGCCGCCGGACCCGCCGAGGATCGAGGTGCCGCCGATGACGGCCGCGGCGATGCTCGGCAGGAGGAAGGAGTTCGTCTGGCTCGGTCCCACCGACCCGCTGCTGCCCGAGATGAGCAGTCCAGCGATCGCGCCGAGGACGCCGACGATGACGTAGGTGGCGATGAGGACCTGCCACACCTTGACGCCGGACAGGCGGCACGCGACCGGGTTGTCCCCGACGGCGTAGATGTTGCGTCCCAGCCCGGTCCGCGACAGGCCGAGGAGGAGGACGACGGCGACGGCGGCCCAGACGACGACGTTGAGCGGGATCGGCCCGATGAGCGTCCCGCCGCCGACCGTGCTGAGGACGGGCAGCACCGACGCGGCGCCGGTGAGGAAGCCGCCGCTGGCCAGGCCCACCGACACGACGCCGAGCAGGACGCTGGACATCCCGATCGTCATGATGAGCGGGTGGACCCGGAAGACGCCCACACCGACGCCGTTGACGAAGCCGGCGGCCGCACCGACGGCAAGAGCGAGCGCGATCGCCTGGAGCGGCCCGGCGCCGCTCTGCGTGGCGGCGACATAGGCCGCGAAGTTGGCCACCATCGTCACGGACAGGTCGATGCCCCCGGTGAGGAAGGCGATCGTCTGGCCGGCCGCGAAGATCGCCAGCGGGCACGCGAGGAGCAGGATCGAGCGCAGTCCACCGCTGGTGAAGAGGCTCGGGTCGAGCAGGCCGGTGGCGACGTAGAAGATGACGAACACGACGCCGAGGACGATGACCGGTCGCTCGGTGAGGGTGGTGCGGACCCGGGCGCTGCGCACCGGGGGAGGGGCGGTCGTGGTGCTCATCGGGTCCTCCTGCGGAGCTCGAGCAGGCCGCCGAGCATGACCACGCCGATGATGACGAGGCCCTCGAGCAGCACGGCGACGTTCGGGTTGATCCCCATGCTCAGGAGGATCGGCGGGATGAGGGTGAGCACGAAGGCCGCCAGGACGGGGCCGAGCAGCTGGCCGCGTCCACCGGACAGGGCGACGCCACCGAGGACGACGGCGGCCACCGAGCCGAGGAGCGCGCCGAGCGCGATCGACTCCTGGGGGCTGCCGCTGCCGAGCAGCGCCGTCGTCACGAGGCCGGCGAGACCGGCGAAGACGCCCGAGACGACGTAGGCCTGCACCCGGGTACGTCTGACGACGACCCCCGCGAGGAACGCCGCCTGGCGGTCGCTGCCGATCGCGTAGGTCGCGATGCCCGCGCGGCTGCGCCGGAACGGAATCCACACGAGGCAGAAGATGACGGTGAGCCACAGCAGCGAGGGCCACGGGTTGGAGAAGCCGCCGACGATGAGCCGGGACAGCTCGGGGTTGGCCGCGCCGCCCGGCCCGCCGAGGATGAGCAGCGCCAGCCCGACGAAGGCGAAGTGCAGGGCGAGGGTGACGACGATGTCGGGCAGTCCGGACACCGTGATGACCCAGCCCATGAGCCCGGAGAGCAGCGCGATCCCGACGACGGTGCCGAGCGCGACGGCGATGCTCGCGCCGAAGGACGCGTCCTCCATGAGCCACGCCGAGACGCAGTTCGCGAGGACCATGAGCGCCCCCACGGCGAGGTTGATGCCACCGGAGATGACGACCACCCCCTGCGCCAGGGCGAGGAGGGCGAGCATGAGGCTGCCGGCCGTCAGGGCGCGCAGCTCGAAGCCGCCGAAGTTCTCGACCTGGGTGTAGCGCACGAGGATCATCACGAGCAGGAGCACCGCGACACCCACCACCCAGCCGTTCTGCTGGCGGAAGCGGGCCGCCCGGCTCGTCGGCTCGGGCGCCGTCGTCACCGTGGTCACGAGGTCCTCACCTCCGTCGCCTGCAGTCCGTGGGCGGCGTGGAGCATGGCTTCCTCCCCGGCGTCGGCGGCGAGCTCCGCGACGACCGTGCCGCGGTAGATCGCCAGGGCCCGGTCGCAGACGAAGTCGATCTCCCGCAGCTCGCTCGTGTACATGACGACGGCGGCGCCGGACTCGGCGACCTCGCGGATGAGCTCGTAGATCTGGCGCTTGGTCCCGACGTCGATCCCGCGGGTGGGGTCGAAGAGCAGGAGCGTGCCGAAGCCCTCGGCGAGCCAGCGTCCGATGGTGAGCTTCTGCTGGTTGCCACCGGACAGGCGGCGGGCCTGGGAGGCGGCGCGCGTGTCGATGGACAGGCGCGCGACGGCGCCGTCGACCGCGCGGTTCTCCGCGGCCCGCGAGATCGGTCCCCACCGGGAGAGCCGGGCCCGTGACGGCAGGGCGATGTTCTCCCGGATGGAGCGCTTGGGCAGCAGGGCCGCGGACCGGTCCGCGGGGACGAGGGCCACCCCCTGGCGGATGGCGGCCGCCGGGTGGCGGGCGTCCAGGACGTTGCCGTCCACCCGGATCTCACCGGAGCGGGGCCGCTGGTCCCCGGCGAGGACGTCGAACAGGGTGTCCTGACCCTGTCCCTCGAGGGCCACGAGGCCGAGGACCTCACCCGGACGCACCGAAAAGCTCACGTCGTGGAGCATCGTGCCCGCGCTCAGCCCCTCGACCACGAGCCGTGGCTCCTCTCGGGGGGCTTGGGCGCGGGCACGGCGGCCCTCCGCCGACTCCTCGCCCATCTGCTCGCCGAGCATGGACTGGACGATGCGCTTCTCCCGCCCCTCCTTGGGGGCGAAGCGTGCGACGTCACCGCCGTCACGGAACACCGTGCACATGTCGCAGTGCTCGATGACCTCCTCCAGGCGGTGGGAGATGAACAGGACCGAGCCGCCGCCGCGCGTCTGCTCGGCCATCACCGTGAAGACCTTCTCGCTGAGGTCCGCCGGCAGGGCAGCGGTGATCTCGTCGAGGATGAGGAGCTTGGGCCGGTGGGCCAGCGCCCGGGCCAGGTCGAGCATCCGCAGGAAGGGCAGCGGGATGTCGCGCACCCGCTCACCGAGGTCCAGCCCCCCGATCTCCAGCCGCGCGAGGTGCTCCTCGACGACGGCGGCGTCGGTGCCGGTGAGCCTGAGGTTGTGACGGACCGTGAGGTCCGGGACGAGCGCCGGGTCCTGGAAGACCGCGGCGATGCCCTGGGTGTAGCCGAGCGCAGGGCTCGGCAGGTCGACCGGGGCGCCGTCGAGGGTGACGGTGCCGCGGTCCCGGCGGATGACGCCGGTGAGCGTCTTGACGAAGGTGGACTTGCCGGCGCCGTTCGCCCCGAGGAGGGCGTGGGCCTCGCCGTGGCCGACGGTGAGGTCGGCGGACCTCAGGGCGAGGACACTGCCGTAGGACTTGGCCACCCCGCGGGCGGCCAGCAACGCATTAGCTGACATCGTGCTCCTCAGCTCAGGGCGGACCGTGCCGGGGTGGGCGTCCGCCCCGGCACGTCGCCTATCGGAGACCGTCAGGAACCGCTGGGCCCCTCGCAGGCGTACAGCTGCTCGCGGGTCATGTCGAGCGGGTAGTCGATCTCGACGGCTGCGCTCGTGTCCGGTCCGCGCTCCTCGTCGTAGGCGGCGTCGAGCCTGTCGGCGCTGTCCTCAGCGGTCCACAGCTCGGGCGTGAGCATGGTCATCCGCTCGACGTCCTCACCGCTCAGCACCTGCAGCGCGACGTTCGTGCCCACCGCGCCGATGACGGCGGGGTTGGTCACGACGGCACCCGGTGCGCCCTCGATGAGCTGGCCGACGAAGGCGTTGCTGTCCTGCCCGGTGACGGGGACGAGCTCCTTGCCGGCCGTCTCGATGCCGTTGACCACGGTGTAGTCGGCGCCGGTGGTCCACACGCCGTCGTAGTCGCCGGCGCTGAACTGCTGGACGGCGAGCTCCCCGCCGAGCGTGTAGTCCCAGCTGCTCCACACGGTGGTGAGCTCGATGCCGGGGTAGCTCTCCAGCGCCGCGGTCACGCCCTCGTGGCGGTCGGTGTCGGACTGCACGCCCTCGATGCCGCGCATGTACAGGACCTCGCCCTGCCCGCCGATCTCCTCGGCGAGCCACTCCATGCCGATCCGGCCCCACTCGACCTGGTCGTTGGTGACGACGTAGGCCTCCTCGCTGGTGACAGCGGCGTCGATCGCGACGACGACGATGCCCTGGGCGCTCGCCTCCTCGATGATGCCGTTGAGCTGCTCGGGGTCGGAGGGGTTGACGACGATCGCGTCGACCCCCTCGGAGATCAGGGTCTGGAGGTGCTGGACCTGCTCGGTGGGTCCGGCGTTCTCCGACATGACGACCACCCGGTCGACCTGGCCGCTCGCCAGCGCCTCGGCCTGGATGGAGCACACCATCTGCTCGCGCCAGCCGTTGCCTGCGAGCGTGTTGCTCACGCCGATGACGTAGCCGCCCTCACCATCGCCGTCGGTCTCGGTGCCTGCGCCCGCGCCGTCGTCCGACCCGCACGCGCTCGCGGCCAGTGCGAGCACGGCGGCGCCGGCGATCGTGGACGTTCTTCTCGGCAGCCTCATCGCTGGATCCCCCCAGTGTGTGTGATGTCTGGTGTGCCCACCCGCTCCGGGGGCCACCAGTGAAACGCCTGCGTCATCGCAAGAAGGCGAATCTGTATAGACAACATTCATCGTCTGTATGTACATGAAAACGTAACGGAGGTCACTGAAGTCGTCAAGGGGTAGAGGTGAACGAGTCGGGCGAAACGGACACCTCCGCCGACTACGCGCCCGTGGGTGCGCGGGTACGCTCGTGCCCATGGCCGGTCAGCAACGGGATTCGGCGCCGGCCCGGTACGAGGTGATCGAGGGATGGCTCCGTGACCGGGTACGCAGTGGGATGCCGGGTGACCTGTTGCCGTCGGAGGCGGAGCTCGCCGAGCAGTTCGGGGTGAGCCGGATGACCGCGCGCCAGGCGGTCCAGAACCTCGCGCGCGACGGGCTGGTGGACCGGCGTCGTGGCTCGGGCACCTACATCGCCATCCCGCCGATCCGCCGGCACGGGTCGGCGCTCACGAGCTTCTCCAGCGACATGCGCAGGCGTGGGCTGACGGCGACCTCGCGCCTGCTCAGGGCCGAGCTTGTCGACGGCAGCCCCGACGACCTCGAGGCGCTGCGGCTCGCCCCGGGCAGCCGGGTCGTGAGCATCTCGCGGCTACGGCTGGCGGACGGTGTCCCCATGTCGATCGAGACCGCCGTGCTTCCCCTCGAGTGTGCACCGGTGCTCTCCCGGGACCTGGAGAACGGGTCGCTCCAGGACGCCCTGGGCGAGCTCGGACGGGAGCCGGCGATCGCGCGCGCGCGGATCACCGCCCGGACGGCGACGGCCGCCGAGGCGCGCCTCCTCGGCGTGCCGACGCGGTCGGCGCTCCTCGTCGAACGGCGCGTCATCCTCGACACGGAGGACCGGCCGCTCGAGCACACCGAGAGCAGGTACGTGGCCGAGCGCTACATCATCGATGCCGTCTTCACCGTCTGCGCCGAGCGGTAGCAGGTCCGCGGCGGCCCAGAGCGCGGGCCGCGGAGCGCGCACCAGGCCCCGGCCCGGGCGGGGCGGGGGGGGGGGCGGGGGGGGGGGCGGCGGCGCGGGGGGGGGGCCGCCGCCCCGCGGCCCCCCCCCCCGGGCCCCCCGCCCCCCCCCCCCGCCCCCCGCCCGCCCCCCCCCGCCCCGGGGCCTGGGTGCCGAGCGGCTCAGCTGGTGCTGCGCCGCCGAGCGCCGAGAGTGACGGCGCCACCGGTGGCGAGCAGGAGAAGCGCGGCCAGGACCGGCGCGGCCGGGACACCCGTCGTCGGGAGGCGGCCGCCGGAGCCGGCGGGAGTCCTGTCCTCGCCCGCCCCGTCGTCGTCCGGCGTCGGGCTCTCGCTGCCGCTGCCGTCGGTCGGCTCCTCGCCGGGCACCTCGCCGTCGTCCGCGCCCGGGCGCACCTGGGCGAGCAGCCACTGGAGCGTGGCGCTGTCCTCGTACGTCGGCGCCGAGGCGAGGTGGTAGTCGGGCAGCGAGAACGCCTCGTCGCCGTACTCCGTCCACAGCGCCAGCTCGGCGATGCGCTCCTCGCTGAGGCCGCGGTCGCGGTAGGCCGCGACGAGGGCGTCGTAGGCCCCCTCGGCGTTCTCGACCGGCAGCAGGTGGTCGCTCGTACCGTGCGTGATCCACATCGGCACCTCGGCCGCGGCGATGAGGGCGTACTCGTCCTCGTCCGCCGCGAACCCGCCGGTGAGCAGCCCGCCCGCGAAGAGCTCGGGCCGCGTCGAGAACATCTCCCACATGAGCTGGGAGCCGTAGGACACCGACGTCGCGTACACCCGGCGCTCGTCGACCGAGAAGCGGCCGGTGAAGTCCTCGAGGAGCTGGAGCACCTGCGCGGCCTCGAGCTCCTTGCCAACGCGCGCGTTCTGCGGGGCGAGGACGATGACGTCCTCGTCGGTGCCGGTCCACTCCTCCTGGAACCACGCCGTCGCCGGCATGTCCGCGACGAGCTGGACCCGCTCGTTCTGCCCGTCGAAGCCCATCCCGTGCCCGGAGAGGGCGACGACGAGCGGGTACTCCCGGGCCGGGTCGTAGCCGTCGGGCAGGCGGTAGTCGTAGCGGACGGTGAGGTCGTCACCCTCCACGCCGTCGACGTCGGACGCGAAGGTCGCGTGGACGAACTGGTCGACCTCGCGGTTGATCGCCGGCTCGGTCAGCGGCCACGCCGTGCCGGCGTCGCCGCGGGAGATGACGGCGCCGCTCGGGTCGTGCACGTCACCCGACTGGACCACCTCGGTGGGCTGGTCCGGGTTGATCTTCACCGAGCACAGGAAGGTCGGGCACAGGGACACCATGACGGTCCAGCCGCCGTTCGGGTCGTCCGCGAGGTCGAGGACGACGTACCGGCCGACGGCCTCGGGCCGGTCGCCGTCGAGGAGCCGGGCCGGGTCGTCGGTCGTGTAGACGTCGGCGACGTCCCGCTCGACGAGGTTCTCCAGCTCCTCCAGGCCCGTGAACCGGAAGTTGTACGACGTGTCCCGGACGGTGAAGTCCTCGGGGCTCAGCCCGGCGGGGTCGACGACGTCGGCGTACTCGAGCACGACGCCGGTCACCTGCTGCCCGAAGGAGGACACCTCGGTGACCGGGGTGACGCTCTCGATCCGGTTGGGGGAGCGGTCCTGCGCGAGCACCCACTGGAGGATCGAGCTGTCGCTGTAGGTCGGGCCGGTAGCCGCGTGGTAGTCGGGGTAGGTGAACGCGTCGTCGCCGTACTCGGTGAAGCGCACCAGCTCGTCCGCGGCGGTGGCACCGGCGTCGGTGTACGCCGCGCGGAGCAGCTCCGCGGAGGTCCGCCCAAAGGTCGGGGGCAGGACCGGGTCGCTCGTCGCGTGGGTGATCCACACCGGGGTCCGTGCGGTGGCGATGGACGCGGCCTGCTCCTCGCTCACCGGGAACCCGGAGACGATGAGCGCCGCGTCGAAGAGCTCGGGCTGGTCCGCCATGAGGTTCCACGCGATGGTCGAGCCCCACGAGAACGTCGTGACGTAGGTGCGGTCCGCGTCGACGCTGTACTCGTCGGTGAACTGCTCGAGCAGCGCGCGCACCGAGGTCCACTCCACCTCGTCGTCGCCGCGGACGTTCTGCGGCGCCAGGACGATGACGTCCTCCTCGCTGCCGGTCCACCCGGGCTGCGCCCAGGAGGTGGCCATGATGTCGACGGCGACGTTGACCCCGAGGTTCTCCCCGTCGAAGCCGGAGCCCCAGCCGTGGAGGACGACGACGAGCGGGTAGGAGCGTGCCGGGTCGTAGTCGTCCGGCAGGCGGTAGGAGTACGGCAGGTCCGCGCCGGGGAAGGGCATGACGTCGGTGCGGAACTCGTCGGCGACGAGGTCGAGCGGCGCCTCGGTCATCGGCACCGCGTCGTCGGACCCGGCGGCGAGCAGCGGCGCGGGCGCGCCGCCGGCCGCGTAGCCGTGGACGTCCCCGAGCTGGACGAGCCGGGTGGGCAGCGACTCCCGGACCTTCTCCGAGCACAGGAAGCCCTCGCACATGGAACGGACGACCGTGTTGCCACCGCGGTCGGTGGGGTCGAGCTCGACGACGACGTAGGCCCCGCGGGTCGAGGAGCCGTCGGCCCGGAGGGCGGGCCCGTCGCTCGTGTAGACGGCGGTGACGGTGCGCGGCTCGAGCGCGTCGAGGTCGGCGGGGTCGTGGGCCCGGAAGTTGTACGGGCTGTCCAGGACCGCGAAGTCGTCCGTCGAGAGGTCCGTGGGGTCGACGTCGGCGCCGTACTCGACGGCGACGGCGACGACCTTCTGCCCGAAGGTGAGGACCTGGGTGATGGGCGTGATGCTCACGATGCCCTCGTCCGGGGGCGGGGAGGTGGCGGCCGTCGCCGGGCCGGCAGCGGCGAGGCCACCGAGGGCGAGAGCCAGGGGCACGGCGAGCGCGCGGAGCAGCCGCCGGGCGCGCTGACGGGGTGGGTGGGGTGTCGTTGTCGGCATGGGTCTCCTTCGACCGGCTCGGATGAGCGTGTGCTAAAACGATGTAGCAGGAGGTTACGGGTGCGCTGAGGCGAGGTCAACGGCGTCCGCGCCGTGGACTCGGGCGGTGTCTGGCGTGCCGGTGACTGACCGCCGCCGACAACTCGGCTGTCGGCGACAAGTCGGCTGTCGGCGACAAGTCGGCTGTCGGCGGGGGCCGGGGGGCGGGGGCCGGGGGCCGAGGGGGCTAGCTGCGGCGGGGGGCGAGGGAGCCGCGGGTACGCAGGGGCATGTCGACGGTGTGGACGCCACGCGAGAGCGGGTGGCGCTCGCTGTCCTGCAGGGCGGTGACGAGCATGTCGACCGCCATGCGGCCGAGCGTGCGGTGCGGGATCGCGAAGGTCGTGAGGGCGGGCCGGAGCCAGCCGGCGAGGGGGGCGTCGTCGAAGGAGATGATCGAGGTGTCCTCCGGGACCCGGAGACCCGCCTCCTGCAGGGCCTGGTAGGCGCCGAAGGCCAGGCGGTCGTTGAAGCAGATGAGAGCCTCCGGCACGGTGCCGCGCTCGAGCAGGTCGTGGACCGCCTCCCAGCCGTGGGCGGGGTTCCACGAGCGGTAGGGGTACCCGGACGCCGGCGGGACACCCGCCTCGGCGAGCACCTCGAGCATCCCGGTGAGGCGCAGGTGGCCGGCCTCCGAGGCGGCCGGCGCGTCCGCGAGGCCCGGGCCGGCGCCGATGAGGTGGATGTCCCGGTGCCCGGCCGTGAGCAGCTGCTCCGCGGCCGCGCGGCCAGCTGCGTGCTCGTCCGGGATGATCGAGGTGAGCTGCCGGCCCTCCGGTGGCAGCGCGTTGAGCAGGACCGTGGGGAGGGTGTCCAGCTCCTCGGGTAGGGCCTCGCGCTGACGCGTGAACATCGAGGCGAGGATGAGCCCGTCGACGCGGTGGTCGAGCATCGCCTCCACCGCCTGGCGCTCCTGTGCGGCGCCACCGCCGGTCTCGCTCATGAAGAGCATGAAGCCGCTGTCACGTGCCGCGGCCAGCGCGCCGCGGATCATGCCACCGGCGAGCTGGGAGGAGGCCACCGTGTCGGAGACGAAGCCGATGGTGTTCGTCGACCCCTTGCGCAGCCCGACGGAGATCGTGTTCCGCCGGTAGCCCAGCGTCTCGGCCGCGGCACGCACGCGCTCGTGCACGGCGTCGGAGATGCGCAGCTCGCGGCCGCGGCCGCTGAGCACGAGGGAGGCGGTCGACGACGACACGCCCGCGTGTCGTGCGACGTCTGCCAGCGTGACGCGCTTGCTCGTCATGGCCCTCCTCTCGGCGCCTCACGGTAACGGTTCGGTGACCGCATCGGGGCCACCTTGACACACGTCACAGTGAATGGTCATATGTGCCTGCTAACTCGATTTAGCCGGCACGTCCCCCGCGTGCCTGCCCCCTCTGAAGGGAGATAACGGTGTCTCACACCCCCTCATCCTCCCGGCGTCGGTCGCGCTCCACCGTGACCGCGCTGGGTCTCACCGGCATGCTCGCGCTGTCGGCCTGCTCCGCCCCCGGCGCGAGCTCCGACGACGAGCCCAGCGCCCCCGCGGGTGCGACGGACTCGGCCACCGCCTCGGGTGAGGCACCCGGCTGCGGCGAGGACGCCGTCGTCGTCGACGCGTACGTCGAGACCGGGTTCCCGCTCTTCCGCGAGCTGGCGGACGAGTTCACGGCACAGTTCCCCAACGTCACCTTCGACATCCGCGAGGACCAGTTCGCTGTCCTCACGCAGAACGCTCCCCGCGTCCTGGCGGACGACCCGCCGGACCTCATGCGCCTGCCGCAGATGAGTGAGTTGGCCTCCGACGGACTCCTCCTCAACCTCGACTCCTACGCCGAGGCCTACGGCTGGGACGAGTGGCCCTCCTCCCAGCTCGAGCAGATGCGGGTGGACGACGAGGGGCGCCGCGGCTCCGGCCCGCTCTACGCGATGGGCATGAACTTCTCGATGACCGGCGTCTTCTACAACAAGGCGCTCGCCGAGGAGATCGGGATGACCGAGCCTCCGGCCACCCTCGAGGAGCTCGACGGCTACCTGCAGGCGGCCGTCGACGCGGGCATCACGCCCAGCGCCCAGTTCAACGGTGGCGCCACCGGTGGGCTCGCCTTCCCGCTCCAGATGCTCATGGCCTCCTACGGTGAGCCCGCCGAGGTCAACAGCTGGGTCTACCAGCAGGAGGGCGCGACCATCGACACGCCCACCAACCTCCAGGCCGTCGAGCACCTCGAGCGCTGGATCGACGCCGGCTACTTCGCCGACGACATCAACTCCCTCGACTACTCCCAGTCGATGTCGCGCTTCCTCGAGGGGGACAACCTCGTCTTCTTCAACGGTGACTGGGAGTCGGGCACCTTCGACTCGCAGATCCCCGGCGAGATCGGCTTCTTCCTCATGCCGCCCGTCGAGGAGGGCGGGTCCGTCGGTGCGATGTCGGCGCCGCTGACCTACGGGATCGGCGCCGGCGCGGAGAACGCCGACTGCGCGGCCGACTTCCTCAACTGGATCGCGACCGACGAGACCGCCCGCACGATCGCCGTCGAGGTCGGCGGCTCTCACCCGATGGGCCCGGTCGACGCCTTCATGCCCGAGGTCGACGAGGACTCCGTGACGGCGCAGACCCTGGCCGCCGGCGTCACCATCGGCGAGGACAACGGCTCCATGGACTTCATCGCCAACGCCACCGGCGGCATCTACGCCAAGGGCTGGACGCCGAACCTCCAGAAGCTCGTCGCCGGGCAGATCGAGGCCGCCGACCTGCTGCCGGCCGTCCAGGCGGAGTACGAGAACGAGATCGGCTGACCCGATGTCCGACCTGACCATCTCCCGGCTCACGCCGGAGGCGGACGCGCGGGCGGAGCTCCCGCCCGCGCGTCCGGGTCGGCGCGGGACGTGGGCGCGCCGCCGTCGCTCGGCGGCGGCGCTCGCCCTCGTCCTGCCGGCCGCCTTCTTCTACGTCGCCTTCGTCCTGCGCCCCATCCTCTTCACGGTCCAGTACTCGCTGTACGACTGGAACGGGGTCACCGAGGCGACGTGGGTGGGCACGGAGAACTACGCCCGCCTCTTCTCCGACCCGGAGATGTTCGGGCCGATCCTCAACGCCCTCCAGCTCATCGTCTACTTCAGCTTCGTCCCCGTCACCCTCGGGCTCGTCGCCGCCGCGATCATCCGCAAGTTCGCCACCAGCCGCCTCGCGATCGTCGGGCGCACCGTGCTGTTCCTGCCGCAGGTCATCCCGCTCGTCGCGGCCGGCATCATGTGGACCTGGATCATGGCGACCGACGGCGTCCTCAACCAGTTCCTGCGCTTCATCGGCCTCGGCTCGATCACCCGCGCCTGGCTCGGCGACTTCGACACCGCGCTGCCCGGCGTCGGCGTCATCGGTGCGTGGGTGTCCCTCGGCCTGTGCCTCGTCCTCCTCCTCGCGGGCATGTCGAAGATCGACCCGGCCCTCTACGAGGCCGCCCGGCTCGACGGCGCGGGACCGATCCGCGAGTTCTGGTCGGTCACCCTCCCGAGCCTGCGCCAGGAGCTCGCCGTGTGCCTCACCGTCACGGTCATCTCGGCCCTCGCCAGCTTCGACATCATCTACATCTCCACCCAGGGCGGCCCGGGCAACAGCACCCTCGTGCCCGGCCTCGAGATCTACTACCTCGCGTTCTTCCAGCGTGAGGTCGGCCAGGCCTCCGCCCTCGCCGTCGCGCTCATGGTGCTCGTCCTCATCGTCGTCATCCCGCTTCAGCGGCTCATCCGAGGCAGGGAGCAGTGAAGACCTCCGCAAGCGAGCTCTGGCTCGGCCGGCTCGTCCTGGTGATCCTCATGGTGATCACCCTCGTCCCCTTCGTCACGCTCTTCGTCACGGCCCTCCACCCGACCGGGACGTACCCGGCCGGCCTCTCGTGGCCCGAGGAGCCCCAGTGGGGCAACTTCCTCAGCGCCTTCCAGGCCGCGAACATGCAGAAGCTGCTCCTCTCGAGCGTCCTCATCGAGCTCGGCGTCGTGCCGCTCGCGCTGCTCATCAGCACCCTCGCGGGCTTCGCGCTCGGGCACCTGCGCCCGCCGGGCAGCCGGTGGATCTTCCTCGTGTTCCTCCTCGGCCTCACGCTGCCCTTCGAGGGCATCATCGTGCCGCTGTACTACCAGATGCGTGACGTCGGCCTGCTCAACACCCGGTGGGCCATCATCCTGCCGCTGCTCGGACTGTTCATGCCCTTCGCGGTCATGTGGATGCGCGCGCACTTCGTCAACATGCCCGAGGACATCTCCGAGGCGGCCCGGATCGACGGCGCGAACAACCTCCAGCTGTTCAGCCGGATCCACGTGCCGCTGTCGATGCCCGCGCTGTCCTCGCTGGCGATCCTCATGTTCCTGTGGACGTGGAACCAATTCCTCCTCGCGGTGGTCCTCGTCGACGACCCGACGAAACGGACGATGGCCGGCGCCCTCGGTGCCTTCCAGGGGCAGTGGGGCACCGACATCCCGCTCCTGTGCGCCGGCTCGCTCCTCATCCTTACGCCCACCCTGCTCGTCTTCCTCATCTTCCAGCGGCACTTCGTCGCCGCCCTCCTCCAGGGTGCGGTCAAGGGATGAGCACGACGACGCCCCCTCCGCTCGACCCGGCGATCGCGCTCGCCCTCGCGGCGGACCCGGACGCCGTCGTCGGGATGACGGCCGAGGACATCCCGGTGCTCCGTGCCCGCGCGGTGCCCGTCCCCGAGCACGAGGTCACCCGGTACGGGACCTTCGAGCGCACGGACCTGCGGTTCCGCTCCGCCGCGGACGGCGCCGCCGTCCCGGTGGTGCTCCTGCGGCCCGTCCGGACGAGCGGGCCGCTGCCGGTCCTGTTCCACATCCACGGCGGCGGACTGGTGCTCGGCGGCCCGCTCGACGACCTGTCGGCCACGCTCGACCTCGCCGCCCGCACCGGCTGCGCGGTGGCGACGGTCGACTACCGGCTCGCGCCCGAGCACCCGTACCCGACGCCGCTGCTCGACTGCTACGGCGGCCTCGTAGGGGTGCACGAGACGGCGCGCGAGTGGAACCTCGACCCCACCCGGATCGTCGTCAGCGGGGTGAGCGCTGGGGGCGGCCTGGCCGCCGCCGTCACCCTGTGGTCGCGGGACCACGACGGGCCGGACCTGCTCGGCCAGCTCCTCGTGTGCCCCATGCTCGACGACCGCAACGCCTCCTTCTCCGCCCGGCAGATGCGCGGGGCCGGCACGTGGGACCTCACCGCGAACGCGACGGCGTGGCACGCCTACCTCGGTGACGCCGCCGCCGGACCCGACGTCCCCGTCCACGCGGCGCCCGGCCGCGCGGAGGATCTGCGCGGCCTGCCGCCGGCCTTCGTCGACGTCGCCTCCGTGGAGACCTTCCGCGACGAGTGCGTGGCCTACGCCAACCGCATCTGGCAGTGCGGCGGCGCCGCGGAGCTGCACGTGTGGCCCGGCGGCAACCACGCCTTCGACTTCCTCGCCCCGTGGGCACCGCTCTCGCAGGACGCCCGCGCCGCGCGACTCGCGTGGCTGCGCCGCCTCCTGCTCGACGCGTGAGCCCGCCTCCCCACCCGACCGAAGGACCTCCAGTGACCCTTCCGCACGGCCCGCAGCTCATCACCTACGCCGACCGGCTCGGTGGTGACCTCCGCGGGCTCGACCGCCTGCTCGACGGACCGCTCGCGGGCGCCTTCTCCGGCGTCCACGTCCTGCCGTACTACCGCCCCTTCGACGGCGTCGACGCCGGTTTCGACCCCGAGGACCACACCGTCGTCGACCCCCGGCTCGGCACCTGGGAGGAGATCCGCGCGCTGAGCGAGCGTGGCGTCGTCATGAGCGACGTCATCGTCAACCACGTCTCGAGCCGCTCGGACCAGTTCCAGGACGTCGTCGAGAAGGGTGATGCGTCCCCGTGGGCGCCGATGTTCCTCACTCTCTCCTCGGTGTTCCCCGACGGCGTGACGGAGGCCGACCTCGCGCGCATCTACCGTCCGCGGCCGGGTCTGCCCTTCACGACGATGACCCTGGGCGGGCAGCCCCGCCTCGTGTGGACGACCTTCACCCCCGAGCAGGTCGACATCGACCTCCGCACCGACGAGGCGTGGGCCTACCTCACCTCCGTCATCGACGCGCTCACCGGTGCGGGCGTGACGATGCTCCGTCTCGACGCCGTCGGCTACAGCGGCAAGGAGGCGGGCACCGACTGCTTCATGACGGCCTCGACGCAGGCCTACGTCGACCGGATCCTCGAGCTCGCGCACGCCCGGGGCGCCTCGGTGCTCCTCGAGATCCACGGGCACTACCTCCAGCAGGTGGAGATCGCCCGGACCGTCGACTACGTCTACGACTTCGCGCTGCCGCCGCTCGTCCTCCACGCCCTGCACGCGCGTGACCTCGCGCCGCTGGCGCACTGGATGCAGGTGCGGCCGACGAACGCGGTGACCGTGCTCGACACCCACGACGGGATCGGGATCGTCGACGTCGGCCCGAACGACCTGCGCCCCGGGGAGCCGGGTCTGCTGGCGGCCGAGCAGATCGACGCGCTCGTCGAGTCGATCCACGACGCGAGCGACGGGGCGAGCCGCCTGGCCACCGGTGCCGCGGCGTCGAACCTCGACCTCTACCAGGTGAACTGCACCTTCTACGACGCGCTCGGGCGCGACGACCGGCGCTACCTGCTCGCCCGGCTCGTCCAGCTGATGGTCCCGGGCATCCCGCAGGTCTACTACGTCGGCCTCCTCGCCGGGGAGAACGACATGGAGCTGTTCACCCGCACGGGTGTGGGCCGGGACATCAACCGCACGTACTACACCGCGGACGACGTCGCGGGGCACCTCGGCCGGGGGGTCGTGGCGGCGCAGCTCGAGGCGCTGCGCCTGCGGGCCTCGCACCCCGCCTTCGAGGGCGAGTTCACCTGCGAGCTGGACGGGACGCGCGGGGTGCTCGCGTGGACGACGCCGGAGTCGCGGGTGCAGCTGGGCTTCGACGTCGACGACGCGTCCTTCGTCCTCGCGGTCCGTGGCCCCGAGGGGTGGCGGACGGTGGTCTCCGACGGCGACGTCTCCCCGATGGCCGAGGCGGCACGGCGCGCGGCTGCCGAGGAGGCCGGCGGACAGTAGGAGGGGCCGGGCCGGGGGCGGGTCCGGCCCGCTCACCTCCTCATCGCGCAAGAACCCCATCGGCGTCGACAAGTCGGCTGTCGGCGACAAGTTGGCTGTCGGCGGGGGAGGGGGGGGATGTACGGCGTCCCCCTTGCGCCGACAGCCGACTTATCTCCCGGTGATGATGCTCCTGAGCGTCTCCACCGGGAGCTTGGGCCTGCGGTTCTCGTCGAGGAGGCCGTTGGTCTCCTGGCCGGTGTCGGTGAGCTGGGTGTAGCAGAACCCGGCGAGCGCACTGTCGCGGACGGCGTCGAGGAGGTCGCGCAGGCGTGCCTCGAAGTCACCGGCGTCCGACGCCGTCGAGTAGCCCCAGTCGCCCTCGTGGCGCGCCGCGAAGCTCACCCCGCCGAACTCGGTGAGCATGACCGGCTGGTCGCGGACGTCCTCGCGCAGCTGGATGCGCCGCCCCGCCGGTCCGATCCCCCCGAGCAGCTCGCGCACCGCCTCGGCGCTGCCGTACCGGGCGCGCAGCTCGGCCCCGGTAGGCGCGTAGTCGTGGATGGAGAGGATGTCGGAGTCGGTGTGCTCCCACCCGTCGTTCGAGACCACCGGTCGCGTCGGGTCCAGCGCCCGGGTGAGGTTCGCGAGACCGATCGCGTAGTGGCGCTGCGCGGGGTCGTGGGCGCCGTGCTGCACGCCCCAGCTCTCGTTGAGCGGCACCCACGTGACGACGCTCGGGTGGGACACGTCGCGCCGCACGAGCTCGACCCACTCCCTGGTCAGCTGCTCCACCGAGCGCGGGGAGAAGGCGTAGGCGTTGGCCGTCTCGCCCCACACGGTGAGACCCAGCCGGTCGGCCCAGTAGAGGAAGCGCGGGTCCTCCGCCTTCTGGTGCACGCGCACCGAGTTGAAGCCCAGCTCCCGGATGAGCTCGACCTCCTCGCGCAGCGCGTCCCCGCTCGGCGCGGCCAGGTGGGTCTGCGGCCAGTAGCCCTGCTCGAGCACCGAGCGCAGGTAGTACGGGCGGTCGTTGAGGAGGAAGGTGCCGTGCGCGACCGCGACGGACCGCAGCCCCAGGTAGGAGCCGACGACGTCGGACCGGCGGGCCCCGCCGTCGTCGTCCGTCTCGACGGAGAGGGTCGCGTCCAGCAGCGTGGGCCGCTCGGGCGACCACAGCAGCTCCTCGTAGGCCTGCCCGTTGGCCTGCCGGGAGAGGTGGACGCGCAGCTCGACGTCCTGGTCGAGCGCACGCACCCGCTGCTCGGCGAGGAGCTCGCCCTCGTGCGAGACCTGCACCGTGAGCCAGGTCCCCGGCGCCGGCCGCTGCGCCAGCCGCACCGCCGCCGCCACGGTCGCCCCGGGGACGTCCGGGGCCCACGCGAGCTCGGCCACGTGCTGCGCCGGCACCGCCTCCAGCCAGACCGGCTGCCAGATCCCGGTGGTGCGGTGGTACCAGATGACGTGCGGCTCACGCTGCCAGTCCTGCTTGCCGCGGGGCTGGGCGGCGTCGTGCGGGTCGTCCACGGCCTGGACCACGAGCTCCAGCGGCCCGTCCGCGCCCCTGACCACCTCGGTGACGTCGAAGCCGAAGGGCGTCTGCCCGCCCGTGTGCGCCCCGACGAACGCCCCGCCGAGCCACACCCGCGCGTGGTAGTCCACCGCGCCGAACCGCAGCACGAGCCGGTCACCCTGCTCGTGCAGCCCCGCCGCGGTGAGGTCGGACGGCGAGAGCAGCCGGCGGTACCAGACCTCCCCGAGGTACCCGGTCTCGCCCACCCCGGAGGCGGGGGACTCCGGCGGGAACGGGACGGTGATCTGCCGGTCGAAGTCCACCTCGGCCGGTGTGGCGGCACGCGCGACGGCGAAGTCCCACGTCCCGCACAGGTCCGCCCACCGCTGCCGCTGCAGCTGGGGGCGCGGGTAGGCGCCGTCCTGGCGGCTGGGACGGGACGGGTACGCGGTCATGGCTGCTCCTCTGGGTCGGGCGAGCGACGGAGTCGTGCTGTCGGCGAGGGGGCGGTGCCGGCGGCGGGGCGTGATCCAGCTGTCGGCGGTGACAAGTCGGCTGTCGGTGAGAGAGGGGCTTCTGGTGCGGGAGACGGCTCCTGCCCGGCCGTGCTCTCCCGCACCGTCAGCCGGTGCGGGACGGTGACCGTCTGCGGGGGCACGCCCGCCGCGGCGCCGCCGCGCAGGAGGAGGTCGATCGCCGCCGAGGCGAGCTCCTGCTTGTCGGGGGCGATGGTGGAGAGCGACGGCGTCGTGTAGGTCGCCTCCTCGATGTCGTCGACCCCGACGACCGCCACGTCCTGCGGCACCCGGAGCCCGCGCAGCGCCAGCGTGCGCAGGGCACCCAGGGCGAGGGCGTCGTTGAAGC
The DNA here is from genome assembly GCF_009193135.1 of Georgenia satyanarayanai. Lineage (GTDB taxonomy): Bacteria > Actinomycetota > Actinomycetes > Actinomycetales > Actinomycetaceae > Oceanitalea > Oceanitalea satyanarayanai. The sequence goes on from NZ_VUKC01000004.1 coordinate 98,528, forward strand.
AGAAGACGGCGTCGGGCGGGTCGGGCACCTCGAGGAGGCGGGCCATCGCGGCTGCGCCGTCGGGGCGGTGGAACTGCTCGACGGTCGCGACGAGCCGCTCGTCGTGAGCCACGCCCGCCGCCGTGAGGGCGTCGCGGTAGCCCTCCAGGCGCAGCAGCGCCGTCTCGTTGGGGCCGCTCAGCTGCGCCCCGATCGCCGCGACCCGCCGCCTGCCCAGGCCCAGGAGGTGCGCCGTCGCGTCGGCGGCCGCGGCACAGTTGTCGACCGTCACGTGGTCGAAGACGGCGTCGCCGACGTGCTCGCCGAGCAGGACGAGCGGGGAGCGGTCCACCCGCTCGCGCAGCGCCGGGGCGTCCAGGGCGAGAGGGGACAGGACGAGCCCGTCGAGCACGGGCAGGTCGCGCCCTTCGAGGAGCGCGCGCTCGGCCTCCTCGGTGCCCTCGGTCTGCGAGAGGAGCACCATGCGCCCGCGCGCCTTCGCGGCCCGCACCAGCTCGGCGGCGAGCTCGGCGAAGTAGGGCTGGGTGAGCTCGGGCAGGGCGACGGCGATGAGCCCGCTGGACCCGCGGCGCAGGTGCCGGGCCGCCAGGTTGGGCCGGTAGTCGAGTGCGGCCAGTGCCTCCTCGACGCGCTCACGCGTGGCGGTGGTGACCGACCCGGTGCCGTTGACGACGTTGGAGACCGTCTTGATCGACACCCCCGCGCGCGAGGCGACCTCGCGCAGCCCGACCTGAGCCATCGCCCCCTCCTTCCATGCCCGCCGGTCGGCGCCCCGCGACGTCGCGCGATCTGGACCGGACCCTCCGACCATAACGAACTGGCCTACCGGTATACAACGTTTACCGCCTGTGTTAGAAAGGCCTTCCAGGCACCTCCAGTGGCCGGGGGTGCTCCTCATCGACGAGGGGGCTTTCACGATGACAACCACACGCACACCACGGATCACAGCCCGCAGACGCAGTGTCCTCGCGGCCGCGACGGCCACCGCCGTCGTCGTCCTCGCGGCATGCGGCGGGGGTCAGACACCCGAGGACGTCGCCGGTGGCGGCGGCGAGCCGAGCGAGGCACCGGAGTTCACCGGGGAGTACACCGGACCGGCGGTCCAGCTCAACTACTGGAACGGCTTCACCGGCGGTGACGGACCCTTCATGCAGGAGCTCGTCGACCAGTTCAACGCCGAGCACGAGAACATCACCGTCGTTCCCAACACCATGGACTGGGCCGACTTCTACCAGCGGCTCCCCGCGGCCGTCACGCAGGGCGAGGGCCCGCACGTCGGCGTCATGCACCTGGACCAGCTGGCCACGATGGCGGCCCGCAACGCCATCGTCCCGCTCGACGACCTCGCCGAGGCCCTCGAGCTCACGGCGGACGACTTCACCCCGGAGATCTGGGACGCCGGGATCTACGAGGACCAGCGGTACGGGATCCCGCTCGACGTCCACTCCCTGGCGATGTACTACAACACCGAGCACTTCGAGGAGGCCGGCATCACCGAGCCGCCCACCGACGAGGCCTCCTTCATGGAGGCGCTCGACGCGCTCCAGGCTGCCGGGTTCGAGACCCCGTTCTGGATGCCCCAGCTGTGGCCGAGCCACCTCATGTGGCTCTCCCTCGCCTGGCAGAACGGCGAGCAGGTGTACGCCGAGGACGGCTCCGCGGCGATGTACGACTCCCCGGGCGGGGTCGAGGCGCTGGAGTGGCAGCGCTCGATCATCGAGCAGGGCTACAGCCCCAACGACGTCGCCATCGACTCCCAGTACATCGCCTTCAAGAACGGTGAGAACTCCATCACCTGGGACGGCATCTGGCAGATCAACGACCTCGAGGCCGAGGAGGTGCCCTACGGCATCGCCCCGGTCCCGCAGATCGGCGACGAGGCCGCCGTCTGGGCCAACTCCCACCACTTCTTCATGAGCCGGCAGGCGACCGAGGACGAGAACCTCGCCGCTGCCTCGCAGGTGTTCATCGCGTGGATGTCCGAGCAGTCGGCCACCTGGGCCGGCTCGGGCCTCATCCCCGCGCGCCTGTCCGTGCGCGAGAGCGGCGTGCTCGACGACATGCCCCAGCGGGTCATCGCCGAGCAGATCGACACCATGCGGTTCCTGCCGCCCGTCCCGGGTGTCGGCACCGTCCAGGCCGAGGCGCTGGAGCCGGCGATCGCCGACGCGGTCCTCGGCAACACCCCGCCGTCCGAGGCGCTGGGCACCGCGGCCGAGCAGGGCACCAACCTCATGGAGCAGAACCTCGAGAGCTTCGGAGGCTGACGATGTCCCCCACCGTCGCGCCTCCGCGCAGCGAGGAGGGGCTGCGGGAGGGGCGACGGCGTGGCATCCCGGTGCACGGGAAGGCGACGCCGTGGCTCTTCCTCGCCCCGTACCTCGTCCTGTTCCTCGGCTTCGTCGTCGCGCCGATCGTCGTCGGCGCGTGGATCAGCCTGCACCGGTGGGACTACACCCTGCCGAACAAGCCCTTCGTCGGGCTGGACAACTACACCCAGCTGTTCGACACGAGCTCCATCGCCGCGGCCCAGTTCTGGGACGCGATGGAGGCGACGGCGATCTTCACCGTGTTCAGCGTGCCGTTGCTGCTCACGGTGCCGCTCGCCGTCGCGCTCGTCATGAACATGAAGTTCAAGGGCCGGACCTTCTTCCGGGCCGTCTACTTCGCCCCCTACGTCCTGGGTGTCGCGGTCGTGGCGATCCTGTGGCGCTACCTGCTCGACAACAACATCGGCCTCGTCAACCACTACCTCGGCCTCCTCGGCCTGCCCGACGACATCCCGTGGCTCACCTCGAGCCCCGCGGTGTGGGTGAGCCTCGTCGGGGTCACCGTCTGGTGGACCCTCGGCTTCAACGCCGTCATCTACCTCGCCGCGCTGCAGGACATCCCCGGCGAGCTGTACGAGGCGGCCCGCGTGGACGGCGCCAACCGCTGGCAGCAGTTCCGCAACGTCACGCTCCCGGGGCTGCGGCCGGTGCTCGCGTTCATCACGACGATCACCATCATCGCCTCGGCGAACATGTTCGGGCAGTCCTACCTCATGACGTCCGGCGGTCCCGGCCGCGAGACCCGCACGGCGATCTACCAGATCGCCGAGACGGGCCTGCGCAACTTCCAGATGGGCAGCGCCGCCGCGATGAGCTACGTGCTCACCGTGGCGCTCATGGCGCTGAGCATCGTCGTGTTCTGGATCTTCCGTGAGCGGAAGGGATGACGATGGCCACCACCACCACCACCGCGGCCCCGGCCGCGACCCGGCGGACACCGGTCGGGCGCGTCGTCCTGCGCTACGTCGTCCTCGGGCTGCTCGCCCTCCTGTTCATCAGCCCGCTCATCTACATGCTTGTCACGTCGTTCAAGACGCGGGGCGAGGCCGCCGGGTACCCCCCGACGTGGATCCCCGACCCACCGACCACCGCCGCCTACGAGTCGATCCTCAACGCCCCCGGCACGCCGGTGCTGCGGTGGTTCGCCAACAGCCTCGGCGCGGCGGCGGCGAACGCGGCGCTCGTCGTCACGACGTCGACGCTCGCCGGCTTCGCCCTGGCGCGGATGCACTTCCGCGGGCGCAGCCTCGTCTTCGCGGCCGTCGTCGGCACGCTGTTCGTGCCCCCGGTCATCCTCATCATCCCCAACTACCTCATCGTCGGGGAGCTGGCCTGGCTCAACACCCTGCTCGCGGTCATCGTGCCCACCGCGGCGTCCGCGTTCGGGGTGTTCTTCATGCGCCAGTTCTTCATCAGCCTCCCCGGCGAGCTCGAGGAGGCGGCCCGGCTCGACGGCGCCAACCAGTGGCAGGCGTTCTACAAGGTCGCCCTGCCGCTCGCCCGCCCGGCGCTCGCCACCCTCGCGCTGCTCGCGTTCCTCACCAACTGGAACGACTTCCTCTGGCCCGTCTACGTGCTGTTCAGCCCCGACGTCCAGACGCTGCCGGCGGGACTGTCCACCCTGCAGTCGGCCAACGCCGTGCGCTACGACCTCCTCATGGCCGGTGCCGTCATCGCGAGCATCCCGGTGCTGGCGATGTACGTCTTCCTCCAGCGCTACATCATCGAGGGCGTCTCCCGCTCGGGGCTCAAGGGATGAGGCGCCCGGGCACGACGACGGCGCTCGCCTGCGTCGTCGTGCTCGCCGCCTGCGGGGGCGGGCAGGAGGTGACGGACGACGACGCCGCCACGCCCGCGCCGTCGTCGTCCGCGCCCGCCGCGGATGTCAACCCCGTCATCGCCGACGACTTCCCCGACCCCGACGTCCTCGAGGTCGGCGGCGTCTACTACGCCTACGGGACCAACGGGAACCTGCGCAACGTGCGGGTCGCCCGCTCCACGGACCTGGAGGAGTGGGAGCTGCTCGAGGACGCGCTGCCGGACCTGCCGAGCTGGGTGATCCCCGGCAAGACGTGGGCGCCGGAGGTCACCGAGCTCGACGACGGCAGCTTCGCGCTCTACTTCACCGCGACCAACTTCGACCCGTACGCGCAGTGCGTGGGCGTCGCGACGGCGGACACGCCCGAGGGGCCCTTCACCGTCGTGGGCGAGGAGATGCTCGTGTGCCCGGAGGAGGAGGGCGGCGCGATCGACGCCTCGACCTTCGTCGACAGCGACGGCACCCGCTACCTGCTGTGGAAGAACGACGGCAACGCGGTGGGCGTCGACACCTGGCTGTACCTCGCGCCGCTCACGGCCGACGGGCTCACGCTCGACGGTGAGGCGGTGCGGCTGGTCCAGCAGGACCAGGACTGGGAGGGGCACCTCGTCGAGGCGCCCACGCTGGTGGAGCGGGACGGCACCTACGTGCTGCTCTACTCGGCGAACGACTACGGCGGCGAGCAGTACGCCGTCGGGTACGCGACGGCCGACGCCGTCGACGGCCCCTACACCAAGGCCGACGGGCCGCTGCTCACCACCGACGCCACCGACGGCCGGTTCATCGGCCCCGGCGGGCAGGACGTGGTGACGGCGCCCGACGGCACCGACCGGCTCGTCTTCCACTCGTGGTACGGCGACACCTCCTACCGCGGCGTCAACGTCCTGCCGCTGGAGTGGGACGACGGACGTCCCGTCGTCGTCGTGCCCTGACACACCCCTCGGAGGAATCAACGATGAGACACCGAAGGATCACGGCGGCCCTGGGCGCGGCGGCGCTCGCGCTCGGCCTGGCGGCGGGAGCGGCGGTGCCGGCGCTGGCCGGCGACGCGCCCGACGCACCCGGCGCCACCCACTACACGAACCCGGTGACGGCGGACTTCGCCGACACCTACGCCGACCCCGCGATCATCCGCGGCAAGGACGGCTGGTGGTACCTCTACGCGACGTCCGACCCGCTCGTCGAGGGCGGGGAGTTCGGGCTCATGCACGTGTCGCGGTCGCGCGACATGGTGGACTGGGAGTACCGCGGCACCATCCTCGACGAGGGGTCCGCGCCCGACTGGGCCACCGACACCTCCTTCTTCTGGGCGCCGGACATCCGGTACGTCGACGGCCAGTACGTCCTGTACTTCACGGTGACCGACACGACGCTCAACCCGGGCGACGACTCCGCGATCGGGGCGGCGACGGCGCCGACGCCGGAAGGGCCCTGGACGCCGGTGGCCGAGCCGGTGGTCCCGCCGCGGCCCGACGGCGGCGGCTTCTTCTGGACCTTCGACCCCTCGATGCTCGCCGACGACGACGGCAGCCGGTACCTCTACTACGGCAGCTACTACGGGGGCCTGTGGGTGACCGAGCTCGACGAGAGCGGGCTGCGCGCCGTAGGTGAGGCGACGCAGGTGGCGATCAACGACAAGTTCGAGGGCGCCTACGTGCTCAAGCGGGACGGGTACTACTACCTCATGGCGTCCTCGGCGAACTGCTGCGCGGGCCCCTCGACGGGGTACAGCGTCTTCGCCGGGCGCTCGGAGAGCCCGCGCGGGCCCTTCGTCGACCACGAGGGCGTCTCGCTGCTCGACACGCGGCCGGGCGGGACCCAGGTGCTCGTCCAGAACGGCAACCGGTGGATCGGGGCGGGGCACCACACCGTCGTCACCGACCTGTCGGGCCAGGACTGGATCTACTACCACGCCATCGACCGCGAGGACCCGTGGCTGGCCGAGCCCGGCGGCATCAACCGCCGGCCCACGCTGCTGGACCGGCTCGACTGGGTGGACGGCTGGCCGGTCACCCGGGCCGGGGCCGGCCCGAGCGAGGGCGAGCAGCCCGGGCCGGTGGCCGGGTCGCTGCTCGGCCTCACGGTCGACGACCCCGCCGAGGGGCGCGCGCTGCGCGGCTCCTTCCGCCCCGACGTCGACGAGCAGTCCGGGGACCACGCGCTGGTCCGCGGGCGGGTGTGGACTGCCGAGCCGGCGCCGGAGGAGGTGCACGTCGAGCTCGACCTGCGCACGCGGCGCACCGGGCCGTTCTTCGTGTGGGTGGGCCGCGGGTCCAACCGCATCGAGGTCACCGTGGACCCGGGCGGGCGTGAGCTGCACGTCGAGTACGGCCACGGGCGCTTCCAGGAGGAGACGGCCGTGCCGATCCCGGCCACCTACGACCTGTCGGTGTGGACGGCGCTGCAGGTGCACGTCGTCGAGGGCGAGGTGCGGGCGCGGCTGAGCGAGTCACGGCTCGGTGACTCCATCGCCGAGGTGTCGCTCGAGCTGCGGCCCGGGATCCTGCGCTCCGCGCCGGTGGAGTTCCGCGGCACGGGCGTCCACGTCGACAACCTCTCGGTCAACGAGGCCCACGAGCCGGTGACCGAGCGCGTGCCGGAGCCCGCTGCCGGTGCGGTGCTCGTCGAGGAGGACTTCTCCGACGCCGGGCTCGAGGGCTGGTCGTGGGTCCGCGAGGACCCGGCGGCCCGCGTCGAGGACGGCGCGCTGGTGTGGCCGCTCACCGGGGCCGACCTCGTGGGCGCCGGTGGTTCGGGCGGGCTGCTCCTGCGCGAGCCCCCGGCCGGGGACTGGATCGTCGAGACGAAGGTCGATCTCGACCTCGGGGACACGGAGGTCCGCAACTTCCAGCAGGCCGGGCTCATCGTCCACGCCGACGACGACAACTTCCTGCGCCTGGGGCACGTGGCCATCTGGAACACGCGGCAGGTGGAGTTCGGCAAGGAGACCCTGCAGGACGGCTTCCTGACCTGGGGTGGCCACACGAGCGGCCCGCCGGCCGAGACGACGTGGCTGCGCATCCACCACACGACCAACGACGCCGGCGAGCACCTGTACCGCTCGGCGTTCTCGACCGACGGCGAGTCCTGGCGCTGGGGCGCCACGTGGACCCTCCCCGCCGGCAGGGACGCGCGCGTCGGCCTCTACACCGGCGGCGGCGCCCAGCCCGAGGCCGAGGCCGTCTTCGACTACGTGCGGTTCCTCGACGCGAGCTGACCCCGCAGCCCCCCATGTCGCCGAGAGCTGAGCTGTCGCCCGGGCACTACCCCGGAACAGCTCAGCTCTCGGCGCGCGGGGACCTGGCGCTGCGGGGCTAGTCGAACTTGATGGTGATGACGACGCGGCGGTTCTGGGCGCGGCCCTCGTCGGTGGTGTTGTCCGCGCGGGGGTGGGCGAAGCCGTAGCCGGCGGTGGTGACGAGACCGGCGTCGAGGCCGCCGTGGTCGACGAGCCAGGTGGCCACCGCCTCGGCGCGGCGCTCGGACAGGTCGAGGTTGTGCTCCTCGGTGCCGACGTCGTCGGTGTGCCCCTCGACGACGACGGCAGCCGGCACGCCGCGCTGCTCGATGTCCGCCACGACCGCCTCGAGCGCGGCCTCGGCCTCGGGCCGGATCTCGTCCTCGTTGTTGCCGAAGAGGACGTCGCCCTCGCTGCTGTAGGAGACGGACTCGTCCTCGTCCGTCACCTCGACGTCGTCGGTGCCCTCGAGGAGGTAGCCCTGGAGAGACGCACCGGGGACGCTCTCGCCGGTGACCGAGGCGCCGGGGACGGAGACGCCGGGGATCGACGCGCCCGGCACGTGGCCGTCGTCGAGGTACTGCACCGAGCGGTAGGCCACCGACTGGTAGGAGACGTCCTGGTAGCCGGCCGCCCGGTAGATCGCCGGGCGGTAGACGGCGGAGACGTAGGTGCCCTCGCCCTCCTCGCTCTGGCAGACCTCCTCGGCGGAGGCCCCCTCGACGACGACGTCGGGCCGTGCGACGCCGTCGACGACGATCTCCTCGAGGACGGTGCCGTCCGGCAGCGTCACTTCGGGCAGCACCCGCGCGGGCAGGGAGTAGCCGGGGATGAAGGCACCGCTGATCTCCACCGCCCCGAGGCAGCCGCCGGGAGCGTCGTACTCGACGATGCAGCCGCGGTCGATGACCCGCTCGGGGATCGTCACCGCCTCGATGACCTGGGCAGGGACGGTCTCCCCGCCGAACTCGAACGCCTCGACGACGACCTCGGGGATCACCTGTGCCGCGATGACCTCGTCCTCGAGCATGGTGACCGTCTTGCCCTCGGCGGGCTCGCACTGCGGGAAACGCTCGCCGGCCGGCGCGGACGTCGGCGCGTCCTCGGGCTCGTCGGTGGGGGCCGGCTTCTCCTCGGCGGCGCTGTGCGTGGCCGACGGCGTGGCGGCGGGAGGCGCGTCGGGCTCGGGCTCCCCGGAGCAGCCGGTGAGGACGAGCACCCCCGCCGCGAGGACCGACATCGAGACGCGCGCTGACCGCATGAGAACCCCTGTCCGTTCGACGGCCCACGCCGGCGTTCGACAAACCGGTATCGAGGGTAGCGGAGGCCGGCCCGACGCTCCGCCCTAGCATGGGCGTCATGCTCTTCGCCTTCTCCGTCGCGCCCACCGTCTCCGACTCACCCGACGGCTCCGTCTCCGACGCCGTCGCCGCCGCCGTCCGCGTCGTCCGGGAGTCCGGGCTGCCCAACGAGACCACGGCCATGTTCACGACCATCGAGGGGGAGTGGGACGAGGTCATGCCGGTCATCAAGGCGGCCTGCGACGCCGTCGCCGCCCACAGCCCGCGGGTCAGCCTCGTCCTCAAGGCCGACCTGCGTCCCGGCTTCGAGGGCCAGCTCAGCGCCAAGGTGGAGCGGGTCGAGGAGCGGCTCAAGGACGGCTCGGCGGGCGCTCCCGAGTAGCTGCTCAGCGCCCGCCGCGAGACCGGCGGTGGGACCTCGTGCCCGTGCTGGACGTCCGGCTGCCTGAGAGGGTGGACGAGGGCCGGCACCTCGCGCCGGTCCAGAAGGAGGATCAGCATGAAGGCACTGCAGTACCGCACGATCGGCGCCGGCCCCGAGGTCGTCGAGATCGAGACCCCCGAGCCCGGCCCCGGCCAGGTGCGCCTCAAGGTCACCGCCGCCGGCGTCTGCCACTCCGACTCGTTCATCATGAGCCTGCCCGAGGAGCAGTACATCTACGGGCTGCCGCTCACCCTGGGTCACGAGGGCGCCGGCGTCGTCGACAAGCTCGGCGACGGCGTCACGGGCCTCGAGGTCGGCACGTCCGTCGCCGTCTACGGACCGTGGGGCTGCGGCCACTGCTACATGTGCGCGCAGGGCAGGGAGAACTACTGCGAGCGGGCCGGCGAGCTGGGCATCGCCCCGCCCGGGCTCGGTGCGCCCGGCGCGATGGCCGAGTACATGATCGTCGACGACCCGCGCCACCTCGTGCCCCTCGGTGACCTCGACCCCGTCCAGAACGTCTCGCTCACCGACGCCGGCCTCACGCCGTACCACGCGATCAAGGGCTCCCTGGACAAGCTCGTGCCGGGCTCTGTCGCCGTCGTCATCGGTGCGGGCGGGCTCGGGCACGTGGGGATCCAGATCCTCCGCGCGATCACCCCCGCGACCGTCGTCGCCCTCGACCTCGCCGAGGACAAGCTGGCGCTCGCCACGGACGTCGGTGCCCACCACGCGTTCCGCTCCGACGAGGACGCCGTGGAGCAGGTCCGCGCGCTCACTGGCGGGCGTGGGGTGGCCGCCGTCCTCGACTTCGTCGGGGCCCAGCCGACGATGGAGCTCGGCGCCAAGATGGTGGCCGTCGGCGGTGACCAGGTGCTCGTCGGGGTCGGCAGCGGCAGTCTTCCCGTCGGCATGCTGGACCGGCCCTACGAGTCCCAGGTGCGCGCGCCGTACTGGGGCTACCGCCACGAGCTCTTCGAGGTGCTCAACCTCGCGCGGACCGGCGCCGTCCACGTCGAGACCGAGGTCTTCTCCCTCGACGACGCGCCGAAGGCCTACGAGAAGCTGCACGAGGGCACGCTGCGCGGCCGCGCCGTCATCGTCCCGTAGTCCACCGAGAGCCGGGTCCCTTCGCGGACCCGGCTCTCGGTGCGTTCGAGGGCACCCCCTGAGCGACCGGCTGCTGCTGAGCTGCGCACAAGTCGGCGACACGTCCGGCGACACGCCGGGCGTCAAGGCTGGTGCCTGGATCGGGGAGGGCCGGCCGGGACTTGTGCGCGAGATCCCGACACCGTTGCGATGCCGCGGCGTCGGCCCCGGTCCGACGAGGTAGCGGGCCGGCGCGCCCGGGGCCGAGTGCGGGAGCGGGCTGGGGTCAGCAGCCGTTGGCCGGGTCGTGGAGCCCTCGGGACGCTGCGCGCGCCTCGTCGTGGGCGGCGACGACGGCGTCGTGGAAGCGCTCGTTCGGTCGCACGAGGACGGGCACGCCCAGCCCGGCGCGGGCGACCTCGGCGTTGACGAGGACGTCGGCGAGGTAGACCCCGGCGAGGCGGCGCCCGAAGCGGTCGGTCGGCTCGACGTCGGACTCGAGGCGGACCTCGGTGCCCGCGGGCAGGAGCTCGGCGAGGAAGGCGGTGGCCTCGTCGCCCAGGCACTCGGCCTCGGTGTAGGGCCCGTCCTTCTCGGGGGCGTCGAGATTGAGGAGCCGGACGGGAACCTCCGCGCCGTCGAGGTCGACGCGGATCGTGTCGCCGTCGACGACGTGGGTGACGACGGCGACCTCACCGACCGCCTCCTCGGCCGGGGCGCAGGCGCTGACGAGCACGGCGACGACGGCGAGCGGAGCGTGCCACGAGCGGGTCCCTGCGGGCAGTGGCACGCCTACGGCCTCACTCGCACAGGCCGTCCTCGGTCGCGCCCCGCGCGCACAGCAGGGTGAGCTCGACGGACCGGACGGTGTGCCCCTGGTCCGTGCGCTCGGTGACGACGCGGAGCCGCTCCCCGGCGAGGGCGTCGTCGCCGAGGCCGACGACGTCGATGACCACCTCTCCGGCGTCGCCCTCGACGGGGCCGTCCACGACCACCGTCTCGACCGACGGCGGCTGGTCGGCGGTCCGCTGCCGGGCGACGAGCAGGCCGGCCTCCTCGACCGTGGCGGCCGAGGGCAGCTCGGGAAGGTCGGCGGTGATGTCGGTGCTCTGCCCGGGGAAGGCGATGTACCTCATGTTCACCCAGTAGAACCAGCCGTCGGTCCTCATGACCTGGGCCCAGTGCGAGCCGTCCTCGCGGCGGCGGACCTCACCGTGCGCGGGGCTGACGGCGAGGGGGTCCAGGGTGCCGACGGACTCGAACTCCGTCCCTGGCCCGTGCCGGAGGTTGAGGCCGCTGCCCGCCGCGACGCCGATGACGGCGACGACCTCGTTGAGCGGAGGGATGTCGACGACCTCGCCGGGCAGCTCGCCGGCGGGTGCGCCCGTGTCGGCGGGCGCCTCCGGACCGGTCGGCTCGGGGCTGCTCGGTTCCTCGGGGCTGGTGGGCTCCTCCGTGCTGGGCTCGGTGCTCGGCTCGGAGGGGGAGGCGGCGGTGGAGGTCGGCTCCTCGCCGGGACCGTCCTGCGCCGACTCGGTACCGCAGGCGGTGAGGAGCAGGCCGGCTGCGAGGATGACCGCCGGAAGTGTTCGTCGCATGTCGAGCACCGTAGTGCCGGGCAGCGTCTCCACGGCGCCGCTGCGCGGTGTCGAGACGAAGTTGCAACACAGGCCCGCGCGCGGGACCGCGGGCGGCCGAGAGCCGCGACCCGTCGTCCTCGCGACGGACGGGCCCCACCGCCTCGTGCTCGTCACCAGCGGCGGGACCGACGCTGAGCCGGCGCCTCAGCCGTGGAGGTTGAGGACGAGCTCCTCGGGGCCACCCTCGACCACACGCACCGGGATGCCCCAGTCCTGGGCGGCGAGGTGGCAGGCGGGGAACTCGATGGCGGGGTCGTCGTCGCAGGAGGCGGCCTTGGCGGTGACCGACAGGACGGTCTGCTCGTCCTGCCCGTCGAGGGAGCCGAGGCTCAGGGTCACCTGCCGCTCGAGGTCCGTGCCCGTCCCGCCGCCGGCGACCAGCGAGCCCGCCGAGACGGACAGCTGGGTCGAGGGGCCGAAGCGGTCGTCGAGCTTCTTGCCGGCCGGCGGGGTGAAGACGACGCGCAGCGTGAAGCTCGGCGCCACCTCGGTCGCGGGCCGGTGGGTGCGGTGCGCCCCGCCGTCGTGCAGCTCGGCCGCGCCCTCGGGCAGCGGCACACGCGTGAGCCGGTGGGCGGCGGACTCGACGACGACGAGGTGTGCGCCGTCGTCGTCCACGAGCAGGCCGGACGGCTCCGCGAGGCCGGTGGCCACGGTGCTCACCTGCCCGGTGGCGGGGTCGTAGAGCCGGACGGCGCCGTTGTAGGTGTCGGCGACGGCGACCTGGCCGCCCGGGAGGGCGGCGACGCCGAGCGGGTGCTGGAGCAGCGCCTCGGCGGCGGCACCGTCGCGGTGGCCGAAGTCGAAGAGCCCCTGCCCGACGACGGTGCGCACCTGGCCGGCGGGCACGTCGACGTAGCGCAGGGCGGAGGTCTCGGCGTCGGCGAGCCAGACGCGCCCGTCCGCCCCGACCGACAGGCCCGAGGGCTGGGCGAACCAGGCCTGGCGCAGCTCACCGTCGACGAGACCCTCGTTCATCGTCCCGCCCAGCCGCGCGACGAAGCCGGCGGCGGGGTCGAAGGTCCACAGCGTGTGGTGCCCGGCCATCGCGACGACGACGGCCCCGGCCTCGGCGGACCAGGCGACGTCCCACGGGGAGGAGAGCTTGAGGCGGCGGGCGGGGCCGTAGTCCTCGGTGGCGGGCTCACCGCCCGGCGTGACGTTGTCCGGGGCACCGACCATGAACTGCTCACCGGTGCCGGCGAGCGTGCTCACGTGCCCGTCGGCGAGGCGAACCCCGCGCAGGAGGTGGTTGACGGTGTCGGCGACGACGACGTCGTACCCCACCTGCTCGGCGACCTCGCGCGGGAGGAGGCACAGCCCGTTCGGCTCGTTGAGCTCGGCGACGTCAGGTGCGCCGTCGGCGCGCCCGCGGGTGCCGGAGCCGATCGTCCGGACGAGGGTCTCGCCGTCGGGCGCGAGCTCGACGAGGCGGTGGTGGCCGGCGTCGGCCACGAGGAGGTTGCCGCCCGGGAGGGTGACCGCCTTGGCGGGGAACCTCAGCAGGCCGGCGGTGGGCTCGGGCGGCACGTAGGGGCCCGAGCCGCGGTGGAGCGTGCCCTTGGCCTCGTGCTCGGCGACGAGCTGCTCGATGGCGGCGGCGATGTTCGGGGTGTGCCCCTCGCCGGCCATGTGGCCGACGATGTAGCCCTCGGGGTCGATGAGGACGAGCGTGGGCCAGGCGCGGGCGGTGTAGGCCTTCCACGTGACGAGCTCGGGGTCGTCGAGGACGGGGTGGGCGACGTCGTAGCGCTCGACGGCGGCGACGAGCGCATCCGGGTCGGCCTCGTGGACGAACTTGGGGGAGTGGACGCCGATCGTCACGAGGACGTCGTGGTACCTCGCCTCGAGCTCGCGCAGCTCGTCGATGACGTGGAGGCAGTTGATGCAGCAGAACGTCCAGAAGTCGAGGAGGACGATCTTGCCGCGCAGCTCCTGCAGGGTGAGCTCGCGGCCGCCGGTGTTGAGCCAGCCGCGGCCGACGAGCTCGGAGGCGCGGACACGGGGCTGGGTGCGGGCGGAGGTCATGCCCCCATTGTCACCGCGGCGGCTGTGCGCCCGGGCACGGGGACCGCGTCGGTCTCGTGGGATGGGACACGGAGCTCGGCCGCACTCGCCGGCTGTCCCTGCGTGCCGCCGGCCGGCAGGAGCCGGCCGGTGAGGACGTGCATGGTGACGAGGACGGCGAGGGCCAGTGCCGCGAGCGCGGCGCCGACGGCGATGGCGCCGGCGAGCTCGGGCAGGCGGCTGCGGGGACGGTCGGTGCTCACCGGACGATCCTCCCCGGGCGGGGTGCGAGCTCGCGTCGGCCTCGCGGCTGACGTTCACGGACCCGGGTCCACCCGTGGTCGGACCTCAGGGCAGGCGTAGCTTGCCCGCGTGGTGGACGTGGAACCACCGGTAGCCGTACCCGTCCAGGGCCAGCTCGGCCGCGCCGTCGTCGTCGAGGACGAGGCGCTCGTCGCCGAGCAGGCTCTCGAGGAAGGACCCGGCCGGCGCGTCGACCTGCAACGGGACGGTGCGCGCCTCCCCGCCGAGGTTGTGGACGGCGACGACCATCCGTCCGTCCCACGCGACGCAGTGCGCGAGGACCTCGGGGTGGGGCTGGTCGAGGACGTGGAACGTGCCGCGGCCGAGCTCGGGATGGGAGCGGTAGGTCTGGACGAGGCGCCGCACGAAGGTCCACATCGAGTCCGGGTCGCGCATCTGGTCCCACGCGTTGACGAACTCGGGGCCGTAGCCGCCGGGCACCGGGCGGGCGACGAGCTTGGCGGGCGCGGCGGTGGAGAACGCGCCGTTGCGCTCCGGTGACCACTGCATCGGGGTGCGCACCGCCATGCGCCCCTCGGCGGCGAGGTCCTCGCCCATCCCGATCTCCTCGCCGTAGAAGAGCGAGGGCGTGCCGGGCAGGGAGAACAGCAGGGAGTAGACGAGCCGGATGCGGCGCGGGTCCCCGTCCATCATCGGCGGCACGCGGCGCTTGAGGCCGCGCCCGTAGATCTGCATCTCCTCCTCGGGGCCGAAGGCGGCGAAGACCTCGGCCCGCTCCTCCTCGGTGAGCTTGTCGAGGGTGAGCTCGTCGTGGTTGCGCACGAACGTCGCCCACTGGCAGTCCTCGGGGATCTCCGGGCGGGCGAGCAACGCCTCGGTGAGCGGCCCGGCGTCCCCGCGGGCGAGGGAGAGGTAGAGCTTCTGCATGGTGATGAAGTCGAACATCATGTGGAGCTGCTGGCCGTCACCGAAGTACGTCGCCTGCTCCTCGTGCGGGACGTTGACCTCGCCGAGGAGGACGGCGTCGCCGCGGCGGCGGGAGAGGAAGGCCCGGATGTCCTTGAGGTGGTCGTGGGGGTGGGCCATCGCATCGGCGTCCGCGCCGGTCATGCCGACGTCCTCGAGGAAGAAGGGCACGGCGTCGACCCGGAAGCCGTCGATCCCGAGCTCGAGCCAGAAGCCGACGACCTTCATGATCTCGTCGCGCACCTTGGGGTTGGCGACGTTGAGGTCGGGCTGGTGGGAGTAGAAGTGGTGGAGGTACCACTCCTCGGTCTTCTCGTCGAAGGTCCAGATGCCGCCCTCCTTGTCCGGGAAGACGGCCATGTCGGAGGTGTCCGGCGGCTCCTCCGCGCGCCACACGTAGTAGTCGCGGAACGGGTTGTCCGTCGACCGGCGGGCGGCCTTGAACCACGGGTGCTGGTCGGAGGTGTGGTTGATGAGGAGGTCGACGATGACCCGCATGCCGCGGTCCTTGGCGGTGCGGACGAGCTCGACGGCGTCGCCCAGGCTTCCCAGGCGCGCGTCGACCCCGTAGAAGTCGGTGACGTCGTAGCCGTCGTCGCGGTCCGGGGTGGGGTAGAAGGGCATGAGCCACAGGCACGTGACGCCGAGCTGGGCGAGGTAGTCGATCCGGTCGACGAGGCCGGCGAGGTCTCCCACGCCGTCGCCGTCGGAGTCGAAGAAGGTCTCGACGTCGAGGCAGTAGATGACGGCGGTCTTCCACCACTGGTCGGAGGTCTCGGTGATGCGGGTCATCGCTCGTCTCCCTGGAGGTGGGGCGGGTCGGGTCCTGTGTACCGGTGGAGGGGCGCCACGGCATCCGGGGCGCCTCCGACGGCACGGGCGCCAGGGGAGGTGGTGCCGCGAGACCCAACGACCTAGCCGACGGCGGCAGCGTCCCGCAGCAGCGGTGGACACGCGGTGCCGGGTGTGGCGAGCGCCTCGACGTGCCACGGCTCGTTCTCGTAGACGAGGCAGAGGCCGAACTCGGCCCCGTGGTCGGCGAGCCAGTCGCGTGACTCGGCCGGGCCGACGTCGATCGCCGTGCCCTGCACGTGCGCCGACTGCTCCGGGGGGAGCACCCACCGGCGGGCGGCCTCGGGGGAGCCGTGCTCCTCGACCGCCTCGTCGAGCAGGCGCTGCTGCTCCGCCGCGGTGCGGGCACCGGACGTGACGCGCAGCGGGTAGCCGGCCTCGGCGGCGGCGGCCTGCGCCCGGAGGAAACGGGCCGCCAGCTCCGGGTCGAGGCCGGCGAGCTCGGGCTGGTCACCGGCGGGGACGTCGACCGGCGCGCGGTCGCGCGCCTCGTGGGCCACGGCGCCCAGCGGGCCGGGTCGGCCGAGCAGCGCGACGACGACGACCGCCGCGACGACGACGAGGACGAGCAGCCGGCGATGGGCCTGGGTGGCGTGCTGTGGAGTGGTCACCCCACGAGCCTCGCCGGGGCGGACGCCCCGCCGCGTCGGTCCGGTGGTGGACCGTGCGTCGGCCCGGCGGTTGACCGCGGGCCCGCCGGGTGGGACCAGGGGTGGACCCGCGCGGACCTCTGCGGAGGGGCGGACGTGGTGCGGAGACGGGGGGGGGGGGGGACGGGGGGGGGGAGGGGGCGGGGCACCCCCCCCCCCCGCCCCCCCGGGGGGGCCCCGGGGGGCCCCCGCGCGTCCCGCGGCGGTGGGGCGGACGTGGTGCGGAGACGTCAAGCTGAGTCACCGGGTGACTCAGCTTGACGTCCCCGCGGCGCCCGCAGCACCCGCTCCCCGGTGCCGGGCTCGGCGAGGTTACCGCGGTCGAGCACGGCGATCCGGCCGGCATGCCGACGACGGCGAGGTCGTGGCTGATGGTGAGCGTCGCGAAGCCGAGGCGCTCCGGCAGCTCGGCGGCGGTCGTCCCGGACGACGGGCGGCACGCCTCAGGACGTCGGTGCGTCCATCGACCTGCCGGTCTCGACGAGGGTCTTGAGCCCAGACAGCGCCCACGGCCAGCCGCCGCCACCACCCTGCGGGTCGCCGCCGCCGTTGAGCTCCTCGGCCTGGTCGGGCGCGGCGGTGACATCGTGGGTGAGGACGACCTTGGTCTGGCCGTTGGGGTACTCCGTCAGCTCCCAGGTGAGCCGGGTGGCCGGCGCCCCGGGCCGCCAGGTCGGGCTCCAGGACAGGACGAGGAGGCGGGGCGGGTCGATCTCGACGACCTCGCCCTCGACGGCCACTGGGCCCATGCCGAAGGCGACCATGTCCGGGGTGGAGAGGTTGCGGTAGGTCCCCCCGGGCCGCGGGTCGAGCTCGACCTCCCCGCCGTAGCCCCACTGCGTCGTGCTCTCGGAGGTGGTGATGGCGTCCCAGATCCGCTGGGCCGGAGCGTTGATGTAGATGGTGTGGATGACGTCGGTGCTCATGACTGGTCCTTGTCCTCGAGTCGTTGCTTGAGATCGATGAGGGCGTCGGCGGTGCGCGCCCTGTCGGCGTACTTGCCGATCCACCGGCGGTGGATCTGCTGGACCGGTACCGGGTTGAGGTAGTGCTCCTTGACCCGGCCGACCTTGCGGGTGGTCACCAGTCCTGCCGCTTCGAGCAGCCGCAGGTGCTTGGCCACACCGAACCGCGTCATCTCGACGTGCTCGGTGACGACGGCCTCGAGCTCCCCGAGCGCGCGGCCGTCGCGCTCGAAGAGGGCGTCAAGAAGCAGTCGGCGGACCGGGTCCGCCAGTGCCTTGAACACGAGGTCCTCGTCCACACCCGCATAATAGGTGACTAACAGGTCACCTAACAAGACCGCCGTGGACCTCGGCGGCGTAGCGGTCGAGCAGCGCGGCCAGCTGGCCCGGGTGGCTGAGGGCGGCGAGGTGGCCGCCGTCGATGTCGTCGGGCACGATCCCGAGGCGCTCGCGGGCGATACGGTGCTGGAAGTCGCGGGGGAAGAGGCGGTCGTCGCGGCCGGTGACGACGCGGGTGGGCACGTCCGGCCACGCGGCGAGCGGCCACGGGTCGGCGAAGGGACGGCCGGACTGGTCACGGTCCCGCTCGCCCTCCTCGGAGAGCAGCTCGGGCGGGACGTCGTGGCCGTAGAGCACCGCGTCGTCCTGGAGGTCCGCCTCGCTCAGCCCGATGCTCCGGGCGTGCTCGACCATCGCCTCGTGCTGCCCCGTCACCCGCCACCAGTCCCCGCCGGTCTCGCCCGGGACCGGGACCATGGCGTTGTGCAGGACGAGGAGGCGGACCGGGAGGCGCTCGCAGAGGAGCGGCGCGGTGAGGGCACCCATCGACAGGGCGACGACGGCGACATCCTCCGCACCGGGCGGGACGGCGGCGACGGCAACATCGGTGTACGCGGCCAGGCCGGCGTCGTCGTCGCCGGCGGGAAGGTCGACCGGCACGGCGCGGTGCCCCCGGGCCTCGAGCTCCCGGGCGACGAGGTGCCAGACCCAGGCGGAGCCGCCGGCACCGGGGAGCAGCATGAAGGTGACCATGGGAGGGCAGACCGGCGCGCCCCCCGAAAGTCACCGGGCGCTCAGCCCCGCAGCGCCGGCAGCAGCTCGCGCTCGGCGAGGGCGAGGAAGGGGGCCTGGTCCTGGCCGACGTGGTGGAGGTACACCTCGTCGAAGCCGAGCTCCTCGTACTCGCGCAGCTGCTCGACCAGCCCGGCCACCGAGTCGGTGACGACGACGGCGCCGGCGACGACCTCGTCGGGCACGTAGCGGCCGACCTTGTCGAAGTCCTCGGGTGTGGCGGTGTCGTGCGCGATCGGCTCGGGGAAGGTGTTGTTCTGCCACTGGTCGCGCGCGATGTCGCGGGCCTCCGCCATCGTCGGGGCGATCGAGACGTGCACCTGGAGGGCGAGCGTGCCCTCCCCGCCGGCCTCCCGGTAGGCGCCGACGATCTCGCGCATCGCGTCGAGCTCGCTGTTGATCGTGATGAGCCCGTCGGCCCAGCGCGCGGCACGGGCGGCGGTGCCGGGGGACAGGGCGGGGCCCATGAGCGCCGGCGGCTCGGGCGGGAGGGTGTAGAGGCGCGCGCGCTCGACGGTCACGTGCCGGCCGCGGAAGGTGACCTCCTCCCCGGCGTGCAGCCGCCGGATGACCTCGACGCACTCCTCGAGGCGCTCCTGGCGCAGGTCCTTGCCGATCCACTTGTCGCCCGTGATGTGCTCGTTCATGTTCTGCCCGCTCCCCAGCGCCACCCAGAACCGGCCGGGGAACATCTCGGCGAGCGTCGCGGAGGCCTGCGCGACGATCGCCGGGTGGTAGCGCTGCCCGGGGGCGTTGACCGCACCCAGGCGCAGGGTCGTCGTGGCGAGCGCGGCGCCCAGCCACGACCACGTGAACCCGGAGTGCCCCTGCCGCACCGACCACGGAGCGAAGTGGTCCGAGCACATGGCCATGTCGAAGCCGGCGCGTTCGGCCTGCTGGACGTCCCGGAGGAGCTGGGAGGGGGCGATCTGCTCGTGCGAGGCGTGGAATCCGTAGCGGGGCATGGTTCCTGTCTAGCGTGCGCGCCCCGGTCCGGCACGCGGAGCCTTGCCCGTGGTGCGCGCGCCCGGGAATACTCGGCCCGGTGATCCGGCGCCTCGTTCCTGCCTGTGCCCTGCTCCTGCTCCTCACCGCCTGCTCGGGCCCCGAGGACGACGGCCTCGACGGTGCCGCCTCCGCCCTGGCCGCGGCCCTGGCCGAGCGCGGCCTGGACGGCGTCACGCTCACCGACCCGGCCGCCGCCGAGTCCTTCGCCGAGCTCGTCGCCCCGCTCGCCGGGTACGACGTCGCGGTGGAGGCGCAGGAGGTGACGCGCGGGGAGGAGGACGGCACGGCCAGCGTCGACCTCGCGTGGTCGTGGACCGTCGAGGACCACGAGTGGGACTACACGACGACGGCGGAGCTCGTCGAGCAGGAGGACGACGGCGGCTGGGCCGTGGCCTGGCGGCCCGACGTCCTCGTCCCCGGCCTTTCGGAGGGTGAGCACCTCGAGGTGACCCGCACGCTGCCCGAGCGCGCCGACGTCCTCGGCGCGGACGAGGAGGTCATCGTCACCGAGCGGCCCGTCGGCCGCTACGGCCTGGACAAGACGCTCGTCGAGGCCGACGAGGTGGGGGAGCGGGCCGAGCAGGTCGCCGAGGCTCTCGGCGTCGACCCCGCCGCCTTCCGTGAGCGCGCCGAGGCGATGGGAGCGAAGGCCTTCGTCGAGGCGATCGTCCTGCGCCCCGAGGACGCCGAGGACGCCGTCGGCGAGGACTTCGCCGACATCCCCGGCGCGCGCGTCGTCGAGGACAGCATCCCGCTCGCCCCCACCCGCGAGTTCGCCCGCGAGCTGCTCGGGCGGGTCGGGCCGGCGACGGCGGAGGTCGTCGAGGCCTCCGAGGGACGCGTCCGGGCGGGTGACGACGTCGGCCTGTCCGGCCTCCAGGCCACCTTCGAGGACCAGCTGCGCGGGACGCCCGATGTCGAGGTCGCCGCCGTCGACGCCGCCGACGCGCGCCGCACCCTCTTCGAGGGCCGGGGCACCGAGCCGGAGGACCTGCGCCTCACCCTGGACGTCGACGTCCAGCAGGCCGCGGAGGAGGTCCTCTACTCCAGCGAGGACACCGAGGGCTCCGCGAGCGCGATCGTCGCGCTTCGTCCCTCCACCGGTGAGGTCCTCGCCGCCGCGAACGGCCCGGGCAACGAGGGCCTCAACGCCGCGACCGCCGGCCAGTACGCACCCGGCTCGACGTTCAAGGTCGTCACCTCTCTCGCCCTCCTGCGGGCCGGCCTGGAGCCCGACGACGCGGTGACGTGCTCGGAGAGCCTCACCGTCGACGGCCGTGAGTTCACCAACTACGACGACTACCCGGCCTCCGCCCTCGGCGAGGTGCCCTTCCGCACGGCCCTGGCCCACTCGTGCAACACCGCGCTCATGGACCAGCGCGACCTCCTCGAGGACGGCGACCTCGCCGCGGCCGCGGAGGCGCTGGGCCTCGGGGCCGAGCGTGAGCTCGGCTTCCCCGCCTACCTCGGGCAGGTGCCGGCGCCGGAGGGCGAGACGGAGCGCGCCGCCTCGCTCATCGGGCAGGGCCGCGTGCTGGCCAGCCCCCTCGCGATGGCGACGGTCGCGGCGTCGGTGCAGGCGGGCCACGCCGTCCTCCCGCAGCTCGTCGTCGGCGCCGTCCCGGAGGCCGCCGAGCCGGCCGAGCCGCTCACCGAGGCCGAGGCCGAGCAGCTGCGCGAGCTCATGGGGGCGGTCGTCGCCGAGGGGTCGGGCGTCATCCTCCAGGACGTCCCGGGCGAGCCGGTCCTCGCGAAGACCGGCACCGCCGAGTACGGCTCCCCGGACGAGGGCGGCGCGCACGAGACGCACACGTGGATGATCGCCGCCCAGGGGGACCTCGCCGTCGCCGTCCTCGTCGAGACCGGCGTCTCCGGCGCCCAGACCGCCGGGCCGATCCTCGAGGAGCTCCTCACCGCCCTCGCGGGCTGAGGACTCACACGCGGGCGCGCTCCTCGAGCGCGGCAGCGAGCTCCTCACCGGAGTGCCCGGCGTGACGCAGGACGTGGAGGAGCAGCCGGGCCTTGCGCCCGGACAGCTCCCCAGCCATGAGCACCCCGGCCTCGATGAGCTGGGCCTCGGACCCGATGTACCCGTAGGTGGCCCGACCCGTGCCCCCGCGCGAGGTGCGGGAGGCGACCACGACGACGACGCCGTCGGCCACCGCCGCCGCAAGAACCGCGGAGGTGGCCGCGGAGACGTGCCCGAGCCCGCTGCCGTCGACGACGAGGGCGCCGAAGCCCGCCGCGAGGAGCGCGCGGACGACGCGGCCGTCGTCGGCGAGCGGCGCCTCCACGAGGGCGACGTCGACCGGCCCGGCCTCGGGCGGCGGCAGGGGGGCGGGACGCGGGACGGCGGGGGAGGCGAAGCGCGCCTGACGCTCCTGCACGCGGCCGACCGGGCCGAAGCCCGGCGAGGCGAAGGTGTCCAGCGCCGTCGAGCTCTCCTTGGTCACCCGCGCGGCGAGGTGGATCTCGTCGTTGAGGACGACGAGCACCCCGCGCTCACGCGCCTCGGTGGCGAGCGCGACGCGGGCGGCGGCGAGGAGGTTGGCGGGCGCGTCGGTGCCGGTGAGGTCCGCCTGGCGCATCGCGCCGGTGACGACGAGCGGCTCGGGCCGGTCCCACAGGAGGTCGAGGAGGAAGGCCGTCTCCTCGAGTGTGTCGGTGCCGTGCGTGACGACGACACCGCTCGCGCCGTCGTCGACCTGCGCGCGGGCCCAGGTGAGGGCCTCGAGGACGTCGGCCACCTCGACCGAGGCCGAGGGCTTGGTGCACACGGACGTCACGAGGACGGCGGCGAGCCCGGCGAGCTCGGGGACGCCGCGCACGAGGTCGACGGCGTCGAGCCGGGGCTGGGCGGCGGCACCGGGCGCGGGGGCGGTCATCGCGATGGTCCCGCCCATCGCGGCGACGGCGAGGATCGGCTGCATCCCGCCAGGATGCCACCCGCCCGCGGCCCTTCCCGCCGACAGCCGACTTCCCGCCGACAGCCGACTTCCCGCCGACAGCCGACTTCTCGCCGACAGCCGACTTCTCGCCGACAGCCGACTTCTCGCCGACAGCCGACTTCTCGCCGACAGCCGAGTTCCCGTCGACAGCCGACTTCTCGCCGACAGCCGAGTTGTCGGCGACAGGTGGACTCCGCCCGCAGTGGGGACCTTGGGCCCGGGACGCCGCGCGGCTCGGTGCCCGAGACTGGACATATGGCACGAACCCCACGCGTGGCCGCTGCCGCCGCCACCCTGCTGATCGCCCTGTCCGCCTGCTCCGACGCCGCGGACGACGCCGCTGCCCCTCTGGAGCCCGCACCCCTGCTCGCCGACCACGGCCTCGACGGCATGAGCGGCAAGGAGATCGTCGACCACCTCGACCGGCTCGGCGGTGCCGACCGGCCGGCCGACCTCACCGCCTCCGTCCGGCCCGGCGAGCTGCTCGTCTCAGACGGCACGGAGGAGCTCGCCGTCGCGCTGCCCGAGGACGAGTTCTACCTGTCCGTCGCGCCGTACGTGGACAGCAGCCACGAGTGCTACTTCCACTCGCTGACGACGTGCCAGGGCGAGCTCACCGAGGCGGACATCGAGGTCACCTTCACGACGTCCGACGGCGAGGTGCTCCTCGACGAGACGACGACGACCTTCGCCAACGGCTTCGCCGGCTTCTGGCTGCCGCGCGACGTCGAGGGCGTCCTGGAGGTCACCCACGACGGCCGCACCGGCGAGGTCCCCGTCGCCACCGGCGAGGAGGACCCCACCTGCCTCACGACGCTGCAGCTGACCTAGCCGGGCGTCCCCCCGGTCCGCCGCTGCGTGATCTGCCAGCGGTTGCCCGTGGGCCCGGCCTCGTGGACGAGCTCGTCGACGAGGGCGCCGGCGAGGGCGAGGCCGCGACCGGTCTCGGCCCACTCGTCGGGCATGTCGTGATCGGCGGCTCCGGGGGCGGGCTCACGGGCGTCGTCGGCGAGGTGGGCGACGACCTCGCCGGGACTCACCGCCACCTCGAGGGTGTACCGGACGCCGCCCGAGGGTCGCCCGTGCTCGACGATGTTCCCGACGAGCTCGATGAGCGCGGTCTCCACCCGCATGACGTCCTCCACCGTGAGACCGGGATGGGCCGCGGCCACCTCGGCGAAGAGCGCGTGGACCTCGGAGAGCGCCGCGGGCAGCGCGAGCCCGGTCCGGCGGTGCTCACCAGCCATCGCGAGCACCCGGCACGTCCGCGTAGGGCCGCAGCACCCGGTCGAGGTTCGTCAGCTTGAGGACCGTCCGTACCTGCTCGGTCACGGCCGCGATCCGCAGGTCACCGCCGGCCTGCCGGGCCCGCTTGAGCGCCGAGATCAGCGCCCCCAGCCCGGAGGAGTCGACGAAGCCCACCTCGCCGAGGTCGAGGACGAGCCGCGGTGGACCCGCGCCGAGCGCCTGCTCGACGGCGTCGCGCAGGCTGCGGGCAGTGACCATGGTCAACCTGCCGCTGCACTCCAGCACCTGGACCTCAGCCTCCTGCCTGGCCGTGATCTCCATGGACCGCTACCTCCTCGTGGTTGTCCGGCGCACGGAAGCGCGCCGCTTCGAAGATGACACTGATGACGACGAGGTCGTAGACGACCCAGACGACGTTGACGCCCGTGCCGATCGCGCTGCCCGCCGTGCCGGTCCACAGCCGGACGACGCCGACGACGCACGCGAGCACGAGGACGACGACCGCGACGGCCTGGGGAAGCACCAGCCGCCACGGGAAGCCGGTGCGAGCCTGTCGGGTCTTGGGGGTGACGACGAAGCCCAGCGGACGCCCCCCGACGACGTTGGCGGCAGCCGTCCAGCAGGCCCTGATCCACAGCGGGAACAGGGCGAGGCTGTACTGGTGGCCGCGCCACGTCTTGACGCCGTACCCGACGACCATGAAGAGCAGCTGGTTGAGGACGACGTAGGGCACGAAGCGCTGGAGGAACTCCATGCCGTAGGCGTTGACGGGCAGCACCCCGAAGCACAGGTAGATGACGGGGGCGGCGATGAAGACGACGGCCGCGAAGCCCGAGAGGTAGCTCCACATCGTCGCGAAGTACATGAGCCGCTGTCCCAGCGACAGCCCCCGCTGGACCAGCGGGTTCTCCCGGAGGAAGACCTGCATGGTGCCCTGGGCCCACCGCAGGCGCTGCTGGAGCATCGTGCGCAGGTCCTCGGGTGCCAGGCCCTTGGCGAGCGTCTCGTGGTGGTACACCGATCGCCAGCCCAGGGAGTGCAGCCGCATCGCCGTCGCCATGTCCTCGGTGACGGAGATGGTCGCGAGCGGCATGACCGGCTGCGCCTCGTCGCCACGGTCGACGTCGACGGCGCGCACGAGCTGGTCGACCGACTGGAGAGCCCCCAGCGGTGACCAGTCGCGCGCGGCGAGCCGTTCCAGGGACTGGTCGTCGACGACGGGCAGCCCGAGCTCCTCGTCGACCTCGACGGGACCACCCTCCGACATCCGCTCGAGCTCCTCGAGGTCGGCCCGGATCTGCGCGACATCGGCGTCGACCAGGGCGCGGGAGGCGGCGTCGACGGCGCGGCGGAAGTCGTAGGTCACCGACCCGAGCTCCTCCCCGGCACGGGCGCGCCGGCGGGCGGTCGTCACGGCGGCGGCGACGGCGTCGAGCGCGGCGACGACGGCCGGCCCGTGCGCCGTCGCGTCCCGCCGGGCGCGGCGCACGATGCGGCCTGCCGCGTCGAGCGCGTCCTCGACGGCCTCGCGGACCTCCCGCACGTAGCCGACGACGCCGAGCTGCATGAGTGCCTCCCGGCGCAGCACGGCGTTGGAGCCGCAGAAGAAGGCGGCGTTCCAGCCGTCCTTGCCCTGCTGGATCGGTCCGTAGAACAAGGGCGCCTGGCTACCCAGCGGGTCGCTCTCGGTGACGTTGCTGAACCACTGCGGGGTCTGGACGAGGGCGATCTCGGGGTCCGCGAAGTAGCCGAGCGTCCTGTCGAGGATCTCCGGCTCCGGCACCTGGTCGGCGTCGAGGATGAGGAGGAACTCTCCCTCCGTCTCGAACAGTGCGTTGTTGAGGTTGCCGGCCTTGGCGTGCCGGGGCCGGTCGGCCCAGTCCTCGCTCCGGGTGACGTAACCGACGCCCAGGCGCGCCGCCGCCTCCCGCATCTCCGGCCGCGCGCCGTCGTCGAGGATCCACGTCGTGTGGGGGTGGCGGATCCGCTGGGCTGCGCGGGCGGTGGCCACGACCATCTCGACGGGCTCGTTGTACGTCGTGATGAAGACGTCGACGGTCGCCTCGTCCGGGGCGGGATCCGGCTGCGGACGGCGGCGCGCCCGCCACATGGTCGTGCCGAAGAGGAAGGCGTCGACGAGCGCGTAGGTCTCGGCGAGGACGAGGGGCAGCGCGATCCACCAGCTGCTCCAGTTGACGGAGAACAGCCAGCGCCACCCGACGTACCAGGTCCCCGCGAGAAGCGTGAGGACGACGAGGACCCGCACGAGCGCGAGCCGTACAGGGTTCATGCCGCCCTCCGGACGACGAGGACGCTCACGTCGTCCAGGGGCACGCGGTCGACCGCCCACGAGATGAAGTTCTCGGCGATCTGCTCCGCGGAGACGCTCTCCCGTCCGAGCTCCTCGAGGGCGGCGCGCGCCTCGGCCTCGGAGGTGATGAAGTCGAGATACCCGTCGCTCACCGCGACGAGCGCGTCCCCGGGGCCGAGGACGGTTCGCCGCGAGTGCCACGGGTGGTCCGGGTCGATGCCGAGCGGCGGCTGTGTGTCCTTGAGGCGTCGGAACGCGCCCTCGGCCTCGAGGACGAAGCCCAGACCGTGACCGGCGTCGACGTACTCCACCTGCCCGTCGCGCCCGTCCACCCGCGCGAGGAAGGCGGTGACGAAGGCGCCGGCGCCGTCGAGGTCCTCGGCGATGCTGCGGGAGGACTTGCGCAGCGCGGTCTCCATGGTGTTGAAGCGCATCGTCGTGCGCAGTGTGGCGCGGACGCCGGCGGCCTGGATCGCCGCGCTGAGACCCTTGCCCATGACGTCGGCGAGGACGACGTTGAGCTGGCCGTCGGCATCCATCCAGTCGTAGAAGTCCCCGCCGACCCCGCGGGACTGGACGCACCGCCCGGCGACGTCCAGGCCCACGACCTCGGGCGCTGTCGACGGGAGGAGGCGTCGCTGGACCTCGGCGGCCTGGCGCATGTCCGCGCTGCGCGTCAGCTCGGACTCCGCCCAGCGCCCCAGCTCCTCGAGCAGCTCGAGCTGGTCGTCGGTCAGTTGCCGCGGCTGCTGGTCGACCAGGCACAGGGCTCCGACTCGCGCCCCGTCCACGGCGAGCGGCTGGCCGGCGTAGAAGCGCACCCCCGGGTCCTCGACCGTGGCCGGGTTGTCGCGGAAGCGGGCGTCGGCGCGGGCGTCGGGGACGACGAGCGCCCCCTCGTCGGTGACCGTCGTGGCACAGAAGCTCCGGGAGAGGGGCAGCTCCTGGGCGAACGGCAGCCCGCTCGCCGCCTTGCTCCACTGCCGGTCCGCGTCGATGAGGTTGACCGCCGCGTAGGGCACGTCGAAGATCCGCCGGGCGAGGTCGACGATCCGGTCGAAGCGCTCCTCCGCCGGGGTGTCGAGGAGGTCCAGCGACCGCACCGTCGCCACCCGCTCCACCTCAGGGCCGCCCGCCTGTGTCATGCTCTCCCCTTCCAAGGCGCACCGCCGCGCCCCGCGAGCCAGCGTAGACACATGTCGAGTATTCGGCACGGCAAGGTCGGGGACTGCTCGGTCCCGCTCGCCGGGCGGCGGGCGCGGTCCTAGCGTGGGCGCATGAGCGAGCAGCCCAGCGACACGATCAAGGACCCCGAGGACTGGACCACCGGCGACGAGCCGGCCACCGGCGCCCAGGTCAGCTACCTCAGCACGCTCGCCCGCGAGGCGGGCCGGGAGGTGCCTGAGAACCTGACCAAGGCGCAGGCCTCAAGCCTCATCGACGAGCTGCAGCAGGGCAGCGACCGCGTCAGCGGGGACTGACCGCCCGCGGCGTCGGTGCCGCGTCCAGCCCGCCCATCACCCACCGCAGGCTGTGCGTGGCCACGTGCCCGGCGGCCGCTCCCAGCGTCGCGTCGCGCCGCGGGTGGTCGGGCAGGCGCAGCGGCGCCCGCGCCCAGCGCGGCAGGGTTGCGACGGCCGCGCGCCCGATGAGGGCGTACCCGGCACGGGCGGGCCCGGTGACCGGCGGCCGGTGGAGGAGGAACTGCGCGGCCTCGAGCGCCTCGGGTGTCGAGCGCAGCTCGGGGCGGTAGTGCTCCAGGGCGGTGCGGAGCTCGGCGTGGGTCGTCGGCACGTCCTGCCCGCCCAGGCGCCGCGCCACGCCGGCCGCCTGCGCGACGTAGGTGTCGGTCTCCGCCGGCGTCAGCGGCCGGGCGCCGAAACGCTGGTGGGCGGTGAGGAAGCTGTCGATCTCGGCGATGTGGACCCACGTGATGAGCCGGGGGTCGTCGGCGCGGTAGGCGACGCCGTCCGTCGTCGTCCCCGAGATGTGCCGGTGGACGGCGCGGACGATCGCGACGGCACGTTCGGCGTCCTCCACCCGCGCGTAGGTGGTCTCGGCGATGAAGGTGCTCGTGCGGGCCAGGCGCCCCCACGGGTCGTTGCGGTAGTCGGAGTGCTGCGCCACGGCGGCCATCGCCAGCGGGTGCAGCGACTGGAGGAGCAGCGCACGCAGGCCACCGACGTACATCGACGCGTCCCCGTGCACCCGCTGGATGGGGTCCTCCGGCCCGTACCAGCGCTCACCCGGTTCCCCGTGGATGCGCCGGCGTGCGTCCTGGGCCTCGGGCCCGGCCACACGTGCCATCAGCAGGTCGCTCAGTCGCCTGCGGGCGGCGCGCACGGAGGTCATGGACACCAGTGTGCGTGAACGAGGCCCGGCCGTCGTGCGCGACGTGGACGCAACGCCGCGCCGCTGGCGACGGACGCGGGTCCTTCGCCAGCGGCGCGGCGGCCGGTACGGGCGCGGTCAGCGGCGGGTGGTGCCCCGCGCGTCGTCGGCGCGGCGACGCGGCCACAGCGCGATGGCGAGACCAGCGATGACGCTGGCGATGTGGAGCCAGTTGTCGGCCCAGTTGATGTTGAGGATGTTGGCGTCGGGGTTGTCCACGACGAACAGGCCGTAGACGAAGGCGGCGCCGTACCCGATGGCGAGGAGCCACCCGTAGGTGCGGGCGCGGGAGTCGCTGCGCCACAGGGCGAGGCCGGCCACTCCGATGAGGATGTGCACGATGTTGTGCAGGGGGTTGATCGCGAAACCGAGCAGTGTCTGGTCATGGTTGTGCTCGGTGAAGCCGTCGAACCCGGTGACGAAGAACCCGGCCACTCCCACGAGCGTGTAGACGGCGCCGATCACCAGCGCCAGGTACTGGTGCGTGCCTCGGGTGGGGACGGCGGTGTGGGGCTGTGTCATGAGAACCCTCCAGTCTTGGTTGAGACTTCAGACTTCACCGGCGGTGGCGCCCGTGCCGGTCTCGCGGATCTGGACGACGTCGCCGAGACGGGTGACGTCGAGGAGGAAACGGACGAGGTCGGGCGGGTCGACGAACACCGCGGTGCGCTGTCCGGCCGCGAGACGGGCGAGGCTGGTGAGCGCGAGGGAGTCCATGAAGGTGACGGCGCGCGTGTCGACCTCCACCGGGAGGCCGCCCGTACGCGCCTCGGTGACCGCCTGCTCGAGGGCCTGCTCCATGACGGCGTCGACCTCCCCGCCGAGCTCGAGCCGCACGAGGCCGTCCGTGCGTCGCAGGCGCACCCAGCCCTGGGTGCTCACCGGTCCTCTTCGCTCCATGACGTCCCCCACGCCGTGATCGTGCGCTGATCATGGCACGGCGCCGTCCGTACGGGAACGACTTCGCACCGCTTCTCAGCGAGCCCGGTCTCCGCCGGGGGCGGCGAGCGCCCGGGTGAGGGCCTCCCACGGCGGGCCGAGCGAGGCCACGCGGGCGTGCAGCTCGCGCGCCGCCCGGGCCGTCTCGCGCTCCTCGTCCGAAGCGAGGAGATTGGCGTAGCGCGGGTCGAGGAGGTGATGGTTCCCGGCGGCGTGCGCGGCGAGGAGGTCGAGGACGATCGCCAGGTCGCGGGACTGCTCCTCCGGCCGCTCCCGCTCCGAGGCGGCGACGTACTCGAAGACGCCCTCCCACAGGCGGGCCTTGCCGCCCACGTGCCGGCGGTCGACGACGGTGCCCAGCGGCGGGCGCGAGTCCTCCCCGCGGGGCCCCTGCTCCCGGAAGTCGACGACCTCGTGGGCCAGGCGCAGGAAGTTGTCGTCGGTGAGCGAGGCGCCGACGACGAGCAGGTGCCGGGTGAGCAGGAGAGCCTGGACGACCGAGCCGAGCGGCCGCGAGCGGGAGTCGTAGCGGACGAAGTCGCTGCGGGTGAGGACGATCCCCGCAGGGTCGCCGACGTCGCCGTGCATCTTGAGCACCCACGGGCTGCCGCTGACCGGCTGTCCGTAGGGCAGGGCGGGCACGGCGCCGCTGCCCTCGATGTCGCGGGCAGCGCTCTCGTAGAGAGCGTCGTAGTTCGTCGTGACGATCTCCCGGCAGCCCAGGGCCGCGAGCAGGCTGTGGGTGATGGCGTACCGGTTGACGCTGGAGGTCTCCCGGGCGACGGCGGCGCCGAAGTCGGCGCCGAGCTCACGGCGCAGCAGCTCGGCCCGGTCGAGCGGGGAGGGGACGTCGTCGAGGTCGACACCGGACTGGTCGGCGATGGTCGCGATGAGCGACTCCCAGGAGGGCAGCCCCGCCGCCATGCTCACCCCCGCCCCGATGAAGAGCGCCAGCTCACCACGGCGGGCGCGCGCGGCGAGGGCGCGCGCGGCGTCGGCCGGCTGCGTCGCGACATCCGGCTCCAGCCCGTGAACGAGGCGCGCGGACTGGAAGGCGGTGTAGTCCGAGGCGGTGGCGGCGACGATGACGACGTCGAGGTCGTGGGCGGCGACCGCGTCCTGACAGGTGGCGAGCTGGGCGTCGACGACGGCGCCCGTCACGTCGGCGAAGCCGCCGCCCCCGGTGCCGAGCGTGGGCAGCGCGACGAGCAGCTTCGCGCGGCCGGCTCCTGGGGTGAGCCCTGCCGCGGCGACGTCGGTGAGCGCGCTGCGCAGCCGGCCCATGACGGCGCGCAGCTCACTCGCGGTGTCGCCCGTCCCACGCACGACGTCGACGAACCACGCCGGCTGGAGGAGGCTGGGGGAGCGGCCCCGGCCGACGCCGCGCTCCCTCCAGCCCTCCGGCTCGAGCGCCGCGACCTCCGCCCCGTCCACCCCCAGCGCCGCGTGCCAGGCCTGCTCGACGACGAACTCACGGTCGGTGGGCACGACGATCGCGTCGCAGTCCAGGTGCCCGATCCGGCCCTGGACGACGAAGACGTGCCCCATGCGCCGACGCTACCCGGCGCGGCTCTGGCGCGCTCGTGCACAACTGGTGGACAACGCTGTGGACAGCCGGGCGCCCACCGCGCGCCGCGCCACCTGCCCGCCTACCGTGGGCCGCACCCACCAGACCCGGGAGGACCCATGTCAGCCACCCAGTCCGACCACCCCCTCGCCGTCGTCACCGGCGCCTCGACCGGGATCGGCCGCGAGGTCGCCATCCTCCTGGCCGAGCAGGGCTACGACCTCGTCATCTGCGCGGACGAGGAGGCCATCCACACCGTCCTGCCCCAGTCCCCGGGACTCACGGTCGAGCCGGTCCAGGCGGACCTGTCCACCTACGACGGCGTGGAGGACCTCCTCGACGCCGTGGGCGACCGCGACGTCGACGCGCTCGTCCTCAACGCCGGCATCGCCGTGGGCGGGGCCTTCGTCGAGACGTCCCTCGACGACGACCTCACGCTCATCGGCCTCAACGTCAGCGCCAACGTCCACCTCGCCAAGCGCCTCCTCCCCCGGATGGTCGCTGCCGGACGCGGGCGCGTCCTGCTCACCGGCTCGGTCACGAGCATGATGCCGGGGCCCTACTACGCCACCTACAGCGCCTCCAAGGCCTTCGTCCTCAACTTCGCCCAGTCGGTGAGGTACGAGCTGCGGGACACCGGTGTCACGCTCACGACGATGATGCCCGGTCCCACCGACACCGAGTTCTTCGCCCGCGCCGGCATGGAGGATACGCGGGTGGGACGCACCGACAGCAAGGACGACCCCGTCGAGGTCGCCCGGGACGGCGTCGCCGCGATGCTCGAGGGCAAGGACGACGCCGTCGTCGGGTCCACGGTGCGCAACACCCTCATGTCACGGGCCACGAAGCCGTTGCCCGAGCGGACCAAGGCGGCGACCCAGGCCCGGCTCACCAAGCCGGCGGAGGAGGACGGGTGAGCGTCGGGCGGGCGGGGGCTCCGTCGTCGCCCTAGCGTGGGCAGATGAGAGTCATCGGAGTCACCACGCCGGGCGGGCCCGAGCAGCTGGAGGTCCTGGACCGGCCCCTGCCTCGGCCCGGGCCGGGTGAGCTGCGCATCGCCGTCGTCGCGGCTGCCGTCAACCCCACCGACACGGTGCTCCGCGAGCGAGGCGCCGACGGCCTCGAGGCGCCGTGGATCCCCGGGATGGACGCGGCCGGCGTCGTCGACGCCGTCGGGAAGGGGGTCGAGCTCGCGCCGGGCGACCGCGTCGTCGCGATCCTCGACCCGCGTACCCCGCGCGGCGGTGCGTACGCCGAGCTCGTCGTCGTCCCCGCCAACGGCGTCGCCCGGCTCCCCGACGACGTCGACCTCGTCGCTGCGTCCTCCCTCCCGCTCAACGCGCTGACCGCGCGCCGCTGCCTCGAGGTGATGCGCGTGCCGCCGGCCGGCACTATCGCCGTGACGGGCGCGGCGGGCGCGGTCGGCGGGTACGCGATCGAGCTCGCCAAGCACGCGGGGCTGCGGGTTGTCGCCGACGCCAAGGACGAGGACGTCGCGCTCGTCGAGTCCTTCGGCGCCGACCTCGTCCTGCCCCGCGGGCAGGGCTTCCCGCAGGGCGTCCGCGAGCACGAGCCGGGCGGCGTGGACGCGCTGCTCGACGCCGCGGTCATGGGCGCCGCCGTCCTGCCGGCCGTGCGCGACGGTGGTGTCGTCGCCTGCGTGCGCGGCTTCGACGGGGAGCCCGAGCGCGGCATCGACGTCTACACCGTGACCCCGGCCGACTACGTGCACGACGCCGCGGGGCTGGCCGAGCTCGTCGACCTCGCCGCGCGCGGGGTGCTGTCGCTGCGCGTGGCGCGGACCCTGCCCGCGGAGCAGGCCGCGGAGGCGCACCGGCAGCTTAAGGCGGGCGGCACACGGGGCCGTCTGGTCCTCACCTTCTGACGGGCTCGGTGCGCGGGCCGTCGGTCGTGGCTGGCACGATGGCGCCATGACCCATCCCGTGAGGATCGCCGTCCAGCTCCAGCCCCAGCACGCCGACTACCGTCAGATCCGCGACGCGCTCCTGCGCGTCGAGGACGCCGGAGCGGACGTCGTCTTCAACTGGGACCACTTCTTCCCGCTCACCGGCGAGCCCGACGGCAAGCACTTCGAGTGCTGGACGATGCTCGGCGCGTGGGCGGAGCAGACGAGCCGCGTGGAGATCGGCGCGCTCGTCACGTGCAACAGCTACCGCAACCCCGACCTGCTCGCCGACATGGCCCGCACGGTGGACCACATCAGCGGCGGGCGGCTCATCCTCGGCATCGGGGCGGGCTGGTTCGAGCGCGACTACGACGAGTACGGCTACGAGTTTGGCACCCCCGGCTCGCGGCTGGCGGACCTCTCGCAGGCGCTGCCCCGCATCAGGGAGCGCTGGGCGCGGCTGAACCCGCCGCCCACCCGGGACATCCCCGTCCTCGTCGGCGGGGGAGGAGAGCGCAAGACCCTGCGCTACACCGCCGAGCACGCCGACATCTGGCACAGCTTCGCGGACCTGGAGACCCTGCGGCACAAGAGCGCCGTCCTCGACCAGCACTGCGCCGACGTCGGGCGCGCCCCTGGCGAGATCGAGCGCTCGGTCGCCGTCAAGGGCGACCCGCGCGAGAGCGGCGAGGCGCTCGTGGACGCCGGGGCGACCCTCTTCACCGTCTCGGCGAGCGGCCCCGACTACGACCTCTCCTCCCTGCGCGACTGGGTCGCCTGGCGCGATGCCCGCTGAGCCGCGCGAGGCCGTGCGCCCGCCCGCCCCCCGTCACGCCCACCAGCCGGTGCCCCAGCTGCTGCGTGGCTTCCTCATGGGGGCCGCCGACATCGTCCCAGGTGTCTCCGGCGGCACCATCGCCCTCGTCCTGGGGATCTACGAGCGACTGGTCCATGCCATCTCCACGGCGTCCTCCGCGCTCGGTGCCCTCGTGCGCGGTGACCTCCGGGGGACAGGGCGCCGGCTGGCAGCCGTGCCCTGGGTCTGGGTCATCGCGCTGCTGGCCGGCATCGGCACCGCCATCGTCCTGCTCTCCGCGCCGCTCGAGCGGTTGCTGGCGGACCGGCCCGAGGAGATGGCGGGGCTGTTCTTCGGCCTCATCGTCGGGGCCGTGGTCATCTCCTGGCGGCTGGTCAAGCGGCCCAGCCCCCGTCTCGCGCTGGTCGCGCTGGTGGCGGGAGCGTCCTTCGCGCTCTTCCTCGGGCTGCAGGAGGCCACCCACGCCTCGGGCACCGAGGCGGTGACCCGCCCGGCGTGGGTCTTCTTCCTGGCCGGGGCCGTGGCGATCTGCGCGATGATCCTGCCCGGTATCAGCGGCTCGTTCATCCTCGTCCTCCTCGGGATGTACGCCGAGGTGCTCGGCGCGGTCAACGAGCGGCAGATCGGCGTGCTGCTCGTCTTCCTCCTCGGAGCGGGCCTGGGACTTGCGGCCTTCTCCTCCCTGCTCACCTGGCTGCTCGAGCGGTACCACGACCTCGTGCTCGCGGCGCTCATCGGGCTCATGCTCGGCTCCCTGCGGCTGCTGTGGCCGTGGCCGCACGGTCTGGAGAGCACCGAGCTCGGCGCCCCTACGGGCTCCGTCGCCGCCCCGGTGCTGCTCGCGCTCCTCGGTCTCGCCGTCGTCGTCGGGGTGGACCGGCTGGGCCGTGTCCGGGCCGCCCGGCGCGAGTCGGCACCCGCCTGAACCAGCCGCCGACGGGTCACTCCCGCTTGCCGACCCCAGCGACGCGCCGGACCGTTGGGGGATGACCACACGCGACCAGCTGCGGGACATCGCTCGCGGCCAGTTCGGCTGGGACGACCTGCGGGGCGGGCAGCTCGAGGCGATCGAGGGTGCGCTCGAGGGCCGCGACGTCCTGGCGATCATGCCCACCGGCTACGGGAAGTCGGCGATCTACCAGGTGACGGGCGTCGTCCTGCCCGGGGCGACCGTCGTCATCTCCCCGCTCATCGCCCTCCAGGGGGACCAGATCGCCGGGATCACCGACGCGCCGGAGGCGCCTGACGCCGTCGCCCTCAACTCCGCGCTGCCGGCGGCGGACCGCAAGGAGGCGTGGCAGGCCGTGACAGCGGGGGAGGCGGAGTACCTCTTCCTCTCGCCCGAGCAGCTGGCGAAGGAGGACGTCGTGGCCCGGCTCGCGGACCTCAAGCCCTCGCTCGTCGTCGTCGACGAGGCGCACTGCGTCTCCGCCTGGGGTCACGACTTCCGGCCGGACTACCTGCGCCTGGGCCACGCGATCGACCGGCTCGGCCGCCCGCCGGTCATCGCGCTCACGGCGACGGCGGCGCCCCCGGTCCGTGACGACATCGCGGCGCGGCTCGGGCTGCGCGACCCGCTCCTCATCACCCGCGGCTTCGACCGCCCCAACCTCGAGCTGCGCGTGGTCCGGCACGTCGACGCCACGCGCAAGCGGCGAGCCCTGCTCGAGGACGCCGCGACCCTGCCCGGACCGGGGCTCGTGTACGCCGGGCGGCGCAAGGACACCGAGAGCCTCGCGGCGGACCTTGCCGAGCGGGGTCTGCGCGCCGCGGCCTACCACGCCGGGATGCGCGCCACGGACCGGCAGCAGGTGCACGAGGACTTCTCCGCGGGCCTGCTCGACGTCGTCGTCGCCACCTCCGCGTTCGGCATGGGCATCGACAAGGCCGACGTGCGCTTCGTCCTCCACGCCGACCCGCCCGGCTCGCTCGACAGCTACTACCAGGAGGTCGGGCGCGCGGGCCGGGACGAGGAGCCGGCCCTTGCCGTGCTCCACTACCGGCCCGAGGACCTCGGCCTGCGGGCGTTCTTCGCGACCTCCGGCGCCCGCGAGGAGGACCTGCGGGCGGTCCTCGGCGCGGTGCGCGAGGCCGACCGTCCGCTCGGCGCGACGGCGCTGCGGAACGCGCTGGAGCTGCCGCCGCGACGGGTGACGGCAGCCGTCAACCTGCTCCAGGAGGTCGGCGCGGTGCGGCAGACCCGGCGCGGGGTCGTGGCACGCGGGAAGCAGCGGGCGGGTGACGTCGTCGCCCTCGCCGAGGAGCACACCGAGTCGCGCCAGCGGGTGGAGCGCTCGCGTGTGGAGATGATGCGCGGCTACGCCGAGACGCTGTCCTGCCGCCGCGAGTTCCTCCTCGGCTACTTCGGCGAGGACTACCCCGGCCCCTGCGAGAACTGCGACACCTGCGCCGCCGGGACCGCCCAGGAGCGCGCCGCCGGGGGCACGGCCCCGGCCGGTGACGGGCCGGGGAGGCAGGACGAGGTGGTCCACGGCCAGTGGGGCCGCGGCACGGTGATGAGCACCGAGGACGACCGCCTCACCGTGTTCTTCCCCGACGAGGGCTACAAGACCCTGTCCAGGCAGGTGGTCGAGGAGCAGGGGCTGCTGCGGACGGCGGACTGAGCACGGACCGCCGCGGCGTCGTAACCTTCCGCAGATGGACCCGGTAGCGGCGCTCAAGCGCGTGGCCTACCTGCTCGAACGGGAGCGGGCCGAGGCCCGCCGTGCCACCGCGTTCCGCAAGGCGGCCGCCCGGCTCGGGGAGCTGGACGCCCGGGAGCTCGAGCAGCGCCTCCGCGCCGGGACGCTCACCGAGCTGCGCGACGTGGGACCGAGGACGGCGGCCGTCGCGATGGACGCGGCCCGGGGGGAGGTCCCCGCCTACCTCGCCGGCCTCGAGGAGCGGGCCGGGACGCCGCTCGCCGAGGGCGGGGAGGAGGTCCGCGGCTGGCTGCGCGGGGACCTGCACTCCCACTCGGAGTGGTCCGACGGCGGCACCCCGATCATCGACATGGCGCGCGCCGCCGCCGAGCTCGGGCACGACTACCTCGCGCTCACCGACCACTCGCCCCGGCTCACCGTCGCCCGCGGGCTGTCTCCCGAGCGGCTGCGGGAGCAGCTCGAGGTGGTCGATCGCCTCAACGCGGAGCTCGCGCCGTTCCGGATCCTCACCGGCATCGAGGTCGACATCCTCGAGGACGGCGGGCTCGACCAGGAGCCCGAGCTGCTCGCCCGCCTCGACGTCGTCGTCGCCAGCGTCCACTCCAAGCTGCGCATGGACAGCCGGGCGATGACGCGGCGGATGGTTGCCGCCGTCGAGCACCCCCTCGTCGACGTGCTCGGGCACTGCACCGGGCGGCTCGTCACCGGCGGTCGCGGCACCCGCCCCGAGTCGGAGTTCGATGCGGAGGCGGTGTTCCGGGCGTGCCTGGACAACGACGTCGCCGTCGAGCTCAACTCACGCCCGGAGCGGCTCGACCCGCCCACGCGGCTGCTCGAACGCGTCGTCGAGCTCGGGTGCCTCGTGGCCATCGACACCGACGCCCACGCACCCGGCCAGCTGGAGTTCCTCGACCACGGCTGCGCACGCGCCGCGGACGCAGGCGTGCGGCGCGAGCGCATCGTCAACGCGCTGCCCCCCGACGAGCTCCTCGCCTGGACCAACCGCTAAGAGCGCGCTGCCTCGGCGGCTCAGCGCGGGCGCGGCTCGTGGATGTCGGGGCGCAGGCGCTCGGGGATGCGGTCGCGGTCGAAGGTGATGTGCGTCTGGCCGTGCGCGGTCGGGCGCCCGTCCTCACCGAGGTTGACGAAGACGAGCGAGTCGATCGTGAGGATGCTGTGGCGGGTGAAGAGGTTACGCACCTCGGCGCGCATCGTCAGCGACGTCCGCCCGAAGCGGGTGGCGCGCAGGCCCATCTCGACGATGTCGCCCTGGGTGGCCGAGCTGAGGAAGTTGATCTCCGACATGTACTTCGTGACGACCCGCTCGTTGCCGAGCTGGATCATCGCGTAGATCGCGGCCTCCTCGTCGATCCACCGCAGGAGGCTGCCACCGAAGAGGGTGCCGTTGGCGTTGAGGTCCTCGGGGCGGATCCACTTGCGGGTGTGGAAGTTGATGTCGTCGGAGTGCATACGTCCAGGCTAGGTGCGCGACCCGGCACGGACCCGGCGAGGTGGGCGTGCGACCCGCCACGGTTCCGGCGGGGCAGCGGGAAGGGGTGGTGTGCGCGCACACACCGACTCCTCCCGCCTCCGTGCACCTGCCGATCTGGGAGGATCACCGCATGAGTGACCAGCCCGGACCGCTGCTTCTCCTCGACTCCGCCTCCATGTACTTCCGGGCGTTCTTCGCGTTGCCCGACACCATGACGGCGCCGGACGGCACACCGGTGAACGCCGTCCGCGGCTTCCTCGACGCGATCTCCCGGCTCGTCGAGGCGCACCGGCCCTCCCGCGTCATCGCGTGCTGGGACGACGACTGGCGCCCCGCCTTCCGGGTCGAGGCCATCCCCTCCTACAAGGAGCACCGCCTCTCCGACGACGGCGGTGAGGAGGTCCCGCCCGCGCTCACCACCCAGGTGCCCGTCATCGTCGACGTGCTCGCGGCACTCGGGATCCCGCGGCTCGGCTCACCGGGTTACGAGGCCGACGACGTCATCGGCACGCTCGTCGCCCGCGAGGTCGCGGCCACGGACCGCGCCCCCGAGGTCCTCGTCATGACGGGGGACCGGGACCTGTTCCAGC
The DNA here is from genome assembly GCF_009193135.1 of Georgenia satyanarayanai. Classification (GTDB taxonomy): domain Bacteria; phylum Actinomycetota; class Actinomycetes; order Actinomycetales; family Actinomycetaceae; genus Oceanitalea; species Oceanitalea satyanarayanai. Next base: position 137,024 of record NZ_VUKC01000004.1, read on the forward strand.
TCGTCGACGACGACGCCCACGTCACCGTCCTCTACCCGGTGCGCGGTCAGAAGGAGCCGCAGCGCATCGACGAGGCGTGGCTCCGGGAGAAGTACGGGGTCGACGGCGGGCAGGCCTACGCCGACATGGCGACGCTCCGCGGCGACCCCAGCGACGGACTGCCCGGCGTCGCGGGCATCGGGGAGAAGACCGCCGCCTCCCTCCTCGCGCAGCACGGCACGCTCGCCGGGATCGTCGACGCGGCGAACGACGCGCGGTCGTCCCTCACCTCCACCCAGCGCAAGCGCATCCTCGCGGCGGCCGACTACCTCGCCGTCGCGCCGACCGTCGTCCAGGTGGCGCGCGACGCGCCGGTCGCCGAGGAGCGCGGGGAGCTGGCCGACGTGCCCGCGGACGGCGACGCCCTGCTCGAGCTGGCCGGGCGGTGGGGCCTGGAGTCCTCGCTCAGGCGCCTTGTCGACGCCTGCTCCGCGGTCTCCTGACCCCGCGCGACCACCGGGTGGCTCGCTGACCGGGGATGGCGGCCGGGAACTGTACTCTCGGGCGCAGAGGGTGGCAGGAACGCGACGACGAGAGGAAGCCGCCGATGGACAGGCAGCAGGAGTACGTGCTCCGGGCGATCGAGGAGCGAGACATCCGGTTCATCCGGCTCTGGTTCACCGACGTGCTCGGCGTGCTCAAGTCCGTGGCCATCGCGCCGGCCGAGATCGAGGCCGCGTTCTCCGAGGGCATCGGCTTCGACGGCAGCTCCATCGAGGGCCTCACCCGGGTCTACGAGGCGGACATGCTCGCCAAGCCGGACCCGTCGACCTTCCAGCTGCTGCCCTGGCGCGGGGACGAGAACGGCGTCGCCCGGATGTTCTGCGACATCCTCACTCCCGACGGTGAGCCGGCCCGTTCCGACCCCCGCAACGTCCTCAAGCGCACGCTCGAGCGCGCCAAGGACGCCGGCTTCACCTGCTACACCCACCCCGAGATCGAGTTCTACCTCTTCGAGCAGCGGCAGAGCCCCGACGCCCCGCTCGTGCCGATCGACACGGCCGGCTACTTCGACCACGTCGCCCGCGGCACCGCGCACGACTTCCGCCGCGACACCATCACGCTGCTCGAGTCCATGGGCATCTCCGTGGAGTACTCCCACCACGAGGCCGGTCCCGGGCAGAACGAGATCGACCTGCGCTACGCGGACGCGCTGTCGACGGCTGACAACATCATGACGTTCCGCACCGTGGTCAAGGAGGTCGCCCTCCAGCAGGGCATCATGGCCACCTTCATGCCCAAGCCGCTCATCGAGGCGCCCGGCTCCGGGATGCACACGCACTTCTCCCTCTTCGAGGGCGACGCCAACGCCTTCTACGACCCCGCCGGGCAGTACCAGCTGTCCTCGTCCGGGCGCTCGTTCATCGCCGGCCTGCTCCACCACGCCGCCGAGATCACCGCCGTCACCAACCAGTACGTCAACTCCTACAAGCGCCTGTGGGGCGGGGGTGAGGCGCCGAGCTACGTGTGCTGGGGCCACAACAACCGCTCCGCGCTCGTCCGCGTGCCGATGCACAAGCCGGACAAGGGCCCCTCCACCCGCGCCGAGTACCGGGCGCTGGACTCCGCCGCCAACCCCTACCTCGCCTTCGCCATGCTCATCTCGGCCGGTCTCAAGGGGATCGAGGAGGGCTACGAGCTGCCCGACGGCGCCGAGGACAACGTGTGGGCGCTGTCGGACGTCGAGCGCAAGGCGATGGGCATCAAGCCGCTGCCCGGGAGCCTGGAGCAGGCGCTGGAGGTCATGGAGTCCTCCGAGCTCGTCGCCGAGACCCTCGGCGAGGACGTCTTCGAGTTCTTCGTCCGCAACAAGCGCCAGGAGTGGACCGAGTACCGCTCCCAGGTCACCCCCTACGAGCTGCGTAGCCTGCTGCCCGGCGTCTGACCTGCCGTGCGCGCCCCCACGCCCACCCAGGAGCTGCTCCGGCTCGGGTTCACCGACCCGCGCCGCGCGGCGGGCCTCCTCGGCGAGCCGGTCCTCGCCGAGCCGCTCGCCCGCGCGGAGGACGCCGGTGCGCCGCTCCCGGCCGCGCTCGGGCAGGTGGCCGACCCGGACCTCGCCCTCCTCACCCTGGTCCGGCTGCTCGAGGCGGCCCAGGACGACGACGGCGCCCCGGACCTCACCGCCGTCCTCGCGGCCGACGGTGGTCACCGGCGGCGGCTGCTCGCCGTCCTCGGGTCCTCCAGCGCGCTGGGGGACATGCTGGTGGCGCGCCCCACCGACGCCGCACTCCTCGCCGACGAGCACGCCGAGGGCGTCCTCGACCTCACGCCGCAGGACGAGCGGGAGTGGGCGCTGCAGGCCGTGGGCGCCGACCCGGCCGACCCCGCACCGGTCGCCACGGTCACCGGCACGGACGGCGTCGAGGCGCTGCGCCGCTGCTACCGCCGCCGGCTGCTCGAGGTCGCGGCCGCCGACCTCACCAGCCCGGACCCGCTCGCCGCCTTCCCCGCCGTCGCCGGCGCGCTGTCCGACCTGGCCTCCGCGGCGCTCGAGGCGGCCCTGGCCGTCGCCCGCGCGGACCTGCCCGACCACGGCCGCGGCACGCGCCTCGCCGTCCTCGGCATGGGCAAGACGGGTGGGCGCGAGCTCAACTACATCTCCGACGTCGACGTCGTCTACGTCGTCGCCCCCGGGGAGGGTACCGACGAGGACGAGGCGACCGCCGTCGGCGCCCGGCTCGCCGGCGCGCTGGCCAAGAACGTGAGTGGCGCCGTCGGGGCGGAGCCGCCGCTGTGGCCCGTCGACGCGAACCTGCGCCCCGAGGGCAAGGACGGCCCCCTCGTGCGGACCGTCGCCTCGCACGTCGCGTACTACGAGCGCTGGGCCAAGACGTGGGAGTTCCAGGCGCTGCTCAAGGCGCGGCCGGTCGCCGGGGACGCGGCGCTGGGCGCGGAGTACGTCGCCGCCGTCGAGCCCTTCGTGTGGTCGGCGGTGGGGCGGGAGAACTTCGTCGAGGACTCCCAGGCGATGCGTCGCCGCGTCGAGGACACGATCCCCGCCGCCGAGGCGGAGCGGCAGCTCAAGCTCGGGCGTGGAGGTCTGCGCGACGTCGAGTTCACCGTCCAGCTCCTCCAGCTCGTCCACGGCCGCACCGAGGAGGCGATCCGCACCGCCGGCACCCTCGATGCGATCGCCCGGCTCGCCGAGACCGGCTACATCGGGCGCGACTCCGCCGAGCGGCTGGACGAGTGCTACCGCTACCTGCGCGTGCTCGAGCACCGTATGCAGCTGTACCGGCTGCGCCGCACGCACGTCATCCCCACCGGCGAGGCTGACCTCCGGCGCCTGGCGCGGGCGCTGCCGGGGGAGGGGCAGCGCAGCGCGGAGGCCCTCGAACGCCGGCTGCGCACCGTGCGGCGCGAGGTCCGCGACCTCCACGAGGACATCTTCTACCGGCCGATGCTCCCGCTCATCGCCCAGCTGAGCCACGCGGACGCGCGGCTGCGCCCCGAGGCCGTGCGGGAGCGGCTCGCCGCGATCGGCTACCGCGACCCCGCCGGAGCCGTCCGGCACCTCGACGCGCTCACCGCCGGGGTCTCGCGCACCGCGGCGATCCAGCGGCAGATCCTGCCCGCCATGCTCGGCATGTTCGCCCGCGGTGCCGACCCCGACGGCGGGCTGCTCGCCTTCCGCAAGGTGTCCGAGGCGCTCGGCAGCACCCACTGGTACCTCCAAATGCTCCGTGACTCGGGCGTGGCCGCCCCGCGGCTCAGCTACCTCCTCGCGACCAGCCGGTACGTCGCCGACGGACTGGAGGCGCTGCCCGAGGCCGCCGTCTGGCTGGGGGAGGACGAGCCGCTGCGCCCGCGCACGCCCGAGCAGCTGGCAAGGGAGGCCGCCGCCCTCGTCCGCCGCCGCCCCGCACCGGAGGAGGCGGTGCGAGCCGTGCGCTACCTGCGGCGCCGCGAGCTCCTGCGCGGCGCCGTCGGCGACGCCCTCGACGGCGTGCGCGACGACCGCGACCGCACCGTCCTGTCCGTGGCCGCCGACCAGGCGCTGACGACGACGCTTGAGGTGGCGCTGCGCCGCGCGGCCGAGCAGCGCGGGCTGGCGGCCTCGCCCACCCGCTTCGGGATCGTCGCGATGGGCCGCCTCGGCGGGCAGGAGATGGGGTACGGCTCCGACGCGGACGTCCTGTTCGTCCACGAGCCGCTCGAGGGCGAGGACGACGACGTCGCCCAGGAGGTCGCCGTCGCCGTCGCCGGGCACGTGCGCGCCCTCCTCGGGAACCCGGGCCCCGAGCTGCCGCTGCCGGTCGACTCCGCGCTGCGTCCGGAGGGGCGCAACGGGCCGATGGTCCGCTCCCTCGCCTCCTACGCCCAGTACTACGAGCGGTGGGCCGAGCCGTGGGAGCAGCAGGCGCTGCTGCGGGCGCGGCCGGTGGCCGGGGACGCCGGCCTGCTCGAGCGCTTCTGCGCGCTCATCGACCCCTACCGCTACCCGGCCGACGGTCTGGACGACCGCGCCCTGCGCGAGCTGCGGCGCGTCAAGGCCAGGGTCGAGTCCGAGCGCATGCCGCGCGGCGTCCCGGCCAGCCGGCAGCTCAAGCTCGGGCGCGGCGGCCTGTCGGACGTCGAGTGGACCGCTCAGCTCCTCCAGCTGCAGCACGCCGGGCGGGTGCCCGAGCTGCGGACCCCGCGCACGGTCGAGGCCCTGGCCGCCGCGCGTGACGCCGGCGTGCTGGGGGAGGAGGACTGCGAGCTGCTCGTCACCGCGTGGACCCTCGCCTCGCGGCTGCGCGCGGGGATCGCCCTGGCCACCGGCCGGGTCACCGGCGCGAAGATGGACGTCCTGCCGCACGACCCCGCCCAGCTCACCGCCGTCGCCCGCCTCCTGGGCTACGGCCCCGGCGAGTCCGTCGACCTCGAGGAGGACTACCTCCGCGCCACCCGCCGCGCACGCGCCGTCGTCGAACGCATCTTCTTCGGGTAGCGAGGACCCCCTCCCGCCGACAGCCGACTTGTCGCCGAGAGCGGACTTGTCACAGCGGACACCTCCCGGCGAGAGCGGGATCCTTCCACCCCACCCCGCCCCGGCCGGCCCGCCGGGCGTAGGTTGGCGCCATGAGCCAGTCCATGCGCCCCACCGACACGCCCGTCGACGAGTTCATCGCCGCGAACGACCCGGACGGCTCCCTCGCCACGCTCGACCGGGTCATCACTGCGGCGCTGCCCGGCGCGACCCGCGTCCTGTGGCAGGGCGTCTTCTGGGGCGGCACCGACCAGTCGATCATCGGCTACGGCGCCACCGTCCAGCCCCGCCCGCGCGGCGCCGACGTCGAGTGGTTCCTCGTCGGCCTCGCCCGGCAGGACAAGTACCTCAGCCTCTACGTCAACGCCGCCGAGGGCCGCGAGCCCCTCGCCAAGCGCTACGGCACGCGCCTGGGCGCCACGAAGGTGGGGGCCGCGAGCATCTCCTTCCGCTCGGCCGACGTCCTGGACCTGGCGGTTGTCGACGATATGGTCCGGCACGCCGGTCGAGTCATGGAGTGGCACTGACCTTCCCGTCACCTCCCGTTCGCCCGGCTGGGTCATGATGGGAGGCATGCGCCTCATCCTCGTCCGCCACGGCCAGACCAGCTCGAACGTCGCCGACCTGCTCGACACGGCCGAACCCGGCGCCGACCTCACCGAGCTCGGCCACCGGCAGGCCGCGGCTGTCCCGCGGAGCCTGGCCGACGAGGACATCGACGTCGTCTACGCCTCCACACTGGTGCGCACCCAGCAGACCGCCGCGCCGCTCCTCGCCGAGCGCGGACTCGAGCTGCGCGTCCGCGACGGCATCCGCGAGATCGCGGCGGGTGAGCTCGAGATGCGCGGGGACGAGGCGTCGATCCGCGCCTACGTCGGCACGATCTTCAGCTGGGCGGACGACCCGCTCCGCCGGGTGCCGGGCGGGGAGAACGGGCACGACGTGTGGCAGCGCTTCGACGAGGTCGTCGCCGAGGTGCACGCCGACGGTGCCGGGACCGCGGTGCTGTTCAGCCACGGCGCCGTCATCCGCTCGTGGACGGCCGTGCGCGCGGAGAACGTCACCGGCGAGCACGCCGCCTACCACCCGATCAGCAACACCGGCGCCGTCGTGCTCCAGGGCAGCCCGCGCGAGGGCTGGTGGTGCGAGCTGTGGGAGGGCGAGCCCCTCGGTGGTGACCGCGTGGGTGACGCGGCCCACGACGGCCCCGCCGCCGACCCGGCACCCGCGCAGGCGGTTCCCGCCGAGTCCTGACAGCCGGCGCGCGCGTGCCGGCACGTCGCCGTGGCACCGTGGACGCATGCGCGTCCTGCTGCTCGCCGACACCCACGTCCCCAAGCGCGCCCGGCAGCTGCCCGAGCAGGTGTGGCAGGAGGTCGAGGCGGCGGACCTCGTCGTCCACGCGGGCGACTGGGTGGTGCCCGAGCTGCTCGACGAGCTCGAGGAGCGCTCCGCGGCGCTGCTCGCCTGCTGGGGCAACAACGACGGCGCCGAGCTGCGCCGCCGGCTCCCCGAGGTCGCGCGCGCCGACGTCGAGGGGGTGCGCATCGCCGTCGTCCACGAGACGGGCCAGTCCCGCGGTCGCGACGATCGGATGCGGGCCGCCTACCCGGACACCGACCTGCTCGTCTTCGGCCACAGTCACATCCCGTGGGACGGCACCGCGGACGGCCTGCGCCTGCTCAACCCCGGCTCGCCGACCGACCGGCGCCGTCAGCCGCACTGCACGTACCTGACGCTCGCCCTCGGGGCGGGGAAGATCTGCGACGTCGAGCTGCACCGGCTGCCGCCTCGAGCCGCGTAGGCTGCCGCGGCACGCACCCACCCGCACGGAGCTCCATGACCGACACCGCCCTGCCCCCGCACCCGCTGCACACGGAGCGTCTGACGCTGCGGGCGGCTGTCCCCGGGGACACCGACCTCACGTGGCGCTACCGCCGGCTCGACGAGGTCGGTGAGTGGCTGACCAGCCGTCAGACCGACCTGTCAGCCCACCGGGCCCACGTCACCGACCCGGTCCGGCTCGGTCTCACCCTCGTCGTCCAGCTCGGGCACGGACCCGAGGGGACGGTCATCGGCGACCTGATGCTGCGGCGGACCGACGGCTGGGGGCAGACCGACGTCGCCGACCGCGCCGCCGGGACCGAGGTCGAGCTCGGCTGGGTCCTCGACCCCGCCCACCGCGGGCAGGGCTACGGCACCGAGGCCGTCCGGGAGCTGCTGCGGTACAGCTTCACCGAGCTCGGGGTCCGCCGCGCCGTCGCCAACTGCTTCCTCGCCAACGAGCCCTCGTGGCGGCTCATGGAACGGGTGGGGATGCGCCGCGAGGCGCACGCCGTCCGCGACTCGCTGCACCGCTCTGGGGAGTGGCTCGACTCGCTCGTCTACGCCGTCCTCGCCGAGGAGTGGTTCAGTCCGTGAACGACCCAGCCCCCGGCACCGATGACGGTGCCGGGGGCTGAGGACGCGGTCTAGATGTCGAAGTACATCTCGAACTCGTGCGGGTGAGGACGCAGCCGCAGCGGGTCGATCTCCTGGGTCCGCTTGTACTCGATCCAGGTCGAGATGAGGTCGGGGGTGAACACATCGCCCTCGGTGAGGAAGTCGTGGTCAGCCTCGAGGGCCAGGAGCGCGCCCTGCAGCGAGTCCGGGACCTGCTCGATCTGCGCGTGCTCCTCCGGCGGGAGCTCGTAGAGGTCCTTGTCGATCGGCTCCGGCGGCTCGATGCGGTTCTTGATGCCGTCCAGGCCGGCCATGAGCATCGCGGAGAAGGCGAGGTAGGGGTTCGCCGACGGGTCCGGCACGCGGAACTCGATGCGCTTGGCCTTGGGCGAGGTACCCGTCACCGGGATGCGGATGCACGCGGAGCGGTTGCGCGCCGAGTACACGAGGTTGACCGGCGCCTCGAAGCCCGGCACCAGGCGGTGGAAGGAGTTCACCGAGGGGTTGGTGAAGGCGAGCAGCGCGGGCGCGTGCTTGAGCAGGCCGCCGATGTACCACCGTGCCATGTCGGACAGGCCGCCGTAGCCGCGCTCGTCGAAGAACAGCGGCTTGCCGTCCTTCCACAGGCTCTGGTGGGAGTGCATGCCCGAGCCGTTGTCACCGAAGATCGGCTTCGGCATGAAGGTCGCGGTCTTGCCGTTGACCCACGCGGTGTTCTTGATGACGTACTTGAACTTCATGACGTCGTCGGCGGCGGCACGCAGCGTGTCGAAGCGGTAGTTGATCTCCTGCTGACCGGCGGTGCCCACCTCGTGGTGCGCGCGCTCGACCTCCAGCCCGACCTCCTGGAGGACGGTGACCATCTCGTCGCGCAGGTCGGCCATCTGGTCGTTGGGGGAGACCGGGAAGTAGCCGCCCTTGTAGCGCGTCTTGTACCCGAGGTTGCCGCCCTCCTCCTCGCGGCCGGTGTTCCAGGCGGCCTCGCTGGAGTTGAGGGAGTAGAAGCTCGAGTGCTGGTTCGTCGCGAAGCGGACGTCGTCGAAGATGTAGAACTCGGCCTCGGCACCGAAGTAGACGGTGTCGGCGATGCCGGTGCTGCGGAGGTAGGCCTCGGCCTTGGCCGCGATGTTGCGCGGGTCGCGGGAGTAGGCCTCATCGGTGAAGGGATCGACGATCGAGAAGTTGACGACGAGCGTCTTCTCCTTGCGGAACGGGTCGATGAAGGCGCTCGTCACGTCCGGGATGAGCTTCATGTCGGACTCGTGGATCGCCTGGAACCCGCGGATCGAGGAGCCGTCGAACATGAGGCCGTCGGTGAAGGCGTCAGCCGCGAAGGACTCGACGGGGATGTTGAAGTGCTGCATCACGCCCGGCAGGTCACAGAAGCGGACGTCGACGAACTTGACGCCCTCCTCCCGGGTGAAGGCGATGGCCTCCTCGGCATTGCTGAACATGTACCGCTCCTCTGGCGTGGGAATTCCGGGGGGACCGTCACGGTCCCGACGGGCAGGACGTTATCGACATCGCGTTTCGTCGTCGTCACCCCTATGTGTCCGGCATGTTACGTGGACGACGACGGCGAGGGCTCGGTCAGCCGCGCACGATCCGTGTGCCGGCCCACACGTCGTGCAGGCCGCGCCCGTCCAGACCCCAGACGACTGCGGGGATGACGAGGCACAGGCTCGCGGTGCGGATGAGCACCTGGAGGGGGCGCGCTGCGCCGCCGTCGACGGCGCGGACCCGCAGCCCCAGGAGCGTGTGGCCGATGGTGGCCCCGCGCGTCGCGAGCAGGAGAATCGTCATGACGGCGAAGATGCCGAGGGTGGCGAGCGCGTTGTTGTCGAGGAAGCCCGCGGAGATCGCCGTCGCGACCCCCCAGTCGACGGCGAGGGCGATGATGCGACGGCCCAGCGGCGCGGGGGCGGTGCTCCCGGCCGTCCCGGACTGCTCCTGTCTCACGCTCAGCGCCCGCGCATGCCCTTGCGGTCCGGGCGGGCGCGCAGCGGGTCGACGCCCTTGGGGATCGGCGGGCGCGAGGACTGGAGCGCGCGAAGGCGCTTGGCCACCGCCGCGACCTCGGCCTTGGTGAGAGTCGGCTTGAGCTTCTGGATGGTGCGCACGAGCTTCGGCAGCGGGGTCTGGCCCTCGTCGCGCCCGACCTCGACGAGGTGGACAGTGACGTTCGGGGCGACTCGCGCGACCTTCCTGCGCTCCCCCTCGAGGAGGCGCTTGACGCGGTGGCTGGGTCCCTCGCCGACGAGCACGACGCCGGGACGGCCGACGGCCCGGAAGACGACGTCCTGGGTGCGCGGGTCGATGGCGACCGGCTGCTCCTCGATGTTCCACCCGCGGCGGATGGTCCCGAGGGCGGAGGCGGAGGCGCCGGGTGTGCCCTCGATGCGCGAGTAGGCGGCCCGCTCGGCGCGCCGCGAGAGGAGGAGCATGACGACGATGAGCGCCACCGGCAGGCTCAGGAGTGTCACGTACACCGGGTGACCGACGGCCAGGCCGATGACGAGCCCGAGGGCGATGATCCCGACGAAGGAGCCGAGCAGCCACCAGACGATCGAGGGCTGCGCCTCGCGGGTCATCTGGAAGACTTCCCACAGCTGGTGGTACCAGCGCTTCTTCTTCTGCTTCGGCGCGGCGCCCTCGGCGGCGTCCTTCTTCTTCTTCAGGGCCATGATCGCCAATCCTACCGGCCCCCGGACGTCACCCTTCCGCCCCCGGGCCTGTGGATGACACCAGCGGGCCGCGGCCTGCTGCGCTTGGCTTGGACCATGGCACGACGACGGCGCACCGCGGGCGTGACGGGTGGCACGCGGCCTCCGCAGCTGCCGGGCCACGAGGTCGTCGGGACGGCCGGCTTCGGCGCGAACGGAGCCGTGTGGTCGGCCCGCGACGGGGCGGGGCGCGACGTCGTCGTCAGCGTGCTCGCCCTGCCGCGCGGGGAGGCGGGGACGGCCCAGCTGCGACGGCTGGCGGCGCTGCGCCACGGCACCCACCCCCACCTCGCCCGCACCCGGCAGGTCCACGCGCTCGACGGCGGCCGGTGCGCCGTCGTCAGCGACCGTGTCCCCGGGCCCACGCTCGCCACGGTGCTTGCGGCGCGCGGTGCCCTGTCGGGCCCCGAGCTGGCCGGCCTGCTCGGGGCGCTGGGCAGTGGGCTCGGCCACCTTCACGAGCGGGGCGTCGTCCACGGTGACGTGTCGCCCGCGAACGTCGTCGTCACCGGCGACGGCGTGCCCGTCCTCGTCGACCTCGCCGGCCAGGGCGCGCACGAGCTCGGCACGCCGGGCTTCGTGCCGCCCGAGCGTGAGCGGGGCGGCGCCGCCGGCGCACCTGGTGACGTGTGGGCGCTGGCACGGCTCGTCGAGCGGGCCGCCGGGCCGACGCCCGACCCGCACGTGCTCGGGCTGCTCCGCCCGGCGCTCGACACCGCGCCCGGTCGCCGCCCCTCCGCGCGCGACCTCGCGAGCCGGGCTCCGGGCATCGGGGCGGCGGCCCCGGTCGCCGTCCCGCCCGCGGCCGCGCTCGCCCAGGCGCGCATGCGCGACGACGGCGCCCCCACCCGGCGGCGCGCACCCACGCGGCGTGGCCGGCAGGTCGAGCGGACGGAGGGTCGGCCTGCCCCGGCGGGACGCCGGGCGGGTCCGGCCGGCAGGACGGGGTCCGTCACCAGTGCACCTGAGCGCGCCCCGGCGCCGGCCGCCCGGGCCGGCGCACCCGCGCGCGCCCCGGCCCTGTCCGCACCAGCAACGAGGGCGCCCCGTCACGTGCGTGAGCAGGCCCTGCCCGCCCCGTGGCTCGGCGGTGCTCTCACGCTCGGGGCGGCGGCGCTGCTCACCGGGCTCATCGTGTGGTCGGCACCGGGGGAGCGGGCGGGCGGCTACGGCCACCGCCCGGCGGCGCTGGGCGCGGAGCAGTACGCCGAGGTGGTCGGCAGCCTGCTGGCCCGGCGGGACGCCGCGCTCGTCGCCGGTGACGCGGCCGCCCTCGCCGCGACGACGGTGCCCGGAGGCCCGGCCGCGCGCACCGACGTCGTCCTCCTCGAGCGGCTCGCGGGCTCCGGGACGGAGCTGGAGGACCTGCGGACCGGGGTGAGCGCCGTCGAGGGCGTGACGGCGGTGGACGAGGGCGTCGCCGTCGACGTCGTCCTCGAGCAGGACGCGCACGCGCGCGTGGTGGCGGGGGAGCGGACGGCGGTCCCGGCGCAGCAGCCGGCCTGCGCACGCCTCGTCCTCGTGGCCGGCGCCGCGGACACGTGGCGGCTGTTCGGCAGCGAGCCGTGTCCCTGAGGTGGAACGGGGTCGGGGCCCGCACCAGCAGGTGCGGGCCCCGACGGGAGGGAGGTGCTCAGAGGCCGAGCTCGGCCTCGAAGGCACCCTCCTCGAGACGCTTCTTGATCGTCTGCATGAAGCGGCCGGCGTCCGCACCGTCGACCAGGCGGTGGTCGTAGGTGAGGGGCAGGTAGACCATCGAGCGGATGCCGATCGTCTCGTTGCCGTCCGCGTCGGTGACGACGACCGGGCGCTTGACGATCGCGCCCAGGCCGAGGATCGCGACCTCGGGCTGGTTGATGATCGGGGTGTCGAACAGGGCCCCGTTCGAGCCGAGGTTGGTGATCGTGAAGGTCGAGCCACCGAGCTCGTCCGGCTTGACCTTGTTGTCGCGGGTGCGGGCGGCGAGGTCCGCCACGCGCTTGGCGATGCCGGCGATGGTGAGGTCACCGGCCTCCTTGATCACCGGGACGAGCAGGCCGCGCTCGGTGTCGACCGCGATGCCGACGTTCTCCTCGCCGTGGTAGACGATCTGGTCACCGTCGATCGAGGCGTTGAGGCCGGGGTGGGCCTTGAGTGCCTCGGTCGCCGCCTTGATGAAGAACGGCAGGTAGGTGAGCTTGACGCCCTCCCGCTCCTGGAAGCTGTTCTTCGCGCGGGCGCGCAGCTTGGCGATGCGCGTGACGTCCACCTCGATGACCGTGGTCAGCTGGGCGGAGGTGTCGAGGGACTCGACCATGCGCTTGGCGATGACCTTGCGCAGCCGCGACATCTTCTCGGTGGTCCCGCGCAGCGGGGAGACCTCGGGGACCGAGGGTGCCTTGGCGGCGGGGGCCTCGGCCGGGGCGGACTGCTGCTGGGCCTTCTCCGCGGCGGCGAGGACGTCCTCCTTGCGGACCCGTCCACCGACGCCCGTGCCCTGGAGGGAGTCGAGGTCGACACCCTTCTCCTTGGCGAGCTTGCGCACGATCGGGGTGACGTAGGAGGTCGTGGCGGTGACGCCGGCGCTCGGGCGCTCGGCCGGGGTGGTCTGCGCCTCCGGCGGCGGGGTCTGCTCCTGCTCGGCCTTGGGCTGCTCGGCCTGCTTCGACTCGCTCGGCGCGGGCGCGGCCTCCTCGGAGGGGACCGTGCTCGTCGCCGCGCCCTGGTGCTGCTCGGCGCGCTGCTCGGAGGGCTGCTCGTCCTCCTTGGCCTGCTCCTCGGAGCCGTGCGGGGCCTCCTCGGACGCGGACGCGGAGCCGCCGCCGCTCTCGCCGCCGATGACGGCGAGGTCGGTGCCGACCTCCACGGTCTCGTCCTCCTGGACGAGGATCTTGCTCAGCACACCGGCGTACGGGGAGGGCACCTCGGTGTCGACCTTGTCGGTCGACACCTCGAGCAGCGGCTCGTCGACCTCGACCTGCTCGCCCTCGCTCTTGAGCCAGCGGGTGACGGTGCCCTCGGTGACGGACTCACCGAGCGCCGGCATCTGGACCTTCTGGCCCTCGCCGGAGCCGGAGGACCCGGACGACGCCTGCTGCTTGGCCTCCTGGGCGACCTCCTGCTCGGAGTGCTGCTCCTGCTCGGCGGGCTGCTCCTCCTCGGCGGAGGGCTCGGGCGCCTGCTCCTCCTCGGCGGGCTGCTCGTCCTGCGCGGGAGCGGAGTCGCCGCCGCCCTCACCGGAGCCGATGACGGCGAGCTCGGCGCCGACCTCGACGGTCTCGTCCTCCTGGACGAGGATCTTCTCGAGCACGCCGGCGAAGGGCGAGGGCACCTCGGTGTCGACCTTGTCGGTCGAGACCTCGAGCAAGGGCTCGTCGACCTCGACGCGGTCCCCCTCGTTCTTCAGCCAACGGGTGACGGTTCCCTCGGTGACGGACTCGCCCAGGGCGGGCATCTGCACGGAGTCGGACATGACCTGGTGTCTCCTTCGATCGAGGGTCAGTTGTGGGAGTGCAGCGGCTTGCCCGCGAGGGCGAGAGCTGCCTCGCCGAGGGCCTCGTTCTGCGTCGGGTGGGCGTGGATGAGGGAGGCGACGTCGTCCGGGTACGCCTCCCAGTTGACGATGAGCTGACCCTCGCCGATGAGCTCACCGGCACGGGAGCCGATCATGTGGACGCCCACGATCGGGCCGTCCTTCTGACGGACCAGCTTGACGAAGCCGGTGGTCTGGAGGATCTGGCTCTTGCCGTTTCCGGCGAGGTTGAAGTCGACGGTCTCGACGCCGTCGTCGCCGTGGGCCTCCTTGGCCTGCGCCTCGGTGAGGCCGACCGAGGCGACCTCGGGCTCGCAGTAGGTGACTCGCGGGATGCCGGACTCGACGATCGCCGCCGGGTTCATCCCGGCGATCTCCTCGGCCACGAAGACACCCTGCTGGAAGCCCCGGTGCGCGAGCTGGAGGCCGGGGACGATGTCGCCGACGGCGTAGATGTTGGCGACGCCCGTGTGGAGACGCTCGTTGGTGAGGACGAAGCCGCGCTCCATGGGGATGCCCTGCTCCTCGTAGCCGAGGTCCGCCGTCGCCGGCCCGCGGCCGACGGCGACGAGCAGGAGCTCCGCCTCGTAGGTCTTGCCGTCCTCGGTGGACACGACGACGCCGGAGTCGTTCTGCTCGACGCCGGAGAAGCGGGTGCCGGTGGCGAAGTTGATCTTGCGCTTGCGGTAGGCCCGCTCGAGGGCCTTGGACAGCGCGATGTCCTCGTTCGGGACGAGGTTGGGCAGCGCCTCGATGATCGTGACGTCGACCCCGAAGGACTTCCACACGGAGGCGAACTCCACGCCGATGACGCCGCCACCCAGGACGATGGCGCTCTTGGGCACGTAGTCGAGGCTCAGCGCCTGCTCGCTCGTGATGACCCGGCCGCCGATCTCCAGGCCGGGCAGCGAGCGGGCGTAGGAGCCGGTCGCGAGGATGATGTTGCGGCCGCGGTAGGTGGTGCCGTCGACCTCGACGGTGTCCTTGCCGGTGAGCCGTCCCCAGCCGGTGACGTAGTCGATCTTGCCGGCCTTGATGAGGCCCTGCAGACCCTTGTAGAGACGGCCGACGACACCGTCCTTGTAGGAGTTGACCGTCGGCATGTCGATGCCCTCGAAGGAGCTGTTGACGCCGACGTTCGAGCTGTGCTGGATCTCGTCAGCGACGGCGGCGCTGTGGAGGAGGGCCTTGGTGGGGATGCACCCGCGGTGCAGGCAGGTGCCGCCGACCTTGTCGGCTTCGATCAGGGCGATGGACAGCCCGAGCTGGGCGCCGCGCAGCGCGGCTGCGTAACCCCCGCTTCCAGCTCCCAGGATGACCAGGTCGTAGACATTTCCTTCAGGGCTGTCGGTCACAAACCTCTCCTCGAGCACACGTCGATCCCGGCCTGAGCCGGAGCTTGTCGTCCATCTTGTCACCGTCCGCGCTGCCGGGACCACCTGACACAGTGTCCGTCGGGTCACAACGGGAGCCGTACGCTTGGGCACATGCGGCTGTTCTCCCGACGCAAGAACCAGGGCACGACGGGCACCGACGTCCCTCCCGCGCAGCGCCGCGCGGAGGTCACCGCCCACTTCCGTGAGTTCATCGCGACCCGCGCCGGGGTCGAGGCGTACATCGAGCCGCCCACGCCGAACGACCCGACGACGATGGTGCTCGTGGCCCGCACCGGTGAGTGGACCCGCCGTCGCATCCCGGACCCCAAGGCGGCCTGGGCCCTGGCCCGGGAGCTGGAGATCCCGGTCTACGACGTCAACCTCACCGGCTACCCGAGCAGCATGCGCCGCTGGAGCGCCGCCCAGCGCAAGAAGTAGCTCCCCCACCAACGTCGCACTTGGCGAGTTGAGCGACGCTCTGGCGTGCATAAGCGTCAGTCAACCCACCAAGTGCGAAGTTTGGGGGGTGGGGTGGGGGGTTAGCGGGGGGAGGTCCGCTCCAGGACGGTCAGGAGCGTGCGGACGCCCATTCCCGTGCCGCCCTCGGGGGTGTAGCCGCGCGGGCTGCCCTCGTTGTAGGCGGGGCCGGCGATGTCGAGGTGGGCCCACGGGGTGTCCCCGACGAACTCCTTGAGGAACAGACCGGCGACGAGCATCCCGCCGAAGCGGTCACCCATGTTGGCGATGTCGGCCACCTGGGACTTCATCGAGTCGGCGAGCTCGGCGGGCAGCGGCATCGGCCAGAACTGCTCACCGGCGGCGCCGGCGGCGGCCACGACCTCCTCGCGCACGTCGTCGGTGCCCATGACGGCCCCGACCTGTGACCCGAGCGCGACCATCTGCGCGCCCGTCAGCGTGGCGATGTCGATGAGGAGGTCGGGGTTCTCCTCGCCGGCGGCGACGAGGGCGTCGGCCATGACCAGACGGCCCTCGGCGTCGGTGTTGAGCACCTCGACGGTCTTGCCGCCGCGGATCGTGATGACGTCGGAGGGGCGCTGCGCGGTGCCGGAGGGCATGTTCTCGGCCAGCGCGAGCCAGCCGGTCACCTTGACGGGCAGCTCGAGGGCCGCGGCGGCGAGGACCGTGTGGAGCACGGTCGCGGCGCCGGCCATGTCCATCTTCATCGTCTCCATGCCCTTGGCGGGCTTGATCGACAGGCCACCGGAGTCGAAGGTGATGCCCTTGCCCACCAGGCCCACGTGGGCCTTGGGGCGGGCGGGGGAGTAGGTGACCTTGACGAGGCGCGGCGGCCGGGCCGAACCCATGCCCACGCCGATGAGGCCGCCGAAGCCACCGGCCGCGAGCTCCTTCTCGTCGAGCACGGTGACCTTGACCTTCGTGCCCTTGGCCCCGGCCGTCGCCTCCTCGGCGAAGGACTCCGGGTACAGGTCGGCGGGGGAGGCGTTGACGAGGTCACGCACCCCGGACACCGCGTCGGCGAGGACGACGGCGCGGGCGTGCGCCGCCCTGGCCTCCTTGGACCTCGCGACGTCGGAGACGAGCTCGATCCGGGCGACGGGCGCGGTGCGCGTGGTCCGGTAGCGGTCGAAGCTGTAGGCGCCGAGGAGGGCGCCCTCGGCGACGGCGCCGACCTGCTCGGCCGTGGCGGCCGGGAGGGCAAGCGCGACGTCGGCGGTCCCGGCGAGGGAGCGCGCGGCCGCGCCGGCGGCGCGGCGGAGCGCCTCGAGGTCGGGGCCGTCCTCACCCACCGGGCCCACGCCGGTGAGGACGACGACGTCGGCCGCGAGGTCCTTGCCGGCCGCCACGCGCAGCACCTCGTCGGCCTTGCCGGAGACCCCGAGCGCGGGCAGCAGGGAGGTCAGCGCCTTGACGGTCGCGGACGGGAGGGCCGCGCCGGGGACGAGGACCGCCTCCTCCCCGCGCCGGCCGACGGCGACGACGACGGCGTCGGCCTTGATGCGAGCAACGTTCTTCGTGGTCAGCGTCAGTTCAGTCACGGACCCGACTCTATCCGGCCCGGTCCGGCCGGGCGTGGTGCGGGGCGGCCGGGACCGCGCCGTAGGATGACGCGGTGCTCCCCGTCGTCCTCGTCGTCTCGGCCCTCGCGGCCGCGCTCGGTGTGTGGGCACTCGTCTTCGCCGTGCAGAACCGTGCGGTCGTGCTGCGCCAGCTCATCGCGGGCGGGGTGGTCGAGGGGGCGCTCGTCGTCCAGGGCCTCGTCATCGCGGTCGAGCAGGTTGGGGGCTCTCTCGGGAGCGACCCCGTCCTCTTGTGGGGCTACCTGCTCGTCGCGATGATGCTGCTGCCGGGAGCGGCGCTGGCGGCGTTCGTCGAGCGCACCCGCTGGAGCTCGGTCGTCCTGGTCGTCGCGGCCTTCACCATCATCGTCATGGAGCTTCGGATGTGGCAGCTGTGGCAGGCATGAGCAAGCAGCCGGTGCACACCGCACCGGCCACCGACACCCGCCCGCCGGCCCGCGGCGCCGGACTCCTCGTCGTCGCGGTCTACGTCGTCTTCGCGCTGGCGGCGTCCGCGCGCGCCGGCGTCCAGCTGGTCCGCGACGCCGGCGAGGCGCCCCTGGCCTACGGGCTGTCGGCCTTCGCGGCCCTCGTCTACGTGCTGGCCGCGGTCGCCCTCGCCCACAACGGCCGCCGCATGCGCCGCCTGGCGTGGACGGCCGTGACGATCGAGCTCGTCGGCGTCGTCGGCGTCGGGGTCCTCAGCGTCGCCCAGCCCGAGCTGTTCCCCCGCGACACCGTGTGGTCGCACTTCGGCAGCGGGTACGGCTACGTCCCGCTGGTCCTGCCCGTCCTCGGCCTCTTCTGGCTGTGGCGCTCGAGCCCCGGCCGGGTCGCCCGCGCCAGCGAGAGCCGCTGACTCACCGGCGGGCCAGCGCCCGATTGACCGAGCCCGGCCACGCCGGGCCCTGGTAGACGAAGGCCGAGTACGCCTGGAGCAGGTCCGCGCCGGCGTCGAGCATCCTCCGGGCGGAGGCGACGTCATCGATGCCGCCGACGCCGATGACGAGCGCGTCCGGGGCCAGCCGCTCGCGCACCAGCCGCACCACCTCCAGCGCCCGGGCCTGCAGCGGGCGCCCGGACAGCCCGCCGGGTCCGTGGTCGTGGGCGATGGTCGTGTTCGTCGCGACCACGCCGGCCAGCGAGAGCTCGGTGACGAGGTCCGCGACGGCCGTGACGTCGTCGTCGTCCAGGTCGGGGGCCACCTTGACGAGGACCGGCACGCGCCGGCCGGCGGCGGCGTCCGCCTCCCGCTGGACGGCGGTGAGGATGGGGCGGAGCGCGTCGACGGACTGGAGGTCACGCAGCCCGGGGGTGTTGGGGGAGGAGACGTTGACCGTGAGGTAGTCCGCCCAGCGCGCGAGGAGGCGGGCGCTCGTCGCGTAGTCACCGACGGCGTCGTCCACGGGTGTCACCCGCGACTTGCCGATGTTGACCCCGACGACGACGGACCGTCCCCGGCGGGTGCTGCGCAGGGCCCGCAGCCGCCTGGCCGCCGCCTCCGCGCCCGCGTTGTTGAAGCCCATGCGGTTGCGCAGCGCACCCTCCTCGGGGTGCCGCCACAGCCGTGGGCGGTCGTTGCCCGGCTGGGCGTGGGCGGTGATGGTGCCGACCTCGACGTGCCCGAAGCCGAGCATGTCCATGCCGACCACCGAGCGCGCATCCTTGTCCATGCCCGCCGCGAGCCCGAGCACGCCCGGGACGGGCCGGCCCAGCGCGGTCGTCACCCGGTGGGTGGGCCGCCGTCCGAGGGTGGCGCGCACCGCGTGGGCCGCCACCGGGGTGGCCGCGACGCCGCGGATGAGCCGCAGCGCGAGCTCGTGGGCCCGTTCGGGGTCGGTGCGGAGCAGGAGGGACCGGAAGACCAGGCGGTACGGGCGCACCCCGCAAGGGTAGCCACCCCCGGGGGTCAGTCCCGCCGCTCGCCCCGCTTGACCTGCGGCTTGGGCGCGCGCAGGAAGCGCGGCTGGAAGAGCCGGCTGAAGGCGTAGATGCCGGTGAAGCGCGGGATCTCGCTCTCGTCGAAGCGGGCCCTGAGCTTGCGCTTGATGATGAGGGTGATGCCGATCGCGAAGGCGAGGGCGATCGCGAAGGCGACGTACATGACGACCATGCCGATGACGGCGACCTCAGGAACGACCGAGGCGAAGAACAGCAGGATGATCGAGGCCATCGCCAGCGGGAGGAAGTACTCGCTGGGGCTGAAGCGCGCGTCGACGTAGTCGCGCACCCAGCGGCGGACCGGGCCCTTGTCCCGCAGCGGCAGGTAGCGCTCGTCGCCGGTGCGCATGGCCTCCTGCTGCTTGGCGTACAGCTCGTTACGGCGCTTGCGCTGCTCCGCCTTGGCCACCTTGCGGTCGGTGGGGACCAGCGGACGCTGGTTGCGCGCCTGGGCCTCCTTGCGCGTGGGGGTGGGGCGGCCCTTGCCCGCGGGCGTCACCTCCGGCGCGGGGGCGGGCGCCGGGGTCTCCTTCTTGCTCCGTCCGATCACCCCTCGAGGGTAGTCGACCCCGGGTGCTGCCCGGGTGCGGCGGCCGGTGGTCGGGGCGATAGTGGACGGCGCGGCGCGTGCCACCACCGCGCCGAGAGCCGACCGACGAAGGGGAGCATCCATGAGGGCCACCGTCCGCGAGGTCGCCCCCGGCGTCCACCTCGTCGCCCACGCCTACGTCAACTGCTACCTCGTCGAGGACGACGACGGCATCACCCTCGTCGACGCCGGCCTCCCCGCGACCTGGCGGCCTCTGGGCGAGGCGGTCCGCGCGATCGGGCGCCGCCCCCGGGACCTGCGGGCGCTCGTCCTCACCCACGCGCACTTCGACCACGTCGGCGTGGTCCGCAAGGTGCAGGGC
Source organism: Georgenia satyanarayanai (assembly GCF_009193135.1). GTDB lineage: Bacteria > Actinomycetota > Actinomycetes > Actinomycetales > Actinomycetaceae > Oceanitalea > Oceanitalea satyanarayanai. The sequence continues at coordinate 156,981 of NZ_VUKC01000004.1, forward strand.
CTCGGCGTGCCCGTGTGGGCCACTGCCGCGGAGCACCACCTCGTGGCGCACCCGTTCTCCTACGCCCACGAGAACCCGCGCGCGACCTACCCGGTCCGGCACCCCGCCGCCCTGCCGATCCTCACCTCGATCCTCCTCGCCGGGCTCCCGCTCGTCCGCGGCACCACGGGCGTGCGGACCCTGCAGACCGGCGGGATCCTCGACGTGCCCGGCCGTCCGCACGTCATCGCCACCCCGGGGCACACCTACGGGCACGTCGCCCTGCACCTGCCCGACCGCGACGTCGTCATCTCCGGTGACGCGCTCGTCACGCTGGACCCGTACACCGCCCGGACCGGCCCCCGCATCGTGGCCGGCGCGGCGACGGCGGACTCCGCCCTCAACCTCGCCTCCCTGGAGGCCATCGCGGACACCGGGGCCGGCACGGTGCTCCCCGGGCACGGGGAGCCGTGGACGGACGGCGCACGCTCCGCCGTCGAGCTCGCCCGGGCCGCCGGCCCGTCCTGACCCGCCGTCCACGCCCCGGTTAGGCTTCCCGGGTGACCATCGAGGACCTGACCACCCGCACCGCCGCCGAGTTCCCCCGCATCCGCCGCGACCTCGAGTCGCTCGTGCGGATCCCGAGCGTCTCGGCGCCCGCCTTCGACCCCCAGCACCTCGAGGACAGCGCCGCCGCCGTCGCCCAGCTGTTCCGCGACGCCGGGCTGCCCGAGGTCGAGGTCGTGCGGGTCACCGGCCCGGACGGCCGCCCCGGCGCCCCCGCCGTCCTCGCGCACCGCCCCGCCCCGGCGGGCGCCCCCACCGTCCTCCTCTACGCCCACCACGACGTCCAGCCCCCGGGCGACCCGGCCGGCTGGACCTCCCCGCCCTTCGAGCCCACCGAGCGGGACGGACGGCTCTACGGCCGCGGCGCTGCCGACGACAAGGCCGGGATCATGGCTCACGTCGGGGCGCTGCGCGTGCTGGGCGAGGAGCTCGGCGTCGGCGTCACCGTCTTCAGCGAGGGCGAGGAGGAGATCGGCTCCCCGACCTTCCGCACCTTCCTCGAGACCTACCGCGACCGGCTCGCCGCCGACGTCATCGTCGTCGCCGACTCCTCGAACTGGAAGGTCGGCGTCCCGGGGCTCACCACCTCCCTGCGCGGGCTCGTCGACTGCACGGTCGAGCTGACCGTCCTCGACCACGCCGTCCACTCCGGCATGTTCGGTGGCCCGGTCCTCGACGCGCTGACGCTCATGTCGCGTCTCGTCGCCACCCTCCACGACGACGCCGGGAACGTCGCCGTGCCCGGCCTGGTCGCCACCGACCGCGCGGACGTCGACTACCCCGAGGCGGACTTCCGCGCCGACGCAGGCGTGCTCGAGGGCGTGCGCCTCGCCGGGACCGGCCCGCTCGCCGCGCGGCTGTGGACCAAGCCGGCGATCTCCGTCATCGGCATGGACGCGACGAGCGTGGACCACGCCTCCAACACCGTCATCCCCTCCGCCCGGGCGAAGCTGTCCATGCGCATCGCTCCCGGACAGGACCCGGCCGCCGCCGAGCGGGCCCTGCACGACCACCTCGTGGCCAACGCCCCCTTCGGCGCGCGCGTCACCGTGACGCCGGGGGAGACCGGGCAGGCCTTCCAGGCGCCGGAGGACTCCGCGGCCATGCAGGCCGCTCGCTGGGCCTTCACCACCGCGTGGGGCACCGAGCCGGTCGACCTCGGTGTCGGTGGCTCGATCCCCTTCATCGCCGACCTCGCCGACGTCTACCCCGGGGCCGCGATCCTCGTCACCGGTGTGGAGGACCCCGACTCGCGGGCGCACTCGGAGAACGAGTCGGTGCACCTCGGCGAGCTCGAGAGGGTCGTCCTCGCCGAGGCCCTGCTCCTCGCCCGCCTCGCCGACCGCCTGTGACCGCCGCCCGCCGAGGACAGGGGGGCACGTGCGGCTGCTCGTGAGCCCCGGGGCCCTGTCCGGCGCGCTCAGCGCCGCGCAGGTGGCCTCCGCCGTCCACCGCGGGTGGCTGCGCACCGCACCCGACACGCAGGTCCGCGCGCTGCCGATGTCCGACGCCGCCGCGGGCCTCCTCGACGCCGTCCACACGGCCCGCGGCGGGGCGCTCGTGTCGGTCTCCGCCCGCGGCCCGCTCGGGGAGCCGGTGCCCGCCACCCTCCTCCACGTCCCCGGCACGGGCGGCGGGACCGCGTACGTCGAGGCCGGGCAGGTGCTCGGCCGCCAGCTCGTGCCCGCCGGGGAGGACCTCCGGCACGCCGAGGAGGGCTCCAGCGCCGGGCTCGGTGAGCTGCTCCTCGCCGCCCGCGACCTCGGGGCCGGACGGGTCGTCGTCGGTCTGGGGGAGGCCGCCACCCACGACGGCGGAGCGGGCATGGTCCGGACCTTGGCCGGCGCGGACGCCGGGGACGACATCGACGCCCAGGTGCTCGCCGTCGCCCACGGGGTGCTCGCCGGGGCCGACGTCGTCGTCGCGACTGCCACGCAGGTCCCGCTGCTCGGGCTGCACGGCGCCGGAGCGCTCCTGTCCGACCGTCTCGGTCCCGCCGAGGCGCAGCGGCTCGACACCCGGGTCGGTGAGCTCGCCGCCCTCCTCGACCGCCTCGGTCGGGGCCTGCCCGCCCGCACGGCGCTGCTGCCCGCACCCGGTGGGCACGGTGGCGCGGCTCGTCCCGGACGCGCCGACGGCTCGGGGGCCGGGGGAGGGGCGGCCCACGCGCTGTCGGTGCTGGGCGGACGGCTGCTCCACGGCCCGGACGTCGTCGCCGCCGCCGTCGGCCTCCCGGAGGCGGTCGGGAGTGCCGACGTCGTCCTCACCGCGACCTCCGTCCTGGACGCCCCCGCGGTGGACGCCTCCGTCGTCGCCACGGTCGGACGAGCCGCGATGGAGCTCGGGCTGCCGGTCGTCGTCCTCGCCGAGGAGGTGCACACCTCCCGGCGGGAGGTGGCGCGCGCGGGGATCAGCGCGACCTACGAGACCGGACCCGGCGGTGTCGACGCGCTGGAGGGGTGGGCCCGACGTCTTGCGCGCACCTGGGCGCTCGGGGCGTAGGCTGGTCGGGAACAACCGCGGCCGCCCCGTGGTTGCCCCGGTTGTACTGCCCCAAAAGACAGCGGAGATGTGAGCATGAGCGAGACGACGGCCACGACGCCCACCGAGGTCCCGACGCACGAGATCGAACTCACCGACGTCGCCGCCCAGAAGGTCAAGACCCTCCTCGCGCAGGAGGGTCGTGACGACCTGCGGCTGCGGATCGCCGTGCAGCCCGGTGGCTGCTCCGGCCTCATCTACCAGCTCTACTTCGACGAGCGTCTGCTCGACGGTGACGCCGTGCGTGACTTCGGTGGCGTCGAGGTCATCGTCGACCGGATGAGCGTGCCCTACCTCGCCGGCGCGACGATCGACTTCGCCGACACCATCGAGAAGCAGGGCTTCACGATCGACAACCCGAACGCCGGCGGCTCCTGCGCCTGCGGCGACTCCTTCCACTGAGACACGCCACCGGCGGGATCTCTGCCGCGGCCCGTTGGGACCAGGGTTACACCCCTGGCCCGGCGGGCCGTTTCGCGTACCAGGGCAGTGTTCGCGGTAAGGTGGCCGAAGGGACGTTGGTCCTGTCTGAAATGCCCTAAACGCGTCGTGTCGGAAGGTCTTGAAGTGCGATCACCGTCCTCCGGTAGCCGCTCGCCCCGCGGTTGGCGACTGGTAGTCCTGGGCCTTGTGGCGGCCCTCACCCTCGCCGGCTGCGCCGAGCTCGGCGCCCCGCGGAACGGCTTCCTGCCCTCCGAGCCCGGCCTGACCGACAAGACCGAGTCGATCATCAACCACTGGAACGGCGCGTGGGTCGCCGCCCTCGCCGTCGGCTTCATCGTGTGGGGCCTGACGATCTGGTGCGTCGTGGCCTACCGCAAGCGCAAGAACGACAACGCGCTGCCGGTCCAGCTGCGCTACCACGTGCCGCTCGAGCTCATGTACGTCGTCGTGCCGATCCTCATGATCGGGGTGCTGTACTTCTACTCCACGCAGGTCACCCACGAGGTCACCGACGTGAGCGAGGAGCCGGACCTCACGATCCAGGCCTACGGCAAGCAGTGGAGCTGGGACTTCAACTACATCGACGACGGCGTCTTCTTCGAGGGCGGCCGCGTCCAGCTCACCGGTGAGGAGGGCGTCGAGGAGACCCTCCCGACCCTCTACCTGCCGGTGGACGAGACCGTCGAGTTCATCGTCGACTCCCGCGACGTCCAGCACTCGTTCTGGATCCCCGCCTTCCTCTTCAAGATCGACATGATCCCCGGGCACACCAACGTCTTCCAGGTGACGCCGCAGGAGGAGGGGCGCTACCAGGGCAAGTGCGCCGAGCTGTGCGGTGAGTTCCACTCGGAGATGCTCTTCAACGTCGAGGTCGTCGACCGCGCGACCTACGACGCCCAGATGGACGCGCTGCGCGAGGCCGGCAACGTCGGTGTCCGCGGCGAGGAGTACAACCGCGTGTACGACCAGCGCGGCTACCTGCAGGACGGGACGGTAAACAACTGATGGCCACCACCGACGAGGCACGCCCCCAGCTCGTTCCCGGGCTGCGGCCGGAGCGTCAGAGCCTGGGCCGCACGGTCGTCAGCTGGGTCACCTCCACCGACCACAAGGTCATCGGCTACCTCTACCTCATCACCGCGTTCGGCTTCTTCCTCATCGCCGGCCTGCTGGCGATGGCGATCCGGCTCGAGCTCTTCGACCCCGGCATGGCGCTGTTCCAGTCCAAGGAGCAGTACAACCAGTTCTTCACCATGCACGGCACGATCATGCTGTTCCTCTTCGCGACGCCGCTGTTCACGGGCTTCGGCAACATCTTCGTGCCGCTGCAGATCGGTGCTCCCGACGTCGCCTTCCCGCGGCTCAACATGTTCAGCTACTGGCTGTTCCTCTTCGGCGGGCTCATCGCGGTGGCCGGCTTCCTCACGCCCAAGGGTGCGGCGAGCTTCGGCTGGACGGCCTACACGCCACTGTCGCTGGAACCGTTCTCCCCAGGCCTCGGCGGCAACCTGTGGGTGCTGGGGATCGGACTCACCGGTTTCGGCACGATCTTCGGCTCGGTCAACTTCATCGCGACCATCATCACGATGCGCATGCCCGGCATGACGATGTTCCGGATGCCCATCTTCACGTGGAACATCCTCATCACGTCGCTGCTCGTCCTCATGGCCTTCCCGGTCCTCGCCGCCGCCCTGTTCGGGCTGGCCTTCGACCGGGTCCTCGGCGGGCAGATCTACAACCCGGAGAGCGGCGGGGCACTGCTGTGGCAGCACCTCTTCTGGTTCTTCGGTCACCCCGAGGTGTACGTCATCGCGCTGCCGTTCTTCGGGATCATCAGCGAGGTCCTGCCGGTGTTCTCGCGCAAGCCGATCTTCGGCTACAAGGGCATCGTCTTCGCGACGATCGCGATCGCTGCCCTGTCGATGACCGTGTGGGCGCACCACATGTACACGACCGGTGGCGCGCTGCTCGACTTCTTCGCGCTCATGACGATGCTCATCGCGGTCCCCACCGGGGTGAAGTTCTTCAACTGGATCGGCACGATGTGGCGCGGCAAGCTGACCTTCCACACGCCGATGCTGTGGTCGCTGGGCTTCCTCGTCACGTTCCTCTTCGGTGGGGTTACCGGCATCATCCTCGCCAGCCCGGCCATGGACTTCCAGGTCCACGACTCCTACTTCGTCGTCGCGCACTTCCACTACACCGTCTTCGGGACCGTGGTGTTCGCGATGTTCGCCGGCTTCTACTTCTGGTGGCCGAAGATGACCGGGCGGATGCTCAACGAGCGTCTCGGCAAGGTCCACTTCTGGATGCTCTTCTTCGGCTTCCACGGCACCTTCCTCATCCAGCACTGGCTCGGCGCCCAGGGCATGCCCCGTCGCTACCCCGACTACATGGTCGAGGACGGCTTCCAGCTCATGAACCAGGTCTCCACGGCCGGCGCGGCGCTGCTGACGCTGTCCACGCTGCCGTTCCTGTGGAACGTGTACGCGACCTCCCGGGGCCCGCGCACCGTGTTCGTCGACGACCCGTGGGGTTTCGCGAACTCCCTCGAGTGGGCGACGAGCTGCCCGCCGCCGCGCCACAACTTCACCTCCCTGCCCCGCATCCGCTCCGAGCGTCCGGCCTTCGACCTCCACCACCCCGAGGTCGCGGCGATGGACCAGGCGGCGGTGCCGGACCAGGGTGTGCTCGAGCAGGCACTGGGCGACGCCCAGCGCACCGGTGGCGGGGACGCCGCGTCCCAGCCGCAGCCGGGGCGTACGTCCACGGCCACGCTCGAGCGTGAGGACGACGACGAGAAGAAGGGCAAGGCCTGATGACACGCGAGCACGACCGCGCACCCGGCGAGCAGTCCGCCGAGCACCCCAAGCCCCTGGGCGTGGAGAAGTGGCTGTTCATCGCGGGTGTCGCCTTCTTCCTGCCCGTGGCACTGATCTACGGCTTCTGGACCGGCTGGGAGCCGGTCGGCACGGTCGCCCTGGCGCTCCTCGTCGGGCTGTACGGCCTCGCCGGCTTCTACCTGGCCCTGGTTGCCCGCCGGGTCGACCCGCGCCCGGAGGACAACCCGGTGAGCGACGTCGACGAGCACGCCGGGGAGATCGGTGTCTACTCCCCGCACTCGTGGTGGCCGCTGGTGCTCGGTGTCGCCTCCGCCCTGGTGTTCGCCGGCGTGGCGGTCGGCTGGTGGATCTTCGGGATCGGCATCGCCATCGGCGTCGTCGGCCTGGTCGGTCACACCTACGAGTTCTCCCGCGGTCAGCACGCGCACTGAGCGGGCCTGACGTCCCCGACGGGCGGCACTCCACGAGGAGTGCCGCCCGTCGGTGTCTCCGCGGTGTCTCCGCGGTGCGTCCCGGAGCGGACGCTTGCTCGCCGGTCCCGGGCGGTGGGCAGGCGCCAGGGCTGGACAGCCCAGGGTGCGGACCTTCGGACCGCGGTGGCCCACGAGTCCACTCCTCGGCTCGCCGGTGGTGCGCTGCCGGCAGCGTAGGGGCCTGTGCCCGAGGCGGGAGCCGCCGGGCGGGCCGGGGGCGGGGCCGTGGTGCGCGGCGGCGGCTGACGCAGGCCACGGGTCGGCCTGGTGTGCCCCGGGCCGCCGGACGGCCGGTACAGGACGACGAAGGCCCGGCGGCCCCTCTCGGGGGGCCTGCCGGGCCTTCGCTGGCGTCAGGGGGCGTCAGGCGACCGTGACGGGGGTGATGAGACCAGCCGTCTGGGTGCGCGCCCGCTCGAGGCGAGCGGCGACGTCGCGCCAGTTGACGATGTTCCAGAACGCCTTGACGTAGTCCGCCTTGACGTTGAGGTAGTCGAGGTAGAAGGCGTGCTCCCACATGTCGAGCATGAGCACCGGGGTCAGTCCGAGCGGGACGTTGCCCTGCTGGTCGAAGAGCTGGAAGATCGACAGCTTCTGGCCGATGGAGTCCCAGGCCAGCACGGACCAGCCCGAGCCCTGGATGCTCGTGGCGTTGGCGGTGAACTGCGCCTTGAAGCCCTCGAAGGAGCCGAGCTGGTCCTTGATGGCCTCGGCGAGCTCGCCCTCGGGCTCACCGCCGCCCTCGGGGGAGAGGTTGTTCCAGAAGACCGTGTGGTTGACGTGGCCACCGAGGTTGAACGCGAGGTTCTTCTCGAGCAGGTTGATGGCGGCGTTGTCGCCGCTCTCACGGGCGGCGGCGAGCTTCTCGAGGGCGGTGTTCGCGCCGTCGACGTAGGTCTTGTGGTGACGGTCGTGGTGCAGCTCCATGATCTTGCCGCTGATGTGCGGCTCGAGGGCGCTGTAGTCGTACGGGAGCTCCGGCAGGGTGTACACGGTCATGTGTCTCCTCCTCAGGTCGTCCCGGTGCGGGAACGCACCGGCCTACATACGGCGTGTGCCCGGCAGTGATGCCGGGCACACGCACTCATCGGATCTAACCTACGACGACGGGGGGTTGTTCCGCCCGTCGGTCCCGGACGACCCGGCGCCGATGGACGCACGCTCCTCCGGACGGTCGAAGGCCTCGCGCAGCCCGCCCGACTCGACCTCGGCGTGGTGGCCGTTGCCGTTGCCGTGGGCGCCGTGCTCCGCGTTCGCGGCGGCGAGCTCGGCGGGCGTCACCGGCTCGACACGGTCCTCGTAGAGGAAGCGGGACAGGCGCTGGAGCTGCTTGTCCTTGCCGTAGCCGCGGCGGCGCACCCCGTTCTCGTCCTCCGGCGGGGCGATCTCGAGCATCCGGTCCGCCTCGTGGTGGACGAGCAGCCAGCGCTCGTCCTGCGTGAGGGGCTGGTGCACCTCGAGGAACTCACCGGTGGGCATCCGCACGATGCGGCCGGTCTCGTGGCCGTGGAGCGCGAGCTCACGGTCACGGCGCTGCAGCGAGAGGCAGATGCGCTTCGTGAGCCAGAACGCGAAGACCGGCGCGACGAAGAACGCGATCCGCAGGAACCACGTGATGCCGTTGAGCGAGAGCTCGAAGTGCGTGGCGACGAGGTCGTTGGCGCCGGCGACGTTGAGGACCATGAACGCGGTGATGACCGCGACGCCGACGGCCGTGCGGACCGGTGCGTTGCGCGGGCGGTCCAGCACGTGGTGCTCGCCGCGGTCCTTCGTGACGGCCGCCTCCAGGAACGGCCACACGGCGAGCACGGTGAACAGGATGCCCGGCACCACGACGCCCGGGATGAGCACGTTGAGCGACAGGACGTAGCCGAAGATCGTGAACTCGGCGAAGCCCGGCATCAGGCGCAGTGCGCCCTCGAGGAACAGCATGTACCAGTCGGGCTGGGCACCCGCGCCGACAGGGGAGGGATCGTAGGGCCCGTGGGTCCACACCGGGTTGATCGACACCAGCCCGCCGAGCAGGGCGAGGAAGCCGAAGACGATGAAGAAGAAGCCACCGGCCTTGGCGGCGTACACCGGCAGGACCGGGTAGCCGACGACGTTCTTCTCCGTCTTGCCCGGCCCGGGGTACTGCGTGTGCTTGTGCACGACGACGAGGATGAGGTGGACCGTCACCAGCGCGATGATGAGCCCGGGCACGACGAGGATGTGGATGGTGAACAGCCTCGGCACGATGTCGGTGCCCGGGAACTCCCCACCGAAGAGGGCGAGGGAGACGTAGGACCCGACGATCGGGATCGCCCGCGCCACGCCGTCGGCGATGCGCAGGCCGTTGCCGGACAGGACGTCGTCGGGCAGGGAGTAGCCGGAGAAGCCGGCGAGCAGCGCGAGGATCATCAGCGAGAAGCCGACGAGCCAGTTGAGCTCGCGGGGCTTGCGGAAAGCACCGGTGAAGAACACCCGGAGCATGTGCGCGACGATCGCCGCGACGAACAGCAGGGCCGCCCAGTGGTGGATCTGCCGCATGAGCAGGCCGCCACGCACCTCGAAGGAGATGCGCAGCGTCGAGGCGAAGGCCTCGGACATCGCCACGCCCTGCATGGCCTCGGGCAGCGCGTCCTCGGGGTAGGTGATGTGACCCATGCTCGGCACGAAGAACATCGTGAGGAAGAAGCCGGACAGCACGAGGACGATGAAGCTGTAGAGCGCGACCTCGCCGAGAAGGAAGGACCAGTGGTCGGGGAAGACCTTGCGGGCGAACTCCCTGACGGCCTTGCCGATGCCCGTGCGCTGGTCGAGGTAGTCAGCGGCCGGTGCCGCCTTGCTGGGCCTGCGAGGCGTGGTGGTGCTCATCGGTTCTCATCCATTCGCTCGCGCTCCCAGAAGCTCGGGCCCACGGTCTCGTGGAAGTCCGAGCGGGCCACGAGGTAGCCCTCGGTGTCCACGGTGATGGGGAGCTGCGGAAGGGCGCGATTCGCCGGTCCGAAGACCACCTTGGCCTCGTTGGCGAGGTCGAAGGTGGACTGGTGGCAGGGACAGAGCAGGTGGTGGGTCTGCTGCTCGTAGAGGGCGACCGGGCAGCCCACGTGGGTGCAGACCTTGGAGTACGCGACGATGCCGTCGTAGCTCCAGTCCCGGCGCTCGGGGGAGACGTTGAGGTCGGAGGGGTCGATGCGCGTCATGAACACGACCGCCTTGGCCTTCTCCTCCAGGTAGTGCTCCTGGTCGCTGATGCCGTGCGGGATGACCTGGAAGGCCGACCCGTTGGTGACGTCGGCGGCGCGGATGAGGCGGTTGTCCGGGTCGGTCGCGAGGCGACGGCCCATCGTGCCGTCGGGCAGGCGGCCACCGGTGCCCTCGGGCACGTCGCCCCAGGCGGTGTAGCGGAACTTGCGGGTGTCCCAGGACGGGCTGAGCTCGCCGACCAGCGGGACGACGAAGGGCAGCGGCGCGAGGGCCGCCGCGCCGACGAGGGCGCCCTTGAGGACGGGACGGCGGGCGATGCCGGACTCGGCGATACCGATGTCGAGCTTCGCCACGGCCTCCTCGCGCACCTCGGGGGAGGAGGCTGCGGGCTTGCGCTGCTCGACGTACTCGGTGTTCGCCATGAGGGTCTTGGACCAGTGGACCGCCGCGAGGCCGATGCCGAGCATGCCCAGGCCCAGCCCGACGCCGAGTGCGATCGTCGACAGACGCACGTCCAGGAGCGTGGTGCCGACCGGGAGGAAGAGGAACCCGACGACCCCGCCGACCGAGGCGAGGATCGAGACGAGCAGGAGGGCGACGACCTGGTGCTCGGCGCGCTTGGCGGCCTTGGGGTCACGGTCCGCCATGCGCTCCGGGTGGTGCGGCAGACCCGGGTCCTCGAAGCGCTCGGGGACGTCGGCGACCGGCGCCCCGCCCGTGGCGGGGGTCAGGTCACCAGAGGGGCGATTCGTGCTCACGAGGACCGTGCTCCCATCCACACTGCGATACCGATGATGCCGCCGATGCCGACGAGCCAGACCCAGAAGCCCTCGGAGACGGGGCCGAGGTTGCCCAGCGAGAGGCCACCGGGGGAGACCTCACGCTGCTCCAGGATGTAGGCGATGACGTCGCGGGCGCCCTCGTCCGTCACCGACGCCTCGTTGAAGATCGGCATGGACTGGGGGCCGATCCGCATGGCCTCCCAGATCTGGGTGGGCGTCGCGTCGTCGAGCGGCGGGGCGACCTTGCCCTCGGTCAGCGCACCACCGGCGCCGACGGCGTTGTGGCACATCGAGCAGTTCGTGCGGAACAGCTCCATGCCGTTGGCGGCGTCACCGAGCTCGGGGTCGACCTGCTCGGAGGAGGGGATGGCCGGGCCGGGGCCCAGGCTGGCGACGTACGCGGCCATCGCCGCCGTCTGCTCCTCGTTGAACTGCGGGTCCTTGCGCTCCGCCTGCGGGGAGTTGTTGGCCATCGGCATGCGGCCGGTGGACACCTGGAAGTGCACGGAGGCGGCGCCCACACCGACGAGCGACGGCGCGATGTCGGTGCCCTGGGCGTCCAGGCCGTGGCAGGTGGAGCAGTTCGAGCGGAAAAGCGCCTCGCCTTCCTCGATCATGTCCTGGCTGGCGGCCTGGGCGTTGGCCGGCTCGGAGGTGACGGCGGAGTACGCCACCCCCGTGAGGATCAGGGCCAGGAGCAGGAGGACGACCGGCGCGAGCCGGTGCCTTCTGCTGGCGGCGAGTGCCTTCACGGTGATGTGTCCTTGTCTGGTGTTGCGGGTGGAACGGGGGCAGGACGCGCGGTCCTCTAGAACATCTCGAGGAAGTAGATGATGAAGAACATCGCGACCCAGACGACGTCGACGAAGTGCCAGTAGTAGGACACGACGACTGCGCCGGTGGCCTCGTAGTGGCCGAAGCGCTTGGCCGCGAAGGAGCGGCCGAGGATGAACAGGAAGGCGATGAGGCCGCCGAGCACGTGCAGGGCGTGGAAGCCCGTCATGATGTAGAAGACCGACCCGTACGGGCTGGAGGACACCGTGATGCCGTGCGAGACGAGCTCGGCGTACTCGAAGGTCTGACCGGCGACGAAGAACGCGCCCATGATGAAGGTGAGGACGAACCACTCCTCCATGCCCCAGCGGCGCACGTCGAGGAGCTTGCCGGTGCGGCGCGGCTGGAAGCGTTCGGCGGCGAACACACCCATCTGCGCGGTCACGGAGCTGGCGACAAGGACCAGGGTGATGGTCAGTGCCCAGGGGATGTTGAGCAACGAGTAGTTCTCGGGCCAGATCTCCGCCGACACCGACCGGTGGGTGAAGTACATGGCGAAGAGACCAGCGAAGAACATCAGCTCGCTGGACAGCCACACGATGGTGCCGACCGACACTGCGTTCGGCCGGTTGACGTTCACGTGGGGGGCGCTCGGAGCAGCCGTAGTAGACGACACGATTGCCATTATGGCCCGAAAGTTCGCCCCGATGACCACTCAGGGGCCGCGCGATTCCTCCCGCCGCTCGTCCCCACGCTAGGAGTTCCGCGACATCCCGCGCCTGAGTCCTTGGTCCCGATCCGGTCACGGCGCAACACGCCGGACACACTGGTGTCCGGTTCGTCTCATTCGAGAGTCCCCGTGTCGCGTGCCCGCTGCCCGGGAGCGTGCGTCCCCGTCCCCGCGGCGTGGCTACCATTCGAGGAGGTCACCGCGTCTCGCGGTGCGTACCGAGCGAACCTGGAGGACGACGATGACGCCCGCGCAGCCCGACGCAGCCGCGACCACCGACACCGACGTCGTGGACGTCCTGCTCTACAGCGACGACGTCACGACGCGCGAGCAGGTCCGCCGGGCCATCGGCCGCCGCGCCGCGGTCGACGTCCCGCGGATCCGCTGGACGGAGGCCGCCACGCACGAGGGCGTCGTCATGAAGGCCAACGAGGGTGACTTCGCTCTCATCGTCCTCGACGGCGAGGCGGCCAAGGCCGGCGGCATGGCGGTGAGCCGTCAGCTGAAGAGCGAGATGTACCAGTGCCCGCCGGTCCTCATCCTCACCGCCCGCCCGCAGGACGCGTGGCTGGCGACGTGGGCGCAGGCCGACGCGATCGTCCAGGCGCCCGTCGACCCGATCGAGATCCAGGAGGCCGTGGCCGGACTGCTGCGCTCGGGCGGTCGTCGGTGACCGTCGAGGGCGTCGAGCCGGTCCAGCCCACCTGGGCGGACCTCATCACCTCGCTCGTCGCCGGGGAGCACCTGAGCGCCACGCAGACCGGCTGGGCGATGGACCAGGTGATGTCGGGTCTCGCGAGCCCCGTCCAGCTCGCCGGCTTCCTCGTCGCGCTGCGCGCCAAGGGCGAGACCGTCGCCGAGCTCACCGGGCTGGCCGACGTCATGCTCGCCCACTCCGTGCCGATCGACGTGCCCGACGACGTCGTCGACATCGTCGGCACGGGCGGTGACCGTGCCCGCACCGTCAACATCTCGACGATGTCCTCCCTCGTCATCGCCGGCGCCGGGGTGCCGGTGGTCAAGCACGGCAACCGGGCGTCCAGCTCGGCGAGCGGCTCGGCCGACGTCCTCGAGGAGCTCGGGGTGCGCCTGGACATGACCGTCCCGCAGGTCGAGGCGGTCTTCCGCGAGGTCGGCATCACCTTCTGCTTCGCCCAGACCTTCCACCCCTCGTTCCGGCACACCGCCACGGCGCGGCGCGAGCTCGCCGTCCCCACCGCGTTCAACGTGCTGGGCCCGCTCACCAACCCCGCCCGCCCGCGGGCCGCCGCCATCGGCGTGGCCGACCGGCGCGTCGCCCCCCTCGTCGCCGGCGTGCTCGCGCGGCGGGGGACGCGCGGGCTCGTCTTCCGCGGGGAGGACGGCCTGGACGAGCTGACGACGACGGCGGCGAGCCGGGTCTGGCACGTCGCCGACGGGGAGGTGACCGAGCACCTGCTCGACACCCGCGAGGTCTTCGGACTCACGCCCTCGACCGTCGAGGACCTGCGCGGCGCTGACGCGACCTTCAACGCCGGTGTCGCCCGCGACATCCTCGACGGTGCCACCGGGCCGGTCCGGGACGCCGTCCTCCTCAACTCCGCCGCCGCGCTCGTCGCGCACGGCAGGCTCCCCGGCACGCGGGCCGAGGACGGCGACCTCGTCACCCGGCTGCGGGCCGCCATGGACCTGGCCGCCGCGGCCATCGACGACGGCCGGGCGCGCGGTGTGCTCGACCGGTGGGCGGCGGCCAGCGCCGCCCTCTGACGCAGGCGGCACCGGCCGCGTGCGAGACCGTCGGCGGGGAGCCCGCCGACGACGAGACGAAGGAGACACCATGCTCACCGCCATCGTTCTCATCGACACCGACGCCTCCCGCGTGCCCGAGGTCGCCAAGGAGGTCGCCGAGCTGGACGGGATCAGCGAGGTCTACTCGGTCACCGGGGACGTCGACCTCATCGCGCTGGCGCGGGTGCGCCGCCACGAGGACCTCGCCGACGTCGTCGCCGACCGCGTGGGCAAGGTCAAGGGCGTGACCAACACCCGCACGTACATCGCCTTCCAGGCCTACTCGAAGCACGACCTCGAGTCCGCCTTCGCCATCGGGCTGGGCGACTGACGGTCCTCGGTCAGCTGGTCGGGGGCAGGGGGTACCTGGCGGCGGCGTCGACGGGCCACGCGAGCGGCTCGTCGCCCTCCACGTGCTGGACCAGGCGGGTGGCGGGGTGCTCGATCCAGTCCGCGACGAGCTCCGTCTCCTCCGAGCCGGAGGCACCGAGGACGGTGGAGGGCGCCGGGACCGCCTCCCCGGTCGCGACGAGGGCGTCGATGGCCGGCATCGGGTTGACCCCCCGGGGCACGGTGCAGGTCCCGGCGAGCCGGCCGTAGCGCACGAGCACCACCTCCCACCCGCCGTCGTCGGTGCGACGGGCGGCGACGAGCTCGGGGCTGCGCCACAGGGGGCGCAGCCGTTGCGTGCGCCGGGCTGCGACGAGGTAGGCACGCAGCCGGTCACGCTCGGTGGCGGCCTCCTCGTACCGCTGCTGCCCGGCGAGCGACACGATCCGGGCGCGCAGCGCCGCGACGACCGGGCCCGCCGCGGAGGTGAGACCGGCGCGGACCGAGGCGGCGACGTCCGCGTACTCCTCCACGCTCTGCGCGCCGGTGCACGGGGCGCCGCAGCGCCCCATCTCCGCCAGTGCGCAGGCGCGGGCCTCGGGCGAGGGGACGGCCGGCAGGCGCTGGCTGCAGCGCCGCACCGTGAACGCCTCCTCCAGTGCCTCGAGCGCCGACTGCGCCGCGGCACGGGAGGCGAAGGGGCCGATCGCCTCCGCGCTTCGCCCGGCGGGCACGTTCCGCACGATGGACAGGCGCGGGAACGGCTCGTCGGTGAGACGGATCCACGGCCGGCGGTGGGGCTTGCGGGAGCGGCGGTTGTAGGGAGGGTCGAGCTCGGCGATGAGCCGCAGCTCGCGCACGGCCGCCTCGAGCTCGGTGGCGCACGGGATGGGCCGGACCTCCTGGGTGAGGTCGACCATCTCGCCGATGCGCTTGCGCTTCTCCGCCGCGGTGAAGTACGAGCGCACCCGGCGGCGCAGGTTGACGGCCTTGCCCACGTAGAGCACCTCCCCCGCCGGCCCGAGGAACTGGTAGACGCCGGGACCGGTGGGCAGCGAGTCGGCGAGGGTGGCCTTGCGGCGCCGCTTGTGCGGGACGGGGTCCCCGAGCGTGGCGAGGTCCTCCAGGTGGGTGGCACCGAGGGGGGCGAGCCGTCCGAGCAGGCCGTGCAGGACGTCGACGGTGGCGCGCGCGTCGTGCAGCGCGCGGTGGTCCGGGCTGGTGGTGGCACCGAAGAGGGCGGCGAGGGAGCCGAGTTTGTTGTTGGGGGCCTCGTCACGCGTGACGACGCGGCGGGCCAGCGCGACGGTGTCGACGACGGCGGGGGAGGGCCACGGCAGGTCGAGCCGTGTGGCGGCCGCGCGGAGGAAACCGACGTCGAAGCGCGCGTTGTGGGCGACGAGCACCGTGGTGGGGCCGAAGCCGGCGAACTCGAGGAAGGCGGGCAGCACCTCCCCGATCCGTGGCGCGCCGACGAGCATGGCGTCGGTGATGCCGGTGAGGACGGTGATCATCGGCGGGACGGGGCCACCGGGGTCCACGAGGGTCTGGAACTCGCCGAGGACCTCGCCGCCGCGCACCTTGACCGCGCCGATCTCGGTGATCTCGCACTGGGTGGGCGAGCCGCCGGTGGTCTCCAGGTCGACGACGACGAAGGTCACCTCCGAGAGCGGCACGCCGATCTCGTCGAAGCCGATCTGGAGCGGCGTCCCCTCCCCGGCGCGGGTGGCGCCCTCGAGGTCCAGCCGCCCTCCGGGGGCGGGTGCAAGCAGGTTCGCGGTCACGGTCCGACCGTACGGGCGACCACCGACACGCCAGCGTTGCCGTGCCGCGGCCCGGGCGATGTCAGAGGTCGCCCCTACGGTCGCGACATGATCATCGACTGCGACTCCTGCACCATGCGGACCATCGCCTGCGACGACTGCGTGGTCAGCTTCCTCACCGACCCTGCCCGGGAACAGGCACCGGCCGCCCGTGACCTCGGGGACGACGAGCGCACCGCGCTGGCGGTCCTCGCCGACAGCGGGCTCGTGCCGCCGCTGCGGTTGCGGCGGGCCGGGACGGCCTGAGCCCGTGCCCCGCCGCCCCGTCCCGGTGCCGCTCCCGGCGCGCGGAGCCGCGCGCGTGCCACGGCCGGTGCCCGCGCGGTCGCGGGCACCGGCCGTGGAGGTCGGGTCGGGGCGGTCAGCCGCGGGTGCCGGTGGGCGCCTCGGCGTAGATCTCGTCGACGACCTTCGCGTAGTCGCGCATCACCGCGTTGCGCCGCACCTTCATCGAGGGCGTGAGGTAGCCGTTGTCCACCGTGAAGTCCTCGTCGAGGACGACGAACTTCCGGATGGACTCGGCGCGCGAGACCTTCTTGTTCGTCCGGTCGATCTCCATCTGGATGTGCTCGCGGACGAGGGGGTCCTGCGCGGCCTCCGCGACGCTCATCGGCTCCTTGCCGTGGTTCTTCAGCCAGCTCGGGAGCATCTCGGCGTCGAGCGTGACGAGCATGCTGATGAAGTGCCGGCGGTCGCCGATCGCCAGGCACTGGGAGATCAGCGGGTGGGCGCGGGTGGGGTCCTCGAGCTGGCTGGGCGCGACGTTCTTGCCTCCCGCCGTCACGATGATCTCCTTCTTGCGGCCCGTGATCGTCAGGCAGCCGTCCTCGTCGAGCCGGCCGACGTCACCGGTGTGGAACCAGCCGTCCGAGAAGGCCTCGGCGGTCGCGTCGGCGTTGTTGTGGTAGCCCCGGAACACCGCGATCCCCTTGGCGAGGATCTCGCCGTCGTCGGCGATCTTGATCCCGCACCCCGGCAGCGGGGTGCCCACCGTGCCGATCTTCACGCGCCCCGGCCGCGCGACGGCGACGGGCGCGGTGGTCTCGGTCAGGCCGTAGCCCTCGAGCACCACGAGACCCAGTCCGCGGAAGAAGTGGCCGAGGCGCTCACCCAGCGGGGCGCCACCGGAGACCGCGTAGACGGCCTGCCCTCCGAGCACGGCGCGGATCTTCTTGAGCACGAGCGCGTCGGCGACCTTGTGGAGCGCCTTGAGCCGCACACCGGGGCCGCCCGGCTTGTCCAGCGCCCGGGAGTAGGCGATGTTCACCCTCGCGGCCCACCGGAAGATCTTCACCTTGCCGCCGGCCGCGGCCTTCTGCTCGGCGGCGTTGTAGACCTTCTCGAAGACGCGGGGGACGGAGAGGATGAACGTCGGGCGGTAGGTGCCCATGTCCGCGACGAGGTCCTTGGTGTCGGGCGTGTGCCCGAGGGGCACGCCCGCGGCGATGACGAGGACCTCGACGAAGCGGGCGAACACGTGGGCCAGCGGCATGAAGAGCAGCGTGCGCGCGCCGGGGTAGTCGAAGACCTCGTGGAGGTCCTCGATGGCGTTGCGGCACAGCTCGACGAAGTTGCCGTGGGTGAGCTCGGCACCCTTGGGACGGCCGGTGGTGCCCGAGGTGTAGATGATCGTCGCGATGTCGTCGAGGCCGACGGCGGAGTGCCGGGCGGCGAGGTCCGCGTCGCTGACGTCGCGGCCCCGGGCCACCAGGGTGTCGATGGCGCCGTCGTCGATCGCCCACACCTCACCCAGGTGCGGCAGCCCACCGTTCTCCTCGCGGGCCTGCGCGACGGTCGCGGCGTGGGCGGAGGTCTCCACGACGGCGGCGACGCAGTCGGAGTCACCGAGGATCCACGCGCACTGGTCGGGGGAGGAGGTCTCGTACACGGGCACCGGGACACCGCCGGCGTGCCAGATCGCGAAGTCGAGGATCGTCCACTCAAAGCGGGTGCGGGACATGATCGCGACGTGGTCCCCGGGACCGACGCCGGCGGCCATGAGCCCCTTGGCGACGTTCTCGACGAGCTCGAGGACCGCGGCGGTCGTGTACTCGCGCCAGACACCGTTCTCCTGGCGCTCGATGAGCACCTTGGAGGGGGAGGACGTGGCTTGCGCGATGAGCAGGTCGCTCACGCTCGTCGACGATTCGGACGTCACGGCAAGGGGGACATGGAACTCGTCCATACTGACTCCAGTGGCAGCGGTCGGAGGGAATGACTACCGGCTCCACGATATGGCAGATCTGGGCGTTTCGGTGCACCTCCGCAGGGAAGTGGCGCCGTGTCCACGACGACGGACAGGAATCATCGATGACGACGATCGGTATTGACATCGGCGGGACGAAGATCGCCGCCGGTGTGGTCGACGAGAACGGCCAGGTGCTGGCGCAGACCCGCCGGGCGACGGACGCCCTGGACCCCGAGGCGATCGAGAGTGCGGTCATCGCGTCCGTCGCCGAGCTGCGGTCCGGGTACGACGTGACCGGCGTCGGGGTGGCCGCAGCCGGCTTCGTCAGCCCGAACCGCGACGGCATGCTCTTCGCCCCGAACATCGCGTGGCGCGACTACCCGCTCCGGGAGCGGCTGGCCCGCGGGATCGAGGTGCCGATCGTCATCGAGAACGACGCGAACGCCGCCGGCTGGGCCGAGTTCCGCTTCGGCGCCGGCAGGTCCGCGCAGTCCATGGTCATGCTCACGCTCGGCACCGGGCTGGGCGGCGCGATCATCCTGGACAACCGGCTCATCCGCGGTGCCTTCGGTGCGGCTGCCGAGCTCGGCCACATGCGTGTGGTCCCCTCCGGCCACTACTGCGGCTGTGGCCACGAGGGCTGCTGGGAGATGTACGCCTCCGGCCGTGCGCTGACCCGGGCCGCCCGGATGGCGCTCATCACCGACGAGGACCGCGCCGGGCGCCTGCGCGAGCTCGCCGCCGCCGACGGCGGCAAGACGCGCGGGCAGCACGTCACCCAGGCCGCTTCCGAGGGCGACCCGCTCTCCCGCGACCTCGTCGCCGAGCTCGGCCGGTGGGTGGGCGCCGGGATCGCCGACCTCGTCGCCGTCCTCGACCCCGAGCTCTTCGTCATCGGTGGCGGGGTCGCCGACACGGGGGACCTCGTCCTCGAGGCCGCCCGTGCGTCCTTCCGCGAGCACCTCTCCGCCCGGGGCTACCGGCCCGAGGCGGAGATCGCCCTCGCCGAGATGGGCAGCGAGGCCGGCATCGTCGGTGCCGCCGACCTCGTCCGGCACTGACGCGGGCGCCCGCCCGGCCCGCGTGGCCGGGCGGGCCCCACGGGACGGTCAGAGGACGGCGCCGTCCCCGTAGTCGTCGGTGTCCCGGCGCGTCGGCATGCGCCACAGGAGCAGACCCACGCCCACGGCCAGCGCGCCGACCGCCACGAGCCACACGACGCCCGGCGCCGAGCGCCACAGCAGGACGCACAGCAGCATGACGGCCAGGCCCCCGAGCACCCCGCCCCAGGCGACGACGAGCACCGGCTCGGAACGGGACAGCGGGTCCGGGTCTGGCTCGGTGAAGCCGTCGACGACGTCACGCGCGCGGTCGTCGTCCTCCGTCTCCCCCGCGGGGGAGTAGTCGCGCGGGCCGGGTGCGGGCGGCGCGGCCGGGGGCAGCGGCTCGGGCTCCGGCGCGAGCTCCTCCTCGGGCGGCAGCCGCAGCTCGCCCAGACGCGCGGTCAGCTCCGCCCACTGGGCGTCGAGGTCGTCGTCGGGCACGTGGTCGCCGTCAGCGGCGCCCCGGGTAGGACCAGCCATGGGGAGCACTCTAGAGTGCTTCAGGAACGCGCGGCCCGATCCGGGCGCCGCGCGGACGGCGAAGGGGTAGTGAGTGTTCTACGGCTTGATGAAGGCGACGCTCGGCACGACGCTGCGCGTCTTCTACCAGCCGTGGATCCGCGGCGCGGAGAACGTGCCCGAGGAGGGCGCGGCGATCCTCGCGAGCAACCACATGGCCGTCATCGACTCCTTCTTCCTCCCGCTCATGGTGCGCCGCTCCGTCGTGTTCCTCGGCAAGCAGGACTACTTCACCGGGCGGGGGGTCAAGGGCAAGCTCGTCGCCGGGTTCATGCGCGGGGTGGGCACCATCCCGGTCGACCGCAGCGGCGGCCGCGCCGGTGAGGCCGCGCTCCGCACCGGGCTGCGCCGCCTCGAGGAGGGGGGCCTGTTCGGGATCTACCCCGAGGGCACCCGCAGCCCCGACGGACGCCTCTACCGCGGCAAGACCGGTGTCGCGCGCCTCGCGCTCCAGTCCGGCGCCCCCGTCATCCCCGTCGCGATGATCGGCACGAACATCGCCCAGCCGATCGGCACCCGCATCCCGCGGCTACGGCCGATCGGGATCGTCATCGGCAAGCCGCTCGACTTCAGCCGCTACGCCGGCCTGGAGGAGGACCGCTTCGTCCTGCGCTCGGTGACCGACGAGATCATGTACGAGATCATGCGCCTGTCCGGCCAGGAGTACGTCGACGCCTACGCCGCCTCCGTCAAGGCGCGCGCCACCTCCGGGACGGCGCCCGCGACCGCGGCGCCCGCCGCCCCGGCCGGTCCCGGCGGCCGCAGGGTCCCGGACACCGGGGTGCCCGAGCCCACCGAGCGCGAGCTGGCCGAGGGCAAGGAGCTCCTCGAGGCCGCTGCGCAGGACGCCGAGACCGCGGCCGGGCAGGACGACGACGGAGCGGGCGCACCGCCGTCCTCGTCCACGAGGTAGGCGGTCCCAGGCACCGGCTCCCGGCGTCACTACACTGGGTGGCGCGCGCGAGCACTCCCTGCTCGCCGGCCGCTGCCCTGGCGGCCGCCGTTCGACGAAAGGTTGCCGATGTCCGTCCGCCGTGTCGCCCTGCTCACCGCAGGTGGCTTCGCCCCCTGCCTGTCCTCCGCGGTCGGGGGCCTGATCGAGCGCTACACCGAGGTGGCGCCGGACGTGGAGATCATCGCCTACCAGTACGGCTACCACGGCCTGCTGACGGGCACCAAGGTCGTCATCGACGACGAGGCGCGCGCCAAGGCCAGCGTGCTGCACGACTTCGGCGGCAGCCCCATCGGCAACAGCCGCGTCAAGCTCACCAACGCCAAGAACCTCGTCGAGCGCGGACTCGTCCAGGAGGGTGACGACCCGCTCAAGGTCGCGGCCGAGCAGCTGCGCGCCGACGGCGTCGACGTCCTCCACACCATCGGCGGCGACGACACCAACACGACGGCCGCGGACCTCGCCGCCTACCTCGAGGACAACGGGTACCACATGGCCGTCGTCGGCCTGCCGAAGACGATCGACAACGACATCATCCCGATCCGTCAGTCGCTCGGCGCCCACACCGCCGCGGAGCAGGCCAGCCGCTTCGCCCAGAACATCATCGGCGAGCACCGTTCCAACCCCCGGATGCTCATCGTCCACGAGGTCATGGGCCGCCACTGCGGCTGGCTCACCGCCGCCGCCGCCCGGGACTACCACCAGTGGGTCGCCGAGCGTCCCGAGTGGAACCCGAGCGCCGGGCTGAGCAAGGAGCGGTGGGACGTTCACGCCGTCTTCCTGCCCGAGATGAAGCTCGACCTCGAGGGCGAGGCGCAGCGCCTGCGCGGCGTCATGGACGAGATCGGCAACGTCAACATCTTCCTCTCCGAGGGCGCCGGCGTGCCGGAGATCATCGCCGAGCTCGAGGCCAAGGGCGAGGAGGTCCAGCGCGACCCCTTCGGCCACGTCAAGCTCGACACGATCAACCCCGGCCAGTGGTTCGCCAAGCAGTTCGCCGAGCTCATCGGCGCCGAGAAGGTCATGGTCCAGAAGTCGGGCTACTTCTCGCGCTCGGCAGCGGCCAACGACCAGGACCTCGCGCTCATCAAGGAGATGGTCGACCTCGCCGTCGACAGCGCGTTCCGGGACGTCTCCGGCGTCGTCGGGCACGACGAGGAGAACGGTGACGAGCTGACGACCATCGCCTTCCCCCGGATCGCCGGCGGCAAGGCCTTCGACATCTCCCAGCCGTGGTTCAGCGAGCTCATGGCGAGCCTCGGCCAGGACGTCACCCCGGCGGAGAACGCCGGCCACTGACCGACGCACGCACGGTGAGGGCGGGTCGCGAGGGTGCGGCCCGCCCTCACCCGTGAGTTGACCGAGGTGTGGGCCGGGCCACAGGCTGGGCCACTCGTCCGGCACCCGCCGGCCGTGCTCCTGCCGAGAGGTGCTTCACCGATGAGACATCCCGTCCTGGCCTCGGGGGTGACGCTCGCGCTGGCCGCCGGTGCGGTCGCGCTCCCGTCGTCGGCCTCGCCCGCCGCAGCCGCCCTGCCCGACCCCCTCCTCGTCCCGGCTCCCGTCGAGGCCACCTACACCGGTGAGTCGGTGCCCGTCGGCGACGTCGACGTGGTGACGGACGCGACGACCGACGCCGCCGCGCTCGCCGCGCTGCTCGCCGCGTTCGCCGCGCACGGCGTCGAGGACGTCACCGTGCTCGTGCCGGGGGAGGAGCCGGACGGCTTCGCGGTCGCGGTCGTCGGTGCCGACGCCGTCGCGGACGAGGGTGTGCCGGCGGACGCCGAGGGGTACGCGCTCGTGACCGACGCGGACGGTGCACTCGTCGCCGGGCGCGACGGCGCCGGGCAGTTCTACGGCGTCCAGACGCTCGTCCAGCTGCTCGGGGAGGTCGACGGCGTCACCCACCTGCGGGAGGCCGCCGTCGTCGACCACCCGGCGATGGCGCTGCGCGGGACGATCGAGGGCTTCTACGGCGAGCCCTGGACGCACGCCGAGCGCCTGGACCACCTGGACTTCCTCGGGTCGGTCAAGGCCAACACCTACGTGTACGCCCCCAAGGACGACCCGTACCACCGCGACCAGTGGCGCGAGCCGTACCCCGCGGACACCCTCACCGAGCTCACCGAGCTCATCGCGCGCGCCGACGCGAACCACGTCCAGTTCACCTTCGCCGTCTCCCCGGGCGTGTCGATCTGCTACTCCGACCCCGAGCACCGCGCCGACCTCGAGGCGAAGCTCGACGCCATCTACGACGCCGGGGGCCGGTCCTTCTACATCGCGCTCGACGACATCGCCTACACCGACTGGAACTGCGAGGCCGACGCCGAGGCGTACGGTCCTGCCGGCCAGGCGGCCGCCGCGACGGCGCAGGTCGACCTGCTCAACGACGTCCAGCAGACGTGGGTGACCGAGCGTGAGGGCGTGCGCCCGCTGCAGATGGTGCCCACCGAGTACGGGGACCTCGAGGCGACCGCGTACAAGGACGTCATCCGCGAGACGCTCGACCCCGAGGTCGTCATCCAGTGGACCGGCACCGACGTCGTGCCCACCTCGATCACCACCGAGGACGCCGAGCGCTTCTCCGAGCTCTACGGGCGGCCGGCCTTCCTCTGGGACAACTACCCGGTCAACGACTTCGGCGACACGGCCGGACGGCTCCTGCTCGGCCCGTACGCCTACCGGGACAACGGCCTGTCCGAGCACCTCAGCGGGATCGTGTCCAACCCGATGAACCAGCCCTACGCCTCGGAGGTCGTCGTCGCGAGCGTCGCCGACTTCGCGTGGAACGACGCCACCTTCGACGCCGAGGAGTCGTGGCTGCGGTCCCTCGCCCTCCTCGCCGGCGGCGACGCCGAGGTCACGGCCGCGCTCGCCGTGTTCGCCGACCTCAACCGGCAGGCGCCGACCTTCGGTGCCGAGCCGTGGCAGCCGCAGGCACCGGGCCTCGCGGCTCTGGCAGAGGAGTTCGGCGCCCTGTGGGAGGAGAGCGACACCGACGGTGCCCTGGACCTGCTCAGCGCCTACGCCGAGCTGCTCGCCGCGGCCCCGGAGACCATCACCGACGGCGTGCACGACGGCTTCCTTGCCGACTCCGCGCGGTGGCTGGAGTCCACCGCGCTCTGGTCGGACGCGCTGCTCGACGCGATCGCCTCCGTCGACGCGCGCCTGGCCGGTGACGTCGTCGCCGGGGAGGAGCTGGCGGCACAGGCGCGGACGGCGGCCGCTGCCGCGGCCGACGTCCGTGTCGACCCGCTGCGCAACCGGTGGCCGGCCGACAGCCGGGTCAAGGTGGGTGACGGCGTGCTCGACGTGCTCATCGAGGACCTGCTCGCCCTCGAGGTGAGCATCCCCGAGCCGACGGAACCGCCCACCGACGGCCCGAGCCCCGAGCCCACCGACGACACCACGCCCGGGGACACGGACGACGCCCCCGGCTCCGGTGGGGAGACGGACGAGGCCACGGCCGCGCCCGGTGGTTCCCTCCCGAGCACGGGCGCCGGTGGCGTCGCGGGGTATGCCGCCCTCGCTGCCGTGCTCGCGGCGCTCGGCGGTGGACTCCTCCTGCGCCGGCGGACCGCCGGCGCCTGACCGCGCCGGGGCCCCTTCCCACCGGTCGGACCGGTGGGAAGGGGCCCGTGCCGTTCGTCGTATGGTGGAGCGCGTGAGTATCGAGGCTGATCCCGCGGTTCTGCGCGGGCTGGACATCTGGCGCGACCTCCCGGCATCCCAGCAGCCGGAGTGGCGCAGCGCCGAGGAGCTGCGCGCCGTCACCGACGAGCTCGCCGCCTCCCCGCCGCTCGTCTTCGCCGGCGAGGCGGACCAGCTGCGCGAGCAGCTGGCCAAGGCGTCCCGCGGTGAGGCATTCCTCCTCCAGGGCGGCGACTGCGCCGAGACCTTCGCGGAGTCGACGGCGGACAACATCCGCAACAAGATCCGCACGATCCTGCAGATGGCTGTCGTCCTCACCTACGGCGCGAGCCTGCCCATCATCAAGATGGGCCGCATGGCCGGCCAGTACGCCAAGCCGCGCAGCAACACGATGGAGACGCGCGACGGCGTCGAGCTGCCCGCCTACCGCGGTGACGCTGTCAACGGTCACGCGTTCACGCCCGACTCGCGGGTCCCGGACCCGAACCGGCTGCTGTCGGCCTACCACCGCTCCGCCACGACGCTCAACCTCATCCGCGCCTTCACCGGCGGCGGCTTCGCCGACCTGCGCCGGGTCCACGAGTGGAACCGGGGCTTCACCACCAACCCGGCCTACAAGCGCTACGAGCAGCTCGCCGCGGAGATCGACCGCGCGGTGCGCTTCATGGCTGCCGCGGGCGCCGACTTCGACGCGCTGCGCACGGTGGACTTCTACTCCAGCCACGAGGCCCTGCTCCTCGACTACGAGCGGGCGATGACCCGCATCGACTCGCGCACCGGGCACCCGTACAACACCTCGGCGCACTTCCTGTGGATCGGGGAGCGCACCCGCGAGCTCGACGGCGCGCACGTCGACCTCCTGTCCCGCGTGCACAACCCCATCGGTGTCAAGCTCGGGCCGACGACCACCCCGGCGACCGCCCTCGCCCTGCAGGAGCGGCTCAACCCGGAGGGCACCCCCGGGCGCCTCACCTTCATCACCCGCATGGGCGCCGAGCGCATCCGCGACGTCCTGCCGGGCCTCCTGTCCGCGGTGTCCGCCGAGGGCAGCCCCGTGACCTGGGTGTGCGACCCCATGCACGGCAACACCTTCTCCTCGCCCAGCGGGTACAAGACCCGCCGCTTCGACACGGTGCTCGACGAGGTCCGCGGCTTCTTCGAGGCGCACCAGGTGGCGGGCACCGTCCCCGGCGGCCTGCACGTGGAGCTCACCGGCGACGACGTCACCGAGGTGCTCGGCGGCGGTGAGGAGATCGACGAGGGCGCGCTCAGCCGCCGCTACGAGACGCTCGTCGACCCGCGCCTCAACCACCAGCAGTCGCTGGAGATGGCCTTCGCCGTCGCTGAGATGCTCCGCGGGAGCTGATGGTCGGGGATCGGGGGGAACGGTGAGCACGGCAGGGGCGATCGAGGTCCCACCCGAGCGGAGCGTCCCGCCCGGGCAGCACCTGGTCGCCCAGGCCCCGGTCATGCACTACGGGCCGGTGCCCAGGCCGCGGCCGGAGCGGTGGGACTTCACCGTCGGGGGGCTCACCCGCGACGGCGCGGAGCGGCGCTTCTCGCTGGACGAGGTCCTCGCGATGACACCGGTCGAGGTCATCGGTGACCTCCACTGCTCGGCGCGCTGGAGCACCCTGGACGAGCGGTGGTCCGGGGTCGCCGCCCGCGCCCTGGTCGAGGCCGCGCCTCCCGCGGACGGCGTCGAGGACGTCCTCGTCTTCGCGGAGTACGGCTACAGCGCGACGATCCGCGTCGACGACCTCATGTCGGCCCGCGCCGTCCTCGCCACCCACCACGACGGCGTGCCCCTCACCCAGGAGCGTGGCGCGCCGCTGCGCCTGGTCATCCCGCACCTGTACTCGTGGAAGGGCCCCAAGTGGGTCCGCGGGTGGAACTACACCGCCGCCCCCGAGCGCGGGTTCTGGGAGCAGCGCGGCTACCACCTGCGCGGCGACGCCTGGCGCGAGGAGCGCTACTCCTACCAGGAGTGAGCGCGCCCACAAGCGCCGAGAGCGGAGTTGTCACCCGGTGACAACTCCGCTCTCGGCGGTGGGTGGGGGAGGGTCAGCTCACCACTCGCGGGAGGCGGGCAGCAGCGTGCCGGGATTGAGGTTGCGGCCGGGGTCCACGCCCTGGAGCAGGGCCACCTGGACGTCCACGCCGGCGGGGGAGATGTCCTGCTCCAGCCAGGGCGCGTGGTCGGTGCCCACTCCGTGGTGGTGGGAGATCGTCCCGCCCTGGTCGACGAAGGACTGCTGGATCGCCCGCTTGACCACCCAGTACTGACGCAGCTGCTCCTCCATGTCCGAGCTCCCGGACACGAGGGCGAAGGTGAAGTACAGGCACGCACCGGAGTGGTAGCTGTGCGACAGGTGGCACATGATGTAGCCGCGCACGCCCAGGGAGTCGAAGGCCTCGCGCGCCGCGCGCAGGGTGCGGTGGTAGACCTCCATGAGCCGCGACCACGGCATCGCCGTCTCCGAGACATCGGCGAGCGCGCCGATGTCGAGGAGGAAGTCGCGGATGTAGGGGGTGTCGAACTTCTTCTGGTCGTACAGCGCGCCGGGCCCCTTGCCGAGCTTCACGCCGCCGTGCTCGCGGACGATCTTGCCGACGGTCGCCTTGTCGGCCCTGACCCGGGCGCTGCCGCCCTCGTAGCCGACGTAGCTGAGGCAGGCCTTGTCCAGGTCCCAGCCGCGCTTCTCGAGGAAGCCGAACAGTCCGTCCTGGACCGCCTTCTTCGCGCCCTTGGACGCCTTCTGCGTCGACAGCGAGAACGCGGTCTCGTTGCCGTCGGAGACGCGGGTGACCGACGGGTGGGCGTCGGACACGGAGATCGCGTGCATGGCCTGGACGGCGCTGCCCCAGTTCGGGAAGAGGTAGGCGATGATCTCGCGGTTCTCCGGCAGCCGGTGGACGTGCACCCACGCCTCGGTGATGACACCCAGGCGCCCCTCCGAGCCGAGGATCATCTCCCGCACGCTGGGGCCCGAGGACGTGCTCGGCAGCGGGCGCAGCACGACGACCTTGCCCGGCAGCACGACCCGCATGCCGCGGGTGATGTCGGCGATGTCCCCGTACTTGTCGGACTGCATGCCCGAGGAGCGGGTGGCGATCCACCCGCCGAGGGTCGAGTGCTTGAAGCTGTCGGGCTGGTGGCCCATCGTCCAGCCGCGGGCGGTCAGCTGCTCCTCGAGGTCGGGGCCGAGGGCACCGGCCTGGACGCGCGCGAGCCCGGCGTCCTCGTCGACCTCGAGGACACGGTTGAGGCGGCCGAGGTCGAGGGAGACGATCGGGCGGGTCTCCTCGGGCGGTGGGGTGAGGGACCCGGAGATGTTCGAGCCGCCGCCGAAGGGGATGAGGACGGCGTCGCTCGCGACGACGGCGTCGACGACGGCGCGCACCTCCTCCTCCGTGCCGGGGTAGACGACGACGTCGGGCACGCGCGGCAGGTACCCGGCGCGGACCCGGACGAGGTCGACGAGGCCCTTGCCGTAGGTGTGGATGACGCGGTCGAGGTCGGAGGTGACGACGTGGTCCTCACCGAGGGCCGACCGCAGCTCGGCGGCGAGGTCCTCGGGAAGCTTGGAGGCGGGGACGTCGATGTCGTCGAAGGACGGCGGCGGGGTGCCGGGTGCCGAGAGGTCGATCCCGATCCTGTCCATGACGAAGGGCGCCATCTTCGGCTTGTCCCGGTAGTTGAAGGCGATGCCCTCCACTCCCCAGCCCCACCACTTCTGGTGCGTCACTCCCGTCACGAAGCCTCCTCCTGGGACTGGCCCTCCGGCCCGCCCCTCCTCGAGTCGCCGACGACGTACGGCGTCTGCATGGTCATCATGGTGCTGATGTGCTGGGCGACGCGGTCGCTGAACGCGCGCGCCGGCTCCCCGGGGTGGGGCCGCATCGGTCGGCCGACGAGCACCCGGACACGCGGGCGGCCCGGGACCGGCCAGAACCGGCCCACCGGCATCGCCTCGTGGGTGCCGAGCAGCGCGACCGGGACGCACGGGACGCCGGAGGTCGCGCAGAGCACCGCCGCACCGGGCTTGAAGGGGCGCATGACGCCGTCGCGGCTGCGGGTGCCCTCCGGGAAGAGCAGGATCGGCAGGCCGCTCGTCAGCAGGCGCTGGGACATGCCCTTGTTGCGTCCGCGTCCACCGGTGCGCTCGATCGGGTAGGTGTTGAAGAACAGCGAGGTGAGCGCCTTGACCCACCACCGGGAGTAGAAGTAGTCGGCGGCAGCACCGACGGTGAGCTTCTTGGTCAGCCGGTAGGGGAGCTGGGACACCAGGACGCCGGTGTCCAGGTGGCTGCAGTGGTTGGCGACGACGACGAACGGACCGCGGAGGGAGTCGACGTTGTCGGTGCCCTCGACCGTCGTCGTCGTCACCGCCGAGACGACGGGCCGCAGGACGAGGCGCTGCGCGACGAAGCGCAGGGCCCGGTGCCAGCGGGCGTGGTAGCGGCTCAGGCGGGGGGCTCCTTCGCCCCCACGGCTGCCGCTTGCGGAGTCCCCCTCGGTCACGACCGACCTCCCTGGATGAGTGCGGTGGCGCGCCGCACGAGCGGCCGCGGTGCGTGCGCGGCGAGGAACGCGATGACGCGGAAGCGGAGCGAGGGCACCGAGCGGACCCGGCCACGCTCGACGTCCTCCAGCGCGTCGGACACGACGCGGTCGGCCTCGAGCCACAGGACGTTCGGGATCGCGCTCGTGCGGATCTTCGCCCGCTCGTGGAACTCGGTGCGCACCCAGCCGGGCACGAGCGCGGTGGCCTGGACGCCGGTCCCCGCGAGCTCCAGGGACAGGGACTCGGAGTAGGTCGCCACCCAGGACTTGATCGCCGAGTAGGCGCCCATGGGGACGAGGCCGGCCACCGAGGCGACGTTGACGATGACGCCGCGGCCCCGCGACACCATCGCGCGGCCCGCGGCGTTGCCCAGGACGAGGACGGCGCGGACCATGACGTCCAGCGACCGGTCGACCTCGCTGAGGTCCTCCGCGAGGAGCGGCACGTGCACGCCGTGGCCCGCGTTGTTGACGAGGACGTCCACGGGGGACCCGGCGTCCAGCAGCCGCGCCGCGACGGCGTCCACGTCGTCGCGCGCCGCGAGGTCGGCCACGAGCGTCTCCACCTCGACACCGTAGCGCCAACGCAGCTGCTCGGCCGTCTTCTCCAGGCGCTCCCGGTTGCGGGCGACGAGCACGAGCGCGAGCCCACGGGCGGCCAGCGCCCGGGCGAACTCGAGGCCGAGGCCGGACGTGCCGCCGGTGACGAGCGCGCGTCCCTGCAGGACGGAGGCGTCGGTGGGCGCCGAGAGCGGGCGTCGGGGACCGGTGGTCATCGCTGGACGGCCTCCTTCAGGCTGCGCAGGACTGGGGCGATGCGGCCCTCGACCGTCGTCGTCCACGTGTGGACGGGCCAGCGCTGGGCGCGTGCGTAACGGTAGAGCTGGGCGTCGGGGTTGACCACGTGGGGGTTGCCGACGACCTCGAGCCAGGGCCGGTCGGCGTAGCTGTCGCCGTAGGCGTACGAGGCCGACAGGTCCAGACCTTCGTCGCGGGCGTAGCGCGTGAGCCAGGTCGCCCGGGACTCCCCGACGAGCGGGGAGGCGAGGAGGTGGCCGGTCCAGCGGCCGTCGTCGTCCTTCTCCATCTGGCCGGCGACGACGACGTCGAAGAGCGGCGCGAGCGGCTCGACGAAGACGTCGATCTCCCCGGTGACGAGGACGGTGCGGTGGCCGGCGGCCCGGTGGGCGCGGATCTGCTTGACGGCCTCGGTGAGGACGTCACGGCGCAGGGAGTCCTGCACCCGCTCGGCGATCGCGGTGCGCAGCTCCGCCTCGTGGGTGCCGGCGTAGCGGCGCATGAAGGTGCGGATGAAGTCGCCGCGGTCGCGCATCTCCGCCTGGAGGTAGCGCGGGCCGAGGGCGACGAGGTTGCCCAGCGCCTTGGGCCAGCCGGCCGGCGGGCGGGTGGCGAGCTCGACCCACAGGTACTGCTCGACGAGGGTCGCGGCGATGACGGTGCGCTGGAGGTCGAAGACGGCGACGACGTCGCTGCGACGGGGCAGCTCGGCCTCGCGCGGCGTGCCGGCCTTGGGCCGCTCGCCACGCATGAGGCCCGGCACCCCGGGGATGTGGACCTCCTGGAGGTAGTGGCGCCAGTCGATCTCGGTGACGTCGAAGCCGTGCTCGGTCTGCCGCTCCGGCGGCAGGGAGGCGTGCAGCGCCCGGGTGCGGGCGTCGTCGAAGATGACCTCGATCTGCGTGTACGGCTGGTACAGCGAGGTGAACTTGCGCAGCGTGTCGAGGTCGCGGCGCGCCTTGTACAGCGTGGACATCCACTCGCGGGTGCGGGCGCGCGCCGGCAGGCGCCCGACGGCGCGGTCGGCCACCTGCACCGCCTTCTCCCGGCGGCGCACGGCGCGCTCGACGGCACCGCGGTGCGGGAAGGACCACGAGGGCACCGAGACGTGGGAGCCGCTGGAGTCCTTGAGCGGGTTCGCGGAGAAGTACTCGCGCACGTACTCGTAGAGCTTGCCGAAGCGCAGCGGGTTCGTGATCCCGGAGGAGACCTGGAAGTAGTGCGCGTCGCCCGCCGGCGGCGGCGCGGCGGCCGCGGCGAGGATCGCGTTGACGACGAAGTCGACGGGGATGACGTCGAGGACGGTGTCGGCGAGCGCCGGGAACTCCGGGAGCATGCCGCGGCCGTAGGCGGCGATGAGGGGGTCGGCGACCTTGAAGCCGTCGATCCAGCCCGGGTAGGGGTGGCGGAAGGAGGACTCGATGATCGTCGGGCGCACGACCGACAGGCGGTGCCCGCCGCCCTGCCACAGGTCCTCGGCGACCCGCTCGCCCATCGCCTTGGTGAAGGTGTAGACGTCCGGCCAGCCGAGCGACTCCGCGCGGGTGCGGGCGTGGTGGACGAGCTCCTCGCGGACCCACGCGACACGGGCCGCCTCGGCGGCCTGGGCGACGGCGCGGGGCCCGGCGCGGCGGTGGTCGACGTCGGCCTGGCGCAGCAGCGGCTCGAGGACCTCGGGGCGGCGCGAGGCCTCCTCGGCGGACTGGCGGGCCGCGAGCGCCGAGCGCAGCTCGGTGCCGTAGTCGACGTCGTGGTCGAGGCTGCGCTCCTCGGCCACGCCCTTGCGCAGGCCGGCGACGTAGCTCGTCGAGACGTGGACGACGTGCGGGTCGGTCCCGGTGGCGAGGAGCCGCTCGTAGAGGTTGACCGGGCCGGCGACGTTGGCGGCGAACGCCTCGTCGACGGGGAGGTCGAAGGAGACGCTGGAGGCGGAGTGGACGACGACGTCGAGGTCGTCGGGCAGCTCGGGGACGTCCTCGAGGTCGCCGGGGATGACGGTGACCCGCTCGGTGAAGGCGGCCAGCGCGTTCTCCTCGCCGACGGAGTCGCGCCAGCTGCGGAAGACCGGCTTGCGCAGCAGCTTCTCGGCGCGTCGCTGAGCGCTGAGGTCGCCGCGGGGGCGGACGAGGATGCTGATGCGGGTCGTCGGGTAGGCGGCGAGAAGCTTCTCGACGACGGCCTGGCCGACGAAGCCGGTGGCGCCCGTGACGAGGACGTGCGCGTGCTCCAACGGTGAGTGCATTTGCCGAACTCTATAGCCGGGAGCCCCCTCACCAGAACTAGGCCCGGCCCCCGCGCGCCGCCCACCCTAGAACTTCGCAGTTGGTGGGTTCGGCGACGCGATACGTGCGGCGAGGCGACAGCAGCCCACCAACTGCGACGGTGTCGGACGGACCGGTCAGGCGGGTCTCAGGTCGTAGCGGTCCAGGTCGAGGGCGCGGACCTGGTCGTCCAGGGTCGCGACCTCCTGCTGCCACGCGCGCTGGTCGGCCGCGGCGTGGGCGTGGGTGAACTCCTCGCGCGTGCCCTCGGTCCGCACGACCTGGAGCGCGAAGGCACGCGCGCCGGCGTCACGGGCACGGCGGGCGATCTCGACGGCGTGGCGGACCGCGGGGGAGCCGGGCGCGACCGTCGTGCGGACCTCGTGGTCGACGCCGGAGGCGACGAGCAGGTCGAGGCACTCCCACGCGAGGTGGCCCGCGCCCGGGCGCCGTACGACGTCGTCGTAGTCCTCGGGCAGGGCCTTGAGGTCCAGGCCCACCCAGTCGACGTCACCGAGCACCGCCTCGAGCCGCCGCGGGTAGGGACCCGCGGTGTGGAGACCGACGGCGAACCCGAGCGCGCGCACCTCCCGGGCGGCCGGGAGGAGCGCCGCCTGCCGGGTGGCCTCCCCGCCGGACAGGACGACGGCGTCCAGGAGGCGGCGTCGTCGGCGGAGGAAGGCGAGCACGTCCTGCCAGGGGAGCGTGCCCGGGGTGCGCGGGGGGATGAGCGTCGGGTTGTGGCAGTAGGAGCAGTCCCACGGGCAGCCCTGGCAGAAGACCGTCGCGGCGAGCCGCCCGGGCCAGTCGACCGTCGACAGCGGCGCCATCCCGGCGACCTGGAGGTCGTCGGCGCGGGCCGGTGAGGCGGGGCGGCCCGCCGCGACGGCGGTCACGGCGTCACGACCGGTGCGGGGACGGCGGCCTGCTCGGTGAACATCTCCCGCTCGGCGTACTCGCCCCTCTTGCCGATGTTGAAGGAGCTCACCGGCCGGAAGTAGCCCATGACCCGGGTCCACACCTCGCACGCCACCGGCTCGTCGCGCTCGACGGCGCAGCGCGGGCAGGAGTGGTGCTCCCCGGAGAGGTAGCCGTGGTTCGGGCACACCGAGAAGGTCGGGGTGATGGTGACGTAGGGCAGACGGAAGCCCTCCAGGGCCCGGCGCACGATCTCCTTGCACGCCTGCGCGGAGGAGATGCGCTCGCTCATGTACAGGTGCAGGACCGTGCCGCCGGTGTACTTGCCCTGGAGCTCCTCCTGGCGCTCGAGCGCCTCGAACGGGTCGTCGGTGAAGCCGACGGGCAGCTGGGAGGAGTTCGTGTAGTACGGGTTGGTCCCGGTGCCGGCCTGGAGGATGCCGGGGAAGCGCGTGCGGTCCTCCTTGGCGAAGCGGTACGTCGTGCCCTCCGCCGGGGTGGCCTCGAGGTTGTACAGGTGTCCGGTGGCCTCCTGGTACTCGACCATCCGGTCGCGGACGTGGTCGAGGAGGCGGGCGCACAGCGCGTGCCCGCGCGGGTCGGTGAGGTCGTACTCGTCGAGGGTGAAGTTGCGGACCATCTCGTTCATCCCGTTGACGCCGATGGTCGAGAAGTGGTTGTCCAGCGTCCCGAGGTAGCGGCGGGTCCACGGGAACAGGCCGCCGTCGATGTGCTCCTGGATGACGACCCGCTTGAGCTCCAGGGTGTCGCGGGCGACGTCCATGAGCTCGTCGAGGCGACGCACGAGCCCGGCCTCGTCGTGCGCGTGAAGGTAGCCCAGCCGCGCCATGTTGACGGTGACGACACCGAGGGACCCGGTCTGCTCCGCCGAGCCGAAGAGCCCGTTGCCGCGCTTGAGCAGCTCCCGCAGGTCGAGCTGGAGACGGCAGCACATCGAGCGGATCATGCCGGGGTCGAGGTCGGAGCTGATGAAGTTCTGGAAGTAGGGCAGCCCGTACTTCGCGGTCATCGCGAAGAGCCGCTCGGTGTTCTCCGAGTCCCAGTCGAAGTCCTTGGTGATGTTGTACGTGGGGATGGGGAAGGTGAACACCTGCCCGGTCGCGTCGCCCTCGGTCATCACCTCCAGGTAGGCGCGGTTGACGAGGTCCATCTCGTGCTGGAGGTCGCCGTAGGTGAAGTCGCACGGCTCCCCGCCGACGAGCGGCACCTGCCCCCGCAGGTCCGGCGGGCAGGTCCAGTCGAAGGTGAGGTTGGTGAAGGGGGTCTGGGTGCCCCAGCGGGAGGGCACGTTGAGGTTGTGGACGAGCTCCTGGACGCCCTGCTTGACGTCGTCGTAGGTCATCGCGTCCAGGCGGACGAAGGGGGCCATGTAGGTGTCGAAGGAGCTGAAGGCCTGCGCCCCGGCCCACTCGTTCTGCAGGGTCCCGAGGAAGTTGACGATCTGCCCGACGGCGGAGGAGAAGTGCCGGGCGGGTGCGGCGGAGATGGCCCCGGGCACGCCGTTGAAGCCCTCCTCCAGGAGGCGGCGCAGCGACCAGCCCGCGCAGTAGCCGGCGAACATGTCGAGGTCGTGGATGTGGAGGTCGCCCTCGCGGTGGGCGCGACCGGCCTCGGGGGCGTAGACACGGTCGAGCCAGTAGTTGGCCACGACCTTCCCCGAGGTGTTGAGCATCATCCCGCCGAGCGAGTAGCCCTGGTTCGCGTTGGCGTTGACGCGCCAGTCGCTGCGGTCCAGGTACTCCTCGACGGTGGTGGTCGGGTCGACGTGGGTGGGGCGGTGGTCCATGGGCTTCTCCCGTGCTCGTGCGGACTGCGGCACGACAGACGCTAGGACCGCGGGAGCGGGCGGGAACCCCTAGGTGTTGGGGTGTGTCGCACCAACCGCCGCTACATGTGGTGGTCGAAGCGGACGAACGTGACGGCGGCGGGACCTTGGTCCCGAGGCCGGGAGGCCTCAGACGACGGTGAGGGTGACGGTCGTGCCCGGCACCGCGAGCTCACCGGCGTCCGGGGACATGCTGCGCACGGTGCCGAAGATGCCGCCGAGCACCCGCTCGACCTCGACGACGAAGCCCGCGGCCTCGAGCTCCTCGGTGGCGGCGCCCACCTGTCGTCCGACGAGGTCCGGCAGCTCGACCGGCTGGGGGCCGAGGGAGACGGTGACGGTGACCTCGTCGCCGCGGTAGAGCTGGACGTCCTCGTCCGGCGTGGGGTCCTGGCTCACGACCCGGCCGGCGGGCACCTCGGGGTGGTAGTCCTCCTCGACGACGGCGCCGAGGCCGGCGCGCTCGAGGTCGGAGACAGCGGTGTCCGCGTCGGCCCCGACGACCGAGACGAGCTCGACCGGCTCGCGGCCCGCGGACACGACGAGGTCGACCGGCTGGTCGTAGGGGATGACCTCACCGGCCTCCCGGCCGGCGGAGATCACCTCACCGGCGGGGGCGTCGTCGTCGTACGGGGTCTCGACCTGCCCGACGGTGAGCTGGGCGGCCTCGAGCGCACCGGTCGCCTCCTCCTGGGTGAGGCCGACGAGCTCGGGCACCTCGACCATGAGGATGCCGCGGGAGACGTGGAGGACGACGGTGCCGTCGGTGCGCACGCGGTCGCCCGGTGCGGGCTCGGCGGAGACGACCTCGTGCTCGGGCACGGTGTCGTGGTGCTCGCGCTCGACGGTGAGGTCGAGGCCGGCGTCGCTGAGCACGGCGACGGCCTCGTCCTCGGTGAGGCCGACGACCGCGGGCACGGTGGCGTAGGCGCCGGGGCCGTGGGTGAACCACCACCACGAGCCGCCGCCGGTGAGGGCGAGGGCGAGCAGGACCATGGTGAGCGCGAAGACGCGGCGACGACGACGGCGGCGAGCCGGGCCGGCCGGTCCCGGATCGGGCACGCCGGCGTGGATCGCGCCGATGGGCAGGGCGACGGTGCCGGCGGGCAGCGGCGTGACGTCGGTGGCGGGACCCTCCGCACCGTCGGTGCCCCCCTCCTCGACCGCGGGGGCCACGTCCGCGCGGCGCGCGAGCGTGGCGTCGTCCAGGGCGGCGCGGGTGCGGCGCAGGAGCGCGAGCGCGGCGTCGGCGTCCGTGGGGCGGTCCGCGGCGTCCTTCGCGGTGAGGGCGGCGACGAGCTCGTCGACCTCCGCCGGGAGCCACTCGACCCGGGAGGAGGGGCGCGGGACGCCGTCGTTGACGTGCTGGAAGGCCACCCGGATCGGCTGGTCGGCGACGAAGGGCTGGGTGCCGGTGATGAGCTCGAACAGGACGATCCCGACGGCGTAGACGTCCGCGCGCGCGTCGGCGACCCCGGAGGTGACGATCTCGGGGGCGAGGTAGGCGACGGTCCCGAGCACGGTGCCGGTCGACGCCGCCGTCGCCTCGGTGACGGCGCGCGCGAGACCGAAGTCGGTGACCTTGGGGCGCCCGTCGCGCTCGAGGAGGACGTTCTCCGGCTTGACGTCGCGGTGGACGACCCCGGCGCGGTGGGCGCAGGCGAGGGCGTCGAGGACGCCGTCGACGACGTCGAGGGCGCGCCCCAGGGGCAGGGCACCCTCCCGGCGCAGCTCGGTGCGCAGGTTGTGGCCCTCGATGAGCTCCATCGTGAGGTAGCTCGTGTCGTCGGCCAGGCCCTGGTCGTAGATCGCGACGATGCCGGGGTGGTTGAGCCGGGCGGCGGAGCGGGCCTCGCGGCGGAAGCGGGCGACGAAGTCCGCGCTCTCGGCGAGGTGCGGGTGCATGGCCTTGAGGGCGACGGTGCGGTCCAGACGCCGGTCCAGGGCCCGGTAGACGGTGGCCATGCCGCCCCGGGCGATGCGGGCACGCACCTCGTACCGGCCGTCGACGAGACGGCCGAGCATGGGGTCGCTCACGGTGCGCTGCACGGGGCCGAGTCTAGAGCCGCGGGCCCGCCCCGACCGGTAACGGGACCGGTGAGGCGGGCTGCGGCGTCGTGGCTGGTCAGAACTGACGCATGAGGGACTTGATCCCGGCGACGTAGTTGCGGGTGTCGGCGTACATGCCGTTGCGCTTGACCCCCGCGAGGCCCTGGTAGTAGCCGGCGACCGCCTGGTCGAAGTTGTCGGCGGTGCGGACGAGCTGGCGCAGGATCGCGATGCCGGCGGTGACGTTGTCCTGCGGGTCGAGGAGGTTGAGCTGGCGCCCGACGAGGTCCGAGGCCCACTGGCCGGAGCTCGGGATCACCTGCATGACGCCGACGGCGTTGGCGGGGGAGACGGCGCGTGCGTCGAAGCCGGACTCCTGCTGGGCCACGGCCAGGGCGAGCGCGGGGTCCACGCCCATGTTCACGGCGGTGTTCCGGACCATGGCGCGCATCTGGTCGCGCGAGGGGACGCTCATCGACAGGAGCGTCGCCTTGTTCGTGTTGGCCGCGCCGACGACGTTGCTCGCGTAGGTCCGCCCGAGGAACGTGCTGCCGACGAGCTGGCCGCCGCTCGTGCTGCCTCCGGCGCTCGTGCCGCCACCCGAGCCACCCGGCACGGTGAGGCGCTGGCCGACGTAGATGAGCCCGGAGCCGGGAAGGTTGTTGGCGGAGATGATCGCCGACGTCGTCGAGCCGTACCGCGAGGCGAGGCCCGAGACGGTGTCGCCGGCCGCGACGACGTGCGTGCGGGAGGCCGTGCTGCTGACGGGCGTCGTGGCGGGCTTGGCGGCGGGGGCCGAGGTCGAGCCGCCGCCGGAGACGGTGAGGCGCTGGCCGATCCGGATGAGGCCGGGGTTGCGCAGACCGTTGGCCGACGCGATGCGCTCGACGGTGGTGCCGTAGCGCTGGGCGATGCCGGAGACGGTGTCCCCGGCCCGGACCACGTGGGTGCTGGCGCTCTGGGCGGCGGGGCGGCTCGCCGCGGGGGCGGCGCTCGCGCCGGTGGCCGGAGCCGAGGTCCCGGGGATGGTGAGGCGCTGGCCGATGATGATGAGCGCGCGCGAACCGAGGCGGTTGGCGGAGACGATGTCCTCGACAGTGGTGCCGTACCGCTTGGCGAGGGCCGAGACCGTGTCACCCGCGGCGACCGTGTGGGTCGTCGCGGCGGCGGCCCGGGCGGGCGCGGCCGTGGCGGCCTTGCCGGCGGCCGGCAGACGGAGGACCTGGCCCACCTTGATGAGCGCCTGCGAGTTGAGGCCGTTGGCCGCGACGATCGCGGAGACGGACGTCCCCGCGCGGGCGGCGATGGCGCCGACCGTGTCGCCGGCTCGCACCTGGTAGGTGCCCGTCGGCAGGCTGCGCTGGGTGGCGGGCGCGGTGAGTGCGAGCGCCGTGGCGCCCGCGGTGGGCGCGGTGGTGGCCGCGGTGGCGGCGCCGGCCGGCACGGTCATCGCCGCGACGGTGGTCGCCGCGAGCACGAGGCCCACGCCGGCGCGGCCGGCGGGACGAGGCGCCCGGGTGTGAGTGCGAGCCTTCATCGATGTCCTCCGCGACGGGCCCCGGCGTGTCGGCGCACGGGACCACAGTGGCTGGTGTTATTGGTGGGGCGAGTGTGAACGCTGTGACCCTAGCGTTATCGAGGCGGCACGTAAAGGCGGGGACGGCGCCCGCTCCCGCGGCTCGTTAGGCTGCGGGAATGACCGAGAACGACGCCTCAGGCCTCCGCTGGTGCTCCCTCCCCGAGGTCGCCGAGCTCCTCGACGTGCGGCTGCGCGACGTCCGGGACCTCGTCCGCGACCACCACCTCGCAGGGACGCGCCCGCAGGAGGAGGGTCCCTTCCTCGTCCCGCGCGACTTCCTCCTCACCGCGGAGGACGGCGCCGCCGAGCCCGGTCCGGTGCCCTCGCTGCGCGGGACGCTCATCCTGCTGACCGACACCGGTTTCACGGTCGACGAGGCCGTGGCGTGGCTGCTCACCGAGCAGGAGGACCTGGGGACCACGCCGATCGCCGCCCTGCGGGCACAGCGGATCCACGAGGTGCGTCGGCTCGCTCAGACCTTCGCGGTCTGAGGCCGTCCGCGGCGCGGCGAGCCGGGGCTCACGCCGCGCGCGAGGTGAGCAGCCGCGCCAGCCCGGTGAGCATCTCGTGGCTCGCCGCGGGCAGGCCGAGCCCGTCCAGCGCGGCCAGGCCCTCGGCGAGGTGGCTGTCGACGAGCCGCTGGTGCTCCTCGACGGCGCCCGTGGTCTCCAGGACGGTCCGCAGCAGCGCGACGTCCTCCTCGGAGAGGTCCGGGCGGCCCACGTGCCGCTGCAGGGTGGCCCGCTGCTCGGCGTCCGCGCCCCGCAGCGCCAGGGCGAGGAGCACGGTGCGCTTGCCCTCGCGCAGGTCGTCGCCGGCCGGCTTGCCGGTCACCTCGGGCTCGCCGAACACGCCGAGGACGTCGTCCCAGAGCTGGAAGGCCACGCCGAGGGGCAGACCGACGCGGCGCAGCGCGGCGAGCGCGTCCTCCGGTGCTCCGGCGAGCGCCGCACCGAGGACGAGGGGGTGCTCGACGCTGTAGCGCGCCGACTTGTGCTTCACCACCGTGAGCGCCCGGGAGACGTCGTCCTGCTCGCTCCACGGCAGCACCTGGGAGCGCACGTCCAGGTACTGGCCCACGGCCACCTCCGTCGTCATGAGGTCCCACGTGGTCCGGGCCGCCGAGGAGGCGTCGCCGTCGACGAGCCGGCGCGCGAGGTCCATCTCGACCGAGGAGACCGACAGGAGCAGGTCGCCGAGGAGGATGGCGCCGGCGGCCCCGTGGCGGTCCGGGTCGCCCAGCCACCCGCGCTCGGCGTGCTCCCCCGCCATGCGGCGGTGCACCGCCGGCAGGCCCCGGCGGGTCAGGGACCCGTCCATGAGGTCGTCGTGGGCGAGCGCGGCGCCCTGGAAGAGCTCGAGGGCGCTGCCGGCCAGGACCGGCGCGGAGTCGGCGGTGACGGGCCGGTCGGTGAACGCCGTCCAGCCGGCGGTGCAGAAGGCGGCCCTCAGCCGCTTGCCCCCGCCGAGCAGCGCCGCCCCGGCGGCGAGCAGCTCCTCCACCCCCTCGAGGGACGCGAAGGGGCGGGTGTGCTCGCTCAGGGCGGTGGCGACACGGTCGGTCACGAGCGTGGCCAGGCCGGCGGTGGATGCTGCCATGCGCGCAGCCTACGGGGACGGGTCGCTGCTCCCCAGGCGGGCACCGCTCCGGGGCCGTCCACACGGCCCGCGCCGGGCCCGGCAGCGGGAGACTCCGCGGGTGTGGCATGGGGTCATGGACCCGACCACCATCACGATCTCCCAGCCCGAGGACATCGTCGCCTACCTGCCCTACCGGCTCGGTTTCCGGCCGCGTGACTCGGTGGTGCTCCTCGCGATGTGCGGGGCGCGCAACCGCCTCGGTCTCGTCACGCGGGCCGACCTCACCCACATCGGCCACCCGCGGCTCGGTGCGGCGCTCGTCCGGGACGTCGCGCGGCTCATGGAGGAGGAGGGTGCCCACGACGTCTTCGTCGTCCTCTACAGCGACCTGCCACGGGACCGGCTCTCGGCGGACCCGCTCGTGCGTCGCGCCGTGGAGCACCTGCGCACCCTGACCTCCTGGGCCGACCCGCCCGGCCCGTGGGTGGTGGGCGCCGGCACCTACGGCTGCTGGGGTACGGGGGAGGAGTGCGCCCCGGCCACCCGGGACGTCGCCGAGCTCGACCAGCGGCCCGTCGTCGCCACGCTCGTCCTCCACGGGCTCGCTCTCGTGCCCGCACGGGAGGACCTCGCGGTCGCCCGCACCACCGACGCGGAGCGGCGCCGCAGTGCCACCCGTGCCGTCCGGGAGGGACGTCGCCGGCTCGCCGGGCTGCGCGCCCGCAGCGGCGGGGGAGCTGCGGTCCCGGGCGCTGCGTTCGGGGTCCCGGGCGCGGTGCCCGCCGTGGACCAGCGCGAGATGGACGAGTGGCGGGAGGAGGAGCGTCGGCGCTGGGAGCGGCTGGTGGCCCTCGCCGTGCGCGGCGCCGTCCTGCCCGCCGGCGAGCTGGGGCTGCTCGCCGCCGCCCTCGAGGACAACACCGTGCGGGACAGCGTCCTGTGCTCGGTGGTCCACCCGCTGTCCGGGCGGGTGCTCGACCGGGCGCGGACCGAGGAGATCCTCGACCTCGCCATGCTCCCCGGTGGGCCGCCGCCCGACCAGGACCGCGTGGAGCCGGCGGCGGCCGTCCTGCGGGCCCTGGCTGCGTGCGTGCCGGGCCGCTCGGGGGCGCTGGCGCTCGGTCTGCTCGCCTGGATCGCGTGGTGGTGCGCCGACGGCGCGCGCGCCGACGTCCTCGCCCGGCAGGCGCTGCGGGCCCGACCCCGGACCCGCCTCGCCGAGCTCGTCGACCAGGCGCTCGCCGCGCGCCTCCCGCCGGGCTGGGTCCGGGCCGGCTCGGGCGACCCGGCGGCCCCGGGGCCGCCGATCCGGTAGCGTCAGCGCACACGGAGCAGGCCCAGGACGTCCCGGCGGGGAGCCGGAGGATGGAGTGCTGAATGACGGTCGTCGTGGGCTACCTCGCAACGCCGGAGGGTGAGGCGGCGCTGGAGACCGGCGTCGCGGAGGCCCGGCGACGGGACGCGCGCGTCGTCGTCGTCATCTCCCGCCGATCCCGCCAGGAGCAGCACGCCGATGTCGACGCCGAGCTCGAGGCCCTGCGCGACCGCCTCGACGACGCCGAGGTCGCCTACGACGTGCGCCAGCTCGGTCGCGGCAACGACGTCGCCGCCGACCTCGTGGAGACCGCCGAGGAGACGGGCGCCGAGCTCATCGTCATCGGGCTGCGGCGCCGGTCGCCGGTCGGCAAGCTCATCCTCGGCTCCAACGCCCAGCGCATCCTGCTCGACGCGCCGTGCCCCGTGCTCGCGGTCAAGCCGCCCTCCGCGGAGCGTCGCTCCTACTGACTCCCGCCGCCGGCCGGGGAATGCCGGGGCACCGCCCGGCGTTGTGACGGTGGCTGCCGATCGAGAGATCCGTCCTCGCTCAACCGTCGCGAGCGGGCACGGCGAGTTATAATTGTAGGCAGCGCACCGGCCAGCAGCCGGAACCCCCATTCCCCTCCGAAAGGCTTTCTGTGTCGTCGCACGCCCAGAGCACCTCCAGCCGCACGCACGCCGCGCGCACCTCAGCCGGCAGCACGACCGCGTCGGTCGAGGAGTCGTCGACGAGGACCCGGGCCAAGGCGCCCGCGAAGTCGACCACGGCCAAGAAGCCCGCGGCGAAGAAGGAGACGACCACGGCTACCAAGCGCACGACCACGAAGTCCACGACCGCCAAGAAGACCGCCCTCAAGGCCGTCCCCGACGTCGAGGAGACCGAGGAGGTGACCGAGGCCGCCGCCGCGCCGGAGGCCGAGGCCACGACGACCAAGGAGTCCGGCTTCGTCGTCTCCGACAACGACGACGACGACGCCCCGGTCCAGCAGGTCGTCACCGCCGGTGCGACCGCCGACCCGGTCAAGGACTACCTCAAGCAGATCGGCAAGGTCGCCCTTCTCAACGCCGAGCAGGAGGTCGAGCTCGCCAAGCGCATCGAGGCCGGCCTGTTCGCCGAGGAGAAGCTCGCCGCCGAGGACGTCAGCGGCAAGCTCAAGCGCGAGCTCGAGTGGATCGCCAACGACGGCCGCCTCGCCAAGAACCACCTCCTCGAGGCCAACCTGCGCCTCGTCGTCTCCCTCGCCAAGCGCTACACCGGGCGCGGCATGCTCTTCCTGGACCTCATCCAGGAGGGCAACCTCGGTCTCATCCGCGCCGTCGAGAAGTTCGACTACACCAAGGGCTACAAGTTCTCCACGTACGCCACCTGGTGGATCCGCCAGGCGATCACCCGCGCCATGGCCGACCAGGCCCGCACCATCCGTATCCCGGTGCACATGGTCGAGGTCATCAACAAGCTGGCCCGCGTCCAGCGCCAGATGCTCCAGGACCTGGGCCGCGAGCCCACCCCGGAGGAGCTGGCCAAGGAGCTGGACATGACGCCCGAGAAGGTCGTCGAGGTCCAGAAGTACGGCCGCGAGCCGATCTCCCTGCACACGCCCCTCGGAGAGGACGGCGACAGCGAGTTCGGCGACCTCATCGAGGACTCCGAGGCCGTCGTCCCGGCCGACGCCGTGAGCTTCACCCTCCTCCAGGAGCAGCTCCACCAGGTGCTCGACACGCTCTCCGAGCGCGAGGCCGGCGTGGTCTCCATGCGCTTCGGCCTCACCGACGGGCAGCCGAAGACCCTCGACGAGATCGGCAAGGTCTACGGCGTCACCCGTGAGCGCATCCGCCAGATCGAGAGCAAGACGATGTCCAAGCTCCGCCACCCCAGCCGCTCGCAGGTCCTGCGCGACTACCTGGACTGAGCCCGCGCGCACGACGAGGGCCCGCACCGGACGGTGCGGGCCCTCGCCTCGTCTAGGGGCGTGCCGCGTGACGGTCGGCGTTGGCGTGGACGGCGTCGCGCACGTACTGCGCGAGCCCCGGCCGGATGTCCTCGTAGGTCCTCGCGAATCGCGGGTCGCTGACGTACATGTCCCCGAGGTTGCGGTGGAACTCGGGCGTGAGGTCGTAGAAGCGCTCGTGGATGTGCCGCCGGGCGCCCTCCGCGGCGTCCATCGCCGCCTCGCTCGTCGGCGGCAGGCCGGCCTCCATCGCGGCGACGAAGGCCGCGTTGACCTCCTCCGACTCCGCCTTGATCTCCTGCCAGTCGGCCTTGGTGTAGCGGGTGGTGCGCTCCTGGGACTGCCGCCACGCCTCGGTGTCGCCCCAGCGCTCCTGCGCCTCGCTGGCGTACTCGTCGCTGAAACCGTCCCCGAACAGCTCGCGCTGCTCCTCCTTGGTGAGGTTCACTCCGGTCATCTCTCGCTCCAGTGCTCGGTCGATGGCGGTGACGAGCTCGGCGAGCTCGTCCAGCCGGGACATGACCGCGGACCGCTGCCGCCGCAGGTGCTCGAGGCGCGCCGGCCGCGTGCCGTCGTCGAGCAGCCCGGCGATCTCCTCGAGGGAGAAGCCGAGCCTGCGGTAGACGACGACGTGCTGCAGCCGGGAGACGTCCTCCTCGGTGTAGAGCCGGTAGCCCGCGTGGCTGCGGGCGCTCGGGCTGAGCAGGCCGATCGCGTCGTAGTGGTGCAGCGTGCGCACCGTCACGCCGAAGCGCTCGGCCACCTGGCCCACCGTCAGCACCGTGACGACTCCCGTTCTCTCGGTCATGCCTCCACCGTGGCGCCTCACGCCGCGTGAGGGTCAAGACCATTGTCGGGGGCGGGCGATGGCAGGGAGGACTGTCGGGCCTGCCCTCTACGATCGAGGCGTGAGCACCGACACCTCGTCCACGTCCCTCCCGCTGGGCCTGCGCGCCTCCGACCTCGTGACCGCCGCGGCCACCGGGCTCCTCACCCTGCCCGACCCGGCCCGCCGCACCCCGCTGACGCGCTTCGGGCTGCGGACCGCGATCGCCGGGACCACCGGTGCCGGGGTGTGGTTGGGCACGGCGGAGGACCGGGACGCCACCCTGGACCTCCCCTCGCGCGTCGCGTTCACGGCCGGTGCCGTCGGGCTCGTCTACGGCGCCGCCGAGCTCGGCGAGACGATGGACCGCGCCCTGCAGCGCCGGCTCGTGCGTGCCGGCGTGCGCCGCCC
This sequence comes from Georgenia satyanarayanai, assembly GCF_009193135.1. GTDB lineage: Bacteria > Actinomycetota > Actinomycetes > Actinomycetales > Actinomycetaceae > Oceanitalea > Oceanitalea satyanarayanai. Next base: position 201,738 of record NZ_VUKC01000004.1, read on the forward strand.
GCGTCTGGCGATGGCCCTGGCCGGGGTCGGACTCTCGCTCGCGATGTCCCTCCTCGAGCGCCGGGGTGCGGGCACCGGGGCGGTGGAGGAGGCTCCCGAGGGCCCCACCCTGCGCCCCCTCCCGCAGCCCGTGCACGAGCTCGTCAGCGCGATCCTCGCGCACACCGAGGACCACGACTCCCTGCGGCTGCGTGCCCAGCTCGCGCGGGCGAGCGAGGAGGTCTGGGGCGAGCCCGAGGAGGCGCCGCGCCTCGTCGCGATCGCCGTGCCCGACGACGTGCCGCTGGCGGTGCCGCACACCTTCACCTTCCCGGTGAGCGCCCGCTTCACCACCCCCCGCGGCGTGCCGTGCACCGCCGAGGTCCTCGTGAGCGAGGGCCGCCTCTTCGCCGTCGTCGTCGACATCGACGGCAAGGCGTGGGAGGTCCTCGCCGAGGACTGGGACCCGGCCGGTGGCGACCCCGACCCGCTCGCGGACGCGACGCTGCCCCGGGTCTCGGACGTCGTCCTCGTGGCCGAGTCCCGGGGCTGACGCTCACACGTCCTTGCCGTAGGCGAGGGACCGGCGCGACTCCCGGTAGCCGAGGCCGGTGTACAGGTCCAGCGCCCGGTTCGGGTTCTCGACGTCCACGCCGAGGTCCGCCCGCTCGATGCCGTCCTCCCGCAGCGCCCGCATGGTCGCCGCCAGGAGGGCGGTGGCCACACCCGCGCGGCGCCACGGCCGCCGGACACCGAGCAGGTCGGTCCAGCCCGCCGAGTAGCCCTGCGCCGTCCAGTCCTGCTCGTAGGCCGAGGTGAGGCTGTACCCGGCGACCTCCTCGCCGTCGAGCACCGCGAAGCTCCACGTCGGCCGGAAGTAGCGCCCGCCCACGCTCTGCCGCGCCCAGTTCTCCGGGTCACGCGGCTCGCTGCCCCAGTGGTCGGCGAAGGCCTCGTTGTGGGCGAGCCGGATGCGCTCGCTGAGCGACGCGTCGTAGGGCACGAGCCGTAGCCCCTCCCGCAGGGCAGGGGTCGGGACGTCGCCGCCGAGGGGGCGGGTGAGCTCGAGGTAGACGCGCAGGCGGCGGAAGCCCGCCCGGTGCAGCAGCCGCTCGGTGGCGGTGAGGCCGTCGTCGACGTGGACGAGCACCCGTCCGGGCCCGGTGGACCGGGCGGCGGCGATCTTCTCCCGCCCGAGGCGCTCCTGCCAGGCGAGCAGCTCGCGGCCGACGCCCTGGCCCCGCCACTGCGGGTGCACCCCGCCCCAGCAGAAGGCGCGCATCGTGCGCACGTCACCCGGGAGCACCTGGACGTGCCCGAAGGCGCGGGGGACGCCGTCGTCGTCCACGCCGATGGTGCTGTCGCGGGAGGGGTCCTTCCACGAGCCGTCGAGGAGCTCGTCGTGGAGGTCCTCCGGGGTGTACCGCTCGGCGGGGTCGTCGGCCGCCTCGATGGCCTGGACGAGCTCGTGCCAGGCGGGGACGTCGTGCGCGGTGATGGGCCGCCAGCGCAGGCCGGCGACGGGGGAGGGCGGTGTGCTCATGGCGCGGAGGCTACGGGCCAGGGGCCTCGCCCGTCACGAGAAATAGCGGAAGCGCCGGCGCCCCGGGGGGCGCCGGCGCTTCCGGGCAGTCGGGGGAGGGGGTGTCAGCTGGCGTTGTCCTCGGTGAGACGGTGCGTCTCGTCCTGGATGGCGGTCGCGACCCCTTCGAGCGCCTCGGCGTGCTTGCGGGCGTGGTGCGCGCAGAAGAGCAGCTCCCCTACGGGCAGACCCACGCGCACGTACGCCTGGGCGCCGCAGCGGTCACAGCGGTCCTGTGCGGTCAGTGGGGCGGTCATCGTTGCGTTCACATCTGCATACAACCACGACTGCGCGGGAAACTTCCCCGGGACGGTGCCCCGTTCGCTGGCAGCGGACCGGGTGGCGGAACCCCGTGACGAGGGTCACGACGGCGCGGGCCCGCGGGTGCTCCCCGTCACCTCCTCACGGGGTGACCTTGCCCCGTCCCGCGGGTCAGTCCGCGGAAGCGGGCGAAGTGGTTCGTATGATCGCCGGGTGCCTCCCAAGTCGACCGCCTCGCCCGCGCAGTACACCGCCCGCCACCTCTCCGTGCTCGAGGGGCTGGAGGCGGTCCGCAAGCGCCCGGGCATGTACATCGGCTCGACGGACTCGCGTGGGCTCATGCACTGCCTGTGGGAGGTCATCGACAACGCGGTCGACGAGGCGCTGGAGGGGCACGGCGACTCGATCGACGTCGTCCTCCACCCGGACGGTTCGGTCGAGGTCCGGGACAACGGCCGCGGGATCCCGGTCGACACCGTCGACTCCGTCGGGCTGAGCGGGGTCGAGGTCGTCTTCACCAAGCTCCACGCCGGCGGCAAGTTCGGCGGCAGCTCCTACGCCGCCTCGGGCGGCCTGCACGGCGTCGGCGCGTCGGTCGTCAACGCCCTGTCCGCGCGGCTGGACGTCGAGGTCGACCGCGGCGGCAAGACCTACCGGATGACCTTCCACCGCGGCGAGCCGGGCACCTACGACGACCGTGCCGGCGCCGGCCCGGAGGCGCCGTTCTCGCCGTTCGTCGACGCGAGCGAGCTCGCCGTGGTCGGCAAGACGCCCCGTGCCCGCACCGGCACCCGCGTGCGCTACTGGGCCGACCCGCAGATCTTCCCCTCGACGTCCCAGTTCTCCTACGACGAGCTCGTCACCCGGGCCCGTCAGACGACGTTCCTCGTCCCCGGGCTGACCATCACGGTGCGGGACGAGCGCCGCCTGCCCGGCACGCCCGGGGAGGAGGGCCCGGTCGAGGAGGTGTTCCGGCACGACGGCGGTGTCGTCGACTTCGCCGAGTTCCTCGCCACCGACCCCGCCGTGTCCGACATCTGGCACCTCACCGGCAGCGGCACCTTCACCGAGACGGTCCAGCAGCTCGACGCCTCGGGCCACCTGCGCCCGCAGGAGGTCGAGCGCACGTGCGAGGTCGACGTCGCGCTGCGGTGGGGACAGGGGTACGAGACGACGGCCCGTTCGTTCGTCAACATCATCGCCACCCCCAAGGGCGGCAGTCACCTCACCGGCTTCGAGCAGGGGCTCGTGCGCACGGTCCGCAAGCAGATCGAGGCGAACTCCCGGCGCCTGAAGGTGACGGCGAAGGACCCGAAGATCGAGAAGGACGACGTCCTCGCCGGGCTCACCGCCGTCGTCACCGTCCGGCTGCCCGAGCCCCAGTTCGAGGGCCAGACCAAGGAGATCCTGGGCACGGCGCCGGTGCGCGCCATCGTCGCGAGCGTCGTCGACAAGCAGCTCACCGAGATCCTCACCTCACCCAAGCGCCACGAGAAGGCGCAGGCCGCCGCGGTGCTGGAGAAGGTCGTGGGGGAGATGCGCGCCCGTGTCCAGGCGCGGCTCACCAAGGAGATCTCGCGCCGCAAGAACGCCCTGGAGAGCTCGCGGCTGCCCGCCAAGCTCGCGGACTGCCGCACCGACGACATCGAGCGCTCCGAGCTGTTCATCGTCGAGGGTGACAGCGCCCTCGGCACGGCCAAGCTCGCCCGGTCCAGCGACTTCCAGGCGCTCCTGCCGATCCGCGGGAAGATCCTCAACGTCCAGAAGGCCTCGCCCGCCGACATCCTGCGCAACGCGGAGGTCGCCTCGATCATCCAGGTCATCGGCGCCGGGTCCGGGCGCACCTTCGACCTCGACGCCGCTCGTTACGGCAAGGTCATCCTCATGACCGACGCGGACGTCGACGGCGCCCACATCCGCACCCTCCTCCTCACCCTGTTCTTCCGGTACATGCGTCCGCTCGTCGAGGCGGGGCGGGTGTACGCGGCCGTGCCGCCGCTGCACCGGGTGGAGATCACCGGCTCGGGCGGGAAGAAGGGGGAGAAGGTCTACACCTACTCCGAGGCGGAGCTCCACCAGCTGCTGCGCAGGCTCGAGCGCCAGGGCAAGCGCTTCAAGGAGCCGATCCAGCGCTACAAGGGGCTGGGCGAGATGGACGCCGACCAGCTCGCGGAGACGACGATGGACCCCGCGCACCGCACGCTGCGGCGGGTGAGCATGGCCGACGCCGAGGCGCTGGCCGAGGCGGAGCGGGTCTTCGAGCTCCTCATGGGCAACGACGTCGCCCCCCGCAAGGACTTCATCGTCGCCGGCGCCGGCCAGATCGACCGGGACCGCATCGACGCGTGAGGCGTCCCGCCCCGACCACCACCGCCAGCGCGCCTTAGGATTCCGTCATGCCCGACCTCCCCGACCGCGCCGCCCCGCCGGCCCACGCCGCCGTCCCCGCCCCCCACCTGGGCCTCACCTGGCGGCCCCTCACGACCGATGACGCCGACCTCGTCCACGCGCTGACCGAGCGCTGCGAGGCCGTGGACCAGCCCGTCCTGCGCACGGCCCGGGCCCAGGTGGAGGACGTCCTCGGGCGCCCGGCGACCGGCATGAAGGCCGACAGCCTGGGCGGGTTCGACGCCTCGGGCGAGCTGCGGGCCGCGGCGTTCGTCCACGCGCCGCTCGGCGACGAGACGCACGCCCGCGTGTTCATCAGTGCGTCGGTCGACCCGTCGTGGCGCGGGCGCGGCATCGGCCGCGCGCTGCTCACCTGGCAGGACGACCGCGCCCGCCAGATCCTCGCCACCCTCGACCCCCGCCTGCCCGGCCGCATCGCCGCGTACGTCGACGAGGACCTCGAGGACCGCCGCCGCCTGTACGCGGCTGCCGGCTTCAGTCCCAAGCGCACGTTCCGCGAGATGCGGCTGCGGCTGACCGAGCCGCCCGTCGCCGTCGACGTCCCCGAGGGCTACGAGATCCGGCAGTGGAGCCCGGAGATCGACGACGCGGTGCGCGACGCCCACAACGAGGCCTTCCGCGACCACTGGGGCTCCCAGCCCGTCGCGGAGTCCACCTGGGCGGCCTCGCACCGCTCGCTCGAGGCGGCGTGGAGCGTTGTCGCCGTCCACCTCGAGACCGGCAGCGTCGCGGGCTACGCGCTGACCGCCCGCCACGAGCACCAGTGGGAGGCGCTGGGCCACTCCGAGGGCTTCACCGAGCTGCTCGGCGTGCTCCGTCCGCACCGCGGCTCGGGAGTGGCGCGCGCGCTGCTCGCCGCGGTCCTCACCGCGCTGTACCGCGACGGCATCGAGGTCGCCGCCCTCGACGTCGACATGGAGAACCCCTCGGGCGCCCACCGCTTCTACGAGCGCATGGGCTACGAGCCGCAGGGCGCGCGGATCCTCTACACGATCGAGGTGTGACGCGTCCCGCTCGGCGGTCCCGCCGGTAGGCCGTGACGCGGTGACCACGTATCGTCGGACCATGCTCGAGGACTACGACGGCGCCACCCGCGCCCCGGCGCCCGGCGCCGGTGCGGACGGGGCCGGTGTGGTGCTGCCGCACGGGCACGACCTGCGGTGGCAGCGGCTGACTCTGGAGAACAACGACGCGCTCGTCGAGCTCCTCGGTCGCATCGAGGAGCACGACGACCCGCCCTACCGGACCACGGCAGAGGAGTCCGCGGAGACCTTCGTCGCGGTGGGGGCCGACGCCGGCAACGCCAAGGTCATCGGGATCGACGCCGACGGCGTGCCCCGCGCCTACGCGATCGTGCGGGTGCGGCCCACGGCCGGCACCTACCGGGCCCTGTGCGACGGCGGCGTGGACCCCGCGTGGCGCAGCCGCGGCATCGGCGCCGCCCTGCTGGACTGGCAGCTGCGCGCCGCCCGCGCCATCCTCGACGCCGCCGGGCAGGGCAGCGCCCTGGCCGTCGTCCACGTCGAGGACAACATGAGCCACGCACAGGCCATGCTGCGACTCGCCGGGTTCGTGCCCACCCGCTGGTACACCGAGATGCGCCGGGACCTCGCGCTCCCGCTGCCGGACGTCCAGCCGAAGGGCAAGGTGACGATCGAGCCGTGGGACCCGGCCCTGGACGACGCCGTCCGCCGCGCCCACAACGACGCCTTCAAGGACCAGTGGGGCGGGGAGCAGCACACCCCGGAGACCTGGGTGCAGGGCCGGACGTACTTCGCCCCGCAGTGGAGCTTCATCGCCCTGGACCGCACGAGCGACCGGGCCCGGGTGGCCGGCTACCTCATGTCCGGTCGCTACGAGGGCGACTGGGAGGCGCAGGGGTGGACCGAGGGCTACACCGAGATCCTCGGCGTCCGCGAGGAGTGGCGCGGCATGCGGGTGGCCACGGCGCTCCTCGTCACCGCGATGCGCGCCTACGCCGCCGACGGCATGCAGTACGCGGGCCTCGGGGTCGACTCACCGGCACCCGACGGTGACTTCGGCCTGTTCGGCCAGCTGGGCTACGAGCCCACCCGACACTCGCTCATGTTCACCCGTTCCGTCTGACGCCCGGACCCGTCTCCCGGTCACCGAGCGCTGAGGCCGCCCCGGGTGTCACCCCCACGGGGGTGCGGCGCGCCGGGTCGTGGAAGACCCCGGGTGTCAGGGACGGCTCGGTGGGTGGTGCTGGGCCCGGGCTCCTAGCCGATGGCGGCGACGGGGGCGGGCAGGGGGCGGCCGGAGCCGTCGCGGCGCTCGTCGACGTCGGGCAGGTCGACCGGCTGGCCCCCCGCGCCGACCGCACGGATCGGCTCGAGGCCGACCCACGCCGTCGTGACGGTGTCCTCCCCGCGGAGGAAGCGCTGCGCGCGGACGCCGCCCGTGGCGCGGCCCTTGCCGGGGAAGCGGTCGAAGGGGGTGACCTTCGCGCTGCCCGGCACGGTCCCCGGGAGGGCGGTGGAGGAACCGGCGACGGTGACGACGAGGCTGCGGGAGACGTCGTCGGGGTGGACGACGCCGAAGCCGACGACGCGCGCGTCCTCCGGCATCCTGACCCCGGCCATGCCGCCCGCTCCCCGCCCCTGGGGGCGGACGGCGGAGGCCGGGAAGTGGAGCAGGTGCGCCTCGGTCGTCACGAGCACGAGACGGTGCTCGTCGGGCGCGTGCGCGGCCCCGACGACGGCGTCACCGGGCTTGAGGGAGATGACCTCCCAGGCGTCGCCCTTGCCGGGGCGGTCGCTCGGGCTGACGCGCTTGACCGTGCCGCCGGCCGTGGCCAGGGCCAGGGGCGGTGCGTCGTCGTCCAGGCGGGTAAGGCCGGCCACCCGCTCACCGGGTTCGAGCTGGAGCAGCTCGCCGATGGGAGCGCCGCCGGACAGCCCCGGTGCGGAGTCGGTGGGCGGCAGCGCGGGGGCGTCGAGGACCGAGAGTCGCACGCAGCGCCCGCTGCTCAGCACGACCCCGACGTCGCCGCGGGTACGGGCCGGCACGGCCGCGGCGATGGCGTCGTGCGCCACGCGCGGGCCCAGGCGCGGCGGCTCCTGGGCGCTGCGGGCGAGCAGCCCGGTACCGGACAGTGCCACCCAGCACGGCTCGTCGGGGATCTCCAGCGGCACGCTCGTCCCGGTGCGACGGGCGGAGGCCGCCGAGCCGGTGGCCGGACCGCCGGCGTGCTCGAGGAGGACGGTGCGCCGCGGGGTGCCGTGCATGGCGGCGACCTCGGCCAGCTCGTCGCTCACCACCTGCCGCAGCAGCGCGTCGTCGGCGAGGATCGCGCGCAGCTCCTCGATCTCGCGGGCCAGCGCGTCGCGCTCGGCCTCGAGCTCGAGGCGGGAGAACTTCGTCAGGCGGCGCAGCCGCAGCGCGAGGATGTAGTCGGCCTGCGGCTCGGACAGGTCGAAGACCATCATGAGGCGCTGGCGGGCGGCGTCGGCGTCGTCGGAGGAGCGGATGACGGCGATGACCTCGTCGATGTCCGCGATCGCGACGAGCAGGCCGGCCACGAGGTGGGCGCGCTCGATGCGCTTGGCCAGCCGGTGCTCGGTGCGGCGGCGCACCACGTGGAGGCGGTGCTGGACGTAGACCGACAGCAGCTCGCGCAGGCCCAGGGTCTGCGGCTGCCCGTCGACGAGCGCGACGTTGTTGATCCCGAAGGAGTCCTCCATCGGGGTGAAGCGGTAGAGCTGCTCGAGGACCGCCTCGGGGTTGAAGCCGTTCTTCACCTCGATGACCAGACGCAGGCCGTGCGCGCGGTCGGTGTAGTCGGAGGCGTCGGCCACACCCTGGAGCTTCTTGGCGTCCGCGGCCTCCTTGATCTTCTCGAGCACCCGCTCCACGCCCACCTGGTAGGGCAGCTCGGTGACGACGATGGCCTTGCGGCGCGCCGTGACGTTCTCCAGGTGGGTGGTGGCCCGGGTGCGGAAGGACCCGCGGCCGGTGGCGTAGGCGTCTCGGATGCCGTCGAGGCCGACGATCTTGCCCCCGGAGGGCAGGTCGGGCCCGGGCACGAAGCGCATGAGCTCCTCGAGCGTCGCGTCCGGCTGGGCGATGAGGTGGCGCGCCGCGGCGACGACCTCGACGAGGTTGTGCGGCGCCATGTTCGTCGCCATCCCGACGGCGATCCCCGACGCGCCGTTGACGAGGAGGTTGGGCATGGCCGCGGGCAGCACGGAGGGCTGGACGAGCTGGTTGTCGTAGTTCGGGACGAAGTCGACGACGTCCTCGCCGAGGTCCGCCGTCATGAGCAGCGCCGCGGGCGTGAGGCGCGCCTCGGTGTATCGGGGGGCCGCGGGGCCGTCGTCGAGGGAGCCGAAGTTGCCGTGCCCGTCGATCAGCGGCACCCGGAGGGAGAAGTCCTGCGCCAGGCGCACGAGCGCGTCGTAGATGGCGGTGTCGCCGTGGGGGTGGAGCTTGCCCATGACCTCGCCGACGACGCGCGCGGACTTCACATGGCCGCGGTCCGGGCGCAGGCCCATGTCGTCCATCATGTAGAGGATCCGCCGCTGCACCGGCTTGAGGCCGTCGCGGGCGTCGGGCAGCGCGCGCGAGTAGATCACCGAGTAGGCGTACTCCAGGAAGGAGCCCTGCATCTCGGTCGAGACGTCGATGTCGACGATCTGCTCCGGCACGGGCGGCGGAGGGGTGCTGCGGCGTGGCATGGGGCCATTGTCCCCCGACACGGGCGCCCGCCCGTGCAGCACCCCACGCCGTGTCCGGGTCCGCGTCGGACCCGGCGGGTAGGTTGGACGCATGAGCGAGGACGCGCCCCCGTACCCCGCGCACTGGGAGGCCGACGTCGTGCTGCGCGACGGCATCCCGATGCACATCCGTCCCATCCGGCCGGAGGACGCGCCCGCGCTCCAGGCCATGCACCAGCGGCAGTCGCCGCTCTCGCAGTACTACCGCTTCTTCGCCCCCATGGAGCGACTCAGCGAGCGCGACCTCCACCGCTTCACGCACGTCGACCACGACGACCGCGTCGCGCTCGTCCTCACCAGCGGGGAGGACATCGTCGCCGTCGGCCGGTACGACCGCATCGACGGCGACCTCGCCGAGGTGGCCTTCTACGTCGCCGACTCCGAGCACGGCCGCGGTCTCGGCTCGGTGCTCCTCGAGCACCTCGCCGCCGCGGGACGCGAGCGCGGCGTCGCCCGGTTCACCGCGGAGGTGCTGCCCGCGAACGCCCGCATGGTGAGGGTCTTCAGGGACGCCGGGTACGACGTGCGCCAGGAGCTGGACGACGGCGTGCTCCACGTCAGCTTCCACATCGAGGAGACGGGCCGGTCCTGGACCGTCATGGCCGAGCGCGAGCAGCACGCGGAGTCGCTGAGCATGCGCACGCTCCTGGCGGCCGGGTCCGTCGTCGTCGTCGGCCTGGGCGGCCCCGAGCAGGTCTACGCCGAGCGCGCCGCCGTCGCCGTCCGCGACGGCAGCTTCACCGGCCCCGTCCACCTCGTCGGCCTGCCCGACGGCGGGACGGGCGCCCATGCCTCGCTCACCGCGCTCGCCGAGCACCTCGGGGCGACGGAGTCCACCGCCCCGGACCTGGCGGTCGTCGCGGGGGAGCCGGACGCCGTCGTCGGGGCCGTCCCGGAGCTCGCGGCGCTGGGTGTCCACGCCGTCGTCGTCCTGTCCGGCGGCTTCGCCGAGGGGGACGACGCGGGGCGGCAGCGGCAGGAGGAGCTGGTCCGCCGCACCCGGGCGGCGGGGATGCGTCTGCTCGGTCCGGCGTCCTACGGCGTCGTCGCCACCGGTCCCGCGGGACGGCTGGACGCCACGGTGCGCCACGGCATCGGGCAGGGCGGCCTCGCCCTGTTCTGCCAGTCCGCCGCCGCTGGCAGCGCGCTCCTCACCGCCGTCCAGCAGCGGGGCATCGGGCTGCGCAGCTTCGTCTCCGCGGGCAACCGCGCGGACGTGTCGGGCAACGACACGATGCAGGCCTGGCAGGACGACCCCGGCATCACCGCCGCCGTCGTCAACCTCGAGTCGATCGGCAACCCCCGCAAGTTCTCCCGCATCGCGCGGCGGCTCGGGGCGACGGTCCCGCTCGTCACCGTGCTCAGCGGGCAGACCGGTCAGCAGGTGCCCCCGGGCCACGCGGTCCGCACCACGCGGGAGCCGCAGCGGGTGCTCGCGCAGATGCTCGACCAGGCCGGGGTGGTGCGCACCCGCACGACCCAGGAGATGCTCGACCTCGCCCAGCTGCTCGTGTCCCAGCCGCTGCCGCGCGGGCCCCGGACGGCGGTGCTCGCCAACTCCGGTGCGCTCACCACCGCCATCGCCGGCGCGGCGCGCGGCCACGGCCTGCACCCGGTGCCCTGCGGTGCCCTGCCCACCCTCGCCACGGGGGAGGACTACGCCCGTGAGCTGGCCCGCCTGCGGGAGGACGACTCGTGGGACGCGCTCGTCGTCGCGCACGTCCCGCCGTTGGGCGACGGCGACGCCGGGGTGTGGCGGGCGCTCGCGACGGCGGCCACGGGGGAGGACCGACCGGTCCTGGCGGCCGTCCAGGGGCTGGTCGGCCTCACCGACGAGCTCACCGGCGACGGTCGCACCGTGCCGGCCTACGCGACGACCGCCGACGCCGTCGCGAGCCTCGCCGGGGCCGTCGCCCACGCGCGGTGGCGCGACGCGGACCGCGGTGAGCTCGTCGACCCCAGCGGCATCGCCCCCGCCCGTGCCCGCGAGCTCCTCGCCCCGGCGCTGCGCGGGCTCGGGCCCGGCGAGGTCGCGCGGCTCGGGCCCGACGCCGTCGCCGAGCTCCTCGCCTGCTACGGGCTGAGCCTCGTCCCCTCCCGCACGGCGCGGACGCCCGAGGAGGCGGTCGCGGCCGCCCAGGCGCTCGGCTGGCCGGTGGTCCTCAAGACCCGCGACGAGGTGCTGCGCCACCGCGCCGACCTCGGCGGCGTGCGCCTGGGCCTGCGCACCGCCGGGGAGCTCACCGCCGCGATGGCCGCGATGACCCGCGACCTCGAGGCGGTCGGCCGTCCCGGGCTCGGGGTCGAGGTCCAGGCCATGGCCCCGCCCGGCGTCGCCTGCGTCGTGCGCGGCACGGAGGACGACCTCTACGGGCCCGTCGTGTCCTTCGGGCTCGGCGGGGACGCCGTCGAGCTCCTCGACGACGTCTCCTACCGCATCCCGCCGCTCACCGACGTCGACGTCGCCCAGATGGTCCGGGCGGTCAAGGCCTCCCCCCGGCTCTTCGGCCACCGCGGCCTGCCGGTCATGGACGTCAAGGCCCTCGAGAACGTCGTGGCGCGCGTCTCGGTGCTCGTCGACGACCTGCCCGAGGTGCGCCAGATCCTCCTCAACCCCGTGCTCGTCGGACGGCGTGGGGCGGCCCTCCTCAGTGCGGTCGTCGAGGTCGCCCCGCCCGGGCGGGCCGACAGCGGACGACGCGTCCTGCCCGGCGTCGGCGCAAGTGGTGTCAAGATGGAGCCGTGGATCGCCGCAACGTGACGAACGACCTGCAGTCCCGCCTCCGTGCCGACCTGGACCGCGCCGGCTACTACCCGCGGCTCGTCCAGGGGGTGCTCGACATCGCGCTCGCGGGCGAGGAGGTCCGGGCCTACCTCGTGCACCCCGAGACGACCTTCGACTCCCGTGAGGTGCGCCGCCACCTCACCGCCCTGGCCCTGACACCCACCCGGCTGGTCATGGCGCACGTCGACGACGTCCCCGGCAACGAGGTGCCGTCGGCCGCCGCGACCACCGAGGCGGTACCCATCGACCGCATCGCCTCCGTCGCCCTCACCCACGGGGTGAGCGACCCCGCCGGCACCCACGGGGGGCTGCGCTCGGACGACCTCACCATCGCCGTCACCTGGGGCGGTGCCCAGCAGGTCGACCTCGCGCCCGCCGGCTGCAGCGACCCCGACTGCGAGGCGGACCACGGCTACACCGGCCTGCTCACCCCCGAGGACGTCGTCGTGCGGGTGAGCGCCCAGGCGGAGGGCGCCGAGGCGCTGGAGCACGCCCTGGCCTTCGCTCGCGCGCTGTCCGCCGCGACGGTGTCGTCGACGTGACCGAGCTCCCCCCGGACCTGCGCCTGCCCGACTACGACGGCGCCGGGCTGCGCGCCGTGCTGCCCGCCGCCCTCGACGCCATCGGTGCGCCGACGCGGAGCGCGGGCCGCAGCTCCGCCGACGACCGGGAGGCCCTGGGCCTGCCGCAGGCCCGCAAGGTGTGCGTCGTCCTCGTCGACGGGCTGGGCGCGCGCATGCTCGCCGAGCGTGGCGGGCACGCGCCGTTCCTGCGCCGGCACCTGGCCGACGGTCTCACCCTCACGAGCGGCTACCCCTCGACGACGGCGGCGAGCCTCACGATGTTCGGGACCGGCTGCCCGCCCGGCCTCACCGGCATGCTCGGGTACACGGTCCGCAACGATGCCGACGGCTCCCTCCTCAACCTCGTCAGCTGGGAGGAGGCGACCGTCGCCCCGCGGGAGTGGCAGCCCGAGCCCACCCTCGTCGAGCAGCTCGGCACCGAGTCGTGGGGCCGGCGCGTGGCGAGCGTCGGGCCGGCGCGCTTCGTCGGCTCCGGGCTCACCGAGGCCGCGTTGCGCGGCCCGCGCTTCGTCGCCGCCGACTCCATGGCCGACCGCGTGGACGCCACCTGCGCGCTGCTGCGCACCCGCGGCACCGACCTCGTCTACCTCTACTGGGGCGACGTCGACAAGATGGGCCACCAGCACGGCTGGGGATCGTGGCAGTGGGGCGAGGCCGTCGAGCTCGTCGACGCCGAGATCTCCCGGCTCGCCCGCCAGCTGCCGAAGGGCACCCTGCTGCTCGTCACCGCGGACCACGGCATGGTCGACCTCGGACCCGACTCGCGGATCGACGTCGCAACGACGCCCGAGCTCGACCGCGACGTCGCCCTCATCGCGGGGGAACCGCGTGCCGTCCACGTCCACACCGAGCCCGGGACCGCCGAGGACGTCGCCCGCCGCTGGCGTGACGTCCTCGGGGACACCGCGTGGGTGCTGCTGCGCGAGCAGGCCGAGGAGGTCGGCCTGTTCGGCCCGCTGAGCGAGCGCCACCGCACGACGGTGGGCGACGTCGTCGTCGCGACCCGGGGCCGGCGCGCCGTCGTCGACTCGCGCACGCAGACGCCGTCGTCGATCGCGCTCGTCGGTGTCCACGGCTCGCTCACCCCCGCCGAGCTGGAGATCCCGCTCGTGCGCGTGGTGGTGTGATGGCCGAGCTCGTCTTCTTCGCCGGGACGATGGACTCCGGCAAGTCCACCCTCGCGCTGCAGATCGACCACAACTACCGCCGGCGCGGGCTGACAGGCCTCATCTACAGCCGCAACGACCGCGCGGGCAGCGGTGTGCTCTCCTCCCGGCTGGGGCTGTCCGTCGCGGCCGTCGAGGCCGACGACGCGACCGACTTCTGGCAGGAGGTCGTCACCCGCCGCACCCACGGGGAGCGCGTGGACTACCTCGTGTGCGACGAGGCGCAGTTCTACAGCGTCGCCCAGGTCGAGCAGCTGGCCCGGCTCGTCGACGACATGGGCGTGGACGTCTTCGCCTTCGGCATCACCACCGACTTCCGCACCCGGCTGTTCCCCGGCTCCGCGCGGCTGCTCGAGCTGGCCGACCGCGTCGAGCAGCTCCAGGTCCAGTCGCTGTGCTGGTGCGGGCGTCGGGCCACGCACAACGCGCGCACCGTGGACGGGCGCATGGTCACCGAGGGCGAGCAGGTCGTCGTTGGGGACACCGAGGCGGAGCCGGAGCCGGCCGGCGGAGTGGGCTACGAGGTGCTGTGCCGCCGCCACCACGTGCGCCGCGAGACCGCCGCCGTCGCCGGCGCCGCCGAGCTCAGCCCCGAGACCCTCCCCCTCGGCTGACCGACCCCCACCCCCACGCCCCACACCCCGCCAATTGGTCAGTTCGACGACGCGGGAACCGCCGTGAGCGTCGCTGGAGCGACCAATTGCGAAGTTTTGGGGGGCGCGGGCTACTCGGGCTTGGCGCCGAAGACGATCTCGTCCCAGCTCGGGACGCTGGCGCGGCGCCCCCGGCTCGGGCGTCGCTTGGCGTCCTTGGCCTCGCCCTCGCGGCGCTGGGCCGGGCCCTGCGCCGCCCGGCGCCCCTGACCCTCGCCCGTGCGCGGCGCGGCCGACTCCTCGGCCCGCGTTGCCGCGGGCGTCGCGGGAGCCGGAGCCGGAGCCGGAGCTGGAGTCGGGACGGGAGGTTCGGGCTCCTCGACGGCGGGGCGGGCGTCGCGCGGCATGGGCAGCACCTGGGCGTCGACCGCCTCGTGGCTGCGTGAGGCGGGCGGGTGGGCGGCCGGGGGCAGCCCCCAGTCGTCGTCCTCCTCGGCCGGCTCGAGCTCGGGGCGCGTGCCGCGCGTGGCACGCAGCTCGGCGAGGAGGTCGTCGGTGCTCGCCGCCGGCAGGTCGCCGAAGCCGAGATCCTCGGGCTCGGCGTCGCTGAGGTCGGCGTCGACGGCCGCGAGGGCCGGGCCGAGGTCACCATCGGCCTCGACGTCGTAGAGCCGTACCGGCATGAGGTGGCGGCGGGAGGGGCTCGCGGGCGCCACGTCGGTCTCGGAGAGCCAGCGGCCCTCGTCGTCGAGCGCGTGGGTGGTGCGGGCGGCCATGTCGACCTCCCAGCGGGCCTCGCGGTGCTTGTCGCCGGCCGTGAAGCGCGCGACGAGCTCCCACGTGCGGTCCTGGCCGCGCACGGCGTCCCACTCGATGTCCGGCTCGCGCACCCCGCGGGTGGCCAGCCGGTCCAGGACGAGGTCACCCAGCGAGGGGGAGTCCTCGGCGCGTCCGACGGTGAAGCGGCGTGCCTGCTCCACCACCCAGCTGCGCTCGGCGAGGACCGGGCCCTCGTAGCGCTGGACGTGCTCCACGGGCAGCCCGGCGGCCTCAGCGACCTCCACGGCCGTGGACCCGGCACGGATGCGCGCCTGGATCTCCTTGGGCCGCAGGCCTGCACCGGCGCGGATCTGCTCGAGCTGGGGCCGGTCGCGCCGGACGGCAGCCCGCAGCGCGTCGTCGACCAGCAGGCGGTAGCGCTGGCCGTCCGGTCCGGCGAGCGTGAGGTGCTCGCCGTCGCTGTGCAGCCCGACGAGTTCGAGCTCTAGCATGTCGTCCCCCTTCGAGGTATGGGTCGAGGGTGCCACCGCTCGCGGCCCGGATGCCGGATTCCCGCCGGTGTGTTCTCGAGGGTGCTGACAGCATGGACCAGTGCGGCCGCCGGACCGGGGAGGTCCCCCGGCGTGGCACGACCGCCCGACGCCGCCGAGGAAGGACGCCATGACCGACACCACCGCCGTCAGCCAGGAGCTCATGGGGATCGCCGAGACCGTTGCCCGGGAGGCGGGCGACCTCGTGCGCGCCGCGCTCGGCGGGTCGGTCACCGTGGCCGCGACGAAGAGCAGCGGCGTCGACCTCGTCACCGAGGTGGACCAGGCGGCCGAGTCGCTCATCCGCCGCCGCCTCGCGGAGCTGCGCCCCGAGGACGGCGTGCTCGGGGAGGAGGAGGGCTGGCAGGCCGGTTCCTCGGGACTCGTGTGGGTGGTCGACCCCATCGACGGGACGACGAACTTCGTCTACGGGCTGCCCGGCTACTCGGTGAGCATCGCCGTGGCCCGCGCCGAGGGCGAGGACCCCTTCGCCTGGGAGCTGCTCGCCGGCGCCGTGCACGCCCCGGCCACCGGACAGACGTGGACCGCGGCCCGCGGCGGCGGTGCCTACGCCGACGGCGAGCGGCTCACCATCGGCGCGCCGTCCCGGCTCGCCACGGCGCTCGTGGGGACCGGCTTCGCCTACACCGCCGACCGCCGGGCCGGGCAGGCGCAGGTCCTGACGGCGCTGCTGCCCGAGGTCCGTGACATCCGCCGGCTCGGCTCCGCGGCGATGGACCTGTGCCTCGTCGCCGCCGGTGCCATGGACGTCTTCTTCGAGCGCTACCTCAACCCGTGGGACATGGCGGCGGGCGCGCTCGTCGTCGCCGAGGCGGGCGGGGTCGTCGAGCGGGTGGGGGAGGGCGTCGAGGGGCTGACCGTCGCCGGTCCGGCCGCGCTCGTCGAGGAGCTGCTCGCCGTCGTCCGTCCCGCGCTGCGCTGACGGCGCGTCCCGCCGGGAGATTCCGGTCACACCCGATCGCGACCTGGACTCGACAACGCGCGGGTTCGGGCGGAAACTCGGCACTTCGAGCGGTCCCGACCGCGACGGCGAGCGACCCGATGGTGCACAATCCGGGTGCCACGGGAACAACGAGCGGCCCTCGACGTTCCTGAGGTACGGCACGCGTGCCGTGCCCCTGACACAACTAAGACGAACCGGAGCGTGACGTCTACATGGCGACCGACTACGACGCGCCTCGCAAGAACGAGGAGGACCTCTCCGAGGACTCGATCGAGGAGCTCAAGGCCCGGCGGGCCGAGAAGAGCTCTCCCTCGGTCGACGAGGACGAGGCGGAGGCCGCCGAGGGCTTCGAGCTCCCGGGTGCGGACCTCAGCAACGAGGAGCTCTCCGTCCGGGTGCTGCCGCGCCAGGCCGACGAGTTCACCTGCTCGCGGTGCTTCCTCGTACACCACCGCAGCCAGCTCGCCTACGAGGACGGCGGCCAGCTCGTCTGCTCGGAGTGCGCTGCCTGACCTGCCCGTCCCAGGGCCGCGGCCAGCTCGGCAGGACGTCGGCTGGCCACGAGCCAGTAGGGCGTCGGGTCCTGCGGGTCCACAACCTCCACACGCACTCCCTGCCGCACCCACGGGCGGTGGCAGAGGAAGGCGCGGGCATCGGCCTGCGGGCCCATGGCCGCCCCCATCGCATCGGCGTCGAGCACCTCGGTCCCCCCGAGGTGCACGACGCCGATTCGTGCGTTCGCGGCGTGGAGCACCGGTCCCGTGCCCAGCTCCTCGTCGCCGAGCTCGACGACGACACGCGGTGAGGTGACGAGCAGGCCGACGACGACGGCGACCGCCGCCACCGCGCCGACGACGTAGCCGGCCGTCGCGCTGAAGGGCCACACGAGCGCGCCGACGGCTGCACCGGCCAGTGCGCCGAGCACGAGGTTGACCGGTCGGGGCCGCAGGCGCTCGGAGAAGATGACGGAGTCCACGGCTCTACTCTCCCACCCCCAGCTCCGCAGTTGGTCGGTGGACCGACGCCGCCGGGCGCTCAGGCGTCAGCAGACCGACCAGGTGCGCCGTTGGGGGGAGCGGGGCGGGCTGGACGGTGGTTGGGGGAGGGGCGCCGGGGTCAGTACAGTCGCGGGCGTGAGTGACTACGTCGACGTGCCGCTTGTCCGGCTCGACCCCGACCTGCCGGCCCCGTCCTACGCGCACCCCGGGGACGCCGGGGCCGACCTCCACGCCCGGTACGACGTCGAGCTGGGCCCCGGGGAGCGGGCCGTGGTCCCCACCGGGGTCGCGATCGCCCTGCCCGAGGGGTGGGCGGCGTTCGTCCACCCCCGCTCGGGCCTGGCCGCCAAGCACGGTGTCACGGTGGTCAACGCTCCGGGTACCGTGGACGCAGGGTTCCGGGGCGAGATCAACGTGATCCTCCTCAACACCGACCTGCGGGGGGCGGTGCGGATCGCGCGAGGCGACCGCGTGGCACAGCTCGTCGTCCAGCGCGTCGCGCAGGCCCGGTTCACCGAGGTGCAGGACCTGCCCGAGTCGGTACGCGGCACGGGCGGACTGGGGTCAACGGGTGGCTGGACGGCCACCGGAGCAGGAGGCGAGAACTGATGGGGCTCTTCTCACGACGCCGCAAGGGCGAGGAGGCCGCGCCGGCCCAGACCGAGGCGCAGACCGACGGCGTGTCCGCGGAGGGTGACGACGCCCCGGCGGGCCCCACCGGCCGCGGCCCCTGGGACGCCGCCGACGTCCCCGAGCTCGGCCAGCGCCTCGACCTCGGCGCGCTGCGCGTGCCCGCACGTCCCGGCCTCAAGCTGCGGATGGAGATGGACAAGCGCACCCGCCAGGTCGTGGCGACGAGCCTGTCCGTCTCCGGCTCCGCGCTCCAGCTCCAGGCCTTCGCCGCACCCCGCTCGGGCGGGCTGTGGGCCGAGCTGCGCCCCGAGATCATCGCCTCGGTCGAGAAGCAGGGCGGCACCGCCGACGAGGTCGACGGCCCCTTCGGCCGCGAGATCCTCGCCCGCCTCCCCGTCACCGCCCAGGACGGACGGATGGGCCACCGGCCCGCCCGGTTCATCGGCGCCGACGGCCCGCGCTGGTTCCTCCGCGGCGTGCTCAGCGGGCGCGCCGCCGTCGACCCCGACGCCGCCACCGAGCTCGAGGACCTCTTCGCCGACGTCGTCGTCGTCCGCGGGCAGGAGGCCCGTCCGCCCCGCGACGTCCTCGGGCTCCGCGTGCCGGGCAAGGCGAGCGAGGGGACGACGGCGGAGGAGACCCCGACGACGTCCTTCGACCCGCTCGCCCGCGGTCCCGAGATCACCGAGACCCGCTGAGGACGTGAGCCTGTCCGTGGCCGAGGCCCCCAGCCGCCGGCGCACCCGGGTCGACGGCGTGCTCGTGGCGGTCACCTACTGCCCCTCGGGCTCGCCCGTCGGGCTGGTGGGCCGGCTCACGGACGGGAGCTCCGAGGTCGACCTCGTGTGGCTGGGCCGCCGTGAGATCCCCGGCATCACCCCCGGCCGGCGCCTCGTCGCCGAGGGCGTCGTCCACTCCGGCGGGCTTCGCCCCACCATCTACAACCCGGCCTACCGGCTGCTGCGGGAGGACCCATGACCACCGGCCCCACCGACCCGGGCCGCACTGCGCCCGACAGCCCCCCGGAGGGCGTCGCCGAGGCGGTGACCCGTTCCCGGATGAGCCAGCTCGCCGGGGAGGACTTCTCGGTGGCCGACGCCGTCGGCGGCGTCCGCGGTCTCATCGAGTCGGTGGCTCCCGGGCTCGTCTTCGTCGTCGTCTACCTCGTCGCGGGCCAGGAGCTCGTGCCACCGCTCGTCGCCTCCCTCGCCGTGGCCGTCGCCCTCGTCGTCGCCCGGCTCGTCGGCGGCACACCGGTGACCCAGGCGCTGGGCGGTGTCGTCGGCGTCGTCGTCGGTGTCCTGTGGGCGTGGCGCTCGGGCGAGGCGCAGGACTACTTCGCCCTGGGCCTGTGGACCAACGGCGTCTACGCCGCCGCCCTGCTCGTCAGCGTCCTCGTGCGCTGGCCGCTCGTCGGCGTTGTCGTCGCCCTCCTGCGCCAGGAGGGCTTCGGCTGGCGCACCGACCCCGACCAGCGCCCCCGACTGCGCCGCTACACCGCCGCCACCTGGTTGTGGATCGGGCTGTTCGTCGCGCGCCTGGCCGTCCAGCTGCCGCTCTACCTCGACGCGTCGACGGCGTGGCTGGGGACCGCCCGGCTCGTCATGGGCGTCCCGCTGTGGGCCCTGGCCCTGTGGGTCACGTGGCTGCTGGTGCGGGAGCGACCAGCCGCTGCAGCGCAGCCGGGTCAGCCTGCTCGCTGAGCACGAGGACGAGCCGGTCACCGGCGACCAGGCGCTCGTCGGGGTCCGCCGGCACGGCTTCGCCCGCGCGGATGATCGCGGAGAGGAAGCACCCCGGGCCCCAGTCGAGCTCCCGCGCGGTGCGGCCCGCGACGGCCGAGCCGGGCGCGAGCGTGACCTCGTGCAGGCTCGTGCCCGAGCCGTGGAAGGAGAAGATCCGCACGAGGTCGCCGATGGTGACGGCCTCCTCGACGAGCGCCGTCATGATCCGCGGTGTGGAGACCGGGACGTCCACGCCCCACGCGGAGTCGAACATCCACTCGTTCTTCGGGTTGTTGACCCGCGCGACGACGCGCGGCACCCCGAACTCGGTCTTGGCGAGGAGGGAGATGACGAGGTTGGCCTTGTCGTCACCCGTCGCCGCGACGACGACGTCGCTCGAGTCGACCCCCGCCTCGGCGAGGCTGGAGATCTCGCAGGCGTCGGCGAGCTGCCACTCGGCGTCGGCCACCGAGGCGATGCGCATGGCGGCCGGCTGGCGGTCGACGAGCGTGACCGTGTGCCCGTGGGAGAGCAGCTCGCGAGCGATCGACCGGCCCACGCTGCCGGCCCCGGCGATGACGACCCGCATCAGACCTCCTCCTCGCGCGGGGGAGCGGACAGCACCCGCTGCACCTGCTCGACGGCGTCGGTGACGACGAGCACGTGGAGCAGGTCGCCGTCCTGGAGCACGGTGTCGGCGTCCGGCAGCAGGCCGGAGCCGTGCCTGGTGAGGAAGGCCGCCCGGGCCCCTGACGCGGCCTCGAGGTCGACGAGGGGGCGTCCCACCCAGTCGCTGTGGACGTCGAGCTGGAGGAGGGACACCCGCCCCGAGGCGTCGCGGTAGTCGGCCGCGGCACCGGCGGGCAGGAGCCGGCGCAGCACCTGGTCCGCGGTCCAGCGCACCGTCGCGACCGTCGGGATGCCGAGGCGCTCGTAGACCTCCGCGCGCCGTGGGTCGTAGATGCGGGCGACGACGCTGCCCACCCCGAAGGTCTCGCGCGCCACGCGGGCCGCCAGGACGTTGGAGTTGTCGCCGCTGGACACGGCGGCGAAGCCGTAGGCGTCCTCGATGCCCGTCTGGGAGAGGGCGTCACGGTCGAAGCCGAGGCCGGTCACCCGCTGCCCGGAGAAGTCGTCGGGCAGGCGCCGGAAGGCGTCGGGGTTCTGGTCGAGGACGGCCACCGAGTGGCCCTGCTCCTCCAGCTGGACGGCGAGGGAGGCACCCACCCGGCCGCAGCCCACGATGACGAAGTGCACGTCAGCACGCTACCGCGCCCAGGCCTAGCATGAGTGCCCGTGACCCTCGACCCCGCCGCCTTCCACCGGGCGCTCCTCGCCCGGCCCCGTGGCAGGCAGCGGCACCCGGCACCGGCGGCGGCGCTCGTCGTCCTTGCCGCACCCGCGGCGGCGGGCGTGCTCGGGATCGGCACGCACGCCGAGGAGCTCGCCCGGTGGGCCGTGCTCGGCACCCTCGGGGCGCTCGGTGTGCTGCTCCTCGCGCTCGCGCAGCTGCCGGAGGACGTCCCCCGAGGCGCGGACGGGGTCCGCACTCCGGCGCTCCTCGTCGAGCGGGTCCTCCTCCTCGCCGCGTCCGCGGCCGCCGGCGCCGAGCTCCTCACCGTCGCCGGCCTCGCCGTGCCGCGCGGGGTCCTCGCGGCGGTCCTCGTCGCGCTCGTCCTCGCGGTGCGGCTCGCCGTCGCGCCGCCTGCCCGACGGCGGGTGACGGCCGGGCTCGGCGTGCTCGCCGCCGTCGTCCTCGCCGTCGTCCTCGCCGCGGGTGTCGGGGCGGTCGCGGGCGGCACACCGACCGACCCGGCGGCCGGCGGGTCGGTCAGCCGCTCGTCGGTCACGCAGGTGCTCGCCGTCGGCGGCGGCGTCGCCCTCGCCGGCACGGTGCTCCAGCCCGCCCTCCTCGTCACCCGGCGGCGCGGGCTGCCCCGCGCGGCCGCCGCCGGAGTCGCCGTCGCGGTCCTCCTTGCACTCCTGGGCGCCGGCCTCGCGCTCAGCAGCGACAGTGCCCTGCTGGGCGTCACCGGCGCGGGCCTGGGCACCGGCACCGGCCCGTGGGTGGGCGTCGTGCTCGCCTGCGGGCTCCTCGCGGCAGGCGTGAGCGCCCTGTCCGGCCTGCCGCGCCCGCCCGCGACGTGGCCGGCGAGCCGCCGCTGGCCCGCCGGGGCGGCCGGCCGCCGGCTCAGCAGTGCGGTGGCCACGCTCGCGGTCGTCGTCGTCCTCGTCGGGGGCGGTGACCCGCGGCCGCTCGTCGCGTGCTACGCCGCCGTCGTCCTGGTCCTCGCCCTTCTCGCCCTGCTCGCGGGGCGCCGCGAGTGGCGGCGCCGGCTCGAGGTCCTCTACCGACCCGCCAGCCGACGCACCGCGCGCCGCGCCCGGGTGCTCACGGGCGCCGGCGTCGTCGTCTGCGCCGTCCTTCTCCTCCTCGCGGTGCCCCGCGGCTGGCCCGCTCTCGTCGCCGTCGCGGCCGGGTCGGCGATGATGTGGGGTGTGAGCCGACACGACCGCGAGCTGCGCGCGCGCCTGGCCCTGGACCACGCGACCGAGGACCGGCCGCTGCCGACCGTCGTGCGTGCCTTCGTCGTCCTCACCGAGCTCGACCGTTCCGCCGTGCGGGCGGTCACCTACGCACGGGCGATGCGGGCGACGTCGGTCGAGGCGCTCACCGTGCCCGGCGACGACGAGGCCGCGGCCGCCCTGCGCCGGCAGTGGGCCGCGCTCGACCTGCCCGTGCCGCTCGTCGAGCTCGCCGCACCCCCGGGTGACACCGGCGCCGGGGTGGTGGCGCACGTCGCCGCCGCCCGCCGCGCCGAGCCGGACGGGCTGGCCGTCGTCTACCTGCCCGAGACCACCGCCAGGCGCTGGTGGCGCCGGCTGCTACTCGGGAGCGGGCCGCAGCGGCTGCGCGCCCGGCTGCTCGCCCTGCCGGGCACCGTCGTCACCACCGTCCCCTGGCCCACCGAGGAGAGCTGAGCACCATGGACGTCCTGACCGGGGTCACCGTCGGCCCACCCGCCCACGGTGGCCACTGCGTGGCCCGAGTCGAGGGCCGCGTCGTCTTCGTGCGCCACTCCGCACCCGGTGAGGTCGTCGACGTGCGCCTCACCGACGCGGGCGAGGGGCGCAAGTTCTGGCGGGGGGACGCCGTCGCCGTCCACGAGGCCTCCCCGGACCGCGTCCCGAGCCGCTGGCCCGAGGCCGGCCCGGACGGCGTGGGCGGGGGAGAGCTGGCCCACCTGTCCCTACCGGGTCAGCGACGCTGGAAGGCGGAGGTCGTGCGCGACACGCTCCGCCGCATCGGCCACCTCGAGCTCGCCGACCTCGGCCCGCTGGTCGTCGCGCCGCTCGGTGACGACGACGCCCGCGACGGGCTCGGCACCCGCACGCGCATCGACCTCGTCCTCGACGCCGACTCCCGGCCGGGCATGTACCGCCACCGCACCCACGACGTCGTGGCGCTGGAGCAGATGCCGCTGGCCGTGCCGGCCATCACCGCCGCCGACCTCTTCGCCCCCGGCCGCTGGGACGGCGTGCCGCCCGGCACCCGGCTCGACGTCGTCGCCCCGAGCGACGGGGAGGTCGTCGTCCTCGCCGACGGCCGGCCCGTCGACCTCGCCGACCCCGCCCGGTCGCTCGCGGCCCGGCGCGAGGCGCGCCCGCGCCGCGGGCGCCGGGGCGGCGGCGCCCCGGCCCGGGTGGCGGTGCGTGAGCGTGTGGCCCCCGCCGTCGGGGACCTCGCCTACCGGGGGGACGCG
>NZ_VUKC01000005.1 GCF_009193135.1 Georgenia satyanarayanai
GGGGGGCGATGGCGGTGGAGATGACGTGGGTGTCACCCGGCCGCCAGGCATCCATCCAGGCCCGCGCCTGGGGGGACAGCACGAACGGGTCGACGCTCTCCTGCCCCGGGTCGCGTGGCCCGCCCGGTGCGGTGAAGGACGCCTCGTCCCAGAACCCGAGCTCGGCGCCCGGCTCGTGCTCCCGCCCGCTGGTGGTGACCGGCGGCTTCGGTGACCCCGTGGCCGCCGCCAGCGCCCGCAGGGTCTGGATGTCGGTGGTGACGGTGACGTGGGGCCGGATGCGGGCGCCCTTGCCCTGCTCCCCGGCATCGAGAGACTGGCGCGCCAGCGACGTCAGCGCCGCGGCCCGCCGCTGGGCCGGGGTCCGTTCATCGCCTGTGGCCTTGCGGCCCATGTGCGCGCGCAGGGCGGTGTCCACGGTCTGCCCGGACAGCTCGTCCAGCCACCCGGCGAGGTGGTAGCCGTCCAGCGTGCGCGAGAGCGTCAGCTGCTCCTTGGCCCCCTCCTCCCGCCAGCCCCGGTCGGCGGCCTCCGGGTCGGCCATGATCGCCCAGCTGTCCACGACCTTGGCGAAGGACCCCGCATCCATCCGCTGAGCCTGCTCCACGAGGAACGCCTCACCGAGCTCCTCGTCGGACAGCTGCGCCCGCTGCCGGTTGGTGGTGATCGCCCCACGGACGAGCACAGCGACGTGCTCCTCGCTCAGGCGCCCCTCCTGCAGGGCCGTGCGCGTCAGCGGCAGCAGGTCCCGCAGCGCACGCGCCTGACGCACCTGCCGGGAAGCACCCTGCACGGTGCCATCGGTCTGGGTGCGTAACCAGGCGGCGAAGGTCCGCTGCCCGTCCAGCGCCCACAGCCCGTTCGCCTCGATCACGGCCAGGACCTGCGCCTGTGCTCCGGTCAGGACCCGCTCCAGCTGGACCAGCACGCCCAGGGCCTCGTGGAGGCGGTAGCCCTCGACCTCGTGCCAGCTCCTCCCCGCGAGGCCGCTCGCCGCAGCGAGCAAGGCACTCAGCGTCTCGACCGGGTCGCGCCCGGGGGCGGACGCTGCGCCGTCGACCACCTCCACGGCCACGGTCCCCACCCCCTCAAGCCTCCGATGTGCTGCTGGTCACATCGTCTCAGCGACCACTGACATCCGGGACGAGCGCTGCGCCGAAGACGTCTCCGCCACCTCGCCCACCTCCCACATGCCCTCGATGTGCTGCTGGTCACATCGTCCCAGCGACCACTGACATCCGACGGAGAGCCTGGGGATGCCCCTCGCGTAGGGTGCCTCGCGTGTCGACCGATGCCGTGCGCGAGGCCTACTCCGCCCGTGCGGCCGAGTACACGGACGCCGTCGGGATGATCGAGCACGCGGTGCAGCGGGACAGGGACTACCTTCTCGCCTGGGCGCGCGGCGTCGAGGGCAGGATCCTCGACGTCGGCTGCGGGCCCGGTCAGTGGACGAGCTACCTCCACGACCGGGGCGTCGACATCGAGGGCGTCGACCCGGTGGCGGCCTTCGTCGCGGACGCCCGCACCCGCTACCCCGACGCCCGCTACCGGACCGGTCGGGCGGAGGACCTCGGCGTCGCCGCCGGGAGCCTCGGCGGCGTCCTCGCCTGGTTCTCACTCATCCACACCGACCCGCGCCTCATCGACGTGCCGCTCGCCGAGCTCGCCCGCTGCCTCCGCGCGGGCGGGAGCCTCGCCGTCGGCTTCTTCGTCGGCCCCGACCGCGAGCCCTTCGACCACGCGGTCACGACGGCGTACACCTGGTCCGTGGACGGGCTCACCGTGCACCTGGGACGCGCCGGCTTCACGGTCGAGGACGCGCAGGTCCACGCGGTCCCGGGCGCGCGAACCGTGGGCGTGCTCGTCGCCCGACGCTGAGGGCTCCTGCCGGGCGGGCGCGCGGCCGTGGCCGTGCCAGCCCGCGCTCACCGCCAGCCGAGCGCCGGGGCGAGGTGGGTGAGGACGCTCTCGATGACGTGCGCGTTGTAGTCGACACCCAGCTGGTTCGGCACGGTGAGGAGCACGGTGTCCGCCGCAGCGATCGCCTCGTCCTCGGCCAGCTCCTTGACCAGCGCGTCCGGCTCACCGGCGTAGGACTTGCCGAAGCGCGCGAGCCCGCCCTCCAGGTGTCCCACCTGGTCGGTGGAGTGGGTGTCCCGCCAGAAGAGCTGACGGTCGAGGTCGGTGACGAGCGGGAAGATCGAGCGGCTCACCGACACTCGCGGCTCCCACGCGTGCCCGGCGGCCGCCCACGCGTCGCGGTACCGCTGGATCTGCTCGGCCTGGAGCTGGTGGAAGGGCACACCGGTGTCCTCGGTGAGGAGGGTCGAGCTCATGAGGTTCATCCCCTGCTGCGCGGTCCACTCGGCGGTGGCGCGTGAGCCGGCCCCCCACCAGATCCGACGGCGCAGGCCGGGGGAGTGCGGCTCGACACGGAGCAGGCCGGGCGGGTTGGGGAACATCGGGCGCGGGTTGGGCTCGGCGAAGCCCTCGCCGTCGAGCACCTCGAGGAAGCGGAGCGTGTGGGAGCGGGCCATGTCGGCGTCGGAGGTGCCGTCGTCGGGCACGTGACCGAAGTGCTCGTAGCCGCGGACCACCTGCTCGGGTGAGCCGCGGCTGATGCCGAGCTGCAGGCGGCCGCCGGAGATGAGGTCGGCGGCGCCGGCGTCCTCGGCCATGTAGAGCGGGTTCTCGTAGCGCATGTCGATGACGCCGGTGCCGATCTCGATGCGGCTCGTGCGGGCCCCGACGGCGGCGAGGAGCGGGAACGGCGAGGCCAGCTGGCGGGCGAAGTGGTGGACGCGGAAGTACGCGCCGTCGGCCCCGAGCTCCTCGGCGGCGACGGCGAGGTCGATCGACTGCAGCAGCGCGTCGGAGGCCGAGCGCACCATGGACTGCGGCGAGGGCGTCCAGTGGCCGAAGGACAGGAATCCGATGTTCTTCATGGCCGGGACAACGCCGGCGGGGCCGGCCTATTCCACGAGCCGCCGAGTGTTCACGAGGACGCCAAGATCCGTTCATCGGGAGGTCGTCTGCGCTGCCTACGGTCACCAGGCCCCCGTCGTGCTCGCCGTCCGAAGGCGCGCCCCCGAACCTGGAGCTGTCCAGCATGCACCTCCGCACGCTCGTCCGCCGACTCCTCAGCGTCATGCTCGTCTCGGCATTCGCCCTCACTCTCGTCCTGCCGGTGGCCAGTGCCGCCGAGCCCCTCGCGGAGATCGCCGGCTCGGGAACCGAGGAGGATCCCTTCCTCATCACCTCCTCGACCGACCTGTTCGCGGTCACCGCGGCCATCAACGCGCACGCCGAGTACGGCGCCCACCACTACCGTCTGGCCGCCGACATCGACCTCGACGGCGCCTCCTTCCCGGGCATCGACCGCTTCACGGGCGTGCTCGACGGTGCGGGCCACCGGATCGCGGACCTCACCTACGGACAGGGCGCGGACGGCAACCGCGGCCTCATCCGGATGCTCGACGGCGGCACGGTGCGGGACCTGACCATCGACGGCCTCACCGTCCACGTCGAGGAGCAGCTGCGCGTCGCCGGCATCGCTGTCGAGGCGCGCAACGGCGCCGTCATCGAGGGCAGCGCCGTCGTCAACGCGGACCTCAGCACGGGGCAGCAGTACGTCGCAGCCTTCGTCAACGACGCACGCGAGGGCGTGACCGTCCGGGACAACTGGGCGCACGGCTCCTTCACCAGCGAGCGCTACCCGAGCGCCGTCGTCGGGTACGCGCGGTACGACGTCGTCCTCGAACGCAACCTCGTCGACGCGGTCGTCACCGCCACCGGCAACCAGGCCGTGGGCGGGATGGTCCTCGGCTACACGGGCGCGTACTCCAAGGAGAACGCCGAGAGCCACATCCGCCACAACGTGCTGCTCGACGGCGCCGTCACCTGGCACGACGGCAAGGACCGGCTGGCCTCCGGCCGTGTCCTCGGGCACGTCCGCAGCCCGGGCTATGTGCTCGAGGACAACCTCGCGAACGAGACCATCACGGTCGGTGGCGATCGCCCGGAGGCGCCCGGCGAGGGTGACAAGCACGGCACGGACACCGCCCCGCAGCTCCTCGCCCAGCAGCAGACGTACACCGACCTGGGTTGGGACCTCGAGCAGGTCTGGCGCTGGGACGCCGAGCTCTCCCAGCCGGTCCCCGCCCGAGCGGCGCAGGACCTCGTCCTCGACGAGCTCCCGGTGCCCGTCGACCCCCGCCCGGAGCAGCCGGAGGAGCCCGTCGACCCCGGGGAGCCCGCACCCACACTCCCCGACATGGCGGGTGAGGGCACCGCGGACGCCCCCTTCCGGATCGCGACGGCCGCGGACCTCCGCACCGTCGCCGAGGCGATCAACGGCGACAACGCCCAGTACGGGGGCCTGCACTACGTCCTCGCGGCGAACATCGACTTCGCCGGCGGGACGTTCGCCGGCATCGACGAGTTCCGGGGCGTCCTCGACGGCGCCGGCCACAAGATCTTCAACATCACCTACGGTCCCGGCGCCCAGAGCGACGAGCGTGCCCTCTTCCGCAACCTCGTCGGCGCCACGGTCACGAACCTCACCCTCGACGGCGTCCGCGCCGCGGTCACCCAGGCCTCCCAGGTCGCGGGCATCACGATCAACGCCACCGGCGGCACGGTCATCGACGGCAACTCCGTCATCAACGCCGAGCTGAGCTCGGGCCACCAGTACGCCGCCGCGATCGCCGCCAACGCCCAGCGGGGCGTCACCGTGACGAACAACTGGGTCCAGGGCTCCTTCCGCAGCGCCCGGTACCCGGCCGCGGTGGTCGGCTACGGGCGCTACGACGTCGAGATCCGCAACAACCTCGTCGACGCCCACGTGACCGCGGGCGGGGCCCGTGCGCACGGCGGCATGCTGCTGTCCTACCAGGGCGCGTACAACGAGAACGCCCCGGGCCGGGTGAGCGAGAACGTCCTCCTCGGCGGCACGATCGGCTGGCGCGGGGCGAGCACCGTCGAGACCGGCCGCGTGCTCGGCATCTACCGCGACGAGGGCTTCGTCGTCGAGAACAACCTGGCCAACGAGACCATCACCGTGGGCGGTGAGCGGCCCGACTCTCCCGGGCCCGGCAACGAGCACGGCACCGACACGACCCCCGAGGCGCTCGCCCGGCAGCAGACCTACGAGGACCTCGGCTGGGACTTCGAGAAGCAGTGGCGCTGGGACGAGGGCCTCGGTCACCCGGTCCCGCACCGCGCCTTCCTCCTCGGCGAGGGCACCGGGTCCGTGCCCTTCGAGATCCGCACGCCCAGCGACCTGGAGTTCCTCGCCGAGCGCGTCAACGGCGGCGACCGGTCCCTGCTCGGTGGCAAGCACGTCGAGCTCCTCGACGACCTCGACCTCACCGGCCGCGAGCCCTTCGTCGGCATCGACACCTTCGACGGCGTCCTCGACGGCCGCGGCCACACGATCACCGGCCTCACCTACGGCCCGAGCGAGACCTCCGCCGCGCTCGGCATGGTCCGCGACCTGTCCGGCACCGTCCGCAACCTCACCCTCGACGGCGTGCGCGCCGACGGCGGTGACCGCACCGACCCCGTCTCCGGGCTCGCCGTCAACCTCGTCGGCACGGCGGACCGCAAGGCTCGCATCGAACGCGTCCAGCTCGTGGACACCGAGGTGACGGCACCCGCCGCCGACGTCGCGGGAGGCCTCGCCGCGACGGCGAGCAACGCCGTCGTCGTCCGCAGCACCGTCGACGTGGACGTCACCGCGGCGCATGCCGCGGGCGGCGTCCTCGGTACCCTCGGTGGCGGCGTCGACGTCACCCTCAACCTCGTCGAGTCCGCCGTCACCGTCCTCGCCGACGGAGGCGCCGGTACCGAGGGCGTGCACGCCGGGCTCGTCGGTGCGGTCCCCGGAACCGGCAGCACCGTGACCCGCAACGTCGCCCTCGACGGCGTCATCGAGTACACCGGCGCCGTCGACGGCTTCGCCGGCCGCATCGCCGGCTACACCGGCCACGAGGGCTGGACCGCGGAGGAGAACCTCGCCAACGTCGAGATCACCATCGGCGGCGGGACGGTGAGCGGCCCCGGCACGAAAAACCAGCACGGCACCGACGTGACCCCCTCGCAGCTCGCGGACAAGGCCACCTACGAGGCGCTCGGGTGGAACTTCACCGACGACTGGCGCTGGGATCCCGACGCCGGCCGCCCCCTCCTCAAGTACGTGCTCCCCGAGGAGTACCCCAACCGGATCACCACCACCTTCTACGGGGACCCGGCCACACAGCGCGCCTTCACCTGGTACCACTCCATCGCGACCGACGCCCCGGCGGTGCTGCTCAGCACCGACGATGGTCTGGCACCGGGCACGACACAGCTCGTCACCGCCACGCAGCACGGGAGCGCGCACGGGGAGACCGTCCACCAGGCCGTCGCGACGGGGCTCGAGCCGGGCACCACCTACTACTACCGGGTGGGTGACTCGGTCTCCGAGGTGTGGAGCGCCACCGGCACCTTCCGCACCGCGAGCGGCGAGGGGGACTTCACGTTCATCGACCTCACCGACACCCAGGCCAAGGCCTCCACCGAGGCCGAGCTCGCCGCGGGGACGATACGCAAGGCGCTCGCCGCGGTGCCCGAGGCCGAGTTCATGGTCCACAACGGCGACGTCGTCCAGGACGGCGACGTCGAGCAGGACTGGGTCGACATGCTCGGCGCGGCGCAGGGCAGCCTGCTCGCGACGACGATCGCCCCGGCCTCCGGCAACCACGACATGGCCGCGCAGGCCTTTGTCGACCACTTCATGCTCGAGCACCCGAACGAGCAGGACACGAGCACCGGCGCGTACTACTCCTACACCTACAACGGTGCCCACTTCATGGTCCTCAACACCAACGAGGACGCCGAGCAGGCGATCAGCGACGAGCAGCTCACCTGGCTCGAGCAGGACGCGACGGCAGCACGCGAGGCCGGCGCCACCTGGCTCGTCCTCACCATGCACAAGGGCGTCTACACCGCCGGCAACCACGCCGACGACTCCGACATCCTCGCGCTGCGTGACGTCCTCGTCCCGGTCGTCGACGAGCTCGAGATCGACCTCGTCCTCCAGGGCCACGACCACTACATGTCGCGCACGCAGGTCCTCGAGCACGACCCCGAGGGCGTCGAGGGCGCCGGCGTCGTCGAGACGACGACGATCACCGAGGTCGTCAACGGCCAGCGGATCGAGTACCACCTCGACCCCGAGGGCACGATCTACCTCATGCCCAACACCGCGGGCGCGAAGCACTACCAGCAGATCGACGAGACGGACCACTTCGACCTCGAGGCCTACCTCCGTCTCTTCGACCGGCTCGGCACCCCGCGCGCCGGGAACGTCGAGACCTTCACCTCCGTGGACGTCAGCGAGGAGCGGTTGACCGTCGAGGTCTTCCAGATCCGCGACGGCGGGGCACCCACGCGCGTCGAGGGCTTCGGCATCGACCGGCAGATCTCGCCGGTCGAGGAGGTCCTCGCGGCGCTCCCGGACCCGGCGGACGCCACGCTCGACGACGCGCCGGCCGTCGCCGCGGCCCGCGCCACCGTCGACGAGCTCACCCGTGACCAGCAGCGGGGGCTGACCGGCCTGGGCACGCTCACCGCACTCGAGCTGCGGATGCGGGAGCTCGCCGGTCTCGTCTCCACCGACGGCGACGTCGTCGCGTGGGCCGACCCGGACGCGACGGCACGGCAGGCGATCGAGGTCCGCAACGACACGCGGCGCGACTTCACCGACGCGCCCGTGCGCCTCACCATCGCCGACACCCCGGCCGTCGCGGCCGACGAGCTCACCCTCACGTCCGCGGACGGCGCCCCGCTGTCCCACGAGGTGGAGCACTGGGAGCCGGGCGCGGCCTCGACCGTCTGGGTGAGGGTGCCGCTGCTCGCCGCGGGGTCCACCACCTCGGTGTGGGCGTACTACGGCGGCGGGGACGCGACGAACGACCCGACCGACGTGTGGAGCGGCGGCTACGCCCTCGTCGAGCACTTCGCGCAGGACACCGCGGCGGGGGAGCAGCGCGTCGACTCCACCGGGCAGCACACCGGCACGCTCGTCGGTGCCGACCTCACCGCGACGCCGACCGACGGCGGCACCCGCGAGTCGCGCTTCGCCGGCTCACGTCTCCAGTACCCGGGTGACGTCGGTGGCGGCTTCGGCACCATCACCGTCAGCGGCGTCTACTCCTTCACCCCGGAGGACCTCACCGCGCTCGAGGGCGGCGACGGCGCGATCGTGGCCAAGCAGCGGGTCGGGGCGGACGCGGCGTTCTTCCACGGTGTCACGTCGGACGGCTCGGTCAAGGCGTACCGCGGCGGGTCCACCCCCACCGTCCAGGTCCCCGCCGACGGCAAGCCGCACCTGGTCACCCAGGTCTACGACGGCATGACCTCCGCCGTCTTCGTCGACGGCGTGGAGCAGTACCAGGGCCAGGACGAGCGCAGCTTCACCGCGTCCGACCACGGCGTCCTCACGACCATCGGGGACGTCGACTCCGGTGACGGCACCCTCGCCGCACCGTTCCACGGCTCCGTCGACGAGGTGCAGATCGCCGGCTTCGGCTTCCTGCCCGAGTTCGAGGCCTTCCGCTACGCCAACTACGTGGGCGACGCCGTCACCTACGGTGCGCTGGTCGAGCGCGGTGACGAGCCGCTGACCCTCGTCGTCGGCGGTCCTGCCGGGGGCACCGAGGTCGAGGCCGGACCGGTGACCTTCTCCGGGTCGCTCAGCGAGCGCGCCGTCGTCACGGCGGCGGTGGCCGGCCGCGAGGTGCTCTCCGAGACGGTCGACGCCGGGAGCTTCACCCTCGACGTGCCGGTCTTCGCGACCGGGAGCCAGAGCGTGACGCTGAGCGCGCGGAGCGTGACGGACGAGGACATGGCCTCGGTGCCCGTCGTCGTGGACGTCGACGTGACGGACACCGTCGCACCGGCCGCCCCGGCGGTCGAGGAGTCCGGCGTCGTGCCCGGTGCCACGGACGTGACGCTCACGGCCACGCCGCAGACGGAGCAGCCCGAGCCGACGGAGGCGACGTTCCACACGAACGAGACCGTTGCCGTCGGCGAGGAGAACGTCGTCGTGCGGACCGGGGTGACGGAGGAGCGGGTCCCGACCGCCCTCACCCCCGAGTCGGGCGAGGTGGCCGGTGAGCTGCTGCCCACCACCGTCGGTGAGGACGCGAACCCCTTCCAGATCTACGAGATCGCCCTCACCGAGGAGCAGGCCGCCGCGGAGGAGCTGCACCTCAGCTGGTCCGGCACCGGCGACGACCGCCGCGTCTCCGCCTGGGTCTACGACCACGGCGGCGGGCAGTGGCTGCTCAAGGACAGCGCCCACGACGCCGACGGCGGGACGGTCGCCCTGGACGTCACCGCTCGGGCGGAGGAGAACGTCGTGGACGAGGACGGCGCCGTGCACCTCCTCGTGTGGCGCGGGCTGGTCGAGGAGCCCTGGGGGGAGGGCCGCGTCCACGAGCAGTACCCCGACGGCGCGGACTTCGACTGGGCCTTCAACCACATCCCCGACACCCAGCTCTACGCCGAGGCGACCCCGTGGATGATGCTCGACATCTTCGAGCACCTCGTGTCGAACGCGGAGGAGCGGAAGACCGAGCTCGTGCTCCACGCCGGTGACTGGGTCAACCGCGAGTACCTGGACGACGAGTACCAGTGGTCGTCGACGATCCGCGGCGCCGAGCTGCTCGAGGAGGCGGGGCTCCCGTACATGGTGTCGTGGGGCAACCACGACTACTCGCTGGAGCGCAACGGGCGGCTCATGCTGCAGAAGTACTTCCCGATGTCCCGCTTCGAGCAGAGCGTCGCGGGCACCCCTTTCGAGTTCGGGGACAGCCACGACATCGACAACTTCTACTACACGGCCGACATCGACGGCGCGGACCTGCTCTTCCTCGCCGTCGGGTTCTGGTCGGCGGAGGACGACGACGCACCGGGCCTCGCCTGGGCGCAGGACGTCATCGAGGCACACCCGGACCACACGATCATCCTCGCGACGCACCACCACCTCGTCGCGCGGTTCCCCGACGCGCCCTTCTCCAACGAGCGCATCAACGACCTGCTCGTGGACCCGTACCCGAACGTCGTCCTCACGCTCAGCGGCCACAACTCCGGCAGCTTCGTCACGGCGCGGGAGACGGACCACGGCAGCCAGTCCTACGGCATCCTCACCGACTACCAGACGCGTCCGTGGGGTGGGCACGAGTTCTACAAGAACATCAGTGTCGACGCCGAGAACGGGCTGCTGTACGTCAACACGTACTCGCCGTGGCTGGACACGTGGATCTCCGACGGGCGCTGGCACTCGCCGATCTCCGAGGACAAGGTGCCGGGCTTCCACGGGGACGACTCGGAGAACTTCGTCCTCGAGCTCGACCTCGGTGGGGAGCAGCGCCGGACGCTCGTCGCCTCCGGACTCACCCTCGCGGTGGGCGTGCCGACCCAGGTGGGGGCGCCGGTGCCGGTGGTCGGCGCCGAGCCGGCCTCGGTAACCCTCACCGGCATCGAGCCGGGGACGACGTACGAGTGGTACGTCGACCTCGCCGACGCGGGCGGCAACGTCACCCGGAGCGTGACGAACCAGTTCGTGGTCCCGGTCGAGGACGAGGAGCCCACGGAGGAGCCGACGGACCCGAGCGAGCCGGAGGAGCCGACCGAGGAGCCGACGGACCCGAGCGAGCCGGAGGAGCCGGGCCAGCCGCAGCCGGACCGTCGCACCGCGGAGTTCCACCTGTCCAACAGCTGGACCGGGTCCACGGACGTGCGCTTCGCCTACGGCCGTTGGGTCGATGAGGTGCTCATCGGTGACTGGGACGGCAACGGTACGGACACGATCGCGGTGCGCCGCGGGAACGTGTTCCACGTGTCCAACGCCCAGCAGGGCGGGGACGTGGACGTGGTCCTCACCTACGGCCGGCCCGGTGACGTCATCCTCGTGGGTGACTGGAACGGGGACGGCACGGACACCTTCGCGGTGCGCCGCGGCAACGAGTACCACGTGAAGAACTCCCTGCGTGGCGGGGACGCCGACTCGGTGTTCCGTTACGGCCGCGAGGGCGACACGGTGCTCGTGGGTGACTGGAACGGGGACGGGACGGACACCTTCGCGGTGCGCCGGGCCGCCACGTACCACGTGAAGAACTCCCTGCGTGGCGGGGACGCCGACACGGTGTTCACCTACGGCCGGGCCGGTGACGTCACCCTGGCGGGTGACTGGGACGGCAACGGGACCGACACCCTGGCGATCCAGCGCGGCCGGGTCTACCACGTGAACAACTCCCTGCGTGGCGGGGACGCGGACCGCGTGCTGACCTTCGGACGCCTGGGCGACGAGGTGTACGTGGGCGACTGGGACGGCAACGGCACCGACACCCTCGGTGTGCGCCGGCCCGTCGGCCAGGCACCCGCCGCGGCCACGGCCGCCAAGGCGGTGGGGTCCGCCGCCAAGGTGAGCTGACACCTGCGAGAGGGCCCGCAGCCGACCACGGCTGCGGGCCCTCGTCGTCCTCGCGCTCCTGAAAGAACGACACCCCGACGAGTTCCGCCGGCGCCGCCGGTCGACACCGGCATGAGCGAGATCGTGGTGCAGGCGTACATCACCCTCGACGGCGTCGTGCAGGGCGGCGGCGGACCGCACGAGGACGACGACGGCGGGTTCCCGCACGGCGGGTGGGCGGCCGACTACGACGCCGCGCACGGCGGGGACGACGACGGCAACCTCGTGGCGGAGTGGGAGTCGAGGACGGACGCGCTGCTCCTCGGGCGCCGGACCTACGAGATCTTCGCCCGTTCGTGGGGGGTGTGGGACGAGAGCGCCGACGGCTTCACCGGTGAGCTCACCCGGCGGTACAACCGGGTGCCGAAGTACGTGGCCTCACGCACGCTCACCGGGCTGAGCTGGGTGAACTCCCACCTTCTGGGGCCGGACCTCGTCGGCGACGTCCGTCGCATCCGGGAGCAGCCCGGCCGGGAGGTGCGCGTGTGGGGCAGCACCGAGCTGGTCCGCACGCTGGGGGAGCACGACCTCGTCGACGAGTACCGCCTCGCGGTCTACCCGGTGGTGCTCGGCACCGGCAAACGGTTGTTCACGGCCGGCTTCACGCCGTCGACCTTCGTGCTCGCCGAGACGTGGCCGCTGTCGTCCGGGGTCGTGGTGAGCCGCTACCGCCGTCGGGACCGCGCCTGAGCCTGCGCCCGAGGTGCCCGCCCGGCGGGGCCGACCTACCCTGCGACAAGGCAACGACGCACACACAGGAGGGCACTTCCATGAGCCAGACCCCAGGCGCCGAGCAGGACGTCGTCGACTTCCTCACCAACGACCACGCGCTGATGATCGCGCTGCTCGAGACGATCCAGGAGACCGCCGACCCCAAGGAGCGCCGTGACCTCGCGGACACGCTCATCGCGGAGGTCATGCGGCACGCCGTCGCCGAGGAGATGCACGTCTACCCGGCGGTCGAGAAGCACGTGCCGAACGGCAAGGAGGAGGTCGAGCACGACAAGAAGGAGCACGACGAGCTCGTCGACGTCATGAAGCGCATCGAGGACCTCGACTCCGCGGACCCCCGCTTCCTGCAGGAGGTGCGCGAGATGCACGGCATGCTCAAGCACCACGCCAACGACGAGGAGACCGACCAGTTCCCCAAGCTCCGCCAGCACATCCCGCGGGAGGAGCTCGTCGAGCTGCGCGAGAAGGTCGAGGCGGCGATGAAGGCCGCGCCCACCCGGCCCCACCCCAGCGCCCCGCACTCCGAGCTCTTCCACAAGACCCTCGGCCCCGGCGTCGGCTTCATCGACCGGCTGCGCGACAAGCTCTCCGGCCGCACCACCGACGCCTGACCCACCGAGTTCCTGCCCATCGTCGCGGCGCGAGAACGGACCGGAGGCTACCCCGCCAGCTGCGCGGTGATCTCGGCGGCGGTCGGTGACGTCGCCGGGCCGGGGCGGGTCACCGCGATGCCCGCGGCGACGTTGGCCCTGGCGACGGCCTCCTCCAGGGGCGTGCCGGCGCAGAGGCCGGCACACAGCACACCGGTGTGGGCGTCGCCGGCGCCGTTCGTGTCGACGGCGGTGACGGTGATGCCGGGCACGAGCGCCGGGCGCCCGCCAGGCCGGGCGACCCAGCAGCCCTGCGGTCCCACGCGCACCAGCACGACCGTCCCCAGCCGCTCGGCGAGCCGTCCCGCGAGCTTCTCGGGGGCCAGCTCCGGGACCTGGCCGAGCACCCGCTCGGCCAGTACCCGCGCCTCCCGCTCGTTCACCGTCCAGAGCGTCGCGCCGTCGAGCAGCGTCTGCAGCGCCTGGGCGGGGACGTCACCGATGATCGGGGAGGCGTCGACGACGATCTCACCCGCCCCGGCCAGCCGCGGCAGTGCACGGGCGAGCATCGCGGCGTTGGCCGGGTGGTGGAGGGAGTAGCCGCTGACGTAGATGACGTCGCCGGCGGTGACGACGACGTCGTCGAGCGCGTCGACGGGGACGTGCCCCTCGGCACCGACGGTCGAGACGAAGGTGCGCTCGGCGTCGTCGTCGGTGAGCGCGACGCAGAAACCCGTGTCGAGGGCGGGGTGCTCGGGCAGGAGCACCTCGACGCCCTCCGCCCGCAACGAGCCGCGGACGAGGTCCCCGAGCGGTCCGGTGCCGTGCCCGCCGACGTAGACCACCGGTGCCCCCTCACGGCGGGCGGCGGCCATGACGTTGAACCCGCCACCGACGAGGAGGGCGGAGTCGCTGGCGAAGACGTCGGAGCCGGGGGCCGGGACGGAGGCGACCCGCATGACGACGTCGACGATCGCCTGGCCGGTGTGGACGACGCGGCCGGTCATCGCGCCGTCACCGAGGGGTCGCGGTGACCGGCGCGGGCGCCGCCGAGCACGGCGTACAGCCCGGCCGAGAGCACGAGCGTGGCCACCCAAGCCAGGCCGTTGGAACCGATCCAGGTGTCGGCGAGCGCGCCGGTGAACCACACCTCGCTCTCGCTGACCCGCGCGGTGGTGAAGAGGAAGCCAGCGACGATCGCCACGGCCCATGCCACCGTGGAACGCCACTCGAAGCCACCCCGGAACCAGTAGCCCGACGAGCGGGTGAGGTCCATGAGCGAGTCCGGGTCGTAGCTGCGCCGGCCGAGCATGTCGACGACGAACACACCCACCCACGCGGTGATCGGGACCGCGAGCAGGGAGATGAACGTGATG
Organism: Georgenia satyanarayanai; assembly: GCF_009193135.1. GTDB lineage: Bacteria > Actinomycetota > Actinomycetes > Actinomycetales > Actinomycetaceae > Oceanitalea > Oceanitalea satyanarayanai. The sequence continues at coordinate 14,217 of NZ_VUKC01000005.1, forward strand.
AACGGGCCGTAGAAGCTCTCCGAGATGAGCATGAAGTAGATGGCACCGAGGGTGGTGACGACGACGTCGAGGATGACGGCGTTGACGCGCTTGATGCGGATGCCGAGCGTGAGCGTCGTGAGCCCGGCGGAGTACACCGAGAGGTGGTTGGACAGCAGCAGGCCGCCGAAGGCGGTGACGAGGTACGGGATCGCGACCCAGGCTGGCAGCACGCCGCGCACGGCTGCGACGGGGTCACCCGCGCTCGCCAGGCCGCTGTCACCGGCGCCGAGGATGGCGCCGAGACCGATGATGATGACGAGCGGGATGCCCGCGCCCGCGGAGGCGGACAGCACGAGCGAGCCGGCCTTCGCGCGCGCCGACTGGTAGCGCGCCATGTCCGCGCCGGCGTTCGCCCAGCCGATACCCGTGCCAGCGGCGATGGTGCCGATGCCGATGACCACCGCCGAGACCGGGCCGGCGGGGGCGGAGGTCACCAGGGCCCAGTCCACGGTGGTGACGAGGTAGGCGGCGACGAAGATGTTCAGCGCCCCGAAGATCCACGTCGCCCACTTCTGCACGGTGACGAGGAAGGCGTGGCCCATGCCGGACACGGCGACGGTGCACACGACGAAGATCGCGATGCACACGAGGGCGAGGACGGGCACCTGCTTGGCGTCCGGGTTCGTGCCGAAGAGCAGCGCGAAGAGCGAGAGCAGCGCGAAGGCGCCGGTCGTCGTGTTCACCGTCTCCCAGCCGAGCCGCGACCCCAGGGAGACGAGGGTGGGGCCGATGTTCCCCCGCACCCCGAAGATCGCCCGGGACAGGGTGAGGCTCGGGGCGCCGCCGCGCCGTCCGGCGATGGAGATGACGCCGACGATCGCGAAGGACCCGAAGGCCCCGACGACGGCGGCGATAAGCGCCTGCCAGATGTTCAGCCCCAGCGCCACGAGCGTGACGCCGAGGGGGATGCCGAGGATCGAGAGGTTGGCGGCGAACCACACCCAGAACAGCTCGAGCGGGTTGCCCTGCTGCTCGGACGGTGGGACCGGTTCGATGCCGCGCTGCTCGTACTTGGACAGGATCACGTCCTGCGCCTGCTCGGTCGCGGTCGGCTGGGCGGCGGGCTGCGTGGGCATGGTGCACCCTTCGTTGGATGGGATGAGCGGGGGAGTCTGGGCCGTCAGGGGGCGACGGCGTGAGCCCGGGCGCCGCGGAGGTCGAGGAGCTCGGTGGTGGTCCGGGCGAGGTCGATGCCGGAGACGTCGACGACGGTCTGCACGGCGGTGGCGGGGAACGCGGCGTCACCGACGTGGGCGCCGAGCATGGCGCCGGCCATCGCGGCGACGGTGTCGGTGTCCCCACCGATGGTCGCCGCGAAGCACAGCCCGTCGAAGGGCTCGTGGCGGAAGTGCTGGGTGATGAGCAGGGCGCTGACGACGGACTCCTGGGACTGGACGGAGGTGCCGACGACGTCGCTGAGGAAGTCGGCGAGCTCCGCCGTCGTCATCGTCCGCGCCTGGCGCATCGCCCACTCGGCCCGCGCCGGGATCGACGCGCCGGCGACCCAGCGGCCGAGGTGCTCGGCCCGCCGCCCCAGGGCCAGGCCGAGGTCGATGGCCTCGCGGAGGCTCGCGCCGTCGATGCCGGCGGACACGGCTCCGGCGACGGTCGCGGCCGCGGAGAGCCCCAGCCCGGTGTTGTGCGTGACGAAGCTGAGGTCGTGGACGGCCGTGAGGAGGGCGTCAGGGTCGCTCGAGGAGACCGCGACACCGACGGGCGTCACGCGCATGGCGGCGCCGTTGGTCGTCCCGCCCGAGCCGGCCTCGGCCGGGTCGCCGCCGGCGGCGATGGCGGAGATCGCGGCCGAGGTCGACGGGCCGAGGAGGTCGAGGGAGCCCTTGTCGCGCATGCGCCGCTCCCAGGCCATGAGGGCGTCGGCGAAGGCGCGCGCGTCGACCCGGCCGTCACCGTCGACGAGGAGCCGGGCGACGAGCAGCGCCTGCTCGGTGTCGTCGGTGATCGACCCGGCGGGCATGCCGGGAGCGATCGGCTGGTCGGGCGGTCCGGGGAGGAGTCCGGTGATCGGCCCGAGCTCGCGCGCGATGCGCTCCCGGGACATCGACTGGGTCGGCATACCGAGGGCGTCGCCGAGCGCGAGGCCGGTCAGTGCGCCGAGGGCGCGGGCGCGGACGTCCGTCATGCGGGCTCCCCGAAGGTGAGGTGGAGGCTGAAGTGGGCGGGGTCGAGGAAGGACTCGACGTGCTCGACGAGCTCACCGCTCCTCGCGTAGGAGGTGCGGGTGGTGTGGAGGAACGGGGTGCCGGGCTCGTGCTCGAGGACGGCGGCGACCTCCGGGCTCGTGGCCACGACCCGCACGTCCTGGGTGCCGTGGTCGGGCGCGAGTCCCGCGGCCCGCAGCGTGGCGGTGAGGGAGTCGTCGACCAGGCCGGTCGTCGGCAGCTCGCGCAGCGGTCCGGTCGCGGGGACGGTCGCGCGCTCGTAGGAGACGGGCCGGCCCGCGAGGAGGCGGCGGCGGCTGACGACGACGACGTCGCGGCCGTCCAGCTCGGCCGGGAGTGAAGCCTGCTGCTCGAGGGTGATGGCGAGGATCTCGGTGGTCACCTCGGCGCCGGCGGCGGTGAGCGCGCGCGCCCACCCGGCGTCGGCGTCCAGCGGCTGGCCGTCGAAGGTGACGAAGGAGCCGACGCCCGCGCGGGTGGCGATCAGCTCGAGCCGCTGGAGGTCCTGGAGCGCCTGGCGGACGGTACCGCGGGAGACGCCGAACTCGGCGGCGATGGCGCTCTCGCTGCCGAGGCGCTGTCCGGCGCGGAGCTCACCGGCGCTGATGCGGTCGCGCAGCGTGTGCACGATGTGCTCACGTCGCGTCGACGCGACTGGGGGGCGGGGCATGTGGACATGTTCATACCTGTACAGCGGCAGTGTCAAGCGCGCTGTACCCGAGCGGTCGCGGAATGCGGAATCTGCCTGAAGCGGTGCCCTCGGTACCTCTGAAGCACTGGCCCCGGCGGCAGTGCGCCTGTGCATACGGTCGCGGCAGTGAGATCGATAATGAGAATGAGAATCGTTCCGCTATGGTGACGGGTGTCTACCCCCACGACGCGCTGACGCGCTGGAATGTTGAGAGATGCCCATGGCCCCGACGCCCGCTGGTACCCGCCGTCCTGTCGACCGCAGACGGTCGACCTCCCTGTTCGCCCTCCTCGCCCTCACCTTGGGCCTCGCGGCCCCCGCGGCCGCCGCCCAGCCGGCACAGACCGCCGTCACGCCGGCGGCCAGTGCGGTCGCTGACAAGTCCTACGACCGTGAGCTGTTCCTCGACTCCGGCCACGTCGACGCGTTCAACGTGACGCTCGTCGACGGGGTGCCGACGCTCAACCTCAAGGAGGACGTCACGGGCAGCCACGTCCAGCGTGCCCCGGAGGACGTCGAGCTCCACGTCAAGGAGGAGGCGAGAATCGACTTCCCCGCGGTGGCGGCCCTCCCCGAGGCGCTGCACGGCACCTCGGGCTACTACCTGCCGCTCTCGCAGGACTACAACCTGCTGTGGCCGGGCTGGGACAGTCTTGGGCTTGGTGGCAGCAGCTACGACGTGCCGGTGAAGATCCACGTCTCCGACGTCGAGGGTCCCGGTGAGGTGTTCCTGTGGTCCTCGGGCGCCTTCGGGAACCTCGTGCCGCTGCTCGACGGCGGCGACGTCCAGCTGCCGGGCACCATCACCCAGACCCTGCTCGCCCACGTCCACGCGAACTGGGTATTCACCGAACCGGGTGACTACTGGTTCACGGTGAGCGCCGAGGTCCTCGACGAGGCGACTGGCGAGATGGTCGGGACCAACAGCGCCCGCTACCTCTTCTCCGTCGGAGACTTCGACCGCGTGCCCGAGACCGTGACAGTCTCCGCGCCGGCGGCGGTGTACGCGACCGGTGACGTCGTCGAGCTGACCGCGGCGCAGTACCCCGACGTCGCCGACGTCGCCTGGTCCTGGCAGTCCGCCGTCCCCGGCGGGGAGTGGGCCACGGTCGAGGGCCAGACCACCAGCACCTACACCGGCACCGCCGACGTCGATGGCGAGCAGCTGCGCGCCGTCGTGACGGTGGGGGAGACCAGCGTCGTCTCCGAGCCCGTCGCACTCTCCGTCCAGGAACCCGAGCCCGAGCTGCCGACCACCCTCACGGTGGACGGCCTGGCCAACCCCTACGAGCAGGGCGCCACAGTCACCCTCGCGGCCACGCCCGACCTGATCGTCGAGGGCGCGACCTACCGCTGGGAGTCCTCCACCGACGACGGCGCGACCTGGTCCGCCGTCGAGGGGCAGACCGGTGCCATCTATGCCGGGACCGCCGACACCGACGGCGAGCAGCTGCGTGCGACCGTTGTCATCGACGGCACCGACGTCGTCACCTCCACGCCCGTGACCGTCGAGGTCACCCCTGCCCCAGAGCCGGAGCCCGAGCCGACCGACCCGGAGCCGAGCCCGGAGCCGACCGACCCGGAGCCGAGCCCGGAGCCCGGACAGTGCTGGGACACCCGGATCGACCGCGGCCACGTCGACGCGTTCTACCTCTCCATGGTCGACGGTGCCCCGACGCTCGCCCTCAAGGACGACACCGTCTCCCCGCACGAGATCCGACGTCCCGAGGACGTCGAGCTCCACGTCAAGGAGGCGGCCCGGGTCGAGCTGCCCGCCGTCGCCGCCATCCCGCCGCAGCTGCAGCGCGAGACGGTGCATCACCTGCCCCTGGCCCAGAACCAGGACCTCCTCTGGCCGGGCTGGGAGAGCCAGCCGCTCGCCGGTCACTACGACACGGTCGAGATCGACGTCAGCGAGGTCGACGGGCCCGGCGAGGTCCTTATGTGGACCAACGGCTCCTTCGGCCAGGTGGGCTCCCTGCTCGCCGACGGGGGGTACGCCCTGCCCGGCACCATCGAGCAGGACTTCCTCGCCCACGCCCACGCGAACTGGGCCTTCACCGAGCCGGGTGCCTACTACCTCACGGTGAGCGCGACGGTGTCGAGCTCGGGCGCCGAGCGCACGACGAACACCGGCCGATACCTCTTCACCGTCGGTGAGGACCTCCCCGCCGACTACCGCGACTGCGTCCAGGTCCCGACGACGGCCCCGCAGGCGCCGGCGGACGACGAGCTCACCCACGACAACCGCGGTGGCGTCACTCTCGACAGGGACCAGGTGCGTGCCGGCGAGCAGGTCGTCGTCTCCGCTCCGTCACTGGGCGACGGCTACGCCGCAGCGTTCCTCCACTCCGAGCCGGTCGCGGCCACCAACGGCTGGGTGCAGGCTGACGACGGCACGTTCGTCGCCACGATCCCCGCCTCCGCTGCGTTCGGCGCGCACCGGCTCTCCGTCGTCGACGCCGAGAACGAGCTCGTCGGCTGGGCCGGCGTCACGGTCCTCGCAGCAGCGGAGCCGACGCCCGACCCCGAACCGAGTCCGGACCCCGCGCCTACGCCCGACCCGGGCCCCGGCACCCCGAAGCCGCGGCCCACGCCCGGCCCCGCCACCCCGGGTGGGAACGGCACGGGCGGGGCGCCCCAGTGCTTCCCTGTCCCGGGAGTGACCGGGGGCTCCGGGCAGTCCACCAGTGGCCGGCAGACCGGTGGCAGCTCCGCGCCGGCGGACGTCACCTACGGCACCGAGGGCCACTTCGACTTCGGCCCCGCGGTCGTCAACGGGTCCTTCACCATGCAGGTGAAGGACGACCGCACCGCACCGCCGGTGTGGCGGGACCCGAGTGACGTCGTCTTCGTCCTCGACGACGAGCACGCCCGCCGCGAGGCGGACTCGGTCCCCGCGGAGCTCGCGTTCATCGCCCCTGAGGGACAGGACGTGTGGATGATCCAGCAGGTTCAGGAGCCCGGCGTGCCGTGGTTGGGCTTCAACACCCAGCACGAGACCGTCGTCAACGGTCCCGGCGCCGACGGCGTCGAGCTGAGGCTCGAGTCCGTCGAGGGGCCAGGTGAGCTCGCGGTGTTCCTCAACGGGACCTTCGGTGACCTCGTCGGCCAGCGCGTCGTCGACTCCGTCGGCGGCCCGACGACGTACACCATCCCGGCCAACACCCATCAGCACGGCAACTGGGTCTTCACCGAAGCGGGCGACTACGCGGTGACGTTCACGCTGAGCGCCGACGGCGAGAGCGTGACCGACACGCTCCGCTTCTCCGTGGGCCAGGACGACCCGTCGACCGCCGCGCCCACCGCCGCCACGACGACGACGGCCACCATGACGACGACGGGTGACGCCGCGTCCGACGAGGACGCGCCGCGACCCGGCTGGGGCGTCACCGCCTCCGGCGAGCCGTGCCGGCTCGCGCAGACGGGTGCGGACGTCGCACCGCTCGGCGCGGCACTGGCCAGCCTCGTCCTCGGCACGGTCGCGGTCCTCGTCTCGCGACGGATCCGTGCCCGCGCCTGACATGCACCCCGCCCCCCACCGCGGCTCCTCCCGCGGGCGGGGGGCGGGGACACCCCGCTCCCGCCGTCGCGCCGCGGCCGCCGTTGTCGCCGCCGGCACGCTGCTCCCCGCCGCGTGCGGCGGCACCCCCGCGGACCGCTCAGCAGTGGACGAGCTCTCGGTCCTCGCGACTACCGGCATCCTCGCCGACCTCGCGCGCCACGTCGTCGGCGACCGGATGGACGTCGTCCAGCTCGTCCCCACGGGCGCCGACCCGCACAGCTACGAGCCCACGCTGCGTGACGTGCGGTCGGTGGTCTACGCCGACGCCGCCTTCTCCAACTACATGCTCCTCGAGGACCACTCCATCATCCGGACGATCGACGGCAACCTTCCGGCGGGTGTCCCGAACGTGGCGCTCGCCGAGGCCGCGGTGAAGTACGCGGCGGAGATCATCCCGCTCGTGGAGAACGTCTCGCTCGACACCGTGTGGCTGGGCCTGCGGGTGCGGGGCGACGGTGAGCAGCACGGCGCCTCGCGCACCTCCAAGGTCGAGCTGCGCGCCACCGACGTCACCGGCCCCGGCGAGCTCGTCGCCTACCTCACCGAGACCTTCGGCAACCCGGCCTTCTACGTCGACTCGAGCGACGGCCTGGACGACGACGACGTGACGAGCCTGCCCCCGGAGGCCCACACCCACATGAGCTGGGCCTTCACCGAGCCGGGCATCTACGAGCTCACCCTGGCCGCCGACCTCACCGTCGACGACGGGTCCGAGGTGGCGGTGGCCCCGGAGACCACCTTCACCTTCGCCGTCGGCGTCGACCCGCACTCGGTGCCCGGCCACGAGGGCTCCACCGTGCTGTCCCAGGGCCACGCGGACCTCGCCGTCGACCTCGACGAGGGGGAGGTCTACGTCTACGCCGACCCCCACGGCGGCGGCGAGCTCACGCAGCAGGTCCACGCGGCGGACGACGTCGTCATCGACGTCCCCACCCGCGCGCTGCACGAGATCCCGCCCGACCCGGGCTTCCGCTTCCTCGGCCGCGCGGGCGAGCAGGTCTACCAGCTTCCCCAGGCGGTGCTCGGCGCCCACGTTCACGGGGAGATCGACCCGCACCTGTGGCAGAACGTCGCCAACGCCCAGTCCTACGTCGAGATCATCCGGGACACGGTGAGCGAGATCGACCCCGCGGGGGCGGCGGAGTACCGCGCCAACGCGGACGCCTACCTCACCGAGCTCGAGGAGCTCGACACGTACGTCGAGGAGACGATCGCCCAGATCCCGCCGTCGCGGCGCTACCTCGTCACCACGCACGACGCCTTCGGGTACCTCGCCGCCGCCTACGACATCGACATCGCCGGCTTCGTCACCCCGAACCCGGCGACCGAGCCGAGCATGCAGGAGCGCCGCCGGCTCGTCGAGACGATCCGCAACCTCCAGATCCCGGCCGTGTTCCTCGAGCCGAACCTCATCGCCCGCTCCTCCACGCTCGTCGAGACGGCCGAGGACCTCGACGTCGAGGTGTGCCCCATCTACGGGGACACCTTCGACGACACCGTGACGAACTACGTCGAGATGATGCGGTTCAACGCCGACACGCTGCGGGAGTGCCTGTCCTGATGCGCCCCACCACCAGACCAAGGAAACCCGTGTCCCGACCCCACGCCCTCGCCACGCTCACCGGCGCCGCCCTCCTGCTCACGGCCGTCCTACCGGCCGCGGCGTCCATCGAGGACGGCCTCGACCAGAACGTCGACCGGGGGGAGGAGATCGGGACTGCGCAGGTGGTCGTCGACAGCGGCCACGTCGACATCGGCCCGCGGTTCATCGACGGCGAGTGGACCGTGCTGGCCCGCGACGACACGAGCGCGCCGCCCGTGTGGCGCGAGCTCGACGACCTCGTGCTCCGTCTCGGCGACACCGCCGTGCTGCCGGCTCCCGAGGACGAGCAGTTCGCGTTCATCGACGCCGAGCCCGGCGCCGACGTCCACGTCATCCCGCAGACGGAGGACTACGAGGTGCCGTGGCTCGGGTGGAACAGTCAGGACCCCGAGGTCGTCGACCAGCTCGTGCGCGGAATGACCCTGCGCCTGCACGGCGTCCAGGGCCCCGGCCAGCTCACCGTGTTCCTCCAGAGCGGCAACTTCGCCGACGCCGAGCTGCTGTGGACCTCCGACGACCCGCAGCCGCAGGACATCTGGGCCGACACCAACACCCACGTGCACGCGAACTGGGTCTTCACCGATCCCGGCACCTACCTCGTGGACGTCGAGCTGCGCGGTGAGCTCACCGACGGCACGACCGCCGGCGAGCGCGCCGTCCTGCGCTTCGCCGTCGGGGAGGACACCGACCCGGCCGAGGCCTTTGCCGCCACGTTCGCGGGCGGGCAGGAGGCGGCCACCGACGACGGCAAGGCGACGACGGACGCGGCGTCGGCGACGGAGGAGGCGACGGCCGCGGACGACGCGGGCGGCCCGGCGGCCGAGGACGCAGCGGAGGAGGGCGGCAGCGCCGCTCCGCTCCTCGCGATCGGCATCGCCGCCGTCGTGCTTGTGTTCGGCGCGATCGTCGCCGCTGGTGTCATGCGCTCGCGGCGTGACCGCCGCGCGGCGCTCGAGCCGGGTGATGAGCGATGACGACGACGCAGCAGAGCGCCGCGCCCGCTACCCGGGCGGGCGGCGCCGAGCTCACCGTGCGCGGCCTCGCCGTCGACCTCGGCGGCCGACCGGTGCTCCGTGACGTCGACCTGTCCGTCGCGGGCGGGGAGCTCGTCGGTCTCATCGGGCCCAACGGTGCCGGGAAGACGACGCTCATCCGCTCCGTGCTCGGTCTCGTCCCGGTCCGCGAGGGTGACGTCGACGTCTCGGGCAGCAGCGCGCGGGCCGCCCGGCGGACGGTCGGCCACGTCCCGCAGCGCCACGAGTTTGCCTGGGAGTTCCCCATCAGCGTGCACGACGTCGTCCTCTCGGGACGGGTCGGGACCATCGGCTGGCTGCGCCGGGCCAAGGTCGACGACTTCCGCGCGGTCAACGAGGCGCTCGAGCGGGTCGGCATGGCCGACCTGCGCGACCGGCCCGTGGGCCAGCTGTCCGGCGGCCAGCGCCAGCGGGTCCTCGTGGCGCGCGCGCTCGCGCTGCGCCCGCGGCTGCTCCTGCTCGACGAGCCCTTCACCGGCCTCGACATCCCCACCCAGGAGCTGCTCACCGACCTCTTCAGGGCGCTGAGCGACGAGGGCCGGGCCCTGCTCATGACCACCCACGACCTCGCCGGAGCCATGCACACCTTCGACCGCCTCTACCTCGTCAACCAGGCGGTCGTCGCCTCGGGCCCGCCCGCGGAGCTCACCGACCCGGCCGTGTGGATCCGGGCCTTCGGCTTCCGCCCCGACTCCCCGCTGCTGACCGCGCTGGGGGTGCGCTGATGCTCAGCCTTGTGGAGTTCTTCCAGGACCTCGGCAACCCGCTGCTCTCCTTCCTTCCCAAGGCGCTGCTCGTCGCCGTCATGTCGGCGGTCGTCTGCGGCGTCATCGGCAGCCACGTCGTGCTGCGCGGGATGGTCTTCGTCGGCCACGCGGTCGCGCACTCGGTCTTCCCCGGCCTGGCGATCGCCTTCGTCCTCCAGGGCTCCCTCGTCGTCGGCGGCATGGTCGCGGGCGTCCTCACGGCGGTCTTCGTCGCGGTGTTCTCCCAGAACCGGCGGCTCAAGGAGGACAGCGTCATCGGGATCTTCTTCGTCGGCGCCTTCGCGCTCGGCATCGTCGTCATCTCGGGCGCGCCGGGCTACTCGGGCTCGCTGCAGAACTTCCTGTTCGGCTCCATCACCGGCATCCCGGACTCCAACGTCTACGTCGTCGCGGGGGCGGGCGTGGCGATGCTGCTGCTCGCCTTCCTGTTCCACAAGGAGATCGTCGCGGTGAGCCTGGACCGGGAGATGGCCCGCTCGGCCGGCCTGCCGATCCTCGCGCTCGACATCCTGCTCTACGTCATGGTCGCCGTGTCCGTGGTCGTCTCGGTCCAGGTCATCGGCAACATCCTCGTCATCGCGCTGCTCGTCGTCCCGGCGGCGACGGCACGGCTCCTCACCGACCGGCTCGGGCTCATGATGGTCCTCGCACCGGCGATCGGTGCGGTGTGCGCGTTCGTCGGTCTCTACCTCTCCTGGGCCGTCGACATCCCCACGGGCGGCACCATCGTGCTCCTCGCGACGGCGGTCTTCGTCCTCACCTGGGTGCTGGCGCCCCGGCACGGGCTGCTCGGGAAGCTGCTCGCGCAGCGATCTGTCGCCGACGGCGAGGAGCGCGCGGTCCGGGAGCCGGTCGCGGCCTGACCGAGAGTCCTTGAGGGCAACCCGGCCCGATGTCACAGCCATCGCGGTCGCGCCGACGGACGTGGTCGACGTGGTTGGCGAGAGTTCGTCGGGTCGGGTTGATGAGGGGCCCGGACCTCGCAAGAGGTCCGTCGAAGCGAGTCCTCGGGGTATGTCCCTGTCGGACGCGTGGGCAGGAGCGACCGCCCTTCTTCGCCGCCGGCGACTCCTGCACCACCCGCCGGATCGACGGAGAAGTGACATCGATGCCTCAGCAGCGCCCCGGTGGCCGGCTCGAGGCGAGAGGGTGGATGCCAAAGCCGTCTGGGTCCACTCCGCAGCGGCCGCCGCAGGTGCCCCCGACGACTCCGGCGAGCTCATCGAAGAAGTAGCTCCTACAGGCTGAGCCGCCGGTACCGCTGGAGGCGGCGGAACCCGGCGGCCGGCGGCGTGCCGTCGACGGGGGCGACCGCCGCGGTGAGGGCGGCCCGCACGGCCTCCCCGTCGAGGTGGAGGCCGATCGCCACGAGCTCGCTGCCCGGTGCGGCGTGGCGGGAGGAAGCCACGTGGAGGGAGTGGCCGACGACGTTGACGGTGTAGGAGCGCCACACCGTGCCGGGGCGCACCGTCACGGTGCCCTTCATGCGGTAGACCCCCGGCGGCGGGTCCTCGAGGAGGGCGACGACGCGCGCCGGGTCGGCGCCGCCGGGTGCGGTGACGGTGACGGAGTCGGCGTGGACGTGCGGGTGCGACCCGGTGTCGGCGAGGAGCAGCTCGCGCAGCGGGAGCTGGCCCGGGTCCTCGGCCGGGTCTGCGACGTCGTAGAGGAGCCCCGGGTCGATGCGCCCGCCGACGGCGCCGACGACGTGCGCGCGCGGGTTGAGCTGGTGGACGCGGGAGGCGACGGCGTCGACGGCGGCGTCGCGCTCGGCGGCTGGCAGCTGGTCGAGCTTGTTCACCACGACGAGGGACGCGACGCCGTAGCGAGCCGGCGGTCTCGGGTCGCGGTCGACGGTCTCGTGGTGCCGCACGGCATCGACGACGTCGACGATGCCACCGGGGCGCACGCCGTCGGTACCGCTGAAACGGATGAGGCGCGCGAGGGTCGCGGGGTCGGCGAGGCCGCTGGCCTCGACGATGATCGCGTCGAGCCGCAGGCGCGGACTCGCGAGGCGCTCGAGGGCCGAGTCGAGCTCGTCGGTGTCGGACAGGCAGCACAGGCAGCCGCCGGTGATCGCCGCCGGTTCGTCCACTTGCCCGGTGACGAGGCCGGCGTCGACATTGAGGTCACCGAAGTCGTTGACGACGACGCCCACGCGGGCGCCTGGCTGCCGCAGGACGTGGTTGAGCAGGCTCGTCTTTCCCGCTCCGAGATACCCGGTGAGTGCAATGACGGGGACGGGCCGGGGCAATGCGAGTCCTTCCTCCGGCACAGCAGCGGGGGAGGAGCGGCCGTGGCCGCGCCTCCCCCGCGCCGGGAACGATCAGTGCTCGTCGTAGTGGTCACCGTGCGCGGCGTGCTTGTGACCGTCGTGGACGTAGTCCGTGTGGTCACCGTGCTCCACGGCCTCGTGGCCGCAGGCCTCGCCGTGCTCGTGCTCGGTGGTGGTGTGCTCGGCCTCGGCATGCGTGGTGCTCATGAGTGCTCCCCATCGTTCGGCGTGGCCCCGCGGGCCACCGGTTCCTGGACGTGCGCGAGGGCGTCGTCCACCACGTGCTCGACGTGGCGGTCGGCGAGGGAGTAGACGACCTCCCTGCCACTGCGTTGGGCAGCAACCAGTCCGGCCTGACGCAGGGTTCGCAGGTGCTGGGAGACCAGTGGCTGTGACATCGCGGCCACCTCCACCAGTGCTCCCACTGTCCGCGGCTCCTGGCCGACGAGGCGCAGCAGTCTCAGTCTCGACTCGTTGCCGAGCACCTTGAACAGCTGTGCCGCATCTGCCAGACCAGGTTCCTCGTGCACGTCACACTCCACCATATGTATGAAAAGATTGCAATATGTTCATGTTAGATGAGAATGACTCCTGTGTCCATGTCACCCCGGCCGAGCGGGCGGGGTCAGCCCTTCTGGCGACCCTTGAAGCGCGGGTTCTGCTTGTTGACCACGTAGATGCGCCCGCGACGGCGGACCACCTGCGCACCGGGCTGCTTGGCGAGCGACTTGAGAGACGAGCGGACCTTCATGGGACCTCCTGGGTCGGGGCACGTCGGGGAGCGTCGTGCTCGGGGTGGGGTTGCGGATGTGGGCTACCAGCTCGACTTGCGCACGCCGGGTAGCTCCCCGCGCAGCGCCATGTCGCGGAAGCGGATCCGCGAGATGCCGAACTTGCGCAGGTGGCCGCGCGGGCGGCCGTCACCGACGTCGCGGTTGCGCAGGCGTGTGGGGCTCGCGTCGCGGGGGAGCTTGTGCAGGGCGCGGATGGCGGCCCGGCGCTCGGAGTCGGGCAGGTTCGGGTTGACGGCGGCGCGCTTGAGCTCCGCGCGACGGTCGGCGTAGCGCTCGACGATCTCGCGGCGCTGGGCGTCCCGGGCGATCTTGCTCTTCTTGGCCATCAGCGCTCCTCCCGGAACTCGACGTGGCGGCGGGCCACGGGGTCGAACTTCCGCATGGTCAGGCGGTCGGGGGTGTTGCGGCGGTTCTTGCGGGTGACGTAGGTGTACCCGGTCCCTGCCGTGGACCGGAGCTTGATGATCGGGCGCACGTCGGTGCGCTTGCCGGCCATCAGAGCTTCTCCCCGCGCGCGAGCATGTCGGCGACGACGGCGTCGATCCCGCGCTTGTCGATGATCTTGATGCCCGTGGTGGACACCCGCAGCCGCACGTTGCGGCCGAGCGACGGCACCCAGTAGCGGCGGGCCTGGATGTTGGGGTTGAAGCGGCGCGACGTCCGTCGGTGGGAGTGGGAGACGCGACGGCCGAAGCTCGGCGCCTTCCCGGTGACCTGGCAGTGGGCGGACATGACGGGGACCTCCTGTACGATAATGAGAATCGATCTCAACAACAATAGCAGGAGGCGCTTGATGAAGTCCGGCATCCATCCCGAGTACGGCCCGGTCGTCTTCCGCGACGCCGGTGCCGGCGTCGCCTTCCTCACCCGCTCCACCCTCCGGCCGGAGGAGACCGTCGAGTGGGAGGACGGCAGGACCTACCCCGTCTACGACGTCGACATCTCCTCCGCCAGCCACCCGTTCTGGACGGGGCGCTCGCGGGTGCTCGACAGCGAGGGGCGCGTCGAGCGCTTCCGCCGCCGGTACGGGCAGCGGGGTGCCGAGCAGTGAGCGAGGTCCCCGTCATCACGCTGTGCACCACCGACGAGGTGCTCCGGGGGTCCGCCGCGGGCGCACTGCTCTGCGACATCCCCGGCGCCGTCGTCCTGCAGCACGACATCGACGTCCACACAGGCGCCCTGCGTCGCGTGGTCTACGACGCGTCCGGGGTGCGGTCCGACACGGAGCGGCGACTCGACCACGCCTGCGCGTCCTGCGCCACGCGGGAGGACATCCTGCCGACGCTCGAGGAGCTGGTCGCCCAGCGCCCCGCGGCGGTCGTCCTCGCGCTGCCGACGGCGATCGAGGCCGTCCCGGTCCTCCACGCGCTGCGGACGGTCCCGGGCGCGGTGCCCGCGGGAGTCGCGACCGTCGTCGACCTCGACGCGCTCCTCGACGACCTCGCGAGCGGCGACCGGCTCGGCGACCGTGGGCTGGGGGCGGCGCCGGAGGACGACCGCACGATCGGGGAGGTCGTCGTCGGCCAGCTCGAGACGGCCGACGTCGTCCTCGTCTCGGGCGACGGCGACGAGCGGGCCCAGGCGCTGGTCGCCCACCTCGTGGGGCCGGACCGGCTCGCTCCCTGGTACGCGGTCCCCACCGACCGGCTCCTCGACGCCCGTCCGGATCCCAGGCGCGGTGACCTACTGGCCGTCTCGGCCACCGGAGCGGAGCCGGCCGAGGACGTCTGGACGGTCGACCTCAGCTCATGGCGGCCGGTCCACCCGGAGCGGCTCATGGAGCGGGCCGAGGAGCTGGGCGGGGCGGCCGTGCGCAGCAAGGGGCACTTCTGGGTCGCGAGCCGGCCCCGCCTCGCGTGCGCGTGGGACGGGGCGGTCGGTGACGTGAGCATCGGCCGCATCGGGACGTGGGACGGCGAGCCGCGCACGCACCTCGTCGTCACCGGCGTGGGCGGCGAGCCGCGCCGGGTCGTCGACGCCTTCCAGGAGGTCCTGCTCACCGACGTCGAGCTCGCCGGCGGGCTGGGGTCGTGGGCGGGTGAGGGGGACGGGCTGGACCCCTGGCTCGGCGCCGTCGGCGACGCCGTGTAGGAGATCCGCAGCGCTCCGGAGTCGCGCCCATCGCCCCGCGGCGCGACAGGCTGTCCTGCCGCCGCACCGACGCCTGACCCGCTCAGCACCGGCGCGGCCAGCGACCGCTCGCGGGGACGCACCCGGCACCTCAGCGGACGAGGTCGGCGAGGTCCCGGAAGAACCGCCCGATGCCGGTCGCCCCGTTCCACGGCAGGTCACCGTCACCGGCGACCTCCACCATCCGGCGCGGCAGCTCCAGGGCGCGCGTGTCGGCCAGCGCGAGCAGGGTCGCGGCGCTCTGCTGCGGGGTCGGGCGGGCGCCGTCGAGGACGACGCCGGTCGACAGCAGCCGCTGCAGCCGGACGGTGACCGGCTCGCCGAGGATCCAGTAGCGGGGGTCGTAGGGCGTGCGCAGCTCGTGATGGGCCAGGTGGTCGGCGAAGCCCGCGAGGTACGACGCGAGGCCGGTGGCCGGGTCGCCGCCGCGCTGCCGGCGGGCGCCCTGGGGCAGGATGCGGAGGCACAGCGGGAAGTCGGCGAGCGCACGCAGCGTGGTCGCCACCTGGGGTGGCGTGGGGGCCGCCTGGCCACCGAGAAGGCGGGTGACGTCGTCGCGATGCAGTGCCGACAGGACGCGTTCGGCGTGGTCGCGGGAGGCGAGGTGGGACAGGACGGGTGCAGTGGTCACGGCGGGGCTCCCGGGGAGAGAAAGGGTGCACCCCATACATACGCCCGTCCGACCCCCCGGTTGAGGGGTCCAAAGTCCCCTCTTGCGCGAGGTCGGCCACACCTGCGCGCTGGTGCTGGTCGAGTCCTGCGTCGCGGGTGAGCAGCCCGACCCGCTGCCCCGATGAGTTCGCCCCGTGCCTGGGGTCCACACCTGGGACAGCACACCTGAACCAGGAAGGATCCCGAGCATGAGGCTCACCGTTCACACCTTCGTCTCCCTCGACGGCGTCATGCAGGGCCCCGGCGGCCCGGAGGAGGACCCCAGCGGCGGCTTCGACCGCGGCGGGTGGATGGTCCCGGTGGCCGGTGAGGGCTTCGGCGCCGTCGTCGACGGCTGGTTCCAGCGGACCAGCGAGCTGCTCTTCGGCCGCGTCACCTACGAGATCATGGCCGGCTACTGGCCGCAGGTCACCGACCCGGCCGACACGGTCGCCGCCGCCCTCAACGGCCTGCCCAAGCACGTCGTGTCGACCACCCTCACCACGCCGACATGGGCCAACACGGCGAGCGTCGTCGCCGCCGACGTCGCCGCCTCGGTCCGCGCCCTCAAGGAGCGGCCGGGGGAGGAGCTGCAGGTCCACGGCTCGTGGCAGCTGATCCAGACGCTGCACAACGAGGGGCTCGTCGACGAGTACCGGGTCATCGAGTTCCCGGTTGTCGTCGGGGCGGGCAAGCGGCTGTTCGACGACGGCGCGGCCCCGAGCGGCTTCGACGTCGTGGACACCGAGGTGCTCGACGGCGGGGTGGTCTCGCGCGTCCTGCGACCGGTGCCCTTCGCGTCCGGGACCTACGGGGTGGAGGAGGGCCGGGAGACCGCGACGGCGTGAGCGGGCCCGACTCCGCGCTCGCTGCTGGTGCGGCGTGCCGGTCGCCTACCGTGGACGGAGGTCGCGAGGGCGGACCGGGTCAGGCAGAGGTGGTGCCCGGGAAGGCTTGCTCCGCACTGCTGGGCTCGAGGGGCTCGTTGTCGACGCCGACGATGTCGACGAGGTCGCCGATGCGGGTGACGTCGAGGAGGAAGCGGACCACCGGGGGCGGGCTGATGAAGGTCGGGCGCTGGCGAGTGGCCTGGATGAGGCGGCTGAGCGCGGCGAGCACCGAGGAGTCCATGAACGTGACGTCGCGGACGTCCACTTCGACCGGGACGTCGTGCAGGACGGCCTCGTGGACGGCGTCGAGGAGCTCGACCTTCATGAGCATGTCGAGCTCACCGCTGAGGACGAGGCGGACGCGGTCCGGTGACGCGATGAGCGTGACGCTGCCCGCTGCGGGCTCGGGGAGCTGAGATTGGGTGGACATGGTGGCCTCGTCTCTCCCGTAAGGACGTGCGTGCCCTCGTCGGTGTAGATGATGATCGACCCGCTGGCGGGAGGAGTTCGTTCGCCTCTGCAAGTCTCGGCGGTACGCCGAGCGCCGTGCGGAGAGTGTCGTGCCGGGGCGGGTCGAGACCCGCGGTCCACGCCGTTTCTTGCGCAGGTTAACACCGTACGTCTACGGTGTATACCCACGCAAGCGAGATCGAGCGCTAATCTGGCGCCGACCTCGCGGAAGGAGCTCAGTGGTAGGGGCAGGAACACCCGCGCACGACGACGCCGCCCGTCAGGCCAGAGAGCGCCGTCGGGAGCCGTTGAGCCGCGAACGGGTCCTTGCGACCGCGCTCGAGATCGTCGACGACGGCGGTGCCGAGGCGCTGACGATGCGTGGCCTCGCTCGCGAGCTGGGCTGCAACGCCATGGCGTTGTACCGCTACGCGGAGAGCCGCGACGCGCTGGTCGACAGCCTCGTCGAGAGCGTCATGGCCGATCTCGTGACCACGCCGGGCGCGACGGACTGGACCGCGGAGCTGCGGCGGGTGGCCCACCGTTTCCGCGCGCTGGCGGTCGCTCATCCCCGCATGGTGCCACTGCTCGTCACGCGCCCGCTCGCCACGCCGCTCGGGCTGCGTCCGCTCGGCACCCTGCGGCCGCTCGAGGTGCTGCTCGACCTCCTCGTCGACGCCGGCTTCTCACCGGCCGACGCGCTCCACGTCTACCGTGCCTACTTCGGCTTCCTCTACGGCCACGTCCTCACCGAGCTGCAGGAAGTGGTCGCGGACCCCGACGAGAGCGATGCCCTGCTCCGCCTGGGGCTCCACCGCCTCCCGCGGAGCGAGTTCCCCCGCGTGCGCGCGCTCGCCGACGAGCTCGCCACCTACGACGGCGTCACGGAGCTCGACCAGGGCCTCGACATCCTCCTCGCCGGTCTGCAGCGCCAGCTCCGCTACGCGGACTGAGCCGAGCCGGCCGCGAAACCGCGGGTGTCAGGCGGTCGCCCCGACTCCCAGCACCACCCGTGCCACGACCCGCACGGCGTCGAGCAGCTGGTCGAAGGACTCCTGGTACACCTCGTCGGAGCGCCGGTACGGGTCGACGATGTCGTCCAGCTCGGCGGGCACCTGCGCCCGCTCCCGCGCCGCGAGGGGCACGAGAGCCGCCAGACGCTCGGCTGGCCGGGCGCCGGGACCGGCAACGTTGTCCAGCTCGGCGGGGTCGACGGCGGCGGCCAGCCGGGCGAACTCCCGCAGCGTGAAGCTGCGCCGGACGGCGGCGGGCACATGGTCCACGACGTCGGCGCGGTGCTGACGCGTCGCGGTCAGCACGAGATCCGCCCCGGCGACCATCGGCTCGGTGACCCGCCGGGCGGCGAAGCCGTCCGCGGAAACACCGGCCCGTTCGAGCAGGGCGACCATCGGCGGCTGGATCGGCTCGCCCACGAGCGCCCCGGTCCCGGCGCTGTGCACCGCGATCCCGCTCTCGGGGGCGAAGGCGGACCGGAAGAGCCGTTCGATGGCGGGGGAGCGGCAGATGTTTCCCGTGCAGACGATGAGGAGCGTGAAGTCCTCACCCGATCGGTATGCCGCCATGGCCGTCCCTTCCCGTCGCCAGTAGGCCTTGAGCCTATCGACATCGACCCCTGGTGGGATGGCGTGTCCACGGGCGCGGGAGGAGACTTGTCGTCACCGGTTCACGTATCCCGGGAGCCGGAGCAACGGTGCAAAGGGGTAGTCATGGCTCTGATCAACCCGTCGGGCGCCAACACCGGCATGTACCAGCCCCAGCGCGGCGGCCACGAGCTGCCGGTCCTGGTCACGCTCAGCGACGTCGTGCGCGCGTGCAGCGCGCATGACGACGTGTATCTCCGGTTCAGCTACAGCCCGGACGACTCGGACACGAGCAACCGGCGCGAACGCGAGAGCGGTAACCTGCTGCCGGGCGTTCCGGCCTGGCCGATGTGCCCCGAGCCGTGGTGGGGCGCCGGCTCGCGCACGTGGATCGCGCGTCAGCTCACCCGGCACTCCCACCTCGTCCACAGCGGCATCGAGCCGTGGCTGATCGCCGGGCAGGTTCGCGGCCGCGGGCCGGACTGCGAGCCGCTCATCGCCCACCTGCGACCCCTGGCGCTCGTGAGCCACAAGGTGCTCGTCGAGGCGGACGAGTCCTACGCCGCCTGGCAGACGCGCGCCTTCCGCTCTCTCACGGGATAGCACCAGGGGAGGAGGTCGTCACCTGTCGGGCCGTGATGTGATGGTCCCCGTGACGGACAACTTCCCCAGCTGGCTCGACGACGACGGCGGTTCCGCCACCCGTGACATGCGCCCTGGTGCCCGTGCGGCGACCAGCAGCACCACCGACGGCGGTGGCACGTCGCGTCGTCGTCGCAAGAAGAAGGGCCGCAACCGCACGGTGCTGGCGCTCGTCATCGTCGGCATCCTGCTCGGCCTGATCGCCCTCCTGGTCCTCTTCGCCCTCCAGGGGCGGACCGCGGTCGTGGAGATGCGGGCGGCGATGCCGCTGGTGTCCGAGCTGCGCCAGGAGGCGCTGGGCGGGCAGACCGACGCCGCGAGCTCCACGGCGGTTGACCTGCGCGAGCACACGAGTGCCGCCCGGGACGCCGTTGCCGGGCCGCACTGGGCGGTCGCGGCGAGGCTGCCGTGGGCCGGCCCCAACGTCGAGGCCGTCCGCACCGCCACGGTCGTGGTCGACGACCTGGCCGCGGACGCGCTCCCCGACCTCGTCGCCGCCACGGACATCGTGGCCCCCGCGCGGCTCGCTCCGCAGGACGGTCGAATCGACCTCGCCCCCTTCACGGAGGTGGCTCCCCGCGTCGTCGCTGCGAACGATGCTGTGCTCGCGGGCAGGGACCGTCTCGACTCGGTGGACTCGAACGAGCTCGTCGGCCTGCTCGGCGACCAGATCGACAACCTTAAGGGCCAGGTGGGCGAGCTCGCCGGTCTCACCGCGACGGCGTCGCGCGCGGTCCAGCTCATCCCGCCGATGCTCGGCGCGGACGAGTCGCGCGACTACATCTTCATGGTGCAGAACAACGCCGAGCCCCGTGCGACGGGCGGCCTGACGGGCGCTTTTCTCCTTGTCCGTGCAGACGATGGCGCGATCGAGCTGGTCGAGCAGCGTTCGGCGGGCGAGGTCGGATACTTCGGCGACGGGGCGGTCGAGCTGACGGAGACCGAGGTCGCCCTCTTCGGCACCCAGCTGGCCCGCTTCCCGGGCAACGTCACCGCGACGCCGGACTTTCCTCGCAGCGCCGAGATCATCCGGGCGATGTGGAGCGAGGGCGTGGGCGGGGAGGTCGACGGCGTCCTGTCGTTGGACCCGGTCGCGCTCGGTGAGCTTCTCGAGGCCACCGGGCCGATCGGTCTCGACGAGGACGAGCTCGGCGCCCTGGGTGTTTCGTCAGAGATGTTCGAGGGCGACGCCCAGCTGAACGCGGACAACGCCGCGGACATCATGCTCAACGGGGTGTACCGGTACATCGAGGACACCGGCGCCCAGGACGAGTTCTTCGAGGTCGCCGCTGCGGAGATCTTCTCCGCCGTCATGGACGGCGAGGCAGCGCCGGCCGCTACCGTGGCGGCGCTTGTGCAAGCTGCGGACGAGGGACGCATGTTCGTCTGGTCGGCTCACGAGGACGAGCAGGAGCTGCTGAGCGGGACGTCACTGAGTGGCGAGCTCCGCGGGGACGACGGCCGCGGCGCCCCCGTCGTCGGCGTCTACGTCAACGACCTGAGCGAGGCCAAGATCGCGTACTACCAGCGGATGGAGGTCGAGATCGAGGCCAAGCAGTGCCACGCCAACGGCAACCAGGACCTCACCGTCACGGTCACGCTCGCGTCCGACGTGCCCGACGACGCGCCGGACCTGCCGCCGTCCGTGGTCGGCGCCGGTCGGATCGTGGAGGAGGGCGACATGCGCTCGAACCTCCTCGTCTACGCCCCCACCGGTGGTCGAATCACGGACGTGCGTGACCCGAACGCGGACGAGGTCGGCGCGTTCCCCCAGGTGCACGACCAGCAGGTGGTCGTCGGCCGGCGGGTCAGTCTCAGCCCAGGAGATTCCGTCATCACCCAGTTCGACATCACCACGGGTCCGGGTTTCACTGAGGACGCGGTCCTGAGGACGACTCCGGGGCCGGGCGGTGAGAGGTACATCTCGACCGCGTTGACATGTCGACAGTAGCCGATAACCTTAAGTCCGACCGATCGACCGACACGGTCCTGACGACCCAATGGGGGAAGACCATGATCCGACGCGCATTCGCTGGCCTGCTCGCGGCCGCTCTGCTCGTGCTCGCACCGACCGCTGCGTTCGCCACCTATGGTGAGGACGACTTCGACGCAGTGATCTCCACGACCAACCCGGCTCCGGGCGAGGCCTTCACGGTCACCGTTCAGGCGCCCTCCGGCACCGACGTCACGCTCACGATCTCCTCGGACGCCGTGGAGGACGACGACATCGAGATCGCCGGCACCAAGTCCCTGACCAAGACCTCCGTCGACGGCGCCGCCGTCTTCA
The DNA here is from genome assembly GCF_009193135.1 of Georgenia satyanarayanai. Classification (GTDB taxonomy): domain Bacteria; phylum Actinomycetota; class Actinomycetes; order Actinomycetales; family Actinomycetaceae; genus Oceanitalea; species Oceanitalea satyanarayanai. Next base: position 35,819 of record NZ_VUKC01000005.1, read on the forward strand.
GCGTCACGCTTCACGCTGAGGCGGTCTACCAGATCGTCGCCACCGACGCTGACGGCAACGTCATCGAGACCTTCCAGGTCGTTGTCGGCGACGGTGGGGTCACCCCCGCTCCCGGCGACGGTGGGGCCACCGCTGCTCCCGGCGCCGGCGAGGGCACGGGCGGCGCCGCCGGCCCGTCCCTCCCCGAGACGGGTGCGACCGCTACCCCGCTCATCATCGGTGGCGTCGTGCTGCTGCTCGTCGGTGGCGCGGCTCTGTTCCTGGCCCGCCGCGGCAAGGTCACTGCCTGACGCCCCATCGTCACGACCGTCTTCGGAGGGCCCCTGCGAGCAATCGCAGGGGCCCTCTGAGCGTCCGGGAGGGAGCTTGCCCAGTGCGTGACCCGCACGCGCGCCGTCGCCACCGCCTCACGGCAATGCTCGTCGCTCTGTTCCTCCTTCCCGCGTGCGGCGCGCCGCAAGACGCCCTAGGGTCCTCGACCGACGAGCCCTCTGCCGCCGCCTCGCCGACGGCCACGTCCGACCCCGCTGCCTACGCGGACGAGCTGACCGAGCTCACCAACGAGGCGCGCGACGAGGAGGGGCTGCCCGGCCTCGAGTACTCGGACTGTGCGCGGGAGGCCGCTCTCGAACGTGCCCAGGCCCTCGTCGGGCAGGAGGAGCTTGTCCACGCCCCGCTGAAGCCGGTCATCGACCGGTGCGCGCCGGTGACCACGGCGGCGGAAAACCTCGTCAACAGCACAGCGCGGCCGATGGATGTGGTGGAGGCGTGGCTCGGGTCGCCCGGCCACCGCGCCAACATCATCGATCCCGACCTCACCGAGATCGGGATCGGCTGCGTGCCCGACGGCGTCAAGCTGCTGTGCTCGCAGGTGTTCCTCGGTCCCTGACCGTCCGTGTCCCGCGCGGGTCGCCCAGCCCGGGCTCTGCTCGGTCCCGTCGTCCCTGAGGTGAAGTCCATGCCGTTCCGCTCCAGCCGCCCGTGGTCCGTCCTCGGACTTGGGGCACTCGTCGTCCTCAACATCGTGCTCATCGGACTCCTCGTCGTTCGACCGGCGCCCGGTGTCGACGGCGGCGCCCCCGAGGTTGCGCCGTCGGCGAGCCCGGCGGAAGCTGCGGAAGGTGAGCCGCCGGCGAAGCGGGAGCCGGTGGAGCTCCCGACGCCGAGCGAACAGCCCGACCGGCGTGAGCCGGCCGAGCGGATCATCGTCGGCGCCGACGCCGCGACGGCTTGGCGGGCAGAGGTCGGTGACTGCTCGGACCCGGCGACTCTCGAGCGCACCAGCAACGGTGGCGAGAGCTGGGAGGAGCTGGCGCTCGACCTGGCGCCGGTGAGCAGGGTGCGCGTCCTCGGGCCGCAGACGCTCTTCGCGATCGGGGGAGCGGCCGACTGCGAGCCGACGTACCTCTCCTCGTCCACCGCGGGCTCCAGCTGGCTCAGCAACGACCAGTACCTCGAAGGCTCCTGGTACCTGATCCCCTCGGACAGAGCGACGATGGCGACGCCGGCCGGCACGGTCGCAGCACCGTGCGAGGCGGTCGACCTCGCCGCGCTCGACGCCACCGACGCCGCGCTGCTCTGCCGGGACGGCGATCTCGCGCTCACCTCCGACGGAGGCGCGTCCTGGGAGGAGACCGAGGCGCCGATCACCGCCTCCGCGATCGGCGTGCGGGACGGTGGCTTCATCCTGGCAGGGGCCCACGAGAGCTGTGACGACGACGTCGCCGTCGTGCTGACCACCGTCGATGGTGCCGCGCTGGACGATACGTCGTGCGTGGATGCTGGGGACGGTCCTCTCGCCGTGTCCGGTGGTCCTGACGCCCTGTGGCTGTGGGCGGGCGACGCGACTTACGTATCGACCGACGGCGGCCAGAGCTGGTAGCTCGGAAGGGCGTCGGGGGAGCATCCGCCGGGATCTCGTCGAGCCCGGCCAGGGGGCAGCGCCTGCACCGTCGAGGACAGTCCTGCAGACAGACGAGGGACCCGTCATCGTGCGCTCGTTCGTCGCACCCTGGCCGGAGCAGCGTTGCTCCGGCAGGGCCGGTGCGAGAGCGCCCGCGCCCACCGAGGGGCGTGGCTCTGCGGATCTAGCGGCGCGAGGCGGAGAGCTTCTCGCCGGGCCAGGTCGAGCGCTTGGCGTGAGTGGGCTGGGGCGCCGACGTCCGGCGGCTGGAGCGCGTCGCGGACACGCGGGAGCCGGTGAGCGAGGGGTCCTCGCTGCTGTAGTACTCGTATGCGTAGCGGTCGCGCTCCTTGCGCTGCGCCTTGTTGAGCACGATGCCGAGCACGTGTGCGTCCACCTTCCCGAGTGCTTCGAGCGACGTCCGCAACTGCGGCTTCTGGAGGCGGTCCGCACCGGCGACGACCAGGGTCCCACCCACGAGCTTGCTGAGAATGGCAGCGTCGGTGACGGGGAGCAGCGGCGGGCTGTCGATCAGGACGACGTCGTAGGCTCCTGCGAGGTCGCCCAGGAGGCGAGTCATGGCACGCGACCCGAGCAGCTCGCTCGGGTTCGGCGGGATCTGGCCTGAGGGCAGGATATCCAGCGAGGTGCCGTGCCAAGGCTGGACGACGTCCTCGACGTTCGCACGGCCGATGAGGACCGTCGTCAGACCGACGCGTCCCTCGAAGCCCATGTACTTCGCGACGGAGGGACGGCGCAGGTCCGCGTCGATGAGGATGACGCGCGCGCCGGCGTCGGCGAGAGAGGCTGCCAGGTTGATGGCCGTGGTCGTCTTACCCTCGCCTGGGACGGAGGAGGTGACGACGATCGAGCTCGGACGGTCACCGAAGTCGACGAACTGGAGGTTGGTGCGAAGACGGCGGATCGCCTCGGCTCGGGCGCCCATGGAGTCGTCGTGCATGAATACTGGGTGGTCGGTCGCCGTGAGGTCTACCGGCACGGTTGCCAGCGGCGTCACGTCGGTGACGGCGGCGATGTCGTTGTCGTCGCGAACCTTCGTGTCGAGCAACTGACGGAGGAGGGCTACGCCTACGCCTAGGAGCACACCGAGTACGAGGCCCATCGCGAGGTTCCGAGCGGTTCTCGGCGAGGACGGCGAGTCTGCCACCTGGGCCTCGCTCAGCATGGTCGCGCGGACCGTCTCGGTACCGTCGGGCCGCTCGGGGGAAAGGCCGCCGACCGTAGACGCCAACTGATCTGCGACCGCGTTCGCAAGGTCGCGCGCCAGGACCGGGTCCTCATCCGTTGCCGCGATGACGAGGATCGTCGTGTCCGTGGCAACAGACACATTGAGGGCAGCCGCGAGTTTGGAGGCGTCCCCGCCCAGTCCGAAGCGGTCCGCCACCGGGCCGAGCACGATCGGAGACTTGGCGACCTCGGCATAGGACGCCATCTGCTTCTCGGTAAACGTCGAGCCCTGCGCGAGATCTGACACCGACTCGCCTCCTTGCACGGCGAAGAACATCCGCGTCGACGAGGTGTACTCCGGCGTGGTGAGAAGCGTGCCTGCTGCGGTTGCGGCAAGGGTCAGCAGCCCAACGGTGACGACGGTCAGCCATCGTGTGCGCAGCACCTGCAAGTAGTCGCGCAGATCCATTCGGTCCCCCGGTAGCCCAGTTATCGTGCCGAAACATCCTCCCACACCTTCGCGTGTAGCGGCTTCAGGCCGAAGCGATGCCAGCCGTGCCGTCGCCGCGGCACTGGGGCGCTTCGGCCCTCCGAACCGGCGGCTCAGGGGCTCTCCGGTAGGGAAGACGGAGCGCCCTTCCGGGGCGGAGGAGGCAGTCGGCCTGAGGAGCGGCCAGTGTCATAGCCGCAACGACCGCAGGCGTGACTGGGGGAGTGCCAAAGCGCCTGAGCGGCAGTTATCACGCCATGGGTGTCCGGCACGTGCGGGAGTGACCTGTCGAGCCGTGCGTCAGTCGCTGGTTGCTGAACAAGCGATAAAGCACTGTGACGGCGCGGAGCATGATGGGCGAGTCGACGCACCGTCGTCCGTCTTCGCTGGTCATCCGCCTAGGTGGCTCCGGACAAGATCTCCCCGAACGGGCCGAACAGGAAGCCGACGGCGAGGATGGCGATCAAGGTCGCGAATACTCTCAAGTGGTCGCCGAGTGTGCGACCCCCCTTGACGAGTGCGGGGATGAGCGCGATCGGCGCCAGAGTCCATGAATACACGGCGATGCGGTCCGAGAAGTACACATGCGCCAAGAGCAGGTACATGCAGTTGAGTGCGACGAAGTAGCGAGCGAGTTCTGTCGCGCCCCGCTCACCGGGACCCCGCACCGCGAAGAAGTGGATGGCGACGAGCAGACCGAGCGAGAACAGCCAGAATTCGACTCGGAGAGTGCCACCGCTGTAACTGCGGGCGAGGTCCGGGTCGGCATATGCGCCCAGTCTGTCGATCGATTGGTTGAGAGGGCTCAAGAGGAATCGAAAGATGCCCGTGAATGCCGCTGCGGACGAAATGAGCCAGATCTTCACGAGCGTGGCGTAACTGACCTTGGTCACGAACACTATGAGGATGATTGCGGCGGCCGTGATGGCTGACCAGTGGAAGAGGCTCGCCACGATGAGTGCGGCGAAAGCGGACTTCTTAGCGCCGCTGAGAAGCAGTGAGATCGCCAGTACGATGCAGGCCAGCGCAAGTCCCTGGCGAATGGCAACCGACGAGTATGTCACGAAGAAGCCGAGTGCAAGTACGCCCAAGAACGTCACGGGAACGGAAGCCCATGGCATCAGCAGCCGGAGGGCCGCGATATAGGCGACTGCGCACACGATCGCTACGCCGACATAGAGGTGGACATCGGTGTCGCCGAACAATGAGACGCCTTTGAGGAATGCCCAGAACAACGGCTCGCGCTCGATAGAATCGATGCCACCGCCACGAGCGACCTCTTCGAGATCCCGTAGGTAGTTCTGTCGGTCGCTAATGCCACGACCTACGACAAGGGCCGCGTAGCCAGCGAGTGACGTATATACAGCGAGGGGAGGAAACACCAAGGCGCCGGGTGTCTCCCGGCCCGACGGGACGAGCGCGAGAGCGAGCGACCATGCAACAGCGGTCGCCAAGATGGCTCCGATCAGGATGCTCTCGACCACTCGGCGCCCTCCGCTCCATGCATAGTGTGTCGGCCTGCTTGCGTCCCGAGATGATCTAGATCGATCCCTGCTCTTCGATCGCGGAGACCGCAACCCATATGTCTGGTCAACTCTCTGCCCGGAGGAGTGCTGTGACCGCACCGACCGCCCGCGCGCAGGCGGCGGTCGCGACCAGGACGCCAGCTGCCCAGATCGAGCCGTGGTCCCACAGTATGAACGCTGTCACGAGCGAGACGCCGAGGGCGGAGGCCGCGACGTACAACTGTCTTGTGTACCTGTTCAGGACCAGCAGGAGAAGGTTTGCGGCGTATGAGAATGCGAGCATGAGGACCGCGATGGCAAGTGGGGCGACTTGGGAGTGGGTGAGCCCGAACTCGGGCCCATAGATGACAGGGAGCAGGGGTGGCAGAAGCGCGAACGTAGCGCCGGCGCCGAGCAGTCCTAGTGCCGCCATTGCGATGAGGGGCGGCATGGCCGCCGCTCGGAGACGGCCCGCCCGATGCTCCTGCGCGAGTCGCGCAAGCCAGACTTGCTGGGTAGAGCTGTAGAACAGGTTGGCGAATGTGATCACATACATCGCAGTCGAGAACAGGCCGATCTCGGTTTGTGTAGCGGTCTCCGCCAGATACAGCACGGGCAGGTACGCCAGCAGTGTGGAGATTGCCTCGGCCACCGCGAGGGGCAGGCCTGACCTCGCGATGACTCCGCTCTCCGTCAAGCGTGCGCGCAAGCCTCCAAATGTCGGAGTTCGATATGCGCGGAGCACAGGGATGCCGAAGTATGCGAAGACGAGTGCCGACGCGACGGCAGACGCCCAGAGCGATGAGATGGGATCTCCGGTGAGGTAGAACACCGCGCCGGCACCTGTGGTCGTGCCGACCGCGTTCGCATACATCGACGCCGTTACGCGACTGGTTCGGCCATTGGCGTGGAGAGCCCCGACGCAGATATCGGTCAACGAGTCGAAGAACTTGATCGCTATGACAGGGCCGACGATGCTGGCCCCGATGTCTGACCGGATCGCAACGATGGTGAGCACCACTCCACCGGCTGCCAGGGAAAGAATGGTACGGAGGTTGAAGAACGTGGAAAGGCCCGGACGGTCCCGCATAGACATATAGAGATTGCGCATGCCTAGCTGCGAGAAGATAAACACCGGGGCGGACAGTGCCATTGCGAGTGAGAACTGGCCCGCGCCCTGCGGACCGGCGGTTGCCGCAAAGAACCAGAGCAAGAACCACTGAGTTGCGGCGCGTGCGAGGTATCCGGTTGTGAGGCCGAGCGACGAACCCCACCCCCGGAGGCTGAGCCGTCTGCTCACCGCGGTCGGCGATTCTCGAACACCCGGAAGGCGAAAGACTTCACGAACCGTCGTCCGCTTCGGGCGACTGACCATGCGCTGGCCACGAGCCATTCGCCGAAGCTGAGCAGGCGGTCCGCTCGCGCCCGGTAGTAGACGTGCAGCTGATTGCGCGCCATGGCAGCGAGGTTCGCACTGAGACCCGAGTCTCCGAATGGGCGCTTGTAGCTCACGCTCAGGGGCGTCGGGAGGCGCCCAAGACGCATTCCATTGAGGTGGAGCCGCAACCACAGCTCGTAGTCCTCTGCGTACCGGCGCTCGGCGTTGAACCGCAGTCCGACTTCTCGCCGCACCATGACGCTTGAGGTGGCGAAGCGATTCTTGAAGAGAAGAGCCCGACGAGTCACGACGGCTGCGTTGCGAGGACCCTGCTCAGACGTGGTGTCTCCGAGAGCCAACCAGACGTTGGGCCCGCCTACCAGGTCGAGCGCCTGGCTCTCAAGGGCGCCGCACTGCCTCTCCAGCTTCGTGGGAAGCCAGGAGTCGTCCGAGTCTAGGAAGGCGACGACGTCGCCGCCCGCCGCATCCCAACCGGCGTTGCGTGCGCCGCCCGGGCCCGAGTTCTCGTGCAGCTGAACGACGCGGACGCTTGGTGAGAGCTCTTTCACGAGGCGAGCGAGTGCCTCCCGATCCTGAACCGGGCTCGCATCGTCGACGACGATGATCTCCTGAGGTGGCAAGGTCTGATCGAGAGCCGACTCGATCGCGCGCTTCAGCGTCGAGGTGTCGCCGTAGTGCGGGATAATGACAGAAACGTCCAAGCTAGTTTCCTCTTCTATCTATCCGCCCCGAGCCTTCGACGTACGTCGACTCGGCCCGCTGACGGTAGTCGTCCACGCTCATCTGGGGTCGACTGTATGCACACGCGTACTCAGCCAGAGCGCGCCACCGCGAAACGTCTGCATCAGTGGGGAGTGTGGCGGCGTCGGGTGCCCCGATGTCGTTCATGAAGTCGGCGCACTTGGCGTGGTAGCTCACCTGGGCGAAGGGTGTCTCCGTGAGGTACGAGACGATGCCTCCGTGCAGGCGGGTGGCCACGTTGAACGACTGGCGTCGGATCACACCAAGTGTTTCAACTAGATCACCGTCGTAGACATGAAGCTGCACATCGTCGGTGTGAGCTCGGGCAGCGCGAGCGACGTCCTTGGCGAGTTCGAGGTCACCGTTGGTCGGGTGGTAGTTGAGCGCGATCGACGTCACTCGAAGCCGCGCCCCATGGACTTCCTTAAGGGCGGCGAGAAGTTCCGAGATTCCGCCGAGGTACGCCCGACGGTCGAGGCCCTTGTACGCGCAAGGCATGATTCCGACGCTGGTGAGGTCATCCGATGGCGTCGGCAGTTCGGCCTCGAAGGGGTAGAGCGCCGCGAGATCACCCCCGAACTCGACCTTGTCCGCGATATCCCACAGCTCCGCGAACTCCATCGAGGGCCGGTCTCTGACGACGATGCGCTCGAACGCCCGCGTGAACTCGGCTACTTCCTGCTCGATCGTCGCGCTCGAGAAGGGTCCGAACGAGACTCCGAGCGCCGACAGGCGGCGGAGCCTGTGTCGGGCAAGCCAGGCCTCCATGACGTGGCGTCCCCTGACTGCCTGGAACACCGACCCGCCTGCCAAGACGATCTCGTCGGCCCAGCGAAAGTCACGCACTGCATAGGTCAGCCGAAGCATGGCGCCGGCCTTCGACGCGGATTGGTATGCCCGACCGACGCGGGTGGACCTGTCGCGAGGAGCCGACGTGCGCACTCGTGCGGACGGCCACAGGTCGGAACCGCGCGCGACGATAGTCGCGCGGAACAGGTCATCGCCAAAGTTCGACATACCGTAATAGCCAACCGCGGTGACTCGGCTTGTACTCACCAGGACCCTCGTCTCTGTCGTTCATCCGATGGGGCTGGAGTCAGTGACTCGTAATGTTGTACATAGCGAGTGCACACGGCGTCTTCGCCGAACTGCTCAACGACGCGCTCACGGGCCGCGGTGCCGAGCCGCGTTCGCAAGTGTTCATCGGCCGCCAGCTTCTCGATGCACGCGGCGTACGCAGCTGCTCCCGAGGCATGTGCGATCAGGCCGGTACTTCCGTCCACGATGGCATCGACGACTCCGGTGACTGACATCCCCACCGATGGGACGCCGGCGAGCGCGGCCTCGAGCACGACGTTGCCGAAACCTTCGCGACGGCTCGGGACACACAGGATGTCGAGGACGGGATACACCCGTTCGACAGCTGGCTCGTAGGGACGCTGGACGACAGTCCAGTCCGACCTGTCCAGCCGTGCTCGTATCGCTGCGCTCGCGGGCGAGTCGTCATTTCCGATGACGAGGAGAGTTCCCCGAACGCCCCGTGCAGCAAGGATTGACAGCGAGTCCGCGAGGATATCCAGGCCCTTGTCTGGTGCGATACGCCCGATGTAGCCAAGGATCGGTTCGGTCAACGTTCTCCGCGTCGACTCGGCATGTTGACGGGACGACTCGTCCGGTACGAACCGGTCGATGTCGACTCCCTTGGACGATCCGGGTCCGAGAGTGCGCATCTTCTTCGGGTCACAGATCCGTAGGTCATCCAGCCGCGTCTCGAGCGATCTGCTGATCGTCAGGACGGAATCTGCTGATCTGCAGGCCAGCCGTTCCGTGGCCATGAGGATCTTCCGCTTGAGGCCGACCGCGGTTTCGAGCGGCAGTCCCCTCACGAGGTAGACCGACTTGACCTTGGGGGTCACCGCTCCCGCCAACGTACCGAGCAGACCCGCCTTCGGAGTTCCGGCGCTCACGACGTCGGGCTTCAACTTCCAGAGCAGCAGTGTGATTCTGACGAGTCCGACCGCATCGCGAGCGGGGGAGACGTCGCGCCTCATGGCGATGGGATGTGTTTCGAAGCCGCTGGCTCGCAGGCTCTCGAGGTTGGGACCTGGTGAGGATGCGACGTGCACAGTCCATCCTCTGTCCCGGAGGACCCGGCAATGGGGATAGAGCAGCTTCACGGACTGGTCGGCGGTGACCAGCAGGAGGATGACTCGTCGGGCCTCGCGCCGATCGCTGGGGAGTTCCGCGCGAGTCCGGACACGTCGTGGAAGGCGCAGCCACCTCTCCGAGTTTCGACCCCGAGTCATGTGATGTCGTCCCTGTAGTCACGCTCATGCACACTGAGGTCGTCATGGCGGTTGAACGCAGTGTCTTCCTTCCGCAGAACCGTACTCAGCGTGCGAACCACGATCCTCAGATCTCCAAGGAAGGTGATGTCATCGACGTACTTGACGTCGTACTCGATCTTCTCGGTCCACGTCAGGGAGTTGCGCCCGCTCACCTGCGCCAGGCCCGTGAGACCGGGGCGCACGCGTAGGCGCCGGCGCTGCTCATCGGTGTACCGAGAGACTTGGTACGGCAAGGTCGGGCGTGGGCCGACCAGCGACATGTCGCCCTTGACAACGTTGATGAGCTGCGGCACCTCATCGATGCTCAGTCGCCGGAGAACCGATCCCACGCGGGTGACTCGCTCGTCATTGTCGAGTGGGCTCCCGTCTGGACGGAAACTCTGCTCGAGCGGGAGCATCGTTCGGAACTTGTAGATCTTGAACGGGTTCCCGCTCTTCCCGATCCGCGTCTGGGTGTAGAGGACCCCGCCGGGGGACTCGGCGCGGATGGCGATTGCGATAACCGCGGAGACCGGTGCGAAAGCGACGAGAGCGCCCGTCGTCGCAACGATGTCGAAGACTCTTTTCCCGAGCTTCTCGTAAAGGGCCATCGATCAAACTTCCCTGATCTGCTTGATCAGTGCGTCGCGTTCGCGCTTGAGGGATGCGTCGTGCCCCGTCTTGCGCGAGCGGATGACGTGACCTTGGGAGCCAATGATTGCGCTGAGTTCCGAGGACACCTCGTCGAGTGTCTCGTACATGTCATTCCGCAGGAAAAGGGACTGGTCGATATCCGCACCGAGAGCCTTCGCCAGCAGGCCGTAGGTCTTGCTGTGGTAGTACTGGCGACTTCCTAGGACGGGACGCAGAACGCTGACGACAGGCACTCCTAATTGGATCGCCAGGACGGCAGCGTGGTACCTCATGCTGACGACCAGGGATGAACCACCTATCACGGCGGCGGCGGTCTCGATAGGAAGAAACCCGTGGGCCTCGATGTCGACAACATGGAGATCGGGCAGACGATCGGCGAGGAACGCGGCTTGATCTGTGCCGCCGCGGCCAAGGTTGAGAGGCAGGAAGACGACTGCGTGATCGTGCACGTCACGCATGGCCCGGACGAAGCGCGTGATCGTGTCCAGATTTGCGGCGAGCTCCTCGACGGGCGCGTAGGACTCGATGACGACGTACTTGGGAGGGAGGTCGTTGTCCCAGGCCTGCGGCACCCCTGGACTGAGAAAGTACAGGTCGTCGGGCACCTGCTTGACACGCTCACTCGCAACGCCGAGTCGGCGGAGGTGAGCAGGGGAGTAGATGTCATCCCGCGTGTGTAGGGCAACTCCCGGCAAGTCGTTGAGCAAGGAGAAGAAGAAGTCCTCGTAAGCCCCGAATGGGCCGTAACCGTTCCCGGTCAACACGATTTGCGTGCCCACTCTTCTCGCTGCGTACACGGGGCCGAGGATCTGCATGAGCTGAGGCGCGCGATGAGGTGAGGCCCAGAGTCCGTTGAGGTAGCCGCCTCCGTTCACCACGAGAACGTCGAGACCCGCCACGGAATCGAGCAGACCTTGCGGGTCGGCGTACATGGGGAGTGCTTCTGCGGGTGTGAAGCTCGCGTCGGTGAGATCGAGGCCGTCTGCCGCGTCCGTCCGCAGGTCCACTGGACGTATCGCAGGACTCGAATCGCTCAGGTAGTGGTCGACGACCTTCTGCAGGAAGGTGGAATCGGCCGCGTAGAGCACGGCTTCGTCAGGCGTGATGTCCAGGTAGTTGTTGACGAGCATCGCGTAGTCGCCAAAGTTCACGTCCGAGAAAGGGCCTGTAAAGCCGATGCGCTGGCTCAAACCTTCCTCCCTTCCGAATATGGTAGTAGCGAAAGAACCTGCGGGATGTCGGTCAGAGCCGAAATTCTGATCTGCTCGCGTAGGTCATTGAGATACGAGCGGTGACCGTGGACGCCGTCCCGCATGATGCGTACAGTCGTTAGCGGGAGCGTGCTGGCGACGGCGAAGTCCTTCGCCGGGTTATCGCCGACGTAGGCCATTTGTGCGATGTCGGAGTTAGCGTTGCGTGCGAGCATCTCAAAGCTTCTGGGATCTGGCTTCCAGAAGTCAGGTCCGTACTCGTCGGTGACGACGATGTCGTCGACGAGCTCAGAAGCGCCGAGCGCGTTCAACTTGCTACGCTGCGCAACGGCGTAACCGTCAGTGACTATGCCTATTCGGACGCCGACTTGGCGAAGAGCGGAGATAGTAGGCATGACATCGGCGTAGAAGTCGATGCGCGGCTTATGCTCGCGATATACGGTGACCAGTTCCTGAGGCGTGAATCGGTCTACCTGCAGGAACTGCAAGATGCGATCGAAGGTGCGGCCCGGAGTTTCGGTCTGGAAAGACGTCAGTGCGTCGACGATCACCGGGGCACTCGTCGTGGTGACCGGCGCGAGGAAGTCGGCCACCGCGGCGAAGCCGCTTCGGACGTAGTTCTCCTCGGGCATCAGCGTGTCGTCGAGATCGAATACGACGAAGTTGATCTGGCTCATTCAAACAGTACCCCTTGGGGCTCCGCGCTCGTTCCGACCTGCAATGTCCTGTCGAACCGGAGGAACGTTGCGCCGTCCTTGGCCGGTGTGGGCGGGGTGGGGAGGCCGAGGCGTATCCGGTAGAGGTTCAGACAGGAGTCGGCGCCCGCGTGGATCGACATGGGAGCGCCCCCGCCAAAACGAGGATTTATCTCGATGAAGGAGACCGCCCCGTTATCGACGATGCACTGCACGGTGACGTGGTACCGGAGCGGGAGCGCTGCAAGGAGTCGCTCGGTCGCCTCAACTACTTCCGGCGCATGGTCGATCCTTCCCTTCGAGATCTCGCCCGAGCGCGTTGCTATACGAAGTCGTGGCGTGATCGAGAGCGTTCTTCCGTCCGGGGCGACGAAGCAGTCGACTGTGTACTCATCTCCCGATGCGTAGCTCTGGACCATGAGGTCAGGCGTCGTGCGGCGAGCAGCCTCGAGATCAACGGCGTTGTCGATGCGCTGTGCGCCGACCGATGAGCTACCGCCGCGTGGCTTCGCAAAGGCAGGGAACTTAACGCGCATCCCCGTCACCTCATCTTCGGTGTAGAGGTGTGGGGTGACGAGACCCTTGCTCCGGAGATAGGTGTGGGTCTTCACCTTGTCCCGGCAGACGGCGATGCTGGATAGGTCGGAGATGGCGACCAGCGCGCCGGTCGTCTCCTCGATCAGCTCGCGATTTGCCGCCATCACTGCGAGCTCGGTGTCGATCGTGGGTATGACCAGGTCGATCGCGTGCCTCGTGCACAGGTCTAGCAGAGCCTGCACATAGTTGTCGTCCGTGCACCGGGGGAGAACCTCGTGTGCGTCCGCAAAGTACAGCGCAGGGGCCAGAGCGCTGGCATCGGCAGCGACAACCCGTGGAGTGACGTCGAGACCCTGCGGCGCTCTTTGGAACGCCCGTACGAGCTCGACTCGGCGCCCTGCGCTCAGGATCAGGACGTTGACGGTGGTGGTCATCGGCTATGCGGGGCGGACGTGGACGGCGAAGCTGTTAGCGCCGAAGCATCTGGAACTGCCCGGTGTAGATCCCCGGTCACCTCCTGAACCGTCTGGATGACGCGGTCGAGTTGTGCTGGAGTCATGACAGACCCTGAAGGGAGCGACAGTCCCGATGAGTGCAGCCGCTCCGAGGTGCCGTTGACATAGGAGAGCAGGCCCCCGTAGACGGGCTGGAGGTGCATCGGCTTCCACAGTGGACGGGCCTCTATACCGCCTGCGTTGAGTCGCGTTGCGAGCGTCGAGGCGCTCCAGCCGGCGGCGTCGGGGTCGACAAGTATCGACGTGAGCCAGTAGTTGTCGCGGGTCGGAGCCCCGTCGGAGCCGTCGGGAGCGCCGAACATCTGGACCCCCCGGAGCGCAGAGACCATCTCGCGATACCTGAGGCGGTTCCATCGTCGGCGCGCGATCATTTCGTCCAGGCGGCCAAGCTGTGCGCGGCCGATCGCGGCGAGGATGTTCGAAAGCCTGTAGTTGTAGCCAATCTCCGTGTGCTCGTAATGCAGCACGGGCTGGCGGGCCTGGGTCGCGAGGTATCGCGTCCTCGTCGCGACGTGTGGGTCGTCGGTGAGGAGCATGCCGCCACCGGAGGTGGTCATCACCTTGTTGCCGTTGAACGACAGGATTGACACGTCGCCAAAACTCCCAGCGGGGCGGCCGTTCCGCCATGCGCCGAGCGACTCGGCGGCATCTGACAGAACCGGTGCACCCGCACGGGCGGCGATCTCGGTGATCCGCTCGTAATTGGCGACCTTGCCGAGCAGGTCGACGGGGACTATCGCCGCGATCCGTCTGCCCTGCGCTTGAAGATCTGTAACTGCGTGGTCGAGGAGATCGACGTCGATGTTCCCCGTCTCGTCGCAGTCGACGAAGACGGGCTCCGCACCGGTATAGGTGATCGCGTTCGCTGTGGCAGCGAAGGTCATCGTGGCGGTGACCACGACGTCCCCCGGACCGACGCCGTAGTTGAGAAGCCCGAGGTGAAGTGCGGCAGTGCCGGATGACAGCGCGACGGCATGCTTCCTGCCGGTGTAGGACGCGATCTCCTCCTCGAAGGCGTCGACCTCGGGGCCGAGGGGCGCCACCCACCCACCTCGGAGTGCACGCAGAACGGCTTCCTCCTCGGCCGGCCCGGTGTCGGGCGGCGAGAGCAAGATCCGATCGTTCATGACTGGCGCTCCTTCTGGTAGTCCGGTTCAGCCGACCGGTCAGCATCTCCGTGGTGCGGGCTCCCGTCGTCGTGCACGCGGTCCAGCTGGGCCGGTGCGATCGGAGGCACGGCGACGTGCGAGATGAGCGGGTGCTGGGGACGCACCCCAGTCTCGTTCTCGCTGAAGAGGTCCTCGTGGAGCTTCTCGTTCGGGCGCAGGCCGGTGAAGACGATCTCGACGTCCTGACCGGAGTGGGTGACCAGCCGCCGCGCCACGTCGAGGATCCTGACGGGCTCTCCCATGTCGAGGACGAGCACTTCGCCGTCGCTGCCGATGGCGCCGGCCTGGATGACCAGCTCGCTGGCCTCCGGGATCGTCATGAAGTACCGCGTGACGTCGGGGTGCGTGACCGTGATCGGCCCGCCCCGCTCGATCTGCTGGCGGAAGGTGTGGAGCATCGAGCCGCGCGAACCGAGGACGTTGCCGAAGCGGACCGAGAGGTACGTGCCGCTCGCGTGCTGGCCGTACCAGGCCGTGAGCTGCTCGGCGAGGCGCTTGGTCTTGCCCAGGACGCTCGTCGGGTTCGCGGCCTTGTCGGTCGAGATGTTGACGAACTTGTCGACGCCGAACTCGGCGGAGAGCTCGAGGAGGTTCTGCGTGCCGATGACGTTGGTCTTCCACGCCTCCTCCGGGTACTGCTCGAGCATGGGCAGGTGCTTGAGCGCGGCGGCGTGGAAGACGACCTCCGGGCGGTGGACCGCGAAGATCTCCCGGAGCGCGTCCTTGTCGCGGATGCTCGCGAGGGCCATGTCCGGGGTGTCGAGGAGTGCCTTGCCGTAGATGGAGAGCTGCACGCCGTGGAGCGCGGACTCGTCCCGATCCAGGAGGATGAGGTCGGCGGGACCGAACTTGTGCACCTGGCGGGCGAGCTCGGAACCGATGGACCCACCGGCGCCCGTGACGAGGACGCGCTTGTCGGTGAGGTAGTTGGCGATGGAACCGATGTCGGTACGGATCTGGCGGCGACCGAGGATGTCGGCGATGTCGACCTCCTTGACGTCGCTCAGCTTGACCCGCCCACCGAGGATCTGGCTGAGGGGCGGCAGCAGGAGGAACTTCATACCCGCACCCTCGACGATGTCGGCGACCTCGGCGATCATCGTCTTGCTCGCGGCGGAGATCGCGAGGATGACCGTCGTGACACCACGCGCCTGGGCCTGCCGGACGATGTCGTTCCGGCTCCCCAGCACCGGTGCGTTGAGCAGGCTGAGGTGACGCTTGCCGGGGTCGTCGTCGATGAAGCCGACAACCCGGTACGGGGAGGACGAGTCCATCTTGACGAGTCGGAGCAGCTGGTAGCCGGCGTCACCAGCGCCGTAGATGAGGACGTTCTCGGTCTCTTCGCTCGATGGCCGCGTCGGCGTGGTCCACGCACGGTAGGCCCACCGACCGGCGGCCATGAGAGTCAGTGCGAATGGCGGCGCGAGGAACGCGATGCCACGGGGAAACTCCTCAAGATCGCGGATGAGGACGAACGTGACGATGAGGACGAGCGCTACCACGACCACGGAGAGGAGGAGGCCGAGGCTCTCCTCAAAGCTGCCCACCCGGTACTTCCCGCGGTAGAGCTTGAGCAGCGCGCCCACGACGACCTGCGCCGCGCTTGCCAGCCCGGCATAGAGAATGACGGTGCTCCACTGGGCGTCGTTGAGGTAGAACTCGTATCGGGTCCCAACGATGAGCGCCACGGCGATGCACCAGGCGGCGCAGTCCCACAGCCCGATCAGGCTTCGTCGAGCCAGTGTCCCCCCGGACAAGGTGATCCTCCTAGTGGCGCGCCTTGATCGCCGATCGAGCGGCATGAAACGGCAGGCCCAGATGGGCTTCAGTCGTCGAGCAGCATACGGGACACCCATCGCGCACAACGCTTCGCGTGACCGAGCGCACGGCCAGGTGGCGCTGTCGTCCGCAGCGTGGGACCTCGCCACGCGAGACATGACCAGGGGAACGCCGAGTGGTAGATGGCAGCGCGGCTACGTGAGCGTCGTCCGCGGCGCGAGGAAGGTCTCGAGCACCTGCGCGACGCCGTCCTCCTCGACGGGAGGAGCGACATGAGGTGCTGCGGCCAGTGCCTCGGCGTGACCGCCGTGCATGGCGAACCCGTGGCCCACCCAGCGCAGCATCTCGACGTCGTTGGGCATGTCCCCGAAGGCGACGACGTCGGACTGGTCGATGCCGCGGGCGCGCGCGAACGCCGCCAGGGTCGAGGCCTTGGTGACGCCCAGCGGGCCGAGCTCGAGGAGGGGCTGGGCGACCCCAGAGCGGGTCACGTTCACGACGTGACCGGCCTCGGCGCGGCCCGCCTCCAGCATTTCGTCGGGGTGCGAGGCGGGGCTGCGCACGAGGATCTTGATGACGTCCCCGGTCTCGACCAGCTCGTCCATCGAGGACACGTCGGTGACGGGCGGTCCCGCCGGGGTGAGCCCCTCGCGGCGGCCGCGCGTGCGGGCCTCGGTGAACCCGGGGCCCACGCGGATGTCCCAGGGCGTCTCGACGGCGAACACGGCGTCCGGGAGGGCGGCGGTGAACCTGCCGACGGCCTCTGCCGTGTGGTCCGGTGAGATCGCGCTGATCTCGATGTGGTCCAGGCTCAACGCATCGACGACCATCGCACCGTTCGCGGCGATGACCGCCCCGCTCAGGCCCGTCGCCTCGACGACCGGCGGCAGCCACCGTGGCGGCCGTCCCGTCACGAGCACGACGTCGACGCCTCGCTCTACGTACTGCTGCAGCGCGTCACGGGTACGGGGGCTCACCGTGCCCCCGTGGGGCAGGATCGTGCCGTCGATGTCGGTCGCCACCAGACGGGGCACGAACTCAGGCCAGGGCTTCACGAGACTCCTCAGCTCGACAGATGGGTGCTCCCTCCACGCTACGTCGCCCCGCAGGGCAGAGTGGGAACATCGCCGAGGCAGCCGGACGACAGCTGGTGTCCGCGTCGGCCGCGATGAGTTCGCGCGGCGAGGCAGGTCCATCCCCGGGCACGGTCAACTGGGAGAGGGCTGCCATGTCTCGCGTCAGGGTCCACAACTTCTCGATCTCGCTCGACGGCTTCGCCACCGGGGAGCCGCAGACTCTCGACGCCCCGTTCGGCCACGCCGGGGAGCGGCTCCACGAGTGGATGTTCGCGACCCGGTTCTGGGACGACGCCTCCGGTGCCGACGGTGTCGACAATGCCCTCGCCGAGCGTCACGGCCAGGGAATCGGGGCGGAGATCATGGGCTCGGGGAAGTTCGGCCCACCCGGGTGGCAGGACGATCCGCAGTGGCGCGGGTGGTGGGGCGAGGACCCGCCTTTCCACACACCGACCTACGTGCTCACCCGTCACCCTCGCCCGCCGCTGGAGATGGCCGGCGGCACGACCTTCCACTTCCTCGACACCACCCCCGCAGCAGCGCTCGAGGTCGCGCGGCAGGCGGCCGGCGGCGGGGACGTCCGCATCGGGGGCGGGCCGACGGTGCTGCGCGAGTTCCTCGCTGCCGGGCTCGTCGACCACCTCCACGTGGTCCAGGTCCCGATCCTCCTCGCGCGAGGCGTGCGGTTGTGGGACGGGCTGGAAGCGCTGGAGCAGCAGTACCGCGTGGAGGCGGTCTCGACCCCCAGCGGCGTCGTGCACCTCACCTTCACCCGGTAGCGCTCCGAGCGGCCCTCCCCGGACCACCGAGGTGCGGCTGCGGGTGGCGGCGCCCTAGCCTGCGGACCATGCGCAGGGGCATCAGGGTCGTCGTCGCGCCGGACTCGTTCAAGGGGAGCCTGAGCGCCCTGGCGGCCGCACGCGCGATGGCGGCGGGAGCCCGCCGAGCGCTCGGTCCGGGGGCGACCGTCACCGCGGTGCCGATGGCCGACGGCGGTGAGGGCACGCTCGACGCGCTGCTCGGCGCGTGGCAGGGCCGGGAGGTGCGCTGCGAGGTCACCGACGCCCTCGGCCGGACCCGGACGGCGAGGTACGGGCTCTCCGCGGACGGGACGACGGCGGTCATCGAGGCGGCCGAGGCCAACGGGCTCCCGTACGTGCGCGACGTGCCGCTCCAGCCGCTGCGCGCCGACTCCGCGGGCGTCGGCGAGCTCGCGCGCGCCGCCCTCGAGTCCGGGGCCCGGGAGATCCTGCTCTGCATCGGCGGCTCGGCCACGACGGACGGCGGCGCCGGCGTGCTCCGTGCCCTCGGGGCGCGGCTCCTTGACCGCAACGGTGCGCCCGTCGCACCCGGAGGGGGAGGGCTAGCAGCCATCGACCGCATCGAGCTCGAGGACCTCCACCCGCTCGCCCGCCGGGCCAGCTGGCGTGTCGCCGTCGACGTCGACAACCCGCTCGTCGGGGAGCGCGGCGCGGCCGCCGTCTTCGGCCCGCAGAAGGGGGCCACGCCGTCGGACGTGGTCGCCCTGGACGCGGGTCTGGCCCACCTCGCGAGGACGCTGGCCGATGCGACGGGCGCCGACGAGGCCGCCCTGCTCAGCACGCCGGGCATGGGCGCCGCAGGTGGGCTGCCCGCGTCCCTGTGCGCCGCCCTGGGGGCGGAGATCGTCCCGGGAGCCCGCCTGGTGGCCGACGCCGTCGGCCTTCAGGCCCTGCTCGCCGGCGCGGACGTCGTGCTCACCGGTGAGGGCAGCTTCGACGCGCAGTCGCTGCACGGCAAGGTCGTCGACGGCGTGCGCGACTGTGCCCCCGCGGGCGCGGCGATCGTCGTCGTCGCCGGTCGTGTCGAGGTGTCGGCGGCGGAGGTGGCCGCAGCGGGACTGACCGCGGCCGTGTCCATCGCCCGCGGGCCGGCCACAGAGGACCAGCTCAGGGACGACGCGGCCGAGCTCGTCGCCGACGCGGCCGAGTCCGTCTGCCGCATGCTCGCCCGGTGACCCCACCTCCGCGCGGGGAGGGCGGGAGTCCCTATGTGGGCGCCTTGCGCTGGGCCTCGTACACCTCGTCGGTGAGATCCCCGCGGTACAGGTCCTCGTTGAGCAGGTGGAGGAACCCGAACCGCTCGGCCGGGTCGAAGACGAGCTGGCCGTCCTGGACGACGGTGTCGGCGTCGAGACCGACGCGAACGCTGTACGCACGGACCTGATCGACCGTGATCCGCGAGAGGTGACCGCGGTGGCTGATCTCGCGCAGGCGGCGCCACGTACGAGAGTCGCGCATCGCCACGGCACGCAGGGCGTCGGCGCTGCCCGGCGCCATCGGCAGATGCGTGGTGATGCTGGAGACCCACCCTCCGATCCGCTTCTCGACCTGGGAGACGTGCCGGAGCAGGCTCTCGAACGCTCGCTGGTTGAGCACGACGGCCCAGTCGGGCCCCACGACGAAGTCGAACCGCGGTGAGAACGCGAAGAGGGGCTCGTCGAGCAGAGTCAGCTGCTGGGCCCCAAGGGCGAAGAACCTCCCGCCGCGGTGGCCCCTCCGCGGGTCTGCCTTCTGGACCGCGACCACCCGTGCGGCGTCCTCGTCCCCGAACCCCGCGGCGGTGACGTCGAGGGAGCCGTCCAGGTCGGCCGGCCGCGTCATCGGCATGCTCCCGAGGTTCAACGCGAGCCGGCGGAACGGTCCGAGGTCGGCGAGGGTCTCCGCGTCCGACACCAGGAAGTACTCCTCGCCCTCCACCTCGTTGCCCGCGGTGTACGGCACCGCACGTGCCGTCCTGAGCCGGTCGACCATCGGGCGAGCGATTCCCCGCAAGGCCTCTGCGGTGCTCCTGCTCAGGGCAAGTCGTTCTCCGGCGACGGAGTCGTCGGAGAACCGCCCGACGGCGAGCGAGACCGACTCTGCCAGGCGCGCCGTCAGCTGCTCCGCGATGACATCCGGGGTGCTCATCGGCCTGCCGTCCTCTCGACGAGGAGTGACGGGGCGACCGGGACGAACTGCGGCCGTGTCTCGGCCCAGTCGGAGGGGTCGGTCCGCGCGATGACGTAGTAGGCGTTCCCGCCACTCACGCCGGTGTAGATCCGCCGTCCCGTCAGGTAGACCAGCGGATTGACGTGGACCCGGCCCGTCGTGACGTGGATGAGCACGATGAGGCCGAGAGCCGTCACCGCGATGACGACGTCGCGTGTGCCCATCGAGGCGTCGACGACGACGGGCAGGAGATAGGCGCCGACGTGGCCGAGGACCTCCTCCCCACGGTCCTCCACCTCGGTGAAGCGGAAAGGTTCAGGGTTGCCGACCCGGACCACCGCCGCGAGAACCACGAGCAGGACGAGTCCCGTGGCGGCGATGCCGGCGAACAGCCAGAACCACGCTGTGGCGTAGGCGCGAACGGCGAGCAGCGCGAATGCCGGCGTGAAGGCGGCCAGGGTGAGCTCCACCCTGAGGCGCAGAGGTCCGAGCCGTGGAGGCGCCGCGGAGCTCATGGGCTGATGATCGTCTCGGCGCCCGGCACGAATCGTCCCTCCGGCGTCAGCTCACCCACCGTCCACTCGGAGCTGACGCCGCGAGCTGGAGCCAGTCGCGCGACGGAGCCGTCGACGGCGACCTCGACCGCTGCTCCTGCGTCGCGCAGCGACGCGGGTCCGTCATACACACGGACCGTCACCCTGATCCGACCACCGGTCGGGTGCAGGGTGAGCTGCTCCGGCCCGCCGTTGACGGCATCGTCGTGCAGCCGGCCCCACCGCTCCTCGAGATTCGCGTAGGAGATTCGTTCGTCGGTGTCCTCGCGACGAGCGTGGAGATCGAGATCGTGGACGGCGGGGCTCCACGTCAACGTCACGAGTGCCGCACTGCCGGCACGCGCAGCCGTGGGTGCCGCCGCGGCGCGAGGCGGTTCGGCCGGTGCGGGCGGGGGTGGTGGCAGGTGCGCGGCGACGGCGGCACGGAACTCCCGACACCGCGCGGGCTCGGTCGGCCGCACGTAGGGGAACGCGGACACCCTGTCCCTGATGGTGGGGGCGAACGACTCGAGGACCCGCGGACTGAGGGGACCGTGCGCGACCAGGGCGACGTGGGCGGTGGGGAGGTTGACCGCGTAGTCACGAAGCGCGTCCCTGGGGTTGCGCAGGGCGGACCGTAGGTACTGCTTCACCTCGACGGCGAGCACGACTCCGGCTGCGTCGGTCGTCGCTGCCCGACGGAACTGGTAGTCGGGTTGCACGGCCCTCCTCCTGCCGGAGCCGACGAGGTCGTGGGCAGGCGTGCGGAACTCGCTCCACAGCTCGATGTCGCACGAGCGTCCGGCGAGGTCAGCCGCCTGGAGCGTGGCGAGCCGCGTCGGTGAGAACGGGAACCGGAGCGCGCCGTCGACGAGCTCGATGTGCAGCCGTCCGGGAAGCGCCCGGTCGAGCTGGGTGAGGATCCAGGCGGCGTACAGCTCGTGCCGGCGTCCCCACATCGGCATCGAGAAGATGTCCGCCAGGGCGTCGAGCGAGATCTCCGTGGGGGTCTCCTGCCAGAAGCTGTCGAGCCACTCCCGCAGTGCCGCGAGCTCCTCGAGTGACGGAGGCTTCCCCTGCCGGGTGGACTCGGCGAGGCCGTGAGCCGCGTGCATCTGGAACACCGGCCAGAAGTCCGTCGCGGCCCAGCCCAGGTCGATGTGGTGTCGGGGTACGTCCTCCGGCTCGCTGTACAGCCACGCGCGCAGCTGTCCGTAGTCGTCGGCGACGGCCGCGATGAGCCGAGTGCACTCCTGGAGGAGGGTCCACCACTGGGCGAGGACGTCGTCCACGTCCGGGCGTCCGGTGGCGGGCGGCGGGGGGAGGGTGTCGTCCCACATGACGGGGTCGTAGCTCCCGTCAACCGTCCGGGAGAACTCGCTCTCGACCTCCCGGTACTCGGAGCCGGGCCCCTGCCACGCACGCGTCGGATCGAAGACGAGCGAGGGCAGCAGCGCGACAGCCGTCTCGGCAGACGCGACGTGCTCGCGGAAGGCAGCGAGCGACTCGTCGACGACGTGGCCGTCCTCGTACTCGTACTCCATGCGAAGGTTCTCACCGGTGGCGTGCTGCGCGCCGACCCGCGTGTACAGCCGCAACAGGTCGCGGACCATGCCGGCGAAGGACGTGAGCAGCGGCGTGACGGCGCGCACGAGGTCACGCACGGTGACGTCCCGGGAGCGGAGCCGGTCGGCGACCGTGCTCGCGGGGGCCTCGGCCCCGCCAATCAGCGGAGTGAGCGCCTCGACGACATCCGCGTCGTAGTCCTGCGGGCGGATCACGCCGAGACGTACCCACTCCTGCCACACGTCGGCGGCAGTGCTCAAGGAGGTCATCGGTGCTCCGGGCGCTCGACATCGTTGTCAGTGCCCTCAGTATGGCGGACCGCCCGCGGCCGGGGCCGGAATCAGGACACGCACGTGCCTCAGTCGTCCCGGCTCAGCGCCTCATCCGGCGTCGCGGGAGCGGACGGCCTCGCGCATGCGCTCCAGGGCCCGGCGCAGGATGGGCCGGGGCATGGCGAAGATGAGGCGGGCGAAGCCGTCGCCGGCGGCGCCGCAGTGGGTGCCGTCGGTGAGGGCGACGCCGGCGTGGCGGCGGAAGAACTGGGCCGGCCCGCCGGGCAGGTCGAGCTCGCGGCAGTCGAGCCAGGCGATGTAGGTGCCCTCCACCGGGCTGAGGCGCAGGCCCGGGATCTGGTCGACCATCTCGGCGAGGAGGTCGCGGTTGCCACGCAGGTAGTCCACGACGTCGTCGACCCAGTCCTGGCCGTGGGTGTAGGCGGCGGTGGCGGCGCGGCCGCCGAGGAGCCCGACCGTGTCCCCGGCGTCGGTGGCGTACGGGGCGAACGCGGCGACGTCGTCGGCGTTGGACAGGACCATCTGCCCGCACTTGAGGCCGGGGATGTTCCAGCCCTTGGAGGCGGCGACGGCGGTGATCGTGTGGCCGGCGGTGCGCTCGTCGATCGAGGCGTAGGGGATGTGGGGGAGGTCGTCGAGGACGAGGGGCGCGTGGATCTCGTCGGAGAAGACGCGCCCGCCGTGGCGGTCGACGACCTCGGCGACGGCGGTGAGCTCGTCGCGCGACAGGACCCGTCCGACGGGGTTCCACGGGTTGCACAGGACGAGGAGGCCGGCGCCGGCGGCGAAGGCCGCGTCGATGGCCTCGAGGTCGAGGCGGTAACGGCCGTCCTCCCCGAGGGTCGAGGGGACCTCGACGACCTCGCGGTCCAGGGCGGGGACCACGGTGAGGAAGGGCATGTAGGCCGGTGTCGGGACGATGACGGGGGACCCCGGCGGGGTGAAGCGCTGGACGGCGATGCGCATGACGGACAGGACGTCGGGCAGGAGGTAGACGTTGTCCTCAGGGACCTGCCAGTCGAAGCGGCGGTCCAGCCAGCCGGCGGTGGCGCGCTTGGCGGCCGTGCGGTCGGCGGCCGGGAGGTAGCCCAGGGCCTGGGTGTCGGCGGCCGTGCGGACCACCTCCGCCACGGCGGGAGGGACGCCGAAGTCCATCTCGGCGACGAAGGCACCGATCGCGTCGGGGAACATCGTCCACTTGGTGCTGCCCGCGGCGCGGAGCTGGTCGACGGTGATCTCGTCGAATCGGTGCACAGGTCCTCCTCGTTCGGCCGCCGGACGCGGCGGTGACGTCCACGACGCTATCCCGTGGACGTCACCGCCCGGGTCCTACGACTCGAACGTCTGGGTCCAGAGCTCGGTGCCGTCGGCGTTGTTGTAGACGTAGGTGACCCTCTGGTTCGGGGTGACGCCCACGGACTCCATGGCGGGGAACACCGCCGTCTCACAGAGGTCCTTGAGCTCCCCGGCCATGCTCTCGAGCTGCGTCGCCGCCTCCTCCGGGTCGACCTGCTGCGCGTAGGTGTAGGCGAACACGGCCGTGTCCGGGTACTCCGCCGTGACCGTGACCTCGGAGTAGATCTCCTTGAGCGAGTCGCCCGCTGCCTCCAGCTGCTCCTGCTCGAGCGCGACGTACTCGTCGAGAGCCGCCTCCTGGTCGGCGGCGCCGGTCTCCGCCTCCTCCTCCTCGGTGGCGCTCGGCTCGGCCTCCGGGGTGGTCGGCTCGGAGGTGGCCTCCTGGGTGGTCTCGGTCGTCGCCTCGGGCTCCGCGTCGTCCGAGCCGCAGGCGGCGAGAGAAAGGGCGAGCGCGAGCGCGGCCAGGGACGTCGCCCCCGCGCGGATGGTCTTGGTGTGCACGAACCTCTGCCTTCGTCGGTGGGTCCGGCCCGTTCGGGCGCGGAAGAGCGCAGGTCCGCCGGGTCGGTGGCCGATCTGCGCTCCGAGTTACGGGTCTACCCGTTCGCAGTCCGTGGCGCACGTCGGGAGGTTGTCGACTACTGTTGTGCAGGTCGGCACCGGGCGGGTTGCCGACACCCGGCGGGAGGGGAGCCCCATGGGAGATGAGCAGGTCGTGGACCGTGCGCAGGTGATGAGGCCCGCGCCGTCGTGGCACGAGGCACTCATGGCGGAGCACGCTGCGGTGCAGTCTCGGCTGAGGGTGATGATCGACGCCGACGATCAGGGCGAGGAAGCCGTCTGAGCGAGGCGTTGCCCGGCACTCGCGGGGCGCCGGACGTCGCGGGCGGGGAGCCAGACGCCGATCGTCTGGCGGCGCCTGTCGTGCACCTCGACGAGCACGCTGCGAGAGGTCCACGCCCAGGCGACGGTCTCGAGGTGCTCCTCGCCGTCGTGCTCCCACACGAGCCGCGCCGTCACGGGGACCGGGAGGTCACAGCTGCGCTGCGCGCGGCGGTGGGGGATGCGCTGCTCGTTGAGCACGCACTGCCACACCGCGGCGTGCGCGTCCCACGCGAGCAGCTCCTGGGTCACGGCCCCATCGTGGCGCGAGGGTGTGACGTCGCAACCACGGCTGCCTCCTCGCATCCCGATGAGGAGCGCCGCCGGGGACGGTCGGTCCTGGTATGAGCCGAGTCATCGCCGACATCACCACCTCCCTCGACGGCTTCGTCACGGGTCCCGGAGCCGGGCCGGAGCGCGGCCTCGGTACCGGCGGCGAGCCCCTGCACCGCTGGGCCTTCTCCGACGACCCCGCCGACCAGCGCACCCTCCGGGAGGGCACGGCACGGTCCGGCGCCGTGGTCATGGGGCGGCGGCTCTTCGACGTCGTCGACGGGCCGCGGGGCTGGAGCGAGCAGGTCGGGTACGGGGCCGGGGAGGCGGGGACGCCCCCGTTCGTCGTCGTGACGAGCTCACCGCCGAGGGCCGTCCGGTTGACGGGTCTCGACTGGACCTTCGTGACGACGGGGCTCGCCGCCGCCGTCGCGGTGGCGCGGGAGCGGGCGGAGTCGGCGGCGGAGGAGCGCTGTGAGGACCTCGACGTCGTCGTCATGGGCGGCGGGGCGACGATCGCCTCGGCGCTCGCGGCCGGGCTGGTCGACGTGCTCTCGCTCCACCTCGCGCCGCTCATCCTGGGCGCCGGGACGCCCCTGTTCGCGGGAGCGCAGCCGCGCACCCTCGTGCAGCGGTCCGTCACCCCGACGTCGACGGCGACGCACCTCGTGTACGACGTCGTCACCTAGGACAACCCTGACGGCTCGAATTCATCTCCGCGGAGAGGGCGGGCGGTGCGAGGTCGTCCACTCGCTCACCGGGGAGGCTTGGGTGTGTGGGGCGGTTCTTCCTCGGGGCTCTCGACGGGCCGTGGTGAGCGTGGCTCAACACCGCAACCAGGGCTTCTGCGTGGGGGGAGGGCGAGGGCGGGCGTCCTCGAGCGCGGAGATCTGAGGCATTGCTCGGCGAGCAAGAATCTGTCGGCGGTCCGGTGGAGCGGGTTGCCGCCGCAGGCGTCGTGGCGCCCTGAGGCGGTCGCGTCCGCCCGCCGTGTCGAGGCGGGGAGTGGTCGCGTCGGGTGGACGTCGGTACGGCCTCGACCGCTTTGACAGTGATCAAGAGCACCTCTACAGTCTCGTCTTGTACAGGGTTGTCCCCAGACAAAGAGGTCATACATGATTACGCTTGTCGGTAGCTACGGGGTCGGCCTCACCATGCGATCGGCGCGCATCCCGGTGGCCGGTGAGACGATCTCCGACGGCTCCTTCTCCTCCAGTCATGGTGGCAAGGGGTCCAACCAGGCCGTCGCCGCCGCCCGCCTCGGTTCCTCGGTCTCCATCCTCACCGCCGTCGGTCGCGACGAGTTCGGCGACTCTGCCCTCGACCTCTGGCGGGCCGAGGGCATCGGCGTCGACGCGGTGGTGCGGACCGATTCCCCGACGATGGTCGGGGTCATCCTTGTCGACGGTGACGGTGAGAACCGCATCGTCATTGCCCCTGGCGCACTCGACGACCTCACTCGCGACCACGTCTCGAGCTTCGAGCCGGCGATCGCAGCCTCCGACCTTCTCGTGGTGTCCCTCGAGATCCCGCTCGAGGTCGCCGCCGCCGCGCTCGAGACCGCCCACCGCCACGGGGTGAGGACCTTGCTCAACCCCGCGCCTGCTCAGCGCATCCCCGCGGAGGTGTGGCCGTGGATCGACGTCCTGACCCCCAACGCCAGCGAGGCGCGCACCATGCTCGGCCTCGCTCCTGACGCGACGGCAGCGGATGACGAGCTGGTCGACCGCCTCCGGGAGGTCTGCGAGGGCGTCATTGTCATGACCCTCGGAAGCGCCGGTGCCCTCGTCGACGACGGGGAACGGCGCTACCGCGTCGACCCTGTCCCGCCCCGCGCCGTGGTCGACACCACGGGGGCCGGTGACACCTTCACTGGCGCGCTCGCTCACGCCCTCGACCAGGGCAAGGAGCTGCCCGCTGCCGTCCGCCTCGCTGCCGCTGCTGGCGCCTATGCCGTCGGTATCGCCGAGGTCATCCCCTCCATCCCTCACACCGAGGAGCTCGACGCCTTCATGAACGCCTCCGTCCAGGCAGGTGCGCGATGACCGCCACCGCAGCACCGCCGGCACCCCGCACCGTGTCAACCGCTCGGCCCTCGCCGCTCAGGCGCTTCCTCCACGCACGCGAGGCCAGCACTCTCATCGCCCTCGGCCTCCTTCTAGTCGTCGGCGCGCTCGTAGCCCCCGGCTTCACGGGCAGCAGCAACCTGCTCACCGTCGGCCAACAGGTGGCCCAGCTCGGCATCATGGCCGTGGGCATGACCTTCGTGCTCATCAACGGCGAGATCGACCTCTCGGTCGGCTCGATCTACGGACTCGGAGCCATCACCACCGGCCTGTTCATGGCCGACGGGATGGCCTGGCCCGTCGCGTCGCTGCTCGGCGTCCTGGCCGGAGCCCTCGCGGGGTTCCTCAACGGCATCATGACCGTCGGCTTCGGCATCCCGTCCTTTATCGTCACGCTCGGCACCTTGAGCGTGTACCGCGGTCTCGCGCTGCTCATCAGCGGCGGCTCGCCCATCTCCCTGTCCTCCGGTGACCCCGGGGTCACCGAGTTCAACCTCCTCGGTCAGGGACGGCTGTTCGGTATCGTCCCGATGCAGCTCATCTTCTTCGTCGTCGTCGCCTTCATCGGCTACGTCGTGCTCGCCCGGTCCCGGTACGGGTTCAGCAGCTACGCCGTCGGCGGCAGTGCCGAGGCGGCGCGGCTGTCCGGCATCAACGCCAACCGCGTCAAGGTCGTCGCCTTCACGATCTCCGGCACGGTCGCCGGTCTGGCCGGCGTGCTCGGCCTGTCCTTCCTCTCCTACGTGCAGGGCGTCACCGGCACCGGCATGGAGCTGACGGTCATCTCCGCCGTCATCATCGGTGGCGCCGCCCTCGCCGGCGGCTCCGGCACGATGCTCGGCACCACGATCGGTGTCCTGTTCATCGGTGTCCTGCAGAACGTCCTCAACCTCCGCGGCATCTCGTCCTTCTGGCAGACCGTCGCGACCGGCGCCGTCATCATCATCGCCGTCTCCGCTGACGCCTGGCTCGGGCGCAGGTCCGGCTCCAAGAAGTAGACCCCACCCGCCTCATCAGACAAGGAAGTCATCATGTCCCGTTCCACCCTTCGTCGTTCCGCCGCCGCCCTGCTCGGTGCGGGCGCCCTCCTCCTTACCGCTGCCTGCGGTGCCGTCACCTCCGGTAACGGCTCCGCCGCTGCCGAGGACGACGGCGACGGCGGCTTCCAGCTGGCCCCCTACATCCAGGACGCCGTCGACGCCGGCGAGACCCTCGAGATCCGCCTCAGCTACCACGACCCGTCGCTCGCCTTCGCCGTCCCGATCCGCGAGGGCATGCAGCGCGCCGCCGAGGAGCTCGGCGTCAACGCCGAGATGATCGGCCCCTCCGGCGGAGACGCGGCCGACCAGGTGTCGGAGCTGCAGACCCTCATCAACCAGCAGGCGATCCACGGCCTGGCCGTGTCCTCCGCGAGCAACGACGCGCTCAAGCCGGTCATCCAGCAGGCCTACGACGCCGGTATCCCGATCATCTCCTTCAACACCAACAACCCCGACTCCCAGCAGATGGGCTTCGTAGGCCAGGACCTCGTCGCCTCCGGTGAGGCGCTCGCGGAGGAGCTCCTCACCGTGCTCGACGGCGAGACCGGTAAGGTCGTCGTCTTCTCCGTCGACTCCGGCGCCGGGTGGTCCAACGACCGCTTCTCCGGCTTCGAGACGGGCATCGAGGGCAGCGGGATCGAGGTCGTCGGCCCAGTGAACACCGGCAACGAGCCGACCGCCGCCTACAACACCGTCGAGTCGACGATGGCCGGCCAGGGTGACGCGCTCGCCCTCGTCTCGCTCGACTGCTGCAGCTTCACCGCGGGGGCGCAGTGGATCGAGCAGTCGGGCAAGGCCGGTGAGATCCACGCGATCGGCTTCGACGTCCAGCCGCAGACGGTCGGCTACCTCGAGCGTGGCGTCGTCGACCTCACGATCAGCCAGGCCCCGGCGGAGCAGGGCTACCAGGCCGTCAAGCTCCTCGCGGACTTCCTCAAGGACGGCGTGGAGATCGACGACGTCGACACCGGTGTGCTCGTCGTCACCCCGGACACCGTCGCCGACGTGCCGGTCGAGGGCTGACCCGTGCAGGCAACCGACCACTCCCGGCAGGTCGCCCTGTCGGTCCGGGGCCTCACCCGGCACTTCGGACCGGTGCGCGCACTCAACGACGTCACCCTCGACGTGTACGACGGCACGCTCAC
This sequence comes from Georgenia satyanarayanai, assembly GCF_009193135.1. GTDB lineage: Bacteria > Actinomycetota > Actinomycetes > Actinomycetales > Actinomycetaceae > Oceanitalea > Oceanitalea satyanarayanai. The sequence goes on from NZ_VUKC01000005.1 coordinate 65,131, forward strand.
CGCCGTCATGGGGGAGAACGGAGCGGGCAAGTCGACGTTCATGAAGATCCTCGCGGGGCTCGACTCCCCGACGGCGGGGGACGTGGAGGTGCGCGGCACGCCCGTCACGCGCTTCGACCCGTCCGTCATGCTGAGCGAGCACCGGGTGGCACTGGTCCCGCAGGAGCTGGCCCTCGCGGGTGAGCGGACCGTCGCGCAGAACATCATGCTCGGGGCGGAGCCGGGCAGCCGGTTCTTCCCGAGCGGACGAGCGATCGACGCCCGCGCTGCCGAGCTGCTCGACCGTCTCGGCGAGCGTCTGGACCCTCGCCGTCTCGTGCGTGAGCTCGATGCGGCAACGCAGCAGATCGTCGTCATCGCCCGGGCACTGGCGCGTGAGGCGCGCGTGGTGATCTTCGACGAGCCGACGGCGGTGCTCTCGCCCGCGGAGTCTGAGCGCCTCTTCGCCGTCATCGAGGGCCTGCGCGCCGACGGTGTGACGATGCTCTACGTCTCCCACCGGATCCCGGAGGTTTTCGCGCTCTCCGACCGCATCCATGTCCTGCGGGACGGCCACCACATCGGCGGCTGGGACACCCCGGAGGTCACGCCCGACCAGATCGTCGGGTCCATGGTCGGCCGAGAGCTGTCATCCGAGCTCGCACGCTCGGAGACGACTTCGCACCGCGAGAGTGGGCAGGTCCCGCGGCTCACGCTGCGTGAGGTGCGGGCATCTCGGGTGCACGATGTCAGCCTCGAGGTGGCACCGGGCGAGGTGCTCGGCATCGCGGGGCTACCTGACAGCGGCCGCGTCGAGCTCCTACGGGCCGTCTTCGGCGCCGATCCGATCGACGGCGGCACGATCGCCCTCGACGGCGAGGACGTGCGCCACCCGTCGCCCCGGGACGCGATCGCCAACGGCATCGCCTACCTGCCGGGTGAGCGGCGGCACCAGGGGATCTTCCCGACGATGAGCGTGGCCGACAACATGAACGTGCTCACGCTGTCGCGACGCTCGCAGCTCGGCCTGCTCCGTCGCGGCGCACTCCGCGCCGACGCGAAGGATAGGGCGGAGCAGCTGCGCGTGAAGATCTCCAACGTCGGGCAGGCCATCACTCAGCTGTCGGGTGGCAACCAGCAGAAGGCGCTCATTGCGCGATGGCTGGCGATCGACCCCCGGCTCATGCTCCTCGACGAGCCGACCCGCGGTGTCGACGTCGGAGCCAAGGCAGAGATCTACGCGGTCTTCCGGGAGCTCACGACGAGCGGCATGGCCATGGTCGTGTCCTCCTCTGACCTGCCCGAGCTGCTCGCGATCACTGACCGCATCGCGGTCATGGCCGCCGGCCACGTCGTCGGTGTCCTGCCGACGGCGACCGCGACCGAGGAATCAATCATGGCCCTGGCCACTGGGGCCGACACACTCAAGGAGAGTGCCTGAAGTGAAGCGGAACGGAATTCTCAACGCCCAGCTGTCCGGGGCGCTCGCGACCCTCGGTCACACCGACCTCGTCATGGTGGTCGACGCGGGCTTCCCGATCCCGAGCACCGCGACGAGGGTGGACCTGGCGATCGCGGAGGACCTTCCCAAGCTCGAGACCGTCCTCGAGCTCGTGAGCAGGGAGCTCATCGTCGAGGGCGTCGTCCTGGCAGAGGACGTCGTTACCCACAACGAGCCGCTTGCGGCGTTCGTTCAGGAGACCTTCTCCGATGCTCCGCTTGAGACTCGGTCGCACGCCGACATGCTCGGCGAGATGGCTCAGCGCGCCAAGATCATCATTCGCACCGGTGCTTTCAACCCGTGGGGCAACGTCGGCCTCGTGTGCGGGGTGGACGTCCCGCGGTGGTTCGACGAGCCCGGCGTCGTCGTGCCGGACTACTACCAGGACCGCATGCGCGCCGCCGAGTCGCGGACAGACTGAGCGGTGTGCCCTGCCTGTCACCACGTGTGACGGTGGTGGGCAGGGCATGATCGTCCAGGCAACGACGCGCGGAAGGAGGCGGCCAGTGGGAGCCGCACCGATGTTCGACCATGAGGGTCCGCAGCCACTGAACGTTCAGGTCTCGGACGTCATCAGGGAGAAGATCATCTCGGGGGAGTGGCAGCCCGACCACCGGCTGAGCAGTGAGCCGGAGCTGGCCCAGGAGTTCGGGATTTCCAGAGGCACCCTGCGACGGGCGATCTCGACGCTCATCCGCGAGGGCCTGCTCGTGCAGGCGCGTGGTCGCGGGACCTTCGTCACCGCGACCGCCCTCGAGCCCTCCATCGCGCAGAAGCTCACCACCCTGAGCGAGGACTTCGCCCACCGAGGCGAGGAGGTGCGCACGGAGGTGCTGACCGTCGACACGATGCGGGCGCCGGCCCCGGTCTCGGCGCTGTTGGACCTGGCGAAGGGGCAGGACGTGTTGCACCTCGAGCGTGTCCGGTCATCCTCGAAGGGGCCGGTGGCCTACCTCGTGAACTACGTCCGGCTGGACGTCGCCCCTGGCCTTGAGACCGTCGACTTCAGCCACCAGTCTCTCTTCGGTGAGCTGGAGTCTCGGCACGGGCTGAAGATCTCCCGCGGCCGTCGCACCTTTAGTGCCGTCGCGGCGACGGCAGAGCTTGCTCAGCGCCTGGGCGTCCTCGAGGGGCACCCCCTGCTGTACCTCGAGCAGATCACCTACCTCGCCGACGGTCGTCCCGTCGAGTACTCCGATGTGTGGATCCACAGTGAGCGGATGCGCGTGACCTCGCTGCTCTCTCGCTGACAGCTGCCCTTCTTGCAATAGACCATTGTTCCCGCCTGGCCTAGAGTTGTACATAGTTGTCCATAGACAAGTGGAGTGAAAACATGACCGAGCCCAGCCTCGCCCCCTACATCCAGCACACCCTCATTGACACCGGCGTGACCAGGGACCAGATGGTCGCCCACGCCGAGGAGGCACTTGAGCACGGGTTCAACGCCGCCATGGTGCCCGGCTCCTGGGTGCCACTCGTGGCCGATGTCCTGCGCGGCAGCGGCATCAAGGTGGCCTCCGCCCTCGACTTCCCCACCTGCGGCGTCATGACTCCCGCCGGGAAGGCTGCCGAGGCGGAAGCCTTGGTCAAGGCCGGTGCGGATGAGATCGACTGCGGAGTTCAGGTCGGGTGGCTCAAGAGTGGCCGCTACGACGACTTCCGTGACGACATCGCGGGTGTCGTCGCCGCCGGTGTGCCTGTCAAAGTCATGCTCGAGCTGCCGCTTCTCACGGCGGAGGAGAAGGAGGCGGCGGTCGAGCTCTCGATCGAGGCAGGTGCCGCGTTCCTCAAGAACGCAAGCAGCGGCGCCGTCGAGATCGCCAATCCGGCGAGCATCGAGTTCCTTGTTGCTCGCGCGCCCCAGGGCGTGCAGGTCAAGGCGTCCGGTGGCATCAAGGATCTGGACCAGGCGCGTTCGCTCATTGCGGCAGGCGCCGTGCTGCTCGGGACGAGTGCGGGCATCGCGCTGGTGACGGCGACCGCTGACGAGCTCACGGTCTCCTACTGAGCTCGTGGTCAGGGGCTCGCGGCGTCGAAGGCGCGGCGGGTCCCTGACCATCCCCGGGGCTGTGCCGCGTCGAAGGACGGCCAGAGGTCCGGGGCATGTGTCACGCCGAGGCGTGGTGGCCGCCCCCGTGCTCGGACCGGTCGCCCGCGGACACAACCGCCGTGGCGCTCGAGCACGGGAGGAACGACTCCCGGCCACCGCCGCCGTACTCGGCCCGCACCCGGTGGCGCCCCTCCTTGAGGTGGTGGAGCACGAGCATCGCCCGCCCGCGCCGGTCGAGCCGGACCGGCTGGCCGACCGGTGCGTCGTCGACGACGAAGGTCACCGACCCGCTCGCCGCCGCCCACTCCTTGCCGCGGCCCGAGAGCGGCAGGACGGTCGCCACGAGGATCGTCCCCGCCCTTGGGTCGGGCCGGTCGACGACGAGCTGCACCGTGACGGTGCGCCGGGCGAGGGCCTGCTCGCGCAGGTAGTCCCGGGCGAACTCCTCGTCCCCGGTCGCCGCGACGTCGAGCGCGCAGTCGTGGTGCAGCGCACCGTCGGTGACGAGCCGGCACGCACGTTCGGCCGCCTCCACCGACAGTCCCGTCACCGGCGGTTGCGCGCCCGGCACGTCGAACCAGGGCTGGAGCCGGCACGGCGGTTTCACCGCCGGCCAGCGCCGGTCGGTGAACGACGCCGTCGACTCCCCGGGTCCGTAGACGAACAGGCTCGTCCCGTCGGTCACCCGCCACGCGTCGGCGAAGGTCCGGTAGAGCACCTGGTGCCGCGCCCGCAGGCTCGCCGGCAGCGGGCCGACCGATGTGCGCGTCGGCAGCATCGGCAGCCAGCTCCCTGCGGCGATCGGCCCCATGATCCCCTCCTCGGCCTGGGTGCGGGAGACGTGGACGTTGAAGTACCACAGCCCGTACGCCGACCAGAGGTGGGGTGTCACCGTGAGCACCGCCTGGCTGGCGTAGTCCACACGCAGGCCGCTCGCGCCGTTGTCGAGCGGGACGGCGGTGAGCCGGTGCTCGTCGAGGTCGAGCCCGCCGCGGGGGAGCCGGACCCGTTCGCCGTCGACGAGAAGCTCGGGCTCGCCCTTCTCGCCCGGGCGGCTCTGCTGGTACACGACGCGGTGCTCGCCCACGCGCGCCGCCACAGCGGTGTTGAGGCTCACGCACGAGGTGAGCCCGGTGGCCGGGTCGGTGACGGGGCTGGCCGCCCGGACCGGCCAGTGGCGGGCCTGCACCTCCATGCCCTCGTGGTCGCGCAGGAGGACGAACTCCCCGGCGCCCTGGAAGTCGTAGCGGTTCCCGTCGACGGTGTGGACGTGCGGGTCACCGTTGTCCGCGCCGTCGTCGGGTGCGCCCACCTTGAGCCGGAACACCGCCTGGTCCACCCGGCCGGCGGGGTCGGTCCCCGTGACGTAGACGTACTCGACGTGCGGCGTCGCCCCGGCGGCGTCGTAGCTCCACGACCACGTCCCACCACCGGTGTCCACCACCGTCCCGGCGGTGGCGGTGAGGGTGACCGGGTCGCCGTCGGGGTGGTGGTAGGTGCCGTGCCGCTGCGCGATCCCGCCCACGGGCGTGTAGGCCCACGACCCGCCGACGTCGACGTGCGGGCGCTCGCTGCCGTCGCCGCCGGAGACGACGAGCTCGCTGATCATTCCCTGGTGGTGGTGGATGAAGATGTGGCAGTGGAACAGCCACCGGCCGAGGGCGCCGCCCATCGTCACGCCGTCCTTGAGCGTGCGTTCGTCGAGCCGGACCCTGAACCGCAGCGTGTACGCGGCCGGGATGTCGACGTTGTCGCGGAACTCGCGGTAGGGCCAGGTGTACGTGGGGAACCCGGGTTGCTCGAGCGCGACCGGCTGGATGGAGAACCCGTGGAGGTGGAACGGGTGGTGGCTGCCGCTGAGGTTCGTCACGGTGAGCTCGAGCACCTTCGCCTTCTCGGCCCACCGTGACGTCGCGATGTGCGGCGCGTCCGTGTAGGAGGCGAAGCCCATGAACGAGCCGCTCACGCCGTCGATGCCCGTCGTGCCGGTCACCTGGATGTCCTGGAGGGCGGAGCCCGGCTTGGCGGGCGTGAAGGTGGCGGGGTCGAGCAGGGTGTCCGTCGTGGGGCCGAGGGTCTCGACGGGCGCCGGGACGGCCGCCCGCAGCGCGGTGCCCGCCGCGATCGTGTAGGTGCTCGGGGCGGGGCCGGTGACCTGGAGGTGCATGACCGGAACGGTGGGCAGGCCGGCCCACAGACCTCCGTTGCGGCGGAAGTCGCGGGTCCACAGGGTGAGCACGCCGCTCGCCGTCGGGGGGATGGCGGCGACGACGTCGGCGCGGCTGCCGGGCGGCAGGAGGATCTCCCCGACGTCGTACTTGGCGTCGTGACCGCCGACGACGCCGCCCTCGGTGATCGCCGCGTCGAGCAGCCCGCCCTCACCACCGACCCGGAGGAGCGGGACGGTGGCCCCGGTGCTCGTCGTGAGGATGAGCCGGAAGTACCGGCTGATCGCGCAGTTGGCGATCTGCAGGCGCAGCCCCTGGCCGGCGAGGACGTTCATCGTCTGCGCGCCGGGCAGCAGGGCGCCGGGAGCCCCCGGCTGCCCGAGCCGCCCGCCGACGGCCACCCCGTTGGTCAGCACGGTCTGGCCCTCGTTGTGCTGGCCGGGGCGGAACACGCTCGGGACGTCGCCCAGTCCGTACGACGCCAGGGCCGGGTCCCCGGCGTCGTCGACGGCGGTGGGGAGCTCGCACAGCGTCACGGGTGTCGGGGGTGGCTGGGAGGTGGCGCCGCTGAGCCACTCGGGCCGGTCGGCGGCCGGCAGGGCGGTCGGGTCGGGGTAGGTGGTGGCGTCGTTGGACCCGGGTGCCTTGCACACCGTGATGTCGCTGAGCACCAGCTGCCGGGTGTCCGCCGCCCCCGGCAGCACACCGGCGGCGACGAGGGCCGCCTCGTGCGGGTCCGCGATGACGATCATCCCGTACATGCCGCGGAAGACGTGGTTCGTCGCGTGGTGGTGGTGCGGGTGGTACCAGTACAGGCCGGGGCGGGTCGCGCGGAACGCGTAGAGGTAGGTGCCGCCCGCCGGCGCGGGCGCCGGGGGCGGGTGGTGGGAGGCGGGCTGGACGCCGTCCTGGGTGACCTCGGTGCCGTCGGCGGAGTTGGCGAGCTCGATGCCGTGGAGGTGGACGCCCATCGGGTGGTGCATCTCGTTGACGAGCCGGACGAAGGCGCGGTCGCCCACGTCCATCCGCAGCGTCGGGCCGGGGATCGCCCCGTTGAAGGTCTCGGCGTGGGCCATGACCCCGCCGATGTCGACCATGGCGTGGCGGGTGGCGATCGTCGTCTCCAGCCACGTGGGCGTCGAGGGGTCGGCGTCGACGGCGACGGGCACCTCGTACGGGCTGCCGCCGCTGGTCATGGCTCGTCCGCCGGAGCTGCCGCCGGGCGCTCCTTCCCGGGGCGCTCCTCCTTGCCCGGTGGGCGCTCACCGGCCCGCTCCTTGACGGTGTGCCGCAGGTTCGGGCTGGTGCTCGAGTGGTACTCGAACTTCCCGCCGCCCGAGAAGACCGCGCGGATGACGTGGCGGCCCGGCTTGAGCCGCAGGACCGTGCGCACCCGGCCGCCGTCGTCGAGCTCGAGCGGGCGCCGGAGGGGCACCTCGTCGACGACGAGGGTCACCGAGCCGGTGGGCACCGGACGGCCGGCGGCGAGCGCGGACACGCGGGCCGTGACGGCGAGGGCACCGGCGGGCGGCCGCGCCTCCTCCGGCGGGACGTCCCGGGGCATCCGGTCCCCGAACACCGGCGCCTCGAAGCCGGCGATCTCGACCTTGGTGCCGTAGATCCGCAGCTCCTGCGCGGTGACGTAGCCGCGGGCGAACTCCTCGTCGCCGGTGGTGGCGACGTCGAAGACGCAGTTGGCGTGGAGGTCGGGCTCGGTGACGACCCGGCAGACCATCTCGGCCTTCTCGAGGTCCATGCCGTCGAGCTGGTGCAGTCCCGGCGGGGCGAGCTCGGGTCTGATGGTGTCGCACGGTGGGCGCTCGCCGGGCCAGTCACGGTCGGTGAAGGTGTCGGTGGACGTCCCCGGCTCGTAGACGAACATGCTCGACTGGTCGCCCACCCGCCACGAGTCGGCGAACGTGCGGTAGAGGAGCTTGTACCTGTCGTGGAGGTCGGACGGCATCGGGCCGACGTCGGTGCCGTCGTGCAGGCGCGGCAGCCAGCTCTTCTCGGGGAGGTACCCCATGACGCCCTCGTGCGCCGCCGTCCCGGAGACGGCGACGTTGAGGTACCAGACGCTGTAGCTGCCCCAGAACGCCGGGGTGACGGTGACGACCGCCCCGGTGGTGTAGTCGACGCGCAGCCCCTCCTCGCCGTCGGCGTCGAACACCGTGAGGCGGTGCCGCTCGAGGTCCAGGCCGTGCGACGGCAGGTCGCGGGGCTTGCCGTCGACGAACAGCTGGAGTCGCCTGCCCTCGCGGGTGGGTTGGTAGGAGACGGTGTGACGCCCCACCCGGAGGGCGACGGCGGTGATGATGCTGACGCACACGGTGAGGCCGCTGTGGCCGTCGGTGACGGGGTTCGCGGCGTTCACCGGTGTCTGCCGCACCTGGACCTCGAGGCCGTCGCCACGGAGCAGGGTGAACTCCCCGACGCTCTGGAAGTCGTAGCGGGTGCCGTCGACGGTGGTGGTGTGGGGGTCGCCGGTGTACGCGCCGTGCAGGAGGGAGCCGGCGCCGAGCAGGCCCCAGTGGTGGCCCTGGAGCTCGTCGGAGTGGAACGCGAACGGGGTCCACTGGAAGTTCAGGGAGCTGTGGCCGGAGAGGTACTGGACCACGGCCGAGCCGTTCGGCGTGAACGTGAGGTCGGCGTTGACCTTGCCGTCGTAGACCTCCTTGCCCGACCAGCCCCCGGGCAGGGTGCCGGCGCGCACGGTGAACTCACCGGGGTGCGCGGTCTGGACGGCCGAGCGCTTGGCGGCCGTGACCGAGGAGAGCAGGTGCCCGATCCGGCGCCTGAGGTTGCGGCGCTGGACGGTGTCGACGGCCGGGAGGGCGGTGTAGTCGGCGAGCAGCTGGTCGATGCGGGTGGCGCTCCACGTGGCGAGGTCCGGCAGCCCGATGCCGGCGAGGTCGAGCGAGGCGCCGACCAGGCCGTTGGCGATCGGGCGGTCGTCCGGGGTGCGGGTGTGCTGGTTGATCGTCGTCGCCTTGGCGACGAAGGGCCCCAGGCTCGACCGGCCGCTCAGCCGGCTGCCGAGGTGGAGCTCGAACAGGGCCATCGGCTCGAGGGCCGCGCCCCAGATCTCCTCCGGCTGCGGGTCGGCCGGGTGCTGCGGGTTGTTGCCCGCGAGGTAGGTGTCCGGACCCAGGTCCACCGGCTCCCCGATGAGCGGGTCGCCCCGGGTGAACCGCTCGGGTCCCGCGGCGGTGGTGCCGACGACGGCGTCGACCGCGGTGGTCACCGGCTGCGCGTGGCTGCGCAGCGCGACGGGGCCGTTGAAGCGGACCACCCGGCCCACCGGTGTCTCGAGGTTCTCCGGCACGTTCCCGACGGGGGGCACGAAGTCGGGCTCACCCTCCAGCGCCCACGTCCATCCGGGCGGGACCACGGCGTCGTTCGTCGCCGTGTACACGGGGTTGCGGTTGTAGGCCGCGTTGTCGGTGGCGAACCGGGCCTCGAACCGGCCCCGGAAGTGGACGACCGGGCTGTTGAGCGAGGTCACCGCGAAGCTCGCGACCACGGCGGCGCCGTCGAGCACCTCGATGACGGTGTCACCCCGCGCGCCGCTCTGCAGGGTCGCGTGCACCATGACGCTCGACGGGGTGGTGGAGAGGGTGAGGGAGGTCTGGGAGAAGACGAGCCCGGCGACGTTGGGGGAGGCCTGGAGGGTCACCGCGAGCGTGCCGGCGTCGGTCCACAGCAGGAGCTCGGCCGGGTACGTCGAGCCCAGTGGGGCGATGAGGAAGCCGTCGCCCACCGCGTTGCCGGCCAGTGACAGGTGAACGGCCATGGTGACGCCTCCCGGGTCGGTGCGCCCACCCGTGGACGCTTGATGACCTGCGACGATGCTAGGACCGGCGGTGCTGCCGGGTCGATGTCCCCGAGGGCCGTCCGCTGCGCCCGATCGGGCAGCGCGGGCGGGTCACCTCCTGAGCGCGCCCGGCCGCGCCCGCGGCACGCGAGCGGGGCCGCCGTCGTCGTCCCCGGTTGTGGCGGTAGGCGCGGGAGGCGAACCTGGCAGTCCGGACCTGACGAGATGGAGTGACCCTCATGCGCGGAGCTGTTTTGCACGGAGCGGGCGACGTCCGCGTCGAGGACCTGCCGATGCCGACCGTCCAGGAGCCGACCGACGCGGTCATCCGGCTCGCCGCGGCCTGCGTGTGCGGCTCGGACCTGTGGCCCTACCGCGGCGCGGACGAGATCCGGGAGCCCAGGCCCATGGGGCACGAGTACGTCGGCGTCATCGAGGAGGTCGGCTCGGCGGTGAGCAACGTCAAGGTCGGCGACTTCGTCGTCGGCTCGTTCATCGCCTCCGACAACACGTGCGAGATCTGCCGCTCCGGCTACCAGTCCGCCTGCGTCCAGCGCGTCGGCATGACCGGCTCCCAGGCCGAGTACCTGCGCGTCCCGCTCGCCGACGGCACGCTCGTCGCCACGCCCGGTGAGCCCGCGCCGGACCTCATCCCCAGCCTGCTCGCCGCCTCCGACGTCCTCGGCACCGGCTGGTTCGCGGCCGCCGCGGCGCAGGCGGGGCCGGGCAGGACGGTGGCGGTCGTGGGCGACGGCGCGGTGGGGCTGCTCGGAGTCCTGGCAGCCCGCGAGATGGGCGCCGAGCGGATCATCGCCCTCAGCCGGCACGCCGACCGGCAGGCCTTGGCGACGGAGTTCGGCGCCACCGACATCGTCACCGAGCGCGGTGACGAGGGCGCGGCCGCCGTCAAGGAGCTCACCGACGGGCTCGGCGCCCACTCGGTCATCGAGGCCGTCGGCACGCAGGAGGCGATGCTCCAGGCCATCCGCTCGACCCGGCCGGGCGGGCACGTCGGGTTCGTCGGTGTCTCCCACGGCGTCGAGATCCCCGGCAGGCTCCTCTTCGGCTCCCACGTCCACCTCCACGGCGGGCCGGCGCCCGTGCGCGAGTACCTGCCCGAGCTCATCGACCTCATCTGGGACCGGCGCATCGACCCGGGCCGCGTGTTCGACCTCGAGGTGCCGCTCGAGGACGCCGCCGAGGCGTACCGCGCGATGGACGAGCGCCGGGCGATCAAGGCCCTGCTGCGGGTCTGAGGCGCCGCCGGCGGGCCCCTGCGCCGGGACGCACCTCCCGTCGTCCGGACGCACCTCGTGCTGCGTGCGGGAGTACCGGACGTGCGTCCCGGAGTGAGCACGAGATCACCACATTCTGCCCCTCGCGCCGGCGGGGCGGCGGCCACTAGCCTGGCCCTCGCGAGCAAGGAGGCCGCCATGCAGATCAAGCACCACCTCGTCGTGTTCGACGCCGCCGACCTCGACGCGGAGAGCCGCTTCTGGGCAGGGGTGGTGGGAGGAACCATCGAGGCCGACGACGACTGGCACGAGGTGGTGGTCGACGGCAAGCCCGTTGTCGCGGTGCAGCTGGCGCCCGACCACGTGCCGCCGGACTGGCCCGACGGCACCCCGCAGCAGATCCACCTCGACCTGTGGGTCGACGACATCAGCGAGGCGCACGAGCACGTGATGGCGCTCGGTGCCCGGCTGCTCAAGGGCGCCACGAACGGGAACGCGGCGGACACGTTCCAGGTGTATGCGGACCCGGCGGGGCACCCGTTCTGCCTGTGCTGGTGAATGCGTCGCGACAGTTGTCCGGAGACGGGAAGAATTCTTAGACACCTGTGCCTTTGCCGCTTACCGTGGTACTAATAGCCCTGTTGGCATCGGGCGGTGCCAGCACCCCGGACGGGAGGGCAACCCCATGGGCACCCAGCGAGATCACCTGGTCGAGACATCGGCCGAGCGCACGGAGTCGGTGGAGCGCACGAAGTCGTGGCGCGACACCGTGGTGGCCGAGTACGAGATCCAGCAGGCCGCGCTCCGTTTCGTCATCGGTGAGTTCGGGGACTCCGAAGAGTTCCTCTGACGGGATGCCGCCCGTCAGGCGGCTCAGCCGCCCGCGCGGCTGATCGCGAAGGCGGTGACGAAGCCGACCGCCGCGATCAGCCCGGTCAGCGTGCGCGTGCGCTCGAACGCCTCGGGGATCATCGTGTCGGCGAGCATGGTGAGGATGGCGCCGGCGGCCACCGCGGTGATGGCGGCGACGGCCTGCGGTGACGCGGAGCCGAGGAGCAGGTAGCCGAGGGCGGCCGCGACGGCGCTGGCCACGGCGATCCCGCCCCACACCCCGAAGACGTACCGCGCGCTGCGCCCGGACCGCTTCATCCCGGCGGCGCTCGACAGGCCCTCGGGCAGGTTGGAGATGAACACCGCGGCGACGACGGCGGTGCTCACCCCGGCGCCGCCGAGCAGGCTGGCGCCGAGGACGACCGACTCCGGCACGCCGTCGAGCAGGGCGCCGACGGCGATCGCGGCCCCGCTGCCGCTGGACTCCTCCTCGCGGGGCTGCTGCCCCTGCGAGCGCTTGCGGTGCCGGGCGCCGCGGCGGGCGAGGAGTGCGTTGGCGAGCATGTAGACGACCGCCCCGGCGAGGAAGCCGAGGGCCGTGGGCCACACGCCGCCGACGTCGGCCGCCTCCTGGACGAGCTCGAAGGCGAGTGCGGAGATGAGCACCCCGGAGCCGAAGGCCATGACGCCCGCGACGACGGCCGCCGGCACCCGGACGAACCACGCGACGGCGGCCCCGATGACGAGGGCGGCGCCGCCCAGCGCCCCCCACGCGCCTGCCTCGAGAACCTCTGTCACGTGCTCCTCGATCCATTCGGTGCCGACCGGCCACCCATCCCTACACCGGGAAAGGACGGACCGCGACCCCATGGTGAGTTCGAGCGCGGAATGGCGTGCCGGTCGAGTGGTGCCGTGATATCAATCGTTCGACACCGGGCGGTGAGAACACCGGACCGGAAGGCAGCCCCGTCTGCGATGAAGCGACACCACCTGACCGAGATCACCGACGAGCGCACGGACCCGCGGCGCGAGACCGTGGCCGCCGCGCACGAGACCTCGCCGGCGGCGCCTCCGGTAGCAGCCGCCGAGCCCGGGGACATCGAGGAGTTCGTCTGACCCGAGCCGCGACGCCGCCGTCACCCGCCGTCGGCGGGCACGGTGGCGTGGGCGGCGGGACGGCGGACGGCGCCCACGGCGAGGAGCGCCGCAGGCGTCAGGAGCGCGGCCGCGGCCACGTTGACCGCGCGGAACCCGCCGGCCGCGAGGACCGGCCCCGCGAGGGCGGCGGCGGCTGCGCCCGCGTAGCTCATGACGGCGTCGGTGGCGCCCTGCAACGGGACCCGGACGTCGTCGGGCGCGACCTCGGTGAGCAGCGCGGAGGCGGCGATGAGCGACGCCGACCAGCCGAGCCCCAGCACCGTGAGCGCGACCGCGGTGAGGACCGGTCGACCGCCCGAGGCCGCCGCGACGAAGCCCAGGACGGTGGCGACGAGGAGGACGGCGATGCCTTCGACCGCCACGGTGGTGCCGCCGGACCGGTCCACCAGCCATCCGAAGACCGGGCTGAGCGCGTACATCCCCAGCACGTGCACGCTGATGACGATCCCGACGAGCTCGAGGCTCATGCCGCTGTGCTGCATGTGCACCGGCGTCATCACCATGACCATGACCATGACGGCGTGCGCCCCGGCGATGAGCCCGACGGCGAACCGGGCCACCGGGTGGCCCGCGGCCCAGCGCAGGGCGGCCGTGGCACCGACCGCCCGGCGCGATGACGCGGCGCCCGCCTCCGGCCGTCCGACGGCTCCGTCCGCCGGTCCGCCGGCGGGGCGGAAGAAGGTGCCGAGGACGGTGGCGGCCACGGCGAAGGCCAGCGCGGAGAACAGGTAGGGCCCGGCGAGGCCCGGGACCCCGACGCCCGACGCCACCCGCTCGCCGGCGGCGGTGAGGTTCGGACCGGCGACCGAGCCGATCGTCGTCGCCCACATGACGACCGCGATCGACCGGGCGCGGGTGGCGGCGCTCGCGCCGTCGGCGGCGGCGTACCGGGACTGGAGGTTCGCGGCCTGGGCCACCCCGAAGGTGCCCAGCCCGAGCAGCAGGAGAAGGAAGGAGCCGACGACGGCGGCCGTGACGACGACGCCGGCGCCGAGCAGGGCGATCGTGTACCCGAGGGTGAGCGACCACCGCCGGCCCCGCCGGGTGGCCAGGGTGGCGAGCGGGACGGCGGCGACCGCGGCGCCGAGGACGCCCGTGGCCTGGGCCAGGCCCGCGACGGCCGTGCCACCGAGCTGCTCGGCGAGCAGGGCGCCGACGGCGATCCCGGACGCCACCCCGATCCCACCGAGCACGTTGCTCAGGGCGAGGAGCACGACGGCACGGCGCTGGCTGTGGTGGTCCTGCGGCATCGCTGTCCTCTCGCCGACGGGCCGAGTCTAGGACCGAGGCGAAGCCGGGAGCTCTCGGACTGCCGCGGTTCGCGACGCGCGGAGGGCGCAGGCCGGGCCGAGCCCCTCGGCGGTGTGCGCCTGTTACGTGGGCGCAACAGCAGGTAACTCGCGGGAAACGACGGTCTCGCAGTATCGCCTCACACCTGGGCGTCTCGTTCCGAACGGCGGAGCAGTCCTGGGGTAGGGGGCGTCGCCATGGCCGAGGAACAGCAGCTCATGCGTCCCTGCGGCCGCTCCGTCTGCCCGGCTCACACGTACCGGTACGCACGAGGAGATGGAACATGAAGCACACGAAGGAGAGAGCCGCTACCCGCGTGCTCGCAGGACGACGAGGCGTGGCACTGCTCGGTGTCACGACGATGGCGACGCTCGCCACGGCGGCACCGACCGTCGCGCAGCCGGCGCTCGACGACGACTTCCTCGTCGAGGAAGCGACGATCGAGGACATCTCCCGCGCGTTCGCCGACGGGTCCCTCACCTGCGTCGAGCTCACCGAGCTCTACATCGCGCGGATCGCGGCGTACGACGACGCCGGCCCACGGATCAACTCCGTCGCCACCGTCAATCCCGACGCCCTCGAGACCGCCGCAGCCCTCGACGAGGAGTACGCGAGCACTGGCCCGCGCAGCGACCTCCACTGCGTCCCTGTGCTGCTCAAGGACAACATCGACACCCACGACATGGCGACGACGAACGGCTCGGTCATCCTCGAGGACGCCGTGCCGCCGGACGACGCCTTCATCACCGCCAGGCTCCGTGAGGAGGGTGCTCTCATCCTCGGCAAGGCGGAGATGGGAGAGTTCGCCGGAGGCAGCTACAACACCATCAACGGACAGGTGGTCAATCCGTACAACGCCAAGCGGGGGACCGGCGGCTCCAGCGCCGGGTCGGGCGCGGCCATCGCGGCGAACCTCGCCGTCCTCGCCGTCGGTACCGACACGAGCACGTCGGTCCGCGGTCCCGCGGCCTACAACGGGATCGTCGGCCTACGCCCGACGACGGGCCTGATCAGCCGTGACGGCATCGTCCCCAAGAACCTCACCTTCGACTCCGCCGGCCCGATGGCCCGCACGGTCACCGACACCGCCATCATGATGCGCGCCCTGACCGGCGTGGACGAGGCGGACCCGTTGAGCGTGGAGGTGTACGAGGACTACCCCGGTGGCGCCCCCGGCGCGCCCGGCATCGACTACCTCGACCACCTGGACGAGGACGCTCTCGACGGCGTGCGGCTGGGTGTCGTGCGGACGTTCTTCGGGGGCGACCCCGAGATCGACGCGATGGCGGAGGAGGCGCTGGAGACCCTCGAGGAGCAGGGGGCCACGCTCGTCGACATCGAGCTGGACCCTGAGTTCGTCGACTTCTACCTCACCAACGGCGGCCCCAACATCCGCACCATCGCCGACTACCGCTTCAAGGAGGAGTTCGAGACCTACCTCGCGACCTTCGGGCCGGACGTGCCCAAGACGGTCGAGGAGTTCATCGAGATCTACGAGGCCGAGGTCAGCCAGTCGGCGCTGCCCGTGGAGGCCAGCGTCCTGAACCTGCTGAAGCGGTCGCTCACGACGTCCACCGACGACCCGGCGTTCCAGGACCTCGTCGAGCGCGTCCTGCCCGCCGCGACGGAGTACAAGCTCTCCCTCTTCGAGGACAACGACGTCGAGGCGCTCGTCTTCCCGTACGAGACGAGCTTCGCGACGCCGATCAACAACCCCGTCGAGACCGTCGAGGACCCGACGTTCGTTCGGTCCAGCGTCCCCAAGCCCTCGACGTTCGCCGGGTACAGCTCCGTGGGGTTCCCGGGCGTCGTCGTGCCGATGGGCTTCGGATCCCAGGGGCTGCCGATGGACCTCTCCTTCATGGGGCGGCCCTACTCCGAGGGCGAGCTGCTCGGCCTCGCCTACGACTACGAGCAGGCCAGCCAGCTCCGGGCCGCGCCGGCAGGCTTCCCCGACCTGCCGGCCACCCCCGGCCCGGTCGAGCCTTCGCCGTCGCCGTCCGGGTTCTTCCTCTCCGACGACTGGTCGGGGACGGCACACCACGCCTTCCACTACGGACGCGCGACCGACGAGGTGCTCATCGGTGACTGGGACGGTGACGGGACCGACTCCATCGTCGTGCGTCGCGAGAACCGGTTCCACGTCAGCAACGCGCCGAGGGGTGGCCCGGCCGAGCACGTGTTCACGTACGGCCGACCGGGAGACGTCGTCGTGGTCGGTGACTGGGACGGCGACGGCGTCGACACGCTGGCGATCCGTCGCGGGAGCACCTACCACGTGAAGAACTCGCTCCGCGGTGGTGACGCCGACACGGTGGTCAGCTACGGCCGTGCCGGTGACGCGATCGTGGTCGGGGACTGGGACGGCAACGGTACCGACACCTTCGCCGTCCGGCGCGGGGCGACCTACCACGTGAAGAACGCGATGGTCGGCGGCGACGCGGACCGGGTGTTCACCTACGGCCGGGCAGCCGACGTCACGCTGGCAGGTGACTGGGACGGCAACGGAACCGACACCTTCGCGGTGCGGCGCGGCAAGGCCTACTTCGTGAAGAACTCCCTCGTCGGTGGGGCAGCCGACTTCTCGCTCATGTACGGGCGCGCGACCGACGAGGTCTTCGTCGGGGACTGGAACGGCGACGGCCGCGACACCCTGGGCGTGCGGCGCCTGCCGGTGGGCTGACCTCCGGGCAACGCACCTGCCGCGACGGGCCCGCACCTCCACCACGGGGGTGTGGGCCCTTCGCGTGGGGCACGCCCGGGGCCCGGCCACGTCGCGCCTCTGCGCCGAACGTCCAGGTCCTGCCCCGTCACGAACCGTCCTGTCGAGGTGACGCCGCCCCCGGGGGCCGGCTGCCAGTCACGGTCGGCGACGTCTACCCGTGCGGCACCGGCCTCGGCTACGACGAGGAGCCGACGGAGGAGCCGACCCAGCCCGCGCCGACCGCGCCGGAGCCCGAGCCCACCGACCCGGAGCCCACCGCGACCGACGACGCCACGGCACCGGACGACGACGAGTCACCGGCGCCCGGCCCCGGCGGGTGACGGCGACCGGCCGTGCATGGTGCACCCTTGAGGACGGGGGAGGCCGGCTTCGAGGCGGCGCCGGGAGCAGGTCGACGAGGGGGCCCGTGTGAGAACCGCCAGCGAGATGTCCCAGGCCCAGCGGCGGCGTGCCGCGGCCCGGGTCCGTCGGCTGCTCGGCGCCGGGGAGGTCGACCGGCTGGTGGGCACGGCCGGCCGTCGCGCTTCCGTCGAGGCCCTGCTCACCAACCGGCCGGCCC
This sequence comes from Georgenia satyanarayanai, assembly GCF_009193135.1. GTDB lineage: Bacteria > Actinomycetota > Actinomycetes > Actinomycetales > Actinomycetaceae > Oceanitalea > Oceanitalea satyanarayanai. Next base: position 82,441 of record NZ_VUKC01000005.1, read on the forward strand.
GCACGGTTGTGAGCGTGCAGGACGGTCGTGACTTCCTGTCGTCCCGGCGCCTCGACCACCCGGACGGACTCGGCGCGGAGCGTCTCGCGACGCTCCTCTCGCGGCTGTTCTGGATCCTCGGCGCGGCCACCGTCGTGGCCGCGGTGGTGGCCCTCGTCGTCGGCATGGTCGTCTCGGGCGAGGACGGCGCGGCCGCTGACCCCTTCGAGGCGCTGGGCGAGCTCCCAGGTCCTGGTGGACGTCTGCTGGTGCTCTCTCTCCCGGTCCTGCTGGGCGCCACGGTGCTGGCCCGCTGGGTGCTCTCGTTCATGCGTCCCGTGATCGCCCTTGCCGATGCGCGGTACGCCGTCCGGTGGGCCGGCGCGCGCCCGGGTCAGCTGGCCCGGGGACTGCCCGTGGTCGAGCCGTTCACCGGGCTCGCGGGGTGGCTCCGGGTGCCGGCCGTGGTCCTCTGGGCCGCCGCCGGGGGAGCCGTGCTCTTCGCCCTCTGGCTCCCGACGTACGACGACGGTCCCCCGTGGGGCATCTACCTCCTCGCCGCGGGTCTGGCGCTGCTCGGCATGCTGCCGGCCCTCGGCAGCCGGGCGCTGTCCCGCGCCGGCGCGGTCGCGCAGGACCACCTCGTGGTGCTCACCGCACGCCGGCGGGGTCTGCGGGTCGACGCCGCGACGGCGTTGCAGGAGCAGTTCCTCCAGGTGGCGTTCCGCACGCCCCTCTCCAGGCCCTCCCTCGGGTCCTTCGTGAGCGTCCGGGAGTGGACCGCCTACCCCCTGACGGCCGCGCTGGACGAGGCGGAGCTGCGACGGCGCCGCACGCACGCCGCGACCGAGCTCGACGACGTCACCGTCGCCAGCCCACCCGGGCAGGCGCCGCTGGTGGTCATGGAGCAGCCGGGTGAGCACGGCGGGCTGTCCGGCCGCTTCGACGAGGAGTACGCGGCCGGGTGGCTGGTCGGGGAGGCGCGGGAGCCCGGCTCGCGGGACCGGGTCCTGCTGCTGGTCCGTGACCAGCCGGAGCGCTTCCGGACGGAGGTGCTGCCCGCGTTCGGCCAGCACCACAACCTCGACCTCAACACCCTGGTCGTGCTCGACCGGCCCGAGCAGCTCCCCAGCGGGAGAGCGTGGCTGGAGAGCTGGGTGAAGGAGCAGTCCGCCCGGCGCGGGTGAGAGGGGGGAAGGTTCCTCGTGCCGGCGTCGTCAGCGGCGACGACGGCTCGTGGTCGGCCGCGCCGGCGACGGCGGGGCGGTGGGAGGATGCCGACCATGCGTAGTGACCGCTGGATCGACGTGGCCCGCGGGGCCGGCCTGCTCTCGCCGTCGGGAGCCGTCGCCCCGACGATCTTCGCCGAGATGTCCGAGCTCGCGACCCGCACCGGCGCGGTCAACCTCGGGCAGGGCTTCCCGGACGTCGACGGGCCGGAGCACCTCAAGGACGCCGCGATCGCCGCGATCCGCGACGGGCACAACCAGTACCCGCCCGGCCCCGGCATCCCGCAGCTGCGCGAGGCGGTGGCCGTGCACCAGGGCCGCGAGTACGGCCTGAGCGTCGACCCGGACACCGAGGTGCTCGTCACCGCCGGCGCCACCGAGGCGATCGCCGCGGCGATCCTCGCCCTCGCCGGCCCGGGCGACGAGGTCCTCACGCTCGAGCCGTACTACGACTCCTACGCCGCCTCCATCGCCATGGCCGGCGCCACCCACCGGACGATCCCGCTGCGCCCCGGCCCCGAGGGCTTCCACCTCGACGCCGACGACGTGCGCGCCGCCTTCACCGACCGCACCCGTCTCGTCCTCGTCAACACCCCGCACAACCCGACCGGCACGGTGCTCACCACCGAGGAGCTCACCCTGCTGGCCGAGCAGGCCGCCGCGCGCGACGCCGTCGTCGTCACCGACGAGGTCTACGAGCACCTCACCTACGACGGCGCGCGCCACGTCCCGCTCGCCACGCTGCCCGCGGCGGCGGGGCGCACGCTGACGATCTCCTCGGCCGGCAAGGCGTTCTCCTTCACCGGGTGGAAGGTCGGGTGGGTCCACGGCCCGGCCGAGCTCGTCACCGCCGTGCGGACGGTCAAGCAGTTCCTCACCTACGTCGCCTCCGGCCCGTTCCAGCACGCCGTCGCGACGGCGCTCGCCGACGAGGACGGGCGGACGGGGGAGTACGTCGCCGGGCTCACCGCGTCGCTGCAGTCCCGCCGCGACCTCCTCACCGGCGCGCTCGACGCCGCCGGCTTCGCGACCGTGCGGGCTGCCGGCACGTACTTCGTCGTCGCCGACGCCGCCCCTCTCGGGTTCACCGACGCCGTCGACCTGTGCCGACGGCTGCCGGAGCTGGCGGGCGTCGTCGGGATCCCCGTCAGTGCGTTCTGTGCCGCGGGCTCGCCGACGGCACAGGCGCTCGGTTCGTGGGTGCGCTTCACCTACGTCAAGCAGGAGAGCGTGCTCGAGCGGGCGGCGGAGGGACTGGCCCGGCTGCGCGCCTGAGCGCCGCACGTGCGTCGCACGTTCACCACCTCCGACGCCGTTCGGATGGGCGACCGATGACGGGGAGGTGCGACGCGAGCGTCGGCAGCAGGCGGGGTCAGCGGACGGCGCGCAGGTAGTCCGCGACGGGGGAGCGCCAGGGGAGCCCGCTGCCCCTGACCCAGGCCTGGAGCGCCTCGATCTCCTTGGCATCGAGGATCTCGGCGAACGTCTTCCCCGCCGACTCGGCGAGCTCCGACCGCGTCGTCGGTCCGTGCGCCTGCTCGACCACCCAGGTGGCGATGGAGAACCGCCAGGCGTGGAGGCCGGCCGGAACCCGCGACACCAGGCGTGCCAGGGCGAGGAGCCGCGCCGCCGTCGTCGGTGTGCGCCCGAGGAGCGGGCCGAGCTCGTCGGCACCGTGCCCGAGGAGCGCGCGCTCGTTGGTGATGCCCAGGCGGGTGAGCGCGCCCGTGGACTCGGCGACGCCGGGCAGGGTGAGGAACGTGCCCTTCTCGGGAGGGAACGCCTCCCGGTAGACATCCGTCGTGCGGAAGCGTCCCAGCTGGGGGTCCTTCGCCCGCCACGCCGCCAGCTCGGGGTCGGTCGCCGCGATACGCAGGTGGTGGACCGCCCTGCCGGGGTTCGGCGGGGCAGCGGTGGCGTAGTGGCAGGCCGCCTGGTGGTGCTCGAGCGGAGTGAGCGGCGGCTCGAGCTCCTCGTCCTTGCCGACGACCATGAGGATGCGTGCGGAGCGCTGGATCGCCGCGAGCACTGTCCTGCTGTCCGCGGCGGTCCTCTCGTCCGCGAGGAGGGTCCGCACGTCCGTGACGAGCTTCTCCGCCAGCTTGCGGCAGTCGTCCAACGCACTCGGGTCCGTGTCCGCACGGTCGCTCGCGTACGCCCCGTTGATCTGGGCGACGACCCGGTTGAGCCGGGCACGCAGGGGGAGGAGCGCGTTCTCCGTCGGGCATGCTGTCGCCAGCTCGGTGAGTCGCTGCCCCAGCCGGGCGAGCGCCTCGTCGTAGGTCGCCAGCTCGGCGGGGTCCGTGGCGTCACGGAAGCGGTGGTGGAGGAGAGCCAGGGCGGCACCGAGGTTCCCGCTGTCGATGGCGACGGCTCGGGCGAGGAGCGGCACCGCGGCGTCGTAGTCCCGCGCGAAGTCGGTCGTCGCCACGGCCTGGAGCCCGATGGAGGTGCCGTCCGTCGCACCGCCGAGCCCCGGCAGGTGGTGGACCTCGTGCAGCTTGGCGAGCACCATCGCGGCCGTCACCCGGTGCAGGTCGGGCGTCACCGTCGTCGTCGCGGCGGTGGCGGGCGTGGCGACCCCACCCTTCACCGCCGGGTCACGGAGCCCGAGGAGCGGGCCATCGACGACGGCGGCGAGCACCGTGCGGCCGTTGTGGGCGATCTGCACCGTCTCCCGGTTCTCGGACTCCTCGTCGACCGACACCTCCCACGGGGCGCGGGGCAGGAACACGCTGACGATCCCGACGAGGATCTTCGCGACCGCGCCTGTCGGCAGCGCGCTGAGGGCAGCGGTGTCCAGGGCGGACACGTCGGTGCCGCGGGGGTACTCGGCCCCCTGCGGTGACCGCGCACCCAGCTCGTTGAGCAGGCCGACGACATGTGCGGCCCGCTGAGGGGACTCCGTGCCGTCCGGTGCGCGCGCGGTCACCGACACCCTGAAGGCGCTCGCGAGCAGGCCGGCGAACACGCGAGCCGCCCCGAGCGCCAGCACGAGGATGCCGGTCACCCGCGCGAGGAGCGGGCCCAGGTCTGCGCTCGTGCTCGGTGCCCCCACGAGGAGGTGGACGAACGCGATCGTCGCGAGGAGTGCCAGGGCGCAGGCGCCGGCGCGCTCCAGGCCCCGGCGCGTACCGGCCGCCGGGAGGTGGGCGAACGACCTCGGGAGCAACCACCGTGTCCACGCCCGCGCGAGCACGTAGATGGCGGCAAGGAGCCCGAGGACGGCGAGCGCGAGCGAGTCGAGCGGCGCCGTCCACCGCTCGAAGAAGTCCGCCACCGCGGTGGCGGCGCGCTGGCTCCACGTCTCAGGCTCGGTGGACGGCGCAGACTCGGCTACCAGGATGCCGACGCTTCTCCAGCCCATGACGCACTCCCGCCGACGACGGCGGGAGCTGCCCCGGACGGCAGACTCGACTCCATCGTCTGCGCCTACCGTGGCACCGGCGCAGGTGGCGGGACACGCCCGGAGCGGGTGAACCGCGGGCAGGGGCAGGTCGGTGCGGGGGTGACCGGGTCGCGCCACCGAAGGGCAGCGCTGCGTCGCCCATCTGCACGACCAGTGCCGGGGCATATCGTACGACGCGAGGACGCCGGGGCGGCGCGCGGCCCGTGCGCCGAGCCGCGCGCCTGGCCGCGCCGCATGTCACAGGCCGCATGCTGAGACGGGCGTCTCTAGAGGTGGACAGCGCACCGTTTGCCGTCGGACCCTGGACCTGCCCACGACGCGCCGCACCCCCGCGCGCGCTCGTGCACCCGTAGGAGGCCCGCTTGATCGACCTAGTGGACGTGTCCAGGACGTTCCGCACACCCGGCGGGGACGTCCACGCGCTCGACCACGTGAGCCTCCGCGTCGAGCCGGGGGAGATCTTCGGGATCGTCGGGCAGTCGGGCGCGGGCAAGTCCACCCTCATCCGCACGGTCAACGCCCTGGAGAAGCCGGACTCCGGCACGGTCACCGTCGACGGCGCCGTCATCTCCGAGCTCAAGGGCAAGGAGCTGCGCGAGGCCCGCCGCCGAGCCGGGATGATCTTCCAGCACTTCAACCTCCTGTCCTCGCGCACCGCGCAGGCCAACGTCGAGCTCGCCCTGGAGATCGCCGGCGCCGCCCGCGCGGAGCGCCGCCGGCGCGCCACCGAGATCCTCGAGCTCGTCGGGCTGTCCGACCGCGCCGGCGCCTACCCCGCCCAGCTCTCCGGCGGCCAGAAGCAGCGTGTCGGTATCGCCCGCGCCCTGGCCGACAACCCGAGCGTCCTGCTGTCCGACGAGGCCACCTCGGCGCTCGACCCGGAGACCACCCGCTCGGTCCTCGACCTCATCCGCCGCCTGTCCCGCGAGCTCGGCCTCACCGTCCTCCTCATCACCCACGAGATGGACGTCATCAAGCGCATCTGCGACTCCGCCGCGCTCATGGAGGACGGCCGCATCCTCGAGCACGGCCCCATGGACCGGCTGCTCACCACCCCCGGCTCGCGCCTGGCCGCCGAGCTCTTCCAGCTCGGTGAGCTCCCCGCGCCGCGCGGCACGACGATCATCGACGTCACCTTCACCAGGCAGACGTCCTCCGAGCCGGTCATCGCGCGCCTCGCCCGCGACCAGGGCCTGGACGTCGCGATCCTCGGCGCCGCCATGGAGACCATCCACGACGGCACCCAGACCGGCCGCACCCGCCTCGAGATCCCGGGGTCCGCCGAGCAGGTCGAGACCGCGCTCACCTACCTGCGCTCGCAGGGGCTCTTCGTGGAGGTGGTCCGATGATCGACCGCAACGACCCGGACTTCTGGTCCCGGCTCATCGACGTCGTCACCACCGGCACCTGGCAGACCCTCTACATGGTCTTCGTCGCGCTGCTCTTCACGGTCGTCGTCGGCGTCGCCATCGGTGTCCTCCTCGTCACCACCGAGGACGGCGGCCTCTACGCCAAGCCCTTCGGCTCCCGCGCGCTGGGGAAGGTGGTGAACCGGACGCTCGACGTCGTCGTCAACATCGGCCGCTCGATCCCCTTCATCATCCTCATGTTCCTGCTCATCCCGTTCACGCGGTTCGTCGTCGGCACCTTCATCGGACCGACCGCCTCGATCGTCCCGCTCACCATCGCCGGCATCCCCTTCTTCGCCCGGCTCGTGGAGATCGCGGTGCGCGAGGTGCCCCGCGGGGTCATCGACGCCGCCGTCTCCCTCGGCGCGACCAAGCGCACGATCCTCTTCAAGGTCCTCCTCGCCGAGGCGGTCCCCGCGCTCACGCTGGGCCTGTCGACGACCGTCGTCGGCCTCATCGGCTACTCCGCGATGGTCGGCGCCGTGGGCGGCGGCGGCCTCGGTGACGTCGCCTACCGCTACGGGTACCAGCGCTACAGCCTCGAGTACATGCTCGTCGTCGTCGTGCTCCTCGTCGTCCTCGTCCAGATCCTCCAGTCCGTCGGCAACTACGTCGCCCGACGTGCCTCCCACCGTTAGGAAGTAGATCCATGCGCCTCACCCGCACCCTGCCCGTCGCCGTCGTCGCCGCCCTCACGCTCGCCGCGTGCGGCGGAGGGGACGACGACGCCGCCACCTCCGGCGCCGAGTCCGACACCATCCGCGTGGCCGCCCTCGAGGTCCCCGCCGGCGACATGCTCCGCTTCCTCGCCGAGGACCTCGGCCCCGCCGAGGGCCTGACCATCGAGTTCATCCCGTTCAGCGACTACAACACGCCGAACCCCGCCGTCGTGGACGGCGACGCCGACGCCAACCTCTTCCAGAACACCACGTTCATGGAGACCTTCAACGAGGCGATGGGCGAGGACCTCGTGTCCGTCGGCGAGGTGTACCTCCCACGCATGGGCCTGTACTCCAACGACTACGCGTCGCTGGAGGAGCTGCCCGACGGCGCCTCGGTCGCCATCCCCAACGACCCGACCAACGAGGGCCGCGCCCTCAAGCTCCTCGCCGCGCACGGGCTCATCGAGGTCACCGAGGACCCCATCACGATCGCCGACATCACCGCGAACCCGCGCAACATCGAGTTCGTCGAGATCGAGAACGCCACGCTCCCGCAGGCCGTCGAGGACCAGGACGCCGCCATCGTCACCGCGGCCTTCGCGCTGCCCGCCGGCCTGGGCGAGGACAGGATGATCCTCGCCGAGGAGAGCGACAGCGAGTACTACAACGTGCTGTCCACGACCCCGGAGCTCGCCGACGACCCGCGCATCGCGACCCTCTACGAGCTGCTCACCTCCGACGAGATGGACCAGTTCCTCGAGGAGCAGTACCAGGGCGTCATCATCCCCGTGGAGTGACTTCGGGGGGCGCCCGGCTGGGGCCGGCACCGCCCTCCCGGACCACGCTGCTGAGACGGAACTGCGCGGCTGACATGTCAGCCGCGCAGTTCCGTTTCTGCAGCGGCGTGCGGGACCGCCGCGGCCGCGGACCGGACCGGCCGTCTCAGAGCGCCACGGCGACGAGCGCGGCGGCCGGGAGCACCGAGGAGGCGACGGTGCCCTTGACGCTCTTGCCCCGTGGCCGCCAGTAGCCGAGCGCGTCGGCCAGGCCCATGAACAGCGAGGAGAGCAGCAGGTACACCAGGCAGGCGACGACGACGACGGTCCCCGCCGCCCGGTCGCCGAAGTTGACCATCCACAGCCCCACGAGGGTGCCGACGCCGACCAGGGCGTTGCGCGCCCCGATGCAGAACGACCAGAGGTGGACGTTGGGGAGGCCGTCGGGCTCGATGCCGAGGAAGCGCTGGACCCGGGGGCGGTGGATGTAGAACGCCTCGAAGGGCGAGACGGCGATGACGATGACCGCCGCGAGGGCGGCGCAGATCTGGGTGAACGTGCTCATGGCTTCCTGCCTGGGACGGCTTCGATGACGGAGATGGGCGAGACCGTGGGGACGATCCGCGTGGTCCGGAACCCGGTGTCGGCCAGGAGGGCGCGCCACTGGGGCTCGGTGCGCTCGCGGCCCCCGACGAAGAGCATCATGTCGAGGTCGAGCGCCTTGGTGAGGTGGGGGGCGTTCCCGGACGGGACGACGCCGTCGAGCACGAGGAGGGTCGCGCGCTCGCGCATGTGCGCGCGCAGGGTGGTGAGGACCGCCGCGGCCCCGGCGTCGTCGTAGTCGTGGAGCACCCGGCGCAGGAGGTAGACGTCACCGTCGGGAGGGACCGAGTCGAAGAACGAGGCGGCCTCGAAGCGGTAGCGGCCACCGAGGCCGGCCTCCCCGAGGAGGCGGGCAGCGCCGTCGGCCATGGACGGCCGCTCGACGAGCACCCCCTGCGCGGCGGGGGAGGCCCCGAGCACGAGGGCGAGGAGCTGCCCGTGCCCGCCGCCGACGTCCACGACCCGGGAGAAGCGGGTGAAGTCGTAGACGGCGGCGACCGCCGGCCAGTCCAGGGCGCAGAGCCGGGTCATGGCCGCGTGGAAGACGTCGCCGAACTCGGCGTCCTGCTCCAGGACCTCCCACATCGACCGGCCGAGTGCCCGCTCGGCGCCCGGCTCGCCGGTCCGCACGGTTGCGGCGAGCTCGGCCCAGACGCGCTGGTAGCGCGGGTCGCCGAGCATGAGGACGACGTCGCGCATCGAGTCGGCCGTGCCCGACCGCAGCCGGTCCGCCAGCGGCGTCAGCGCGAAACGGCCGTCGGGCTCCTCCCGGAAGACGCCCCACGTGGCGCACGCCCGCAGCAGCCGGTGGGTCGCGTCCGGCTGGGTGCCGACGCGCGCGGCGACGTCGGCGGGGGACAGCGGGCCGGCGGCGAGCGTGTCGGGGACACCCAGACGTGCCGCAGCGTAGAGCGCGTGCGTGGACATGAAGCCGGAGCCCAGCTCGAGGACGCCGACCTCGGGCGGCACCATGCGCGCGGCGAGGTGCTGGACCGTCGTCCGGACCGAGGTCGCGGCCCGGGCGAGCCGGGTGGGAGGGACCCTGCTCATGATGACCCCTAAGATGGTCAGTAGTACTGACTAGTTTCCTCCGTGCCGGACCGCTGTCAAGGGGGTGTGCCGATGGATCTCGCGACGCTGATGTTCGTGTCCTACCGCGCGATGGACGAGCGGGTGATCGGCGCGATGCAGGCCGCCGGTTTCGACGTGACGCCGGCCCAGGCCCGGCTCGCGCAGCGGATCGCCGACGGCGGGTCACGCCTCACCGACCTCGCCCGGCAGGCGCAGGTGACGAAGCAGACGGCGAGCCTCCTGGTCGCCGCGCTCGAGGAGAAAGGGCTCGTCGAGCGGGTCCCGGACCCGGCGGACGGGCGCGCCCGTCTCATCCGCTTCACCCCGCGGGGCCGTGCGGGCGCCGTGCGGGCGCTGGAGGTGGTGGCCGCCGTGGAACGGGAGTGGGAGGGGCACCTCGGTGCCGAGCTGACGGGCAGCCTCCGGGAGGCGCTGGTCCGGCTGCGGGAGGTCACCGACCCCGACGGGTGACCTCCCGGGAGAAGGCTCGCCCGCCCCGGACCCCGCTGCAGGAACGGACCTGCGCGGCTGATGTGTCAGGCGCGCAGATCCGTTTCGGCAGCGGGGATCGGTGGAGGCTAGCCGGCGACGGTGAAGGTGATCTCCGGGGCGTCGTCGTGCTCGCCGGCCGGGGCGTAGGCCACGGTGTGCGAGCCGGCGTCGGCGATCTCGACCGGGCCCTCGTAGGCCAGCCACTCCCCGCCGTCGAGGGAGTACTCGATCGCGTCGACGCCGTCGACCGTGCCCTCGAGCACGAGGGTGACGGGGCCGTCGTAGGCGGCGAAGTCGGCGCAGGCGATGGGCAGCCCGGGGAACTCGGAGTCGTGGATCATCATCGACAGCGGTGTCTCCCGCGGGACCCACTCGGCCCCGCCCGAGCCGAGCGCGCTGCCGGTCTGGCTGGGCTCGAGGGGCCCGGCGGGGTCGTTGCTCGAGGACAGCCAGATCTCGTTCGGCGGCTCCGGCTGGCCGGCGTGGTCGTGCATGTAGTGCCCGCCGAACTCGGTGCACGAGCCGTCGTGCAGGTGCGCGGGGTGGGTCGCGCCGGAGGTGAGGCCGGTGACGTTGGTCGAGATCTGGGTGCCGTTCTCGTCCTTGACGAGCGTGACGGTGCCCTCGACGACGAGCGTGTTCGTCGCGCTGCCCAGGCCCTCGTCCAGCGGGCCGTAGGAGCCGGTCGAGGTCCCCAGCACCGCGGCGCTGACCGGCCCCGAGGCCGCGGCTGCCGCTGCGGCGTCGTGGTCCTCCCCGCCGTGCGCGCCGTGAGCGCCGTGATCCTCGGCGTCGGTCTCGGCGTCCGTGGTCTCTGCCGTCGACTGCTGGCCCTCACTCGTGGGTGCGGCGTCTGCCGGCGCCTCCTCGGCATCGGAGCACGCGGCCACCACGAGGCCCAGGCTGAGGACGACAGTTGCCATCCGGATGTGTGAGCGCATCGTTGCCTCCGTCCGGCGGCACCTGTTGCCGCCCGCGGAATTGTATAGGCATGTGCGCCAAATCGGGTGCAGCCGTCCCGCGGCTCAGCGCGCCTCCGGCGTGACCCGGTAGCGGCGCAGCCGCAGCGCCGGGTTGACCTCACGGACCTGCTCCAGGCGGGCCCGGTCCAGCTGTGCCACGGCCACGCCCGGTGCCTCGCCGGCGGCGGCCAGCGCCACCCCCATGGGGTCGAGGACCACGCTGTTGCCCACGCCCGTGGGCGCCGTCTGGTCCGCGCCGAGCACGAAGACGGTGTTCTCGATCGCCCGCGCCCGCAGCAGCGTGCCCCAGTGGTACTCCTTGAGCGGTCCCGGCGCCCAGGCGGCGGGGACGGCGAGGACGTCGGCACCGGCGTCGACGAGCGTGCGGGAGACCTCGGGGAAGCGGACGTCGTAGCAGGTCTGCAGCCCGACGGTGAAGCCGTCGACCTCGAGCAGCGCGGCCTCCTGCGGGTCCGCCGCCATGACGCGGTCGGACTCGCGGTAGCCGAAGGCGTCGTAGAGGTGGACCTTGCGGTACACCGCACGCAGCTCACCGCCCTGGACGCCGACGAGCGCGTTGCGGATGCGCTCGCCGTCGGCGGCCTCGTTGACGCCGGCGACGACGGTGAGGTCCAGCTCGGCCGACAGCTCCCGCAGCCGCCCGACGCCCGGGCCGTCCAGGGGCTCGGCGCTCGCGACGAAGCGCTCGTCCATGGCCGGGGCGGTGAAGACGGAGAACTCCGGGAGCACCGCGAGCCGGGCGCCACGGGCAGCGGCCGTGCGCAGGTGCTCCTCGATCGTGCGCAGGTTCGCGGCCTTGTCCTCACCGGGCCCGAACTGGACCACCGCAACCGTCAGCGACATGGCGCTCCTCCCTCCGACGTCGTCCGGCCGAGGGTACCTCTCCCGCCTCGGCGCGCCGCGTCCCGCACACGCCGGCGGCGCCACCCCCCGCCCGAGAAGTAGCGCCGTCGTCGCCCCCCGCCGGCTGTCGTGGGCCGGCTCAGGTCTGCGTGTGGACACACTAGCGGGTGACAGCGCTTGTGGGAGCGCATTCATCTGCTTGTGACGACGGGCGTGGACTCAACGCATGTCGATGAAGCCCTCGGCGACGGCGGCCGGCCCGACGACGATGATCGTGTCGCCCCTGCTCAGCACCGTCTCGCCGGTGGCGTGGCCCCAGCTGCCGTCCGGCTGACGCACCGCGACGACGTTGAGGTTGTGCTTCTTGCGGAAGCCGACCTTGTCCAGCGGCTTGCCGGTCATGAGCACCGGCGCCTGGGCGGTCACCATCGCGAAGCCGCCGCCGAGGTCGAGGTAGTCCGCGATCGTGCCCCGCAGGAGGTGCGCGACCTTCCGGCCCATCTCGCTCTCCGGGTAGACGACGTGGTGCACGCCCAGCTGGGTGAGGATCTGCCCGTGCGCCGCGGTGATCGCCTTGGCCCACACGTGCGGGACGTTGAGGCGCAGCAGCCACGAGCTGGCGAGGATCGAGGCCTCCATGCTCGAGCCGATCGCCACCACGGCGTGGGTGAAGTCGGCGACTCCGAGCTGACGGAGCACCTCCTCGCGGGAGGCGTCGGCCCGGACCACCTGCGTGAGCCGGCCGTTGAAGTCCTGGACGATCGTCTCGTCGGTGTCGACGCCGAGGACGTCGACGCCCGACTCGGCCAGCTCCAGGGCCAGCGCCTGGCCGAAGCGGCCCAGACCGATGACGACGACGGAGTCGCCCCGCCCGAGCGCGGTGATCGCGCGGCGGCGGGGACGGAGGTGCTCAGCCAATGAGGGGTCGCTCCTTCGGCAGTTCGTACAGGCGGGTGCGGGGTCGCAGCGCCAGGGCGGTCGCCAGCGTGACGGGTCCGACCCGGCCGGCGAACATGATGACGACGAGCAGCAGCTGCCCGCCGTCGGGCAGGAGGTGGGTGATCCCGGTGGACAGGCCCACCGTGCCGAACGCGGAGACCACCTCGAAGAGGATCTGGTCCAGCGTGAACTCGGTGGTGATGAGCAGCGCCCACGTGCCACCCATGACGACGGCGACGCCCAGGCTGAGCACCGTGATGGCCTGGCGGTGCACCGCGCGGGAGAGGCGCTTGCCGAAGACCGTCACCGCGCCCTCGCCCCGGATCTCGGCGAGGACGATGGCGACGAGGACGGCCGCCGTCGTGATCTTGATGCCGCCGGCCGTGCCGGCGGGGCCCGCGCCGACGAACATGAGCACGTCGTGTGCGAACCACGTCTGGGTGTTCATCTCGGCGACGTCCACGGTGTTGAAACCGGCTGTGCGCGCGACGACGGCGGCGAAGAACCCGGCGAGCAGCTTCGCCGGGGCGTCGAGCGGGCCGAGGGTGCCGGGGTTGTCCCACTCGAGGGCGGTGACCGTCACCGTGGCGCCGACGAGGAGGACGGCCGTGCCCACGAGGACGATGCGGGTGTTCATGCCCCAGAGCCGGGGCACTCGCGCGTGGCGGCTGAGCTCGAGGAAGACGGGGAACCCGATCCCGCCGAGGATGACGGCGACGGCGACCGGCAGGCACACCCACGGGTCGGCCACGAAGGCCATGAGGTTGTCGGAGTAGAGCGCGAAGCCGGCGTTGTTGAAGGCCGAGCCCGCATGGAAGACCCCGTGCCACAGGGCGCGCCCGGGCGGGTAGTCGTGGGTGAGGGCCAGGCGCGCCGCGAGGATCGCGGCGGTGGCGGCCTGGACGGTGAGAGCGATCGTGGCGACACCGACGACGACGCCGCGCAGGTCGTGCGCGCTCGGGGTCCCGATCGACGCACTCGTCACCAGCCGGGTCCGCAGCCCGAGCCGGTGGACGAGGATGAGACCGAGCAGCGAGGCGAAGGTCATGAGCCCGAGCCCGCCGAGCTCGATGAGCAGGAAGATGACGACGTGCCCGAAGGTGCTCCAGTGCGTCTGCGTGTCGACGACGACGAGCCCGGTGACCGAGACCGCCGAGCCGGCCGTGAAGAGTGCCTCGACGAGGCTGGCACGACCACCGGCGGCCTCGGTGACGGAGACGGGAAGCAGGAGGAGGACGGTCCCGACCGCGAGGGCGGCGGCGTAGGCCGCGACGATCGCCTCTGCGGGGTGCGCCGCACGCAGGCGCCGGAAGGAAGGCCGTGAGCGGCCCGTGAGTGGCACGCGAGGACTGTAGACCCGCCCGGCCCCCTTCGCCTACACGACGCGAGGTGGTGTTCCCACCGCCCGCCGACCTCGCTAGCGTGGCGGCCACCCACCCACCCGAACGAGGAGGCCGCCCGTGAGGATCACCCGCCTGACCACCGTCTTCGACGCCGCCGACATCGCCGCGGAGAGCCGCTTCTGGGCGGGGGTCCTCGGCGGCACCGTCACCGTCACCGCCGACGACTGGCACAAGGTCGTGGTCGACGGCGCCGTGCCCGTCTCCGTCCAGCTCGCGCCCGACCACGTCCCGCCGCAGTGGCCCGACGGCAACCCCCAGCAGGTGCACCTCGACCTGTGGGTGGAGGACTTCCCCGAGGCGCACGAGCACGTCATGTCGGTGGGCGCCCAGCTCCTGCAGGAGGCGCAGTACCCGGACGACGACGAGGACTTCCAGGTGTACGCGAGCCCGGCCGGCCACCCCTTCTGCCTGTGCTTCTCACGGGCGGCGTCATGAGGGACGCCAAGGAGACGCTCCACGAGTACCTGCAGCGGGCCCGTGAGGCGTTGCTGTGGAAGCTCGAGGGCCTCCCGGAGCGGGACCTGCGCTGGCCGCACACGCCCACGGGCACCAACCTGCTCGGGCTCGTCAAGCACCTCACCGGCATCGAGCTCGGGTACTTCGGTGACACCTTCGGCCGCCCGAGCCCGGTGGACCTGCCGTGGATGAGCGACGACGCCGAGGACAACGCGGACATGTGGGCGACGGCGGAGGAGTCGGTCGAGGACGTCGTCGCCGGCTACCGCCAGGCGTGGGCGCACGCCGACGCCACCATCGCCGGGCTCGACCTCGACTCACCCGGGCGCGTGCCGTGGTGGGGCGAGGACGAGGTCACCCTCCACCACATCCTCGTCCACGTCATCGCCGAGACCTCCCGGCACATCGGTCACGCCGACATCGTCCGCGAGCAGATCGACGGCGCCGCCGGCCTGCGGGTGGGGGCGGCGAACCTCCCCGGCCGGGGCGAGCGGTGGTGGACCGAGTACGTCGAGCACCTGAAGGAGGTCGCCGACGGCGCTCGATAGGCTGGGGGCACCATGACCGAGAACCCCGCTCCCGCCCTTGCCGACGACGGCGCCCGCTCCGGCGCCGTCCGTGTCCGCTTCTGCCCCTCGCCGACCGGGACCCCGCACGTCGGGCTCATCCGCACGGCGCTGTTCAACTGGGCCTACGCGCGCCACGTGGGCGGGACCTTCGTGTTCCGGATCGAGGACACCGACGCCGCCCGTGACTCCGAGGAGAGCTACGAGCAGCTCCTCGACGCGATGCGCTGGCTCGGGCTGGACTGGGACGAGGGCGTGGAGGTCGGTGGGCCGCACGAGCCCTACCGGCAGTCGCAGCGCATGGACCTCTACGCCGATGTCGCCGAGCGGCTGCTCGAGGCGGGGCACGCCTACGAGTCCTTCTCCACCCCCGAGGAGATCGAGGCGCGCCACCGCGCCGCGGGCCGCGACCCGAAGCTCGGCTACGACGGCTACGACCGCGAGCTCACCGAGGAGCAGAAGGCCGCCTTCCGCGCCGAGGGCCGCGAGCCGGTGCTCCGCATCCGGATGCCCGACGAGGACGTGGCGTTCACCGACGTCGTGCGCGGTGAGATCAGCTTCAAGGCCGGCTCGGTTCCCGACTTCGTCATCGTCCGTGCCAACGGCCAGCCGCTGTACACGCTCGTCAACCCCGTGGACGACGCCCTGATGAACATCACCCACGTGCTGCGCGGTGAGGACCTCCTGTCCTCCACCCCGCGCCAGGTTGTGCTCTACCGGGCGCTGCTCGACATCGGCGTCGCCTCGGTCATGCCGCAGTTCGGGCACCTGCCCTACGTCATGGGGGAGGGCAACAAGAAGCTGTCCAAGCGCGACCCGGAGTCCAACCTCTTCCTCCACCGCGAGCGGGGCTTCACCCCCGAGGGTCTGCTCAACTACCTCGCGCTGCTCGGCTGGGCGATCTCCCCGGACAACGACATCTTCAGCCGTGAGGAGATGGTCGCGGCCTTCGACGTCGCCGACGTCAACCCCAACCCGGCCCGCTTCGACCTCAAGAAGGCCGAGGCCATCAACGCGACCCATCTGCGTCTGCTCCCGGCGGAGGACTTCCGCGCACGGCTCGTGCCGTACCTGCGCGACGCCGGCGTGGTCCCGGCCGGGTCCTACGACGAGCTGACCGCGGAGCAGCAGGCGCTGCTCACCGCCGCGGCCCCGCTCGTCCAGGAGCGCATGACGCTGCTCGGCGAGGCGCCGGGGATGCTCGGCTTCCTCTTCGTCGCCGACGACGCCGTGGCCGTGGAGGAGGACGCGCGCGGTGCCCTGCGCCCCGAGGCCGCCGACGTGCTCGACCGCTCGATCGCGGTCCTCGAGGGCCTGGAGGACTTCTCCCCGGAGGCCCAGCAGGAGGCGCTCAAGGCGGTGCTCGTCGAGGAGATGGGCATCAAGCCGCGCTTCGCCTACGCGCCGCTGCGCGTGGCCATCACCGGGCGGCGCGTGTCGCCGCCGCTGTTCGAGTCGATGGAGATCCTCGGCAAGGACGCGTCCCTCACGCGCCTGCGCGCCCTCCGGGCCAGCCTCTGACGTATCCCCGGCGCCCGCGCCGGGACCACACCTCTCGGCGGGTCGCGGCGAGCGGCCGGTCGCACTCGGCCTCGAGCTGCTCACGAGTCGTCCCGTTCTCCGCCCGCTCGTCCGAAGGGCCGGTTCTCGTCCTGCGGGGGTAGCAGACCCCGCATCGTCTCGACTGCCGGCCGCTTGCTGTTCACCGACGGTTCCCTCAACTCCGCCTCCCGGTTCACCACCGGTTCCTAGCGTCCGAGGCGCCCGCACACCGCGGGCACGAATCGAGTCGAGAGTGAGCATCCCCATGGATCACCGACCTTGCGGCCTGACCCGCCGCGGTCTGATCGCCACCGGAGTCGTCGCTGCCCTCGTCGGCACGGCCGCCGCTGCAAGCGCCGCCCCCGAGGACACGCCGACCGTCCCCGAGAACGTCATCGTCTTCATCGGTGACGGCATGGGTTACAACCACGTCGCCAGCACCAACCTCTACGAGACCGGGCAGGCCCGCTACCAGGTCCTCAGCGGCCCCGACGGCAAGATCCGCACGCTCCCGGGCGAGGCCGTCCAGGTCTACGAGGACTGGGCGCTGACCAACATGGCCACCTTCCAGCACGGCAACTCCTACGACGCCGGGAAGGCGTGGACGGACTTCCAGTACATCAACGGGCCGGCCACCGACTCCGCCGCCGCGGGCACCGCGATGGCCACCGGCGTCAAGACGACGAACGGCGCCACCGGCCTGGACCACGAGGGCAACCGGGTGGAGAACCTCACCGAGCGCGCGATCGCCACCGGCCGCGCCGCCGGCGTCGTCTCCTCGGTGCCCTTCAGCCACGCCACCCCCGCCTCGTACGTCGCGCACAACGCCGACCGCAACGACTACCAGGGCATCGCCACCGAGATGATCGGCAGCGACGTCGACGTCATCCTCGGCGCCGGGCACCCGGAGTTCACCGACTCCGGTGAACGTCGCGCGGAGGCCTCCTACGGCTACATCTCCGAGAGCGACCTCGCCCGCGTGCAGGACGGGCAGGCCGGCTTCGACTACATCGAGGAGAAGGCCGACTTCGAGGCGCTCGCCGCCGGGGAGGACGTCCCCGAGCGCGTCTTCGGTCTCGCCCAGGTCGCCTCGACCCTGCAGCAGGGCCGCGCCGCCGACGGCGAGGAGACCGCCCCCTACGACACGCCGCTCAACGACAACGTCCCGTCCCTGGAGACGATGACGGCGGGCGCGCTCAACGTCCTCGAGCAGGACGAGGACGGCCTCTTCCTCATGGTCGAGGGTGGCGCCATCGACTGGACCGGCCACGCCAACGACACGGCGCGCAACATCGAGGAGACGCAGGACTTCAACGCGTCCGTCGAGGCCGCCGTCGAGTGGGTCGAGTCCGAGGACACCGACGCCAGCTGGGACAACACCCTCATCATCGTCACCGCCGACCACGAGACCGGCTACCTCGCCGGCGCCGGCTCGGACCCGGGCTGGACGCCGATGGAGGGGACCGCCGGCGAGCTGCCGGACGTCGACTGGTACTCCGGCAGCCACACCAACCAGCTCGTGCCGGTCTTCGCCAAGGGCGTGGGCCTGGAGACGCTCTTCGCCCGCGCCACCGGCACCGACCCGGTGCGCGGGGGCTACCTGGACAACACCGACCTCGCGAACTTCCTCCTCGACGACCTGTGGGCCACCCAGCCGTCCGAGGGCGGCATCGAGGTCGAGGCCGTGATCCCGAAGATCGGTGACGGCGAGGGCCCGGGCCTGCCCGGCACCCTCGTGCTCAGCGTGGCCGACGGCAAGGTCGAGCTCGGCGACCTCCGCCACGCCGGTGACCGCCTCCGCCTCGACGGCGCGCTGCCCACCGTGTCCGTCACCGACTCGCGCGCCGAGGCCGCCGGCTGGTCCGTCTCCGGCCAGGCCTCCGCACTGGTCTCCGACGGCGAGCGCACCATCCGCGCCGGGCACCTCGGCTGGACGCCCGGCCTCGTGGAGAGGCAGGCCGGCGTCACCGCCGGTGAGCGCGTGCGCACGGTGATGTCCGGCGGTACGGGCCTCGCCGCCGCGCAGACCCTCGCGTCCGCGGACGCCGAGGGCCGCATCGGCACCGCGGTGCTCGACGCGGACCTCGAGCTCGAGGTACCGGTCGACACCCGCGACGGCGCCTACGCCGGGTCGCTGACCGTGACCCTCTTCCCGGTCGACTGACCACACCACCACACTGCCGTGCCCGCCGGGGCGCTCCACCGGCGGGGCCGGCGCGGCCCCGTCGAAGGACCCGCGCAGGACCCACCTACGCGCCACCGTGGCGAGCATCCTGCTCGCCCTCCCGGCCGCCGTCGTCGTCCTCCCGACGGCGCTGCCCACCGACGTCGTCCCCTCCGACGACGTGCCGGCCACCGACTCCCGTGACGCGACCGGCGTCGTGCCCGGCACCGCGGACCAGGTGACCTTCGGGATCGCGCCCGCCGGGCCCGACGGCGCCGACGGGCGCGTCTCCTTCCGGCTCGAGCTGGAGCCGGGAGCGAGCCACACCGACCACGTCGAGGTGGCGAACTACTCGGAGGAACCCATCACGCTCGCGCTCCTCGCCTCGGACGGCACCGTGACCGCGGGCGGGAACTTCGACGTGCTCCCCAGCGACGTCGCGCCCGAGGCGGCCGGCTCGTGGGTCGAGATCGAGGACGCGGTCGTGCTCGAGCCGATGGGCAGCGCGGTCGTGCCCTTCACGGTCACCGTGCCGGAGGACGCGACGCCCGGTGACCAGCCCGCCGGGATCGTCGCCTCGCTGCGTTCCGTGGGCACCGACGAGGAGGGCAGCTCGGTCGCGCTCGACTCGCGCGCCGGTGCACGGCTGCACCTGCGGGTGGCCGGGGACATCGTGCCGGCGCTCGGGGTGGCGGACCTGCGCGCCGAGTACCGGCCGTCGTGGAACCCCTTCGCGCCCGGGACGGTGGACCTGTCGTGGACGGTGGAGAACGAGGGCAACGTGCGGCTGGGGGCGGCGCAGGTCGCACGCGTGACCGGGCTGCTCGGGCTCGGGGGCGGGGAGGTCGCCGTCGACGGGCCGCGCGAGGTCCTGCCGGGCCGGTCCGCGACGCAGACCGCGTCGGTCCCGGCCTGGCCGACGTTCCGGCTCGGCGCCGAGGTGGGCGTGACACCGGTGGTCGTGGGGAGCGACGAGGTCCCCGGGGAGCTGCTGGCCGCTGTCGGGACGGTCTCGCTGTGGGCGCTGCCGTGGGCGCAGCTCGCGGTCCTCGTGCTCGTGGCGGGGCTCGGGGTGCTCGTGGCGGTCCGCCGCCGGCGTGCCCGGGCGCGGCTGGAGGCGGCGGTCGCCGCCGCCCGCGCCGAGGCCGCCCGCGAGCTCGTGACCACCGCCACCTGACCGCGGGGACTGCCGAGGCCGCTGCCCCGGGCGGGGCGCACTACGGTATGGACGGCCGCGATTCGGAAGGAACCGAGATGACGCACTCCAGCCCCACGACCGACACCCGCCCGGGCAGCGTCGACTACCGCCGTGCCCAGCGCGCCGAGCTGCTGCGCTTCGCCGCCGCCGCGCGCTGCGACCTCGGCTTCGGGTACCTCGACGAGCACGGTGCGGTGGACCCGTCCACGGTCGAGCTGTGGATCGCCTGCCGGATGACGCACGTGTTCAGCCTCGGCGTCCTCGCCGACGAGGAGCCCGCCCTCCGCGGCCCCGACCGTGAGGAGCTCGTGGCGCTCGCCGCCCACGGCGTGCGCGCCCTCCGCGGACCGCTGCACGACGACGAGCACGGCGGCTGGTTCGCCGCCGTCACCGCCGACGGCCCGTCGGACACGACGAAGCAGGCCTACGGCCACGCCTTCGTCGTCCTCGCGGCGAGCTCTGCTCTCGCAGCGGGCGTCGACGGCGCCGAGGAGCTGCTCGACCTCGCGCTCGCCGGCCAGGACGAGCACTTCTGGGACGAGGAGGCCGGGCTCGTCGTCGACGAGTGGGACCGTGCGTGGACCACGCTGGACCCCTACCGCGGCATCAACGCGAACATGCACAGCGTCGAGGCCTACCTCGCCGCCGGTGACGTCACCGGCGACGCCCGCTGGCACCAGCGTGCCGGGCGGATCTCCGCGCACGTCGCCACCTGGGCGCGCGAGAACGGCTGGCGCATCCCCGAGCACTTCGCCACCGACTGGACCCCGCTGCTCGAGCACAACCGCGACCGCCCGGCCGACCCGTTCAAGCCTTACGGCGCCACCGTGGGTCACGGTCTGGAGTGGGCGCGTCTCCTCCTCGCCGTCGATGCGACGCTCGGCACGGACGCCCCGGCCGGCCTGCCCGAGGCCGCCGTGGCGCTCGCGGCGCAGGCTGTGGCCGACGGGTGGGACGCCGACGGCGCGGAGGGCTTCGTCTACACGACCGACTGGTCGGGAGAGCCCGTGGTCAGGGCGCGGATGCACTGGGTCGTCACCGAGGCCATCGCGACGTCCACCGTGCTGGAGCGCGTGACGGGTGACACCGCCCACGCCGCCGACCTCGAGCGCTGGTGGGGGTACGCCGACTCCTACCTCGTCGACCACGAGGGCGGCTCCTGGCACCACGAGCTCGACCCCGCCAACCGCCCGGCGGCGGGGACGTGGGAGGGCAGGCCGGACGTGTACCACGCCTACCAGGCCGCGCTCATGGCCGACGTCCCGCTCACCCCGTCCTTCGCCTCCGCCCTGGGCGAGGGCGCCCTGCGCCGAGCCTGACCGTCCGGTCGCACCCTGCTCCCGAAAGTGCAGCGCGGCGCAGTGCTGCCGGGGCGCGACTGACGCCGAGTGCCGAGCCGACGCTCCGCCGTCACGGTGGGGGCGCCGTCGGCCTGGTCCACCTGGCGTGGCTCGGGCCGCTGGCCCATACGTCATACGCAAAACACCACTGTCGTGTGTCGAGGTGTGCGCGAGTGCCAGCATGTGCCACCGAGTTGTGCGCATGACCTGGCCTAAATTGAGTGGGTTGTAGTTTTACGCAAAACCCACTTCTCTGGAGACCACTCGGTCGAAGGAGACAGCGATGGTGGTCAAGGGACGACGCGCGACGCAGGCGGATGTCGCACGCCTCGCGGGCGTCAGTCAGACGACCGTGTCGATGGTGCTCAACGGCACCGGCGCCGCCCAGCGCCGGGTCAGCGCCGAGGTGCGCGAGCGTGTCCTCGAGGCGATCGCCGTCACCGGCTACTCCGCCAACCCCAGCGCGCAGCTGCTCGCGGGCGGCCGCAGCTCGATCGTCGGCGTCTACACCTACGAGCCCGTCTTCCCGCACTCGGGCGGTGACTTCTACTACCCCTTCCTCGAGGGGATCGAGGACGAGGCCGAGCGCTCCGGGGTCGACCTCCTCATGTTCACCTCGATGTCCGGCCGCTCCGGCAAGAGCCTCGTCTCCACCGGCCGCGTCGGGCGGCTGCGGGTGGCCGACGGCTGCGTCCTCCTCGGGCGCCGCAGCTACCCCGAGGACCTCGCCGAGCTCCTGCGCCAGGACTTCCCCTTCGCGTTCGTCGGCCGGCGCGAGGCGCCCGAGGGCCAGGCGCCCTACGCGGCCGCCGCCTACGGCGAGGCGACCCGCGCCGTCGTCGAGCGGCTCGTGGACCTCGGCCACGAGCGCATCGTCCTCGTCAACGAGTTCACCGGCCACGAGTCCATCGAGGACCGCTCCCGCGGCTACCGCGAGGCGATGACCGCCGCCGGGCTCCAGCCGGTCACCTTCGACGCCCCGGACCTCGAGTCGGGCGCCTTCCTCGACACCCTCCAGGGCGCGGGCGTCACGGCCGCGCTCGTCACCTCCGACCTCGCCGCCCCGCTGCGCCGGGCCGCCCTGGCCCGCGGTCTCGACGTCCCCCGGGACCTGTCGATCGCCCGGCTGGGCGACCCGGAGCGCCCCGACGGCGAGGACGTCGACTGGAGCGGCTTCCTCATCCCGCGCTGGGAGATGGGCGCCCACGCCCTGCGCATCGTCCTGTGCCAGCTCGCGGCCGACCCGGCTGCCGCCGGCGACCTCCAGGTGAGCATCCCCTGCACCCTCGTCCCCGGGGCGACCGTCGCCCCACGTCAGTAGCCGGGCACCCGGCCAGAAGAAAGGCACACACTGGTGGAACTACGCACCCAGGTCCTCGTCGTCGGCGGCGGGCTCGGCGGGGTGGCGGGCGCGCTCGGCGCGCTGCGCCACGGCGCGACCGTCATCCTCACCGAGGAGTTCGGCTGGCTCGGTGGCCAGTCCACCTCCCAGGCCGTCCCGCCGGACGAGCACCCGTGGATCGAGGACTTCGGCTGCACGTCCTCCTACCGCCGCTTCCGCGACGGCATCCGTGACTACTACCGACGCAGCTACCCGCTCAAGGAGGCCGCGCGCCGCAAGAGCGACCTCAACCCGGGCGCCGGCTGGGTGAGCAAGTTGTGCCACGAGCCCCGCGTGGCCGTTGCCGTCATCGACGAGATGCTCGCCCCCTACGTCTCCGGCGGACAGCTGCGCGTCCTCATGCACCGCCGCCCCGTCTCCTGCGAGACCGAGGGCGACGCGATCCGCTCCGTCACCCTCGAGGACCTCCGCACGGGCGAGCTCACGACGGTCGGCGCCGAGTACGTCCTCGACGCGACCGAGACCGGTGACCTCCTGCCGCTGTCCGGCACCGAGTACGTCACCGGCTTCGAGTCCTCCGCCGAGACGGGGGAGCCGAGCGCGCCGGCCGAGGCGCAGCCGGACAACATCCAGGCCGTGTCGGTCTGCTTCGCCGTCGACCACATCGACGGCGAGGACCACACGATCGAGCGTCCCGCCCAGTACGACCACTGGCGCTCGGTCCGCCCCGACTTCTGGGGCGGGAACCTCCTCAGCTGGACCGCCCCGCACCCGCGGACCCTGGAGATCACCGAGCGGCACTTCGCGCCCAACCCCGGCGACGAGCCGCTGTCCGTGTTCGCCGACCAGAGCCTCAACCCCGGTGACGGCAACCTGTGGACCTTCCGCCGCATCGCGGCGAAGGACCTCTTCGAGCCCGGCACCTATCCCAGCGACATCACGCTCGTGAACTGGCCGAGCATCGACTACTTCGAGGGGCCGGTCATCGACGTCCCCGAGGACGTCGTCGCCGCCCGGCTCGAGGACGCCCGCCAGCTCAGCCTCTCGATGCTCTACTGGATGCAGACCGAGGCCCCACGCCCCGACGGCGGGGCCGGCTGGCCCGGGCTGCGCCTGCGCCCGGACGTCATGGGCACCGAGGACGGTCTGGCGATGGCCCCCTACCACCGGGAGGGACGCCGCATCCGCGCGCTCGAGACGATCCGGGAGCAGGACGTCTCCCTCGCCGTCCGCGGGGACGCCGGCTCGCGCCGCTACCCCGACAGCGTCGGCGTGGGCATGTACCGCATCGACCTGCACCCCTCGACCGGGGGCGACAACTACGTCGACGTCGGCTCTGCACCCTTCGAGATCCCGCTCGGCGCCCTCGTCCCGCAGCGGGTGACCAACCTGCTCGCGGCGGCGAAGAACATCGGCACCACCCACATCACCAACGGCTGCTACCGGCTGCACCCGGTGGAGTGGAACATCGGGGAGGTCGCGGGCGTGCTCGCTGCCACGTCGATCACCGACCGCACCACCCCGCACCAGGTCCACGGCGACCCCGCCCTCGTGCACCAGCTGCGCTCTCGCCTCCTCGCCGACGGCGTGGAGCTCCACTGGCCGGACGGCGTCTATGGGTACTGACCCGGCACCCGCCCAGCCCCTCCACCGACGCCGTCCGGCGCTCGGCACCACCCCTGATGAAGGAGACAAGATGGTTCACCGTCGAACTCTGGTTCCTGCCCTCGCCGTCCTGTGCGTCGGCTCCCTCGCCGCATGCGGCGGCGACGCCGACGGCGACGGCACGGCCGCCACGCCCGACTCGCCCGTCGACCTTCGGATGACCGTCTGGACCGCCGACGAGAGCCAGCTCGCGCTCTTCGACGAGATCGCCGCCGACTACGTCGACGAGCACCCGGACACCGTCGCGAGCGTGACCTTCGAGCCGCTGCCCTTCGAGGACTACACGACGACACTCACCACCCAGCTGGCGGGCGGCAACGCCCCGGACCTCGCGTGGATCTTCGAGAGCTCGGCACCGGAGTTCGTCGAGAGCGGTGCGCTCACCGACATCCGGCCCACCCTCGAGGGCGAGGAGGGCTACCAGTTCGACGACCTCCTCGACTCCGCGCTGTCCCTGTGGTCGGACGGGGACGGCGTCTACGCCTACCCCTTCTCCAACTCCCCGTTCGTCATGTTCGTCAACACCGACCGTGTCGCGGAGTCCGGGCAGGAGAACCCGGCCGAGCTGCTCGCCGCGGGGGAGTGGACCTACGACGCCGCCCGCGACATCTCGGCGGCCAGCGCGGAGGAGCTCGGCGGCGCAGGGCTCGTCGTGCGCGACTTCGACTACGCCGGCTGGGGCAACCTCGCCACGGTGTGGGACGGCTGGGACGCCACGCCGTGGTCCGAGGACGGGACGCAGTGCACCTTCACCGAGCCCGAGATGGTCGAGGCGATGACGTGGTTCCACGACGCCGCCTTCGAGCAGGCCGCCATGCCCGGCCCCGGCACGAGCAGCGACTTCTTCGCCGGTGACGTGACGATGACCATCACGCAGATCTCCCGGGCCGCCTCGCTCGACGGGTCCTTCGAGTGGGACGTCGTCCCGCTGCCCGCCGGCCCCGCCGGCCAGCAGGACGTCATCGGCCAGGCCGGCATCGGCGTCCTCGCCAACTCCGAGAACCCCGAGATCGCGGCGGACTTCCTCGCCTACTTCACCAGCCCGGAGAGCGCCGAGAAGCTCGCCGCCTACTTCCCGCCGCCGCGGGAGTCCCTCCTCACCGTCGACGTGCTCGGCGACGCGAACCCGCTGCTGTCGCCCGAGCAGCTCGAGACCGCCGTCATCAGCAGCATCGTCGACGCCCAGGTGAAGCCGGCCCACCGCAACTTCGCCCAGCTCGACGCCGCGGTCCGCGGCGCCCTCGACGAGCTGTGGAGCCCGTCCGCCGACGTCGAGGCTGTCCTCGGCACCGTGTGCTCGGCCATCGAGCCTCTGCTCGAGAACTGATGGCCGTCCTCACCGGCACCCGGGCGGGCCGGCCGCGCCGGTCCGCCTGGCGGCGGCGCGACGCCGCCTGGGGCTACGCCTTCACCGCCCCCGTCATCGCGGGCAGTCTCCTGTTCGTCGTCGGGCCGCTGATCGCGGTGATCTGGTACTCGCTGCACGAGTGGAACGTCCTGGCGAACACCTTCACGTTCGCTGGCGCCGCCAACTACGAGCGGATGCTGCAGGACCAGGCGCTGCGCGACTCGCTCGTCGCGAGCCTCTGGTTCTCCGTCGGGGTCGTCGTGCTCAACATCAGCCTGGCGCTCGGCCTGGCGGTGCTCCTCAACCAGAAGCTGCCGGGGACGACCTTCTTCCGGGTCGCCTTCTTCTCACCGGTCGTCGTCTCCCTCGTCGCGTGGACGATCGTGTGGGGCTTCCTCCTCCAGGCCGACGGCGGGATCAACTCCGCGCTCGGCTCCGTCGGGGTGGACGGGCCGAACTGGCTGCGGGGCAGCGTGACGGCGATGGTCGCCGTCGTCGTCGTCCAAGTCTTCAAGAACGTCGGCCTCAACATGATCCTCTTCCTCTCCGCCCTCCAGGGCGTGCCGGAAGAGATCCAGGAGGCCGCGACCCTCGACGGTGCAGGCCCGTGGCGGCGCTTCCGCTCGATCGTCCTGCCGATGATCTCCCCGACGCTCCTGCTCGTCTCGATCCTCACGATCGTCGGCTCGCTGGAGACCTTCGCGCTCATCGACGTCCTCACCAAGGGCGGGCCGGGGAACACGACGACGGTGCTCGTCTACTACCTCTACCGCCAGGCCTTCGAGTTCAACCAGTTCGGCTACGCCAGTGCCGTCGCCGTCCTGCTCTTCGTCATCGTCCTGGCCCTCACGCTCGTGCAGTGGCAGACGAGAAAGCGGTGGGTGTTCCATGAAGTCTGACCTGGTCGACCAGGCCGTCGGCGAGACGACCTTCGCGCCCCCGCCCGACGCGACGCCACGACGGCCGCGGCCCCGACGCCGCCCCTGGCGCTGGGTGCTCGTCGTCGTCATGGCTCTGGCGTGCGTCCCCTTCCTCTTCCCCACGTGGTGGATGGCGACGTCGAGCATGAAGACGACGAGCGAGATCCTGCGGGTGCCGCCCACCCTGTGGCCGACCAGCCCCTCGCTCGAGCCCTACCGGCAGGTCTTCGAGCTGCAGCCCTTCGCGCAGCAGTACTGGAACAGCCTGTACATCGCGCTGCTCGTCACCCTGGGGACGATCCTCTTCTCCTCGATGGCGGGCTACGCCTTCGCCCGGGTGCGCTTCCCGGGGGCGAACTTCCTGTTCGTCCTCGTCCTCGTGGGGCTGCTCGTGCCGATCGAGGTGACGATCGTGCCGCTGTTCCGGATGGTCAACGCCATGGGACTCATCGACACGCACTGGCCACTCGTGGTCATCCCGATCCTCGGGGCGCCGAGCGTGCTCGCCACCTTCATCATGCGCCAGTTCTTCCTCGCCCTGCCGGCCGAGCTGGAGGAGGCGGGCCGGATGGACGGGCTCACCCGGTTCGGGATCTTCTGGCGGATCGCCTTCCCGCTCGCCCGCCCGGCCGTGGCCGCTGTCGCGATCTTCATGTTCCTCAAGTCCTGGAACATGTACCTCGAGCCGATCGTCTTCCTCTCCAGCCGAGAGAACTTCACCCTGCCGCAGGCGCTGACGCAGTACGTCGACGCGTACGGCGGCCCGATCTGGAACGTCCAGCTCGCGGCGACGACCCTCACGGTCGTGCCCGTGCTCGTCGTCTTCATCTTCGCTCAACGCCAGTTCATCCAGGGGCTGGCCCAGACCGGCCTCAAGGGCTGACCCCTTCCCGCCTTCCGAATCACGACGCTGTGAGGACCCATGACCGACCGACCCACCCGCCGCGGCACCGCTGCGCTCGCCACTGCCGCGCTCGCGACGGCCCTGCTCGCCGCGCCCGCCACCGCCGACGTGGCCGACGACGACCCCAGGCTCGTCGTCGTGCCGCTCGACGACCGCCCCGCCAACGTCTACTTCCCGACGATGACGGCGGCCAGCGCCGACGTCGACGTCGTCCTGCCGCCCGAGGACCTCGTCGGCACCTTCACCACGCCCGGTGACGGTGACGCCGTCGGGCAGTGGCTGCTCGACCAGGACGACGCCGACGGCTTCGTCGTGTCGGTGAGCATGCTCGCCTACGGCGGGCTCATCGCCTCGCGGACCGGCGTCGCCGCCACGGCGGCGGAGGCGCGCGAGCGCGTGTCGGTGCTCCGGGAGCTGCGCGAGCAGCGCCCGGGCACCCCGATCTACGTCTACGACACGATCCAGCGGTTGGCGCTCTCTGCTCTGGGAGAGAACGCCGAGCTGTACTACACGCTCATCCAGCAGTGGGCGATCCTCACCGACCGGGTGGAGAACCTCGGGCACGAGGAGCTGCGCGGTGACCTCGAGGAGGTCCGCGCGCAGATCCCTGACGACGTCCTCGCCGACTACGTGGCCGCGCGCGAGCGCAACCACGAGGTCAACCTCATGCTCGTCGAGTGGGCCGCCGAGGGCGTCGTCGACCACCTCGTGCTCGCGCAGGACGACGCCGCGCCCTACGGCCTGCACCGCGCCGAGCGCGAGCAGCTGCGCGCACTCGTGGAGGAGCTCGGCGCGCAGGACACCGTGCAGATCTTCCCGGGCGCCGACGAGGTCGACGCCACCCTCGTGAGCCGCTTCGTCCAGGGGCTCAACGGCACCAGCCCGGCCGTGGCGGTCGAGTACTCCGGCATCGACGGCGCCGACTGGGTCGCGCCGTTCGAGGACACGAGCTACGCGGAGAACATCGAGCGGCACGTCGTGGCGGCCGGGGGGACGGTCGTGGCGCAGGAGCCCGACATCTGGCTCCTGGTCAACACCCCCTCCGCCGACGACGGCGACCGGGCGACCGACCTGGACGCCTTCGTCGCCCGGGTGGCCGAGCTCGAGGAAGCGGGGGAGGACGTCATCGTCCTCGACGCGCTCGAGGTCAACCGGGCGGAGCGGGCGCTGACCGACCGGCTCGAGGAGTCGGTGGAGATCGCCTCGCTGCTGTCCTACTCGGCGTGGAACACGGCCGGCAACGCCCTCGGCATTGCGACGGGGCACGGCTTCGCGCGGTGGTCCTACCTCGAGGCAGGATCCGTGGGGGACTCCGTCGAGGAGCTCGTCGAGCAGGCCGAGGTGCACGTGAGCTACCTGCTCCACCGCTTCGTCCTCGACGACCGGTGGAAGAACGACGTCCAGACCGCTGCCTACGCCGAGGCGCAGGAGCGCGGGTGGAACGTCTTCGGCCTCACCGAGGAGCAGACCGAGGTGATGGAGGCCTTCGTCGTCGAGCGTCTTGTGCCGCTGACCGAGGAGTTCCACGCCGAGCACTTCGCCGGGCGCACCGCCGTGCTGGCCCCCGGCGCCGCGGACGCGACGATCGGAGAGCTCGTCTCCACGCACGTCGCGCTGCCGTGGCCGCGGCTGTTCGAGGCGGAGCTGGAGCCCCAGGTGCGGCTGGTCGCACCGGAGCCGGAGCCGGAGCCCACCGAGCCGACCGGTGAGCCGACGGAGGAGCCCACCGACGACCCGAGCGGGGAGCCGACGGCACCGGCACCCACCGAGCCCGGGACCGGGCCGGGCGGGACGGCGGCACCGTCCGCGCCGTCGTCGCCGTCCACGGATCGCCTGCCGGCGACGGGAGCGGCCACCTCCGCCGCGGCCGGGCTGGTCGGGGCGCTCCTCCTCGGGGGAGCGACGCTCCTCCTCGTGCGCCGGCGGTCCGCGCTCACCCGCTGACCTCGCTCGTCGTCCCTCGGCGCACGTCGGCGGGCAGCGAGCCCGGCACACCGTGGACCCCGCTGCTGATCCTGCTCCGGGCGGCTGAGACGTCAGCCGCGCCGAGCAGGATCAGCAGCGCGGAGGACCCGGCTGTCGGCGGCGGGTCTAGGCCGGCCGGGCGGCGGCAGCGGCCTTCGCAGCCGCGGGCAGGGCGTCGAGGACGCGGCTGACGGCGGCGTCGTCGTGCGCGGCGGAGAGGAACCACGCCTCGAAGACCGACGGCGGCAGGGCGACCCCGGCGTCGAGCATCGCGTGGAAGAACGGCGGGAAGCGGAAGGCGTCCTGCGCCTGGACGGCGGCGTAGTCCCGCACCGGCGCGGCGGCCGCCGCCTCGCCGAAGAAGACCGAGAACAGGCTGCCGGCCCGCTGGACCCGGTGGGGGACACCCTCGGCGTCGAGCGCGGCGCCCACGGCGTCGGCGACGGCACCGGCCGCCGAGTCCACCCGCGCGTAGACCGCGTCGTCGGCGAGCCGCAGGGTCGCCAGGCCGGCCGCCGTCCCCAGCGGGTTCCCCGAGAGCGTGCCCGCCTGGTAGACCGGGCCGAGGGGGCTGAGGAGGTCCATGAGCTCGGCCCGCCCGCCGACCGCGGCGAGCGGCATCCCGCCGCCGACGACCTTGCCGAAGGTAACGAGGTCCGGCTCCCAGGCGCGCGTGCCGCCGTCGCCGGCGGAGGCGCGCTCCAGGCCCCACCAGCCGGAGCGGTGGACGCGGAAGCCGGTGAGCACCTCGTCGAGGATGAGCAGCGCCCCGTGGGCCTCGGTCATCTGCCGCAGCAGCCCGTTGAAGCCGGCCTCGGGCGGCACGACGCCCATGTTGGCGGGGGCCGCCTCGGTGATGACCGCGGCGATCTCGTGCCCGCGCGCGGCGAAGACCTCGGTGAGCGCGGGGGCGTCGTTGTAGGGCAGGACGATTGTCTGGGCCGTCGTCGCCGCCGTCACCCCGGCCGACCCGGGCATGCCGAAGGTCGCCACCCCGGAGCCCGCCTCGGCGAGGAGCGCGTCGACGTGCCCGTGGTAGTGGCCGGCGAACTTCACGACGAGGTCGCGCCCCGTCGCCCCGCGGGCGAGCCGGATCGCCGTCATCGTCGCCTCGGTCCCGGTCGAGACGAGGCGCACCCGCTGGGCCGGGGGCACGCGCTCACGGATCACCTCGGCCAGCTCCACCTCCGCGACCGTCGGCGCCCCGAAGGACAGCCCGCGCGCCGCCGCCTGCTGGACGGCGTCGACGACCTCCGGGTGCGCGTGGCCGAGCAGCCCCGGCCCCCACGACATGACGAGGTCGACGTACTCGCGCCCCGCGACGTCGGTGACGTGCGGGCCGCGTGCGGCGGCGACGAAGCGGGGCACCCCGCCCACCGAGCCGTAGGCGCGCACCGGGGAGCTCACCCCGCCGGGGATGACGGCGCGCGCGGAGCTGAAGATCTCGTCCATCGGGTCGGTGGGCAGCATCGGGTTCCTTTGCGGGTGGGTGGTCAGCGCAGCCAGCCGGCGACCTCGGTCGCCCAGTACGTGAGGGTCAGGTCCGCGCCGGCGCGGCGGATGCCGAGCAGGGACTCCTCGATCGCGCGGCGCCGGTCGATCCAGCCCTGCGCCGCCGCGGCCTCGATCATCGCGTACTCCCCGGACACCTGGTAGGCGGCGACGGGCACGGGGGAGTGGGCGGCGACGTCGGACAGGACGTCGAGGTAGCTCATCGCGGGCTTGACCATGACGACGTCGGCGCCCTCGGCGAGGTCGAGCGTCGCCTCGCGCAGCCCCTCGCGGCGGTTGCCGGCGTCCATCTGGTAGGTACGGCGGTCACCCTGGAGCGCGGAGTCGACCGCGTCGCGGAAGGGCCCGTAGAAGGCCGAGGCGTACTTCGCGGAGTAGGCGAGGACCGCGACGTCGGTGTGCCCCGCGCCGTCGAGCGCGGCCCGCACCGCCGCGGTCTGCCCGTCCATCATCCCGGACAGCCCGAGCAGGTGGGCGCCGGTCTCCGCCTGCGCGAGGGCCATCTCGGCGTAGCGGTCGAGGGTCGCGTCGTTGTCGACGGTGCCGTCGGCGGTGAGCACGCCGCAGTGGCCGTGGTCGGTGAACTCGTCCAGGCACAGGTCGGACATGACGACGACGGCGTCCCCCACCTCCTCGACGAGCGCGCGCAGGCCGGCGTTGAGGATCCCGCCGGGGTCCGTGGCGCAGGACCCGACGGCGTCACGCGTGGCCGGGACGCCGAAGAGCATGAGCCCGCCGACCCCGGCCTCGGCGGCCTCGACCGCCGCGCGCCGCAGGGAGTCCATCGAGTGCTGGACGACACCCGGCATCGACGCGATCGGCGCGGGCTCCGCCTGGCCCTCCTTGACGAACATCGGCAGGACGAGGTCCGCGGCGTGCAGGCGGGTCTCCGCGACGAGCCGTCGCATCGCGGGGCTGCGGCGCAGGCGGCGCGGGCGGGCGGCGGGGAACTGGTGCGTCATGGGCGGGCTCCGGTGGTGAGGGCGTGCGCCGCGGCGGCGAGCAGGCCGGCGGTGGTCTGGTGGTCGGCGACGGCGTGCACCGGGAGCCCCGCGCGGCGGGCGGCGTCGGCGGTGCTCGCGCCGATCGCGCACAGCCGGGCGGGCACGGTGGTGCCGTAGAGGGCGGCGAAGGCGCTCGCGGTGCTCCCCGACGTGAGGACGACGACGTCGACGCCTCCGCCGTCGAGCATCGCGGCGACCGCGGGGTCGGGCTCCGTCACCGGCAGCGTCCGGTAGGCGACGACGTCCCGCACGTCCCAGCCGCGCTCCCGCAGGCCCGCGACGAGGGTGGGGGCGGCGATCTCCGAGCGGGGCACGAGGACGGTGCCGGTGCCCGCGGGCCAGACGGCGAGGAGGTCGGTGGCGCTCGAGCGCGCCGGCGGGACGAGGTCCGCCTCGACGCCGTGCGCGGCGAGGGCGGCGCCGGTCGCCCGGCCGACGACGGCGACGCGCGGGCGGGCGAGCAGCTGCGCCGTCGTCGTCCCCAGGGCCGCCGCGCGCTCGGCGAGGACGGCGACGGTGGTGGCGCTGGTGAGGGCGACCCAGTCGGCGGTGCCGGCGTCGCGGAGGGCGGCGTCGAGCGCGTCGGTGGGGGTGATCGTCTCGTGGCGGATGAGGTCGGCGGTGACGGTGCGGGCGCCCTGCTCCGCGGCGGCGCGGGCGAGGCGGTCGGCGGCGTCGGTGCTGGGCAGGAGCAGGGTGCGGCCGGCCAGGCTCACGCGGGCCGTCCGGTGATGCTCGCGGCCCCCGCCTCGAGAAGTGCGTGCGCGACGTCGGTGCCGAGGGTCTCGGCCGCAGCGAGCGAGGCGGCGTCGTCACCCGGGAGGGTGACGGTGGCGCGGTGGCTGAGGCGGCGGCTGCCGTCGTGCTCGACGACGGTCGCGTGCAGGTGCAGCGTCCCGTCCTCCAGGTGGGCGAGGGCGCCGAGCGGCGCCGCGCAGCCGGCCTCGAGGACGCGCAGGACGACGCGCTCGGCGGTGACGGCCAGGCGGGTGGCGTGGTCGTCGAGCCGCCGCAGGCCCGCGGCGAGCGGGTGCGCGGGGTCGGCGAGGTCCTCGCTGCGGCACTCGACGGCGAGGGCGCCCTGCCCGGGGGCGGGGACGACGACCTCGGGGTCGAGCGTGTCGGTGACGGCGCCGAGGCGGTCGACCCGGGCGAGGCCGGCGCGGGCGAGGACGACGGCGTCGAGGTCCCCGGGCTGCACGCGCCCGAGGCGCGTCTCGACGTTGCCGCGGATGTCGACGATGTCGAGGTCGGGACGGGCGGCGAGGAGCTGGGCGGCCCGGCGCGGGGAGCCGGTGCCGACGCGCGCTCCCTCGGGGAGGGTCTGCAGCGTCCAGCCGTCGCGGGCGCACAGGACGTCGCGGGAGTCGGCGCGCTCGGGCAGCGCGCCGATCGACAGGCCGGGCGTCGGCGCGGTGGGCAGGTCCTTGAGGGAGTGGACGGCGAGGTCGCACTCCCCGGCGAGCAGCGCCTCGCGCAGCGCCGCCGCGAAGACCCCGGTGCCGCCGAGGGTGGTGAGGGAGGCGCGGTTGCGGTCGCCCTCGGTGCGGATGCGGACGAGCTCGACCTCCCGGCCGGTCACCGCCTCCAGCGCCTTCGCCACGGTGGTGGACTGCGTGAGCGCCAGCGTCGAGGCGCGCGTGCCGAGCCGAAGAGGGGGAGGGGTCACCTCCCCAGTGTGCACACCCCGGGGAATCGAAGTCGAGGTGACCTCCGTCGCCCCGGGGGCCCGTCAGTCGAGGATGGGCGGGTGGACCGCGGAGAGCGGGGAGGTGCTCCCGGGCGTCGAGCCGTCGCGCGCCCCGGGGCCCTCGAGGAGGCGCCGGGCCTCCTGCTCGGCCTGGGCCACCACCGCGGCCACCCCGGTGCCGGCGACCCAGGCGCCGCACACGCCGAGCCCCGACGTCGCACGCACGCGCTCGAGGAGCGGGCGCAGCGCCGGGTCCGCGGCGGCCGAGGGCGGCAGGCCCAGCGGACGGTGGACCCGGAGGCTGTCGAGCACCTGCGCCGGGGCGAGCGGGACGCCGAGGAGCGCCTGCGCGTCCGCGCGGGCGAGCTCGGCGTCGACGGCCTCGGTCGCCGCGGGGTCCTCGCCTGCGCGCCCGTAGGACAGGCGGAGCACGTGGACCCCCGGCGGGGTGGTGCGGGCCAGCCACGCCCACTTCGCGGTCGCGTGGGTGAGCGCCTTGGTCCGGACCTCGGCGTCCGGGCCGACGAGCGCCCCGGAGCCGAGCGGCGCGGCGTCCAGCTCGGGCGCCTCGAGCACGAGGGTGACCTGGACGATCGGGTGCCCCGCGCGGAGCTCGGGCACCTCCCCGGGCAGGACACCGGAGAGCAGCCCCACCGTCTCGGGACCGGGCACGGCGAGGACGAGCCGGCGTGTGCGGACGGGCGGTGCGGCGTCGTCGTCCACGTGGACCACCCACGTGCCGTCGGCCTCCCGCTCGACCGCCGTCACCCGGGTCCCGGTGCGGACCTCCGCGCTCGCGGCGAGGGCCGCCGGCAAGCGCCACATCCCACCGACGACGCAGCCCACCGCCGGCCCGTCCGGGACCGTCGCGGCCACGGCCGCCGCGAGCGAGCCGTGGGTGACGAGCGCGCCCCGCAGCCCCGGCGCGACGGCGTCGACGGCGAGGTTCTCGGGGTCCGCCCCGTGGATGCCGCGGGCCACCGGCCGCACGAGCCGCTCGAGGAGGTCCGCGCCCATCCGCACGGTGACGAGCTCGGCGAGCGAGACGGCCTCGGCACCCGCGGCGGGGTCGAGCGAGAGGTCGGCGGCGGCGCGCGCGGCGGCGTCGGGACCGACGATCGCGACGACGTCGTCGCCCAGCGGGTCGGCCGGGATCCCGAGGAGGGAGCGGGTCGGGGTCGTGAGCGCCCGGCCACCACCGGGGAGCCAGATCGTCGAGGCGGTCGCCGGGGTCGCGTGCTCGAGGCCGAGCCGTGCGACGAGGTCGGCCACCTCGGGGCGGCGCAGCGCGAAGGACTCCGCGCCGGCGTCGACGTCGATGCCGCCCACCCGGGCGTGCTGGACGAGCCCGCCGACCCGGTCGCCCGCCTCGAGGACGAGGGGACGCAGCCCCGCCGCGGCGAGGGCGTGGGCGGCGGTGAGGCCCCCCATCCCCGCGCCGACGACGACGGCCTCACGCTCGTCCGTCACAGGCTGTGGGCGAGCTCGACGATCCGGGTGAGCACGCCGGGGTCGGTGGTCGGCGGGACGCCGTGGCCGAGGTTGAGGACGTGGGCGGGGGCCCGGCGGCCGCGCTCGACGACGTCGCGCACGTGTGCCTCGAGGACCTCCCACGTGGCGGTGAGGAGGGCCGGGTCGATGTTGCCCTGGAGCGGGGTGGCCCCGCCGAGGCGGCGGCTCGCCTCGTCCAGCGGGAGGCGGTAGTCGACGCCGACGACGTCCGCGCCGGCGTCGCGCATGGCCCCGAGCAGCTCGCTCGTGCCGGTGCCGAAGTGGACGATCGGGACGCCGAGGTCCTTGACGTGGGACAGCGCGCGGGCGCTGTAGGGGGCGGCGTGGGCGGTGTAGTCGGCCAGCGACAGGCCGCCGGCCCACGAGTCGAAGAG
Source organism: Georgenia satyanarayanai (assembly GCF_009193135.1). Taxonomy (GTDB): domain Bacteria; phylum Actinomycetota; class Actinomycetes; order Actinomycetales; family Actinomycetaceae; genus Oceanitalea; species Oceanitalea satyanarayanai. The sequence continues at coordinate 117,741 of NZ_VUKC01000005.1, forward strand.
CTGGACGGCGCGGGCGCCGGCCTCGACCTGCGCGCGCAGGAACGCCCCGGTGAGGTCCGCGGCCCACGTCATCACCCGGTCCCAGGTGGCCGGGTCGGCGTGCATGAGCCCGCGGGCGGCGAGGTGGTCGCGGGAGGGGCGGCCCTCGACGAGGTACGCGGCGAGGGTGAACGGGGCGCCGCCGAAGCCGATGAGCGGGACCTCGCCGAGCTCGGCGACGGTGAGGCGGACGGCCTCCTGGACGGCGCCGTGGTCACCGGGGGCGTGGGCGGCGAGGCGCTCGGCGTCGGCGGCGGTGCGGACCGGGTCGCCGATGACCGGGCCCACCCCGGGGACGATCTCGACGTCCACCCCGGCCAGGCGGAGCGGCACGACGATGTCGGAGAAGAAGATCGCCGCGTCCACCCCGTGCCGGCGGACCGGCTGGAGGGTGATCTCCGTCGCCAGCTCGGGCCGCAGGCACGCCTCGAGCATGCCGACGCCACGCCGCACCTCGTGGTACTCGGGCAGGGAACGCCCGGCCTGGCGCATGAACCAGACCGGCAGGCGCTCGGGCCGCCGGCCGGAGTACGCGGTCAGCAGGGGACCACGCACTTCGTCTGATGTATTAACGTTGCGGCCTGGAGCAGTCATGCAGCCATTGTGCCTGCCCCTCCGACCAGCGGTTCCCAGGGGGAGTCTCGTGACCCTTGCAGTCATCTCGGCCAACCACCGCCACGCGGGGCTGGCGGACGTCGACCGGCTCAGCGCGGCCGGGGCCGACCGGCTCCTCGCCGTCCTCGCCGACCACGCCGCGCCCGGTGCCGGTTCGCTCGACCCGGCCGCGGACTGCGGGATCGGCGGCGCCGTCGTCCTGTCGACGTGCAACCGCCTGGAGGTCTACCTCGACGCCGAGGACCCGGTGGCCGCCGCCGAGCACGCCCGTCACGCCGTCGCGCGGGCGAGCGGGCTGTGCCCCTCCGAGGTGTCCGAGCACACCGTCGCGCTCTCCGGCGACGCCGCCACCCGGCACCTGTTCGAGGTGGCGAGCGGGTTGGACTCGATGGTCGTCGGTGAACGGGAGATCGTCGGGCAGGTGCGGCGGTCCCTGGACGCCGCACGCGGGGTCGGGCTGACGACGCCCCTGCTCGAGCGGACCTTCCAGCACGCCTCCCGCACCTCCCGCGAGGTGGCCGTGGAGACCGACCTCGCCCGCGCCGGCGCCTCGGTCGCGTCCGTCGCCCTCGACCTCGCCGGCCGCACGCTGGCCGGGGACCGCGCCCTGCTCGTCGGCACGGGTGCGTACGCCGGAGTCGCGCTCGCGGCCCTGCGCGCCCGCGGCGTCGAGGAGGTCGCGGTGTGGTCCGCCTCCGGGCGCGCCGCGAGCTTCGCCGAGAGCCACGACGCCGTCGCCGTCACCGACCTCGCCGCCGCCCTCGCCGGCGCCGACGTCGTCGTGACCTGCCGGGGGACGGGCACGGTGGTGCTCGACGTCACGACCGTCACCGCGGCGCTGCGCGACCGTCCGGGGGCGGGGGAGCTCGTCGTCGTCGACCTCGCCCTGGGCCGGGACGTCGACCCGGCCGTGGGGCAGTTGCCGGGGGTGCGGCTCGTCGACCTCGAGACCGTGCGCCGCGGCCTGCCGACGACGACGGCGATGGAGGTCGACCGCGCCCGCGAGCTCGTGGCGCGCGGGGTCGAGCGGCTCGGTGAGGACCTCGCCAGCCGCGCGGTCGACGAGGCCGTGGTCGCGCTGCGCCGCCGGGTGGAGGACGCGGTGGCCGACGAGCTCTCGCGTCTGCCGGCCGGTGGCCAGGTGTCCTCCGACGACGCCGCCCGCGCGCTGCGGCGGCTCGCCGCACGCCTGCTCCACACGCCGACCGTCCACGCCCGCACCGCCGCCCGCGACGGCCGCGCCGAGGAGCACGTGCGCGCCCTCGAGCAGGTCCTCGGCCTGTCCGTGCCCGTCGCCGCCCTCAACTGACCGGCTCTGGCCGGCGCGAGCGCCCGCCGCTCGCGCCGACAGCGCGCGGGGGCCCCAGCGCGCGTCGTCGGGGATGATGGCCCCGTGAGACTCTTCGACCGCTGGCGCTCCGCCGAGGTTCCCGCCGACATCGGCCCCGGCTTCTGGGTGGCCGAGGCCGGCGCGATGCAGCGCGCGATCGGCACCGCGCTCGGGGGAGCCGACCGCTCCCGCTCCGTCGTGGCCGCCCACCTGGAGCTCTCGGCGGGGGCGGAGGGGCGCGTCGTCGTCGTGTGGCGCAACGTCATCGTCGGCTTCGTGCCACCCGACCACGCCCCGCCCCTGCTCCCGCAGATCGAGGCGGCCGGCCGGGCGACGGTCGTCGCGCCGGGCCGGGTCGTCGAGCGCGACGGGCAGCTGCGGATCTGGGCCGGGGAGGGCGAGCCCACCGGCCGGCCACCCACCGACGAGCTCTCCCCGCCGCCCGCGACGATCTTCGGCATCGCCCTGAGGGGCAGCAGCCAGCGGGAGACGACGACGGCGCGGCGCTACGTCCTCGCCGTCGGCTCCCAGTCGTGGGAGGTGCGGGACGGCGCGGACCTCGACGTCGCGCTGCTGCGCCGTCGCGTCGCTGAGGCCGAGCCGGGGGCGGTCCTCCACGTCCGGGTGTGGGGCGAGCCGGTGGCCATCGACCTGACCGTGGACTCCCCGGTGACGCTCACCGACCCCGCCACCGGGGAGGTCGAGGTGCTCCACCCGCGCTGACGCCGTCGTCGCTCACTGGACTTCCCGACCGCAGAGGTCGAGGAGTCCACACCTCACGCGGGCCGGCGACCGCTCAGCGGCGCGCGGACGCCTCCCGCTTGAGGAGCGCGACCACCTCGAGGAGCTCGGCGCGGTCCTGCGGCTCGGTGCCGGCGACCTCGTCGGAGGCGATCGCCCCGGCGAGGACGGCGTTGTAGTACAGCCCGTCCCCGAGCAGGACGATGGCGCGCGCGATCGCGCGGTCGCCCACCTCCTCGAGGATGAGCCGGAACCAGCCGCGGTGGACCTCGTGCAGCGCCTCGCGCGCCCGGGGGTTGGCCTCCTGGGCGAGCCCGGCGGCGGCGACCATCGTCCGGTCGAGCGGGGAGCCGTCGGCGACGGAGGTGTCGACGTAGTACGCGGACGGGCCGCGCGGGTCGGCGGCCATCTTCTCGGTGTCGGCGGCGGCGAGCCCGGTGAGACGCTCGAGCAGGCCCTCGACCAGCGCGTCCTTGCTCCTGAAGTGGTAGAGCAGCCCACCCTTGGAGACCTCCGCCCGCGCGGCGACGGCGTCGAGCGTCGTCGCCCGCGCCCCCTCGGTGACGAGGAGCTCCTCGAAGGCGTCCAGGACCTTGTCTCGTGCCGACATGGGGGAGACGCTACCCACAGTGACGTCAAACCGTCCAGACGGTACAGTTGTCGGCGGCGCACTCCTGCGCCCGTCACCCGCGTCACCGGAGCACCACCTTGGCCTCGACCACCTCCTCCCGTGCCCTCTCGCCGAGCTCGCCCGCGGCCCGCCCCTGGGCGGCCCTCGTCGTCCTCATGCTCCCCGTGCTGCTCGTCGCGGTCGACAACACCGTCCTCAGCTTCGCGGTCCCGTCGATCTCCGAGTCGCTGCGTCCCGGCGGCACCGAGCTGCTGTGGATCGTCGACGTCTACCCGCTCGTCCTGGCCGGTCTGCTCGTGCCGATGGGCAGCCTCGGGGACCGGGTGGGCCGCCGCCGGCTGCTGCTCATCGGGGCGACGGGCTTCGCCGTCGTCTCCGCGGTCGCCGCCTTCGCGCCGAGCGCGCCGCTCCTCATCGCCGCGCGCGCCGCCCTCGGCTTCTTCGGGGCGATGCTCATGCCCGCGACGCTCTCCCTCATCCGGAACATCTTCACCGACCCCGTCCAGCGGCGGACGGCCATCGCGATCTGGGCGGCCGGGTTCTCCGGCGGCGCGGCGCTCGGGCCGATCGTCGGCGGGTTCCTCCTCGAGCACTACTGGTGGGGCTCGGTCTTCCTCCTCGCCGTGCCCGTGCTCGTGCCGCTGCTCGTCCTCGGCCCCGTGCTCGTGCCCGAGTCGCGTGACCCGGAGCCCGGGCCGGTGGACCCGGTGAGCATCGCGCTGTCCCTCGGTGCCATGGTCCCGCTCGTCTACGGCATCAAGCGGGTCGCCGAGAGCGGCCCGACGACGACGGCGGTGCTCGCGATCGTCCTCGCGCTCACCCTCGGCCACGCCTTCGTCCGCCGCCAGCTGCGCCGGCCGGTGCCGCTCCTCGACGTGCGGCTCTTCGCCAACCCGGTCTTCAGCGGCTCGGTCGCGGCGAACCTCCTCAGCGTCTTCTCGATGGTCGGCTTCCTCTTCTTCGTCTCCCAGCACCTCCAGCTCGTCAGCGGGCGCACGCCCATGGAGGCGGGTCTGGTCCTCGTGCCGGGGCTGGTCGTCACCGTGGTCGCGGGTCTCGCCGTCGTGCGCGTCGTCCGGCACGTCCGTCCGGCCCGTGTCGTCGCCGGCGGCCTCCTCCTCAACGCCGTCGGGTACGGGCTGGTCCTCGCGAGCGGGTCGGCGGGTTCCGACGTCGGGCTGCTCGTCGCGTTCATGGTCCTCGGCGCCGGGGTGGGTGCGGCGGAGACGATCTCCAACGACCTCATCCTCTCCAGCGTCCCGGCCGCCAAGGCGGGCGCCGCGTCCGCGGTGTCGGAGACGGCCTACGAGCTCGGCGCGGTCCTCGGGACGGCGGTGCTCGGCAGCATCCTCACCGCGGTCTACCGGACGAACGTCGTCGTCCCGGACTCGGTCGTGGGCGACGACGCGCGGGCGGCGGGGGAGACCCTCGGCGGGGCCACCGAGGTGGCGGGCGGGCTGCCCGACCCGGTGGCGCAGACGCTGCTCGAGTCGGCCCGGCACGCCTTCGACTCCGGGGTCGTCATCACCTCGGCGATCGGCGTCGTGCTCATGATCGTCGCGGCGGTCATCGCGCTGCGGGCGCTGCGCAGCGCCGAGTAGCGCGCCGGCAGCCTCCTCCCGCACCGTGCGCCCCTTGCGTCCGGTCGACCGGTGGCACACGGGGCGCACGGTGCGGGAAGGCCGGCCGGGGTCAGGCGGGCGCCCGGCGCCGCGTCACGAGCACCGCGCCGGCCGCCGCGAGCAGGAGCGCGAGCACGCCCGCACCGAGCACGGCGGCGCCGGTCGACGCGAGGCCACCCGCGTGCGCGCCCTCGGCCGGCTGTCCTGGGCCGGGCGTGCCCGCGGTGGGACCGGCGCCCGGGCCGTCCGTGGTGGGCGGGGCGGTCGGGGTGCCGGGGGCGTCGGTGGGCGTGGGGACCGGCTCGCCGGTCGTCGGCTCCTCCGTCGTCGGCTCGTCGGTCGGTTGCGCCGTCGTCGGCTCCTCGGTCGGCTCCTCGCCGGGCACGGACGCCAGCTGCATGACGAAGACGTCGCCCGCCCCGGCGTTGACCGCGCCCTCGGGCGCGCCGAAGGTGAGCCCGCTCAGCCACGTGCCCTCCGTCCCGGCCGCCGCGTAGAGGTTCGCCTCGTCCCACTCGTCCGCGCCGTCACGCTCGCGCGAGCCGAGCTGGAGCGGCTCACCGGCCACGCCGTCGGCCGACACCGGCAGCGCGACGACGTCCACGCCACCCAGCGGCTCGCCCATCGCGCCGTCGGTCGTCGCGAGGACCAGTGCGGCGCCGTCGGCGGTGGGGACGCCGGTGACGCCACGGTCGTCGGTGGACGTGCCGGTCTGCAGCGTCCAGGACTCCTCGCCGTCGGCGGTCAGGGCCCGGACGACGATGTCGTTGTCGCCGAGCGCCGCCTCCCCGAGCACGCCCCTGGTCTGCCCGACGGCCAGGACCGCGCCGCCGGCCAGCGGCACGAGGCCGCTCACCATGTCGTTCTCCGCGGTGGCGACGGACCGGACCCACCGCTGGTCGCCGTCGGGGCCGTAGCGGGCGACCCAGCCGTCACCGGAGCCGAGGTGCTCGGCACCGGGCAGCCCCGCTCCGTCCACACCGCCGACGACGACGTCCCCGTCGCTCGTCAGCGCGACCGCCATGGCCTTGTCCTCACCCGAGCCACCCAGCTGGGTGCTCCACAGCAGCTCGCCGGCCGCGGAGACGCGCGCGAGCACGGCGTCCTTGTCCCCGGCGTTCGCGGTGCCGGCGAAGCTGCCGCTCGTGTACCCGGCGACGTACGTTCCCCCGTCACCGTCCGGGGCGACGGCGTAGAACCGGTCGGCCGCGGCCGGGTCACCGAGCTCGAGGGTCCAGGTGCGCCCGCCGTCGGCGTCGACCGCCGCGACGAAGGCGTCGTCCTGGGTGTCCGCCTCGCCCGTGGCGAGGCTGCCGCGGGTGTACCCGCCCACGACGACGCCGTCGCCGGTGCCGGTGACGACGCCGTAGGCGCGGTCGTTCGCGCCGGTCGCGATCGCGTGCCGCCACGTCTTCGTGCCGTCCGCCGCACGGCGCACGAGGAGGGTGTCCATCCCGCCCGCCGGCTCGTCGCCGTCCCACGCGCCGGCGAGGTTGAGCGCGACGACGCTCCCGCCGTCGGCCGTCTCGACGACCCCGCCCGCGCGGTCGTCACCCACCGAGCCGAGGAGCTCGGCGTCCCACGTCGCGGCCGGCTCGGTCCGCAGGCGCTGCCCGACGTCGACGATCGCCTCGCGGAAGGCCGGCTGCCACACGTCCCAGTCGTGCCCGCCGTCGAGGACCCGCAGCTCCGCCGTCACGCCCGGCACGCGCCGGGCGGTGTTGTAGAGCTGGGCCGACTCGAGGTCGATGTCGTGCTGCGCCTCAGCGGGGTCCGGGTTGGGCCACTCGTCGTCGCCGACGGCGACGAACAGGTGCACCGGCAGCGCGGGGTCGAGGGACCCCAGCGCCGTCGGGTAGGAGAGCTCGGTGTAGCGGTCCGCGTCGAAGAGTGCGTCGCCGACGCCGTAGGCGCCGTAGTCCCGGACCGAGGAGTCGGCCGGGGGCTGGGGCACGTACGCGGCGGGGCTGAGCACGATGCCCGCGGAGAAGTCCTCCTGGTGGGCCAGAGCCAGGCGCAGCGCGCCCGCCCCGCCCATGGAGTAGCCGCCGACGGCGCGGGCCTCGCGGTGCGCGACGGTGCGGTAGGTGGCGTCGACGTGGTCGACGAGGTCCTCGGCGATGGCCGTCTCGACGGGCAGGCCCGGGCCGGAGGTGGCGTCGCCGGTGTAGAGGGAGTCGGTGTACCAGCTGCCGCGGTCGTTCCACGGGGCGTCGGGCATGACGGCGACGACGGGCTGGAGCTCACCGGAGGTGATGAGCTCGTCCAGGTCGGTGGCGACCCGCTGCCACGCGGCCTGGGTGTCGCCGCGGCCGTGGAGCAGGTAGACGGTGGGGTAGCGGTCGGTGCTGCCGTCGTAGCCGGGCGGGAGGTAGACCGTGTAGTCGACCGTGCCGGCGGCGGTGCCGGTGGCCTGGGCGTCGACGAGCGTGCCCTGCTCGGCGGCGAGCGCGGGCAGGGTGAGCGACGCTCCGGCGACGACGGCGACTGCTGCCGTCACCGCCAGTCGCCGTCGGAGACGGGCTGGGGACATCAGGTTCTCCTTGGTGGGACCGGTGGGGGCTCGCGCTCGGGGTGAGGGCGAGTGGTCTGGGGCCGGGGCGGCGTTGCTGCGGCGGGGAAGGAGCTGGACGGCGGTGGGTCGGCTGTGGGCGGAGGTCGGTGGGGAATGGCGGGCGGGTCAGGGGTGGCCGTGCTGGCTGGCGAGGGCGAGGGTGGCGCGGGCGCGCTCGACCATGGCGACGTCGAGGAAGGTCCCGTCGGCGAGCACGAGGGCTCCGGTGCCGGCGGCGACGGCGCCCTCGACCCGGGCGACCACCTCCCGTGCCCGGGCCACCTCCTCGGCGCTCGGCAGGAAGGCCTCGCGGATCGTGTCGAGCTGGGCGGGGTGGATCGCGGTGCGGCCGCTGAAGCCGAGCCGCCGCCCGGCCCGGCACGACTCGGCCAGCCCGGGCAGGTCCCGCACGTGCGGGTAGACCGACATGACGGGGGAGGGCAGCCGGGCGGCCCGCGCGGCGACCACGATCCGGCTGCGGACCCAGGCGAGCCCGGCGTCGTCGTCCACGCGCAGCTCCGAGCGCAGGTCCGCCTCCCCGAGCCCGATCGACGACACCCCGGGGACCGTCGCGAGCGCGAAGGCCCGCTCCACCCCGAGTGCGGACTCCACGAGCAGGTGGACCTCGCGTCCCCTCATCCGGGAGACGAGTGCGTCCACCGCCGCCGGGTGCTCGGCCTTGGGCAGCCGCAGCCCGACCTCGCGAGGGAGCGCGGCAACGGTCGCGACGTCGTCGGCGTGCCACGGCATCCCCGCGGCGTTGACGCGCACCTGGACCGTGCGACCCGGCGGCAGGGAGCCGAGCAGGTCCGCCACGGTGCGTCGCGCCGCGTCCTTGGCGACCGGTGCGACGGCGTCCTCGAGGTCGACGATGACGGCGTCGGCCGAGGAGGCCAGCGCCTTGGCCACCCGGTCGGGGCGGTCGCCCGGGACGTAGAGCAGCGTGAGCGGCGGCGGCAGGCTCATACCGCCCCCTCCTCCCGCAGCGCGGCCACGCGCTCGGCGGTGTAGCCGAGCTCCTCGAGCACGGACTCGGTGTCCGCGCCGTGCGGCCGGCCGGTGAAGCGGATGACGCCGTCGGCGCCGGAGAGGCGGAACAGCGGCCCCTGCATGAGCATCGGTCCCAGCTCGGGGTCCTCGATCTCGTGGAGGGTGCCGAGCGCCTGGAACTGCGGGTCGGCGACGATGTCCTGCGCGTCGTAGATCGGCGCGACGGCGGCCTGGGCCTCCTCGAAGGCGGCGACCACCTCATCGCGCGAGCGCTCGGCGATCCAGCCGCCCACGGCGTCGTCGAGCACGTCGGCGTGCGCCGCCCGGTCCGCCCCGCGCGCGAACCACGGCTCGTCGATGAGCTCGGGCCGGCCCACCAGGCGCATGACGCGCTCGGCGATCGACTGCGCCGAGGTGGACACCGCCACCCACTGCCCGTCGCGCGTCCGGTAGGTGTTGCGCGGCGCGTTGTTCGCCGACCGGTTGCCGGTGCGCGGCTGCACGGTGCCCAGCTGGTCCCACCGGGTGATCTGCGGGCCGAGCATCGCCAGGATCGGCTCGATGATCGCCATGTCGACCACCTGGCCCTGGCCCGTCCGCTCCCGCGCCTGCAGCGCGACCATGACGGCGAAGGCGGTGGCGAGCGAGGCGACGCCGTCGGCGAGCCCGAAGGGCGGCAGGGTGGGCGGGCCGTCCGGCTCGCCGGTCATCGCCGCGAAGCCGCTCATCGCCTCGGCGAGCGTCCCGAAGCCGGGACGCGTCCGGTAGGGCCCCACCTGCCCGAAGCCGCTGACCCGGGCGAGGACGAGCCGCGGGTTGCGCGCGGACAGCTCCTCGTAGCCCAGGCCCCACCGCTCCAGGGTGCCGGGGCGGAAGTTCTCGATGACGACGTCGGCGTGCTCGGCGAGTGCGAGGAACACCTCCCGCCCACCCTCGCTGCCGAGGTTGGCGGTGACGGTGCGCTTGTTCCGGCCCAGCGTCTTCCACCACAGGTTGACCCCCTCCTTGGCGGCGCCGTGGCTGCGGGACGGGTCGGGCCTGGCCGGGTGCTCGACCTTGACGACGTCGGCGCCCATGTCGCCCAGGTGCATCGCTGCCATCGGGCCGGCGAAGAGGGTGGAGGCGTCGACGACGCGCAGGCCGCTCAGCGCGCCGGCGGCGGGGTCGCGGGAGACGGTCATCGGGCCACCTCCACGTCCCAGGCGCAGCGGAAGCCGATGGTCGCCGAGCGGGCCGTGCCGAGTCCCGGCAGGAGGTACTTGAGCGAGTGGTCCGGGGCGTGGACGCCGCCCTCGACGTACCAGTCCGAGCCCTCGGCGCGGTAGTCGCTGCCGCCCTTGAGGATGACGAAGCGGGTGCGGCCGTCGCTGTGCTCGCTCTCGGTCCAGCTCCACACGGCGGGGGTGCCGCGGTGCAGCCGGCCGGTCTCCCCGGCCAGCTGCCACTCGTCCTCGCTCGGGAGGCGACCGCCGCGCCACGCGCAGCAGGCGCGTGCGTCGGCGAGGTCGACGAAGGTCACCGGCTCGTCCTCGGTGCCCGGTGCCGGTCGGCCCTCGAGCCAGTGGGCGAGGAACCGGTGGGCGACGGCCGGCACGTAACCGGTCGCGTCGAGGAAGGCGGCGAACTCCTCGTTGGTCACCTCGCTGACCGCGACGGCGACCGGGACGGGGAGCGTGACCTCCCGCTGGAGGGTGCGCGCGTCGTGCAGCCGCGGTGGCAGCGGCTTCCACTCGTCGACGTAGGGCGCGCCCTGGTACATGCCGGTCTCGCGGGCGCGGTGGCGCACGGTGAGGACGTGCTCGCCCGCGGGGACGACGACGGCGGCCGGCGGTGCGCCGTCGGCAAGTCGGCTGTCGGCGGGAAGTCGGCTGTCGGCGGGAAGTCGGCTGTCGGCGGGGAGGGGGCCGGCGGGCGCCAGGCGGCGGGCCACCCGGTGCTGGAAGCGGGCGTCGGGCACGTGGGGGCGGTGGGCGAGCTCCTCGCGGAGCGGGGCCAGCCACTGCGGCTCGGTGGCGCCGTCGGCGACGTGGAGCAGCGCGGCGATCCCGCGGGCCGGGACGAGAGGCGCGCCCGCGCCGTCGTCGCCGGTGAGGGGGAGGAGGTGGCCGCCGGTGACGGCGCCGTCGGGCAGGACGGGACCGGTCCAGTCCTCCTCGCCGCGGTTGACGAGGGTCCACAGGGTGAGGCCCTCGTGCTCCCAGCGGGAGGCGTAGACGCCGGCGGCCTCCGCCTGCGGCGTGAGCCCGGTGAGCGGGGTCCACCGGCCCGCGAGGAGGAGGTCACCCGCGGCGCGCTGCACGGCGACCATCCGGGCCACGGTCGCGGCGTCGCGCGGCGTCCAGCCGACCCACACGCCGAAGACGACCTCCCAGACCATGACGCCCACGCCGTTGAGCCACGCGGACTGCAGCTCCTCGGAGTGGTCGCGGTGCCAGCGGCGCACGTGGTGCTGCATGTGGCGGCGCTCGTACCAGTGCGCGCGCAGCACCCCCGGCACGGGGGAGTCGGCGAAGAACTGCGCCCACGAGGAGGAGTGGTCCTCGATGCGCTCGACGGCGAGCTTCGACTCGCCCTCGAGGACGATCCCGGGCCGGGCCTCCTCGAGCCGCGCGACGAGCTCGGGCTCGGCCTTCTTGAGTGTGTCGAGGAAGACGCCGTCCGCGCCCAGCCAGGAGACGACGTCGGCGAGCTCGGTGACGTCGTCGGCGCCGCGGCGGGTGCCGGTGTCCCACGGGTTGTAGTCGACGAACACGTGCAGGCCGGCGTCGTGCAGCTCGCGGACGAGCTCGACGATGCCCGGGACGTCGCGGTAGTAGTCCCACTGGTTGCGGTCGTCGATCCCGATGACCGGGTACGCGTGCCACAGGACGACGGCGTCGAGCCCGCCGAAGCGCTCGCGGGCGTCGGCCAGGAAGCGTTCGGGGGTGAAGCGGTGCTCCGCGAAGGAGTAGAGCAGCTCGTCCCACAGCCACACCTGCGCCACCGTGTGGCAGCGCGCCGCCCAGGCAGCCCCGGGCCGCTCGTAGGCGGCGCCGCGGTACCCGTGGCGCTCGCGGGCGTCCTCCCGCCAGCGGTGCAGGGCCTCACGCCACGCCGGCCGGTCGGCCGGGTCGGGCGGCCCGACGAAGATCTTCGCCTCGTCCAGCGCCGTGGACTGCTCGGTGGTGAGCCCACCCAGGGGCACCTCGGTGGGCTGGTCGATGGGCCGCGGGACGAGCGGGTCGAACGTGTACATGACGCCTTTCTGGGCTCAGCGGGGGCGCGCGAGGTCCGCGACGGCTGCCGCGGTGGGGACGGACTCCTGGGCGCCGGGGGCGGTGGTGGCGAGCGCACCCGCCGCGGCGGCGAGCCGGGCCGCGTCGGTGAGGGGGGCACCACCGGCGAGGGCGGCGGCGAGCACGCCGCAGAACGTGTCCCCGGCCCCCGTCGTGTCGACGGGCGCGACCGGGAACGCGGGCACGTGGACGGGCTCACCGTCGCGCTCGGCGACGAGGCTCCCGGCCCCGCCGAGCGTGACGACGACGGCGGGCACCCGGGCGAGCAGCGCGCGCGCCAGGTCCACCGGCTCGGCGCCGCCTCCGGAAAGGTCGGCCGCCTCGTGCTCGTTGACGACGAGGACGTCGACGGCGGACCACACCTCCTCCGGCAGCTCGCGGGAGGGGGCGGCGTTGAGGACGAGCAGCGCGCCGGCGCGGCGGGCTGCCGCGGCCGCGAGGATGGCCGCGAGGGGGATCTCGAGCTGGGCGAGGACGACGTCCGCCTCGGCGAGCCGTCCGGCCTGCTCGGGGCCGACCGCCACGAGGGAGTTGGCGCCCGGCGCGACGATGATCGTGTTCTCACCGCCCGGGTCCACCGAGATGAGCGCGGTGCCGGTGGGCTCGGCGACCCGCGCGACGAGGTCGGTGCGCACGCCCGCGCCCGCGAGGGACGCGTGGAGCAGCTCGCCGGACTCGTCCTCGCCGAGGGCACCGACGAAAGTCGTGTCCGCCCCGCCCGCCCGGGCGGCGGCGACGGCCTGGTTGGCGCCCTTGCCGCCGGGGTGGCGCTCGAGCGTGCCCCCGAGCACCGTCTCCCCGCCGGCCGGGTGGCGCGGCACGGGGACGACGAGGTCGACGTTCGCCGACCCGACGACGACGACGCGCCCGGCGCTCACGGGGTCACCGCCGCGGCGAGCGGGACGGCCAGGGCGAGGGTGCGCTCGGCGAGGCCGGTGACGGGCTGCTCCCCGCCGGGCAGCGAGGTGGCGATGCGGCCCTCGAGCGGGGCGGTCCACCGCTCGCCGATGCCGTCGGCCCCCAGGAGGCCGCCGACGACGGCGCCGACCGTCGCCCCGGCGGAGTCGGTGTCCCAGCCGGCCATGACGGCCAGGGAGACACTTGCCCCGAAGTCACCGCGGCCCGCGGTGAGCGCGAAGGCGATCGTCGCGGCGTTGCCCAGCGTGTGGACCCAGTGGAGGTCGCCGTAGGCGGCGTGGAGCCGGTCCAGCCCCTCCCGCACCGACGGCTCGCTGCCGTCGCAGGCGGCCCCCGCCTCCCGGCCGAGGCCGATGGCCGCGGCGAGGCGGCTGGCGGGCGGGACGGCGGCGTCGGCCGCGTCGAGGACCTCCTCGACGCTGTCGCACACCATCGTCGCCGCGCCGAGGGCCGCGGCCCACAGCGCGCCGTAGATCCCGTTGCGGGTGTGGCTGAGGCGGGCGTCGGCCCAGGCGAGGCGCGCCGCGGCGCGGACGTCGCCGGGCAGCACCCAGCCGTAGAGGTCGGTGCGGATGAGCGCCCCGATCCACTCCCGGAAGGGGTTGTGGTGGGTGGCGGTCTCCGGCACGGGGCGCGCGTCGAGGATGTTGCGGTAGGCGGCCCGCTCGGCGGTGAAGACCCGCCCGGCGGGAAGGTTGTCGAGCCACAGCTGGGCGACGTCCTCGGTGGTGAACCCGTGCCCGTGCTTCTCGAGGAGCGCGAGCGCGAGGATCGGGTAGTTGAGGTCGTCGTCCTCGGGCATGCCGGAGATGTTCTCCTCCAGCGACGTCGGGGCCGAGCGGCGGTTCCAGGGCCAGCGGGCCGCGACGTCGTCGGGCAGGCCGACGGCGGTGAACCAGCGGTCCAGCGGCCACCGGCCGGTCGCTCGCAGGATCTCCTCGATGCCCTGCCGGGGGATCTTCTCCACCGGCTTGCCGAGCAGGCACCCGGCCGCGCGCCCGGTCCAGGCGCCGACGAGGCGCTCGCGGTAGGCGGCGTCGTCGGGACGGCCGACGAGCTGCGGGGCGGGCGGCAGGAGGGCGGCGATCTCCTCCCAGTCGTCCGGCTCGGCAGGCGCCGGCGGGGCGGGGGCGGCGGCGAGCTGGTCGAGGAGCTCGCGGGCCAGGGCGCGCAGCGCCGGGGGAGCGGGTACCGGTCCGGCGCCGCTCACGGCCGGGGCGGGGTCCCCGCCGGCCGCTACCCAGCGCTCGCGGACGGCGGTGACGTCGCGGCCCTCCGCCGCGGACTGGACGAGCTCGTGCGCGAGGAGGTCCTCGGGCTGGGCCCAGGTCAGCCTCATGCCGGCGCCCCCTCCAGCTGCTCGAGGGCGGCGGCCCGGGCGCGGGCGCGCTCGCCGTCGGCGCGGAGGATGTCGGCGGCCACGGAGGCCATGAGGCGGCCGGTGGCGCGCACATCGGTGCGGCTGGCGGTCTCGATCTCGTCGAGCCACTCGGTGGGGACCACCTCGGTCCCCCCGAGGCCTGCGCACACGGCACCGGCCATGACGGCGATCGAGTCGGCGTCGCGGCCGTAGTTGACGGCGCCGAGGACGGCTCCGCGGAAGTCGCCGCGGTGGCCGAGGACGAAGCCCAGGGCGGCGGGCAGCTCCTCGATCGACTTCGTGCGGGAGGGCCGGCGGGCGTCCATCGACATCTGCCGGTACTCCGGGCCCACGGAGTCGTAGGGCGCCACGGCCTCGCGGACGACACGGGCCAGCTCGCGCTCGCCGTCGTCGTCCGTCGGCACGTCGCGGCCGGCGACGGCGTCGACGACGGCGCGCAGGGCGGCGGCGGTCCCGTCGTGGGCGACGTCGAGGGCGGCCCGGGTGACGTCGTCGACGCTCGCGCCGGGGGTGACGGCCGCGGCGACCATCGCGGCGAAGACGCCGGCGGCCTCGCGCCCGTAGCTCGACTGGTGGGCGCCGGCGACGTCGATCGCCTCGGCGTAGGCGGCGCGCGGGTCACCGGCGTTGGCCAGCCCCACCGGTGCCATGTACATGGCCGCGCCGCAGTTGACGACGTTGCCGACCCCGGCCTCGCGCGGGTCGACGTGCCCGTAGTGGAGGCGGGCGACGATCCACTTCTCGGCGAGGAAGACCCGCTGGAGGAGGAGCGCCTCGCTCTCCAGCTCCGGGACCCAGCGCGGCTCGCCGATCATGAGCGGGACGAGGTCCTCGGCGACGGCGTACGCGTCGAGGTGGTCACGGCGCCTGGCGTAGACCTCGACGAGCGCCTGCGTCATGAGGGTGTCGTCGGTGATGTGCCCGTCACCCTTGTGGTACGGCGCGATCGGACGCGCGGTGCGCCAGTCGGCGTACCAGGGGCCGACGATGCCGCGCACCCGGCCGCCGTGCCGCTCCTCGATCTGCTCCGGTGTCCACCCCTCGGTGGCTCCCCCCAGGGCGTCCCCGACGGCGGCGCCGGTGATCACCGCCACGCATCGATCGTCCAGCCAGCTCACAGATCTACTCCCTGCCTCGTGTTGCGTGTTGCCGTTGGTGCGGTGGCCGCGGGGGCGGCCGGGTGCCGCGGGGCGGCCCGGTGGACGGGCCGCCCCGCGCCGGGTCAGCCGGTGATCTCGGTCCAGCCCTCCTCGAGCTGCGTGCCGAGGCCGGCGGTGTCGATCTCCTGCGCGAGGTAGCGCTGGAAGGCGGGCGTGGCCACGGTGTCCTTCCACTGTGCGTACGCGTCGACGAAGAGGTACGGCGCGGAGACGAGGTGCTGGCCGGAGGAGAGGATGGTCGCCCAGCCGTTCTCGTCGCCGAGCGTCTCGGCCATGTGCTCCTGCGCGGAGGTCGTCGCGGGGATGAGGGCGTCGGCCTCGTTGAGGGCGGCGAGGTTCTCCGTCTCGGTGAAGAACTCGATGAACTCGGCCGACTCCTCGACGTGCTCGGAGTCGATGTTGACCGAGAGGGTCTGCGGGTTGGCGGCCTGGCCGGCGCCCTGCGGGCCCTCGAGCGGGGGCAGCACGGTCCACTCGAAGCCCTCGGGGGCGTCGGTCGCGATGTTCGCGGCCTGGAACGAGCCCTGGACCGTCATGGCGATCTGGCCGGCGTAGAAGGAGGCGAGGACCTCCGAGCCGGACTGGGTGAGGGTGACCGGCAGGACCGTCTCGTCCTCGAAGGCCATCGTGTGGACGAGCTCGGGCACCGCCAGCTCGCCCTCACCGACCGTGATGCTGGCGTCGGTGCCGGTGCCCTCGAAGAAGGTGCCGCCGAAGCCGGGGGCGAAGGACATGAACGCGGCGGTCGGGCTCGCCAGGCCCCAGCCGAGGCCGTAGGTGTCACCCGACGTCGTCGCCTGGGCGATCTCCCGCAGCTGCTCCCACGTCATCGTCTCCCCGGTGGGGACCTCGACGCCCGCCTCCTCGAGGAGGGCGGTGTTGGCGAAGACCATGTAGGACTGCAGCTCGGTGGGGTAGGCGATGACCTCGTCGTCGACGGTCACCGAGTCGAGGATGCCCTCGGGGATGTCGGCGCGGCGCTCGTCGGACATGTGCTCCGAGAGGTCGGCGAGGTAGCCGTCACGGGCGAAGGGGACGATGCTCGCGGCCTCGTAGTGGATGACGTCGGGGGCGGCGCCACCGTTGAACTGGGTGATGAGCTTGTCGTAGATGCCGTCCCAGCCGGCCGGGACGATCTCGACCTGGACGTCGGGGTTGGCCTCGTTCCACTCCGCGACGATCGACTCGGTCGCCTCGATGGCGGCGGGCTGGTCGGACAGGGACTGGAAGGTGAGGGTCACCGGCCCGTCGGCACTGCCGCCGTCGTCGTCCCCGCCACCGCAGGCGGCGAGGGTGAGCGCGGCGATCGTGAGGCATGCGGCTGTGGAGGCTCCACGGATCTTCATTGGTCGACCTTTCGGGGGATGGGTTTGAGGAGTTGAGGGTCAGCCCTTGACGGCGCCGGACATGAGGCCGCCGACGAGCTTGCGCTGCATGATCGAGAAGAAGACGATGCTGGGGATCGCGGCCAGGACCGAGCCGGCCGCCAGCGGACCGAGCGCCACCTTGCCCTCGCCGCCGATGAACATCTTCAGCGTGATGGGCAGGGTGTAGTTCTCCGGGGACTGGAGCAGGACGAGGGCGAAGAAGAACTCGTTCCACGAGGAGACGAACGAGAACATCGCGGTCGCGACGACGCCCGGGACGAGCAGCGGGAAGACGATCGAGCGCAGCACCCGCAGGCGGGCGGCGCCGTCCATCGAGCCGGCCTCCTCGAGGTCGACCGGGATCCCCGTGACGTACCCCTGGAGCATCCACAGCGCGAAGGGCAGCGTGTAGGTCGTGTGGACGAGGGTGAGGCCGACGAGGCTGTCGGTGAGGCCCAGGGTCCGCAGGATGAGGAAGAGCGGCAAGATGATGAGGATGACGGGGAAGACCTGGCTCACGAGGATCCAGCCGATCCCGGCCATGCGGACCTTGCCCTTGAGACGGGCCAGGACGTACGCCGTCGGCATCGCGATGACGATGACGAGCAGCGTGGACACGAGCGCGACGGCGGCGCTGTTCGCGGCCGAGCGCACCAGCCCCTGCCGGGCGAGGGCGTTGGAGTAGTTCTCCCAGTGCCACTCGCTGGGGAGCAGGCTGATCGACAGGGAGTTCAGCTCGCCCGAGGACTTGAACGAGGCCGAGATGAGCCACAGGAGCGGGAAGCCGAGGAAGACGATGTAGGCGACGAGGGCCGCGTACTGGGCGGGGCGGATCAGGGTGCGCATCGGCTCAGCCCTTCTTTACGGGTCGGTCCTCGCGGAACTGCGACCACAGGTAGACGGCGAGGAGGACGACGACGACGGCGACGAGGACGACGCCCATCGCGGCCGCGTAGCCGATGTTCCGGTTCTTGAAGGCCTCGAGGTAGGTGAAGAGCATCGGCAGCATCGTCCGGCCGCCCGGCCCGCCCTCGGTGAGGACGTAGACGAGCGAGAACGAGTTGAAGTTCCAGATGAAGTTCAGCGAGGTGATCGACGTGACGATCGGGCGCAGGGACGGCCAGGTGACGGCGGTGAAGCGGCGCCACGCGGAGGCCCCGTCCATCGAGGCGGCCTCGTGGAGCTCCTCGGGGATCTGCTGGAGGCCGGCGAGCAGGGTGACGGTGGTCTGCGGCATGCCCACCCACACGCCGACGACGATGACGGCGGGCAGCGCGGTGGAGAAGTCGGCCAGCCAGTTGATGTCGTCGGGCAGCCCGACGCCGCCGAGGACGGCGTTGAGCGGGCCCGCGTTGGGCGAGTAGATCATCTGCCACATGATCGCCACGACCACCGGCGGCATCGCCCACGGGATGAGCGCGAGGACGCGGGTGAGGCCCTGCATCCGCAGCCCGGAGTTGAGGAGCAGCGCCAGGCCGAGGGCGGCCAGGAGCTGGAGGAGGGTGACCGACACGGCCCACACCATGCCGATGCGGAAGGAGTCCCAGAAGAAGGAGTTGTCCAGCAGCCGGGCGAAGTTCTCGGCGCCGACGAATGCGTACTCGGGGTTGCGCACGAGGCGCGCGTCGGTGAAGGCGAGCGCGACGCCGATGATGAGCGGCGCGACGCTGAGGACGAGGATGGGGATGAGCGAGGGGATGACGAGCGCTGCCGCCTCGCGGCGCCGGGCCCGCTCGAGCCCGCTCCGGCGACGGGGGGAGCCGCGGCTCGGCCGGGGCGCGGGTGCGTCCGGCCGCGCTCCTGCGGCGAGCATCGGTGCCGTCATGCGTCCTCCTTGCGTGCTGCGGGGCGTGGTGCGTGTGCTGGGGCGGGAGCCACGGACGACTCGCGGACGATGAGCTCGGGGCCGACGGTGACGTACCGGCCCCGCTCCTCGCCGTCGTCGACGAGGCCGAGCACGAGCTCGGCGGCGATGCGTCCGCGTCGCCCGGAGCCGAGCGAGACGCTCGTGAGGCTGGGCTGGAAGACGCGCCCGATGTCGGTGTCGTCCATGCCGGTGACGGCGAGGTCGCCCGGGACGGAGAGTCCACGCTCGCCGGCGGCCCGGATGGCGCCGATGGCGAGGAGGTCGTTGGCGGCGACGACGGCGTCGAGCGGGGTGCCGTCGTCGTCGGCGCGGTCGAGGAGGCGGTGGGCGGCGGCGAGGCCGGCGGTGACGGTGAAGTCGGCGGCCACCTCGGTGCCGCCGTTCTCGGCGGTGAACGCGGCGGCCCGGGTGACGGCGTCGAAGCCGCGCTGGCGCGCCTCACCGGGGGTGGTGTCGAGCGGGCCGTTGAGGAAGCCGATGCGGCGGCGGCCGACCGCGACGAGGTGGTCGACCGCCTGCGCGATGCCGCCCGCCGAGTCGGTGGAGACGGAGTCGATGCCGTGGTCGGCGAGGGAGCGGCCGATGACGACGACCGGCACCGCGGCCTCCTCGACGGCGGTGACGAAGGCGGCGTCGACGCGGAGCGGGCTGATGATCATGCCGTCGACGAAGCCGCCCTCGAGGCTGCGGACGAGGTCGACGGTGGAGGCGACCGTGTCCCCGGTGGACATGACGACGACCCGGTAGCCGTGGGGCGCGAGGACCGCGTGGATCGCGGTGAGCATCTCGATGTAGACGGGGTTGCCGATGTCCGCGACGGCGAAGGCGACCTGGAACGTGCGCTGCATCCGCAGCGACCGGCCCGTCGCGTGGGGGCGGTAGCCGAGCTCCTGCGCGGCGGCGCGCACGCGCTCGATCATCGCGGGGCTGGCGCCGGTGCCGTGCAGGGCACGGGAGGTGGAGGCGAGGGAGACCCCGGCGTGGCGGGCGACCTGGACGAGAGTCGCACGTGGTGACGTCACTGTCGCCCTCCTTCGTCGTTGAGTGGTGCGGGGTGGTGCTCGGGTGCCGGGTCGTGCCGGGCGCCCGGGCGGAAACGTTTCCAACGCGGTCGGTGCAGGGTTTGGAATCGTTTCCGGGGTTGGCGGAGATCTTGGCATCGGGCGGGTGTGGCTGTCAACACGACGGGCCCGGGCGATGTCAGTGGTCGGCCCTACGGTGGGAGGTGCAGGACATCGCTGGGGGTGGGGTCGATGACGGCACGCGAGGCGCTGACGGGCGGTGCCGGGCCGGGGCGTCTTGGCCGCGCGTGGCGGGTGAGCGGCGCCGCTCCGGGCCCCGCGGCAATGTCAGTGGTCGCTTGTAGCGTGGGAGTCAGACGAGGTCCTCACTGGGGAGGTGAGCGCGATGGCCGCAGGGACGCAGACTGAGGCGCCGCCGCGGTGGAGCGGCTCGGTGTCGACGGAGCGGTCGCCCGGTGCCCCAGCCCCTTCGGCCGGCCGTGGCGGTGCCTCCGCCACCGCCACGCTGCCGGACCCGGCTGCCGCCCTCGCAGGCGTCACCGACACCCTCGCGTCCCTCACCGCCGTCACCTGGCACGACCTTCCGGGCCAGGCCGCGCACGACGCCCTCGACCAGCTCGAGCGGGCTGCGCGGCACCTCGCCGCCGTGCGCGCGCAGGTGCTCACCGTCGTCGAGGCCAACGGCCTGTGGGCGGTGCAGGGCGCGCGCACCTACGCGGCCTGGCTGCGGCAGCGGACCGGATCCACCGCGGGCACGGCCTCGCGCCAGGTCCGGGAGGCGCGGGCGCTGCGCGACCACCTGCCGCTCACCCGGGCCGCCCTCGCCGAGGGGCGTATCGGACCGGACCACGCCGCCGTCCTCGCCCGCGAGACCGTCCGCACCACGGAGCTGCGGGCCCAGCTCTCCGACGCGGACCTGGGGGAGGCCTTCCTCGTCGAGCAGGCCGCGGCGATGGACGCCGGGACCTTCACCCAGCTCGTCCGGGCCTGGACCGTCGCGGCCGACCCCGAGGGGGCGGACCGTGCGTGGCGCGAGGCCGGCAGCAAGGAGGAGCTCACGCTCTCGCGGACCACCGACGGCTTCCACCTCCGTGGCTGGCTGGACGAGGTGTCCGGCCAGATCGTCGGCACCGCGCTGCAGGCGCATGCGGGCCGCAAGGGCAAGGGCGACGAGCGCACCCCCGCGCAGCGCCGCGCCGCCGCCCTCGTCTCCCTCGCCAGCCAGTCCCTCGACGCCGGCATCCAGGGAGCCGCGGCACGGATCCGGCCCCACCTCACCGTCACCACCACGATCGAGACCCTGCGAGCTCTCGCCGCGGCCATGGGCTCGGCCATCCCGCGCGTCGGCCCTGACGGGCGCCCCTACGCCCCGGGCGCCACCTTCGGTCCGTCCAGCCAGGCCGCACTCACCGCCACCGGTGGCCCACGCGACCCCGAGGCGCCCGTGCCGGAGGGTGAGGTTCCGCTCTTCACCGCCTCCGAGGAGACCCGCCGCTGGCTCGAGCAGTGGGAGTCCGGGGACGATCACGTCATCTCGACCGCGATCGACCACGAGCAGGTCCGGGGCCTGGAGCCGCCCACCCTCGAGGACGGCACGCCGATCCCACCGGCGATCCTCGCCCGGCTCGCCTGCGAGTCGCAGATCTCGCGGGTGGTCTTCGGGGCCGTCTCCACCATCCTCGACGCCGGCCGGGAGAAGCGGATCTTCCCGGCCAACCAGGCCCGGGCCGTCATCGCGAGGGACCGGCACTGCCAGTACCCCGGCTGCGACGAGCCCCCGGGCTTCGGGGAGATCCACCACTCGCTGTGGTGGGCCCAGCACCTCGGCGGCACCGACGTCGAGCACGGCGTGCTCCTGTGCTGGCACCACCACGACTGGGTCCACGCCCACGAGATCACCATCACCCGGTCCGAGGGCCGGTGGTGGTTCCGCGACCGCCACGGCTGGCTCATCACCGCGGACCCGTAGCCGGAGGCCGAGGGGACAGGTGTGCCCACGCCGGCCACCTGTCCCGGCAGGCGTCGCCCCGGTCCTACTCCGTCAGGTCACGCTCCTGCTCGGCCAGCGCCTCGCGCAGCAGGCGGACCGCGCGCGGCCCGACGCCGTGGAGCGCGAGGAGCTGGCGCTCCGACATGGCGGCCACCTGCTCGAGCGAGGTCACGCCTCGCTCGAGCAGGGCGGCGGTGGCCGGCCGGCCGATCCGCGGCAGGTCGCCCACCTGGTCGGGAAGGTCCCGGGTGCTCATGGCCCCATCCTGGCCGTGGCGAGACTCCGGCGGAAGCCCATCTCGCCAACGGGCTCGCCCGCCCCATGACGTGAGGCCGCAGGCTCGCACACGTTCGGTGTCCGCGGCCGGGACGGCCACCTCTGGACGGTCGGGACCCGCCGCGGGGCGAGCGCGAGGGTGTGACCACGCCCACCGCTCCCGGCTTTGATCCCCGCCCGCGGAGCAGGGTAGTGTTACCGCCCGGTAGGACGTTCGCAGCAGTGGGCGGAATACCCCCATGGGGTATGGTGTAATTGGCAGCACGACTGGTTCTGGTCCAGTTAGTCTAGGTTCGAGTCCTGGTACCCCAGCGGTTTGAGTGAGGCGGAGAGATCCGGTAAACTCAGCCAGGTTGAAAATGCTAGAGGCCCCGTCGTCTAGCGGCCTAGGACACCGCCCTCTCAAGGCGGCGGCGCCGGTTCGAATCCGGTCGGGGCTACATCGGAAAGGCCCCCATCCCGAGTGGATGGGGGCCTTTCGCATGTCCGGGACCGGAGCGCACGACGCTGTGTGGTGAGCGCCACGTTTTCGGCGTTTCCCGGTCGGCCGCCCCTTCGTGGACGTCTCCGTCGCGTCGCGTGGTGCTGCGGTGCCCGTCCCGCCCGGCGAGAGGTGTTGCGTCGGTCACACGGCGCCGCACAGGGAAGGGTCCGGCCCCACTGGGGCCGGACCCTTCCGGTGAGCCCGGGACCCGCGGCTCAGTGGTGGTCGTGGTCGTGGCCCGCGCCGGGCAGCTCCGTCGGTGGCTCGGTCCCCGGCTCGACGACGACGAACTGGCCCATGAGGCCGAAGTCCTCGTGGCGCAGGAGGTGGCAGTGGTACATGTACGGCACCTCGGGGTTGGCGTAGTGGTCGAAGCGCATGATGAGGCGGTACTCGCGGCCCGGCTCGGTGTAGATCGTGTCCTTGCGCCCGGACAGCTCGGGCGGCGGGGGAGCGCCGTCGACGGAGAGCACCTCGAACTGGACGTCGTGGATGTGGAAGTTGTGCGGCATCGGGTCCTCGTTGCGCACCTCCCACACCTCCGTCGTCCCGACGGTGACGACCTCGTCGATGCGGTTCATGTCCATCCGCTGACCGTTGAGCGCCAGCCCCTTCATGACGAAGGTGCGGGTCGTGGCGGCGTCGGCCTCGTCGAGACGTTCGTCGCCGGAGAGCTCGTCGGCGACGACGGTGGAGGGCGCGAGCTCGTCGGCCGCCTCCAGGCGCAGGATGTCGAGGGTGTCCAGCGCACCGTAGCCCTCGGGGTCGGCGATGTCACCGAGCTGCTGCGGGTAGGAGCGCAGCATCGTCTCGGAGCCCGGCTCCATCTCGACGACGATCTCGGCCCGCTCGCCCGGCGTGAGCTGGATGCGGTTCGTCTCGTGCGGCGCGCGCAGCAGGCCGCCGTCGGAGGCGACGAGCTGGAAGGAGCGGTCGTCGTCGAAGCCGAAGTTGTAGCTGCGCAGCGTCGAGCCGTTGAGCAGCCGCAGCCGCACGCGCTCGGTCGTCACCTCCTGCACCGCTCCGATTGTCCCGTTGACCATGAACGCCTCGCCCATGACGCCGCTCGGGACCGTCGACTCCAGGGTGAGCTGGCCGTCCGCGGTGAAGGACTTGTCCTGGACGATGACGGGGATGTCGTCGACGCCGTACTCGTCGGGCAGGCCGACGGTGCCGGCCTCGTCGTCGTCGAGGATGAACATCCCCGACATCCCGAGGTAGACGTGCTTCTCGGTACGTCCGTGCGGGTGGGGGTGGTACCAGAGCGTCGCGGCGGGCTGGTCGATGAGCCACGTGGGCCGCCACGTGCCGCCGGCCTCGACCTCCTGGTGGGGCCCGCCGTCCATCTCCGGCGGCAGGTGCATCCCGTGCCAGTGGACGCTCGTGGACTCCCCGAGCGTGTTGGTGACCTCGACGGCCACCTGCTCGCCGCGCTTCGCACGCAGGGTGGGGCCGAGGAAGTCGCCGTTGAACCCCCACGTCTCGGTCTCGACGCCCTCCCGGAAGGAGGTCGTGCCGGCCTGCGCGGTCAGCTGGAAGACCCGTGTGCCGTCCTCGTCGACGACGGAGTCGGCCAGGGGCGGGATGGCCAGCGCCTGGTCGAAGGTCGGCTCCGGCTGCTCGGGGTCGGTGGGGTCGGTGGGGCCGTCCGGCTCGCCCGGCACGACGGGACCCGTCGGTGCGCCGGAGGTCCGCCGCACGGCCAGCGAGTCGGTGCCGTCGCCGTCCCAGTCGCCCACGAGGGTGACGTCACCGGCCCGTCCGTAGGCGACGCTGCGGTCGGCCGGGCCGTTCCGGAACTGGTGGGCGAGGTGGTAGCGGGCCCCGCGCCGCACGGCGAGCGCGTCCTCCCCGGAGCCGTCCCAGTCACCGACGTACACGTCGTCGCGGTCACGCCCGTAGCAGACGACGGCGCTCGCCGGCCCCGACGTCATCGTCGTGTTGACGAGGTAGTGCGACCCGCGGCGCACCGCGAGGGTGTCGGTGCCGTCCCCGTCCCAGTCGCCGACGACGACGGTGTCGTCGGCCCGGCCGAAGCGCAGCACCGTGTCCGCGGCACCGGACCGCAGGGAGTTCGCGATGAAGTACTCGTTGCCGCGGCGCACGGCGAGGGTGTCGGTCCCGTCCCCGTCCCAGTCACCGACCAGGAGCTCGTCCCCGGGCCGGCCGTAGGTGAGGACGGTGTCGGCCTGGCCCCCTCGCAGGGAGTTGGACACGTGGACGGTGCTCCCGCGGCGGACGGCGAGGGTATCGGTGCCGTCCCCGTCCCAGTCCCCGACGAGCACCTCGTCCCCTGGGCGGCCGTAGGTGAGGACCTGGGTCGTGCGCCGCAGGCCGTTGTCGGCGAGGTGGAAGATGTTGCCCGGTGGCGTCGGAGCGGCGGTGCGGACCGCCGCGGTCGGCGCCGGGCCGGCCGCGACGGTCGCCGGTGGCGTGAGCGCCTGGGCCGGGACGGCCGCGACGAGGGGGGCGGCGAGCGTGAGGGCAGCGCTCAGGGTCAGCGCGGAGCGGAGGGAGGAACGCATCGGTGCGAGGCCTTTCACCTGTGGAGGACAGGGGTGCGGCGGAGGGACCGCGGGCACGCCGCGCGGTCCGTTCCGCGCGCGTGCTCGCAGACGATCATGGCCTACCGAGCGTGTTTTGTGAACCTGTTGCCCAAAAACGGGCATATCGATGCGAAAAGCCGGACCGCGCTCGGCGCGGTCCGGCTCCTCGAGCGGTGCGGTCAGGCGGTGGCGTCCGCGAGGAAGTCGCGGCAGCGAGCGGCCTCGTCGTCCTCACCGATCGCGGCGGCGGCGTCGCCGAGCGCCTCGAGAGCGCCGAGGAAGCCCTGGTTGGGGACGTGGTCCGCGGGGATCGGGCCCTGGCCCTTCCAGCCGGCGCGACGCAGCGCGTCCAGTCCGCGGTGGTAGCCGGTGCGCGCGTAGGCGTAGGCGGCGACCGGGTCCTCCTCGCTCATCGACTCGCGGGCGAGCACCGCCCAGGCGTAGCTCGACGCGGGCAGGCGGGCGGCGACGTCGCGCGGGTCGTCGCCGCGCTCGACGGCGGCGCGGGCGGCCATGTCGGGGTGGTCGTCGGGCAGGTACGTGGGCTCGGGGCCGAGGAGGTTCTTCTGCATCCCGCCAGTGTCGCAGGTGCTCGCCCGGTGCCGCAGGGGCCAAAGCTCCTCGCCCCGCGGGCCGCCGGCCGTAGCCTGCGGCGCATGAGCGTCGAGAGCGTGGGCAGCACCGTCGTCCTCCACCTGCCCGTGGAGGGGCGGCCCATCGCCTCCGAGCAGGACGCCCTGGACGTCGTCGGGGACACGTGGGGGACGGGGGCCGAGGTGCTCGCCGTCCCGGTCGAACGGCTCGCCCCGGCGTTCTTCGACCTGCGCACCGGCCTGGCAGGGGCGGTCACCCAGAAGCTCGTCGGCTACCACCTGCGCCTGGCGGTGCTCGGGGACATCAGCGCCCACCTCGAGACGAGCGGGGCGCTGCGCGACTTCGTCCGCGAGTCCAACCGGGGCCACCACGTGTGGTTCCTCGCCGACGCCGCCGAGCTCACCGCACGCCTCACCGGCTGAGTCGCGCGCGCCCGCGCTCCGGGGTGGCGGCCGCCGTCGCCGACGGCCGCGGGTGGACGAGGGCGTCGGGGGAGCGGTCGTGCCCGTCCCCGTGCGAACGCAGCCGCGCCCGCACGGGGGACCGTGCGGGCGCAGGGGTGGGCGGGGGAGGAGGCTCAGCCCTCCTGGGTGTCCTCGGTGCGGCGCAGCACCTCGGTGAGGCGGTTGGCGGCGGAGACGACGGCGCCGGCGTGGAGGCGGCCCGGCTGGCGGCCCATGCGCTCCATCGGCCCGGAGACCGACACGGCGGCGAGCACCCGGCCCGAGGGCCCGCGCACCGGCGCGGAGACGGAGGCGACGCCCGGCTCGCGCTCCCCGACGGACTGCGCCCACCCGCGGCGGCGCACGCCCGAGAGGATCGTCGCGGTGAAGGTCGCGCCCTGGAGGCCGCGGTGGAGGCGGTCCGGCTCCTCCCAGGCGAGGAGGATCTGGGCCGCCGAGCCGGCGGACATCGTGAGGGTCGCGCCGACCGGGATCGAGTCGCGCAGGCCCATCTGCCGCTCGGCGGCGGCCACGCAGATGCGCTGGTCGCCCTGGCGGCGGTAGAGCTGCACCGACTCCCCGGTGTGGTCGCGCACCGCGGTGAGCACCGGTCCGGCGGCCGCCAGCAGCCGGTCCTCACCGGCCGCGGACGCGAGCTCGCTCAGGCGGGGACCGAGGATGAAACGGCCCTGCATGTCGCGCGCGACGAACCGGTGGTGCTCCAGTGCGACGGCCAGCCGGTGGGCGGTGGGCCGGGCGAGGTGGGTGGCAGCGACGAGCTGCGCGAGGGTCGCGGGCCCTGCCTCGAGGGCGCCGAGAACCGTGGCGGCCTTGTCAAGGACGCCGACTCCGCTAGAGTTGTCCATGTGGCGATATTGGCATCTCACTCACTGAGATGCAAGCCCCCGGGCCGAACAGGGTCCGGGAACGGACGGAGAAGGGTCGCGGCTACCGCCGCGCCCGAGAGGTGGAGAACATGAGCGGCACCCTGGCGGAGAAGGTCTGGAACGCGCACATCGTGCGCGAGGGAAGCGACGGCGCCCCCGACCTCCTCTACATCGACCTGCACCTCGTGCACGAGGTGACGAGCCCGCAGGCCTTCGAGGGACTGCGGCTCGCGGGACGCCCGGTGCGCCGCCCGGACCTCACGATCGCCACCGAGGACCACAACACCCCCACCCTCAACATCGACCTGCCGATCGCGGACAGGACCAGCCGCACGCAGATCGAGACGCTGCGCCGCAACGCCGAGGAGTTCGGTGTGCGCATCCACTCCCTCGGCGACGCCGACCAGGGCATCGTCCACGTCGTCGGCCCCCAGCTCGGCCTCACCATGCCGGGCCTCACCGTCGTGTGCGGCGACTCCCACACGAGCACCCACGGCGCCTTCGGCGCGCTGGCCTTCGGCATCGGCACGAGCGAGGTCGAGCACGTCCTCGCCACCCAGACCCTCCCGCTGCAGCCCTTCAAGACGATGGCGATCAACGTCGACGGCCAGCTCCCCGAGGGCAGCACCGCCAAGGACATCATCCTCGCGATCATCGCGAAGATCGGCACCGGGGGCGGCCAGGGCTACGTCCTGGAGTATCGCGGCGAGGCCATCCGCTCCCTGTCGATGGAGGCGCGGATGACCATCTGCAACATGTCGATCGAGGCCGGCGCCCGCGCCGGCATGATCGCCCCGGACGAGACGACCTTCGCCTACCTCGAGGGCCGCCCGCACGCTCCCGAGGGCGCCGACTGGGACGCCGCCGTCGAGTACTGGAAGACCCTGCGCAGCGACGACGACGCCGTCTTCGACGTCGAGGTCCACCTCGACGCCTCCGACCTCGAGCCCTTCGTCACCTGGGGCACCAACCCCGGCCAGGGTCTGCCGCTGTCGGCGACCGTGCCCAACCCCGCCGAGATCGGCGACGAGTCCGAGCGCGTCGCCGCCGAGCGTGCCCTCGAGTACATGGGCCTGGAGCCGGGCACCCCGCTGCGCGACATCCCGGTGGACACCGTCTTCATCGGCTCGTGCACGAACGGCCGCATCGAGGACCTGCGCGCCGTCGTCGACGTCATCAAGGGCCGCAGGAAGCACGACGACGTCCGGGTCCTCGTCGTGCCGGGCTCGGCCCGCGTCCGTCTCCAGGCCGAGGCCGAGGGCCTGGACCAGGTCTTCCTCGACTTCGGTGCCGAGTGGCGCAACGCCGGCTGCTCGATGTGCCTGGGCATGAACCCCGACCAGCTCAAGCCGGGGGAGCGGGCCGCGTCCACCTCGAACCGCAACTTCGAGGGCCGCCAGGGCAAGGGCGGACGGACCCACCTCGTGTCCCCGCTCGTCGCCGCCGCGACCGCCGTCCGGGGGACCCTGTCCTCGCCCGCCGACCTCGAGCCCGCCCGCGAGCTCGTCAACGCCTGAGAAGAGAAGCGCCATGGAGAAGTTCACCCAGCACACCGGCGTCGGCGTCCCGCTGCGCCGCAGCAACGTCGACACCGACCAGATCATCCCGGCGGTCTACCTCAAGCGCGTCACCCGCACGGGCTTCGAGGACGCCCTGTTCGCCGCGTGGCGCGGTGACCCGGACTTCGTCCTCAACCAGGACGCCTACCGCAGCGGCTCCGTGCTCGTCGCCGGGCCCGACTTCGGCACCGGCTCCTCCCGCGAGCACGCCGTGTGGGCGCTCAAGGACTACGGCTTCAAGGCCGTCCTCGCCTCCCGCTTCGCCGACATCTTCCGCGGCAACTCCGGCAAGCAGGGCCTCGTCGCGGGCATCCTCGCCCAGGAGGACATCGAGCAGATCTGGAAGGTCCTCGAGACCGCGCCGGGCACCGAGGTGACCGTCGACCTCGTCTCGCGCACCGTGAGCTGCGGCTCCGTCGTCGCGCAGTTCGAGATCGACGACTACACCCGTTGGCGCCTCATGGAGGGCCTGGATGACATCGGCCTCACCCTCCAGCACGAGGAGGACATCACCGCCTTCGAGGAGTCCCGCGCCGCCTGGCGGCCCCAGACCCTGCCGGCCAAGCACCTGCCGCCGGTCGAGATCGTCGCCGCCCGCCCCGTCGACGACGGCGTCCCCGCCCACGAGCAGGCACCCCTCCGCTGACGCGCAGCTCGCCGACGCGAGAGCCGGACTCCTTGCGAGGGGTCCGGCTCTCGCCGTCCCGGCACCGACCTCCCCGGTTCCCCTCCGACCTCCCCGGTTCGCACGGGTCCTGGTGAGGGCAACCGGGGAGCTCAGCGCGGCGCGGCAGCGGTGGGCGGCACGGGACCGACGGAGCCGCGGCGGACGACCGGGCACGGGACGAGGAGCTCGCCGGCGGGCTCGGCGCCGTCGCGCTCGGCGATGAGGGCCCGCGCGGCGAGCCGGCCCATCTCCCGGTGCGGCAGCGCCATCGTCGTCAGGCCCGGGGTGAGCTCGCTGGACACGACGTAGAGGTCGTCGAAGCCGATGACGGACAGGTCCTGCGGGATGCGCACCCCGCGTGAGGCGGCGGCCCGGTAGGCCCCGATCGCCATCTGGTCGTTGAAGGCGAAGATCGCCGACGGCGGCCGCTCGGAGTCGAGCAGCACGCCCGCAGCGCGGTCACCGCCCGCGGAGTCCGAGCGCTCCCGGACGACGAGGCCCGGGTCGACCTCGAGGCCGTGGGCGGCCAGGGTCTCCTGGTACCCGCGCAGCCGGCGGTCGACGGCGGGACCGTCGTGGAGGTCGCGGATGAAGCCGATGCGCCGGTGGCCGTGCCGCACGAGCTCCGCGACGGCGGACTCCGCACCCTGCTGCTCGTCGGGCACGACGAAGGTCGTCGCCCCCTCGGCGGGGCGCGAGTCGAGGAGCACCGTGGGCAGCCCGTCGAGCACGCGCGGGAGCGTGACCGAGCGGTGGTACATCGTCGCGTAGAGCGCGCCGTCGACCTGCTGCTGGCGCAGCGCCCGCACGGCGTGCTCCTCGAGCGTCGTGTCCCCGCCGGTGTTGACGAGCATGAGGAGGTAGCCGGCCTCCCAGGCGGCGTCCTGCGCGCCTTGGATGAGCTGCCCGGCGTACGGGGTGGTCGCGATGACGTCGCCGATGAAGGCGAGCGTCCCCGAGCGCTGCGTGCGCAACCCCCGGGCGAGCGAGTTCGGCACGTAGCCCAGCTCGGCGGCGGCCGCCCGGACCCGGTCACGGGTGCTGCCGGCCACCCGGGCGCCCTCGGTGTCGTTGAGGACGACGGAGACCGTCGACGGCGCCACCCCGGCGAGCTCGGCGACGTCGCGGATGCGTGGCCTCCTCGTCACCCCGGACCTCCCTCGTCGGCTGCTCGCCCCCACACTCTAGGCCGGTCGCGTCACCCGGATCGTCCCGTCCTCGTCCACGGACACCGGCATCGGGTCGCTGATGCGGCCGCCGAAGCCGCCGTCGTCGTCCACGTGCTCCCAGGCGAGGAGGGACCAGCTGCCGCGGTGCTCGACGAAGCGCCCCGCGTAGAGGCTGGCGGTCGCGTCCCCGAGGAGGAACTGCTCTGTCTCCAGACGGAACGGGCCGAGCGGGCCGGGGCCGGTGAGGACGTGCGTACCTCCCTCGGCGACGAAGCCCGGGCGGCCCTGGCGGACGGCGCTGTGCTCACCGGCGGTGAGGCAGAACGCCACCCGCCAGGCGCCGCCGAGGTGGAGGAGCTGGGGCACCTCGAGGTGGTAGAAGTCGCCGGGCGCCGAGACGGGCGCCAGGGCCTCCCACGTGCGCAGGTCGTCGGACACGGCGTGCCCGATGACGCCGCGCCCGTCGAGCGGGCCGTGGTCGGCCCGCGCGGTGAGGTACATGTGGAAGCGGCCCGTCGTCGGCTCGTGCCAGACCCAGGGGTCACGCCACGCCTCCTCGCGGACGCCGTCGTGCAGCCGCTCGTACCAGCGGGGGTCGGCCTCCAGCACCATGCCCTGCTTGGTCCACGTGAGGAGGTCGGGGGAGGTGGCCAGGCCCACCCGCTGGACCGCGCCGCCCTCCGCCGTCGAGACGCCCGTGTAGAACATGTGCCACACGCCGTCGTGGCGCATGACGCTGCCCGTCCACGTCGCGAGGGAGTCGAAGTCCTCGCTCTCGCCGGGTCCGAGCGCGTCGGGCAGCACCTGCCAGCTGCGCAGGTCGCGGCTGACGGCGTGACCGACCGTCGCGCTGTGGTGACGCAGGTCGGGGTCGCCGAGCGACCTCGGTGCCTGGAGGTAGAAGACGTGGACGTCGTCCCCGTCGTGGGCGAACCAGAAGTCCCAGACCCAGCGGTCGGGCAGGGCGAGCGGCATGCGGCTGCTTTCTCTCGGTGGGGAGCTCGGGCGGGGCGGGCGTCAGCCCTTGAGGCCCGAGGAGGCCAGGCTCTGGACGAACCAGCGCTGGAAGAGGAGGAAGACGACGAGGACGGGCAGCACCATGAGGACGCCGAAGGCGAAGATCTGGCCCCAGTCATACGGGGGCTGGCCCTGGAACACCGCGATCGCCAGCGGCAGCGGCCGCTTCTGGGGCTGGTCGACCATCATGACCGGCCACAGGAAGGAGCCCCACGTCGTGAGGAAGGACAGGATCGCGACGGTCGCGAAGACCGGCTTGGACATCGGCACGACGATGCGCAGGTAGGTGCGCCACACGCCGGCGCCGTCCAGGCGCGCGGCCTCCTCGATCTCCTTGGGCAGGCCGATGAAGAAGGAGTAGAAGAGGTAGATCGAGAAGGCGCTCGCGACGAACGGCAGGATCTGGATGTAGTACGTGTTGCGGTGGTCGTTCAGCGCGTAGAACAGCGGCACCGCGATCGCCTCGAAGGGCAGGATCGTCAGGGCGACGACGCCGAGCATGACGGCGTCGCGCCCGCCCCAGCGCAGCCGCGCGAGGGAGTAGGCGGCCATCGAGTTGACGAGCAGGCCGAGGACGACGACGCCGGTCGTCACGAGCAGCGAGGTGAGGAAGAAGTCGGAGAAGTACCCGGTGGCCGGGCTGGAGAAGCGCCCGAGCATCCCGGTGTAGTTGTCCAGCGACAGGTCGCGGGGCACGAAGCCGCCCACGCCGTCGATGACCTCCGAGGACGGCTTGAAGCTGCCGATGACGAGGTAGGCGATCGGCGCGACGAAGACGAGCGCGAGGACCGTGAGGAGGAGGTAGCTGCCCGCTGTGCGCGCGGGCCGGGACCGGGTGGTGGTGCTCATGCGATCTCACGCTCCTCGCGCAGCACGCGGCGCTGGATCAGGGTGATGGTCAGGACGATGAGGAAGAACAGGACGGTGATGGCCGACGCGCGCCCGACGTTGTTCGCGGTGAAGGCGGTTGTCACGGCCTGGTACATGACCGTCGTCGTCGCGTCCTGCGGACCGCCGCCGGTCATGATGTAGACCTGGTCGAAGACGCGGAAGGACAGGATCGTCGTCACCATCGCGACGAAGATCAGGGTGTTGCGCAGGCCCGGCAGCGTGACGTGGCGCAAGCGCTGCCACGGGCCGGCCTTGTCGAGGGACGCTGCCTCGTAGAGCTCGCCCGGGATGCCCTGCAGCCCGGCGAGGAGGATGACCATCTGCAGTCCCACGCCCTGCCAGATCGACATGAGGATGATCGCGGCGAGCGCGGTGCTCGGGTTGCCCAGCCAGTCCTGGGAGGGGATGAGCCCGAAGGAGACGGTGTCGAGCACCGAGTTGAGCAGCCCGAGCTCCCCGCGGGTGTAGATGACCTTCCACACGACGGCGACGAGCGCCATGGGGAAGACGACCGGCATGAAGAAGAAGGTGCGGAAGACGGGCATGCCGCGCAGCGGCCGGTTGAGCAGGACGGCCAGCGCCAGCGCCAGCGACGTCTGCACCGGCACGACGACGGCCGCGAAGATGAGGTTGTTGCGCAGCCCGGTGAGGAACTCACCCCGGAAGTCCGGGTCGAGGAGGATGCGCCGGTAGTGCTCGAGCCCGAACCACGACGGCGGCTGCGGCGTGTCCAGGCGCACGTTCTGCGTGGACAGCCAGCCCGCCAGCAGGAAGGGCAGCAGGACGAACAGGAGCAGCCCGACGGCGGCGGGCGCGATCATCGCCCAGCCCGCCACGGTCTCCGGGCGCCGGGCGCGTGCCCGGCGGGTCACCGCTGTGGTCATCGTTCCTCCTCGCGACGGTGCTGGGGGCGGGAGCGCGTGCTCCCGCCCCCAGCACGGGGTCAGCTCAGGCCGTAGCCGTCGTTGTCCTGGAAGTCCAGGTCGATGGTGCGGGCGGCGGTGTCGAGCAGCTCCTGGGCGTTGCCGCCCTCGTAAGCGCCGAAGAACGCCTCGGAGAACTGCTGGCTGATGACCGGGTAGGCCGGTGTGATCGGGCGGGGGACCGCGACGCAGTCCGCGCTCGGCACGGCGTCACCGCAGGTGGCCTGCAGCGACTCGGCGAAGATCGCGAGCGGGCCGTCGGCGCCGTAGAGCTCGCTGGACTCGAGGACCGTGGTCGTGGCCGGGGGAGCGGCGTTGGCCTCCGTCATGGCCGCGACCTGCTCGTCGGAGGCGAGGAAGTCGAGGAAGGCCGCGGCGCCCTCGGCGTTCTCGCTCTCCGGGTTGACGCCCCACGCCCAGGAGCCCTGGCCGCTCTTGGGGCCGGCGCCGAAGTCGGGCAGCGGCAGGACGACGAGGTCCTCGCCCAGCGCCTCGGCGTAGGGGTTGTACATCCAGTGGCCCACCCAGCTCATCGCGACGCGGCCGTCGACGAACGCGGCGTCGTCGGTGTTCGGGTCGATGTACTCGCGCCAGCCGGCGAAGCGCTCGACGGCGGCGACGACCTCGGGGCTGTTGAGGTTCCCGTCGGCGGTGTTGTCCTCGACGATGTTCTGCCCGGTGGACCAGGCGACCGGCAGGAAGCCGTACGTGGGCCACTCGGCGCCGTAGTTCTCCTTGATGTCGAGGACCTGGCCGTCCTCGTCCTCCGCGGCGAGCGCCTCGAGCGCGGCCTCGAACTCCTCGACCGTCCAGGCGTCCTCCAGGCCCTGCGGGTACTCGACGCCCGCGGCCTCGAGCTTCGCGGCGCTGGCGTAGATGCCGAGGGAGGCGTCGAACTGGGAGATGCCGTAGACCTCGCCGTCGCTCGGGTAGGTGTTCTGCGCGAGGGCGGAGTCGGTCTGGTTGTCCAGCGTGTCGGCCGCGACGAGGTCACCGACGGGGGCGAGCTTCCCGGCGTAGACGAGCGAGGCCATCATCGGGCCGTCGTACTCCAGGACGTCGGGCAGCGAGTCCCCCGAGGTCGTCGTCACCGTGCTCGTGTAGTCGGCCTCGGGGACGAGCTGGAGGGAGGCCGTGTACTCCTCCTGGGAGGAGTTGAAGCCGTCGACGGCGGCCTGGAGGGCGTCGACCTCCGACTCCTGGCCCTGGTGTGCCCAGACGGTGACCTCACCGCCGCCCTCGCCGTCGCCGTTGCCGGACGAGGCGCCGTTGTCGTTGCCGCCGCATGCCGTCAGTGTCAGTGCCGCCGCCAGGGCGATCCCGATGGGTGTCCGTCGATTGTTCATCTCTGCGCTCCCGACGCCTGTGTCTGATGGGGGTCTCGACCCGGCACGGGTGCCGTCCAGGCGGTGCCGAATCGATTCGGCAGAAGCGTGGCACCGGCCACCACGGCTGTCAAGGCGGCGGTGCGTCCGGCCTGCGGAGCCGCCGGCCGGGCCGGGCCGCCCGCGTGAGGTTGGGCACCTTCACCGACCCTTCACGTCCTCCCATCGCTCCCTCACATCGGCGGCCTATGCTGGACCGTCCGGGCCGCGCGGGTCCGACGTCGGCGATGAGGTGGGTATGAGCGCAGTACTGCAGGTGAACGGCGGGACGCCGCTGAAGGGCGAGATCAGCGTCCGGGGCGCGAAGAACTTCGTCTCCAAGGCCATGGTCGCGGCGCTGCTCGGCGAGGACCCCTCCGAGCTGCGCAACGTCCCGCAGATCAAGGACGTCGAGGTCGTCTCCGGACTGCTGCGCCTGCACGGGGTCACGGTGGACTACGACGTCGCGGCCGGCGTCATCCGCCTCGACTCCAGCGACGTCGAGACCGCGCACGTCGCGGACATCGACGCCCACGCCGGCTCCAGCCGCATCCCGATCCTCTTCTGCGGGCCGCTGCTCCACCGCCTCGGCGAGGCCTTCATCCCCGACCTCGGTGGCTGCCGCATCGGCGACCGGCCGATCGACTACCACCTGTCGATCCTGCGCGAGTTCGGCGCCGTCGTCGACAAGCGCCCCCAGGGCATCCACATCACCGCCCCGCGCGGGCTGACCGGCGCGAAGATCGCCCTGCCCTACCCGAGTGTCGGCGCCACCGAGCAGCTCCTGCTCACCGCCGTGCGCGCCAAGGGCAAGACCGAGCTGAGCAACGCCGCCACCGAGCCGGAGATCATGGCGCTCATCGCCTTCCTCCAGCGCATGGGCGCGATCATCTCCGTCGACACCGACCGTGTCATCCGCATCGAGGGCGTCGACCGGCTCGGCGGCGCGACCTACACCGCGCTCACCGACCGCATCGAGGCCGGATCGTGGGCCTGCGCGGCCCTGGCCACCGGCGGCGACATCATGGTCCGCGGCGCGGACCAGCACGGGATGATGGCCTTCCTCAACACCTTCCGGAAGGTCGGCGGCGACTTCGAGGTCACCGACGACGGCATCCGCTTCTGGCACCCCGGCGGTGACCTCAAGCCGATCGTCCTGGAGACCGACGTCCACCCCGGCTTCATGACCGACTGGCAGCAGCCGCTCGTCGTCGCGCTCACCCAGGCCACCGGGCTGTCGATCGTCCACGAGACGGTCTACGAGAACCGCTTCGGCTTCACCGACGCGCTGCGCGGCATGGGCGCCCAGATCCAGGTGTACCGCGAGTGCCTCGGCGGCTCGCCGTGCCGCTTCGGGCACCGCAACTTCTACCACTCCGCCGTCGTCTCCGGCCCGACGCCGCTGCGCGCCGCCGACATCGAGCTCCCCGACCTCCGCGGCGGCTTCTCCCACCTCATCGCGGCGCTCGCCGCGGAGGGCACCTCGCGGGTGAGCGGCATCGACATCATCTACCGCGGCTACGAGGACTTCATGGGCAAGCTCAACGCCCTGGGCGCGGACGTCCAGCAGCTCGACTGAGCAGGTCCACGGCCGGCCCGTGACACGTGTCATGGGCCGGCCGTGCGCGTCCCACCCGAGCCGGTGACACCGTGCACCGCTGCACGCGCGGAACGGGGTGGAGGGTGGGGGCATGACCACCACCGACACCAGCTCCGTCATCTCCGTCACCGGCGTCCAGCGCCGCTACGGCTCCGGGAAGAGCGCCTTCACCGCGGTGCGCGGCGTGGACCTCACCGTCCGCCGCGGGGAGCTCTTCGCCCTCCTCGGCACCAACGGCGCGGGCAAGACCTCGCTGCTCGAGGTCGTCGAGGGGATCGCCCCGGCCACGGCCGGCACCGTCCGCGTCCTCGGCCGCGACCCCTACCGCGAGCGTCACCTCGTGCGCCCGCGCACCGGCATCATGCTCCAGGAGGCAGGCTTCCCCGCCGACCTCACCACCGCCGAGACCGCCCGCATGTGGCACGGCACCCTCGGTGCCCCGATGCCCGTCGCCGCCGCCCTCGAGCTCGTCGGCCTCGCCCACCGCGCCTCGGTCCAGGTGAAGTCGCTGTCCGGCGGTGAGCGCCGCCGCCTCGACCTCGCCCTGGCGATCATGGGCCGGCCCGAGGTGCTCTTCCTCGACGAGCCGACCACCGGCCTGGACCCGCAGTCGCGCCGCGACGCGTGGGAGCTCGTGCGCCGGCTCCTCGAGGCGGGCACGACCGTCGTCCTCACGACGCACTACCTCGAGGAGGCCGAGGAGCTCGCCGACCGGCTCGCGATCATGCACGCGGGCCGGGTCGTCCGCGAGGGCACGGTCGCCGAGATCGTCGCCGGGGAGCCGGCGCGCATCCGCTACCGCACGACGGCCGGCGACCTCGCCGACCCGCGCGCCCTGCACGCCCTGCCCGCGCTCCTCACCGCCGGGCGCACCCGCACCGGCCTCGTCGAGGTCGAGTCGCGCGACCTCCAGGTCACGCTCACCGCGCTCCTCGAGCGCGCCAACGCCGCCGGCGAGGCGCTCACCAACCTCGAGGCCAGCCACGCCTCCCTCGAGCGAGCCTTCCTCGCGGTGGCCGGGGAGGACGACGACGCCGCGGCGCCGTCGGTCCCCGAGCCCGCCACCGCCTGAGCCGCTCCCGTCAGACCCGCCCCGAAGGGAACCCCACCATGACCACCACCGTCCTGCAGCCCGCCACCGCCTCGGCACCCCGCGCCGGACGCGTCCCCCGCGTCGCCTCGCTCGTGCGCGCCGAGCTGCTCCTCCTCGTCCGCAACCGCACCACGCTCTTCAACGCCGTCGCCCTCGCCCCGCTCACCGTGCTCTTCTTCACCACCCTCGGGCTGACGCCCGACGGCGGGGGCGCCGGCGTCGCCGGCATGCTCCTCACGGCGCTCGTGGCGCTGGCGCTCGTCGTCGTCGTCTACTACAACCTCACGACGACGATCGTCGCCCGCCGCGAGGAGCTCGTCCTCAAGCGGCTGCTCACCGGGGACGTCTCCCGAGCGGAGATCGTCACCGCGACCGCGGCCCCCGCGGTCCTCGTCCTCCTCGCCCAGCTCGTCCTCGGCGTCGTCGCGATGGCCGTGTGGCTGGAGGCGCCGACCCTGCAGAACCCGCTGTGGGTCGCGGCCGCCGTCGTCGGCGGGATCGTGCTCTTCGTCCTCCTCGCGGTGGCCTCCGCCGGGCTCACCCGCACGGTGGAGACGGCGCAGCTGACGACGCTGCCGATTCTCATGGTCGCCACGGCGCTGTCCGGGCTCGCGATCCCGGTCGACGTCATGCCCGACGCCCTCGCGACCGTCGCGCAGTGGACGCCGATGTACCCGGTCGTCGCGCTCGTCCAGCACGGCCTCGGCGCCGTGGCGCTGGACGGGACGGCCGCCTCGGGCGCGTTCGCCGACGTCACCCAGCCGCTCGCGGCCCTGGCCCTGTGGATCATCCTCGGCGCCCTGGCCGCCCGTCGCTGGATGCGGTGGGAGCCGCGCCGCTGACCGTCCCGCCCCCCGCTGCTGAGAGGATGCGCCCATGCGACTAGTCGACTCGTGGCGCCGGCGGACCGGCCCGGAACGCTTCGAGACGTACACCCGCTGGACGCTCTACCTCCTGCTCGCCTTCGTCCCGCTCCTCGCGGCCTCGGTCATCGGTGTGACCGAGCTCGACGAGGAGCGGGCCGCCGCGTTCACCGCCTACGCCGGTCTGGTCGTCGTGGAGACCGGCGTGGCGATCGTCGTCATCCGCCAGGGGATCACCGCCTTCCGGGACAGCGCGCCGGTGCGCCGCGGACCGGTGGCACTCCTGCTCGTCGTCACGGCCGCGGCCGTCGTCGCCGCCGTGCTCGGGCTGCCCCCGGCCGGGGACTCGGCCTGGAGCGGCCGGGGAGCCGCGGTGCTCGTCGCGCTCGCCGCCTGCCTGTTCGCGGTGACGCCGGTGCTCACCTCCCCGGTGCTCCTGCCGCTCGCCCTCGTCGCCAGCGTGGCGGCGGCGCTCGCCAACGGGCCCACGCTCGACCGGCCGAACGTCGTGGCGATCGCCGGTGTCTTCGCGATCGTCCTGGTCGCGCTCACCCCCAGCTTCCGGATCTCGGTGTGGATGCTCGGGGTGGTGTGGGAGCAGGAGCGCACCCGCCAGCTCCACGCCCGCCTCGCCGTCGCCGAGGAGCGACTGCGCTTCTCCCGGGACCTGCACGACGTCCTCGGCCGGGCGCTGTCCGCCATCGCGCTCAAGAGCGAGCTCGGCGCGGAGCTGAGCCGCCGCGGCCAGGGGGAGCGGGCCGCCGAGCAGATGCTCGAGGTGCGCGAGCTCGCCAACGACTCGCTGCGCGAGGTGCGCGCCGTCGTCGCCGGCTACCGGCAGGCCGACCTCGCCACGGAGGTCGCCGGTGCCCGCTCCGTGCTCCGCTCGGCCGGTGTGCGCACCCGCATCATCGGTGAGGACGCCGACCTGCCACCCCAGGTCCAGTCGGCCCTGGCGTGGGTCGTGCGGGAGGGGGCGACGAACGTCGTGCGCCACTCCTCGGCCGCGACCTGCACCATCGACGTCGCGGTCCTGGACGACGGCGACGACCGGTTGGCCCAGCTGACGATCGTCAACGACGGCGTGAGCGGGCCGCCGTCGACCGGCTCCGGTCTCGTGGGGCTCTCCGAGCGTCTCGCCGACCTCGGTGGGACGGTGACGACCGAGGCGGCCGGCGACACCTTCACCCTGCGGGCACGGGTCCCGCTCGACCGCGACGGCGCCGGCTCCGGTGCGACGATGGTGGCACCATGATCCGCATCCTCCTGGCCGACGACGAGAACCTCATCCGCGACGCCCTCGCCGGCCTGCTCGGGCTCGAGGAGGACATCGAGGTCGTCGCGCAGGCGGCGTCCGGGCCGGAGGCGGTCGCCGCGGGCCGCCACCACCGTCCCGACGTCGCCGTCCTCGACCTGCAGATGCCGGGGCTCGACGGGATCGCCGTCGCCCAGCAGCTCGCGGCGGAGGTGCCCGGCTGCCGCTCCGTCATCGTCACGAGCCACGGCCGGCCCGGCTACCTCAAGCGGGCGCTGGAGGCCGGCGTCTCGGCCTTCCTGCCCAAGACGGTGTCGGGGCGGGTGCTCGCCGACGTCGTGCGCCAGGTCCAGGCCGGTGGGCGCTACGTCGACCCCGAGCTCGCCGCCGAGGCGATCAGCGCGGGCGACTCCCCGCTCACCCCGCGCGAGGCCGACGTCCTCGAGCTCGCCGCCGACGGCACGCCCGTGGAGGAGATCGCCCAGCGTGCCCACCTGAGCCCCGGGACGGTCCGCAACTACCTCTCCGCCGCCGCGATGAAGCTCGGCGCCGCCAACCGCCACGAGGCGGTCCAGGTGGCCCGGCGGCACGGCTGGATCTGAGCCGGCCAGCAACGCGCCGCCCCCAACGCCGCCCGCCGACGCCGCCCCAGAACGTCGCACGTGGTGGGTTGACTGACGTCATCGGCGCCCGAGGCGCCGCTCAGCCCACCAGCTGCGACCTTTCGGGGCGGGGCGGGGCGGTGCGGGGCGGGGCGGGCGGGGCGGGTGGTGGTCCTCGCCGTCGGGAGCGGGCCGGGCGCGACGATACGATCCCCGGATGACCAGACCCGTCCCCCCGATGTACCGCGCCGTGGCCGGGCTGCTGCGCCCGCTGCTGCGGGCGACAATGCGCCGCGACTGGCGCGGCGCCGAGCACCTGCCCGCCGAGGGGGGCTTCATCGCGGCCGGCAACCACCTGTCGAACGTCGACCCGCTCGTCTTCGCGCACTACCTGTACAACCACGGGGCCGCGCCGCGCTTCCTCGCCAAGCACACCCTCTTCGCGGTGCCGGTGGTCGGCCGGGTGTTCCGCCTGGCCGGGCAGATCCCCGTCGAGCGCGACAGCGCCTCGGCGGTCGCGGCCCTCGAGCCGGCGCGGAAGGCGCTGGAGCGGGGGCTGTGCGTGGGGATCTTCCCCGAGGGCACCTTCACCCGCGCCCCCGACCTGTGGCCGATGACGGCGAAGCACGGCGTCGCCCGGCTCGCGCTCTCGGCGCGGGTGCCGGTGGTGCCGGTCGCCCAGTGGGGACCCCAGGACGTCCTGGCGCGCTACGGGAAGGTGCCCCACCTCCTCCCGCGCCGCACCGTGCGGGTCGAGGCCGGTCCGGCGGTCCCGCTCGAGGACCTCTACGGCCGCGAGGAGGACCCGCAGGCGCTGCGCGAGGCCACCGAGCGGGTCATGGCCGCGATCACCGAGATCCTCGCCGGGCTGCGCGGCGAGGAGCCGCCGGCCCGCGTCTACGACACCCGCCGCGACGGCGACCCGCGGGCCGTCGAGCTGGCCGCGCGCGCCGAGCGCAGGCGGGCCCGCCGCGCACGCACGGACACCCGGACCGAGAGGGATGCATGACCGGCACGACCACCGCACCGGCCCGCGCCGCGGTCCTCGGCACCGGCAGCTGGGGCACGACCTTCGCCGCGGTCCTCGCCGACGCCGGCAACGCGGTCACCATGTGGGGCCGCTCGCCGGACACCTGCCGAGAGATCACCGAGGAGCACCGCAACTCCCGCTACCTGCCCGACGTCCCCCTCCCGCCCGGGGTCACGGCGACGACCGACCTGCGGGCCGCGCTCGCCGGCGCGGGCGTCGTCGCGGTGGCCATCCCCTCCCAGGCGGTGCGCGCGGTGCTGTCCGGCGCCGCGGACGCGCTCGAGCCCGGCGCCGTCGTCGTCTCGCTCATGAAGGGGGTCGAGCTCGGCACCCACGAGCGGATGAGCGAGGTGCTGCGCGAGGCGCTCGGGCTGGAGGAGCGGCGCGTTGCCGTCGTCTCCGGGCCGAACCTCGCCCGTGAGATCGCCACCCACCAGCCCACGGCCACCGTCGTCGCCGCGAGCGACGAGGCCGCCGCCGCGCGGGTCGCGCACGCCTGCGCCACCCCCTACTTCCGGCCGTACACGAACACCGACGTCGTCGGGGTCGAGCTCGGCGGCGCGGTGAAGAACGTCATCGCGCTCGCGGTCGGCATGGCCCAGGGCTCCGGCTTCGGTGACAACACGACCGCGACGATCATCACGCGCGGGCTCGCCGAGACCACCCGCCTCGGGCTCGCGCTCGGTGCGCAGGCCGAGACCTTCGCCGGCCTCGCGGGCCTCGGTGACCTCGTCGCGACCTGTGCCTCGCGGCTCTCGCGCAACAACACCCTCGGCCGGCACGTGGGGGAGGGGATGACGCTCGAGGAGGCCATCGTGGCGACCGGCGGCACCGCCGAGGGCGTCAAGTCCTGCCGCGCCGTGCTCGAGCTGGCGGCCGCGCACGACGTCGACATGCCGATCAGCCAGGCCGTCGCCGCCGTCCTCCACGAGGGCCTGCCGGTCCTCGCGATGACCGAGGCGCTGCTCTCCCGGCCCCGCAAGGCCGAGGGCGTCTGACCGTCAGTCCTCGGGGTCGGCGACGTCGATGACGAGGCGCGCCGGGTCGGCGAGCGTGAAGACCCGGTAGTCCGCCGGACCGTCGTCGACGCCGATGAACAGCTGGGTCAGGCCCTCGAAGGTGCCGAGGTAGTGGACCTCCTCGACGATGTCCGGTCCCTCGAGCGGCGCGCCCGGGACGTAGTGCTCCTCGCCCTCGTCGGGGTAGCGCGTGCCGGAGACGGACACGGAGAGGATCGCCTCGCCGTCGACGTCGACCCGTTCGCCGCGACCGTCCTCGATCGCCTCGTCGACGTACTCGACCTGCCAGCCGGGCACACCCTCGCCGGCCAGCTCGACGACGACGCGGTCGAAGCCCTCGTGGTCACCCACCCGCAGGCCGACCGGGAGGAGGAGGTCACCGCTCGGCTCGGCGCTCTGCGCGGTGCCCGCCGGGCCGAAGGCCGGCGCGTCGGTCGGCGCGGGGGCCTCGGTCGGTGCGTCGGTGGTGGGCTCGGGGGTCGCCGACGGCTCCTCGGTGGGGGAGGCGTCGGTCGTCGGCTCGGTGACCACGGGCGGCGGGTTCGTCGACGACGGCGGCGAGGGCTCGCCGTCGTCGTTCGCGCAGGCGGCGAGGGCGAGGGCGGCGAGCGAGGCGGTGGCGACGATCCGGGTGGTGCGCGGGGCGGTCATCCCCCGATGCTAGACGGCGGCGGCCGCGGCCAGCCCGTGCTGCAGGTCGGCCCACAGGTCCTCGACGTCCTCGACGCCCACGGACATGCGCAGGAGGTCGTCGGGCACGGTGGGTGCCTCGGAGGCGAAGCGCCGGCGCCGCTCGAGGCTCGACTCGACGCCGCCCAGGCTCGTCGCCGGCACCCACAGGCGCACCGCGGCGGCGAGGGCGTCCGCGCCGGACTGCCCACCCACGGGACGCAGCGTGATGATCGAGCCGTAGCCGTCCATCTGCGCGGTGGCGCGCTCGTGCTGCGGGTGGCTGGTGAGGGAGGGGTGGGAGACCGCGACGACGTGCTCGTGGCCCTCGAGGCGGCGCGCCAGCTCCGCGGCGTTGGCCTGGGAGCGCTCGACGCGCAGCGCGAGGGTGCGCAGGCCGCGCAGCGCGAGCCACGTCTCCCACGGGCCGGCGATGCCGCCGCCGATGTCGCGGCGCAGACGCACGGCGTCGTACAGCTCGCGGGAGCTCGTGAGGACCGCGCCGAGGATGAGGTCGGAGTGGCCGGCGAGGTACTTGCTCACCGAGTGGACGACGACGTCGGCGCCGAGCTCGAGCGGACGCTGCGCCAGCGGGGTGGCGAAGGTGTTGTCGACGACGACGACCGCCCCGGCCGCGTGGGCGGCGGCGCTGATCGCGGCGATGTCGGCGATCTCGAGCATGGGGTTGGTGGGCGTCTCGACCCACACGAGCGACGTCGTGCCGCCCTCGATCGCGGCGACCACGGCGTCGGTGTCGGCGATGTCGACCTCGACGAGCTCGACCCCGGTGCGCTCGACGAGGTGACGGGCCGCGACGAGGGACGCGTGGTAGGCGTGGCGCGGGACGACGAGCCGGGTGCCCGGGCGGGTGAGGTCGAGCGCGGCGCTGACCGCGGCC
Organism: Georgenia satyanarayanai; assembly: GCF_009193135.1. Taxonomy (GTDB): domain Bacteria; phylum Actinomycetota; class Actinomycetes; order Actinomycetales; family Actinomycetaceae; genus Oceanitalea; species Oceanitalea satyanarayanai. Next base: position 161,092 of record NZ_VUKC01000005.1, read on the forward strand.
ATGCCCGAGGCGAAGACGAGACCGGGCTCGCCGGCCCGCTCGAGGCCGGCGAGCGCCTCCTCCAGCGGCTCCCACGTCTCGGTGCCCAGGCGCGTGTAGACGGGGACGCCCGGCGCGGCGGCGCCGAGGCCGACGTAGGTGGAGGAGAGGACCACCGGCGGGTTGACCGGTGCCCCCTCGGTGCGCTCGGGGCGCCCGGCGACGACGGCGTAGGTGGCGGGGCTGAGGTCTCGGTCGTTCACGGCCTCAGGGTAAGCCTGGGCGCCGGGTGCCCCGTGCTCCGTCCCACGGGTGGGCCGGGGCCACCTCCCCGCTCCACCCTGCTCCCGCTGGACGCTCGGGGCGCAAGTCGGCGGGCGCGGTGTGCCGCGCGGACGAGAGCCCGGTCACCGGGCGGCGGGTTGCGGGGGGCGCCGTCGGCGCCCGCCGGTAGTCTCACAGGCGATGAGCGACTCGACCCAGCCCGCGCCCCCTCCCGCCGCCGAGCCCGGCGCCGCCACGCCGCGGCGCACCCGGGTGGCCCTCGTCTTCGGCGGGCGCAGCGGCGAGCACGCCATCAGCTGCGCCACCGCCGCCGGCGTGCTGCGCGCCCTGGACCGTGAGCGCTACGACGTCCTGCCGATCGGCATCACGCCGTCGGGCCAGTGGGTGCTCGCCCCGGACGACCCCGACGCCCTGTCCATCACGGGCGGCGACCTGCCGGAGGTCGGCGCGGCCGAGGGGGACGTCGTCCTGCCCATGGCCGACGTGCGCCGCGAGCTCACCGTCACCGAGGCCGGCCGGCTGCCGCGCAGCCTCGGCGAGGTCGACGTCGTCTTCCCCGTCCTCCACGGACCGTTCGGTGAGGACGGCACCCTCCAGGGCCTGCTCGAGATGGCCCAGCTGCCCTACGTCGGCTCGGGCGTGCTCGCCTCCGCGGCGGGCATGGACAAGCACTACATGAAGGTCGTCCTCGCGGGGCACGGGCTGCCCGTGGGGCCCTACACGGTCATCACCCCGCCGCAGTGGCGCACCGACGCCGACGCCGCGATGGACGCCGTCGACAGCCTCGGGTACCCGGTGTTCGTCAAGCCGGCGCGGGCGGGCTCGTCCCTCGGCATCACCAAGGTCGACCACCGCGCCGACCTCGCCGACGCCATCGTCGAGGCGCAGCGCCACGACCCGAAGGTCGTCGTCGAGGCGGCGCTCGAGGGCCGCGAGATCGAGTGCGCCGTCCTCGAGGGTCGCGGCGACGACGCCCCGCGCACCGCGCTGCCGGGGGAGATCGTCGTCGAGGGGCACGACTTCTACGACTTCGAGGCGAAGTACCTCGACGCCGGTCAGGTGCGGCTCAGCTGCCCCGCCGACCTTCCCCAGCACGTCATCGACGAGGTGCGGGTCGTCGCGGCGCGGGCCTTCGAGGCGCTCGGCTGCGAGGGGCTGGCGCGGGTGGATTTCTTCGTCACCGGCTCGGGCCGCGTGACGGTCAACGAGGTCAACACGATGCCCGGCTTCACGCCGTACTCGATGTACCCGCTCATGTGGGAGCGCAGCGGCCTGCCCTACCCCGAGCTGGTCGACGAGCTCATCCAGCTAGCCCTGGCACGCCCGGTCGGCCTCCGCTAGGCCCGCACCCCGTCCACCACCTTCGCAATTGGCGGGCTGAGCGACGCCGCGAGGCGACATCCCGTCGTCCAGGCCACCAATTGCGACGTTGTGGGGCGGCGGGGCGGGGCTGGGCCGGGTGGGGCGGGGTGGGTCAGAGGTCTTCGAGGCCGATGCAGGCGCGCTCTGCTGTCGTGCGCTCGACCGCTCGCGCCAGGTCCACCAGGACGGCGGTGGGCTGGTCGCCGCCGCGCTCGGTCGGCACGACGACCTCGACCGCGGGCACCCGCCCGTAGGTGACGAAGGTCCACGAGCCGTTCTCACGGCGGGCGTGGTCGGGGACCATCGCGTCGTCGCTCTCCAGGGCGAGCCAGTCGACGGACGAGTCACCGGACTCGACGGTGATGCACCGCTCGGTGCTCGGGCCGGGCACGTCGACGCCGCAGCGCAGCGTGATCGCCGGATCGCCCCACCCGGCGATCGACTGGCTCGCGATCGAGCGCTCCTCGCCGCCGGCGAGCTCGCCGGGCAGCGCCTGGAGGACCTCCGCGCACACCGGGTCGGCGGCCTGCGGGCCGGCGGGCACCGTGAGCGGGGACGCGCACGCCCCCACCGCCGCCACCGCCGCTGCCAGGGCCACCGTCCGCCGTCGTCTCACGTCCCTCACCGTAACCCGCCCGTGCGGGGTGTCGGCGCGGCGGCCCCCGGTAGCGTGGCCGGGTGACCGAGACCTCCGCGCTCCCCGTCAGCGCGCTGAGCGAGGGTGAGCTCCTCGCCCGCTTCACCCCGCTGCTGCCGCGCGGGCGCGCCACCCTCGTCCCGACGGGAGACGACGCCGCCGTCGTCGCCGCCCCGGACGGGCGCTTCGTCGTCTCGACCGACGTCCTCGTCGAGGACCACCACTTCCGCCGCGGCTGGGGCACCGCCCGCGACCTCGGTGCCCGGGCCGCGGCGCAGAACCTCGCCGACGTCGCCGCGATGGGCGCCGTCCCGACGAGCACCGTCGTCGGCCTCGTCCTGCCACCGGCCACCCCGGTCGCCTGGGTCGAGGGCCTCGCCCGCGGCCTCGCCGACGTGTGTGCGCCGCTCGGCGTCGGTGTCGACGGCGGCGACCTCAGCGCGGGGGAGCAGCTCGTCGTCGCCGTCACCGCCCACGGCGACCTCGAGGGCCGCGCCCCGGTCCTGCGCTCCGGCGCTCGCCCCGGCGACGTCCTCGCCCACGCCGGCGGGATCGGCGCGGCCGCCGCGGGTCTCGCCGTCCTCACCACGTCCCCGGAGGACGACGACGGCGCAGCGACCGCCGCCGTCGCCGCCTTCCTCCGGCCCGCCCCGCCCTACGCCGCCGGGCCGGCCGCCGCGGACGCCGGGGCGAGCGCGATGATGGACGTGAGCGACGGCCTGCTGCGCGACGCCGGGCGCCTGGCGCGCGCGTCGGGCGTGGAGGTCGTCCTCGACCCGCTCGCCGACTCGCTTCCGGGTGACCTCGCCGCCCTCACCCCCCTCGCGGCCCGGCACGGGGCCGCGCCGGAGGCTTGGGTGCTCACCGGTGGCGAGGACCACGGCCTGCTCGCCACCTTCCCCGCCGAGGTGACGCTGCCGCCCGGCTTCCGGCGCCTCGGCTCGGTCCGCGCGGGGCAGCCGCGCGTCCTCACGGCTCCGCAGGACGCCCGCCACGCCGCCGCCGTCGGCTGGGACCACTTCCGCCGGTAGGGGCGCCGCCCGGTGACGCCCGCCGCCGGCGCGCCTACGCTGGGGAGCATGACGAACCTCGAGGCGCGGCCGCAGGAGCAGGTGTGCGTCGCCGGGCCCGAGCCCGCCGCCGTCGAGCTCATCGAGCCGCGCGACGTCCCCCTGGGCGGGCCGCGGGCGATGACGGTGCGGCGCACCCTCCCCTCCCGCCAGCGCTCCCTCGTCGGGCCGTTCTGCTTCGCCGACCACTACGGCCCTGACGACATCGCCGTCTCCGGCGGGATGGACGTGGCGCCGCACCCGCACACGGGTCTGCAGACGGTGACGTGGCTCTTCGAGGGGCAGGTGCTCCACCGGGACGCGCTCGGCTCCGTGCAGACCATCGAGCCCGGCCAGCTCAACCTCATGACCGCCGGCAACGGGATCTGCCACTCCGAGGAGGGGACGCTGCGGCGCTTCCCCGACCAGGGGCGCCTGCACGGCGTCCAGCTGTGGACCGCCCTGCCCGACGCTCACCGCGCCGGGGAGCGTGCCTTCGAGCACGTCGCGGACGTCCCGTCCGTCGAGGTCGACGGCGCCCGTGTGCGGGTCTTCATGGGCTCCCTGGGCGGGGTGCGGTCGCCCGCACGGGCGTACTCGCCGCTCGTGGCCGCGCAGCTCGACCTCCCTGCCGGCGCGCGCGTCCGGCTCCCGGTCGACCCGACCTTCGAGCACGGGCTGCTGCTCGACTCCGGTGACCTGTCCGTGGCCGGCACGACCGTGCCACCGGCCTGGCTCGCCTACCTCGCGCCCGGCCGGGACGAGATCGTCCTCGAGGCCGGTGACACCCCGGTCCGCGCGGTGCTCATGGGCGGCGCCCCGTTCGAGGAGGAGGTGCTCATGTGGTGGAACTTCGTCGGGCGCACGCACGAGGAGGTCGTCGCGGCCCGCGCCCAGTGGCAGGCGGCGGTCGCGGGGGACCCCGAGGGCGTCGCCCGCTTCGGCCGCGTCACCGGGTACGACGGCGCGCCCCTGCCCGCCCCCGAGCTGCCGCAGGTGCGGCTCAGGCCCCGCTCCCGGCTCGAGGAGCCCCGCTCCCGCTGACCGACGCCTCGGCGACGAAGAGCTCGCTCCTCGCGTTGTAGAACCGCTCCGTCGTGCCGCGGTGCTCCATGCCGATGCGCATCGCCACCCGCTGGGAGGCGTGGTTGTCCGGGTAGGTCACCGCCACCACCCGCGGCAGCCCGCCGCCGAGCGCGTGAGCGAGGACGGCGGCCGCTGCCTCGCTCGCGTAGCCGTGCCCCCACGAGTCCGGGTGGAGGTGCCACCCGATCTCCGTCTCCCCGGAGGGCAGCAGCGGCAGGGACGGCCCGGACAGGGGGATGTCCTTGAGGAGCAGCGAGCCGTGCCGCCGGCCGCCGTCACGGTCGGTGATCAGCCAGACGCCGTGGACGGGGTGGTCGTCCAGGCTGCGGTAGCGCGCGACGCGGTCGGCCGCCTCGGCCCGGTCGGTCACGACCCGCGGCTCGGCACCGAGGAAGCGCTGGACCTCCCAGCGGGAGTGGAGGTCGAGGGCGAAGTCGACGTCGTCGTCCGTCCACGGACGCAGGAGGAGGCGGTCGGTGGTGAGCTGGCGCACGGCGCCACGGTACCCGGGCACGCCGAAGGGCCGCCCGGCACCCGGGCGGCCCTTCGGTCACGCTGTGGTCACCCGGCGAGCCGGGTGGAGCAGGTCAGGCGCTGGTGGCGCGCTGCACCTTGCCGGCCTTGAGGCACGAGGTGCAGACGTTCATCCGCTTCGCGGTGCCGTTCACGTTCGTGCGCACGCGCTGGATGTTCGGGTTCCACCGACGGCTCGTCCGCACGTGGGAGTGCGAGACGCTCTTGCCGAAGCTGGGGTGCTTGCCGCAGACGTCGCAGGTGGCAGCCACGGTCTTCTCCTGAATCTCTTGCTGGCAACACGATCTGCTCGATCGTGGGGTCTGTCGTGGTCGACGGCGCGGGCCGGCCGACCGCCCGTACGGGCAACCTGATCAGGATACCCGACGGCGCGGGGCACACCCAAACGGGGCCGGGGGAGGTGCGTCACGGTGTCAGGGGCGGGCACTAACCTGGACGCGATCGACGATACCCGGGAGGACGGACGTGGCGGACACGCTCACCGTGCTCGGGCCCGCGGACGTGCGCCGCTGGTTCGAGCAGGGGCTGAGGTCCCTCCTCGCCGTCCGCCGGCAGGTCGACGTCCTCAACGTCTTCCCCGTCCCCGACGGGGACACCGGCACCAACCTCGTCCTCACCCTCGCCGGTGCCGCCCGTGCCGCGGGCCGCCTGGGTCCCGAGGCGGACCTCACCGCGCTCACCGCCGCCGCCGCCCGCGGGGCGCTCGTCGGGGCGCGCGGGAACTCCGGGGTCATCCTCAGCCAGGCGATGCGCGGGCTGGCCCGCTCGGTCGCCGGCCGCGACGTCCTCGACGGCCCGGCCACCGCCGCCGCGCTCACCGCCGCCGCCCAGGACGCCCGCGAGGCCGTGGCACGCCCCGTCGAGGGCACCGTCCTCACCGTGGCCGCTGCCGCCGCCCGCGCCGCGCAGGAGGCACCGGACCGCAGCGTGGCCGGCGTCGTCACCGCCGCCGCCCGGGAGGCCGCCCGCGCGCTGGGCGACACCCGCAGCCAGCTGCCCGTGCTCGCCGAGCGGGGCGTCGTCGACGCCGGCGCCGCGGGCTACACGATCCTCCTCGAGGCGCTCGCGGCCGTCGTCGACGGCGGGGCCCCGGCCACCGCCCGCGCCCGGGAGGCGCTGGCGAGCCTCCCCGCGTCCCGGGCGGCGGCCGACGGGGCGGCGTGTGCGCTCGGCGCGGGCGTCGTCGGCACGGACGTCGCCGGGCGCGGCGACCTCGAGGTCATGTACGTCCTGCACGCGACGGCGGAGCAGGCGGCGCTCCTGCGTGACCGCCTCGACGCGGCCGGCGAGTCGGTCGCCGTCGTCGGCGGCAGCGAGGGGCCGGGCGAGCGGGGCCTGTGGCAGGTCCACGTCCACACGGCCGACCCCGCCGCCGTCCTGGCCGGCGGCGCCGAGCAGGTGTGCGTCCGCTCGCTCACCGCCCCGCCCTCCGGCGTCGTCGCCTGCACCCGCCTGCCCGGCCTCGTCGCGCCGCTCGCCGCCACCGGGGCCGTCGTCGTCCTCCACCCCGACCCCGCGGGGCTCGAGCGCGGGGTCGTCGACGCCGGCGCCCGCGACGTCCTGCTCCTGCCCTGCGACGAGGAGTCGGCCGCCCTCGCCACGAGCGTCCTCACCCCGCTGCTCCCGCAGCGCGTGTCCGTGGCCGCCACCCGGACCGAGGCGGCCGTCCTCGCCGTCGCCGGCGAGCAGCACCCCGGCGCACCGGCCACCGCGCGGCTCGCCGCCGCCGACGACGTCGCGGGCCGGGTCCGCACGGCCACCTGCGCCGCCGACCGGCTCGAGGAGGCGGTCGCCCGGCTCGTCCGGCCGCGGGACGAGCTCGTCACCGCCGTCGCCGGTCCCGGCGCGACCGGTGTCGCCGAGCGGCTGCGCACCGCCGTCCTCGCCGTCGCGCCGGAGGCCGAGGTCCTCGTCCTCGACGCCGGCGTGCCGACGCCCGAGCTGCTCCTGGGGGTCCAGTGACCGCCCTGACCACCGCGCTGCCCCGGCTCGTCGGGGAGCGCACCGCCAAGGCGCTGGCCAAGCTCGGCATCGAGACGGCCTGGGACCTGCTGCGCCACTACCCGCGCCGGTACGGGGACCCGGGCCGGCTCACCGACTTCACCGACCTCCCGGTCGGGGACCACGTCACCGTCAACGCCATGGTCGTGCGCACCTCGCTGCGCTCCACCCGCAACCCCCGCACCGCGATGCTCGACGTCACGGTCAGCGACGAGCGCCGCGAGCTGCTGCTGCGCTTCTTCGGCGGGCGCGGCATGCTCGCCACCCGGGAGAACCAGCTCCGCGGTGGTCGCGTCGGACTGTTCACCGGCACCGTCGAGGAGTTCGGCGGGCGGCGGATGCTCAAGAACCCCGACTTCCGCTTCGTCGACGACGAGGAGGACACCGAGGCGGCGGCCCGCGAGCAGTCCCGCCCCATCCCCTTCTACCCGGCGAGCGCGGCGCTGCCCACGTGGCGCATCCGCGGCGCGGTCCAGACCGTCCTCGAGCCGCTCCACGAGGCCGACGTCCCCGACCCCGTCCCCTTCCGCGTCCTCCAGCGCGAGGCGATGCCCACGCTCCTCGAGGCGCTGCGGCTCGTCCACTCCCCGGGCTCGGAGGAGGACTGGCGCCGCGGCCGGGAGCGGCTGCGCTACGAGGAGGCCTTCGTCCTCCAGACGGCGCTCGCGGTGCGCCGCGCCGAGGCCGAGGCCACCGCCGCCACCGCCCGCCCGTCCCGCGCGGGCGGCATCCGTGAGGCCTTCGAGGCGCGGCTGCCCTTCACGCTCACCCAGGGCCAGCAGGAGGTCGTCGCCGAGCTCTCCGCGGAGCTCGCCCGCCCCTGGCCGATGCAGCGGCTGCTCCAGGGCGAGGTCGGCTCGGGCAAGACCGTCGTCGCGCTCCTCGCCATGCTCCAGGTCGTCGACGCCGGGGGGCAGGCCGCGCTCCTGGCGCCCACCGAGGTGCTCGCCGCGCAGCACGCGCGCTCGATCACCGCCATGCTCGGCCCGCTCGCCGAGGCCGGGATGCTCGGCGGCGCGGAGGACGGCACCCGCGTCACCCTGCTCACCGGCTCCATGCCGGCCGCCGCGCGCAAGGCGGCCCTCCTCGCGGCCGCTTCGGGCGAGGCCGGGATCGTCATCGGGACCCACGCCCTGCTCTCGGAGAACGTCCAGTTCGCCGAGCTCGGGCTCGTCGTCGTCGACGAGCAGCACCGCTTCGGCGTCGAGCAGCGCGACGCCCTGCGCGCCAAGGCCGCCACCGCCCCCCACCTGCTCGTCATGACGGCCACCCCCATCCCGCGCACGGTGGCGATGACCGTCTTCGGGGACCTCGAGACCTCCACGCTCCGGGAGATCCCCGCCGGCCGCTCACCCATCCGCACCTTCCTCGCCCCGGCGAACCACCCGAGGTGGGTCGAGCGCACCTGGCAGCTGGCCCGCGAGGAGATCGACGACGGCGGCCGCGTGTACGTCGTGTGCCCCCGGATCACGTCCCAGGACGACGACGTCGAGACCGACCTCCTCGCGGAGAGCGACGAGCCGCCCACCGAGGACGCGCCGACGGGCGCCCGTCCCGCGCCCGCCCGCCCGCTGGCCGCCGTCGACGAGGTCGCCGCGCTGCTGCGTGAGCACCCCGTCCTCGAGGGGGTCGCCGTGGGGGAGCTGCACGGGCGGATGTCGCCGGAGGACAAGGAGGCCGCCATGGCCGCCTTCGCCTCGGGGCGGGTGCCGGTACTCGTGACGACCACCGTCGTCGAGGTCGGTGTCGACGTCCCCGAGGCCTCGGTCATGGTCATCATGGACGCCGACCGCTTCGGCATCTCCCAGCTCCACCAGCTGCGCGGCCGCATCGGCCGCGGCGCCCGCCCCGGCACCTGCATCGCCTGGACCACCACCGTGGACCTCACCCCGGCGATGACCCGCCTGCGGGCCTTCGAGTCGACCACCGACGGCTTCGAGCTCGCCCAGGTGGACCTCGAGCAGCGCCGCGAGGGCGACATCCTCGGCGCCGCCCAGTCCGGCCGCGGCAGCTCGCTGCGGCTGCTGCGCGTGCTCACCGACACGGAGACCATCGAGAAGGCCCGCTGGGACGCGCGCAGGATCGTCGACCAGGACCGCCTGCTCATGGACCACCCGGCGCTGCTCCAGGCCATCACCGAGCAGCTCGACCCCGAGCGCGCCGAGTTCCTCGACCGGGCGTGAGGCGTGGAGGCGACGGCACGGGAGCGTGAGCTCCTCGGGCACGAGGTCCCCGGACGGAGGCGGAGCGGCCGGCCGTTAGGCTCGCCCCCATGCCCGACGAGCCGCTCCTTCGCGCCCGGTCCCTGAGCGTCGGCTACGGCGAGGAGCCGGTGTGCGCGCCGGTCGACCTCGAGGTCCGCCCCGGGGAGGGCGTCGCCGTCATCGGGGCCAACGGCACCGGCAAGTCGACCGTCCTGCGCACCGCCCTCGGCCTCCAGGAGCCGCTCGGCGGCGAGGTGAGCCTCCTCGGCGCGGCGCCGGACCCGCGCACCGGTGAGGTCCGCGCCGCGGTGGCCAGCGTGCTCGGCGACGACGCCTTCTTCCCGGCGCTCACCGTGACCGAGCACCTGCTCCTCACCGCCCTCGGGCACCGGGTGCCCGAGGCCCGCGCGGTCGTCGCCGACCTCGTCGAGGAGTTCGGGCTCACGGACCGCGCCGACGCGCTGCCCTCGGCCCTGTCCTCCGGGCAGCGCCGCCGCGTCCTGCTCGCTGCCGCGTTCGCCCGCCCGCGCTCGCTCCTCGTCCTCGACGAGCCCGAGCAGCGCCTGGACGCCGGCATGCGCAACCGGCTGGCGCAGATGCTCGTCCAGGAGCGCGAGGACGGCGGCGCCGTCCTCGTCGCCTCCCACGACCCCGTGCTCGTCGAGCACGCCGCCACGCGCGTGGTCCTCCTCCACGACGACGGTGTCCGCGTCCTCGACCCCGCCGCCGGGGCCGCGGCGATCGCCGCGCTGTGAACGCGTCCGGCGCCGCGGGCTACCCCGGCGGCGGCGCCATGCGCCGCTGGACCCGCCTCGTGCTGCGCACCCGCAGCAGCACGAGCGTCGGCGAGCTGCTCTCCGACGTCTACACCATCGCCCTCACGCTGGCCGTCACGATCGCGATGGTCGCCGCGCTGGCGCGCAGCCAGGGACTGCTGCGCGCCGGCGCCCCGCCGTCGACCGAGCTCGACACCGCCTGGATCACCGTCCTCCTCGCCGTCGCCGTCCTCGGGGCGGGCACCGGCCTCCTCGCGCGCACGGGGCCCGTCTCCCTCGGCGCCGCCCAGGCGGCGTGGTGGCTCCCGCTGCCGGGGGAGCGCGGCTCCCTCCTGCGGCCCTCGCTCGTCGCGCCCACCACCGCCTCGGCGGTGACGGGCGCCGTCACCGGGCTCCTCCTCGTCCTCGCGCTCGACCCCGCGGTCACCGCCGGGCACGCCGTCGCCGCGGCCCTCGCCGGGCTCGGCCTGGGCGCGGCCCTCGCGCTGGCCCTCGTGCCCCTCGAGGCGGGCGGACGACGCCGGGTGGCCGGCACCGCCGGGGACCTCCTCCTCGCGCTCGTCCCCGTCGCCGCCCTCGCGCTCGCGCTCGCCCCGCCCCCTGCGCTCACCGTCGGCGGTGCGTGGTGGCCGGCCGCCGCCGCCGGCGGGCTGGCGGTGCTCGCCGGTGTCGCCGCCCTGCGCTCGCTGCCCCGGGTCCACGACACCGAGCTCCGCGAGCGCGGGGCCGCGACGGTCGAGCTGCGCGGCGCCTCGCTGACGATGGACACCCGGGCCCTGGGCCGCGCCCTGGACACCGAGCCGCGGCGGGGGCGGCGCCGCCGCTCGGCCCGGCTGCGGGCCGTGCCGGCCCTCGTGCGGACGCTGGGACCGGGCGTCGTCGTCGCCGTGGCGGACGCCCGCCTGCTCCTGCGCGCCCCGCGGCGGCTGGTCCAGGTGGGCTGCGGCGCCGCGCTCGCGCTCCTCGCCCCGTTCGTGCCCTCGCTGCCGGCGCTCCTCAGCGCCCTGCTCGTCGTGACCGGCGCCTGGCTCGCCGCCCTCACCACCGCGCAGGGCGCCCGTGACGCGGAGGCGGTGCCCGCGATCGACGCCCTCCTGCCCGTCCCGCAGCGCACCGTGCGCCTGTGGCGGCTCGCCGTGCCGGTGCTCGCGATGCTCGTGTGGACGGTGCCCGTCTTCGCCGTCCTCGGCGACAGCCACGGCGACGTCGGGGGCTGGCTCGCGCTCGGCCTGCTCGCCGCCCCCGTGTGGGCGGCAGGAGCGGTCCGCTCGGCCTACCGCCCGCAGGCCGACTTCTCCGGCCCGCTCATCGTCACGCCCATGGGCGTGTTCCCTCCCGGGATGGCGACGATCGCCAACACCGGCCCCGACGTCGTCGTCCTCGGGGCCGTCCCGTTGCTCGTCGCCGTCCTCGTCGGGGCGGTGACACCGGTGCTCCTGGGCCTGCAGGTGGCGCTCACGGCGCTCGCCGTCGTTCTCGCGGTCAGACCCGCCCGGCGGCGGGGGGCCCGGTGAGGCGGCGGCTGCCGCGCTGGGTGGCGTGGGCGGTGGCCGGCGTCGTCGTCGCCATGGTCGTCGTCGCGGTGCTGCTCGTCGCCGCCGTCGTCAGCCTGTCGGGCGACGTCGCCGGTGCGGCGTAGGGTCGGTGCCGTGACGAGGATCGTGTCCGGGGTGTCGGGCGGGCGCACGCTCACCGTCCCCAAGGGAGCCACGCGCCCGACGAGCGAGCGGGTGCGCGAGGCGCTGTTCTCGCGGCTGGACCACCGGGGCGTCGTCGACGGCGCCCGTGTCCTGGACCTGTACGCCGGCTCCGGCGCACTCGGGCTGGAGGCCGCCAGCCGGGGCGCCGCGAGCGTCACGCTCGTCGACTCCGCCAAGCCCGCCGTCGCCGCGTGCCGGAGCAACGTCGCCGCGCTCGGGATGCGGGAGACCGCCGTCGTCGTCGGTGGCACCGCCCGCGGCTACCTCATGGGCGCCCCGAGCACCGCCTACGACCTCGTCCTCATCGACCCGCCCTACGACGTCACCGAGGCCGAGATCGGGGACGTGCTCAGCGCACTCACGGCGTGGCTGGCGCCGGACGCCGTCGTCGTCGTCGAGCGCTCGCGACGCAGCCCCGAGCCGACGTGGCCGCCCGCCCTCGAGCGCACCGACGAGCGCCGCTACGGCGACACGACACTGTGGTTCGCCTCCACCGTGCCCGGCGAGGAGGCGGTTACCGTGACCGACATGGGCGAGCGAGCGGCGGGGGAGCAGCGATGAGCCTGGCCGTGTGCCCCGGGTCCTTCGACCCCGTCACCCTCGGGCACCTCGACGTCCTGCGCCGCGCGCGGGGGATGTTCGACGAGGTCGTGCTCGCCGTCGCCCACAACTCCCGCAAGAGCTACCTCTTCCCCCTCGAGCAGCGTGTCGCGCTCGCCCGCGAGGCCACGGCGGGGCTGGACGTGCGCGTCGACGTCGTCGACGGCCTGCTCGCCGCCTACTGCCGCCGCGTCGGCGCCAGCGCCGTCGTCAAGGGCCTGCGTGGTGGGGCCGACTTCGACGCCGAGCAGCCCATGGCCCTGATGAACCGGCACCTGTCGGGCGTCGAGACGGTCTTCCTCGTCGGTGACGGCGCGCTCGCGCACGTCGCCTCCTCCCTCGTCAAGGACGTCGCCCGCCACGGCGGTGACGTCTCCGACCTCGTCCCACCCGCCGTCGCGCGTGCCCTGCGCGAGGCCTTCCCCCACCCTGGAGGACCGGAATGACCGCCCCCGCCGAGGACCACGACGGCGCCTCGCTCATCGCCATCCTCGACGAGCTCAGCGCGCTCGTCACCGAGGCCCGGCAGATGCCGATGTCCGCGTCCGTGCTGGTCAACCGCGCCGAGGCGCTCGATCTCATCGCCGCGGCCAAGGCCGTCGTACCGGGGGAGATCAAGGCCGCCGACGACGTCCTCACCGGCGCCGAGGACGTCCTCGCCGACGCCCGCGAGCGGGCCGCGCGCATCCTCCGGGAGGCCGAGGAGCAGGCCGAGCGGCTCGTGGGGCAGGAGAGCGTCGTCGAGCTGGCCCGCCAGCGCTCGGAGCAGATCATCACCGCCGCCGAGGAGCGGGCCGCCCAGCTGGCCCGCGACGCCAACGACTACTGCGACCGCCAGCTCGCCCAGTTCGAGATCGACCTCGGCGCCATCACCAAGCAGGTCCGCGCCGGCCGCGACCGCCTGGCGACCCAGGACCCCACCCCCGAGCCCTGACCCGCCCGTCCCCCAACGTCGCACGTGGTGGGTCCGGCGACGCCTGGAAGCGCTTGCCCTGTCGGCGAAGTCACCAGTTGCGACGGTGGGGGGTGGGGTAACGTGAAGCGGCTGCGGGCCGGCCGGCTGCCCGCGGGCTCGTCGTCTCACCAGGAGTGACCATGGACTCTCGATCACCGTTCGTGATCAGCACCCACGACCTCGCGCGCCAGCCCGGCACGCTGCGGACGGTGGAGCGCGCGGTCCCCGCGCCCGAGGACTTCGGCACCGCCGTCATGTGGGTCGTCCCCGGCTCCGACATCCGGCTCGACCTGCGGCTCGAGGCCGTCATGGAGGGCGTGCTGATCAGCGGCGGCGCCGCCGTCGACCTCCAGGGCGAGTGCTCCCGCTGCCTGCGCGAGATCACCGAGCACCGCACCGTCGAGGTGAGCGAGCTCTTCTTCTACCCCGGTGCCCGCGAGGCAGCTCTCGCCGACGGCGACGAGGAGGCCGAGGACATGCTCGAGCTCGAGGGCGAGCTGCTCGACCTCGAGCCGGTCGTGCGCGACGCCGTCGTCACCGCCATGCCCTTCCGCCCCCTGTGCGAGGAGAGCTGCCGGGGGCTGTGCGCCGGCTGCGGCGAGCGGCTCGACGACCTGCCCGCCGACCACGAGCACGTGGACGTCGACCCCCGCTGGGCGGCGCTCGCGGGCCTGGGCGCGGCAGCGACCGAGGACGACGACGCCGCGGACGGGACCGACGGCGAGGAGAACTGATGGGCCGGAAGGTGGTCGCGGGCCCGGCCCGTGACGACGTCGACGTGCTCCTCGAGCGGCTCGGCGTCCACATCGACCCCGAGCTGCTCGTCCTCGCCCTCACCCACCGCTCCTTCGCCCACGAGGCCGGCGGCATCCCGACCAACGAGCGCCTGGAGTTCCTCGGGGACACGGTGCTCGGGCTCGTCGTCACCGAGCGGCTCTACCGGGCCAACGCCGAGACCCCCGAGGGGGACCTCGCCCGGATGCGCGCGGCGACCGTGAGCCAGCGCGCGCTGGCCGGGGTCGCGCGGGAGCTCGGCCTGGGAGACTTCATCCTCCTCGGCCGTGGCGAGCTGGTGACCGGCGGACGGGAGAAGGACTCGATCCTCTCCGACACTGTCGAGGCCCTCATCGGCGCTGCCTACCTGTGCAACGGGCTCGAGCCCACCCGCGCGATGATCGAGCGGCTCGTCGCCGGCCTGCTCGCGCAGGCCGCCACGCTGGGCGCCGGCCTGGACTGGAAGACCAGCCTCCAGGAGCTCGTCGCCTCCCGCGGGCTGCCCGCCCCGACCTACGAGGTGGTCGGCACCGGCCCCGACCACGCGCGCAGCTTCACCGCCACCGTCATCGTCGCCGAGCAGCCGTGGGGCACGGGCGCCGGACCGGCGAAGAAGGTCGCCGAGCAGCAGGCCGCGGAGGACGCCTACACCCGTCTGCTCGCCGAGAGCGCCTGAGCGCGCCGATGCCCGAGCTGCCCGAGGTCGAGACCGTCCGCGACGGCCTGGCCCGGCACGTGCTCGGCCGGCGGGTGGACGCCGTCGTCGTCCACCACCCGCGCGCGGTGCGCCGGCACGTGGGTGGGGCGCTCGACCTGCCCGGCCGGCTCACCGGGCGCACGCTCTCGGCCGCCGTGCGTCGCGGCAAGTACCTGTGGCTCGTGCTCGACGACGACGCCGAGGACGCGCTGCTCGTCCACCTCGGGATGAGCGGCCAGCTCCTCGTCCGCCGCGAGGACGCGGCGCTCACCCTCCCCCCGCCCGAGCACCTCGTCCACCCCCCACCCCCCGCCGACAGCCGACTTACCGCCGACAGTCGACTTGCCGCCGACAGCCGACTTGCCGCCGACAGCCGACTTACCGCCGACAGCCGACTTGCCGACGAGCGCCCGGCACCCACCGCCGCCCCCGGCGTCCCGCCCGACCCCACCCGCCACCTGCGCGTCTCCCTCGACCTCGACGACGGCGCCCGGCTGTGGTTCGTCGACCAGCGCACCTTCGGCCACCTGCTCGTCGCCGACCTCGTCCCGACGGCGGACGGCGCGCCGGGCGGACACGGCTCACCGGTCCCCGTGCTGCCCGCGCCCGCGGCCCACATCGCCCGCGACCCGCTCGACCCGCACCTCGACCGCGCCGCCCTCGCCCGCCGGCTGCGGCAGCGGCGCACCGAGGTCAAGCGCGCCCTCCTCGACCAGTCGCTCGTCTCCGGCATCGGGAACATCTACGCCGACGAGGCGCTGTGGCGCGCTCGCCTGCACCCGCGCCGCGCCACCGACCGCCTCACCCAGCGCGCGGCCCTGGAGCTCCTTGCCGCCGCCGAGGCCGTCATGCGCGAGGCCCTCGCGGCCGGTGGCACCTCCTTCGACGCGCTCTACGTCGACGTCGAGGGCGCCAGCGGCTACTTCGCGCGCTCGCTCGACGCCTACGGGCGCGCCGGCGAGCCCTGCCGACGCTGCGGCACGCCCATGCGCCGCGAGTCCTTCATGGGCCGGTCCTCGACCTTCTGCCCGCGCTGCCAGCGCCCCTCGCGCGCTCACCCGCCGCGTTAGGTGTGGGGTGTTGGACCTCAGAGGTCCAACACTCCACACCCAGCCCGACCGGACCGGGCGGTGCCGCGAGAAGGTGCGCGCCCGGCGCTGAGCGACCGTCAGAGCAGGCGCCGCGCCAGCGCCCGCCGCACGGCGGTGAAGGACGGACGGATGGCGCCGAGCGTGTCGGGTGTCAGCGGCTTGCGCACAACCGGCTTGGCGTGGCTGAAGGTCCGCACCGAGGCCTCCCCGTGGTACGCCCCCATCCCGGAGGGCCCGACGCCGCCGAACGGCAGGGACGGCATCGACGCCTGGACGAGCGGCACGTCCAGACCCACCGCGCCCGACGACGTCTCCCGCAGCAGGCGGGCCTGCACTCCTTCGTCGGCGGTGAAGGCGTACAGCGCCAGGGGCTTGTCCCCGCCGCGGACGTGCGCGATCGCGGCGTCGAGGTCGGGCACCGGGACGATCGGGAGCACCGGCCCGAAGATCTCCTCGGCCATGACGGGGGAGTCGGGGGAGACGTCGGCGAGCACGGTCGGGGGCACGTAGCGCCGGGCCACGTCCGTCTCCCCGCCGACGACGACGCGCGCGCCGGCGGCGACGGACTCCGTCACCAGCCGGTCGAGCCGAGCGGCGTGCTCGCTCGTGACGATCCGCCCGAAGTCCGGGCTGGCGGCCGGGTCGGCGCCGTACATGGCGCGGATCTCGCGGGCCAGCAGCGGCTCGAGGGCCCGGGCGACGTCGGGCGGCGCGAGGAGGTAGTCGGGGGCGACGCAGGTCTGGCCGGCGTTGACGAGCTTGCCCCAGGCGATGCGCCGGGCCGCGGCGGGCAGGTCGGTGGTGGCGTCGACCCACGCGGGGGACTTGCCGCCGAGCTCGAGGGTGACGGGCGTCAGGTGCCGGGCGGCCGCCGTCATGACGATCCGCGCGACCCGCCCCCCGCCGGTGAACACGATGTGGTCGAACCGCTCCTCCAGCAGCTCGGTGGTCTGCTCCGGGCCGCCGGTGACGACCGTGACGCCGTCGAGGTAGCGCGGCACGAGCCGCTGGAGGAGCTCGGCGGTGCGCGGCGCGAGCTCCGACGGCTTGAGCGCGGCGGTGTTGCCCGCCGCCAGCGCCCCGACGAGCGGGCCGAGGAGGAGGAAGACCGGGTAGTTCCACGGGGCGATGACGAGGACGACGCCGAGCGGCTCGAGGACGAGGGAGGCCCGCGCCGGCTGGTACTGCCACGGCACGCCCACCCGCCGCGGCGCGAGCCACCGGCGCAGGTGCTTGCGGGTGTGGCGGATCTCCGCGAGGAGGACGCCGATCTCGGACAGGTACGCCTCGGTCGACGACTTGCCCAGGTCGGCGTGCAGCGCCCGTTCGATGTCGCGGGCGTTCTCGCCGGCGAGCGCGGCCAGCCGGTCCAGCTGCCGCAGCCGCCACGCCAGCGGCCGGGTCACCCCGGTGTCGAAGCGGTCACGCACGCGCTGGACGACGACGGCGGCGGTCTCGGTGGGGGCGCTGGTCACCCCGCGAGGGTACGCGGCGAGCGTCGGCCGCCGGCGCCACGGAATCTCCGGGATCCCGTCGAGCCGTGCCCACCGGCGCCGCCGGGGGCGCTAGGGTCGAGGCGTGACCGAGCAGACCGCCTCCGGACCGCGTGACATCCGCGTCATGATCATCGACGACCACGAGGTGGTGCGGCGCGGCATCGCCGAGATCGTCGACCGCGCCGACGGGCTCACCGTCGTCGCCGAGGGCGGCTCGGTCGCCGAGACGCTGCGCCGCGCGCCGCTCGTGCGGCCCGAGATCCTCCTCGTCGACCTCCAGCTGCCCGACGGCACCGGCATCGACATCATCCGCGCACTGCGTGAGTCGGTCCCCGAGGCCCGCGCCGTCGTCCTCACCTCCTTCGACGACGACGACGCGCTCGCCGAGGCCCTCGACGCCGGTGCCCGCGCCTACCTCCTCAAGACGGTCCGCGGGGCCGAGATCGCCGACGTCATCAAGGCCGTGGCCGCGGGCCGCACGCTCCTCGACGAGCGCACCGTCACCCGCCGCCGCGCCGACCACGACGACCCGACGGCGGACCTCACCCCGTCCGAGCGCAAGGTCCTCGACCTCATCGGCGACGGTCTGTCCAACCGTGAGATCGGCGAGAAGCTGGGTGTCGCGGAGAAGACGGTGAAGAACCACATCACCGCCCTGCTGGCGAAGATGGGCCTGCAGCGCCGCACCCAGGTCGCGGCGTGGGTGGCCGGTCAGCGCGCCAAGGGCTGGCGCGCCTGACCGACCCCGCTCAGCGGCGCACCGCGACGGCGAACACCCGCCGGAAGGGCAGGACAGTGCCCCAGGCCTCGGCCGGGTAGGCCTCGCGCAGCCGGGCACGGTACTCCTCGGCGAACTCCTCCCGCCGCCCGTCGGGCAGCGCGTGGAGCAGCGGCCGGGCGCCGGTGCCGCGTACCCACTCCCACACCGGGTCGGGCCCGCTCAGCACGTGCAGGTAGGTCGTCTCCCAGGCATCGACCGCGCACCCCAGGCGGCCGAGCACCCCGAGGTAGTCGTCGGGACCGGGCACGGCGGGTCGTCGCGCGGCCTCCGGGACGCCGTACCGACCGGCCAGCTCGCGCAGGATCCGGTGGCTCGGCGCGTCGTGGTTCCCGGGTATCTGGACTGCTAGCCGACCTCCGGGCGCCAGCAGGTCGACGAGGGCCGGCAGGAGGCCGAGGTGGTCCGGCACCCACTGGAGGGCCGCGTTGCTCACCACGACGTCGCAGCTGCCCGGGGCGCGGTGGGCGACCCACGCGCGCAGGTCGGCCTCCTCGACGGTCAGCCGTCCGGCGAGGGCCGCGGGCAGGGCCCGCGCGCCGGTGACCATGTCAGGCGAGGAGTCGACGCCGACGACCTCTGCACCGGGCCAGCGCTCGGCGAGGGTGGCGGTGAGCTCACCGCTCCCGCAGCCGAGGTCGACGACGGTGCGTGGGTCCACGGCGTCCACCTGCGCCAGGAGGTCCCGGAAGGGTCGGCCGCGGGCCCCGGCGAAGCGCGCGTACTGGACGCGGTCCCAGTCGGACATCGGTGCTCCTTTTATCTCGACATCAAGAATCTTGACATCAAGATAACCGACGGGAACGGCCGTTGTCAGGCGAGCGGCACCTGCCACGACAGCAGCGTGCCCTCGCCCGACTCCGCGCGGCCCAGGGAGAAGGTGCCGCCGTGGCGCCGGGCGCGCACGGCGAGGTTGTCCAGCCCCGAGCGGCGCGTGGACGCGCGGTCCACGCCCACGCCGTCGTCCTCGACCTCGACGGCGACCCGCCCGTGGACGCCGGAGCCCCGGACGGTGACGCGCACCTGCACCGAGGACGCGCGCGCGTGGCGCGCGGCGTTGGCCAGTCCCTCCCGGACGACGGCGACGACGTCGTCGGCGATGTCGTCGTCCACGCGCGCGTCGAGGAGCTCGGCGGGGGAGGCGGCGAGGTCGAGGTCGTCGTCGCCGTCGCGCACCAGCCGCCCGTCGACGGCGATGAGGAGGGAGGGCGCGAAGCCGAGCCCGGTCCGGGCCAGGGAGGTCTCGCGCCGCAGCCGCTCGACCAGGCCGACGGCCTCGTCCGGCTCGCGCAGGGAGTGGACGATGGACCGGATCTGGCGCACGCTCTCGTCGACGCTCGTGAGGGCGTCCTCCAGGCGCTCGGCGATCCACGCCGTCCCCGGGTTCCCGACGGCGGCCACCCGCACGGTCTCCAGCTGCATGCCGGTGGCGAAGAGCTGCTGGACGGCGAGGTCGTGGAGGTCGCGGGAGATGCGCTGACGCTCCTCGAGGAGCGAGGACACGTCCTCGGCGTGCCGGGCTGCCGCCAGCTCGAGCGCGACGGCGGCCTGCGCGGCGACGACCTCCGCGACCTCGAGCTCGGAGGGCGTGAACTCCGCCCCGCCCTGCAGCCGCAGGAGGATGAGCACGCCGCGGCCCACGCCCTGGGACATCATCGGCGCGTACAGGGCGGGCCCGTAGCGCACGAGCTGGGGCACCCGCAGCGAGCGCGCGCGCGACATCGAGTCGACGATCATCCCGACGCCGTTGGCCAGGACGGTCCGCGCCCGACCCTCCGGGGGGAAGACCGCGCCGACGACGTCCTGGGCGCCCTCGCCGTCGGCGATCTCGCACATCCACGTGTCGCCCACCGAGGGCAGCACGATGAGGGCGGCGTCGGCGCGGGCGACCTCGCGCACCTTGGCGGCGATGAGCTCGAGCGCCTCCTCCTCCTCGGTGCCCGACAGGAGCTGGGTGGTGATCTCCTGGCTCACGGCCACCCAGCGCTCGCGGTCGCGGGCGTCGGCGTAGCGCTGGGCGTTGACGACGGCGACGGCCGCCGCGGAGGCGAGCTGCTCCATCGCGCGGGCGTCGTCCTCGGTGAAGCCACCGGGCTTGTCCGCGAGGTAGAGCCGCCCGAAGACCTGCTCGCGGATCCGCACCGGCACACCGAGGAAACCCTCCATGTGGGGGTGCGCGGCGGGCCAGCCGCCGAAGGCGGGGTGCGTGGTGATCGAGTCGAGCAGGAGGTGGCCGTGGGTCGGGATGTGGGCGAAGAGCCCGCCGCCGTGCGGCGGGTGCCCGAGGCGGCGCTCGGTCTCCTCGTCGATGCCGTGCTGGACGAACGTGGCGGTGTCACCGCGGTTGTCGAGGACGGCGAGGGCCGCGTAGCGCGCGCCGGTCAGGGTGCTCGCTCCGTCGACGAACCCCTTGAGGACGGTGTCGAGGTCGAGGCTCGAGGTGAGCCCGATGGCGGCACCGAGCAGTCTCGCGCGTGCCTCCCGGTCCGGCATGACGACCCTCGCTCCCTGCGTGCACGTGCTCACCGCGCCTCCTGCTGCACGGCCCACCGGTAGCTGGGCAGCGTCTGGAGGAGGTGCTCGTGAGTTCCTCTCGCGAGCACGGTAGCCGGTCCCCGCGACGCACCGAGCACGACGACCTCGTCCGCGGCCGAGAGAGGCGCGAGCCGGTGGGTGACGAGGAGGACGCCACGGCCGGGGTCGCGCGCGCCGAGCAGGTCACCGACGAGACGGTCCGCGGTGTCCGGGTCGAGGTGCTCACCCGGCTCGTCGAGGAGCAGCAGCGGCGCCCGGCTCGCCAGGGCGCGGGCGAGGAGGAGCCGGCGGCGCTCGCCGCCGGACAGGGACGTCGCGCCGCTGTCGAGCAGGGTGTCGACGCCGTCGGGCAGGGCAGCGAGCCACCCGCCGAGGCCCGCGCGGCCCAGGAGCTGGACGGCCTCCGCGGGGGTGACGTCGCCGCGCGCCACCCGGAGGTTCTCCAGCACCGTGGTGCCGAAGACGTGCGCGTCCTCGGCGGTGAGGACGACGGCGCCGCTCACGGCACGCCGGTCCAGCGCCGCGACAGGGGCAGTGCCGAGCAGGACGTCGCCGTGCTGCGGCGGGAGCAGTCCGGCGAGGGTGAGCAGGAGGGTGGTCTTGCCGATCCCGCTGGGGCCGACGACGGCGACGCTGCGTCCCGGCCGCAGGTCCAGGTCCAGCCCGCGGGCCACCACCCCGGTCCGCGGCCAGCCGACGGCCAGGTCCCGGGCCCGCAGCACGGGCGGGTCGCCGGCGCGCGGGGCGGTCCCGGCACCGGGGCGTGCGCCCGTGGCACCGGGGGCCGCCTCCCGGGCCTCCCTGCCGCTGTCACGAGCGCTCCCGGCGCCGTCGAGCAGCGCGGTCACCCGCACGGCCGCCTCGGCGGAGCGGACGAGCTGGACGGCGGCCGGCCCGAGCAGCGCGGTGCCCTCGAAGGCGGCGAGCGGGGTGAGGACGACGACCGCCAGCTCCACCGCCTCCATCGTCCCGGCCACGGTCGCGTGCACACCGAGGACGAGCGCCGCGAGGACCGCGATCCCCAGGGCGAGGTGGTCGGCGCCGGCGGCCAGCGCCGCGGGCCGGGCGGCGGCGTCCTTCGCGCGGGCCAGGCGCTGCTCGGTGCCGGCGAGGGCGGCGCGAGCCCGGGGGAGCCCACAGGAGACCGTGAGCTCGGCGGCCCCCTCCACCATCGCCATCGCCCCGGCGGTCAGCTCGGTGCGTGCGCGTGCCTGGGCGAGCTCGTCGAGACGGGCGGCGCGCACGGTGAGCAGCGGCCCGCCGAGGCCGGCGAGGAGCAGGCACGCGGCGAGCACGGCGCCGACGCCGAGGTGGAGCCACGCGACGAGCGTGACCGTCCCGACGCCGACGACGGCGGCCACGGCGGCCGGCAGCAGCGCCCGCACGACGACGTCCCCCACGGCGTCGACGTCCGCGCCGGTGCGGGCGAGCACATCACCGCGGCGCAGCCCCGCCACGACGTCGGTGGGGGCGTCCGCGAGGGCGGTGTAGACGCGCTCGCGCAGCGTCGCCATCCCGCGCAGCGCGACCTCGTGGGACACGAGCCGCTCGACGTAGCGCATGAGGCCGCGCGCGATCCCGAAGGTCCGCACGGCCACGGAGGCGACCCCGAGCTCGAGGACCGGCGGCATCTGGGAGGCGCGGGCGATGAGCCAGGCAGCGGTGGCGGACAGCCCGACCGCACTGCCCAGCCCCGCGGTGCCGGCGAGCACGGCGAGGAGGAAGCGCCACCGGTCGAGGTCGAGGAGGTCGACGGCGCGACGCAGCGCGCGGCGCTCGGCGGGGGACAGGGGCAGGAGACGGCTCACGGCGCGGCCCGGCTCCCGCGGGGGCCGGCGGTCACCGGCTCACCGCCGCGAGGGGCGCTGCGCACCTCGACGACGTCGTCGGCGAGCGCGACGAGCCGCGGCCGGTGGGCGATGACGAGGACGGCACGGCCCGCGTCGCGCAGCGCGGAGACGACGTCGAGGACGCGCTGCTCCGCGGCGGCGTCGAGGTGGGCCGAGGGCTCGTCGAGCACGACGAGCGGCGCCGGGTCGAGCAGGGCCCGGGTGAGGGCCACGCGCTGCCGCTGCCCGAGGGACAGCCCGGCGCCGCCCTGGCCGACGGGCGTGTCCCAGCCCTGCGGGAGGGCGGCGAGGACCTCGTCGAGCCCGCTCGCCCGGGCGGCGGCCTCGGCGCGCGGGCCCACCTCGCCGGCCTCGCCGACGACGGCGTCCGCGACGGTCCCCGGCACGAGGACGGGCCGCTGGGGCACCCAGGTGAGCTGCGCGTGCCAGGACGCCGGATCGAGCCCGGCCAGGTCGACCGGTTCGCCACCGGTCGCCGGGACGAGGAGCACCCGGCCGGAGTCGGGACGCAGCAGCCCCAGGGTGAGCATCGCCGTCGTCGTCTTCCCGCCGCCCGAGGGCCCCACGAGCGCGGTGACCCGCCCGGGCAGGACACGTGCGGACAGGTCGGCGGGGGCGACGACGTCGCGCCCAGGAGCCACGACCCCGACGCCGTCGAGCACGAGCCCGCCGAACGCGGGGGCGGGGCGGGTGCCGGTCGGCGGCAGGGGCCGCTCGAGGACGGCGAAGGCCTGCTCGGCGGCGGCCAGGCCGTCGGCGGAGGCGTGGAACTGCGTGCCGACCTCGCGGATCGGGCGGTACGCCTCGGGGGCGAGCATGAGGACCGCCAGCCCGGTCGCGAGGTCGAGGTCCCCGTAGACGAGGCGCATCCCCACCGTCACCGCGACGAGCGCGACGGCGATCGAGGCGAGGAACTCGAGGACGGCCCCGGAGAGGAAGGCAACCCGGAGCGTGCTCATCGTCGTGCGCGTGTAGGCGCGACCGAGGGCGCGCACCCGCGTGCCGGGGCCCCGCTCCCGGCCCAGCGCCTTGAGGGTCGAGAGCCCCGCGAGGAGGTCGAGGAGCTGGGCGCCCAGCCGCTGCATCGCGAGGAGCCGGTCCGCCGCGAAGCGCTGGGTGAGGACACCGATGAGCCACATGAACACCGGGATGAGCGGGATCGTCCCGGCGACGATGAGCGCCGAGCCGAGGTCCAGGCCCGCGACGACGACGAGCGTGGCCGGGGTGAGCGTCGCCGCGAGGAGCAGCTGCGGCAGGTAGCGGACGAAGTAGGGCTCGAGGTCGTCCAGGCCGCGGGTGACGAGAGTGACGACCTCGCTCGGCTCGCGCAGCCCGCGCGGGCCGAGCGCGACCGCCCGGGCGAGCACGCTCGCGCGCAGCTCGGCGACGACGTCGGCCGCCGCGCGGTGGGCGACGGACCCCTGGACCACCGTGACCAGCACCCGCGCGAGCGCGACGACGGCGAACCACCCGACGAGCGGAGCGACCTGGGCCCAGCCCGCGTCCCCGTCGACCACCGGCGCGACCGCCGCGGCGACGAGGAGCGCCTGGGCGACGACGAGCCCGGCGGAGGCGAGCCCGAGGGCCGTGGTGAGGGCGATGTAGCGACGCGCTGCCCGCGCGTGGCGCAGCAGCCGCGGGTCGAGGGGTCTCACCTAGTCCCGGCCCGTGCCCGGCCCGGCGGCCGTCCCGACGCGGCGCTCCTCGGTCGGGTGCAGCCCCTCGTCGCCGACGATGTCGCTCACCCACACCCGCTTGCGGAACACCCAGTACGTCCAGCCCTGGTAGCCGAGGACGACCGGCACGAAGACGAGCGCGACGATGCTCATCACGGTGAGCGTGGGCCCGGTGGCGGCGGCCTCGGCGATGGACAGGGAGAAGGCCGGGTCGATCGAGGACGGCATGACGTCGGGGAACATCGCCGTGAAGATGAAGGCGACGGCGCCGACGATCCCGACGGTGTGGAGGGCGAAGGCCCAGCCCTCGCGGCCGCGGCGGGTGGCGGCGATGACGCCGATGAGGCTGGCGGCGGCGACGGCGGCGGGGACGAGCGTGAGGGCGGTCGTCGAGTGCAGGGCCTGGGCCCACAGCACCCAGACGAGGGCGACGAGCCCCGACCCGATCGACAGGCGGTGCGCCAGCCGCGCGGCGCGCACGTGGATGGGTCCGGCCGTCTTGAGCGCGACGAAGATCGCGCCGTGGGTGAGGAACAGGCCCAGGGTGAGGAGCCCGCCGAGGAGCGTGAAGGGGGTGATGAGGGAGAGGAAGCCGCCGGTGAGCTGGTGGGTGCCGTCGACGAGCTCGATCTCCATGCCCTGGACGAGGTTGGCGAAGGCCACGCCCCACAGGACCGAGGGCAGCCACGAGCCGAAGGTCAGCGCGAGGTCCCAGCGGTCGCGCCACACCGGGTCGTTGATCTTCGCGCGCCACTCCAGGGCGCACACCCGGACGATGAGGGCGACGAGGATGAGGAGGAGCGGCAGGTAGAAGCCGGAGAACATCGTCGCGTACCACTCGGGGAAGGCGGCGAAGGTCGCGCCGCCGGCGGTGAGCAGCCACACCTCGTTGCCGTCCCAGACCGGGCCGATGGTGCGCAGGAGGACGCGGCGCTCCTTCTCGTCACGGGCGAAGGTCCGCAGGAGCATCCCGACGCCGAAGTCGAAGCCCTCCAGGGCGAGGTAGCCGGTCCACAGGACGGCGATGAGCACGAACCACAGCACGGGCAGGTCCACGGCGGGGAGCTCCTCAGTAGGCGAAGGACAGGGTGGGCTCGGGCTGCTCGTCCCCGTCGGGGACGGGCGGCCTCACCGGGTCGACGCCCTCGCGGACGTAGCGGCGGATGAGGCGGAACCACACGACCCCGAGGGCCGCGTACAGCAGCGTGAACACGACGAGGGAGGTGAGGACGGTGACGGGGGAGACGACGGTGGAGACGCCGTCGGTGGTGAGCAGCATGACCTGGTCCACCGGGTTGGCCGGGTTGGGGTGGACCACCCAGGGCTGGCGGCCCATCTCGGTGAAGATCCACCCGAAGCTCGAGGCGAGGAAGGGCATGGGCAGCGCGACGAGGCACAGGCGGGAGAACCACACCGAGTCGGTGATGCGGCCCTTGCGGAGCAGCCAGAAGCCGGCGACGGCGAGGGCGGCGGATCCCGCGGCGAGGCCGATCATGAGCCGGAAGCTCCAGAAGGAGATGAAGAGGTTGGGGTAGAACTCGGTGTCCGCGTCGACGCTCTCGAGGTCCCCGTACAGCTCCATCTGCTGGGCCTGGACGTCGGCGACTCCGGGGAGGTAGCTGTCCGGGCCGGTGAAGGAGCCGGTGCCGAGGAAGGAGGTGAGGAAGGGGATCTCCAGGACGTGGTTGATGTCCTCGCAGTCGTTGCTGCCGGGGATGCCGATCGACAGGAGGGAGAAGCCGACGCCCTCCCCGCCCTGGCAGACCGCCTCCGCGGCGGCCATCTTGCCGGGCTGCTGCTCGTACATGAGCTTGCCCTGGAGGTCGCCGCTGGCGATGACGCCGAGCCCGGCGACGAGCACGGCGACGAGCCCGACGTAGGCGCCGGGGCGCCACACCTGACGGGCCTGCTCGGTGTCGCCCGAGCGGGCGGCGCGGACCATCCACCACCCGCAGATGCCGGCGACGAAGGTGCCCGCGACGAGGAAGGACGCGGTGATCGTGTGGGCGTAGGCGGCGACGAGCGTGTTGTTCGTCATCACCTCGAGGAAACCGCCGACGCCGTCGAGCTCGGCGCGGCCGGTCTCGGGGTTGTAGACCGCCCCGACGGGGTGCTGCATCCACGAGTTGGCCGCGAGGATCCAGTAGGCCGACAGCGAGGTGCCGACGGCGACGGCCCAGATGCACGCGTTGTGCAGCCACCTCGGCAGCTTGCCCTCGCCGAAGATCCACAGGCCGAGGAAGGTCGACTCGAGGAAGAAGGCGGCCAGCGCCTCGATGGCGAGCGGTGCGCCGAAGATGTCCCCGACGAAGCGGGAGTACTCCGACCAGTTCATCCCGAACTGGAACTCCTGGACGATGCCGGTCGCGACGCCGAGCGCGAAGTTGATGAGGAGGACCTTGCCGAAGAACTTCGTCAGCCGGTGCCAGTGGGCCTTGCCGGTGCGCACCCAGGCGGTGTGCATGATCGCGACGAGCGGGGAGAGCCCGATCGTCAGCGGCACGAGGACGAAGTGGTAGACGGTTGTGATCCCGAACTGCCAGCGGGCCAGGTCCAGCGCTTCCACTCGGTCTCCTCGGTCGTGAACGCGCCCGGGACACGGGCACGTCGATACCGTAGGAATCAGGAGAAATGTCCCCGTGGGACCAAGGTCCCGCCGTCGTGCCGGGTGTCCTCCGCGCTGCTCCGGGTGCCCTGTGCGATACTGCTCGTGGTCGAGGGACAGGTCCACACCCCGTTCAGCGGCCCGACGACGACGTAGGTACTCGCCTCGACTTCGCGCCGCCTCACCATCCGGGTGAGTGCGCTGCTTGCTGAAGCGGCGGGAGGCCTCGCCGGACGTCCTCCGGGACGGACGAGCGGCGCCTGCGGAGCCGTCGCCGTTCCGAGCGGCGTCAACCGGCGTGGTGAGGGCGTGAACAATGACTTCCGTCGCCGGCCCCCGCCGGTGACGACGAATAGGCCGCGGCGCCGGTGGTGTGGACGGTGACCGCGGTGAGGGAACAGCTTCATGACGAACACACCAGACGCCGGACAGGCACAGCCGTCCGAGCAGCCGAAGCGACGCCGCGTCACCCGGGCCACGACGGCTCCTGCCGCCGCCGAGCAGGCGCCGGCCGAGGCGCAGTCCACGGCGACCGAGCCGCAGGCCGACGCACCGAAGACGCCGCGCAAGCGCGCGCCCCGCAAGACCGCCGCCGCGACAGCCGGCACGGCCGACGCGACCGCGACGGACACGCCCGCGACGGACACGCCCGCGGCCGACGCTGCCGCTGCCGCGGACGTGGCCGCCCCCCGCAAGCGCGCACCCCGGGCACGCAAGGCGCCCGCCGCTGCTGACGCCACGACCGGCACCGAGGGCGAGTCTGCTCCCGCGCCCGCCAAGCGCGCCCCCCGCGCCCGCAAGACCACCGCCGCCGCCAAGGCCGAGGCTGTCGACTCGGCAGCTCCGTCCGCCGAGGCCGAGCAGGTGCCGGCCGCGCAGGTCGAGACTCCCGCGGCCGAGCCCGCCGAGCCCGCCGCCCCGGCCAAGCGCGCCCCGCGCCGCCGCACCGCCAAGACCGCCGAGCCCAAGGCCGCCGCCGACCCGGCAGCAGGCGAGCCTGCCGCGCAGGATGCGGCCACCGAGCCCGCCGGCACCGACACCGCCGCGTCCACCGACACCGCCGCGCCCGCGAAGGCACCCCGCAAGGCCCGCGGCACCTCGTCCCGCTCCAAGGCCGCCACGACGGCCGACGCCGCCGCGCCGGACGCCACGAGCGCCGCCGCCGACACGACCACCGCGCCGGACGCCACGTCCGACGCGGCCACCGCTGCGCCGGACGCCTCCGCGGCACCGGAGAAGCCCGCCAAGGGCCGCAGCCGCCGGGCGAGCGCCGCCAGCGGCGCGCCGGTCCCCACCGAGTCGGGCGAGGCCAAGGCACCCGCGCGCCGCTCCCGCTCCACGGCCCGCCCGGCCGCCGCAGCGGACGAGCAGCCCGCCGAGGAGGCGGCTCAGCCGGCCGCCGACGAGGCGACCCAGGACACCCCGCCCGCACGGTCGCGCTCGCGCCGCCCGGCACGCGACGCCGCGCAGAAGCTGGACGTCCTCGCGTCCTTCAGCGCCGCGGAGCCGGCAGCCGGCGACGCCGACGCCGAGGAGATCGACGAGGAGGAGGCGGAGGACGTCCGCCTGCCCGCGACGGCCCTGCTCTTCCAGGCGCCGGACCCCGGCCGCGCCCGCCGTCGCTCCCGCGCCGAGGGGGGCGCCCCGCGCCGCCGCACGGCCGCCGCCGAGGAGCCCGCGTCCGCAGCCGAGGAGCCCGCGTCCGCACCCGAGGAGCAGGCCGTCGAGGCCGCGCCCGTGCCGGCCGACGAGCCCGTCGAGGCCACCGGCGAGACCGCCACGACCGCCGACGAGCCGACCGAGTCCCGGGACGCCGAGAGCGGCGAGGGGGGCGGCGCGCGCCGCCGTCGTCGTCGCGGGGGCCGGGGCCGCCGCAACCGGGGCAACGGTCGCGACGAGTCGGCCGACGAGTCCACGGACGACTCCGAGGACACCGAGGGCAGCGAGGAGCCGGCCGCCGAGGCAGCCGACTCCCCGGTGACCGACACGCGCGAGCCGGAGCAGGACGACCCGGACGACACCGACGACCAGGGCGACTCCGACGACGACGGTGAGGGCGCCAGCCGCCGTCGCCGCCGGCGCCGCCGCAGCCGTGGTGACGACGGCTCGGCCACGTCCCGCGAGGGCCGCGCCGCCCGCGACGAGATCACCGCGCTCAAGGGCTCCACGCGCCTGGAGGCCAAGCGTCAGCGCCGCCGCGACGGGCGCGACGCCGGCCGCCGCCGCACGACGATCACCGAGGCCGAGTTCCTCGCCCGCCGCGAGGCCGTGGACCGCGACATGGTCGTGCGTGAGCGCGACGGTCGCACGCAGATCGCCGTCCTCGAGGACGGCGTGCTCGTCGAGCACTACGTCGCCCGCGAGACCCAGACCTCGATGGTCGGCAACGTCTACCTCGGCCGGGTGCAGAACGTCCTGCCGAGCATGGAGGCCGCCTTCGTCGACCTCGGCAGGGGCCGCAACGCCGTCCTCTACGCCGGTGAGGTCAACTGGGACGCGATGGGCAAGGAGGGCCAGCCCCGTCGGATCGAGGCGGCGCTGTCCTCCGGTGACCCCGTCCTCGTCCAGGTCACCAAGGACCCGATCGGGCACAAGGGCGCCCGACTCACCTCGCAGGTCACGCTCGCCGGCCGCTACCTCGTGCTCGTGCCCTCGGGTGCGATGACGGGGATCTCCCGCAAGCTCCCGGAGAACGAGCGCGCCCGCCTCAAGAAGCTCCTCAAGCAGATCGTCCCCGAGGGCGCCGGCGTCATCGTGCGCACCGCCGCCGAGGGAGCGAGCGAGGAGCAGCTGCGCGCCGACGTCGAGCGCCTCACCGCGCAGTGGGCGGAGATCGAGGCCGCCGCGGCCTCGACGAAGTCCGCGCCGGTGCTCCTCAAGGGGGAGCCGGAGCTTGCCGTGCGCGTGGTCCGCGACGTGTTCAACGAGGACTTCCGCTCGCTCATCGTCTCCGGTGACGGCGCGTGGGACACGATCTCCACCTACGTCCGCCAGCTGTCCCCGGACCTCGCCGACCGGATGCACCACTGGACCGACTCGCGCGACGTCTTCGCCGAGCACCGGATCGACGAGCAGCTGGCCAAGGGCATGGACCGCAAGGTCTACCTCCCCTCCGGCGGCTCGCTCGTCATCGACCGCACCGAGGCGATGACGGTCGTCGACGTCAACACCGGCAAGTTCACCGGCTCGGGCGGCACGCTCGAGGAGACGGTGACGAAGAACAACCTCGAGGCCGCCGAGGAGATCGTCCGCCAGCTCCGGCTGCGGGACATCGGCGGCATCATCGTCGTCGACTTCATCGACATGGTGCTCGAGTCGAACCGGGACCTCGTGCTGCGCCGGCTCGTGGAGTGCCTGGGCCGTGACCGCACCCGCCACCAGGTGGCGGAGGTGACCTCGCTCGGGCTCGTCCAGATGACCCGCAAGCGGGTCGGCCAGGGGCTGGTCGAGGCCTTCAGCGAGCCGTGCGAGCACTGCGCCGGACGTGGCTTCATCGTGCACGACCACCCCGTGGAGAAGGGCGCCCCGGCCGCCGGCGGCGACAACGGCAACCGCCGTGGCAAGAAGCGTGGCGGTGCCCCCGCCGGTGGCCGTCCCGCCGAGGTGGCTGCCCCGGCGCCGGCCCCCGCGCCCGTCTCGGACGACCCCGAGGCCGTGGCCGCCCGGGAGGCCGTCAAGGCCACCCTGGCGACCATCGCCGCCGCGGCCGCCCACGCCCACGCCGAGGACGAGGACGGGACGGCGGCCGACGTCGATACCGCGCCCGTCCAGGAGCAGGCACCTGCCGAGAAGGCCCCCGCACGGGAGAAGACCCCCGCACGGGAGAAGGCCCCCGCACGGGAGAAGGCCCCCGCACGGGACAAGGCGCCGCGGCGCGAGCGTGCCGCCGAGCCGAGCTCGGTGACGCTGCCCGCGGCCCGGTCCTCCGAGCCCGAGGCCGACGCGCCCCGGTCCGCGGAGGAGGTGCGCGCGTCCCTCGAGGCCCTCGCCGCCGCGCTGCCCGGCGGACGCGAGGACGCCGCCCCGGCGGGTCCCGACAGCTCCCAGGGGGTCGCACCGGCCGAGCCCGTGACCGATCCTGCGCCGAGCCAGTCCGAGGCGCCGGCCAAGGCACCGCGCTCCCGCGGTGGACGACGCCGGACGGCGCCCGCCGCGGCCGCTGCGTCTCCCACGGGTGCGGCTCCGGCGACGGACGCCGCCCCCGCACGGGACGCGGCACCGGCCACGGACGCTGGCCCCGCCACGGACACCGCCCCGGCACCTGCCGCGGCCGAGGCAGCGCCCGAGCAGTCCGGGACGCGCAAGCGCCGCTCCCGCCGGGTGACCTCCGGCGGTCCGGTCACCGCCTGAGCCTCTCGGTCCTCACCCGCCCCGTGCCTGTCACGGGGCGGGTGAGCCGTTGAGGGACGCCTGCGCACGGCGCACCGCCTCGTCGACCCGGGGGAGCAGGTGCATCGCCGCCTGCGCCGACAGCCCCCCGTGCTCGGCGGCCCACTGCCGCAGCCCGGCCACGAGACGCAGCTGCGCGCGGGCGTCGAGCGCGGCGGGCAGCAGCCACGCCGGGTGACAGAAGCCCGGCAGCGCCGCGACGACCACCTCCACCCCCGTCACCCGCACGACGGCGTCCTGCGGCTCGAGCTGGCGCTCGGCGCCGACGAGCACGAGCTCGTCCGGCGTCAGCCAGGCCTCCGCCTCGGTGTCGAGGTAGGTGAGCAGGTGGGCGCGCACGCGCGGCACCCGCCCCCGCACGGCCGGGTGCGAGGCGCTGGGCGCGGACGCGAAGAAGGACGCGAGGAGCTGCGCCCCCGACAGCGGTACCCGTGCGTCGTCGTCCATGGGCGCAGCCTCCCACCACCCACCGACATGCCCCGGTTTGTCACGTGCTCCGGCCGATGCGAAAGTACGCAGATGGGGAGCGTGCTAGAGGAAAGACCAGTGAGCGCGGAGGACGCTTCCGCGCGAATGACACTCAGCGGCTGGAGGGTGGTGCGGCACTTCCTGCGCACCACCTTGCGCACGGGGTCGATGCCCGTCGGTGCCAGGATCGTCAGCCGGATCGTCGCTGTCGCCGAGGAGATGGACCATCACCCGGACCTCGACCTGCGGTACGGGGCGCTGCACGTCTCGGTCACGACGCACTCGCGGGGGACCCTGACAGAGGCGGACATCGTGCTCGCGGAGCGGATCGTGGAGATCGCCGAGGAGCTCGGCGTCCCGCTCGACCCGCGTCGCGTCAACGACCTCGAGATCGGCATCACCGTGGCCAGCCCCGAGCGTGTCCGCGCCTTCTGGGCGGCGGTCCTCGGGTACGAGGAGGACGACGGCGAGCTGTCCGACCCTCACGGGCGTCTCCCGCACGTGTGGTTCCGGCGCGCCACCGGCGAGGCGCCACGCGGGGAGCTCGACCTCGACGTCCACGTCCCGCACGACATCGCCGAGTCACGCGTGCAGGCGGCGGTGGACGCCGGTGGGCGGCTCGTGTCCGACGCCGAGGCGCCGACACGCTGGGTGCTCGCGGATCCCGAGGGGGTCGAGGTCCGCGTGTGTACCTGGCGCGAGGGGCACTGAGCCCCCTCCCCGCGTGGCCGGACGGCGTCGGGTCTGGCGTCGGTCGGCGTCGAGGTGTTCTACTTAGGTAATGCTTACCTCACCACAGGGCGCGACCACGGTCGCCGCGCACGACGTCCCCCGTGACGAGCGTCCCGCGTACCGGCCCTTTGCCGTCGAGGTCTCCGGTGTCCGGGCCCTCGGCCCGAGCTTCCGCCGCGTCACCCTCACCGGCCCGGACCTGCGGTGGTTCGGCACGCACGGGCACGACCAGCGGGTCAAGCTCCTGCTGCCGCTCGCGGACGGCCACCTCACCGACGTCGGCCAGGAGGACGAGGAGACCATTCTCGCCGGCACCTGGTACGAGCGCTGGCGCCAGACGCCGGAGGACCGGCGCAGCCCCTTCCGCACCTACACGGTGCGCGCCGTGCGGCCCGCCGACCGCGAGGTCGACATCGACATGGTCCTTCACGGCGACGTCGGCCCCGCCTCGCGCTGGCTCACCCGCGCCCAGGCGGGGGACCATCTCGTCCTCGTCGGTCCTGACACCCGCTCCCGCGACCACGCTCTCGGCGCCGACTGGGCTCCCGGGACCGCCACCGAGCTCCTTCTCGCCGGTGACGAGACCGCCGCCCCGGCGATCTGCTCCATCCTCGAGAGCCTGCCGCCCGGCCGGCGGGCCACCGCGTTCGTCGAGGTCCCCGCGCCCGGGGACGTCCTCGACATCGCCCTCCCGCCCGGCGCGGAGCTCACCTGGCTCGTCCGCGGCGACCACGCCCACGGGGAGCAGCTCCTCCCGGCGGTCCGCACCTGGGTCGCCGGCCATGCCGCCGTCGTCGACGACGCCCGCGCCGTCGTCCGCCAGGCGGTGGAGGACGTCGACGTCGACACCCAGCTGCTCTGGGACTCCCCGGTCCTGCAGATCCAGCCGATCGACAGCTGTGGCCGGGGTGAGCGCTGCGGGTCGGACTTCTACGCCTGGTTCGCCGGTGAGGCCGCCGTCATCAAGACACTGCGCCGCCTGCTCGTGAGCGAGGCCGGGGTCTGCCGGCGCCGCGTCGCGTTCATGGGGTACTGGCGCCAGGGCCGCGCCGAGGCCCAGTGACCGGCCGCACCACCCGTCGATGACCCAGACCCTCACCACGAGGCCCGCGCGACGACAACCGGACCTCACCCGGCGCCGGCTGCTCGCGCTCGCCGCAGCGACCGTCGTGCTCCTCGTCGTCCTCGCCGCCAGCCTGGCCCTCGGCGCCCGGGACATCCCCCTCGGCACCGTCGTGGAGGCGCTGACGAACCGGGTGCCGAGCGACAACGACCACAACGTCGTCCTCGACCAGCGCCTGCCGCGCACCGTCACCGGGCTCCTCGTCGGTGCCGCGTTGGGACTGGCCGGCACCGTCATGCAGGGGGTCACGCGCAACCCGCTCGCCGACCCCGGCCTCCTCGGCATCAACGCAGGCGCCTCCCTCGCCGTCGTCCTGGCGATCACCGGCCTGGGGATCACCAGCCCCTCGGGCTACGTGTGGTTCGCCTTCGCGGGCGCCGCGGCCGCGATGGTCGTCGTCTACGGCATCGGGTCGACGGGCCGCTCCGGCACCACGCCGGTGAAGCTCGCACTCGTCGGCACCGCGCTCACCGCGGGCATCACCTCGGTGCTCACCCTGCTGCTCCTCGGGAGCACGTCGGCGACCAACACCTACCGGTTCTGGGCCGTGGGCTCGCTGGCCGGTCGGGGGAGCGGGACCGGGGCCGACGTCGTCCTCACCCTCCTGCCGTTCCTCGCGGCCGGCGCCACCCTGGCCCTGCTGTCCGGCCGGGCGCTCAACCTCCTGTCCATGGGCGAGGACCTTGCCCGCGGTCTCGGTTTGAACATCCGCCGCTCCCGGCTGTTCGCCGTGCTCGCCGCCGTGCTCCTCGCCGGCGCGGCGACCGCCCTCGCCGGGCCCGTCGTCTTCATCGGGCTCGTCGTGCCGCACATCGTCCGCCCCCTCACCGGCCCGGACTACCGCTGGATCCTCGCCTTCGCCGTCGTCGTCGGGCCCGCGCTCCTCCTCGTCGCCGACGTCATCGGTCGCCTGGTCGCCCCGCCCGGGGAGCTCGAGGTCGGCCTCGTCGTCGCCCTCGTCGGCGCGCCCGTCATGATCGCCATCGTCCGTCGCTCCCGGCAGGCCGGACTGTGACGACCACCCTCGCCCCCGTACCCGCGCACGAGGTCCTGCGCACCGTCCGCCACGCCCGACGACGGCGCACCCTCACCGTCACGCTCCTCCTCGCCACCGCGGTGCTCGGGCTCGCCTGGCTCAGCCTCGTGTGGGGCGGGCACACCGCCGAGACGCAGGACTACCTCGCCGGCCTGTTCGGTGGGGGAGAGGGGGGCGGCCAGTTCACCATCGGGCGACTGCGCCTGCCCCGCGTCGTGCTCGGCGTGCTCGTCGGCGTCGCGCTCGGGATCGCCGGTGGGATCTTCCAGTCGGTCCTCGGCAACCCGCTCGCCAGCCCCGACATCCTCGGCGTCAGCGGCGGGGCGAGCCTCGCCGCGGCGTACGCGATCCTCGCCCTCGGGCTCAGCGGTGCCGTCGTCGGCGTGGCCGCCTTCGTCGGGGCCACCGCCGTGGCTGCCGCGATCTACCTGCTCGCCTGGCGTGACGGCGTCACCGGCTTCCGCTTCGTGCTCATCGGGGTCGCCGCGGCCTTCGTCGTCAACGGCGCGATCGGCTACCTCCTCACCCGCGGTGAGGTCAACGACGTCCGGTCCGCGCTCGTGTGGATGGTGGGCAGCATCGGTACCCCCCGGTGGAGCGACGTCACGGTGCTCGCCGTCGTCGTCGTGGCGCTCGCCCCGCTCGTCGTCGCGGTCGCCCGCCAGCTGCGTGCACTCGGGCTCGGCGACGAGGCCGCCGGCGGCCTGGGCGTGCGGGTGGAGCGCACCCGGCTGCTCGCCCTGGCCGTCGCCGTCGCCCTCACCGCCTCGGCGACCGCTTTCGCCGGCCCGGTCGCGTTCGTCGCCTTCGTCTCCGCGCCCGTCGCGCGGCGGCTCCTGCCGACGGGCGGGACGGTGCTCGGCCAGGCCGCCCTCGTCGGCGCCGTCGTCGTCCTCACCGCCGAGATCGTCGCCCAGCACCTCATCCCCTCCCTGGAGGTCCCCGTGGGAATCGTCACCGGCGCCGTCGGGGCCGCGTACCTGCTGTGGCTGCTCGCCACCGCCGACCGCCAGGCAGGCACCCCGTGACCGCCGCCCACGAGCTGCGCGCCGCCGGGCTGTGCCTCGCCTACGACGGCCGCGAGGTCATCACCGGGCTCGATCTCGCGCTGCCGCCCGGCGCCGTCACCGCCGTCGTCGGCCCCAACGGCTGCGGCAAGTCGACCCTCCTCCGCGGCCTGGCACGGCTGCTGCGACCGGTCGGCGGGAGCGTGCTCCTCGACGGCCGCCCCCTCCACGCCCTGCCCTCCCGCGACGTCGCGCGGACGATCGGGATCCTCCCGCAGAGCCCGACCGCGCCGGAGGGCATCATCGTCGCCGACCTCGTCGGCCGCGGACGCCACCCCCACCAGGGCTGGTTCCGCCAGTGGGACGCGGCGGACGACGGCGTCGTCGCCGCGGCACTCGAGGCCACCGGAACGCTCGAGCTCGCCTCCCGGCGGGTCGACGAGCTGTCCGGAGGCCAGCGCCAGCGGGTGTGGATCGCGATGGCCCTGGCCCAGGACCCCGACATCCTCCTGCTCGACGAGCCGACGACCTTCCTCGACGTCACCCACCAGCTCGAGGTCCTCGACCTGCTCGCCGACCTCAACCGCCAGCGCGGCACGACCGTGGCCATGGTCCTTCACGACCTCAACCTCGCCGCGCGGTACGCCGACCACCTCGTCGTCATGTGCGAGGGAGAGATCACCGCCCTCGGACGGCCCGACGAGGTCCTCACCGCCGAGCTCGTGGCCGACGCGTTCGCCCTCCAGGCGCGCGTCGTCCCCGACCCGGTGACCGGTTCCCCCATGGTCGTGCCCATCGGCCGCTCCGGAGCCGTCAGGCGACCGGCCGCCGGGCTCGGCCTGCCCTGACCACCCGCCCCGACCCCCGCCCACACCCCTGAACAAGGAGACCTCAGTGTCCCGACGCTTCATCCCGGTGGCGCTCACCGCCACCGTGGCCCTCGCCCTGTCCGCGTGCGACAGCTCGCAGGAGCCCGCCGACGACACCACCGACGAGCAGGCCGTCACCATCGAGCACGCCTTCGGCACCACGGAGATCTCGGCCGACGCGACCGACGTCGTCACTCTCGGCTGGGGCTCCACCGAGGCCGCCCTCGCGCTCGGGGTGGTCCCCGTCGGGATCGAGGCCCAGACCTACGCCGTCGACGAGAACGGGCTGCTGCCCTGGGTCAACGAGGCCCTCGGCGAGGTCGGGGCCGAGCCGACGATCCTTCCCGCCACCGTCGAGGAGCCGGCCTACGAGGACATCGACGCGCTCGACCCCGACCTCATCCTCGCCCCCTACTCGGGCATCACCGAGGAGCAGTACGAGATCCTCGGCGAGATCGCGCCGACGGTCGTCTACCCCGAGGAGCCGTGGACCACGCCGTGGCGCGACGTCGTCTCGATCGTCGGGGAGTCCCTGGGCATGACGCAGGAGGCCGAGGAGCTCGTCACCGAGCTCGACGCCACCCTCGAGGAGACGGCCGACGCCCACCCCGAGCTCAGCGGTGTCACCGTCGCCGCGATCTGGGACGTCGGCGGCACGTTCTACGTCTACAAGCCGGCCGACTCGCGCGTCGACTTCCTCCTCGACCTCGGGCTGGAGAGCGCGCCGTCCGTCGAGGAGCTCGACTCCGGCGGGGAGAGCTTCGTCTACTCGCTGTCCTACGAGCAGACCGACCAGCTCGAGGCCGACGTCATCGTCAACTACGCGAGCACCGAGGAGGAGGTCGAGACCTTCCTGTCCCAGTCCTACGCCCAGGCGATCCCTGCCGTGCAGGACGGTGCCATCGCGAACATCACCGGTGACCAGCTCATCGCGGCGATGTCCCCGCCCACCGCGCTGTCCATCGACTGGGGCCTGGAGGACTACGTCGAGGCGATCAGCGCCGCCGTCGGCCAGGTCGGCTGACCCCAGCGCGGCCCGGGCCCTGCCCGGGCCGCGACACGGCTGTCCGCGGGCGTAGCATGGTCCGGCGAGCAGGGCGTGGTGTGCGCGAAACCACACCGTTTTCGCGGGGGTGGCGCCGCTGGGCCATTTGCTCGGCGGGGGCGCGCGGCGTACTCTTGAACGTCGGTGCGTCCCGGACGCGCCCTCCCTTGTGCGCCCCGCGCGCGCCGGTTCGCCGGCGAGTGCCGGGCCCCGTAACGACAGAGATGAGCAGCAACGTGGTGTACGCGATCGTCAAGGCCGGCGGCCGACAGGAGAAGGTGTCCGTCGGCGACGTCGTCGTCATGAACAGGGTTGACGGCAAGGTTGGGGACACCGTCAACCTCACCCCGCTCATGCTCGTGGACGGCGACAAGGTGACCACCGGGACGGACGACCTCGCGAAGGTCGCCGTCACCGCAGAGATCGTGCGCGCGGAGCGCGGCAAGAAGATCACGATCATGAAGTTCAAGAACAAGACCGGCTACCGCAAGCGCCAGGGCCACCGCCAGGAGCTGACCCGCGTCAAGGTCACCGGCATCAACTGATCCTTGCGGCCCTCGCGGGCCGTGCCCCTCGTTCGCACCACACGAAAGCAGGCCCAGAGATGGCACACAAGAAGGCCGGCAGCTCCTCCCGGAACGGCCGCGACTCCAACGCGCAGCGCCTCGGCGTCAAGCGCTTCGGTGGCCAGGTCGTCAACGCCGGCGAGATCATCGTCCGCCAGCGCGGCACCAAGTTCCACCCGGGCGACAACGTCGGCCGTGGCAAGGACGACACCCTGTTCGCCCTCGCTGCCGGTGCCGTCGAGTTCGGCACGCGCCGTGGCCGCAAGACGGTCAACATCGTCGCGGCCGAGGCCTGATCGACAGCGCTTCACGCTTCCGGCGGGGGGGGGGGGGGCGGGGGGGGCGCCCCCCCGGGGGGGGGGGGGGGCGGGGCGGGGGGGGGGGGGGGGGGCGGGGGGGGCGGGGGGGGGCGGGGGGGGGGCGGGGGGCCCGCCCCCCCCCGCGCCGGGTCAGCCGGTGATCTCGGTCCAGACCTCCTCGAGCTGCGTGCCGAGGCCGGCGGTGTCGATCTCCTGCGCGAGGTAGCGCTGGAAGGCGGG
>NZ_VUKC01000006.1 GCF_009193135.1 Georgenia satyanarayanai
CGCCTGCACGGCGAGATCGGCCTCCTCCCACCCGCCGAGCTCGAAGCAACCTACTACCGTCAGATCAACGCCCCGGTGAAGGCCGAAGCGTCAGTTCCGAGCCTCCACTAAACCCGGCACGAGACAGAGTTACCGCCGACAGCTGAGTTGTCGCCGACAGCCGACTCGCCGGCGACAGCCGACCTACCCCCGACAGCCGACTTGCCGGCGACAGCCGACCTACCCCCGACAGCCGACTTACCGGCGACGGAGGGTTATCGCGGTACACGTGCCGCAGAAAGCGCACGCGTCGCCGGGCCCACGCTCCAGTGACCCTCAGCATCCGGCCGGCGGGCGGGCGGATGCGGCATCCGGTGCAGACGCGGGCGTGACCGCGCGCCGTGTCACCGGACGCTGGGCGACAGTGCAACGCGTGCGCCCGTCGCGGCACGCGCGATCGGCGACAACTTGGGTATCGGCGGCAACTCGGCTGTCGGCGACAACTCGGCTGTCCGCAACTCAGCTGTCGCCGACAACTCGGCTCTCGGCGACAACTCGGCTGTCGGCGACAACTCGGCTGTCGGCGGCAACTCGGCTGTCGGCGACAACTCGGCTCTCGGCGAGAACTCGGCTGTCGGCGACAACTCGGCTGTCGACGACAACTCGGCTCTCGGCGTCTGGGGCGGCCGGCGGCCGCCGAGAGCTGAGGGGAAGAGCTGGGAGCCGCGCTGGTCAGCGCGTGCTGCCGCCGCGGCGGGCGCGCAGGGCGGTGAGGGCCTCCTCGAGGAGGGCCTCACCGTCGGCGTCGGTGCGACGCTCCTTCACGTACGCGAGGTGCGTCTTGTACGGCTCGTTGCGCGGCGGCTCCGGCGGCGCCTCGCGGTCCTGGCCGGCGGGGAGCCCGCAGCGGGGGCAGTCCCAGGTCTCGGGGATGACGATCTCCGGCTCCTTGGCGAAGCTCGGGCTCGTCTCGTGGCCGTTGGCGCACCAGTAGGACATCCGCACCCGCGGGGCGGCCTCGCCGCGCTCGGCCTCGCCCATGGGCCCCGCACCGACGCGGGACCCCCGGATCGCACTTCCTCCAGCCATGGTGGTTCTCCCTGCTCAGACGAAACGCTGCATGAGGCCGAGCAGGACGATGGTCATCCCCCACAGCAGGGAGATGCCGATCGTGATGCGGTTGAGGTTCCGCTCGGCGACCCCGGAGGAGCCGATCGAGGAGCTGATCCCGCCACCGAACATGTCGGAGAGGCCACCGCCCTTCCCCTTGTGCATGAGGATGGACAGGATGAGGAAGATGCTGGTGAGGACCAGCAGCACCTCGAGAACGATCCGGAGGGCATCCACGAGCCGGAGGCTCCTTTCGGTGAACGGGCGGGCGGCGGCGCAGCCGCACAACTCGTCAAGGATAGGTGATGACGGCCTCGTCGTGGACCAACTTGGCCGAGACACGCCACGGTCCCCGGTCGCGGGACGCGCCCGGGGACCGTGGCGGGTGTCAGGCGTGCTGCTGGTAGCGGACGATCGCCGCGAACTCCTCGGCCTGGAGGCTCGCGCCCCCGACGAGCGCGCCGTCGACGTCGTCCTTGACCATGATCGAGGCGACGTTGCCGGACTTCACCGAGCCGCCGTACAGGACGCGGACGGAGTCGGCGACCTCCTGGCCGTAGAGCTCGGCGAGGCGGCCGCGGATCGCGCCGCAGACCTCCTGCGCGTCCTCCGGGGTGGCGACCTCCCCGGTGCCGATCGCCCACACGGGCTCGTAGGCGATGACCGTCTTGGCGGCGGCCTCCGCGTCGAGCCCGGCGTAGGCGCCGTCGACCTGCGCGAGGGTGTAGGACACCTGGTCGCCCGCCTGACGGACGTCCAGGCCCTCGCCCACGCAGATGATCGGGCAGATGCCGTGGGCCAGGGCGGCCTTGGCCTTGGCACCCACGAGGGCGTCGTCCTCGGCGTGGTACTGACGACGCTCGGAGTGCCCGACGACGGCGTAGCTGACGCCGAGCTTGGCGAGCATCGCCGCGGAGATCTCGCCGGTGTAGGCGCCCTTCTCGTGCGCGGAGACGTCCTGGGCGCCGTAGCGGACCTCGAGCTTGTCGCCGTCCACGAGGGTCTGCACGGAGCGCAGGTCGGTGAACGGCGGCACGACGACGACCTCGACGGCCGAGTAGTCGTGCTCCTTGTCCTTGAGCTCCCAGGCGAGCTTCTGCACGAGGTGGGTGGCCTCGTGGTGGTCGAGGTTCATCTTCCAGTTGCCCGCCATGAGCGGGGTGCGGTTCGTCATGGGCTCAGTCTTCCAGAACCGCGACGCCGGGCAGGACCTTGCCCTCGAGGAACTCGAGGCTGGCGCCGCCACCGGTGGAGATGTGGTCGAACCTCTCCTCGTCGAACCCGAGCACGCGGACCGCGGCGGCGGAGTCGCCGCCGCCGACGATCGTGAAGCCGGCGGCGTCCTGCATCGCCTGCGCGACGGCCTTGGTGCCGGCCGAGAAGGCGTCGAACTCGAAGACACCCATCGGGCCGTTCCACACGATCGTCTTCGCGTCGGCGATCTTCTCGGCGAACAGGCGGCCGGAGTCGGGTCCGATGTCCAGGCCCATCTGGTCGGCGGGGATCGCGTCGGCGGGGACGACGGTGGCGGGGGCGTCGGCCTTGAACTCCGGCGCCACGACGATGTCGGTGGGCAGGACGATCTCGACGCCGTTGGCCTCCGCGTCGCGCAGGTAGCCCTTGACCGTCTCGACCTGGTCCTCCTCGAGGAGGGACGTGCCGACGTCGTAGCCCTTGGCGGCGAGGAAGGTGAAGACCATGCCGCCACCGATGAGGAGGCGGTCGGCCTTGGTGAGGAGGTTGCCGATGACGCCGAGCTTGTCGGAGACCTTCGAGCCACCGAGGACGACGACGTAGGGCCGCTCCGGGTCACCGGTCGCGCGGCTCAGCGAGTCGATCTCCTTGAAGACGAGCTGCCCGGCCGCGTGCGGGAGGCGCTGGGCGACGTCGTAGACGCTCGCCTGCTTGCGGTGGACGACCCCGAAGCCGTCCGAGACGTAGGCGTCGGCGAGGAGGGCGAGCTCGTCGGCCAGCGCGCCGCGCTCGGCGTCGTCCTTGGAGGTCTCCCGGGCGTCGAAGCGGATGTTCTCCAGGAGGAGGACCTGGCCCTCCTCGATGTACTGGGCCTTGGCCTTGGCGTCCTCGCCCACGGTGTCCTCCGCGAGGAGCACCTCGCGGCCGAGCAGCTCCCCGAGGCGCTTGGCGACGGGCGCGAGGGAGTACTTCGGCTCCGGCGCGCCCTTGGGGCGCCCGAGGTGTGCCGTGACGATGACCTTCGCCCCGGCGTCGAGCAGGGCGGTGAGGGTGGGGAGGGCGGCGCGGATGCGGCCGTCGTCGGTGATGGTCGCCCCGTCGAGCGGGACGTTGAAGTCGGAGCGGACGAGGACGCGCTTGCCGCGCAGGTCGCCCAGGGTGTCGATGGTCTTCATGGCTCTCCTAGGAGTCGGTGCGGACGCACGAACGTCCGCGCGCCGCGTTCGGCGGCACGCGGACGTCCGTGTTCACTGCTGGGTGGAGGCGAAGCCTCAGAGACGCTCGCCCACGTAGCTGGCGAGCTTGACCAGCGAGCTGGAGTAGCCGAACTCGTTGTCGTACCAGCTGAGGACCTTGACCTGGTCACCGATCACCTTGGTGAGGCCGGCGTCGAAGATCGAGGTGTGCGGGTCACCGACGATGTCCTGGGAGACGATCGGGTCCTCGGTGTACTTGAGGATGCCCTGGAGCTCGGGGGTCTCGGCGGCGGCCTTCATCGCGGCGTTGACCTCCTCGACCGTCACCTCCTTCTCGACCGTGAGGGTGAGGTCGGTGGCCGAGCCGGTGGGGGTCGGCACGCGCATGGCGTAGCCGTCCAGCTTGCCCTTGAGCTCGGGGAGCACGAGGGAGACGGCCTTGGCCGCACCGGTGGTGGTCGGGACCATGTTGAGAGCGGCGGCGCGGGCGCGACGCAGGTCCTTGTGGGGGCCGTCCTGGAGGTTCTGGTCGGCGGTGTACGCGTGGATCGTCGTCATGAGGCCACGGACGATGCCAAAGTTCTCGTGCAGGACCTTGGCCATCGGGGCGAGGCAGTTGGTCGTGCAGGAGGC
Organism: Georgenia satyanarayanai; assembly: GCF_009193135.1. Taxonomy (GTDB): domain Bacteria; phylum Actinomycetota; class Actinomycetes; order Actinomycetales; family Actinomycetaceae; genus Oceanitalea; species Oceanitalea satyanarayanai. Next base: position 4,113 of record NZ_VUKC01000006.1, read on the forward strand.
GTTGGAGAAGATGTGGTGCTGCTCGGCGTCGTAGTCGGTGTGGTTGACACCCATGACGAAGGTGGCGTCCACGTCCTTGCCGGGCGCGGAGATGATGACCTTCTTGGCCCCGGCGTCGAGGTGCGCCTTGGCGGAGTCACGGTCCACGAAGCGGCCGGTGGACTCGATGACGATGTCGACACCGAGGTCGCCCCACGGGAGCTGGGCGGGGTCCTTCTCCGCGGAGACGTGGATCTTGCGGCCACCGACGGTGATGGACTCCTCGTCGTAGGAGACCTCCTCGTCGAGCACACCCATGATCGAGTCGTACTTGAGGAGGTGGGCGAGGGTCTTGTTGTCGGTGAGGTCGTTGACGCCCACGATCTCGAGGGCCGAGCCGCTCTTGAGCGCGGCCCGGAAGAAGCTGCGGCCGATGCGGCCGAAGCCGTTGATACCGACGCGGATGGTCACTATGTCCTCCTCTAGTGCGCCGCTCGGCGCACACACAAGTCGACTGTCGAAGTAGCGCCCGAGGGGCGCCGTGGCGGGGCCCGCCGTGGAGACTGGGCCACCATCAGCACCAAACCTACACCGCGACAAAAGGGGTCGCAGGGACGTAGGTCCGACGTGGACACGACCGATGTGTCCGCTCTGGGCGAACCCTCCCCCGCCGTGGTGACAGGGGTCACTCCCGCCTCAAAGGTCGTACATGTCCGGTGTGAGGACGGCCTCGGTGTCGCCGATGCCGAGCTCCTGGGCGCGCTTGTCCGCCATGGCGAGCAGCCGGCGGATCCGGCCCGCGATCGCGTCCTTGGTGAGCGGCGGGTCGGAGAGGGCGCCGAGCTCCTCGAGACTCGCCTGCTTGTGCGCCAGACGCAGCTGACCGGCCTGGAGGAGGTGGTCGGGCACACCCTCGCCGAGAATCTCGAAGGCCCGCTCGACGCGGGCGCCGGCCGCGACGGCCGCGCGGGCCGAGCGGCGCAGGTTCGCGTCGTCGAAGTTCGCCAGGCGGTTGGCGGTCCCGCGCACCTCTCGGCGGGTGCGGCGCTCCTCCCAGATGAGGACGGCGTCGTGCGCGCCCATGCGGGTGAGGAGGGCGGAGATGTCGTCGCCGTCGCGGACGACGACGCGGTCGACGCCGCGGACCTCGCGCGCCTTGGCGGACACGTCCATCCGGCGGGCGGCGCCGACGAGCGCGAGTGCGGCCTCCGGGCCCGGGCAGGTGATCTCGAGCGCCGAGGAGCGCCCGGGCTCGGTGAGCGAGCCGCGGGCGATGAAGGCCCCGCGCCATGCGGCCACGGCCTCACCCACGCCGCCGGACACGACGCCGGGCGGGAGCCCGCGGACGGGTCGGCCGCGGCCGTCGAGCAGGCCGGTCTGGCGGGCCAGGGACTCCCCGTCCTTGACGACGCGCACGACGTAGCGGTTGCCGCGCTTGAGCCCGCCGCCGGAGACGACGACGACGTCGCTGGAGTGGCCGTAGATCTCCGCCATCGACTGGCGCAGGCGGCGTGCCGCCACGCCGAGGTCGAGCTCGGCCTCGATGACGATGCGTCCGGAGATGATGTGCAGCCCGCCCGCGAAACGCAGCGTGGCCGCGATCTCGGCCTTGCGCGCGGACATCTTGTCCACCTGCAGCCTGGCCAGCTCGTCCTTGACGGACGCCGTCAACGACATGGCCGACTTCCTCCCGCTCACCGTGCTCCCTCGTCCCACGGCCCCCGGTCGGGGGCCAGCCTGCACCTTCTCATGCCCTGCGGCCCGATCCTCACGGGGACCCCGTGGCCTCGCCCACATCGCCCAGCACGTCGTCGAACGCGTCGCGGTAGGCAGCGGCGAGCCGCAGGGGGTCGTGGCGGGGCGTCCCGTCGCCGGCCCGCACCTGCCGCAGCAGCACCCGCGCCCCCAGCGCCCGCGCGGCGGAGAGCAGCCCGTCGATGTCGTCGACGGCGGCCGGGTCGGCGAGGACGACGTCGATGCGCAGGTCCGGCGCGTGCTCGACGAGCGTGCGCAGGTGGTCGGCGGCCGACATGCCCTCCGTCTCCCCCGGCTGCGTCGAGAGGTTGAGCGTGACGGCGCGCCGCGCGTCGGTCTCGGCCAGCGCCCGGGCGAGGTCGGGGACGAGGAGGTGCGGGATGACCGACGTGTACCAGGAGCCGGGACCCAGGACGACCCACTCGGCCTCGCGCACGGCACGGACGGCCTCCGGGTGGGCCGGCGGCTCGTCGGGGATGAGGCGGACCGAGCTGATGTTGCCGCTGGTGACGGCGACCCGGGACTGGCCGCGCACCACCCGCTCCTGCTCCGAGCCGCCCATCCGGACGCGCGCCTCGATGTCGAGCGGGACCGCCGCCATGGGCAGCACCCGGCCCCGGGCGCCGAGGAGCCGGCCCACCCAGTCCAACCCGGCGACCTCGTCGCCCAGCAGGTCCCACAGGGCCACGATGAGGAGGTTGCCCAGCGCGTGCCCGTCGAGCGGGCCGGACGAGCTGAAGCGGTGCTGGAGGACGTCACGCCACGTGAGGCCCCACTCCGAGTCGTCGCAGAGGGCGGACAGCGCCATGCGCAGGTCCCCGGGAGGCAGCGCGCCGAGCTCGTGGCGCAACCGGCCGGAGGACCCGCCGTCGTCGGCGACGGTGACGACGGCGGTGAGGGCGCTGCACACGTGGCGCAGCGCCCCGAGGGTGGCGGCCAGGCCGTGCCCGCCCCCCAGCGCCACGACGCGTGGCCCCCGCCCGCCCGCCGAGGGCCACTGCTCGGCGCTCACTCCCGCCCCACGTCGCGGTGGAGGGTGCGCACCTGCAGCCCGCGGCTGCGCAGCTCCTCGCCCATCGCCTCGGAGACGGCCACCGACCGATGGCGCCCGCCGGTGCAGCCGACGGCGATCGTCACGTTGCTCTTCAGCTCGCGCTCGTAGCCGGCGAGCACGGGCTCGAGGGCGTCGACGTAGCGGTCGATGAACTCCTGGGCGCCGGGCTGGTCGAGGACGTACCGGTTGACCGCCTCGTCCTTGCCGGAGAGGTGCCGCAGCTCGGTCACCCAGTACGGGTTGGAGAGGAAGCGGACGTCGACGACGTGGTCCGCGTCGAGCGGCAGGCCGTGCTTGAAGCCGAAGGAGACCAGGGTGATCTGGACGGGCTGGGCCCCCGCCTCCCCCACGCGCTGGCGGATGTGCCGGGCGAGGTCGTAGGGGCTGAACGTCGTCGTGTCGATGATCGCGTCGGCGCGGCGACGCAGCTCGGCGAGCAGCTCGCGCTCCTCGGCGATGCCGTCGAGGATGCGTCCGTCACCCTGCAGGGGGTGGGTGCGGCGGACCTGCTCGTAGCGGCGCACGAGCTCGGCGTCGTCGGCCTCGAGGAAGATGATGCGGTAGTCCAGGCCGTGGTGGCGCAGGTCGTCGAGGACGCTGAGGAGCTCGGCGAAGAACTCCCCGCTGCGGACGTCGACGACGGCGGCGAGCCGCTTCACCCCGCCCCCGGAGGCGGTCATGAGGCGGGCGAGCGGCTCGAGCATCCGCGGCGGCAGGTTGTCGACGACGAACCAGTCCATGTCCTCGAGGGTGTTGGCCACCCGGGTGCGGCCGGCCCCGGACATCCCGGTGATGATGAGGAGCTCGCGTCGGTCCGCCTCGGGCGGCGCCGTCTCCGCCTCGAGCAGCGGGATGCCCTCCGGGACGGTCTGCGGTGCTCGCTCGTCGCCCTCACCCGGGCGCTGTCCTCCTGAGGTGCTCATCACCCTAGGATGCCAGGCCCGGCCCGTCCCCGTCGGCGTGCTCGGCGGCTGGGGCCCCGTCCGCGGCCTCGGCACCGGTGTCCGTGGCCGCGGCGTCGGGCGTGGCCCCGGTGGGCGCGCTCACCTCGTCGGCCGAGGGGCCCGTCGGCGCGGTGGGCGCCGTCCGCAGCGCGTCGACGACGGCCTGCGCCGTGCGTGGACCGACGCCCTTGACGGCCGCGATCTCCTCCGCCGTCGCCCTGCGCATGCCGGCGACCGACCCGAACTGGGCGAGGAGCGCCTTGGCCCGGGTGGGGCCGAGCCCGGGGACGTCGTCGAGGACCGAGCGGGTCATCGCCTTGCTCCGCCGTCCGCGGTGCGCGGCGATGGCGAAGCGGTGGGCCTCGTCGCGCAGCCGCTGGAGGAGGAAGAGCCCGGGACTGGTGCGGGGCAGCACGAGGGGGAAGTCCTCGCCCGGCAGCCACACCTCCTCGAGCCGCTTGGCCAGACCGACGAGGGCGACGTCCTCCACCCCGAGCTCCTCGAAGACCCGCTGCGCCGCCGCGACCTGTGGCTGACCGCCGTCGACGACGACGAGGTTGGGCGGGTAGGCGAAGCGGGTGGGACGCCCCGTCTCGGGGTCGACGGGGCCGGACACGAGCGGCTTGCCGTCGTCGTCGACCGCGCCCTCGCGCGCGGCGCGGTAGTGGCGGAAACGGCGGGTGAGCACCTCGGCGATGGCCTCGGTGTCGTCCCGCGCGCCGCTGCCGTCCGCGCCGCGGACGACGAACCGGCGGTAGGCGTTCTTCCGCGGCAGGCCGTCCTCGAAGACGACCATGGAGCCCACCTGGTGGGTGCCCTGGGTGTGGGAGATGTCGTAGCACTCGATGCGGAGGGGTGCCTCCTCGAGGTCGAGCGCCTCGGCGAGGTCGGCCAGCGCCTGCGACCGGGTGGTGAGGTCACCGGCCCGCCGGGTCTTGTGGAGCACGAGGGCGTGCTCGGCGTTGCGCTGCACGGTCTGCGCGAGGGCCCGCTTGTCCCCGCGCTGCGGCACCCGCACCGACACGGCAGAACCGCGCAGCCCGCTGAGCCAGTCCGTCACCTGCGGGAGGTCGGCGGGCAGGACGGGCACGAGCACCTCCCGCGGGACGGCCGAGGTGCGGGCCGACTCGGCCTCGTCGTCGGCGTCCGCGCCGAGGTCGCCGTAGACCTGCTGGAGGAGCCGCTCGACGAGCTCCGCGTCGGTGGCCTCCTCGACCTTCTCCACCACCCAGCCGCGCTGGCCGCGGACCCGTCCGTCACGCACGTGGAAGACCTGGACGGAGGCCTCGAGCTCGTCGGAGGCCATCGCGAAGACGTCGGCGTCCGTCCCGTCGGGCAGGACGACCTCGTTCTTCTCCACGACCCGCTTGAGCGCACCGAGGTCGTCGCGCAGGCGGGCGGCGCGCTCGAAGTCGAGCTCGCCGGCGGCGGCTTTCATGTCGCTCTCGAGACGGCGCACGAAGGGGCGGGTCTGACCACCCATGAACGCGCAGAAGTCCTCCGCGAGGCGGCGGTGGTCCTCCACGGAGATCCGCCCGACGCAGGGCGCCGCGCACTTGTCGATGTAGCCGAGGAGGCAGGGGCGCCCGGAGCGCTCGGCGCGCCGGTACACGCCGTTGGAGCACGTGCGGACCGGGAAGACCCGGAGCATGAGGTCGACGGTCTCGCGGATCGCCCACGCGTGGCCGTAGGGGCCGAAGTAGCGGTTGCCCTTGCGGCGTGCGCCGCGCATCACCGTGGCGCGAGGCACCGTCTCGGACATCGTCACCGCGAGGTACGGGTAGGACTTGTCGTCGCGGTACTTGATGTTGAAGCGCGGGTCGTACTCCTTGATCCACGAGTACTCGAGCGCGAGGGACGCGACCTCGGTCTCGACGACCGTCCACTCGACGGAGGCGGCCGTCGTCACCATCTGCCGGGTCCGCGGGTGGAGGTTGGCGATGTCCTGGAAGTAGCTGCCCAGACGCGAACGGAGGTTCTTCGCCTTGCCGACGTAGATGACCCGGCCGTGCGCGTCGCGGAAGCGGTAGACCCCGGGCGATGTCGGGATCTCCGACGGGCGAGGGCGGTAGGTGGACGGGTCGGCCATGCCCCTCAGCCTACGTGCGCCTCCCGGGCGGGCGGCGCCGGCTGCACCCGCACGGGGCAGCTGAGGGAGCGGGCGATGTGGTTCTGCACGCGGGCGTCCTCGTGGAGGCGAGCGGCCGCCTCCTCGCTGATGGGATCGGCGTAGGTCACCCGCGGGCGCAGCACGACGTCGGAGAACGGACCCGAGTTGGCCCCCTCGACGCGCTCGGTGGCCGTCGCGACGTCGGTGTAGCCGACGACGACGACGCCCCGCGCCGCCGCGGTGCGCAGGAACCACAGCATCTGCGACTGGGAGACGGCCCCGACGAAGAGCTCCTCGGCACGGTACCGGGACACGTCGGCAGCCACCTTGCGGTCGGAGGTGGCGAGCAGGGTCGGCTTGCCCTCCACCCGCACCTCGTGGTCGCGGGAGTAGGAGGTGTAGCTCCGCGTCCCGGTGTCGTCCGCGCCGGTCCAGTCGACGGTCACCGTGTAGGTGTGGAGTGCGCCCATGGTGTCACCCTAGCCCGGGGTGACCGTCGTCACGTCGGCTTCGCGGCTCAGCCGCCCAGCACCTCGGCGAGGAACCGGCCGGTGTGCGAGGCCTCGACCTTCGCGACGTCCTCGGGCGTGCCCTCGGCGATGACCGTGCCGCCGCCGGAGCCGCCCTCGGGGCCCATGTCGATGACCCAGTCGGAGTTCTTGATGACGTCGAGGTTGTGCTCGATGACGATGACGGTGTTGCCCTTGTCGACGAGGTTCTGCAGCACCTCGAGCAGCCGGCGGATGTCCTCGAAGTGCAGCCCCGTCGTCGGCTCGTCGAGCACGTACGCCGTGCGACCGTTGGTGCGCCGCTGCAGCTCGGAGGCGAGCTTGACGCGCTGGGCCTCACCACCGGAGAGGCTCGTGCCGCTCTGGCCGAGGCGCACGTAGCCGAGGCCGACGTCGACGAGCGTGTTGAGGTAGCGGGAGATCTTCTGGGACGCGGAGAAGAACTCCGCCGCCTCTGAGATCGGCATGTCGAGGACCTCGGCGACGGTCTTGCCCTTGAAGCGCACCTCGAGGGTCTCGCGGTTGTACCGCGCCCCGTGGCACACCTCGCAGGGGACGTAGACGTCCGGGAGGAAGTTCATCTCGATCTTCAGCGTGCCGTCGCCCTTGCACGCCTCGCAGCGCCCGCCCTTGACGTTGAAGGAGAAGCGCCCGGGCCCGTAGCCGCGGACCTTGGCCTCCGGGGTGTCGGCGAAGAGCTTGCGCACGTGGTCCCACACACCAGTGTAGGTGGCGGGGTTCGAGCGGGGGGTGCGTCCGATCGGGCTCTGATCGACGTGGACGACCTTGTCGAGGTGCTCGAGGCCGGTGACCCGGGTGTGGCGGCCGGGGACGCGGCGGGCCCGGTTGAGCTCGTTGGCCATCACCGTGTAGAGGATGCCGTTGACGAGACTGGACTTGCCCGAGCCGGACACGCCCGTCACGGCGACGAGGGTCCCGAGCGGGAAGTCGACCGTGACGTTCTTGAGGTTGTTCTCGCGGGCGCCGACGACGCGGACCTTGCGGTTCCTGTCGACCGGGCGGCGGACGTCGGGCTGCGGGATGGACCGCCGACCGGAGAGGTAGGCGCCGGTGAGGGACTCCTCGCTCGTCAGCAGCTCGGGCAGGTGGCCGGAGTGGACGATGTGCCCGCCCTGCTCCCCCGCTCCCGGGCCGATGTCGACGATCCAGTCGGCGACCCGGATCGTGTCCTCGTCGTGCTCGACGACGATGAGGGTGTTGCCGAGGTCGCGCAGTCGCACGAGGGTGTCGATGAGCCGGCGGTTGTCCCGCTGGTGGAGCCCGATGCTCGGCTCGTCGAGGACGTACAGGACGCCGACGAGGCCGGAGCCGATCTGGGTGGCGAGACGGATGCGCTGGGCCTCGCCGCCGGACAGCGTGCCGGCGGGCCGGGCGAGGGTGAGGTAGGTGAGGCCGACGTCGACGAGGAAGCCGAGGCGGGCGTAGATCTCCTTGAGCACCTGCCCGGCGATCGCCCGCTCGCGGGCACCGAGGTCGAGGGTGTCGAGGAACGGGGCGATGTCCTCGATGGGCATGGCGCACAGGTCGGCGATGGACATGCCGCCGAGCTTGACCGCGAGGACCTCGGGCTTGAGGCGGGCGCCCTTGCACACGGAGCAGGCCACCTCGCGCATGTAGCCCTCGTAGCGCTCCCGGGAGGAGTCGGACTCGGTCTCGGCGTGCTTGCGCGTCACGTAGGTGACGGCGCCCTCGAAGCCGGTCGAGTAGGCGCGCTCGCGGCCCCACCGGTTGCGGTACTTGACGTGGACCTCGTGGTCCTTGCCGTGGAGCACCGCCTCCTTGGCGCGGGCGGGCAGGCTGCGCCACGGGGCGTCGACGGAGAAGCCCAGCTCGTCACCGAGCGCACGGAGGAGGCGCAGGAAGTACTCCGAGGAGGCGCGCGCCCAGGGCTGCACGGCGCCGTCGGCGAGGGAGAGCTCCTCGTCGGGCACGATGAGCTCGGGGTCCACCTCGAGCTTGGACCCGATGCCGGAGCACTCCGGGCACGCGCCGTAGGGCGCGTTGAAGGAGAAGGTCCGCGGCTCGATCTCCTCGAGCTGGAGCGGGTGGTCGTTGGGGCAGGCCCGCTTCTCGGAGAAGCGCCGCTCCCGCTCGGGGTCGTCCCCCGGGAGGTCGACGAGCTCGACGACGAGGAGGCCGTCCGCCAGCCGCAGGGCGGTCTCGACGGAGTCGGTGAGGCGCTGGCGCATGGACTCGCGCACGACGAGACGGTCGACGACGACGTCGATGTCGTGCTTGATCTTCTTCTCGAGAGTGGGCGGCTCCGCGAGGGAGACGACGGCGCCGTCCACCCGCGCGCGCGAGAAGCCGGTGGACTGGAGCTCGCGGAAGAGGTCGAGGTACTCGCCCTTCCGGCCGCGCACGACCGGCGCGAGGATCTGGAAGCGGGTGCCCTCGGGCATCTCCTGGAGGCGGTCGACGATCTGCTGCGGCGACTGGGCCGTCACCCGCTCCCCGCACACCGGGCAGTACTGGGTGCCGGCGCGCGCGTAGAGGAGGCGCAGGTAGTCGTAGATCTCGGTGATCGTGCCGACGGTCGAGCGCGGGTTGCGGCTCGTGGACTTCTGGTCGATGGCGACGGCGGGGCTCAGGCCCTCGATGAAGTCGACGTCCGGCTTGTCCATCTGACCGAGGAACTGCCGCGCGTAGGAGGACAGCGACTCGACGTAGCGCCGCTGCCCCTCGGCGAAGATCGTGTCGAAGGCCAGGGAGGACTTGCCCGAGCCGGAGAGCCCGGTGAACACGACGATGCTGTCGCGAGGGAGCTCGAGGTCGACGTTGCGGAGGTTGTGCTCGCGCGCACCACGGACGAGTAGCTGATCGCTCACCCGGCGATGATACGAGCACCGCCGCTCGCGCGCCTGTACGTGTGTTCGACGTCACGGGCGTGCCGCGACTGGCAGGATCGGGTCATGACCGACTCGACCCCGCTGGGCACCGCCAGGCTGGAGCGGCTGGCCGTCTCCGCCATGGACAACAACGTCTACCTCGTCGTCGCGCGGACCGGTGAGCAGCTGCTCGTCGATGCCGCGGACGACGCCGAGGCGATCCTCGCGATGCTCGGCGCGGGGCCGCTGCGGACGGTCGTCACCACCCACGGCCACTGGGACCACCACCGCGCGCTGGCCGCCGTCGTCGCGGCGACGGGAGCCCGGACGGCGGCGGGGGCCGCTGACGCACCGGACCTCCCGGTGCCCGTCGACGTCCCCCTCGCCCACGGTGACCGCCTCGCCGTCGACGCGGCCGGTGAGCTCGTGCTCGACGTCGTCGCGCTACGCGGCCACACCCCCGGCTCCGTGGCCCTCGCCCTCACGGAGCCGCACGACGCGCCCCGGCCCGGCCGGGTCCACCTGCTCACCGGGGACAGCCTCTTCCCGGGCGGGGTCGGCAGGACGACGAGCCCGGCCGACTTCACCAGCCTGCTCGACGACGTCGAGGAGCGGCTCTTCGGCGTCTTCCCCGACGACACCGTCGTCTGGCCGGGCCACGGGCTCCCGACGACGCTCGGGGCGGAACGGCCCCACCTGGCGCGGTGGCGGGAGCGCGGCTGGTAGCGCGACGGCCCGGCACGCCCTCGGGGCGGGCCGGGCCGTCGGCGGAGGTCAGCGGGAGACCTGGTCTGCCTCTGCCTCGCGGGCGTCCTTCTTGTTCTTCGCGATGCTTGCCAGCACCGTGATCGTCAGGACGCCGACGATCCAGACGAGCGACACCGCGATACCCGGCTCGGGCAGGCCGTGCCACTCGTCGCCGCCGTTGATGAAGCCCAGCTCGTTGGTGTGCAGGGCGTGGATGATGAGCTTGACGCCGATGAAGCCGAGGATCGCCGCCAGGCCGTAGTGGAGGTAGACGAGCTTCTCGAGGAGCCCGTCGATGAGGAAGTAGAGCTGGCGCAGACCGAGCAGCGAGAAGGCGTTGGCCGCGAAGACGAGGTACGGCTCCTGGGTGAGACCGAAGATCGCGGGGATCGAGTCGACCGCGAAGAGGATGTCCGCGCTGCCGATGGCGAGGATCGCCAGGAGCATCGGGGTGATCATCCGCCTGCCGTCGATCTTGGCGACCAGCTTGCCGCCGACGTAGTCCTCGGTGACCGGCATGAAACGGCGCACGAGGCGCACGAAGCCGTTCTCCTGGTACTCCTCGTCCTCCGAGACCGTCTCCACGCCCTGGCGGGCCTGGGAGATCGCGGTCCAGACGAGGAACGCACCGAAGATGTAGAAGACCCAGGAGAAGTTGTCGATCGCGGCGGCACCGAGGGCGATGAACACGCCGCGCAGGACGATGGCGATGACGATGCCGGCCAGCAGCACCTCCTGCTGGTAGTTCCGTGGCACACGGAAGGCCGCGATGATGATGACGAAGACGAAGAGGTTGTCGACCGACAGGCTCTTCTCGGTGATGTAGCCGGCGAAGTACTCCCCGCCGTACGTCGAGCCCCAGACGAACCACACGATGACGCCGAACACGAGCGCCATGGCGACGTACGCGACCGACCACCAGGCGGCCTCACGCATCGTCGGTGCGTGGGGGGTCTTGACGTGGCCGACGATGTCGACGGTGATCATGACGAGGATGATGCCGATGAGAGCGATCCAGCCGAGAGCGTGGACGTCCACTGCGCCTCCGGTACGTAGGTTTGGGGTACCGGAGGTCTCTTCCGCGCACGTGGCGACGGGTCCGCCGGCGTGCGCCGGTGGCACCGAGCGGGCACTGACCCGCTGTGATGACGACACCACCGTTGGGGAATACTCCCCTCCGCCGCGTCACCTTACGCCAGGTCGGGCACCCCGGCACACAGCGGTCCGGTGAGCGTTGTCACTGCGCGGCCTGCATCTGGCGCAGCTCCTTCTTGAGGTCGCCGATCTCGTCGCGCAGCCGGGCCGCGAGCTCGAACTGGAGCTCCTCCGCGGCGCCGCGCATCTGCTGGTCGAGCTGGTGGATGAGGTCGGCGAGGTCGCTCGCGGCGGCGGTCCCCAACCGGTCGCGCACGGCCGAACCGGTGGCCTGCCGCTCCTTGGAGCCGGGGCCCTTGCCCGCCTTGCGGTAGCCGCCCTCGAGGAGCTCGGCGGTGTCGACGGCCTCGCGGGCAAGCATGTCGGTGACGTCCGCGATGCGCTTGCGCAGCGGGGTCGGGTCGATCCCGTGCTCCTCGTTGTAGGCCACCTGCTTGTCGCGACGCCGGTTGGTCTCCTCGATGGCCTCGGCCATCGCGGCCGTGATCGAGTCCGCGTACATGTGGACCTCGCCGGACACGTTCCGGGCCGCGCGCCCGATCGTCTGGATGAGGGAGGTGGCCGAGCGGAGGAAGCCCTGCTTGTCCGCGTCGAGGATCGCGACGAGGGACACCTCGGGCAGGTCGAGGCCCTCCCGCAGGAGGTTGATGCCGACGAGGACGTCGACGGTGCCCAGGCGCAGCTCGCGCAGGAGCTCCACGCGCCGCAGCGTGTCCACCTCCGAGTGGAGGTACTGGACCTTCACGCCCCGCTCGAGGAGGTAGTCGGTGAGGTCCTCGGCCATCTTCTTCGTCAGCGTCGTCACGAGCACGCGCTCGTCGCGCTCGGTGCGCGCCCGGATCTCGCCGAGGAGGTCGTCGATCTGGCCCTGCGTCGGCTTGACGACGACCTGCGGGTCGACGAGGCCGGTGGGGCGGATGATCTGCTCGACGACGCCGTCGGACTGGGACAGCTCGTAGGCGCCGGGGGTGGCGGAGAGGTAAACGGTCTGGCCGATGCGCTCGAGGAACTCCTCCCACCGCAGCGGACGGTTGTCCATCGCGCTGGGCAGCCGGAAGCCGTGCTCGACGAGCGTGCGCTTGCGCGACATGTCGCCCTCGTACATGGCCCCGATCTGCGGGACCGTCACGTGCGACTCGTCGATGACGAGGAGGAAGTCCTCGGGGAAGTAGTCGAGGAGCGTGTGCGGCGCGGTGCCCGGGCCACGGCCGTCGATGTGCCGGGAGTAGTTCTCGATGCCCGAGCACGTGCCGATCTGGCGCATCATCTCGATGTCATACGTGGTGCGCATGCGCAGCCGCTGCGCCTCGAGCAGCTTGCTCTGGGACTCCAGCTCCTCCAGCCGCTCGCCCAGCTCCTGCTCGATGGTGGCGATGGCGCGCTCCATGCGCTCCGGGCCCGCGACGTAGTGGCTGGCCGGGAAGAGGTGGATCGACTCCTCGCGCCGGACGACCTCCCCGGTGAGGGGGTGGAGGGTGTAGAGCGCGTCGATCTCGTCGCCGAACATCTCGATGCGGATCGCGAGCTCCTCGTACACCGGGATGATCTCGATCGTGTCCCCCCGGACCCGGAAGGTGCCGCGGGTGAAGGCGAGGTCGTTGCGGGTGTACTGCATCTGGACGAAGCGCCGCAGGAGGTCGTCGCGCTCGATCTGGTCGCCGACCTTGAGCTGGACCATCCGGTCGACGTACTCCTGCGGCGTGCCCAGGCCGTAGATGCACGAGACGGACGCGACGACGACGACGTCGCGGCGGGTGAGGAGGTTGTTCGTCGCGGAGTGGCGCAGCCGCTCGACCTCGTCGTTAATCGAGGAGTCCTTCTCGATGAAGGTGTCCGTGCTCGGGACGTACGCCTCCGGCTGGTAGTAGTCGTAGTAGGAGACGAAGTACTCGACGGCGTTGTTGGGCAGCAGCTCGCGGAACTCGGTGGCGAGCTGGGCGGCGAGGGTCTTGTTCGGCGCCATGACGAGGGTGGGGCGCTGGACCTGCTCGATCAGCCACGCCGTCGTCGCCGACTTGCCGGTCCCGGTCGCACCGAGGAGGACGATGTCCTTCTCCCCCGCGTTGAGACGCCCGGCGAGCTCGGCGATGGCCGTGGGCTGGTCGCCGGAGGGGGTGTACTCGGAGACGACCTCGATCGGCGCGACGGACCGCTGCAGGTCGGTGACGGGACGCATGGCACCACGGTACGTCGGGCCACCGACATCGGCGGGGCGACTTCGCGAGGGGCGGACGCGGCGCAGCGGGGGCGCAGCACCCGGCACCAGCCGCCCACGGCCATGCCCCAGGGGAGGAGCACAGCAGCGCGGTGACGAGCATCGCGGCGGGGACGAGCGAGAGCACGCTGTCGAGCCAGGCGTGCCGCCGGGTGGCCACGGGCTCGTCGGCCGGGAAGCGGGTGGCGTGCTCGTCGGCCGGTCCGTGCTCCGACTCCGCCTCGGTGCCCGCGTCCGAGGCGTGGGCACGGGTCTCCGCGCGGACGCCCGAGACCGCGGGCAGCGAGCCGCAGGTACCTAGGTACGTCGGCAGGACCTATCGTCGTGCGTCGGGCAGGAGCCGCTCGTGCCACAGCCGACGCACCTGGGAGAGCAGCGCCTCCGGGCTGCCGGAGTTGTCCAGCCACACGTCGGCCACCGCCCGCCGCTCGGCGTCGGTGGCCTGGGCGTCGATCCGGGCCCGCGCATCCTCGCGGGACATGCCACGGTCCCGGACGAGCCGCTCGAGGCGCACCTCCTCGTCCGCGCCGACGACGGCGACGAGGTCGTAGCGGTCGGCCAGGCCCCGCTCGACGATGAGCGGCACGTCGTGGACGACGACGGTCCCGGCCGGCAGGCCCGCCACCCGGCGCGCGGTCTCGGCGGCGATGAGCGGGTGGGTGATCTCCTCCAGGCGGGCGCGGGCCGCGGGATCGGCGAAGACGATGCGGCCGAGGGCCGCACGGTCGAGCGCGCCGTCCGCCGCGAGCACTCCCTCGCCGAACTCGGCGACGACGGCGGCCAGACCGGCCGCGCCGGGGGCGACGACCTCACGGGCGATCATGTCGGCGTCGACGACGACGGCGCCGAGCCGCTCGAGCTCGCGGGCGACGGTCGACTTCCCCGCCCCGATGCCACCGGTGAGCCCGAGCCGCAGCACCTCAGTCCTCCCTGCCGCCGGGGACGACGACGTCCACCGGGGTCGTGAGGACGGTGTCGAGCACGAGGGCCAGGGCCCGGGCGACGTCGGCGACGGGGACGACGTCGGCGGGCGGGACGTGGACGAACCCGGCGGGGACGCCCTCGGGCACCGCCTCCAGCGCGGCGTACATGACGGCGTTGCACACGTAGGTCCCGGCGGAGAGCGACAGCTCGGCCGGCAGCCCGGCGTCACGGAGGGCGGCGAGGGCCGCCTTGACGGGCAGCGTCGTGCCGCGGGCGAGCGGCGCCCCCGGCACGACCGGGACGTCCACCGGCTGGGCGCCGTCGACGTCGGGGATGCGGGCGTCGAGGAGGTTGAGGGCGACCCGCTCGAGGGAGATCCGGTCCCGCCCCGCGGCGAGCCCGGCACCGACGACGACGGCGGGCCGGTGCTCGGCGACCAGTGCCCTCACGCGCGCGGTGGCCCGGGCGAAGGAGACGGGGAGGGCCTCGGCGACGAGCGTGACGCCGTCGGGAGCGGACCACTCGCGGGCGAGGGCGTCGACGGCGAGGGCGGACGGGTTGTCCGCGTGGTCGGAGAACGGGCCGAAGCCGGTGACGAGGACGGTACGCACCGGCCGAGCGTAACCCTCGGCCGGACAGGCCAGCGGCCCGCCACCCTTTCGGGTGACGGGCCGCTGGTCAGCTCGGGTCAGTTGCCCGTGAGCTTCTCACGAAGCGCGGCGAGCGCCTCGTCGGAGGCCAGCGTGCCCGCCGCCTCGACCGGGGCCGAGGTGTAGGACGTGGCCGAGCCGGCGCCGGCAGCGGAGCTGCTGGAGCTGGAGCTGGAGCTGGAGCTCGTGGTAGTCGACGCCTCGACGTCGGCCTCCATCGCAGCGGCGACCTGCTGCTTGTGGGCCTCCCAGCGGGAGTGGGCCTCGGCGTACTGCGCCTCCCAGGCCTCGCGCTGGGTGTCGTAGCCCTCGAGCCACTCGTTGGTCTCCGGGTCGAAGCCCTCGGGGTACTTGTAGTTCCCCTGCTCGTCGTACTCCGCGGCCATGCCGTAGAGCGACGGGTCGAAGTCGTCGCTGCTCGGGTCGACGCCCTCGTTGGCCTGCTTGAGGGACAGCGAGATCCGGCGACGCTCGAGGTCGATGTCGATGACCTTGACGAAGACCTCGTCACCGACCTTTGCGACCTGCTCGGGCACCTCGACGTGGCGCACGGCCAGCTCGGAGATGTGGACGAGGCCCTCGATGCCGTCCTCGACACGCACGAAGGCGCCGAAGGGGACGAGCTTGGTGACCTTGCCGGGGACGACCTGCCCGATCGCGTGGGTGCGGGCGAAGGCCTGCCACGGGTCCTCCTGCGTCGCCTTGAGCGACAGGGAGACACGCTCGCGGTCCATGTCGACGTCGAGGACCTCGACGGTGACCTCCTGGCCGACCTCGACGATCTCGCTCGGGTGGTCGATGTGCTTCCAGGACAGCTCGGAGACGTGGACGAGACCGTCGACGCCACCGAGGTCGACGAACGCACCGAAGTTGACGATCGAGGACACGACGCCGGAGCGGACCTGGCCCTTCTGCAGGGTCTGCAGGAAGGTGGAGCGGACCTCGGACTGGGTCTGCTCGAGCCACGCACGACGCGAGAGCACGACGTTGTTGCGGTTCTTGTCGAGCTCGATGATCTTGGCCTCGAGCTCCTTGCCCACGTAGGGCTGCAGGTCGCGGACGCGGCGCATCTCGACGAGCGAGGCGGGGAGGAAGCCACGCAGGCCGATGTCGAGGATGAGGCCACCCTTGACGACCTCGATGACGGTGCCGGTGACGACGCCGTCCTCCTCCTTGATCTTCTCGATCGTGCCCCAGGCCCGCTCGTACTGCGCGCGCTTCTTGGACAGGAGCAGACGACCCTCCTTGTCCTCCTTCTGGAGGACGAGCGCCTCGATCTGGTCACCGACGGAGACGACCTCGTCGGGGTCGACGTCGTGCTTGATCGACAGCTCGCGGGAGAGGATGACGCCCTCGGTCTTGTAACCGATGTCGAGGAGGACCTCGTCCCGGTCGACCTTGACGACGGTGCCCTCGACGATGTCGCCATCGTTGAAGTACTTGATGGTCTCGTCGATAGCGGCGAGAAGCTCCTCGGCCGACCCGATGTCGTTGATCGCGACCTGCGGGGCAGTCGGCTGAGTGGGCGTAGTGATGGTCATGAAGTTACGGACTCCGATGCGGACAGGGAATAGTGCGGATATGGGTTGTCGGCTCGCACGCCGCGACCCACCACACGCCCGGCGGAGCTCCGTCCACCAAGGTGTCGCCAGCCGCGAGCACACGTCACCTCGGGTGAGCCTACTCGTCCCGACCTGTCGGGACAAGAATCGCTCAGGCCAGCGCGTTGGCCACCCGGATGAGCTCCGCGGGCACCGGCTTGGCCCTGCCGGCGACCTCCTCCAGCGGCACGAGGACGACCTCCTCGCCGCGGAGGGCGGTCATCACGCTCGTGCGGCCGTGCTGGAGGGCGTCGACGGCCGCGACGCCGAACCGGGAGCCGAGGATGCGGTCGGAGGGCAGCGGCGTGCCGCCGCGCTGGACGTGTCCGAGCACCGTGACGCGGGTGTCGAAGCCGGTGCGCGCGGCGATCTCCTCGGCGACCCGCTCACTGATGGCACCCGAGACGATCTCGCCGAACTTCCCGTACTTGGTCTCCCACTCCATCGAGGTGCCCTCGGCCGGGACGGCGCCCTCGGCGACGACGACGATCGAGAAGGAGGCATGAGCGCGGTGCCGGTGCTTGAGGTAGCGCGTCACCTTGTCGATGTCGAAGGGCTCCTCGGGGGTGAGGACGACCTCCGCGCCGCCGGCGATCCCCGCCTGCACGGCGATCCAGCCGGCGGATCGGCCCATGAGCTCGATGACCATGACGCGGTTGTGGCTCTCCGCCGTCGTGTGGATGCGGTCGATGGCGTCGGTGGCGATGTGGACGGCGGTGTCGAAGCCGATCGACCGGTCGGTGCCGGCGACGTCGTTGTCGATCGTCTTGGGGATCGCGACGATCTTGGTGCCCGTCTCGGCGACCTTGCTCGCGGCGTGGAGGGTGCCGTCGCCGCCGATGCAGATGAGCGCCTCGATCCGCTCGGCCTCGAGGGTGGCACGCACCGCGTCGAGGCCGCCGTCGGCGGAGTGCGGGTGGTAGCGGGCGGTGCCGAGGAGCGTGCCGCCGGTGTCGAGGACGCCGCGGATGTCGCCGCGGGTGAGCGGCATGACGTCGCCCTCGGCGACGCCCTTCCACCCGTTGCGGAAGCCGATGATCGAGTGCCCGTACTCCCCCAACCCGCGCTTGACGACCGCTCGGATCGCCGCGTTGAGGCCGGGGCAGTCACCGCCGCCGGTGAGCAGACCGATTCGCACGTTTGTGGCTCCTGGGTTCGGGGGGTGGCGCGGGGCGCCGGGACCACGAGCAACCCTAGCGGCGCCTCGTCCCCCGCCCGCCGCCGAAGGTCCCCCGCCGCGCCTCCGCACCCCTCTCGCCTTCGCCCGACGGCCGGACTCCTCCGAGCGCTGGCCCCGTGTCAGGCGCGGCGGGTGACGAAGATGGCGGTGCCCGGGACGTAGCGCCCGCGGTGCGGCCCCCACCCACCCCACACCTGCCGGTTCTGCTCCTGCCACTCCGGCTCGACGACGTCGTCGACGAGGAGTCCCGCGGCAGTCACCTCCCGGACGTGGTCCCCCATCGTCCGGTGGTACTCGGCGTAGAGGGGCGCGCCGTCGTCGTCGGTCTCGACGTACGGGGTGCGGTCGAAGTACGAGCGCAGCACCCGCATGCCCGCGGACGTCGGGTCGTCGGGGAACACCCACCGCACGGGGTGGACGACGGCGAACACCCACCGGCCCCCGGGCCGCAGCACGCGGGCCACCTCGGCGTGGATGCGCGCGGCGTCGGGGACGAAGGCGATCGCGCCGAAGGACGTGAAGGCGAGGTCGACGCTCGCGTCGGCCAGTGGCAGGGCGCGCGCGTCGGCGACGACGGCGGGTACCCGCCGGCCGGTGCGGCGGTCGAGCTCGGCGGACTGCGCGACCATGCCGGGGGCGATGTCCGTGGCCAGCACGTGCGCGCCGCGCCCAGTGAGCCACCGGGAGCACTGCGCGGCACCGGCGCCCACCTCGAGCACGCGGAGGCCGTGGACGTCGCCGAGCAGGCCGGCCTCCTCCTCGCGCAGCCCCTCGGGGCACCAGCGGAAGTCGGCGTCACCGAGGAAGTCGCCGTGCTCGTCGATGTACTCGGCCGCGTTCTCGCTCCACCACCGGCCGTTCGCCCGCGCCGCGGCGGCCGAGTCCACCTCCCAGAAGCCCACCCCGCTCATGTCCCCGTCCTCCGGTCCCTCAGTGGGCGGCCTCGTGCCAGGAACGACCGTGACCGACGGAGACGTCGAGGGGCACCTGGAGCTCGGCGGCGGCGGCCATCCGCTCGCGGACGAGGGTCTCGACGGCCTGCTCCTCCCCCGGCGCCACCTCGAGGACGAGCTCGTCGTGGACCTGGAGGAGCAGGCGGGAACGCAGCCCGGCGGCGAGCAGCCCGCGCTCCACCTCGACCATCGCGACCTTGATGATGTCGGCGGCGCTGCCCTGGATGGGGGCGTTGAGCGCCATCCGCTCGGCCATGTCGCGGCGCTGCCGGTTGTCGCTCGTGAGGTCGGGCAGGTAGCGGCGCCGGCCCATGATCGTCTCGGTGTAGCCGGTGCGGCGCGCCTCGTCGACCACCCCGCCGAGGTAGTCGCGCACCCCGCCGAAGCGCTCGAAGTAGTCGTCCATGAGCGTGCGCGCCTCGCCCACCTCGATCCGCAGCTGGCGGGAGAGCCCGAAGGCGGACAGGCCGTAGGCCAGGCCGTAGCTCATCGCCTTGATCTTCGCGCGCATCGCGCTGGTCACCTGGTCGGTGGGTACCTCGAAGACGCGCGAGCCGACGTAGGAGTGGAGGTCCTCCCCGCTGCGGAAGGCGTCGATGAGGCCCGGGTCCCCCGACAGGTGCGCCATGATGCGCATCTCGATCTGCGAGTAGTCGGCGGTGAGCAGCGAGGCGTAGCCCTCCCCGACGACGAACCCGCGGCGGATGCGCTGCCCCTCCTCGGTGCGCACCGGGATGTTCTGGAGGTTCGGGTCGGTGGAGCTGAGCCGGCCGGTGGCGGCGATCGTCTGGTGGAAGGTCGTGTGGATGCGGCCGTCGGGCGCGACGGAGCGCAGCAGGCCCTCGACCGTCTGCCGCAGCCGGATCGCGTCGCGGTGGGCCAGCAGGTGGGCGAGGAAGGGGTGCTCGGTCTTGGCGAAGAGGTCAGCCAGGGCGTCGGCGTCCGTCGTGTAGCCGGTCTTGGTCTTCTTCGTCTTCGGCATCTCCAGCTCGGTGAACAGCACCTCCTGGAGCTGCTTCGGGGAGGAGAGGTTGACCTCGTGCCCGATGACGGCGTACGCGGCGGAGGCGGCGTCGTCGACGGCGGTGCCGAAGCGTGCCTCGAGCTCGCGGAGGTACTCGAGGTCCGCGGCGATCCCCGCCCGCTCCATGCGGGACAGGGCCCCGAGGACGGGAAGCTCGAGGTCGGCGAGGAGGTGGCCGGCGCCACGGTCCTCGAGCTCGCCCTGGAGCACCGTGGTGAGGTCACGGACGGCGACGGCGCGCACGCCGGCCTGCCGTCCGGCGGCGGTGTCGTCCAGGACGAGCATGCCCTGGCCGCCGGGGTCCTCCTCGGCGAGGAGCTCCCGGCGCAGGTGGCGCAGCGTGAGGTCGGCGAGGTCGTAGCGGCGCTGGTCCGGCCGGCACAGGTAGGCGGCGACGGCGGTGTCGAAGGCGATGCCGTCGAGGGTGAGACCGCGCCCGGACAGCGCGTGGGCGGCGGCCTTGGCGTCGTGGAGGGTCTTGGGGGCGGCTGGGTCGGCCAGCCAGGCCGCGAGGACGGCGTCGTCCTCCGGCGTGACCGAGGTGAGGTCGAGTGTCACCGCGGTCGCGGCGTCGTCGGCGAGTGCGAGGGCCCAGGCGTCCCCGGTGCCCTGCGCGGCCGTGCCGGTGACCTCGAGGCCGAGCAGCTGGCCACGGCGGGGCTCGAGCCAGCCGGCGAGCTCGCCGGGACCGAGGGCGGTGACGGCGACGTCGACGCCCTGGTCGGCCGCGGGCGCTGCCTCGGCGGGCAGGTTGGCGAAGAGCCGCTCGCGCAGCACGGCGAACTCGAGGGCGTCGAAGACCGAGTGCACCGCCTCGCGGTCGACGGCCTTGCGGGTGAGGTCGTCGACCTTGACCGGCAGCTCGACGTCGGTGAGGAGGCGGTTGAGCTTGCGGTTGAGAGCGACCTGCTCGAGGTTGTCGCGCAGCGACTGCCCGGCCTTTCCGGAGACCTCCTCGGCGCGCGCGAGGATGCCCTCGAGCCCGTCGTAGGCGCCGATCCACTTCGCGGCCGTCTTGGGCCCCACCCCGGGCACGCCGGGCAGGTTGTCGCTCGTCTCGCCGACGAGGGCGGCGAGGTCGGGGTACCGCTCGGGCGGCACGCCGTACTTGTCGAGGACGGCCTGCGGGGTCATGCGCGCGAGGGAGGAGACGCCCTTGACCGGGTAGAGGACGGTGACGTCGTCACGGACGAGCTGGAAGGTGTCCCGGTCCCCGGAGATGACGAGGACGTCGAGGCCGTCCGCCGCGCCCTGGGTGGCGAGGGTGGCGATGATGTCGTCCGCCTCGAACCCCTCCTTGGTGAGGTGCGGGATGCCCATGGCCTCGAGCACCTCGACGATGAGGGCGACCTGGCCGCGGAAGGGCTCCGGCGTCTGGTCACGGGTGGCCTTGTACTCGCTGTACTGCTCGGTGCGGAAGGTGGTCCGCCCGGCGTCGAACGCGACGGCGATGTGGGTGGGCTCCTCCGCCGCCAGCAGGTTGATCAGCATCGAGGTGAAGCCGAAGACGGCGTTGGTCGGCTGGCCGGTCGTCGTCGAGAAGTTCTCCACGGGCAGCGCGTAGAAGGCGCGGAAGGCCATGGAGTGGCCGTCGACGACGAGGAGGCGGGGGCGATCGGTGCTCGTGCTCACGCCCCAACCCTAGGTGGCGCCACCGACACCGCGCTCCAGCGGCGGCCGGTGGGCGGGGGCGCCGTGGCAGGCTGGAGCCATGACGAGCACCGACCCCGACATCCTCGCGCGCCTCCAGGACACCGTCGGCGGGCTGGGCACGCTCACCGAGCGGCTCGGCATCGAGTTCCTCACCGCGAGCCCCGAGCACGTGTCGGCCCGCATGCCGGTGGAGGGCAACACGCAGGTCGTCGGGCTGCTCCACGGGGGCGCGTCGGCCGCGCTGGCCGAGACGATCGGCTCGGTGGCGGCGACGCTCCACGCCGGTGAGGGCCGCGGCGCGGTCGGCGTCGACCTCAGTGCCACGCACCACCGCGCGGTCCGCTCGGGCTTCGTCACCGCCGTCGCGACCCCGCTGCACCTCGGCGGGCGGCTGGCGACCTACGACGTCGCCGTGACCGACGAGGACGGGCGGCGCGTGTGCACCGCCCGTCTCACGTGCATGCTCGTCGACCGCCCGGAAGCGGCCGACTGATGACTACTTGGCGCCGACCTGGTCGATGACGGCGTCGGCGACCTCACGCATGGTGAGGCGGCGGTCCATCGACGTCTTCTGGATCCAGCGGAAGGCCTCGGGCTCGGACAGGCCCATCTTGGTCATGAGCAGGCCCTTGGCGCGGTCGACGCGCTTGCGGGTCTCGAAGCGCTCGTTGAGGTCGGCGATCTCCGACTCGAGGGAGCTGATCTCCTGGAAGCGCGAGATGGCGATCTCGAGCGCCGGCAGGAGGTCCGCCGTCGTGAAGGGCTTGACGACGTAGGCCATCGCACCGGCGTCGCGGGCGCGCTCGACGAGCTCGGCCTGGGAGAAGGCGGTGAGCATGACGACGGCGCAGGTGCGGTCGGCCATGATCTTCTCGGCGGCGGAGATGCCGTCCATCCCGGGCATCTTGACGTCCATGACGACGACGTCGGGCTCCAGCTCGGTGACGAGCCGCACCGCGGTCTCCCCGTCCGGCGCCTCGCCGACGACGTCGAAGCCCGCCTCCTTGAGGGTCTCGACGATGTCGAGACGGATCAGGGTCTCGTCCTCGGCGACGACGACGCGCCGCGCGTCACCCTCGGGAGCCTTCGGCACGTCCTCGCGGACGGGCAGGACGATGTCATCAGCGGTGGCAGCCTCGACGGGGCCGGCCTCGTTGTTCTCACTCACGGCGTCAACACTACTCGCCCGCCCGCCCGGACCGCCCGGCGGCGCCCCGGCGGGTGGCGTGATCCACCGCATCATCCGGCGGGCGGGTGGCTTGGGCCGGGGCGGACGCGCCCGCTAAGGTGACGGTGCGCTCGCCCCGGTAGCCCAATTGGCAGAGGCGGTTGACTCAAAATCAGCACAGTGCGGGTTCGAGTCCCGCCCGGGGCACCACGCGCGCGACGCTCAGACCTTCCCCCTGAGCAGCCGCCGGTAGTAGACGACCGGCTCGACGTAGCGGTCGAAGAACCACAGCGGTCGCCGCGGGACGGTGAGGTCGATCGCGCTGACGCTCGGCGTCGGCGTGCCGTGCCGGTCGAACTCCGCGAGCGAGAGGCGCCGGCGGTCGACGGTGACCGGGATGACGGTGTAGCCGTCGTAGCGGCTCAGCGGCCGACCCGTGCGGGCGGCCCGGATGTTGTCGGCGAGGACGCCGACCTGGCGGCGCAGCGCGCCACCTGACGGACGGGTGCCGGTGTCGGCGACGTCGCCCAGGCTCCACAGCCGGGGGACGCTGCGGTGCGCGAGCGTCTCGGGGTCGACGTCGACGAGCCCCGCGGGGTGCTCCCCCGCGAAGGGACGCACCCACTCCGGGGCGCGGTAGCGCGGCACGACGGACGCCCACCGGACGTCGGCGAGCTCCCGCGTGCCGTTGTCGCTCGACAGCGTCACGGCACGGCCCCGGGCATCGACGGCCGAGACCGTCGCGCGGTGGTGGACGGTGACGCCGAACCGCTCGAGGGCCGGCTCCAGGTGCCGGTCGACGAAGGGCAGGTCGAGGACGTCCTCGTAGGGCGTGACGAGGTGGACGTCGATGCGGTCGAGCACACCGCGGGCCCGCCAGTGGTCGCAGGCGAGGAAGAGCGGCTTGAGGGCGGTCCCGCCGGCCGGTGCCGGCTCCGGCGGGACGGTGAAGACGACGCGTCCGCTCCCGGTCTCACGGATGGCGTCCCACGTCGTCTCCGCCGTGCGGCGGAGGTAGGAGGTCCGTGCCCAGCCGAGGTCGATCGCCTCCCCCAGTCCCGGCGTCGCCGCGATGTCGGGCTCCAGGCCGGGGGCGAGCACGAGGTCGGTGTACCCGATGCGGGTGCCCGACGCGAGCGTCACCTCGCGGGCCTCGGGGTCCACGGCGACCGCGGGGCTCGCCTCCCAGGTGCACCCCTCGGGGATGACGTCCCGCATGGGACGGGTGAGCCGGTCGAGGGACACCTGGCCACCCGCGACGAAGTTGAGCAGCGGGCGGTAGAGGTGGTCCTGGTCCGGGGTGATCACGCAGACGTCGGGGCACCCGAGCCGGCGCAGGCGCGCCGCCAGCGAGATGCCGGCGTTCCCGCCGCCGACGACGACGACGTCGTGCCGTCTGGTCATGGGTGCTCCTGTCCTCGGGTGGTGACGGGGGCCGCTCGGCGCGGACCGGCCCCCGTCCACCGGTGGGTCCTACTCGCGGTGCAGCTTGTCCTGCACCGTGCCGGCGATCTTCTCCACGCGGTTTGGCACGTCGGTGGTGCCGTAGAAGCGCGCGTCCGGCCGGGTGGGCGGCGGCATGGGTGCCGACGTCGTCGGGCCGTCGTGGTAGGTGTGCTCGCCCTTGCCGTCGATGGACGGCCCCGAGGCCCAGCTGCCCTCCTTGGCGTGCTCGCCGTCGGAGAAGTTGAGGTACTGGTAGGAGACCTCGGTGTGCTCCTTCTTCTGCGGGAAGTTGCTCGGCGTGGGCAGCTCCTCCAACCCGTCGGCCTTGAGCTCCTCGACCGCCCGCAGCCACTGGTTCTGGTGCATGGTGTCGCGGGCGAGGAGGAAGGCGAGCATGTCCCGCACTCCGGAGTCGTCGGTCATGTGGTAGAGCCGGGCCACCTGGACCCGGCCCTGCATCTCGGCGTTGGCGTTGGCCGTGAAGTCGGCGAGCAGGTTGCCGCTCGCGGTGATGTACGAGCCCTGCCAGGGGTTGCCGTTGGAGTCGACCGGGCGGGCACCGGCCCCGGCGACGATGGCGTGCTGGACGTCCGTCCCACCGATGACCGCGGCGACCGTGGGGTCCGCCTGGACGGCGTCGGTCGTGATCCCGAGCGGCGACTTCTCGAGGAGCTGGGCGATCATGACGGCGAGCATCTCGACGTGGCCGAACTCCTCGGCCCCGATGCCGAACACGAGATCGCGGTACTTTCCGGGGATGTGCATGTTCCAGCCCTGGAACGCGTACTGCATGGCGACGCTGATCTCGCCGTACTGGCCGCCGAGCACCTCCTGGAGCTTGCGGGCGTAGACGGCGTCGGGCTTGTCCGGTGTGGCGCTGAACTGCAGCTCTTGCTTGTGGAAGAACATCCTGCCTCCTCGTGAGTCCACCCGGTCGGCGGTGTGGGCCGGGTTGTGGCCCTGCTCACTATCACGCGGGCGTCCGGGTCACGCACCCGGGCGGCGACGCCAGCGCGACGACGGGGACCACTGCCGCGACCGGACGTAGGCGGGGTCACGCACCAGCCGTACCCACGGGTACTGGCTCACGCCGGCGGGCAGGTGGCGCACGGGGTCGAACCGCAGCGGCGGGTCCGGGTCCGGCCGCACCGGCTGCGCCGTGGCGACGAGACGGCCTACGGGTTCCCAGGGACCACGCCCGCGAGCCGCGCTCAGCAGCCAGGTCCGGGCGGCGCCGTCGGGGGCGACCGGCGTGAGCCGCAGCTGGAGAGCGCCGGTGGGGGTGCGGACGGGGAGCAGCGACGTCATCGGCCGGCGTTCCGTGCGGCGCGGGATCAGGACGAACCGGGTGAGCGGGCCGACGCCGGTCGTCGAGACGAGGAGGTCGACCGTGCCCGTCGGCTCCTCGAGGCGGAGCGCCAGGCCGCGGGCGTCCGGGAGGGGTGGGGGCAGCCCCGCCGCTCGTGAGACGCGGACGACGCACCGGTGCTCGCCGGCGCGGTCGAGGAGCGGGACTCCCCACGGGCGCTCCGCTCCCCAGACGGTGAGGACCGCCTCGTGGACGGTGCCCCGCGGGTGCAACGACCTGCCCCGGCGGACCCGGCCGAGCGCGCCCAGCGCGACGCCGAGGACCTGACCAGTGGCCGCTGCGGCCGCGCGTGCCGCGGTGGCGGGGACGGAGGTGGGCACTCCTGCTGCCATCGGGCCAGGATCGGCTGCTCCGGCATGGTCCGCACCCGCACCGCGCGTCCGTGGGGTGCGGGAACCCGTACCAGGCTGCGCCCGGGTGTGGAACGATTTGGCGTGATGGACCTCATGCACCGTCTTCGCGGCACGACCGCACGCGCCGCGTCCAGGCTCGGCCGAGAGCCCGACGTCAAGACGCGGTGGGCCCGGCGCGCCCGCCTCCTCCTCTACGTCGGCGTGACGCTCCTGCTGGGCTGGGAGCTGTACGTCAGCGAGGTCGACAACCTGCCGACGGCGCTGACGCTCGTCCAGGTGGCGGCGGTCCTCATTCTCTACGGCCTGGCGCGCTGGCCGGTGATCGCCGCCGCGCTGTCCCTGCCGCTCGTCGTCGCCGAGGTCGTTCTCGGTTTCCACCCCTTCTCCCTGACGATCGTCGCCTCGATGCTCATCGCCGGTGTGCTCATCGCCTCACGGCCGCGGCAGATCGGCTACCTCTACGTCCTGTCCGTCGTCGTCATCCTCACGGTTGTGCAACCGACAGACATCCCGCTCGCCGATCTCGTGACCTGGCTGACGATCTTCCTGCTCCCCTGTGTCATCGGCGAGGCCGTCCGCTCGATGCTCAGATCCGTCGACCGTTTCCAGCAGAACTCGATGGTGCAGCTGGCGCGCCAGCGCCGTGATCTCGCGCGGGAGCTGCACGACACCTCGATCCACGACATCACCTCGATCATCATGGCGCTCGAGCGCGCGAAGCTGACCGGCATCCAGGACCCCCGGGTGCTCGAGGAGATCGACCACGCGATCGCCATCGGCCGCCAGTCGGTCGTGAGCATGCGCGGTGTGCTCAAGATCCTGCGCACCGAGGACAGCGGCGTGCGGCGGCCCGGCACGGAAAACGTGCCGGCGGCGATCGCCGCCGCCGCCCCCACCCTCCAGCGCGCGCTCGACGATGCCCGGGCCTCCCTCGAGCGCGCGGGCCACAGGCTCCAGGTGCACGTCGAGGACCACGTCGACCTCCCGCTGCCATTCTCCGTGCGCACCGCGCTCGTGCGCGTCATCCAGGAGTGCACGGCCAACATGGCGAAGTACGCCCGCCCCGGTGCGCCGTGCACGGTGATGATCGAGCGCACCGACGTCGAGACCCGCGCCCTGTTCCTCAACGACGCCCGCGAGGGCGCCGAGGCGGACAGTGCGCTCAGCTCGGGCGTGGGCCTCATCGGCGTGCGGGAACGTGTCGAGGCGGTCGGAGGCAGCCTGGTCGTACGCCATCATGATGGGAGATGGATCATCCAGGCATCCATCCCGACGATCAGTTCCGCGACCGAAGGACAGGTAGAGCGTGCCGCACAGCACTGAGGGTGCCGAGGGACCCACCGACAAGGCCACGATCCGCGTGCTGCTCGTGGACGACGACCCCATGGTCCTCGCGACGCTCCAGAGCTACGTGGCGACCGCGGACGACATCGACGTCGTCGGGACCGCCGACGACGGGTCGCAGGTACGCGACCTCGTGCGCGCGCACGACCCGGACCTCGTCATCATGGACATCCAGATGCCGGTCATGACGGGGATCGAGGCGACCGTCCAGCTCCGCAAGGAGTTCCCCCAGCTGCGCATCGTCCTCCTCACGACCTTCGACGAGGACGAGTTTCTCCTCGAGGCGCTCGACGCCGGGGCAGCCGGGTTCCTGCTCAAGAACACGAGCCCCCAGGACCTCGTCCAGTCGATCCGCCGGGCGCACAGCGGCAACCGGGTGGTCTCCCCCGGGCCGACCGACCGCCTCATCGACAACTACCTGCTGCGGACGCCGAGCTCCGCCGAGGCCGCGGACATCGGCCTCTCCTCGCGCGAGCACGAGGTCCTCGAGCTGCTCTGCCGCGGCCGGTCCAACGGCCAGATCGCCGAGGAGCTCTTCGTCGCCGAGACCACCGTGAAGACCCATGTCTCGTCAATCATGCGAAAGATGGGGGTCGGCTCGCGGCTCGAGATCGTCGTGTACGCCTACGAGCGGCGCCTTGTCCGCTGATCGGCACCTGACCACAAACCCTCCTCATGGCGGATCCTCTTCCTACTTCCGAAGGATGACTGCCGCGACGTTGGGCGGGGACGATGTGGGAAACCTCCACCCTTTCTCCAGAGAATGAGGATCTGATGAAGCGCACCATCGTCCGCACCGCGGCCGTCGCCCTCGCGGTCGTCGGCCTGTCCGTGGCCCCGGCCGCGGCGTCCGTGCCCGGGAGCCACGAGCTTCCTGGCGGCACGACCCCCGTCGTCACGCAGCCCGTGGTGTCGGCGCCCGGCGGCAGTGAGATCACCCCGCAGGTTTCCTTCTGCACCGCGGTGCCGTGGTGGATCTGGTGCCGCGTCTGAGCTGACAGGGAGACGACCGCGGAGCCGTGAGGACGGCTCCGCGGTCGTTGCCGTCCGAGCTCAGGGCTCCCGGCTCGGCGCAGGCCTCGCCTGGCCGGGGGAACGGGCGAGCAGCGGGGACCACGTGATCCGCGCCGTCGGCGCCGTCTCCTCCACGGGGCGCCCGGGGCCGGCCACCGGCTCCTCCCCCAGCTCGACGACGACGCGCACGAGAGTCGTGACGACGATGACGACGACGACCGGTGGTGCCGCGACGAGCACGAGCCCGCACGCCCCCACCAGGCCGCCGAGGCTGTCGGCCCGGACGTGCGCTCGCCCGTCGTCCCCCTCCTCGACGCCGGTCACGACGAGGGCGGCGAGCAGGGCGGCCGCTGCGGTGATGACGGCCGCCAGCGCGATCGCGGGAGCCGTCAGCCAGCCACCCAGCGCGAGTGCGCCGACCGCGAGCAGCACCACTCCCGTCACCACGAGCGGGACGACGACCACCGGGCTGCCGAACGTCCGCACCCCCGCCCACATGAGCCACTGCCGCACCGGTCCCGCCCCGGTGTCGCGCAGGGTGAGGCGGAACAGGGTGTCCGCCTCCCGGCGCAGGCGCCGGGTGCGGGGGGCTCGGGGAGCGGCGCGTGCGGCGGCGTAGAGCGTGGCGTGGAGGACAGCGGGCAGGGTCTGGCGACCGTAGCTCGCGATGACGCCCCACAGCACCGCCGGCACCGAGGCGAGGTCAGTGACGAAGCCGGGCGGTACGACGTGCTCGACGGCCGCCCGTGACCACGTGGGACCGGCGGCATCGCGTCCGTCCGGCGGCAGCCGGGTGTACCCGAACTCCTCGAGGACCTCGAACCGCGTCCGGGTCCGGTGCCGCTCGGGCAGCTGGCGCAGGTCCACGGTGGCGCACACGTGCCACCGACCCTTGGACTCCCTCACGAACGGCATGCCCCCACCCCCTTCGCCGTCGAGGCTACGGGGGCGCACCGACATCCACCCGTGCACCCCGTCGCTACACTCCCGACCGTGACCTTCTTCGAGTTCGTGGGCGCGTACTGGTGGCTCGTGTTCCCGCTCGGGGCGGCGTTCGGCGGCTCGGTCGGGGCGGTCGCGAAGAACGTGCGCACGTGGGACGAGCGGCGCCGTCGCGACCGGCTCGAGCTCGCCCGGATCAAGTACGGGGCCCGCGCCGCGGCGACCGACCAGGCCGCCGCCACGCGCACGGAGGTGGAGCGGACACTCGCCCGCCACGACGCCGTCAACGCCCGCTGGCTGCGTTACGAGCTCGACGTCGCCGCGCTCATCGACTACCCCCTCATCACCGACATGCGTGAGCCGCTCACCGTGGACTTCCACCGCGCGCGGCGGGACGCCGAGGCGGCCCGCCCGGACGACCCGGCCCTGCTCCTCGCCGAGCCGGCCGACCTCGCCGCCTACCGGGAGGCGGTCCGCCGCTACGAGACGGCGTTCGACCGGGCCGAGCAGGAGGCCCGCCGGCGGCGCGCCTCCGACTTCTCCCCGGGCGAGCAGCAGGCGCTCCTGCGCGCCAAGCGCTTCCTCGCGCTGGCGGAGGACCCGGCCGCCGGTCACGCCGAGCGGCAGTCGGCCTACCGTCGTGCCACGCGGGAGCTCGAGGGCCTCGTCGTCCTGCCCACGGCCGCCACCGACGCCGTCGAGCAGCGCATCGCAGGCGCACTCGGTGCGCCCCCCGCCGCCGGCGAGGCCACCACCGCCTGAGCGCGGCGTCGCGCCGGCGTCCTCGTGCGGCGTGCCGACGTCCCCGTGGGACGACTCAACCCCGCCGGGCGAACCCGACGGGGCTGAGATCGGTGGGTGACGCGGGTCAGCTGGGGCTCGGGAGCTCGCCGACCTTGTGGACCCGGATGGAGTTCGTGCTGCCGACCTGGCCCGGGGGCATGCCCGCGACGATGACGATGCGGTCACCGTCCTCCGCGAGGCCCGAGCTGGTGAGGACCTTGTCCACCTGCGCGACCATCTCGTCGGTGTGGGCGACCTCGGGGACCTCGTAGGTCTGCACACCCCAGCTCAGCGCCAGCGTGCTGCGCGTGGCCGTGAGCGGCGTGAAGGCAAGCAGCGGGATCGAGGAGCGCAGGCGCGACATGCGGCGCGCGGAGTCCCCGGACTGGGTGAAGGTGACGAGGTACTTCACGCCGAGCAGCTCACCGATGTCGGCGGCGGCCCTGGTGATGACACCGCCGCGGGTGTGCGGGGTGGTGCCCAGCGGCGCGATGCGCTCACCGCCCTCCTCCTCGGTGTGCTCGACGATGCGGGCCATCGTGCGGACGGCCTCGATCGGGAACTGGCCCACCGAGGTCTCACCGGAGAGCATGACCGCGTCGGCGCCGTCGAGGATGGCGTTGGCGCAGTCGGAGACCTCCGCGCGGGTGGGGCGGGGGTTGGTGATCATCGAGTCGAGCACCTGGGTGGCGACGATGACCGGCTTCGCGTTGCGGCGGGCGAGCTCGACGGCGCGCTTCTGGACGATCGGCACCTCCTCGAGCGGCAGCTCCACGCCGAGGTCGCCGCGGGCGACCATGATGCCGTCGAAGGCGTCGACGATCTCGACGAGGTTCTCCACGGCCTGCGGCTTCTCGATCTTGGCGACGACCGGGACGCGGCGTCCCTCCTCGTCCATGATCGCGTGGACGTCGTCGATGTCCGCGGCGAAGCGGACGAAGGACAGCGCGATGACGTCGGCGCCGAGGCGCAGCGCCCAGCGCAGGTCCTCCTTGTCCTTGTCGGACAGGGCCGGGACGCTGACGGCGACACCGGGCAGGTTGAGGCCCTTGTTGTTGGAGACGGGGCCGGCGACCTCGACGCGGGTGACGACGCGGGGGCCGTCGACCTCGAGGATCCGCACGGCGACACGGCCGTCGTCGATGAGGATGCGGTCACCGGGGGTGCAGTCGCCCGGGAGGCCCGCGTACGTCGTCGACGCGATCTCGGCGGTGCCGGGGACGTCCTCGGTGGTGATGGTGAAGGTCTGGCCCTCGCTGAGCTCGACCTCCCCCTCGACGAACCGCCCGAGGCGGATCTTCGGCCCCTGCAGGTCGACGAGGACGGCGACGGCGCGGCCGGAGGCCTGCGCGGCGTCCCGCACGCGGTGGTAGACGGCCTCGTGCTCGGCAGCGGAGCCGTGGCTTCGGTTGATCCGGGCCACGTCCATGCCGGCGTCGACGAGCGCCTGAATCTGGTCGGCCGACTCTGTAGCCGGTCCAAGGGTGCACACGATCTTTGCTCTACGCATGGTGATCAGCCTATA
Organism: Georgenia satyanarayanai; assembly: GCF_009193135.1. Lineage (GTDB taxonomy): Bacteria > Actinomycetota > Actinomycetes > Actinomycetales > Actinomycetaceae > Oceanitalea > Oceanitalea satyanarayanai. Next base: position 35,359 of record NZ_VUKC01000006.1, read on the forward strand.
GCCCGATTCGTCGTCGCGAGAGGGACGTTCGCCCGGCGAACGCCCCTCTCGGCCGGCTAGGAGCCGAGGCTCGCGATCCCGGCCCCCAGCGGGGCGCTGGACGCCGTCACGGGGACGGGCAGGCCACTGCCTCCGTCGAGGTAGTGGTCCACCGCTGCCGCGCAGGACCGGCCCTCCGCGATGGCCCAGACGATGAGCGACTGGCCGCGGCCGGCGTCGCCGGCGACGAACACTCCGGGCACGGACGTGGCGAACATCTCGTCGTGGACGACACGCCCACGCTCGTCGACGTCCACGCCGAGCTGGTCGACCAGCCCGCCGCGGGGCACGCCCTCGAAGCCGATGGCGATGAGGACGAGCTGGGCGGGGATGAGCCGCTCGGTGCCCTCGACGGGGGTCGTGGAGCGGTCGGCGTGCCGGACCACCTCGACCATCCGGATGTGGGTGACCTGGCCCGCACCGGCGCTCCCGTCGGAGACGAACTCGAGGGTCGCGGTGCCGAAGATCCGCTCCCCGCCCTCCTCGTGGGAGGTCGAGACCGTGAAGACCCGCGGGTCCATCGGCCACGGCTCCCCCGGCGCGCGGTCCTCGCCGCGCCGGACGTTGATGTCGATCTGGGTGACCGAGCGGGCTCCCTGCCTGCGGGCGGTGCCGAAGCAGTCCGAGCCGGTGTCACCGCCGCCGATGATGACGACGTCCTTACCGGCCGCCGTCACCTGGTCCGGGACGTCGTCACCGGCGACGACCCGGTTGGACTGGACGAGGTAGTCCATCGCGACGTGGATGCCGCCCAGGTCGCGACCGGGGACGGGCACCTCGCGCGGGACCGTGGCCCCGAGCGCGAGCACGACGGCGTCGTACCGCTCCCGCAGCTGCTCGCCGGTGACGTCGGTGCCGACGTCCACGCCGGGGCGGAAGACCGTGCCCTCGGCCTCCATCTGCGCCACCCGGCGGTCCACCTGGACCTTCTCCATCTTGAAGTCGGGGATGCCGTAGGTGAGCAGGCCGCCGATGCGGTCGTCGCGCTCGAGCACGGCCACGGTGTGGCCGGCCCGCGTGAGCTGCTGGGCGGCGGCCAGACCCGCCGGGCCGCTGCCGATGACGGCGACCGTGCGGCCGGTCTGCCGGTCCGGCACCTGCGGGGTCACCAGGCCCTGGTCCCAGGCGGTGTCCGCGATGGACTGCTCGATGTTCTTGATCGTCACCGCGGGCTGGTTGATGCCCAGGACGCACGCGCTCTCGCACGGCGCGGGGCACAGCCGCCCGGTCCACTCCGGGAAGTTGTTCGTCGCGTGGAGCCGGCCGATCGCCGCCTCCCAGTCCTCGCGTCGGGTGAGCTCGTTCCACTCCGGGATGAGGTTGCCCAGCGGGCAGCCGGCGTGGCAGAACGGCACACCGCAGTCCATGCAGCGGGTGGCCTGGCGGACGAGCGCGGGCGCGTCCTCCTGCCGCCGCTCGTAGACCTCGCGGAAGTCGAGGATCCGCACCGGGACCGGGCGGCGGGCGGGCAGCTCGCGCTCCCGGTAGTTCAGGAAACCGCGGGGGTCAGCCATTGGACACCTCCAGGATGGTGCTCCACACGTCCGGGGAACCGGCGTCCAGGCCCTCCTGGGCGGCGTCGGCGAGGGCGGCGGAGACGGCCGCGAAGCGGCTGGGCAGGACCTTGACGAAACGGGCGCACGCGGCGTCGGCGTCGGCGAGGAGCTCGGCGGCCACGGCAGAGCCGGTGTGCTCGTGGTGGCGTCGGAGCAGGTCGAGGACGATGGAACGGTCCTCGGCGTCGAGGTCGACGAGGAGGAGCTCGCCGTCGGCCACGGCGGGGGCGTTGACCCGCCCGCGGTCGAGGTCGAGCACGTAGGCGGTACCGCCCGACATGCCCGCCCCGAGGTTGCGGCCGGTGGGGCCGGCGATGAGCACGGTGCCCCCGGTCATGTACTCGAGAGCGTGGTCGCCCACCCCCTCGACGACGGCGGTCGCGCCGGAGTTGCGCACGCAGAAGCGCTCACCGACGCGCCCGGAGAGGAACAGCTCCCCCGACGTCGCGCCGTAGCCGATGACGTTGCCGGCGATGGTGTTGTCCGCGGCGACGAGCCGCGACTCCTCCTCCGGCCGGACGACGACGCGCCCGCCGCACAGCGACTTGCCGACGTAGTCGTTCGCGTCACCGAGCAGGCGCAGCGTGATCCCCGGCGGCAGGAGCGAGCCGAAGGACTGGCCGGCGGTCCCGCGCAGAGTGATCTCGATCGTGCCGTCGGGCAGGCCGGCCGCGCCGTGGCGCTTGACGACCTCGTGGCCCAGCCGCGTGCCGACGGTGCGGTTGACGTTGCAGACCGGCAGGTCGAGGCGGACCGGGGCGCCGTCCTCGAGGGCGGGGCGGGCCCGCTCGATGAGGGTGACGTCCAGGCTCTTCTCCAGCCCGTGGTCCTGCGCACGGATACGGCGGCGGGCGGTGCCGGGCGCCGGGTCGACGTCCGCGAGGATCGGCGACAGGTCCAGGCCCGCGGTCTTCCAGTGACCCACGGCCTCGTCCGTGTCGAGCAGGTCGACGCGGCCCACCGCCTCGTCGAGGGAGCGCAGCCCGAGGGAGGCGAGCATCTCGCGCACCTCCTGGGCGACGAACTCGAAGAACGCGACGATGTGCTCGGCCTTGCCGGTGAAGCGCTCACGGAGCTCGGGGTTCTGCGTCGCGATGCCGACCGGGCAGGTGTCCAGGTGGCACACGCGCATCATGATGCAGCCGGCGACGACGAGCGGCGCAGTGGAGAAGCCGTACTCCTCCGCCCCGAGCAGCGCGGCGATGACGACGTCGCGACCGGTCTTGAGCTGGCCGTCGGTCTGGACGGTGATCCGGTCGCGCAGGCCGTTGACGATGAGCGTCTGCTGGGTCTCGGCCAGGCCCAGCTCCCAGGGTCCGCCGGCGTGCTTGAGCGAGGTCAGCGGACTGGCGCCCGTCCCGCCGTCGTGCCCGGAGACGAGGACGACGTCGGCGTGCGCCTTGGCGACCCCGGCCGCGACCGTGCCGATGCCCACCTCGCTCACGAGCTTGACGTGCACCCGCGCCTCGGGGTTGGCGTTCTTGAGGTCGTGGATGAGCTGGGCGAGGTCCTCGATCGAGTAGATGTCGTGGTGGGGCGGCGGGGAGATGAGCGAGACGCCCGGGGTGGAGTGCCGGGTGCCGGCGACCCACGGGTAGACCTTGGTGCCCGGCAGCTGACCACCCTCACCGGGCTTGGCGCCCTGGGCCATCTTGATCTGGATGTCGTCGGCGCTCGTGAGGTAGTCGGCCGTCACGCCGAAGCGCCCGGACGCCACCTGCTTGACCGCGGAGCGGCGCCGCGGGTCGTGGAGACGGTCGGTGTCCTCCCCGCCCTCCCCGCTGTTGGAGCGTGCACCGAGGGAGTTCATCGCGATCGCGAGCGTCTCGTGCGCCTCGGCGGAGATCGACCCGTAGGACATCGCACCGGTGGAGAAGCGCTTGACGATCTCGCTCACCGGCTCGACCTCGTCGACCGGGATCGGTGCGCGCTCGCGCAGCCGGAACAGCCCGCGCAGCGTCATGAGGCGCTCGGCCTGCTCGTCCACCCGGCGGGTGTAGTCGCGGAAGACGTCCATACGGCGGGCGCGCGTGGCGTGCTGCAGCCGGAAGACCGTCTCCGGGTCGAAGAGGTGCGGCTCGCCGTCGCGGCGCCACTGGTACTCCCCACCGGACCGCAGGCTGCGGTCGGCGGGCGAGATCCCCGAGGGCGGGTAGGCCGTCGCGTGCCGGGCGGCCACCTCCGCCGCGAGCACGTCGAGACCGACGCCGTCGAGCGGGGCGGGGGTGCCGGTGAAGTAGCGGGCCACGAGCTCGCGGGACAGGCCGAGGGACTCGAAGACCTGGGCGCCGCGGTAGGAGGAGACCGTCGAGATCCCCATCTTGCTCATCACCTTGAGCACACCCTTGCCGAGCGCACGGATGACGTTGGAGACGGCCTGCTCCGTGGTGAGGCCGGTGACGGCGCCCGTGTGGACGAGCTCCTCGGCGCTCTCCATGGCGAGGTAGGGGTTGACCGCGGCCGCGCCGTAGCCGACGAGCAGGGCGACGTGGTGGACCTCGCGCACGTCGCCGGCCTCCACGAGGAGGCTGACCTTGGTGCGCGTGCGGCGACGCAGCGTGTGGTGGTGCACGGCCGCGGTGAGGAGCAGCGAGGGGATCGGGGCGAGCGCGGCCGTGGAGTGGCGGTCGGACAGCACGATGAAGCTCGCGCCGTCCTCGATCGCGGTGTCGACCTCCGCGAAGATCTCCTCCAGGCGCTGCTCGAGCGCCGCTCCCCCGCCGGCCACCGGGTACAGGCCGGAGACCACGACCGAGCGCAGGCCCTTGCCGGCGCGGGCGCTGCCGACGTGGGCGATCTTCGCGAGCTGGTCGTTGTCGATCGTCGGGAAGGGCAGCACGAGCTTGCGGGCGTGCTCGGGGACCTCGGCGAGGAGGTTCGGCTCGGGGCCGATCGCGCCGCCCAGCGACGTGACGAGCTCCTCCCGGATCGCGTCCAGCGGCGGGTTGGTCACCTGGGCGAACTGCTGGGCGAAGTAGTCGAAGAGCATCCGGGGCCGGGTGGAGAGCACGGCGATCGGCGTGTCGGTGCCCATCGACCCGAGGGCCTCGGCACCGGTGCGCGCCATCGGTGCGAGGAGGACGCGCAGCTCCTCCTCGCTGTAGCCGAACACCTGCTGGCGCCGCGTCACCGAGGAGCGGGAGTGCAGCACGTGCTCGCGGTCGGGCAGGTCGGCGAGGTGGAGCGTGTGCTCGGCAAGCCAGTCCGCGTACGGGGCGGCGGCCGCGAGCTCGTCCTTGAGGGCGTCGTCGTCGACGACCTCCCCCGCGGCGGTGTCGACGAGGAACATGCGGCCCGGCTCGAGGCGGCCCTTGCGCACGACGGTCGCGGGGTCGATGTCGAGGACGCCGGACTCCGAGGCGAGGACGACGAGCCCGTCCTCGGTGATGACGTAGCGGGCCGGGCGCAACCCGTTGCGGTCCAGGACGGCGCCGATGACGGTGCCGTCGGTGAAGGTCATCGCCGCGGGGCCGTCCCAGGGCTCCATGATCGTCGCGTGGTACTCGTAGAAGGCGCGCCGCGCCGCGTCCATCTCGCCGTGGTTCTGCCACGCCTCGGGGATCATCATGAGCACCGCGTGGGGCAGCGAGCGTCCGCCGAGGTGGAGCAGCTCGAGCACCTCGTCGAAGGAGGCGGAGTCGCTCGCGCCGGGCGGGCACACGGGCAGCAGCGGCTCGAGGTCGCCGAGCAGCTCGCTGGACGCCACGCCCTCGCGCGCGCCCATCCAGTTCCGGTTGCCGCGGACGGTGTTGATCTCGCCGTTGTGCGCGACCATCCGGAAGGGCTGCGCCAGCGGCCACGAGGGGAAGGTGTTGGTCGAGAACCGCGAGTGGACGAGCGCCAGCGCGCTCACGAGGCGCGGGTCGGCGAGGTCGGGGAAGAAGCTCCCGAGCTGCTCGGTGGTGAGCATGCCCTTGTAGACGAGCGTGCGGGAGGACAGCGAGGCGAAGTAGACGCCCAGCTCGTGCTCGGCGCGCTTGCGCAGCCGGTAGGTCAGGCGGTCCAGCGCGACGCCGGAGCGCTCGCCGTCCGCGTCCGTGACGACGAGGTGGCGGAAGGCCGGCATCGTGGACCGGGCCATCTGCCCGACGAGGTTCTCGACGACGGGCACCTCGCGCCAGCCGAGCACGCGCAGCCCCTCCTCGACGGCGATGCGCTCGATGGTGGCCACAGCCGCCGCCCGCTCGGTGGACGCCCCGTTGCCGCCGGGCAGGAAGGCCAGGCCGGCGGCGTAGTGACCGGGCTCCGGGAGCGCGAAGGGCAGCTCGGCACGGAGGAAGGCGTCCGGCACCTGAAGGAGGATGCCGGCGCCGTCGCCGGTGTCCTGCTCGGCACCGACGGCACCGCGGTGGTCGAGGTTGGCGAGTGCCGTGAGAGCGGCGTCGACGATGTCGCGGCCCGGAGTCCCGCGCAGCGTGGCGACGAAGGCGACGCCACAGGCGTCGTGCTCGTACGAGGGGTCGTAGAGACCCTGGCGCGGCGGCGCCCCCGGCTGCGGCGTGGTTCCGTGGATCGGGCCCATGGTGCTTTTCCCCTTGTTCCGTGATGACTTGACCAGAAGTGGGGCGCCGTTGACCCAGCGAGCGGGAACTTTACTCCCCGGTGACTCGATGGTGAACTCATCGGCCCCCGACACGCGCGCTGTCTTGCATGTTGGACGGTGTACGTGTGACCGCCCTGGACAGCATTCTGTGCACAGACACGGCCGCGTGGGAAGACGTCGGGCGCGGAGGTGCCGCCGACCCCGCGCCACCGACGACGCGGCCGACAGGTCCGACCGCGGCCGGAGCCGGGCCCCCACGGGGATCCCGGCTCCGGCTCGGTCGCGGCTCAGCGGCCGCCGGCCTCCAGCTGGAGGATGCGGCCGAGGAGGCCGTTGACGAAGCGGGGCGACTCGTCGGTCGACAGCTTGGTGGCCAGGGCCACCGCCTCGTCGACCGCGACGGCGCCCGGCACGTCGTCGTTGAACATGACCTCCCACACGCCCAGGCGCAGGATGGCCCGGTCGACCGCAGGCATCCGCGGGAGGGTCCAGTCCTGGGCGTAGGTCGTGATGAGCTCGTCGATCTCGGTGGCATGGTCGGCCACGCCCTCGACGATCTCCACCGCGTACTGCGGCAGCGCGGTCTGGGCCGCCGTGTGCTGCAGGCGCTGGGTGAGCAGCTCGCGCAGCTCGACCTCCCAGCCGGCCAGCGCGCGCTGGTCGGCCTCGTAGAGGACGTCGACGGCGCGGGTGCGCGCCTTGGAGCGTGCCGCCATGTCAGTCGTTCACGCGGCCGAGGTAGTCCCCGGTGCGCGTGTCGACCTTGACCTTGGTCCCCTGCTCGAGGAAGAGCGGCACCTGGATCTCGTAGCCGGTCTCGACGGTGGCGGGCTTGGTGCCGGCGGAGGAGCGGTCGCCCTGGAGACCCGGCTCGGTGTAGGTGATCTCGAGGACGACGGAGGCGGGCAGGTCGATGTACAGGACCCGGCCCTCGTGCGTGGCGACGGTCGCCATCTGCCCCTCGAGGAGGAAGTTCGCGGCGTCCCCGACGATGTCCGCGCCGATGAGGATCTGGTCGTACGTCGACGTGTCCATGAACACGTAGTCGTCACCGTCCTGGTACAGGTACTGCATGTCGCGGCGGTCCACCGTGGCGGTCTCGACCTTGACGCCGGCGTTGAAGGTCCTGTCGATCGTCTTGCCGGAGAGCACGTTCTTGATCTTGGTGCGCACGAAGGCGGGGCCCTTGCCGGGCTTGACGTGCTGGAACTCGACGACGGACCAGAGGTTCCCGTCGATGACGAGGACCATGCCGTTCTTGAGGTCGTTCGTGGTGGCCACTGAGGTGTTCCTTTCGAGAGAGCGGCAGTCAGCCTATCGCGTCGAGCGCCCACAGACCCAGCACGGCGCACGCCCCGGCCCACGTGTAGGAGATGAGCGTGCCGATGATGAACCGCTCGGCGGCCGGGCTCACCTTGTCGGGGTGGCTCTCGCGCAGCTCCGGGTAGCGGCCCAGGCCCTTGACCGCGAGGACGACGGCGACACCCTCCGGGAACCCTGCCAGGACGGCGCCGGTGATGGCCGCACGCTCGAGCATCCCGATCCAGGTGCCGCCGCGGAGCACCCCGTTCGCGGGCGGGGCCGACTGCACGCGGCGCAGGACGAGGCCGGTGACGACGCGCCCGAGGAGGATGGAGACGACGAGCGCCGCGACGACGACACCTGCACCGGCCCAGCTCATGAGGACCCCTCCTCGGCGGCGACGAGCAGCCGGGCTGCCAGCGGGTGCAGCCGCACCTCCTCCTGCCACAGCGCGGCGTCGAGCCGCTGGCTGACGGCCTGGGCGCTGATGCCCAGACGCTCGGCGGCCGCGCGCTGGGTGCCGCCCTCCGCGACGAGGTCGACGACCTCCCAGCCGGCGCCACTGCGGCGGCGGACCACCGCGGCGAGCAGCTGGAGCAGGGCCTCGGCCTCCTCCGCGGCCCCGGGGGCGGCGCCGTCGACGGCGAGGGGCACGCTCGCCGACCGCCCCCGGGCCCGCTCGACCGCGGTGCGCGCGAGGATGAAGGCCTCCCCGGAGCTGGCCGGCGCCGACTCGGCGAGCGGCTCGACGACCGGGCCCGCACCGATGCCCACGCTCCAGCCACCCAGCCGCTGGAGCAGCAGGGCGAGCGCGACCACGGCGCGCGCGTCGGAGAGCACACCCTGCACCTCGTCCCCGACGGTGCGCTCGACCGGCAGGACGAAGGGGTCGGACGGCTGCCGGTCGCGCCACGCCGCGACGGCGTCGAGGAGCCCGGGCACGGCGTCGCCGCGCCGGCGGCTGGACTTCTGGTCGGCGGTCATGACGAACATGAGACAAGGCTAGACTCTTGATACGGCGAGATCAAGGCCTCACCCTTTCAGAGCGCGAGTGCGGCGTAGGCCGTCTCGAGGAGGCCAGGGGCGGGACCCTCGAGCCGTCCGGGCCGCCCGATGCCGTCGAGGACGACGAAGCGGAGGGTGGCGCCGCGCGTCTTCTTGTCCCGGCCCATCGCCTCGAGGAGCAGCGGCCAGCGGTCCTGGCGGTAGCCCACGGGCAGGCCGAGGGACCGCAGGACGTCACGGTGCCGGGCGACGTCCGCGTCGGGGAGCCGGCCGGCGGCGCGGGCCAGCTCGGCCGCGAACACCATGCCGACGGCGACGGCGTCCCCGTGGCGCCAGCGGAAGTCCTCGCTCAGCTCGATCGCGTGGGCGAGCGTGTGCCCGTAGTTGAGGAACTCCCGGCGCCCCGCCTCGCGGAGGTCGTCGGAGACGACCTCCGCCTTCACCTGGACCGCCCGGGTGACGAGCTCGGCGAGCTCCGGGGAGCGGGCGTCGCGCGCGGCGGCGCCGGAGTCGGCCTCGACGAGCTCGAGGATCCGGGGGTCAGCGATGAAGCCGGCCTTGACGACCTCGGCGAGCCCGGCGGCGTGGTCCTCGGCCGGCAGCGTGAGGAGCGCGTCGAGGTCGCAGACGACGGCGCGCGGGGAGTGGAAGGCACCGACGAGGTTCTTGCCCTCGGGGGTGTTGATCGCGGCCTTGCCGCCGACGGCGGCGTCGACCATCCCGAGCAGCGTGGTGGGCACGTGGACGACCGCGACCCCGCGCAGCCACGAGGCGGCGACGAAGCCGGCGAGGTCGGTGGCGGCGCCGCCACCGAGGCCGACGACGAGGTCCTGGCGGGTGAATGCCGCGCGGCCCAGGCGCGACCACAGGTCGGTGAGGACGGCCGCCGTCTTCGCCTGCTCGCCGTCCGGCACGAGCGCGAGGTGGACCTCGTGACCGGCGGACTCGAGCGTGGCGCCGAGCCGGCCGGCGCGCTCGGCGAGGGGTGCCTGGTGGACGAGGAGCACACGCCGCTGCTCGGCGCCGACGGCGCCGGCCACCTCGCCGTCGAGCCCGCGGCCGATGACGACCTCGTAGTCGTGCTCGGCCCGCACCGGCACGCGCGCCTCGATCACGCGTCGCTCCTCGGGCGCAGGTCGCCACGCTCGAGCGCCTCGGCGACGAGGGTCGCGAGCCGCTCGACCGGCTCGGTGTCGGTGTCGACGACGAGGCCGGCGACCTCCTGGTAGAGCGGGCGGCGGGCGTCCATGAGGGCCTTCCACCGGGCGCGCGGACTCTCGACGAGCAGCGGCCGGGCGCCGGACAGCCCGACGCGCGGCAGCGCCTTGGCCATGGAGACCTCGAGGTAGGCGACCGGCACGGTGAGCAGGGCCGCGCGCGTGTCGGGGTGCTCGACCGCTCCCCCGCCCAGGGCCACGACGCCGTCGTGCTCGGCCAGCGCCCGGAGGACCTCGGCGTGCTCGAGCTCACGGAAGTACGGCTCGCCGTCCTCGATGAAGATGTCGCTGATCGTGCGGGCCTCGCGGCGCTCGACGGCGTCGTCGGTGTCGAGGAGCTCGACGCCGAGCAGGCGGGCGAGCACCTGGCCGACCGTGGACTTCCCCGCACCCGGTGGGCCGACGAGGACGACGCGGGCACGGGAGACGCGGCTACTCATCGCATGCCCTCGGGGATCGACTCGAGGTAGGTGGCGAGGTTGCGGGAGCACTCGGCGACGGAGTCGCCGCCGGTCTTCTCCAGGAGCGCTTCGGCGAGGACGAGCGCGACCATCGCCTCGGCGACGACGGCGGCCGGCGCCACCGCGCAGACGTCCGAGCGCTGGTGGATGGCTGTGGCGGCCTCCCCGGTGGAGACGTCGATGGTGCGCAGCGCGCGGGGCACGGTGGAGATGGGCTTGAGCGCGGCGCGCACGCGGAGCACCTCGCCGTTGCTCATGCCGCCCTCGACGCCGCCGGCCCGGTTGGTGGTGCGCTGCACCCCGCCGTCCTCGCGGACGATCTCGTCGTGCGCGACGGACCCGCGGCGGCGCGCGGTGCGGAAGCCGTCCCCGACCTCAACCCCCTTGATCGCCTGGATGCCCATGACGGCGCCGGCCAGGCGGGCGTCGAGCTTGCGGTCGCCGTGGACGAAGGAGCCGAGGCCCGGCGGCAGGCCGTAGGCGAGGACCTCGACCACGCCGCCGAGGGTGTCCCCGTCCTTGCGGCAGGCGTCGATCTCCTCGACCATCGCGGCCGACGTGGAGGGGTGGAAGCAGCGGATCGGGTCGGCGTCGAGCGCCGCGACGTCGTCCGGGCCGGGTGCGGGGGCGTCGTCGGGCACCTCGACGGGGCCGACGGCGACGACGTGGGACACCAGCCGCACCCCGGAGACCTGCTCGAGGACCGCCGCGGCGACGGCGCCCAGGGCGACACGTGTGGCGGTCTCGCGCGCGCTGGCGCGCTCGAGGACGGGGCGGGCGTCGTCCAGCGCGTACTTCGTCATGCCGACGAGGTCGGCATGGCCGGGCCGCGGCCGGGTGAGGGGTCGGTTGCGGGCGATCTCGCGCTGGTCACCGGTGCCGGCGTCGACCTCGAGGAGGCTGGGGTCCACCGGGTCCGCCGACATCACCGTCTGCCACTTGGGCCACTCGGAGTTGCCGATCTCGATGGCGACGGGCCCGCCCATCGTGCGGCCGTGGCGCACCCCGCCGAGGAGGCGCACCTCGTCCTGCTCGAACTTCATCCGCGCGCCGCGGCCGTACCCGAGACGCCGCCGCGCGAGCACGGCGCGCAGCTCCTCGGTGCCGAGCTCGACGCCCGCCGGCACGCCCTCGACCACGCCGACGAGGGCCTCGCCGTGGGACTCCCCTGCTGTCAACCAACGCATGCCTGGCATCCTGCCACGGCCCGCCCACACGCCCGGGAGGCGTCCGGCAGGCGGCGCGCTCACAGACCCAGCACGGGCCCCAGCCGGACGGTGAGGGCGCCGGCCACGGCGGCCCCGAGGAGCATCCACGGACCGAACGCGATCGCCGTCGTCCGGGTCGCTCGCCCCGCGACGAGGAGGACGAGCCCCGCCACCCCGCCGAGGACGAAGCCGGCCAGCACCCCGAGCACGACGGCTCCCCACCCGAGCCACCCCAGCCAGGCCCCGAGCAGCGCCCCGAGCTTGACGTCGCCCATCCCCAGACCCGCCGGGCGCAGCAGGGCGAGGGCGAGGTAGCCGAGCGCGCAGGCCACGGCGGCGACGGCGGCGCGCACCAGCCCGTCCCAGGCGCCGGAGACGAGCGTGGCGACGAGGAGCAGCAGTGTGAGCGCGAGGCCGGTCGGTGCGAGCACCGCGTTGGGCAGCCGGTGGCTGGCGAGGTCCTCGGCCGCGAGGAGCACCCCGGCGACGGCGAGGACGAGGGCGGCGGGCAGGTCGGCGCGCCAGCCGTGGACCAGCACGGTGAGGACGACGGCGAGCACGCAGGCTCCCGCGAGGGGACGCGGTGCCCGCCACCGGCGCGCGGTGGCGGCCGGCTCAGCCGCCACGGCGGGCGAGGGCGTCGGTGAGCGCCCCCCGCATCGCCTCGAGCGGGGCCGCGCGCCCGGTCATGAGGCGCACCTGCTCGGCGGCCTGGTGGAGGAGCATCGCCCAGCCCGGCGCCACGGTGCCTCCCCCGGCGGTGAAGCCGGCAGCCAGGCGGCTGGGCCACGGGTCGTAGGCGACGTCGAGGAGGACGCGTCCGGACGTGCCGCCGCCGGAGGCGAGGTGGTCACCGAGCTCGTCGCCCGCGCCCGCGGGGAGGGTGGAGACGGTGACGTCGGCCGAGGTGACGGCGTCGGCGGCCTGCTTCACCGTGGACCAGCGGCGCAGGGTGGCGTGGACACCCATCCGGTGGGCCGCACGCTGCAGCGCACCGGCGCGGGCAGGGTTGCGGACGAGGACGAGGGAGTCGGTGATGCCCAGCTCGGCGAGCGCGGCGAGGGTGGACGCGGCGGTGGCCCCTCCCCCGAGCACGACGGCGCCCGTGGGCCGCCAGCCCGCCGTCCCCGCGGCCTCGCGCAGGGCGGCGACGATGCCGTGGACGTCGGTGTTCGCCCCGACGACCAGCCCGCGCCCGGGACCGGGCTGGACGATGAGGGTGTTGACCGCGCCGACGACCTCCGCGAGCGGGTCGACGACGTCGGCCACCTCGAGCGCGACGTGCTTGAGAGGCATGGTGAGCGAGAGGCCCGCCCACTGCGCGTCGAGGGACGCGACGACGCCGGCGAGCTCGTGCGCGTCGACCTCCGCCAGCCCGTACACCCACTCCAGCCCCAGGGCCGCGTAGGCGGCGCCGTGGAGGACGGGTGAGAGGGAGTGGCGCACCGGCTTGCCGAGGACGGCGGCCCGCCGGGCCCCGGCCGGCAGCGCGCCGGCCGGGAGCACGTCGTAGGTGGGCAGCGCGGGGCCGCCCGGCTCACCGCCGTTCACGTCAGCCCTCGTCGTCGCTCGGGTTCGTCGCCAGCCACTCGCGGAAGAGCTCCTGGTTCTGCAGGTGCTCGGAGTAGTCGCCGGTGAAGCGTGTCTCGCCGGTGTCGAGGTTGACGGTGACGAAGTAGCACCAGTCGCCCTCGGGCGGGTCGAGGACGGCCTCGATGGCCGCGACGCCGGGGGCGCCGATCGGCGTGGGCGGCAGCCCGGGGTGGATGCGGGTGTTGTAGGGGTTGTCCGCGTTGTCCAGCTCCGAGCGCTCGGGCACGCCGCCGGAGCGGCCCACGCCGTAGTTGATCGTCGAGTCCATCCCGATGAGGCCGTCGTCGCTGCAGTTCTGCAGGCGGTTCTCCAGGACGCGGGCGACCTTCCCCTGGTCCTCCTCCCGGTTGACCTCGTGCTCGATGATCGAGGCGCGGGTGAGGACGTCGTGCTGCTGGTCGGCGGGCACGTCGAGGGACTCGAGCGTGGTCCTCGTCTGCGCGACCATGGCGGCGAGGATGGCGGTGGCGTCCGCGTCGGGCTCCAGGGTGTACGTCGCGGCGGCGAACCAGCCCTCGGGGTTGTCCGCGGCCTGCTCGGGCAGGCCGATCGCCTCGCGGTCCGCGGCGGCGGCCTCGACCTCCTCGAGGGGGATCTGGGCGACGCTGGCGATGCGCTCGAAGATCTGCTCGGCCCGCCAGCCCTCGGGCACGGTGATCCGCAGCTCGGACTTGTTCGCGGGGTTGAGGAGCGCGGTGACGGCGTCCTCCGCGCGCATCTGACCGAGGAGCTCGTAGGTGCCGGGCTGGATCTGCGCGGCGTCGGGGTTGGCGCTGAAGGCCTGGACGAAGGCCTGCTGGGAGGCGACGACACCGGCCTCGACGAGGGTGCTGCCCATCGCGGCCCCGGTGGCGCCCTCCTCGATGACGACGGGCACGCTGCCCGAGCCCGGGCCGGGGTAGTCCTCGGCGACGGGCGCGTCGGAGCCGTCGAAGAGGGGCCGCAGGACGAGGAAGCCGCCGACGCCGAGGGCCACGACGAGCAGGAGGCTCAGGACGACGGCGACGGCGGTGCGCCGACGGCGACGACGCTTGCGCTCGGCCCGGTCGCGTCGAGCGGAGCGTCGCTCGACGGACGAGCGGGGCTCTGGCTCGTCGGCCAGCAGGGCCTGGTCGAAGAGGTCGCTCACGCCTCAGCCTCCATTCCGTGGTCGACGAGCTCCCCCGCCGGCTGACCTGTCCGGCGCTCCTGGTCCAGGGCTGCCTGGAGGATCATGACGGCGGCGACCTGGTCGACCACCGCCCGGTGGCGTCGCCCCGGCCGGCCCGACCGGTGCAGCGCCTGGTGGGCGCTGACGGTCGTCAGCCGCTCGTCGACGAGCCTGACGGGCACGGGGTCACACACCCGCGCCAGCTCCCCAGCGTACTCCCGCGCCAGCGCGGCAGCATGCCCTTCGCCGCCGGAGAGCTGGCGGGGCAGGCCGACGACGACGGCCACCGCCTCCAGCTCCCGGACGATGTCGGCGACCCTCCGCAGCTGGACGGGGCGGTCACCGGTCACCGTCTCGACCGGGGTGGCGAGCAGACCGTCCGCGTCGCTGCGTGCGAGGCCGACCCGCACCGCACCGACGTCGACGCCGATCCGCGTGCCGCGGACGAAGGCCGAGGCCTGGTCACTCATCGAGCGACCACGCCCCGCACGTCGTCCACGACCCCGTCGAGGGCAACCGGGACCGCGGCCGGGTCGGTGCCACCGCCCTGCGCGACGTCGTCCTTGCCGCCGCCCCCGCCGCCGAGCCGGCCGGCAGCACCGCGGACGAGCTGCCCGGCCCGGAGGCCGGCCTCGCGCGCCGGGGCGTTGGTCGCGATGACGACGGCCGGGCGGCCGTTGCTCGTGCCGGCGACGGCGACGACGGCGGGACGGGAGTCACCGAGACGTCCCCGGACGTCGAGCACGAGGGTGCGCAGGTCGTCTCCCCCGGCGACCTCGCCGGCGTCGTGGGCGACGACGAGGGTGCCGTCGACGTCCCGGGCGCTGTCGGCCAGAGCCCCGGCGCCGGCCAGGAGCTGCTGGCGCCGGACGGCGGCCAGCTCCTTCTCGGCGGCCTTGAGGCGGCTCATGAGGGAGGAGACACGCTCGGGCAGCTCCTCGGGGCGACCGCCGAGCAGGCTCGTGACCTGCCCGACCAGAGCGTGCTCCCGGGCCTGGAAGCCGTAGGCACCCGCCCCGACGAGGGCGTCGACGCGGCGCACACCGGAGCCGATGGAGGACTCCCCGAGCAGCGTGATGCGGCCGATGTTGCCGGTCCGCGGCACGTGGGTCCCCGCGCACAGCTCGCGAGACCAGTCCCCGCCGATCGACACGACGCGTACCCGCGAGCCGTACTTCTCCCCGAAGAGCGCCATCGCGCCCGAGGCCTTGGCGTCCTCGATGTCCATGACCTCGTCGGTGACGTCGAGGTCCTCGGCGAGCTGGCTGTTGACGCGCTCCTCGATCTCGCCGATGACCGCGGACGGCACCTGGGCTCCGTGCCGGAAGTCGAGGCGCAGCCGCGAGGGAGCGTTCTCCGAACCGGCCTGCGTGGCCTGCTCGCCGAGCGACTCGTGCAGCGCCTTGTGGACCATGTGGGTCGCCGAGTGCGCGCGCGCGATCGCGGTGCGGCGGGCGGTGTCGATGCTCGCGACACCGGTCTCGTCGACCGTGACGGTGCCCTCGGTGAGGCGGCCGCGGTGGACGACGAGGCCCTTGACCGGGGCCTGGACGTCGTCGACCGCGACGATGCCGCCGCCCTGGAGGCTGATGGTGCCCTGGTCGGCGAGCTGGCCGCCCGCCTCGGCGTAGAACGGCGTGCGGTCGAGGACGACCTCGACGTCGGCGGGTGCCGTGGCGGCGGGCACCGGCTGCCCGTCGACGAGGAGGCCGACGAGGCGGGCCTCCGCCGTCGTGTCGGTGTAGCCGAGGAAGAGCGTGCTGCCGCCCAGGCGGTCCTGCAGCTCGCGGTAGTGGGCCGGGTCGACGTGACCGGACTTCTTCGCCAGCGCGTCGGCGCGCGCACGCTCGCGCTGCTCGGCCATGAGGTCCCGGAAGCCCTGCTCGTCGACGGCCACGCCCTGCTCGGCGGCCATCTCGAGGGTGAGGTCGATGGGGAAGCCGTAGGTGTCGTGGAGCGCGAAGGCGTCGGTGCCGGGCAGCTGCGCGCGGCCGGTGTCCCGGGCGGCGGCCTTGGCGCGGCTCACCGCGGTGTCGAGGATCGTCGTGCCGGCGACGAGGGTGCGGCGGAAGGCCTCCTCCTCGCCGTAGGCGACGTCGCTGATGCTCGCGAAGTCACGCTCGAGCTCGGGGTAGGACGGGGACATCGCGTCCTTGACCACGGGGAGCAGCGCGGGCAGGACGGGCTCGTCGACCCCGAGGAGGCGCACCGAGCGCACCGCGCGGCGGATGAGGCGGCGCAGGACGTAACCGCGCCCGTCGTTGCCCGGGCGCACGCCGTCGCCGATGAGCATGAGGGCCGAGCGGACGTGGTCGGCGACGATGCGCATCCGGACGTCGTCCTCGCCGTCGGCGCCGTAGCGGCGGCCGGTGAGCTCCTGGGTCGTCGCGATGAGCGGGTAGACCTCGTCGGTCTCGTACATGTTCGCCTTGCCCTGGAGGAGGTAGGCGATGCGCTCCAGGCCGGCGCCGGTGTCGATGCTCTTGTGCTCGAGCTCGCGCAGCAGCGGGTAGTCCTTCCCGGTGCCCTCACCGCGGAGGTACTGGTCGAAGACGAGGTTCCAGATCTCGAGGTACCGGTCACCGCCCGGGTCGACCGTGCCGCCCTCGGCCTCCGGGCCGAACTCGGGACCGCGGTCGTAGTGGAACTCCGCGCAGGGGCCGGCGGGGCCGGGCTGACCGGTGTCCCAGAAGTTCTCCTCGCGGGGCAGGCGCACGATGTGCCGCTCGTCCACACCGATGTGCTGGAGCGCGGCGTGGGCCTCGGTGTCCTGGTCCCACGTGGTCACCCACAGGCGGTCCCCGTCCAGCCCGTAGCCACCGTCGGCCTGGGACGTGGTGAGGAGGTCCCAGGCGAAGCCGATCGCGCCCTCCTTGAAGTAGTCACCGAAGGAGAAGTTGCCGTTCATCTGGAAGAACGTGCCGTGGCGCGTGGTGCGCCCGACGTTCTCGATGTCGTTGGTGCGCAGGCACTTCTGGACCGAGGCGACGCGCGGCCACGGCGCCTCCTGCGTCCCGACGATGTAGGGGATGAAGGGCACCATGCCGGCGATCGTGAAGAGGATCGACGGGTCCGGCGACACCAGCGGCACGCTCGGCGCGATGTGGTGGTCGTGCTTGGCGAAGTACTCGAGCCAGCGGGAGCGGATCTCGGCGGTGCGCAATGGGACCTCGGGGGAAGGGTCGGGAGGGACGGAGGGTCAGTGCTGGCCGTCGCGGGCGCGGGCCGCGGCCTCGACGACGGCGTCGTCGGGCAGCAGCCGCTCGCGCAGCTCGGCCTCGCGGGCGGCGTAGTCGGCGCGGAAGCCCTCGACCCGGGCCCGCACGCCGGCGGCGACGGCATCGAGCCGGGCGCCGACACCGCGGCGCACGGCGGGGGTGGCGAGGACGACGACGGCGACGAGCGTGACGCCGACGGCAGCGGTGCGACGCATCAGGCGCCCCGCCGGAAGGCCCGCCGCACGGCGTAGGAGAACGCGGCCACCTTGATGAGCGGTCCCCCGACGGTCGCGGAGACGAGCGTGGTCAGCGCCGAGACGTTCTGGGACACCTCGGTCGCGGCCGTGGTGACGGCGTCGACCTTCACCAGCTGGGCGTTGCTCGCCGCGATCGTGGCGGCGGCCTCGTCGACGACGGGCAGGGCGTGGGCGGTGACCTCACGGACCGAGTCGGTCGCGGCGTCGAGCACCTTGCCGACCTTGAGGAGGGGGACGGCGAGGAAAGCCACGAGCGCGAGGAACGCGACGGCTGCCACGATCCCGGCGATGTCGCCGATGTTCATCTGCAGGCTCCTAGGTCTGGCGGGTGCTGCGGGAAGGCTACCCGGAAATGTCCGCGCCCCGGGTACCGGCGTGGCCGGCGCCCGGGGCGCGGTGTCGTGCAGGGTGGGTCAGCGCGAGTAGTACTCGACGACCAGCTGCACGTCACAGGTGACGGGGACCTCGTCGCGCTTGGGGCGACGGACGAGCTGGACCCGGAGCTTCTCCAGCGCGACGTCGAGGTAGCCCGGGACGTCGGGCAGGACGTCGCGGTGGGCACCGGCGGCAGCGATCTGGAACGGCGTCATGGTCTGGCTCTTCGGCTTGACCTGGATGACCTGGCCCGGCTTCACGCGGAAGGAGGGGCGGTCGACGAGCTTGCCGTCCACGAGGATGTGGCGGTGCACGACGGCCTGGCGGGCCTGGGCGATCGTGCGGGCGAAGCCGGCGCGGAGCACGAGGGCGTCGAGGCGCATCTCGAGCAGCTCGACGAGCGACTCACCGGTCAGGCCGGACTCCTTGCGGGCCTCCTCGAAGACGCGGGTCATCTGGGCCTCGCGCAGGCCGTACTGCGCGCGCAGACGCTGCTTCTCCTTGAGCCGGACGGCGTAGTCGGACTCGGTCCGACGACGGGCGCGGCCGTGCTCACCGGGCGGGTAGGGACGCTTCTCGAAGTGCTTGACCGCCTTGGGGGTCAGCGCGATGCCGAGGGCGCGGGACAGGCGCACCTGGCGGCGCGACCGTGCCTGGTTGTTCTTGCTCATGCGTGTACTTCCTGTCGTTGTGACGTCACGCGAGCGGGAGAGCTCCCGCCGCGCGGGGCCGACCATCAAAGGCTGGGACCCCAGGTGGCTGCCCGAAGGCAACCGGTCCAGACTACCAGCGCCCTCCCGCCGCCGACGTAGCCGCCCTGTGACCTCCGCCGCACCCCGGCACCCAGGCACCCACCCCGATGGCACCGACAGCCGACTTACCGCCCACAGTCGAGTTCTCGCCGACAGCCGACTTACCGCCCACAGTCGAGTTCTCACCGACAGCCGACTTACCGCCCACAGTCGAGTTCTCACCGACAGCCGACTTACCGCCCACAGTCGAGTTCTCACCGACAGCCGAGCTGTCGGCGACGGTCAGCCGCTGCCGAGTATGTCGCGGATGCGCTCGAGCCGGGTGGCGATGTCCCGCTCCAGTCCGCGGGGGCGCGGCTCGTAGTACCGGCGCCCGACCAGCTCGTCGGGCAGGTACTGCTGGGAGGCGATCGCGTGCGGGACGTCGTGGGCGTAGACGTACTCGGTGCCGTGGCCGAGCTTCTTCGCCCCTGCGTAGTGCGAGTCGCGCAGGTGCGGCGGCACCGGCCCAGCCTTCCCAGCTCGAACATCGGCAATGGCCTCGCCGATTGCCCGGTAGGAGGCGTTGGACTTGGGCGCCGTCGCGACGTGGACCACGGCCTGCGCCAGGACGAGGCCACCCTCGGGCATGCCGATGAAGGCTACGGCCTCGGCGGCGGCGACGGCGGTGTGGAGCGCGGTCGGGTCGGCCATGCCGACCTCCTCGGACGCGGCGATGACGATGCGCCGGGCGATGAACCGGGGGTCCTCGCCCGCGACGATCATTCGGGCGAGGTAGTGGAGCGCAGCGTCGACGTCGGAACCGCGCATCGACTTGATGAACGCGCTCGTGACGTCGTAGTGCTGGTCGCCGTCGCGGTCGTAGCGCACGGCCGCGACGTCGATGGCGCGCTCCATCGTCGGCAGGTCGATGTCGCCGTCGTCGTCCGCGGCACCGGCGGCGGCCTCGAGGATCGTCAGCGCCTTGCGGGCGTCGGCCCCGGCGAGGCGCACGAGGTGATCGAGCGCGTCGTCGGCCAGCTCGTACCGGCCGTTCAGGCCGCGCTCGTCCTCCAGCGCTCTGGCGACGAGGGCGCGGATGTCCTGCTCCTCCAGCGGCTGGAGGGTGAGGAGGAGGGACCGGGAGAGAAGCGGGGAGATGACCGAGAAGCTCGGGTTCTCCGTCGTCGCCGCTACGAGGGTGACCCAACCGTTCTCGACGGAGGGCAGGAGCGCGTCCTGCTGCGTCTTGGAGAAGCGGTGGACCTCGTCGATGAACAGGACAGTCTCCCCGCCGGTGCTCACGAGCCGGCGTCGGGCGTCCTCGACGACCTGCCGGACGTCCTTGACGCCGGCCGTCACCGCGGAGAGCTCGACGAAGCGGCGCCCGGAGGCGTGGGCGACGAGGTAGGCCAGCGTCGTCTTCCCCGTCCCCGGCGGCCCCCAGAGGATGACCGAGGACGCCCGCGAGCTCCCGCCCGGCTCGACGAGCCGCCGCAGCGGCGCGCCCGGCTTCAGGAGGTGCTCCTGGCCGACGACCTCGGCGAGCGAGGCGGGACGCATCCGCACGGCGAGCGGCGCGTCCGGACGGGCGGCGGGGGTGCCGGCGTCGTCGGCGCCCACGGAGTCGAAGAGGTCCACGACCGGAGCCTACGTCGGGCTGCCGGGTGGGGGCGCCGACGGTAAGTAGGCTGTCGGCGACAACTCGGCTGTCGGCGACAACTCGGCTGTCGGCGACAACTCGGCTGTCGGCGACAACTCGGCTGTCGGCGACAACTCGGCTGTCGGCGACAACTCGGCTGTCGGCAGGGAGGGGGCGGCGGCGGTCAGATGCGGGCGCCGCGGGCGCGGCTGCGCACCCGGCGCTCCCAGCGGTCCATCTCCGACCGCAGCGGGGAGGCGAGGAACTCCCCCAGCGTGACCCCCGCCGCCAGCGCGAGGCCCACTGAGAGCGCCCGGATCGCGAGCTGGCCTCCACCGATGACGTCACCGCCCTCGATGAAGTCGAACATCGCGGCGTAGATCGACAGGCCGGGCAGCATCGGGGTGACCCCGCACACCGACACGACGAGGCTGGGCAGGCGCCCCCGGTCCCCGATGACGCCGGCGAGCAGGCCGACGAGGAGGGCGGCGAAGAAGGCGGCTCCCGCCGGCCCCAGCCACAGGGCGTCGACGGCGTAGTAGACGCCGGCCGCGACCGCGCCGACGAGCGAGATCAGCCAGATGTTGGACGCCCGCGTGTAGGACGCCACGGCCCAGGAGCCGGCGATGACGCCGCCGCAGACGATCTGGACGAGGCCCGGCGGCGCGTTGCCGAAGACGTCACCGATGTACAGCGGCACGCCCAGCCGCCGTCCGAGGTCGAGCACGAACCCGATGCCCACGACGAGACCGACCGTGTAGAGCGCCACCTCGAAGGACTTGGCGGCCGCGGTGAGCGGGTAGCCCGAGATCGCGTCCTCGGCGGCGCCGACGAGCTGCATCCCGGCGAGCAGCACGACCATGCCCGAGGCGACGACGAGCGACGGCGGCAGCACTGCCCGGTCCCAGCCGAAGGTGTCCTGGCCCCACAGCAGCGCGATCGCCACGAGTGTGGCGATGCCCGCGCCCATGGCCTGCTGGAACAGGTATGGCAGGCCCCAGCGGCGCAGCACCCGCAGCGCCCGGTCGATGAGCGCCGTCGTGCCGGCGGCCACGACGGCGACCTGCCACCCACCCCCGAGCAGCCCCGCCACCCCGGCCGCCATGACGCCCAGCGCGAGCGTGACGACCCAGCGGCGGTAGGGGTGCGGCGAGTCGAGGACCTCCTCGAGGCGCGCGTGGGCACGCTCGAGCGGGAGCCGGCCCGCGGCCGCCGCGTCGACCATGGCGAAGAGGTCGGCCAGACGGCTGTAGTCGGAGGTGCGGACGTTGATGACCCGCATCTTGGTGATCGGGTCGTCGTCGCGGTCGATGGACGCCGAGATCGAGATGAAGGTGATGTCGACGTGGCAGTTCGTCACTCCGTAGGCGGCGGCCAGCCGGAGCAGCGCCGCGGTGACGTCGGCGACGGGGGCACCGGTCGCGATCATCGCCTCCCCGACCCGCAGGACGAGGTCGAGGACCGAGCGCTCGGTCTCCGCGGCGAGGTCGGACTGCCGACGGCGCGCGGACAAGGCGAGCGTGGGCGGGCCGCTCCCGGCCACCACCCGGCGCGCGCGTTCCCGCAGGATCGACTCGCGGCGGACGTGTCCCGCGGCGCGCGGCGGGCCGTGGGACACGGTGTCGGGTTCGGGAGTCGTCGCCACGACCACGACGCTACGTCACCGTCGCGCCCCGCGACGAGCGTCGACGACCCGCTGTGACGGCGTCCACGGTGAGAGACTGACCGCCGTGTTCGATGCACTCGCCCGCGGCGTCATCCGTCGCCCCCGAACGACGCTCGCCGTGTGGGCGGTCCTCGTCGTGTCCTGCCTCGCGCTGGCCCTCGGAGCGGTCGGCGACGGCCTCTTCCCGAGCCTCCACTCCGGGGAGCCGAGGGTGCCCGGGGCGGAGAGCCAGGAGGGACGCGACATCCTCGTGTCCTCCGCGGTGGGCGGTGAGGAGGTGACGCTGCTCGTCCAGGGCACCGACCTCGCCGACCCCGACGTCACCGCCGGCCTCGCCACGGCGCTCATCCCGGTGCGCCAGGACGTCGAGGGCCTCGACGGCGTCGCCAGCGTCATCGACCCCTTCCTCGCCCCGGAGGGGCCGCAGGACCCGCTCGTCGCCTCCCTCGTCTCCACGTCGGGTGACGGGTTCCTCCTCATCGCCGAGCTCGAACCGGGGCTCGACGACGTCGGTGCGGTCCGCACCGCCGTCGAGGAACGCCTCGAGGAGGTCCCCGCCGAGCTCGCCGAGGTGGCACCGGACGCGAACGGCATCGTCTCGAGCACGGAGCGGGTGGTCTCGGCCATCACCGAGCGGGTGGAGGCCGACCTCGCCCGGGGCGAGGTCATCGCGCTGCCGCTGTCCCTCCTCGTCATGGTCGTCGTCTTCGGCGGTTTCCTCGCCGCGAGCATGCCGCTCGTCGGTGCGCTCGCCTCCATCGCCGGCGGGCTCGGCGTGCTCCTCGGCTTCGCCCAGGTCATCGAGCTCGACGCCGTCGTCGTCAACGTCGTCACGGTGCTCGGGCTGGGCCTGTCGATCGACTACGGCCTCCTCATCGTCTCCCGCTACCGCGAGGAGGCAGCCGGCCTCGTCGCCTCGACCGCGAGCACCGGCCTGCCGCTACGGCGCCGCCGGCGCCGCACGCACGGGCGGGCCGTCGTCGAGGAGGCCGTGCGCCGCACCGTGCGCACCGCCGGCCGCACCGTCACCTTCTCCGCCGTGACCATCGCGGTCGCGATCAGCGCCCTCATGCTCCTGTCGCCGGACATCCTGCGCTCGCTCGGCGCCGCCGGGGTGTCCGTCGTCGTCATCGCCCTCGCGACGGCGCTCGCGCTCGTGCCCGCTCTTCTCGTCCTGCTCGGAGGACGGCTGCAGCGTCCCTCGGTCCTGTCTCGCGTGCCCGCCTTCGACCGGCTGCTCGGGCGCCTCGGTGACGTCGCCCCGGAGGACGGGGTCTTCTCGCGCCTCGCCCGTGTCGTCCACCGCCGCCCCTGGTGGGTCATCGTCGGCACGGTCGCCGTCCTCGGGCTGCTGGCCTCCCCGGTCCTGGGGCTCCAGCTGCGCAACTCGACGACCGACCTCATCCCCGCCAGCTCCGACCAGCGCGAGTTCATCACCGTCCTTGGCGAGGACTACCCGGCCGCGACGACCCCGCCCGTCCTCGTCGTCGCCGAGACGGACGTCGCCACCGCGCAGGCCTGGGCGCAGGACGTCGCCGCGCTCCCCGACGTCACGGGCGTGGGTGAGGTGACGCCGACGGAGTCCGGCGAGCACGTCGTCCTCGGTGTCGACATCGCGTCCACCGACGCCGGCGGTGAGGTCGCGACCGACGTGGTCCACGCGGTGCGCGACCTCGACCCCGGGTTCCCCACGTGGGTCGTGGGCCAGGCCGCCAACCAGATCGACTTCCTCGGGGCCGTCGCCGACGGTCTGCCGCTGGCCGGCGGCCTCGTCCTGCTCGCCGTCGGCGTGCTCCTGTTCCTCATGACCGGCTCGGTGCTGATCCCGGTCAAGGCAGTCCTCGTCAACGCGCTCGGGCTCGCCGCGGCACTCGGCGTGACGACGTGGGTCTTCCAGGAGGGGCACCTGTCAGGCCTCCTCGGCTTCACGCCGATCGGCGGCCTGGAGACCTACGTCGTGGTCGTCGTCGTCGCCTTCGGCTTCGGCCTGGCGATGGACTACGAGGTGTTCCTCCTCGCCCGCATCAAGGAGTACTGGGACGCCGGGCACGACAACGACGCCGCCGTCGAGCACGGCCTGCAGCGCTCGGGCCGGATCATCACCTCAGCGGCGCTCATCATCACCCTCGTGTTCCTCGGCTTCGTCGCCGGGGAGCTCATGGTCATCAAGCAGGTGGGTCTCGCGCTGGCGGTCACCGTGCTCGTCGACGCGACCCTCGTGCGCATGCTCCTCGTGCCCGCGACGATGACCGTCCTCGGCAGGTGGAACTGGTGGGCCCCGGCGCCGCTGCGCCGCCTCCACGAGCGCATCGGGATCACCCACTGACCGGTGTGTCCCCCGTGGACGGCCAGCGCGAGGGCGAGGCCTGGGTGTGGACTTGTCGACCTCTGGGGTTCACACGTCCACACCCAAGCCGGAAGCCGTCGGGCGCGTCAAGGGTTGAGCCTTGACGCAGTGCGATCTAGGCCTCCGGCTTGCCGACGACGTTCTCGACCTCGTGGCCGACGGCGTAGCCCAGGCGCGTGTAGATGCTCCGGGCGGCGTCGTTGTCGGTCCAGATGCCGTAGTGGACGAGCGGGTGCTCCCCGAGCGCCCAGCGGGTGACACCGGCCATCATCGCGCTACCGACGCCGCGGCGGCGCCAGCTCGTGTCGGTGCCCAGCCCGGACAGGTGGACGGGCCCGCCGGGGGGCGCGTTGACGGCGACGACGCCGCGCAGCACACCGGCGTCGTCGCGGTACCCCCACCACGTGAGGTCGGGGTCGGCGGGGTCGGCGCTCGTGTCCGGGTTGGCGCGCGACAGGCAGGCGCGCACCTCCTCGGCGGCGTCAGGCCCTGTCACCGGGCCGACGCGCTCCTCCCCCGGCTGGCGCGGGGGCACGGTGCGCGACCACATCCAGTCCCAGACGGGACCGGCCTCCAGGGCCAGGTGCTCCCGGGCGGCCAGGTCGACGAGGTGCCACGTGCCGCGGGTGAGCAGGCCGAAGCCGACGGGCGGCACCCCGTCCGTCGCGGCCTGCGCGGCCGCGGCGGCGAGCGGCGCAGGCTCGCCGGCACCGACGAGCTGGAGGCGTTCCCCGGAGGCACGCCGCACCCGCACGAGGAGGAGCGTGGCGCCGTCGGCGTCCCACGCGGCCTCCTCGTGCCAGCGGTCGGCGTTGGCGCGGAGGAAGAGCGGGCGCTCCACCTCAGGAAGCGGTGGGAGCGGCCGGCTCCGCCTTCTTCGGCCTGGCGTCCACCCCGGCCTCGCGGCGCTGCTCGGGGGTGATCGGCGCGGGCGCCTGGGTGAGCGGGTCGTAGCCGCCGCCGGACTTCGGGAACGCGATGACCTCGCGGATCGAGTCCGACCGGGTGAGCAGGGCGACGATCCGGTCCCAGCCGAAGGCGATGCCGCCGTGCGGCGGGGCGCCGTAGGCGAAGGCGTCGAGCAGGAAGCCGAACTTCTCGCGCGCCTCCTCCTCGCCGATCCCCATCATCGCGAAGACTCGCTCCTGGACGTCGCGGCGGTGGATACGGATGGACCCGCCGCCGATCTCGTTGCCGTTGCACACGATGTCGTAGGCGTAGGCCAGGGCGTTGCCCGGGTCCTCCTCGAAGCGGTCGACCCACTCCGGGGTCGGGGACGTGAACGCGTGGTGGACGGCGGTCCAGGAACCGGAGCCGACCGCGACGTCGTCGTCCTCGCCCGTGGGCTTGAAGAGCGGCGCGTCGACGACCCAGACGAAGGACCAGGCGTCCTCGTCGATGAGCCCGGTGCGGCGACCGATCTCCAGGCGCGCGGCGCCGAGGAGGGCGCGGGCCTCGCTCTGCTTGCCGGCGGCGAAGAAGATCGCGTCGCCCGGCTGCGCGCCGGTGGCGGCGGCCAGACCGGCGCGCTCCTCGTCGGTGATGTTCTTCGCGACCGGCCCGCCGAGGGTGCCGTCCTCACCCACGGTGACGTAGGCGAGTCCCTTGGCGCCGCGCTGCTTGGCCCACTCCTGCCACGCGTCGAACTGGCGGCGGGGCTGGCTCGCGCCTCCGGGCATGACGACGGCGCCGACGTACGGGGCCTGGAAGACCCGGAACGGCGTCGCGGCGAAGTACTCGGTGAGCTCGGTGAGCTCCAGGCCGAAGCGCAGGTCGGGCTTGTCGCTGCCGTAGCGGGCCATCGCGTCGGCGAACGTCATCCGCGGGATGGGGGTCGTGATCTCGTGACCGATGAGCGCCCACAGCTCGCGCAGGACCTCCTCGGCGACACCGATGACGTCCTCCTGGTCGACGAAGCTCATCTCGACGTCGAGCTGGGTGAACTCCGGCTGGCGGTCGGCACGGAAGTCCTCGTCCCGGTAGCAGCGGGCGATCTGGTAGTAGCGCTCCATGCCGGCGACCATGAGGAGCTGCTTGAACAGCTGCGGGGACTGCGGCAGGGCGTACCAGGCGCCGGGCGACAGCCGCGCGGGCACGAGGAAGTCGCGGGCACCCTCGGGGGTGGAGCGGGTGAGGGTGGGGGTCTCGATCTCGACGAAGTTCTGGTCGTCGAGCACGCGGCGGGCGGCCTGGTTCACCTTGGCCCGCAGGCGGAGGGCGTGCGCGGGGTCCTTGCGGCGCAGGTCGAGGTAGCGGTACCTCAGGCGTGCCTCCTCGCCCACCTGGCCGCCGTCCTCGGCGTGCTCGGAGACCTGGAAGGGCAGCGGGGCGGCCGCGTTGAGGACGACGACGTCGCTCGCGATCACCTCGATCTCACCGGTCGCCAGGTTGGGGTTGGCGTTGCCCTCGGGCCGCTGGGCGACCTCCCCGGTGACCTGGATGACGAACTCGGCGCGCAGCTCGTGGGCCACGTCCTCGTCCCGGATGACCACCTGGGCGATGCCCGAGGCGTCTCGCAGGTCGATGAAGGCGACCCCGCCGTGGTCACGGCGGCGGTCCACCCACCCGGCGAGGGTGACGGTGGTGGCGATGTCGGCGGAACGCAGCGAACCTGCGTCGCGAGTGCGGAGCACGAGGATCCTTCCCTTGGTCGGGCGCACCGCTAGACGGGCGGGCGCTCGGGCAATCCTAGTTGGCCCGCCGGGCCCGGCGACCACCCGGTTACCGCGGGTGGCGCCCGAGGCGGAATGATCCGGGTATGACCCGCCCGTCCGCCCGGACGACCGCTCCGCCCGACCTCGTGCGGCTCCTGCTCGTCGCCTCCGTCACCCTCATCACGCTCGTCGCCTTCGAGAACCTGGCCGCCAGTGCCGCCCTGCCCGCCGTGAGCGAGGAGCTGCGGGGCCTGCGGCTCTACCCGGTCGCGGCCGGTGCGCCCCTCGCAGCGCAGCTCGTCGCGACGGCGGTGGCCGGCCGGTGGGCCGACGCCCGCGGCCCGCGGCCGGTCCTCCTGCTCGGGCTCGTCCTGTTCCCCCTCGGCCTCGTGCTCGCGGGCACCGCCCCGACGATGGAGGCCCTCGCCCTCGGGCGGGGCGTGCAGGGGCTGGGCGGCGGGTTCCTCATCGTGCCGCTGTACGTGCTCGTCGGTGCCATCGTGCCCGCCGCGCGCCAGCCGGGGTTCTTCGCGTGGTTCTCGGCGGCGTGGGTGCTGCCGGCGCTCGGGGGTCCGGCCCTCACTGGGCTCGTCGTGGACCACGCCTCGTGGCGGTGGGTGTTCCTCGGCGCGGCACTTCTCGTCGCGGCGGCCGCACTCGCCTTCGCCCCGCTCCTGCGTCACATGCCCGGCCGCGGGACCGCACGCGCGGCCGGCGCCGCCGCGCGCGGCCTCGTCCTCGCCGCCACCGGCGCGGGTGCCGCCGTCGCCGTCCTCCAGGTGGCCGGCAGCGCCCAGGACGAGTGGTCGCTGCCCGCCGTGGGGGTGGCGCTCGTCGTCCTCGCCCTGTGCCTGCCGCGGCTGCTGCCGGCCGGGACCGTGCGGCTGCGGGCCGGCGTCCCGGCCGCCGTCGCCTGCCGGGCGCTGCTCAACGCGACGTTCATGACGAGCCAGACGTTCCTGCCGCTCCTCCTCGTGCGGGAGTACGGGTGGTCGGTGACGGCGGCCGGCTTCGTCGTCGCGGCCTCCTCCCTCACCTGGGCGGTCGGCGCCTTCGTCCAGGGGCGCGTGACGAGCGCCGCGGGACGGGCGCGGCTCACGTGGGCCGGGCCGCTCGTCCTCGCGCTCGGGACGCTCGTGACGGCGGGCGCGGCGCTCCCGGGCGCGAGCCCGTGGCTGGCGGTGCCGGGCTCCGCCGTCGCCGGCCTCGGTATCGGGTTCGTCTACCCGGCACTCACCGTGCTCGCGCTCGGGCTGACGCCTGCTGAGCAGCACGGTGAGGTCAGCGCCTCCCTCCAGGTGGCCGACGCTCTCGGTGCGGCCACTGGCCTGGCGGCGTCGGGGGCGATCGTCCTCGCGCTCATCGACTCGGGCGGGACGGTCGCCTACCTCGCCGGCCTGCTCCTGGCCACCGCCGTCGGGCTCCTCGCCACCGCCGCCGGTGCCCGTGCTCCGGGGAAGAGCCCCGCTCTCGGCGCCAGGTGAGCTGTCGGCAAGTCGGCTGTCGGCGGCAAGTCGGCTGTCGGCGGCAAGTCGGCTGTCGGCGGAGGGGGTGGTCGGGCGTGTGCGGAGGGTCACCGCGGTCTCTCCCGCCGCTCGGGGCACCGTGCCGGTAGGCTGGGGGCTTCCTGGAGTGTGTAAGTGCCGCCTCAGGTCCCGTGCGGAAGTGTCGCTGGTCGGGGCCCATCGCGGAGGGTGCGTCGCCTGCCTGGCGAACGCGTGAGCCCCACTCCGCTACCTGATGGGTTGTCTTTTCTTGACTGCTGTTCTCACTGACCTTGCCCCCGCACGCCCGGAGACCGGTTTCGCCGACCTCGGGCTGCCCGCTGACCTCCTCTCCGCGGTCACCGACCTCGGCTTCACCACGCCCACCGGCATCCAGACCGAGGCGATCCCGCTGCTGCTCGCCGGACGCGACGTCGTCGGCGTCGCCCAGACCGGTACCGGCAAGACGGCCGCTTTCGGCCTGCCGCTGCTCGCCGCCGTCGACCCCAAGCTCCGCGCCGTCCAGGCCCTCGTCCTGGCCCCCACCCGTGAGCTCGCGCTCCAGGTGAGCGACGCCATCGCGACCTTCGCCTCGCACCAGCGCGGCCTCACCGTGCTGCCGATCTACGGCGGCTCGAGCTTCACCCCGCAGCTGCGCGGCCTGCGCGACGGCGCCCAGGTGGTCGTCGGCACGCCCGGCCGCGTCATGGACCTCATGGAGAAGGGGAGCCTCGACCTGTCGAGCGTCCGCTTCCTCGTCCTCGACGAGGCCGACGAGATGCTGCGCATGGGCTTCGCCGAGGACGTCGAGCAGATCGCCGCCCGCGTCCCCGCCGGCCGCCGCACCGCCCTCTTCTCCGCGACCATGCCGGCCGCCATCAAGCGCGTCGCCGCCACCCACCTCACCGACCCGGTCCGCGTCAGCGTCACCCCGGCGTCGTCCACGGTGAGCAACATCGAGCAGACCTACGCCGTCGTGCCTTTCCGGCACAAGACCGGCGCGCTGGCCCGTGTCCTCGCGATCAGCGACGCCGACGCCGCCATCGTCTTCGTCCGTACCAAGTCCGCCGCCGACGAGGTCGCCATCGAGCTCGCGGGCCGCGGCATCCAGGCCGCCGCGATCTCCGGTGACGTCGCCCAGAAGGACCGCGAGAAGCTCATCGACCGGCTCCGCTCGGGCACCCTCGACGTCCTCGTCGCGACCGACGTCGCCGCCCGCGGCCTCGACGTCGAGCGCATCGGCCTCGTCGTCAACTTCGACGTGCCGCGCGAGACCGAGACCTACGTGCACCGGATCGGCCGGACCGGCCGCGCCGGCCGCAGCGGCGCCGCGCTCACCTTCCTCACCCCCCGCGAGCGGGGCCAGCTGAGCCAGATCGAGCGCGCGACGGGTAGCCGCCTCAAGGAGGCCGACATCCCCAGCCCGGCGGACGTCTCCGCCCACCGGGCCACCTCCATGCTCGCCAAGGTCGGGGACCGGCTCGCCGCCGGCCGTCTCGACCTCTACCGCGAGATCCTCGACGGGTCCGAGCACGACCTGCGCGAGATGGCCGCCGCCCTCCTGGCGATCGCCGTCGGCGACGCCGGCCCCGCGCCCCGCGAGGAGCGGAGCGTCGAGGAGACCGGCCCGCGCAAGCGCCGCGAGGAGCGCTACGACGCCTCGGGCGAGTTCGTCGGCGCCACCTTCGAGGAGGGCCGCGACAACAGCCACCGCCACACCGGCCCGCGCACCGGCCGCGCCGGCACCCGTTCCCACCACCGCGACGGCTCGGGCACCCGCTACCGGGTCGAGGTCGGCCACCGCGACGGCGTCCAGGCCGGCGCCATCGTCGGTGCGATCACCGGCGAGGGGGGCCTGCGTGGCCAGGACCTCGGCAAGATCGACATCTTCCCGAGCTTCTCCCTCGTGGAGATCAGCCAGGAGCTGAGCCCGGAGACGAGCCGGCGCATCGCCGCCGCGCGTGTCGCGGGCCGCCCTCTGCGGATCCGTCCCGACACGGGCCCCGGGCCGCGCAAGCCGCGCCGCTGACTCGTCAGCGTCCCTGAGAGCCGGTCGTCCGCAGCAGCGGGCGGCCGGCTCTCGGCGTCACCGGGCGGCGAGCTCCACCGCGGCGGAGAACTGGCCGTAGCGGTCGAGGTCCTCGCTCAGCGGCTCGACCATCACCCGACGCACCGTGTCCTCGACGGCGGAGGACAGCCGCCCGCGTGCGCGACGTGCCGCGCGCCGCGCGCCGACCCGCGCGAGCAGGCGCCCCGCCACGGCGAGCAGCAGCCCGGCGGCGAGGCCGCCGAGGAGCAGGGCGGTGGGCCACGGCAGCGGCCCCGCCATCGGCGTCTGCGGCTCGGGCAGACGCAGGTAGCCCATCAGCGCGAGCGCACCCAGCCACGCCGCCCCGGCCAGCGCCGTCGCGAAGAGGAGGATCCCGAGCGCCGACCACAGCCGCCACCAGCGCGGGCGGTGCTCGGCGCCCAGGTCGGTGCCGGCGACGGCGGTGTCGAGCGCGTCGACGAGCACCGGCACGCGGTCCTCGACCCGCTGGGTGACGGCAGCCCGCCAGGGTTCGGCCATCCCCTCGGTCGCGGTCCAGGCGAGGTCGTGGACGCCGGTGCGCACGCCTGCCGCCTGGACCGGCGTGGGAGCGGGCAGCGACGAGGCACCTGCTGCCGTCTCCAGGTGCAGGCGCCGCAGCGGGTCGGGGCGCAGCCGTCCCAGCCAGCGCAGCGGCGGCCAGCCCACGTGCCGGCCCGCGCGGCGGCGGGAGGACCGCTCGACGGCGGTGACGACCTCCCGCACGCCGGCCGCGGACGCGCACGCGGCGACCAGCGTCCCGGGGTCCGGTGCTGCGGCTCGTCCGCCGGTCGCGTCGCGGAGGGCCCCGGCGACGGTGCGCACGTCCGCCTCGAGCCGGTCCCGCGCCGCCCGGCCCTCCTCCGCCAGGCGGGCGAGCCGGGCACGGAGCTCCGGCACGCCGACCCCTGTCCGGGCGGAGGTGGTGAGGACCTCGACACCAGCCATCCCGTCGTCGGCCAGCACCCGACCGAGGTGGGCGAGCACGCCGGGCAGCTGGTCGGCGGGCAGCCGGTCGGCCTGGTTGAGGACGACGACGCTCACGGTCGCGTGCTCGCGCAGCGGGCGCAGGTACTCCTCGTGGACGACGGCGTCGGCGTACTTCTGCGGGTCCAGCACCCACACCAGGGCGTCCACCCGCTCGGCGAGGCGTGCGGCCACGGCGCGGTTCTCCACCCGGGTCGAGTCGATGTCGGGGAGGTCGAGGAGGACGAGACCGGACAGCCGTGGGTCGGCGGGCCGCAGCCGCCGGTCGGGGACCTCGAGCCAGTCGAGCAGGCCGGCGGCGCCGGCGCCCGGCGCGTCCCAGACGGCGGCCAGCGGCCGGGTGGTCGTGGGGCGGCGCGCGTGGACGGCGGCCAGCGGCTCGCCGACGAGCGCGTTGAACAGGCTCGACTTCCCCGAGCCCGTCGCGCCGAGGAGCGCGGCGACCGTGACGCCGGGCGCGAGTGCGCTGCGGGCACCGGCCCTCTCCAGGACCTCGCGGGCCGGCAGGAGACGGGCCGGCGGGACCACGCCCTCTGCCGACTCCACCGCTGCTGCCAGGGCGGTGAGGCGCTCCTCGAGGAGGGGCGCACGGGAGCGACGCCTCATCGGGCGCCCTCGCCGGTCCGCACGGCGTCCGCGGCGGCGCGCAGGCCGTCCGCGGCGTCGGGGTCCACCCCGAGCGCTGCCACCCGCTCGAGCCAGGGGCGGCGGTGCTCGTCGAGGAGACGGCCGACCCGCTCGCCGAGGTCGCGCTGCGCGTGGCGGGCGAGCTCCCGCACGGCCTGGTCCCCGAAGACCATCTCGAGCACCTTCTGGCCGACGACGGCCGTGCCGCCCGCCACGCCCACCTCGATGCCGGTGAGACCGCCGGAGAACGCGAAGACGACGAGCATGAGCGTGACACCGGAGACGTTGACGCCGAGCGAGAGCATGCGGGCCCGCACGCGACGGTCCTCGCCCTCGGCGCGGACCCGCTCGAGCAGGGCGCGCTGCCAGTCGCGGACCTCGGCGGCGACCTCATCAGCGAGGCGGGGACGGTCGGCCGCGGCGGGGCGCGGCGGCAGCCCCTCGAGGGCTGTCGTCCCGCCGGGCAGGGTCTGCCAGGCCCGCCGGGTCTCGTGCTCGGCGCGCTCGACCTCGGAGACGACGAGGGTGACGAGCCCGCTCTCGATCGCCTCCTCGGCGCGCGCCTGCGTGGCCGGGCGCCCACGCAGGAACCCGGCGACGCGGTCGCGCAGCCGGCCGATCGCGGCCTCGACGCCGCGCAGCCACTCCCCCGTGCCGACGAACTCCTGCCACCGGGCGAGCACCTCCCCGCGCAGGAGCGTGCCGTCCTCGGTGGCCTCCATGACGGCCCGCGACGCCGCCGCGTGGTGCTCGACGGCGGCCGCCGAGAGGCCGTCCGCGGCGTGTGCCTGGGCGCCCGCGGCGGCGGCGACGCCGGCGGTGCCGCGCAGCACCCCGGCGACCGCGCCCGCGAGGGTCTGGCGGGCGACGCTCGCGCGGGTGCCCGCGTCGGCGACGAGGCCGGTGAGCCAGCTGCGCACGGGGCCGATGTCCGCGTCGGGCAGGCGGCGTGCGGTCTCGGCGGGCTGCTCGGAGACGACGAAGAGCGGGGCGTGCGCGAGGCCCTCGGCGGCGAGCCGGTCGGCGAGGTCCGCACGGACCTCCCCGGCCGTGCCGGGCGGGACCCGGTCCAGGACGACGGCGACGACGACCCGCCGGGCCGCCGCCTCGTGCAGCAGCTCCCACGGCACGGCGTCGGCGTAGCGGGCCGCCGTCGTGACGAAGATCCACAGGTCGGCGGCCGCGAGGAGCTGGGTGGCGAGCCGGCGGTTCGCGGCGACGACGGAGTCGATGTCCGGCGCGTCGAGCAGCGCGAGCCCCCGCGGGACGGTGTCGGCCGCGACGAGGCCGAGCTCGGTGATCGGGCCTTCCTCGGCGGTGTGCGGCGTGGCCGGTGCGACGCCCTGGACCCGGGCGAGCCCGGGCAGGACGCGGTCCCCGGTGAACCAGGCGGCGTCGTCGGGGTGGTGGACGAGGACGGGGCGGCGCGTCGTCGGCCGGATCGCCGACGCGCGCGACACCTCCTGCCCGACGAGGGAGTTGACGAGGGTGGACTTGCCGGCACCCGTCGAGCCGCCGACGACGGCGAGCAGGGGCGCGTCGAGGCGCTCGGCCCGGGGCAGGACGTAGTCCTCGAGCTGGTCGACGAGACTGCGCTGCAGCCGCCTGGACTCCTCCGCACCGGGCAGGTCCAGCGGGAGCGCCGTGCGAGCGAGACGCTCGTCCAGCGTGCGCAGGCGCGTGACGACGTCGTCACGCGGCTCCCCGGAGGCCTGGCTCATCGTCAGGTCCGCTGCACCGTGGGCAGGAGGTCCTCCGCGGGTGGGGTCCAGCTCGCGGGGTCGGCGGGCGCCTGGTCCCCGG
Source organism: Georgenia satyanarayanai (assembly GCF_009193135.1). Classification (GTDB taxonomy): domain Bacteria; phylum Actinomycetota; class Actinomycetes; order Actinomycetales; family Actinomycetaceae; genus Oceanitalea; species Oceanitalea satyanarayanai. The sequence goes on from NZ_VUKC01000006.1 coordinate 69,292, forward strand.
AGCGGATGTCCTTGACCTCGTCGCCCTCCGCGCCCGGGAACCACACGTAGGGGATCCCCAGCCGGTCCGCGTGGCGGATCTGCTTGCCGAACTTCGCGGCGGTCGGGGCGACGTCGGTCGGGATGCCGCGGGCCCGCAGGGCGGCGGCGACGTCCTCGCTGCGGCGGCGCTCCTCCTCCGAGCCGACGGCGACGAGGACGGCGGTGGGCACGGCGCGGCTGGCGGCGGCCAGGCCCGCGCCGAGGATGCGGGCGACGAGGCGCGACACCCCGATCGACAGGCCCACGCCGGGGTAGGTGCGCGAGCCGTCGGAGGCGAGGGAGTCGTAGCGGCCACCGGAGCAGATCGAGCCGAGGTCCTCGTGGCCGACGAGCGTGGTCTCGTAGACCGAACCGGTGTAGTAGTCCAGCCCGCGGGCGATGGACAGGTCGGCGACGACGGTGCCCGGGACGCGGTCCTCGGCCGCCTCGACGAGGGCGACGAGCTCGGCCAGGCCCTCCTCCAGCAGCGGGGTGGTCACGCCGAGCGCACGGACACGCTCGGCGACGCTCGCGTCGCGGCCGCTGATCGCGGCGAGCTCGAGGGCCTGGCGGGCCTGCTCGGGGGTGGCGCCGGCATCCTTCACCAGGAGCTCGGCGACGGCGTCGGGGCCGATCTTGGCGAGCTTGTCGATGGCACGGAGCGCGCCCTCGACGTCGCTGAGCCCGATGCCCGTGTAGAAGCCCTCGGCGATCTTGCGGTTGTTGACGGCGATGCGCACCGGCGGGACGGGCAGCGCGGACAGCGCCTCGGCCATGACGAGGGGCAGCTCGACCTCGTAGTGGAAGGGCAGCGTCTCGGAGCCGACGACGTCGACGTCCGCCTGCGTGAACTCCCGGAAACGGCCCTCCTGCGGGCGCTCCCCGCGCCACACCTTCTGGATCTGGTAGCGCTTGAACGGGAAGACGAGCTTGCCGGCGTGCTCGAGCACGTACCGGGCGAGCGGCACGGTGAGGTCGAAGTGCAGGCCCAGACGCTTCTCGGAGGAGGCGCCGCCGTCCTCGTCGTGGAGGCGGCCGACCGCGTAGACCTCCTTGGAGGTCTCCCCCTTGCGCAGGAGCTCCTCGACGGGCTCGACGGCGCGGGTCTCGATGCCCGCGAAGCCGTGCAGCTCGAAGGTGCGGCGCAGGACGTCGAGCACGTGGGTCTCGACGGCACGCTCGGCGGGCAGCCACTCGGGGAAGCCGGACAGGGGGGTGGGACGGGCCATGGGTGCGATCCTAGTGACGTTCGGAGGCTGGGCCCGTGCTCAGGCCAGCGCGCGGGCGATGAAGGGGTTGGTCGCGAGCTCGCGCGCCGTCGTCGTCGCCGGTCCGTGGCCGGGCACGAGCAGGGCGTCGGCGGGCAGCGTGGAGGCGAGCTCGCGCAGCGTCCGGCGCATCGTGGCCTCGTCCCCGCCCGGGAGGTCGCTGCGCCCGACGGAGCCGGCGAAGACGACGTCACCGGTGAGGACGACGGGACCGTCGTGGGAGGTGACCCCGGCCTCGGCGAACGCGGGCCCGGCCAGGGAGGCGACGCCGTCGAGCCGCCACACGGTGCTGCCGGGCGTGTGGCCGGGCGCCGCGACGGCGTGCAGGACGACGCCGGGGACCGGCTCGTGGCGACCGGGGGCGACGGGCCGGACCTCGGCCACCGGCTGCCACGGTCCACCCGCGAGAGCGGCGAAGGAAGCGCCGACGACGCCGAGGTGGGCAGCGGGGTCGACGAGCCGGTCGGCGTCGCCGGCGCCGACGAGGACGGGGGCGTCACCCGCCATCGCGGCACAGTCCCACAGGTGGTCGGCGTGCCCGTGGGTGAGGACGACGGCGCCCACGTGGAGGCCGTGACGGTCGAGCACCTCACGGAGCAGCGGGGCCGAGCCGGCGCCGGGGTCGACGACGACCGCGGGGCCGTCGGCACCCGCCGCGAGGACGAGGGTGTTGGTGCCGAAGACCGGCGAACGCAGGCCGTGGAGGAGCATCCGACCACCCTAGCCAGCGGTCCGGACGACGCCCGCTGCACGGGTCACTCGCCCCTCGAGCGTGAGGACGGTCACGGCGGGGCCCGGTTCCGCCTAGACTTGACGGCGTTCGTGACGTTTGCGGTGCCGCCGGGCACCACCACCAGGAGAATTCGTGACCCGCAGCAGCAAGCAGGAGCGCGCGTACCAGAAGCGTCGCCAGGAGAGCTGGGACAAGCGCAGCCGCGAGAAGGCCGCGCGCCGCAGGCGTACGACGATGGTCGTCGCCACGATCGTCGGCCTCGCTGTCGTGGCCGCCGTCATCGCCCTCCTCCTGGTCAACCGCCCCGACGACGAGCCGAGCACGCAGCCGACGGACGCGGTCCCGACGGAGACCACGACGACGGCGCCCGCGGACGAAGCCGCTCCGTTGCCGACGACCGACCCGGAGCTCTACGACTCCGCTCCCGATCCCGCGGAGGCGGAGGGGCGCACGTGGCAGGTGACCGTGCAGACGAGCGCCGGTGACATCGGGATGGAGATCGACGGGGTGAACGCGCCTCAGGCGGCGGCGAACTTCCTGCGGCTGGCGCGCGACGGCTTCTACGACGGCACGGCCTGCCACCGCCTGCTGCCGTCCTCCCTGCTCCAGTGCGGCGACCCGACCGCGACGGGGACGGGCGGTCCCGGCTACGGCTTCGGCCCGGTGGAGAACGCTCCCGAGGACGACCTCTACCCGGCGGGCACGCTCGCCATGGCACGACAGAGCAACAATGCAGAGTCGATGGGCAGCCAGTTCTTCATGGTGTTCGCCGACGTCCCACTTCCGTCGGACACCGCCGGCGGTTACAGCGTCTTCGGTCGTGTGACCGAAGGGCTGGACATCCTCCAGCAGGTCGGCTCGGCGGGCACCGTCGAGGGCACCGAGCAGCCGGCCCTTCCCGTCACCATCGAAGGAGTGACCATTGACTGAGCAGCAGACCCCGCACCCGGCGGACGAGCCGACAGCGGACGCGATCGAGAGCGTCGCGCTGACGGAGCAGGGGGGATTGCCGCCCGCGCCTGCTGCCACGCAGGACGCTCCCGCCGAGCAGCCCGAGGCTGCCGGGCAGCCCGAGGCACCCGCCGAGCAGGCCGAGGCTGCCGAGCAGCCCGAGGCACCCGCCGAGCAGGCCGAGGCTGCCGAGCAGCCCGAGGCACCCGCCGAGCAGGCCGAGGCTGCCGAGCAGCCCGAGGCACCCGCCGAGCAGGCCGAGGCTGACGAGCAGCCCGAGGCACCCGCCGAGCAGCCCGAGGCTGCCGAGCAGCCCGAGGCTCCCGCGGAGTCGCCCGAGGTTCCTGCCGAGCAGGCCGACGCCTCGAGCGAGCCGGCCACGGCCGAGCCGGGCGGCACATCCGGGACGGAGGCCGCGCAGGCCCCGGCGCCGGCCCCGCGCCCCGCTGCCGTCCCCCGGCCGCTGCCCAAGCCGTCCGCGCTCCGCAAGCCCGCGGCGCGCGCACCGCAGGGTGCCGCACCCGCGCCTGCCGTGGTCGCCCCCGTCCTCGACGACGCCAAGGAGGCCGCGGCCGCGGCCGCCTGGGGCCGGGTGGACCCGGACGGCACCGTCTGGGTGCGCGAGGCTGCCGGTGAGCGGACGGTGGGCCAGTACACCGGTGCGGACATGGAGGAGGCCCTCGCCTTCTACGTGCGCCGTTTCCTCGACCTCCAGGCCCAGGTGCTGCTCTTCGAGACCCGCCTGCCGCAGCTGCAGACCAAGGAGATCGACCAGACGCTGGCCACCCTCACCGAGGCGCTGGCCGAGCCTGCAGCCGTCGGTGACCTCGACGGCCTGCGCGCCCGTGTCGAGACCCTGCGGGAGCGGGCCGCGGCGCGCCGCAAGGAGGTCAGCGCCGAGCGCGAGGCCGCCAAGGCCAAGGCGCTCGAGGAGCGCACCGCGGTCGTCGAGCGCGCCGAGGCCATCGCCGCCGCGGACCCGGCGAGCACCCACTGGCGGTCGAGCGGCGACGAGCTGCGCACGCTGCTGGACCAGTGGAAGCAGGCCCAGCGGTCGGGCCCGCGCCTGGACCGCCCCACCGAGGACGCACTGTGGAAGCGCTTCTCGCGGGCGCGGACGACCTTCGACCGCAACCGGGGCCACTTCTTCTCCCAGCTGGACGCCACCCAGTCGGAGGTCAAGCGGGCCAAGGAGCAGCTCATCGCCGAGGCCGAGGCGCTCTCGACCTCGACCGACTGGGGGCGCACGTCCGCCGCGTACCGCGACCTGATGGACCGGTGGAAGGCCGCGGGCCGCGCCAGCCGCAAGGAGGACGACGCGCTGTGGGCCCGCTTCCGCGCCGCTCGGCAGGCGTTCTACGAGGCTCGGGAGAACGAGAACGCCCAGATCGATGCCGAGTACGCGGCCAACCTCGAGGTCAAGCTCGCGCTGCTCGAGCAGGCGGAGGCGCTGCTCCCGGTCACCGACCCTGAGGCCGCCAAGGCGGCGCTGCGCCCCATCCAGGACAAGTGGGACGAGGCGGGCAAGGTCCCGCGCAACGACGTCCAGCGGGTGGAGGGCCGCATGCGCGCGGTCGAGCAGGCCGTGCGTGACGCGGACCAGGAGCGGTGGAGCCGCAGCGACCCCGAGAAGAAGGCCCGCGCCGAGGGCGCGGCGGCCCAGCTCTACGAGGCGATCGAGGCTCTCGAGCAGCAGCTGGCCCAGGCGCGTGCCGCCGGTGACGCCCGGGCCGAGAAGGAGGCGGCGGCAGCGCTCGAGGCCCGCAAGACCTGGCTCGACCAGATCCTGCGCTCCACGGGAGCCTGAGCGCCGGCGAGGCGGCGGCGTCACGGACGCCGCCGCCTCGCTGCGTCCTCGGCCACCGTGAGGAGGGCCGTGCCGCGCCGGACCGGCGCCCGGCGGCCGGGACGTGTGAGCGCCTCGTGGACGAGGGCGGGGGCGAGCCCGGCGAGGACGAGGGCGCACGTGCCGGCGACGGCGTCCTCCTCCTCCGCGAAGCACAGCAGGTCCACGGCGGTGCGCAGCGGCGTCGTCGTCGGTACCCCGCCGAGGACCACGACGTCCGCCTCCTCGACGCGCTGGCGGTGGACGACGGCGCCGGCGTGCAACCGGCGAGCGGGGTCGATGACCACGTCGGCCCGCTCCGGCCCCAGACGCCCGGTGTGGACCCACACCGCAGACCGCCGCGCCAGCGCCGCCCCCGGCGGTACCGCGCCGCGCAGGGACCACGCCCTGCCCGCCGGGCTCACGAGCAGGTCCGCGGGGGCCAGGCCGCCGCCGGGTGTGTCGACGAGCAGGCCGTCGTACCGCTCGCCGGAGAGGCGCGCCTGCACGGGGAGGACCGCCTCCACCGGGGTGGGCCGGGGCGGCTCCAGCCAGGCCAGCGCACGCGTCATGCACCGAGCGTGCCCCCGTCCGCGGACGACCCGCCGCGTCGTCACCGGCCGCTGTGGACGGCACCGCCTCCAGGCGGGCGCTGTGGAGGAGCCGGCTACGTCGCCCGGGCGTCCGAGCGGGCGCCGGTGATCCGGTAGACGTCGAAGACGCCGTCGATACGCCGCACCGCGGCCAGGACGTGCCCGAGGTGGGACGGCTCAGCCATCTCGAAGACGAACTTCGACAGCGCCACACGGTCACGGCTCGTCTGCACCGACGCCGAGAGGATGTTGACGTGGTTGTCCGACAGCACCCGGGTGACGTCGGAGAGCAGACCGGCGCGGTCGAGCGCCTCGACCTGGATCTGGACGAGGAAGGAGCTCTGGCCGTGCAGCGACCACTCGACGTCGACCATGCGCTCGGGCTCGTTGCGCATGCTCTCGAGGTTGCCGCAGTCGGTGCGGTGCACGGAGACGCCCGAGCCGCGCGTGACGAACCCGACGACCGGGTCCCCGGGTACCGGGGTGCAGCAGCGGGCCAGCTTGACCCACAGGTCGCCGGAGTCCATGCCCTTGACGACGATCCCCGGGTCTCCCGCACGCAGCCGGGGCCGGGTCTCCCCCGGCATGGTGGCCTCGGCGAGGTCCTCCTCGGCCCCGGACTCCCCACCCATCGACTGGACGAGCTTCTGGACGACGTTCGTCGCCGACACCTGGCTCTCACCGACCGCCGCGTACAGCGCCGACACGTCGGCGTAGTTCATCTCGTGCGCGAGAGCGGTGAGGCTGTCGTGGGACATGAGCCGCTGGATCGGCAGGTTCTGCTTGCGCATCGCCCGGGCGATGAGGCCCTTGCCGGCCTCGATGGCCTCCTCGCGACGCTCCTTGGTGAACCAGGCCCGGATCTTGTTCCGGGCTCGCGGGGTGGTGACGAAGTTGAGCCAGTCTCGGCTCGGGCCGGCCGACTCCGACTTGGAGGTGAAGACCTCGACGGTGTCACCGTTCTCGAGGCGGGACTCCAGGGAGACAAGGCGTCCGTTGACGCGCGCGCCCACCGTGCGGTGCCCCACCTCCGTGTGGACCGCGTAGGCGAAGTCGACCGGTGTCGCACCGGGCGCCAGGGCCATGACGTCACCCTTGGGGGTGAAGACGTAGACCTGGGAGCCCGAGATCTCGAAGCGCAACGAGTCGAGGAACTCACCGGGGTCGGCGGTCTCCCGCTGCCAGTCGACGAGCTGGCGCAGCCAGCCCATCTCCTCGGCGCCCTTGGGGGCGTCGACCGTGCGCCCGCGGGCGGCCTCCTTGTACTTCCAGTGCGCCGCGACGCCGTACTCCGCGCGCCGGTGCATGTCGTGGGTGCGGATCTGGATCTCCACCGGCTTGCCACCCGGGCCGATGACGGTCGTGTGGAGCGACTGGTAGAGGTTGAACTTCGGCATCGCGATGTAGTCCTTGAACCGCCCCGGCAGGGGGTTCCACCGCGCGTGCATCGTCCCGAGGACGGCGTAGCAGTCCTTGACCGAGTCGACGAGCACCCGCACGCCGACGAGGTCGAAGATGTCGTCGAAGTCGCGGCCGCGGACGATCATCTTCTGATAGATCGAGTAGTAGTGCTTGGGCCGGCCGGTGACCGTCGCGCGGATCTTGTTCGAGCGCAGGTCCGACTCGATCTGACTGCGGACGGAGGACAGGTACTCGTCGCGCGCCGGTGCCCGCTCGGCGACGAGGTGGACGATCTCGTCGTAGACCTTGGGGTACAGGGTCGCGAAGGACAGGTCCTCCAGCTCCCACTTGATCGTGTTCATCCCCAGCCGGTGAGCGAGCGGGGCGTAGATCTCGAGTGTCTCGCGAGCCTTGCGGCTGGCGGACGTCGCAGAGACGTACTTCCACGTGCGGGCGTTGTGCAACCGGTCGGCGAGCTTGATGACGAGGACGCGGATGTCGCGTGCCATCGCCACGACCATCTTGCGCACGGTCTCGGCCTCGGCGGCCTCCCCGTAGGTGACCTTGTCGAGCTTGGTGACGCCGTCGACGAGGAGGGCGATCTCCTCCCCGAACTCGCTGCGCAGCTGCTCGAGGGAGTAGTCGGTGTCCTCGACCGTGTCGTGGAGCAGTGCGGCGGCCAACGTCGGCACCGTCATCCCGAGCTCGGCGAGGATCGTCGTCACCGCGACGGGGTGGGTGATGTACGGGTCACCGCTCTTGCGCATCTGCCCGCGGTGGGCACGCTCGGCGACCGTGAACGCCCGCTCGATCAGCGCCGTGTCGGCGCGCGGGTGGTTGGACCGCAGGGCGTGGAGGACCGGCTCGATCGCCGGGGAGGAGGTGTGCCCACGCGAGCCGAGCAACGCGAAGCGCGACCGCACCCTGGGTCCGCGTGCGTCCGGGCCTGCGCCGGTGACCGTCTCCTCCGTCATCGCCCCATTCTAGGCAGCGTCGCGGCGGATCCGAGCACCGGGGCGTCTCAGTAGCGCAGGATGCTGTCCAGCGAGTAGCCCGTCAGCTGCTCACGGCCGCGCAGCTCGTCGAGCTCGAGGAGCATCGTCAGGCCGGCCACCCGCGCGCCGGCCCCTTCGACGAGCTCGATCGCGGCCCGGGCGGTGCCGCCGGTGGCGAGGACGTCGTCGATGATGAGGACGCGCTGGCCCGCCGTCACGGTCTCCGGGCGCACCTCGAGGCGGGCCGTGCCGTACTCGAGGGTGTAGTCGACGCCGGTCACCGGACCCGGCAGCCGCCCGGCCTTGCGGATGGTGATCATCCCGACGCCCAGGGCGTGGGCCAGCGGCGCCGCGAGGATGAAGCCGCGCGACTCGAGCCCGGCGACGGCGTCGACCCGGCCGCGGTACCGCTCGGCGAGCGCGTCGACGAGCGCCGCGAAGGCGGGACCGTCGGCGAGCAGCGGGGTGATGTCGCGGAAGAGGACACCCGGCTCGGGGAAGTCGGGCACCTCACGCACGTGGGAGTCGAGGAGCTCGGTCAGCTCCGCGGGGAAGTCGGTCATCATCGCCCTTTCCGGCGCTTGGGCTGGGCCGCCTGCCCACGGTGGGTCCCGGCGACGATGCTCTCCTCGGCCACCGCGGCGGACACGGCGTCCCCGCCCGTCCGGCGCCGGCGGCGCTCGTGGACGTCCTCGGTGTGCTGGCGGATCTCCTCGCTGCGCTGCTGGAGGACCACCTGCAGCGGCGTCGCGACGAAGACCGAGGACACGGTGGAGACGAACATGCCGACGAACAGGGCGAGCGCGATGTCGCGCAGCGTCCCGGCCCCGAGCAGGAGGGCGCCGACGAAGAGGATCGAGCCGACCGGCAGCAGCGAGGTGAGCGAGGTGTTGATCGACCGGACGAGCGTCTGGTTGACGGCGAGGTTGGACAGCTCGGCGTAGGTCCGCTCGTCCTGCTCGGCCAGGTCCTGGGTGTTCTCACGGACCTTGTCGAAGACGACGACGGTGTCGTACAGCGAGTACCCGAGGATGGTGAGCAGGCCGATGACGGTGGCCGGCGTGACCTCCCAGCCGATGAGGGCGTACACACCGACCGTCAGCACGAGGTCGTTGACGAGCGAGACGAGCGCCGCGCCGGCCATCTGCCAGCTGCGGAAGTACACCGACAGGACGATCGTCACGAGGACGATGAAGACGAGCAGACCCTGCAGCGCCTGGCGCGTGATGTCCTGCCCCCAGGACGGGCCGATGAAGGTCGAGGCGACGTCCGCCTCCGGCACGTCGTACGCCTCCGCGAGGCCCTGACGCACGGCGTCGGTCTGCTCGGTGGTCAGCTCCTCGGTCTGCACGCGCACCGACGACGACCCGACGGTCGTCACCCGGGCCACCTGCCCCGTTCCCACCTCCGCGACGACGTCGTGGGCGGGCTGCTCCTCCACCGTCTCGGTACCCGTGACGGTGAACTGAGAGCCCCCGGTGAACTCGATGCCGGCGTTGATGCCCTTGAACGCGACGAGCAGCACGGAGACCAGGACGAGCACGGCGGCCGCGGTGAGCCACGTGCGACGGCGCTCGACGAACGGGAAGGAGCGCTCTTCGGTGTGGAGCTTGTTGCCCAGCTCGGACAGGCGGCTCATCGGCCCTCCTCCTCGGTGGTCGCCTGCTCGGCGGCGCGGCGCTCGGCCGCCCGCCTCTCCGCGATGGTCGTCCGGCCGGCCCCCACGGGCTGCTTGTCGCGCGCGGGCTCCTTCCGGGACGTCGGCTCGGGACGCCGACGTGGCTCGCCGACGCGCCCGCGCCCGCGGTAGCGCGACGGGTCGACGCCGATGCTCTCGGGGTTGAGCCCCGACAGGCGGTGCCCCTCCCCGAAGAAGCGGGTGCGGATGAGCAGCTGCATGGTCGGGTGGGTGAACAGGAACACGACGACGAGGTCGATCAGGGTCGTGAGGCCGAGGGTGAAGGCGAAGCCTCGCACCCCGCCGACGGCGAGGAAGTAGAGGATGACCGCGGCCAGCAGCGTGACGAGGTCGGAGACGACGATCGTCCGCTTGGCGCGGCTCCAGCCGTGCTCGATGCCTCCCTCGAGGGTGCGTCCGTCGCGGATCTCGTCGCGGATGCGTTCGAAGTAGAGGATGAACGAGTCAGCCGTGATACCGACGGCGACGATGAGGCCCGCCACGCCGGCGAGCGACAGGCGGTAGCCCTGCAGCCACGAGAGCACGATGATCGCACCGTAGGTGGTGAGGGCGGCGATGAGCAGGCTGCTCACGGCCACGACCGCGAGCCCGCGGTACTGCCACAGGAGGTACAGCGCCACGAGCAGCAGGCCGCCGATACCGGCGATGAGGCCGCTGCGCAGGTGCTCCGCGCCGAGCGTCGCGGAGATCTGGTCCTCGCTCTGCACCTCGAAGTTGAGCGGCAGGGAACCGAAGTTCAGCTGGTTGGCCAGGGTGTTCGCGCTTTCGCGGGTGAAGCTGCCGGAGATCTGGGCCTGGCCGTCGGGGATCACCACGTTCATCCGGGGTGCGGAGACGACGAGCCCGTCCAGGACGATGCCGAACTGGTTCTGCGGGCTGGGCTGGGCGACGAGCCGCTCGGAGACCTCTCGGAAGATCTCGGTGCCCTCGCGGTTGAACCTGATGTCGACGACCCAGTTGTTGGTCGTCACCCCGCCCTGGGTCACCTCGAGTCCGGAGCCCGCGGAATCGACCTGCGTGCCCTCGACGTCCACCGGGCCGAGGACGAACTTCGTGGTGCCGTCCTGGGCACAGGACACGAGCGGCTGCTCGGGGTCGTCCAGCACACCACCGACGAGGTTCGCCGGATCGGTGCAGTCGAGTGTGTAGAGGTCGTAGACGAGCTGCTCGGTGATCCACGCGACGTCGCTGTTGCTCGTCGGCTCCGTCGCCGGCGTGCTCGCGAGCTCCCCGTCGCCGTTCTCGTCGGCGACGGCGAAGGCCGCCTCCTCGATCGCCGCGCGGTCCGCGTCGGCGGGCTCCTCGCCCTCGGCGGGCTCCTCCGCGCCGTCCTCGGTGGCCGCGCCCTCGGCGGGCTCCTCGGTCGCCTCGTCGGTGGCGGTCTCCTCGGCGGCGGCCCCCTCATCGTCCTGCGGCGTGCCGGCCTCGGCGTCGCCCTCGGGCCCGGTGGGCAGACCCTCCTGGCCGGGGTCGATCGGCGTGGGGTCCGTCATCGTGAGGACCGGGCGGAAGCGCAGCTGCGCCGACTGGCGCACGAGGTCGAGGGTGGCCTCGTCAGGCCGGCCGGGCAGACCGACGACGATGTTCGCCGAGCCCTGGCGGGTGATCTCGGCCTCGGCGACGCCGGAGGCGTCCACGCGCTGGCGGATGATCTCGATCGCCTGGTCGATGTCGTCGTCGGTGATCTCCCCGTCGCCTCCCTCGGCGTCAGGGTCGAGCCGCGGGGTGAGGATGAGCTGGACGCCGCCCTCGAGGTCGAGGGCGAGGCCGGGCGCGAAGGACGCGCCCCCCTCGCCGTCGTCGTCGCCCAGCTGCTGGGCGATCGCGACGGATCCGAACATCGCCGCGACGATGACGAGCAGGACGATGATCCTGCGCAGGGGGCGTGGGGCGGTTGTCGCCAACGCGGTCTTCTCTCTGTGTGGAGGGGCGCGCTCAGGCGCGGCGCTCGTCGCTCTCGTCGCCGGGGCGCTCGTCGTTCACGACGGGCTCGTCCGCGCTGGTGAGCGAGGAGGCGTCGTCGGGGACCTCGACCGTCGCGTCGTCGGGGACCTCCACCGTCGTGTCGTCGTCGGCGGTGTCCTCGTCCACGACGGCGAAGGGCGGCTCGGTGACGGAGTGGATCGCCTCGCGCTTCCACATGGTCTCGACGCCGGGGGTGGACTCGAGGGTGATGACGTCGCCGTCGACGTCGACGATCGTGCCGAAGAAGCCGGACGCGGTCATGACCTGCTGGCCGACCTCGAGGCTGTTGCGCACGGCTGCGGCTGCGTCACGCTGCTTCTTCGCCCCTCGGGACATCATCCACATCATGAGTCCGAACACGGCGATGAGGATGAGGAACTCCACGGCACTACTCCCTTGGTGGCGGTGGGATCGCGACAGGGCACGTCACACCGGCGGCAAAATACTGATTGAGTCTAGGTGACGGGGCTGACAGGACGAAACCGTCCTCAGCCCCACAGGGCGCCGTCGTCGGGGCGGGCGAGACCGAGGTGCTCGTACGCGGCGGCCGTGGCGACCCGTCCGCGGGGGGTGCGGGAGACGAGCCCCTCGCGCACGAGGAAGGGCTCGGCGACCGTCTCGACGGTCTCCGGCTCCTCCCCCACGGCGACGGCGAGGGTGGACAGGCCCACCGGTCCCCCGCCGAAGCGCTCGCACAGGGCGCGCAGCACGGAACGGTCCAGGCGGTCCAGGCCGCGCTCGTCGACCTCGAAGAGCGCGAGGGCGGCGTGGGTGGCCGCCAGGTCGAGGGAGCCGGTCCCCCGGACCTGCGCCCAGTCCTGGACGCGCCGCAGCAGGCGGTTGGCGATCCGGGGTGTGCCGCGGGAGCGGCCGGCGAGCTCGGCGCCCGCCGCCGGCTCGAGCTCGGCGCCGAGGAGCCGGGCGCTGCGGCCGAGCACCTGCTCGAGCTCGGCGGGCGTGTAGAACTCGAGGTGGCCGGTGAAGCCGAAGCGGTCCCGCAGCGGGGCGGGCAGCAGGCCGGCGCGGGTGGTGGCGCCGACGACCGTGAAGCGCGGCAGGGTGAGCGGGATCGCGGTGGCCCCCGGGCCCTTGCCGACGACGACGTCGACGCGGAAGTCCTCCATCGCGAGGTAGAGCATCTCCTCCACCGGGCGCGCCAGGCGGTGGATCTCGTCGATGAACAGGACGTCATGCTCCTGGAGGGAGGACAGGATGGCGGCGAGGTCCCCCGGGTGCTGGACGGCGGGCCCGGACGTGAGCCGCAGGGAGCCTTCGAGCTCGGCGGCGATGATCATCGCGAGCGTCGTCTTGCCCAGCCCGGGCGGCCCGGAGAGCAGGACGTGGTCGGGTGCGGAGCCGCGTGCCTTGGCGGCGTCGAGGACGAGCGCGAGCTGGTCGCGCACCACGGCCTGGCCGACGAAGTCTGCGAGTCGGCGCGGGCGCAGGGCGGCCTCGGCGGCCCGCTCGAGCTCATCGGCCTCGGCGTCGAGGAAGGCGGCGTCGTCAGCCACGGCCGTGGCCTCCCAGGTGCTGGAGCGCGCCGCGCAGCACCGCGGCGACGTCACGGTCCGCGGCGGGCTCCGCGAGGACGGCGCTGACGGCGTCCTCCGCGGCCTTGGCGGACCAGCCGAGCTGGACGAGCGCGTCGACGACCTCGGGCTGGGCGTCGGTCGGCGCCGGGGCGGCGCGCACCTCGCCCCGCGCGGGTCCGAGCTTGTCACCGATCTCGAGGAGGATGCGCTGGGCTCCCTTCTTCCCGATGCCGGGCACGCGGGTGAGCGCGACGACGTCCTCGGCCGCGACGGCGGTGCGCAGCTCGTCGGGCTGGTGGACGGCGAGCACCGCGAGGGCCAGGCGCGGGCCCACGCCGCTGACGGTCTGGAGGATCTCGAAGACCTCACGCTCGTCGTCGTCGGCGAAGCCGAACAGGGTGAGGGAGTCCTCCCGCACGACGAGGGCCGTGGCGAGGCGGGCGTCCGAACCGGGACGCAGACCGGCCAGGGTGGCGGGGGTGGCCTGCAGGCGCAGCCCGATCCCGCCGACCTCGACGACGGCGGAGTCGAGCCGCACGGACTCGACGGTCCCCCGGACGCTGGCGATCACGGCTGCTCCAATCCCGACCCGGAGCGGACCGGGCGAACGTGTGTGCGAAAAGGTTACCGGCTGCGGGTGACAGGCCGGGACCGACGCGCCGCGAGCTCGGCCCGGGCCCAGGCCTCCTGGGCCGGCGTCGCGTGCCGGGCCGCCGGGCCGGCGGCGGGCGCGCCGCCGCGCCACAGGTGGCACACCGCCAGGGCCAGGGCGTCGGCCGCGTCCGCGGGCTCGGGCCGCTCGGCGAGGCGGAGGATGCGGCGCACCATCTCCTGCACCTGGGGCTTGTCGGCCCGGCCGGAGCCGGTCACCGCGGCCTTGACCTCGCTGGGGGTGTGCATCCCCAGGGGCAGGCCGGCGCGTGCGGCGGCGACCATGGCGAGCCCGGCGACCTGCGCCGTGCCCATGACCGAGGCGACGTTGTGCTGGGCGAAGACCCGTTCGACGGCGACGGCGTCGACGTCGTGGCGCACGATCCACTCCTCGATGCCGGCCGAGATGGTGAGCAGCCGCTGCTGGATCGGCATGTCGGTCGGGGTGCGCAGCACGCCCACCTCGACGAGCGACAGGGAACGCCGGGAGTCGGAGTCGACGATGCCCAGGCCACAGCGGGTGAGGCCGGGGTCGACTCCGAGGACGCGCATGGCCCCAGTGTCGCAGCCGGGTGGGACGTGCCGCGGGAGCGACACCGCCGGGTCAGTCCTCGTCGAGCGCGGCGAGCACCTCGTCGGAGGCGTCGAAGTTCGCGAAGACGTTCTGCACGTCGTCACAGTCCTCGAGGGCGTCGATGAGGCGCAGCACCTTGCGGGCGCCCTCGACGTCGACCTCGACCTCCATCGAGGGGACGAACTGTGCCTCGGCGGAGTCGTAGTCCAGGCCCGCCTCCTGCAGCGCCGTGCGCACGGCGACGACGTCGCTGGCCTCGCTGAGGACCTGGAAGGCCTCGCCGTGGTCGTTGACCTCCTCGGCACCGGCGTCGAGGACGGCGGAGAGGACGTCGTCCTCGGTGAGGCCGTCGGTCTTCGGGACGATGACGACGCCACGCCGGGTGAACAGGTAGGAGACCGAGCCCGGGTCGGCGAGCGTGCCGCCGTTGCGCGTGAAGGCGACGCGGACGTCGGAGGCGGCGCGGTTGCGGTTGTCGGTGAGGCACTCGACGAGCACGGCGACACCGCCGGAGGCGTAGCCCTCGTACATGATGGTCTCGTAGTCCGCGCCGCCGGCCTCGGCTCCGGAGCCGCGCTTGACCGCGCGGTCGATGTTGTCGGCTGGGACCGAGTTCCGCTTCGCCTTCTGGATGGCATCGAAGAGGGTGGGGTTGCCGGCCGGGTCGCCTCCGCCCGTGCGGGCGGCCACCTCGATGTTCTTGACGAGGCGCGCGAAGAGCTTGCCCCGCTTCGCGTCGATCGCGGCCTTCTTGTGCTTGGTGGTTGCCCACTTGGAGTGACCGGACACTGTGTGCTCCTTGCTGACGACGGCGTCCCCGCGGGGACGGTGGGGACAGGTGGCGCTAGGCGTGCGCACGCACCAGGTCGACGAACGCACGGTGCACCCGTGCGTCGTCGCTGATCTCCGGGTGGAAGGCGGTGACGAGCAGCGCGCCCTGTCGAGCTGCCACGATCCTACCGGCGGCGGGTCCCGACCTCACGCGTGCGAGGACCTCGACGCCCTCACCGGCCTCCTCCGCCCACGGTGCCCGGATGTACACCGCGCGGAGGGGGTCGCCCGTGATGCCGAGCCCGGGGGCCAGGAGGTCCTCCTCGAAGGAGTCGACCTGGCGCCCGAAGGCGTTGCGCCGGACCGTGACGTCCATCCCGCCCACGAGGGGGCCGTGCGCGTCGGCCACCCGGTCGGCGAGCAGCACCATCCCGGCACACGAGCCGTAGACGGGCAGGCCCGCGCCGATCCTCTCGCGCAGCTGCTCGAGGAGCCCGAAGGCGACGAGCAGCTTGCCGATCGTCGTCGACTCCCCGCCCGGGAGAACCAGCCCGTCGACGGCGGCGAGCTCACCCGCGCGCCGCACCGGCACGCCGCGGGCGCCGGCGGCGTCAAGTGCCGCGATGTGCTCGCGCACGTCACCCTGGAGAGCAAGCACGCCGATGGTCGGGGAGGTCACGAACCACCAGTCTACGACGCCGCGGGAGTGCTACTCGACGACGTGCTCGCTCGTCCCGTCCCACCCGCCGGCCAGGCGGCGCGCGAGCCCAGGCAGCAGGCGCGGGTAGACGACCGCGCCGGCCGCCACGGCGGCGTCGAGCTCGTCGAGCCCCCACCAGCGCAGCTCGTCGAGGACGTCGCGCTCGAGCTCGGTCCAGCCGGTGTCGTCCAGGTGCGTGTCTGTGCCGCGGGCGACGAAGAACTCCTCGTCCTGGCGGCAGGTGACGGCCGCGAAGTCGAAGACCGCGCTGCGGGTGAGCACGGGGCCCTCCAGCTGCGTGGCCGACAGCCGGAGGCCGGTCTCCTCGCGCAGCTCCCGCAGGGCGCCCGCGCGGGGGTCCTCCCCCGGCTCGAGCCCTCCCCCGACCGTGAACCACCAGGAACGGCTCGTCTCGGCCGAGTCGTGGCCACGGACGAGGAGCACCCGGTCGGCGTCGTCGAGGAGGATGACGCGCGCGGCGCGCCGGAACGGCACGCCGTCAGGGCCGGGCACCCAGTCGGGGCCCAGCCCGTAGGTGGTCACCAACCGCGCTCGGCGAGGCGGTGCGGCACGGGGACCTCGTCGACGTTGAGGCCGACCATCGCCTCGCCCAGCCCCCGGGAGACGTCCGCGACGACCGAGGGGTCGTCGAAGAACGTCGTCGCGCGGACGATGGCGGCGGCGCGCTGCGCCGGGTTGCCGGACTTGAAGATGCCCGAGCCGACGAAGACGCCCTGGGCGCCCAGCTGCATCATCATCGCGGCGTCGGCCGGGGTGGCGATGCCGCCGGCGGTGAAGAGGACGACGGGCAGCTGCCCGGTCCGCGCCACCTCGACGACGAGGTCGTAGGGAGCCTGCAGCTCCTTGGCGGCGACGAAGAGCTCGTCCTCCGGCAGCGAGGTGAGGCGGCGGATGTCCTGGCGGATGCGCCGCATGTGGGTGGTGGCGTTGGACACGTCGCCGGTACCGGCCTCGCCCTTCGAGCGGATCATCGCCGCGCCCTCGGAGATGCGGCGCAGCGCCTCACCGAGGTTGGTCGCGCCGCACACGAAGGGCACGGTGAACTGCCACTTGTCGATGTGGTGCTCGTAGTCGGCGGGGCTGAGGACCTCGGACTCGTCGACGTAGTCGACACCGAGGCTCTGGAGGACCTGCGCCTCGACGAAGTGCCCGATGCGGGCCTTGGCCATCACGGGGATCGAGACGGCGGAGATGATCCCGTCGATCATGTCCGGGTCGCTCATCCGCGACACCCCGCCCTGGGAGCGGATGTCGGCGGGCACGCGCTCGAGGGCCATGACGGCGACGGCGCCGGCGTCCTCGGCGATGCGGGCCTGCTCCGGGGTGACGACGTCCATGATGACGCCACCCTTGAGCATCTCGGCCATGCCCCGCTTGACGCGGGCGGTGCCGACCTGGGGCGCGGCGGGCGTGCTGGGCTCTTGCGACACGGTTGACCTCTGTGCTGTGTGAAGGAGGGACAGAAACATTCTAGGTGAGCGGCCGGTCCCGCAGGGCACGTGGTCAGCTGCTGGGTCACGTCCGGGTCCGGGAACCGGATGCCGGCGGCCGACGCTGCTCAGACCGCTGTTCGCGAACGGTGGAGCGCGCGCGCCACCCGCTCGACGTCGTCCTCGTCGTTCCACAGGTGGTAGGCGAGCCGCAGGCGCCCGGCACGACCGCTCGCCCGGATCCCCGCGGTGGCGAGCGCCCGGAGCTTCTCCCCGCGCTCGTCCGCGACGGTCACGATGGCCTGCTGCTGCGCCGGCTCGCCGAGCGCCTCGAGGGTCATCGCCCCCAGGCCCGTTGCGTGCCGCCAGACCGCGCCGATGTCCAGCGACGTGAAGAGCTCGAGCGCGGGCACAGCCCCCACCCAGGCGGACCAGACCGGCGACACGTCGAAGCGGCGTGCACCCGGCGCCAGGTCCATCGTGGTGCCGTAGACGGACGACCACACGTCGCGTCCGGCGTACCACCCCGCCTGGACGGGTCTGATGAGCTGCTGCAGCTCCTCGCGGACGGTGAGGAACGCCGCACCGCGCGGGGCGCAGAGCCACTTGTAGGCGTGGCACACGGTGAGGTCGAGCTGCGTGGCGTCCACGGGGTGGATGCCCGCCGCCTGCGTGAGGTCGCAGAAGGTGCGTGCGCCGTGCCGCGCTGCCTCCCGCACGACGGCGTCGACATCGGCGGCGTCACCCGTCGCGGACTGGATGTAGGAGAAGGCGACGAGCGTCGTCCCGCTGTGGACGGCCGTAGCGAGGTCGGCAAGCGGGACCGCCCGGACGGTGAGGTCCGGACGGACGAGGAAGGGGTAGGTCATGGAGGTGAACTCGCCCTCGACGGTCAGGACCTCCGAGCCCGCCGGGAGCCAGGCGGCGACCACTCCGGCGAGCACCGACGTCTGGGAGCCGATCGCGACGTCCTGCGCGTCGACCCCGACGAGCGCGGCGTACAGCGACCGCCCGGTGGCTACGACCTCCTCGTAGTCGGCCGGCGTGCGACGGCCGTCGAAGGTGGCGGAGAGCTCCTCGCGGAGGGCCGTGACGGTCCCCCGGCACGGCAGCCCCATCGAGGCGGAGGCCAGGTAGCCGGCCGTACCGCCGAACTCCGCGCGGGCGCGGTCGAGGTCGAGTGCCATGGGTCCAGAGTGTTCCCACCCGGGCCCGCGCACAAGCATGTCGACCTCGGGCGGCGCCCGTCCTCGCGCGAGCGGAGACTGTCAGCGAGCCTGGGTGAGCGCCTGGAGAAAGGCGCTGCGTGAGGTGGTGACGCGGTCGAGGAGGACCCTCTCGTCATGGTGGTAGCTGGCCTCGCCGCGGCCGGTGGCGAAGCGCTGGCGGCCCAGCGCGAGGGAGGTCGCCGACCGCTGGAAGGTCCTCATCGCGGCCTTCGCGGAGGGGCCCCCGCGCGCGGCCCACGACATGGCCGCCCGCCGGCCCGGGAAGGAGCCGAGCATGGTCACCTCGTGCGGGGCCAGCCACCCGGCGCGGGCGTACTCGGCGAGCCGCCCGGTGATGACGCTCCGCTCCCGGCGCCGCAACCAGACGACGAGGATGATCCCCGCGACGAACAACGGCACCTGGACGATGACGTAGAGCCCGAAGAACGAGCCGGTGAAGGTGCTGCCGTTCCACAGCCCGTGGAGCAGCACCGCCACGAGCCACCCGAGGGGCAGCGCCCCGACCCACGCGACGGAGGAGCGGCTGCGGGCCGCGAGCCCGAGCGCGATGCCGATCGCGACCGTGAACATCACGTGGGCGAAGGGGGACAGGATCCCGCGCATGACGAAGATCTGCGGGAGGATCTCGATCGAGCGGCCGAAGTAGAGGATGTTCTCGACGAAGGCGAAGCCTGCCGCGACGGTCGCGGCGTAGACGATCCCGTCGACCGGCCCGTCGAAGTACCGGCGCCGGGCGAGGAAGAGGACGAGCACGCCCAGCCCCTTGGCGGTCTCCTCGATGACCGGAGCGCCGAGCGCGGCGCCGAGGACCTCGGCCGTCTCGACGTTGCCGGTGCTGTAGTAGACGGCGGTGGAGAAGGCGGTGTTGAGCCAGATCGACACGAGCGTCGACACCCCGGCACCCCAGAGGAACGCGAAGAGCAGCGCGTACCGCGGCTCCGGCTCCCACCGGTCGATCCAGCGGATGCCGAGGAGGACGGCGACGAGCGGGACGAGCGCCACGATCCCGCCGGTGAGCGCCGCCCCGGCGCTCGTGAGGCTCGCGATCTGGGCGATCGTGGCGATGAGCGCGAGGACGCCGACGCCGGTGCCGACGACGACGAACACGGTCCCGCCCCGCCGCGCCCGCGGGGGCTGCCAGGGCGCCTGGGCGGGTGCCGGCGGCCCGCCCGTTCCCCAGGGCGCGGTCTGCGGGTGCTGGCCGGCGAGGGAGGCGGTGGGCTGCGCCGGGCGCCCGGACGGCGGGTAGGGCTCAGGGGGGAAGGCCATGGCGATCAGCGTAGGGGCAGCCGCCGACGGCGCCCGCGCGGGGCGCCGGTCGCGCCCACCGCGGGGCAGCGGACCGTGCTCAGCGTGCGGGCCGGGCGTCGTCCATGTCGAAGGCGTGTGGCATCGGCGCCCTGCCGGCGAGGTGGAGGACCCGCACAACGGGGTTGGCGCGCATGCGCCGCACCTCGGCGACGTGGGCGTTGTGGAACCGGCGGGCGAGCTCGAGCCGGTACCAGGCGGCGTCGAGCCGGTGGAGCGGGTCGACGGCCAGCGGGTTCTCCCCCAGCGGCTCGGTGTCGGCGTGGGACTCGAGCAGGGCGCGCAGGGTGCGGGACAGCTCGGACTCCACGAGGGAGCGGTCGACGTCCGCGGCGGGCTCGTCGACGTCGGACTCCCCCTCGAGCCCGTCTCGGACGACGGGGCCGGGGGCGACAGCGCTGGCGCGCTGGGCGACGTCGGCGAGGAGGACGGCCTCGACGGGGTCCAGGGCCCCGCTCATCGCGAGCTCGTGGGCAGCGGCGGTGCGCTGGGCGAGCTGGAGCTCGAGGGTGGCGCGGGAGCGCAGCACCTTGCGGTGCAGGCGGTCCACCCGCGAGGCGAGCAGCCACAGCACCCACCCGAGCACGAGCACGAGCAGCACGACGACGAGCGTCCAGCCCTCCCAGGTCACTCGGCCACCTCCGTCCGGCCGTCCAGCGCCGCACGCAGGCGGCCCACGACCGTCTGGGAGCGGGGGTCCTCACGCACCTGCCCACCGCTCGCCGTCACCATCTCGTAGACGGCGAGCACCTGCCGGGTGACGACGGACCAGTCGAAGCGGCGCACGCCCTCGCTGGCCGCCTCACGCACCTCCCGGGAGGCGTGCCGGTCGCGCAGGGCGGGGACGAGCGCGGCGGCGAGTGCGGCCGCGTCACCGGTCGGGAAGAGCGTGCCGAAGCGCCCGCCGTCGAGCACGGCGCGGAAGGCGGGGATGTCGCTGGCGACGACGTGCGCGCCCGCGCTCATCGCCTCGACGAGGACGATCCCGAAGCTCTCCCCGCCGGTGTGCGGGGCGACGTAGACGTCGGCGGATGCTAGGAGGGACTCCTTCTCCGCGTCGCTCACCGGGCCGAGGAAGGTGACGGCGTCACCCAG
Organism: Georgenia satyanarayanai; assembly: GCF_009193135.1. GTDB lineage: Bacteria > Actinomycetota > Actinomycetes > Actinomycetales > Actinomycetaceae > Oceanitalea > Oceanitalea satyanarayanai. The sequence goes on from NZ_VUKC01000006.1 coordinate 90,053, forward strand.
GTGACCAAGGGTGCTGCGGTACTCGGTGACGTCCCCGCGGCCGGCGACGAGGAAGCGGGCGCCGGGAACCTGGGCGAGCACCTGCGGGATCGCCTCGGCGAGGATGGGCAGGCCCTTGCGCGCCTCGTCCAGCCGGCCGAGGAAGGCGACGGTGGGCCGCTCGTCGGTCCCGCACCACGCCTCGGCGCGCGGGGCCTGGGCGAAACGGTCGACGAAGACGCCGTTGGGCACGACGACGGCGTCCCCGCCGAGGTGCTCGACGACGGTGCGGCGAGCCTCCTCCGACACCGCGATGCGGCCGGCGATCTTCTCCAGCAGCGGCCGCACGAGCGGGGAGGCGACCTGCAGGGCGCGCGAGCGGTCCATGGCGGTGTGGAAGGTGCCGACGATCGGGCCGTCGGCGATCCACAGCGCGAGCATCGACAGGCTCGGGGTGATGGGCTCGTGGAGGTGGAGCACGTCGAAGTCTCCCTCCTCGAGCCAGCGGCGGGTGCGGGCGGCGGAGACGGGCCCGAAGTTGAGCCGGGCCACCGAGCCGTTGTACGGCAGCGCGACGGTCCGCCCGGCGGGCACGACGTAGTCGGGGACGGGGGTGGTGTCCTCCGCCGGGGCGAGGACGCTGACGTCGTGCCCGGTCGCGATGAGGTGCTCGGCGAGGTCCCGGACGTGGAACTGCACGCCGCCCGGCACGTCGAAGGAGTAGCCGCAGACGATCCCGATGCGCATCAGGCCACGCTCCCCGCGGGCGTGAGGCGCGTGGGGTCGAGGTCGCGCACGAAGAGCGGCTGGAGCATGTGCCAGTCCTCCGGGTGGGCGCGGACCGCCGCACCGAGCTCGTCGACCCACGCCTGGGTGAGGGCGGCGACCGTCCTCTCCCGGGAGGCGCCGTCCGGCGGGGTCAGGGGGTCACCGAAGGTGATGACGATGCCCCACCGGCTGCCTGCCGCCTGGCGGCGGGGCCCGCGGAGGCGCTCGTAGTGGATCCCGACGAAGGCGATGGCGCTGCCGGTGGCGACCGCGAGCGTGGCGGGGCCCGGTGCCACGCGGGCGCGCTCCCCCAGCAGCTCGACGTCGACGTTCGTGCGCGACAGGTCACGGTCGGCCAGCAGCGGTACGAGCGGGGCGCCGGCCCGGGTCTCGCGCAGCAGCTCGCGGAACGTGGAGCCGTCGCGCTCGAGCGGGATGATCGTCATCCCCAGCCCGCGCCGGAAGTCGAGGAAGCTCTGGAAGAGCTCCTCGGGCTCGAGGTGCTCGGCGACGGTGACGACAGGAGCGAGGAAACGGGTGGCCCAGGCGCCGGCGAGGTCCCAGTTGCCCAGGTGTCCCAGGGCGACGACGACCGGTCTGCCGGCAGCGAGCTCGGCGCGGACCCAGCCGTCGTTGACGGCTCGCACGCGCTGGCCCAGCTGCGCCTCCGAGACGGTGGGCAGGCGCAGGGACTCCTCGTAGTAGCGCATGTAGGAGCGCATGCCGCGGCGGGTGAGGCGCCGCAGCTCTCGCGGGGACGCCTCGGGGACGGCGCGCGCGATGTTGGCGCGCAGCTGCCCCACCCCGGCCACGCCGGTGAGGGCGGCGAGCTCGGCGGCGCCGGCGAACAGGCCGGCGGACAGCCAGGCGGGCAGCCGGGGCACGACGCGGGCAGCGGTGAGCAGCAGGGCTGCCGGGTCCGGGCTCATGCCGTGTCCCCCAGGTCCCCGCGGGTCTGCCGGTGCACGGCCACCATCCGCTGGCCGACGGTGTAGAGGCTGGCGAGGGCGAGCAGCCCGAGCGCGGCGACGAGCACGACGACGGGCGCACCCAGCCCCACGGCGAGCACCGCTGCGAGGGCGACGAACAGGCGGTCGGCGCGCTCGGCGATCCCGCCCGAGGCGGTCATCCCCAGGCCCTCGGCGCGGGCCTTGGCGTAGGGGACGACGCTGCCGAGGACGAGGCAGGCCAGCGCGGTGCCGAGCACCCACATCTCCTCCGCGCGGATGCTCCACAGGAGGATCCCGGAGAAGATCGCGGCGTCGGCGAGGCGGTCGAGGGTGGAGTCGAGGAAGGCGCCCCACCGGGTGGAGCGGCCGAGCATCCGGGCCATGAGCCCGTCGACGCTGTCGATGAGGACGACGACGGTGATGGCGAGCGGGCCGGCGACGAAGTGCCCGGACGGCAGCAGCCACAGGGCCACGGCGACGGTGAGGACCGTCCCGGTGGCGGTGACGGTGTCGGGGCTGACCCCGGCGCGGACGAGGGTGCGCGCGACGGGACCGAAGATCGCGTTGGTGACCACGCGCCCCTTGGAGCTCAGCACGTCGCCCCCGGCCACGCCGCGGCGAGCAGCTCCCGGGTCTCCCCGAGCACCTGCGGCAGGGCCTTGGTGCCGGCGACGATCGGGAAGAAGTTCGCGTCCCCGCCCCACCGCGGGACGACGTGCTGGTGGAGGTGGGCGGCGATCCCGGCACCGGCGGCCGCGCCCTGGTTCATCCCGAGGTTGAACCCGTGGGGGTGGCTCACCTCGCGCAGCACGGTCATCGCGGTGGCGCTGAGCGCGCCGACCTCGTCGCGCTCCGCCGTCGTCAGCTCGGTGAGGTCGGCGACGTGGCGGTAGGGGCACACGAGGAGGTGCCCGGGGTTGTACGGGTAGAGGTTGAGAACGACGTAGGCCTGCTCGCCCCGGTGGACGATGAGCGCGTCGGCGTCCTCCCGCCGTGGTGCGAGGCAGAAGGGGCACTGGCCGGTGCTCGCGTCGTCGGGCCTGTCGTGACCGTCGACGTAGACCATCCGGTGCGGGGTCCACAGCCGCTGGAACGCGTCGGGGACGCCGACGAGCCCCTCCGCCGGCTCGCCGCTCGGCGGCGACACGTCACTCACGCCGTCGACACCTGCCGGCGCTCGGCGATGGCCGCGGTGATGAGCTCGACCGCCTCGGCCACGGGGACCCCGTTGCGCTGGGAGCCGTCCCGGAAGCGGAAGGAGACCGCTCCGGCGTCGGCGTCCTCCCCGCCCGCGATGAGGATGAAGGGGACCTTCTCCTTCGTCGCGTTGCGGATCTTCTTGTTGAAGCGGTCGTCACTGCGGTCGAGCTCGGCGCGCACACCACGCGCCCGCAGCTGGGCCACGACGTCGGCGAGGTAGTCGTCGAAGACGTCCGCGACCGGCACGGCGACGGCCTGGACGGGCGCGAGCCACGCGGGGAACGCGCCGGCGTAGTGCTCGAGGAGCACGCCGAAGAAGCGCTCGATGGACCCGAAGAGGGCGCGGTGGATCATGACCGGGCGCTGGCGGGTGCCGTCGGCGGCCTGGTACTCGAGGTCGAAGAGCTCGGGGAGGTTGAAGTCGAGCTGGATGGTCGACATCTGCCAGGTGCGGCCGATGGCGTCCTTGGCCTGGACGGAGATCTTCGGTCCGTAGAAGGCGGCGCCGCCCGGGTCGGGGACGAGGTCGAGCCCGGAGGCGGTGGCGACCTCCTCGAGCACGCGGGTGGCCTCCTCCCACGTCGCCTCGTCACCGACGGACTTCTCCGGGTCACGGGTGGACAGCTCGAGGTAGAAGTCGTCGAGCCCGTAGTCCTTGAGGAGGTCGAGGACGAAGGTGAGCAGGGAGTCCAGCTCGTCCTTCATCTGCTCGCGGGTGCAGTAGATGTGGGCGTCGTCCTGGGTGAAGCCGCGGGCGCGGGTGAGGCCGTGCACCACCCCGGACTTCTCGTACCGGTAGACGGTGCCGAACTCGAAGAGCCGCAGCGGCAGCTCGCGGTAGGACCGGCCGCGGGAGCCGAAGACGAGGTTGTGCATGGGGCAGTTCATCGGCTTGAGGTAGTAGTCCTGCCCCTGCCGCTTGACGTTGCCCTCGGCGTCGCGCTCCTCGTCCAGATGCATCGGGGGGTACATGCCCTCCCGGTACCAGTCGAGGTGCCCGGAGACCTCGAAGAGGTGGCCCTTGGTGATGTGCGGGGTGTTGACGAAGGAGTAGCCGGCCTCGACGTGGCGGCGGCGGGAGTACTCCTCCATCTCCATCCGGATCATCGCGCCTCTCGGGTGGAAGACCGGCAGGCCGGAGCCGATCTCGTCGGGGAAGGAGAAGAGGTCCATCTCCGAGCCGAGACGGCGGTGGTCGCGCCGCTCGGCCTCGGCCAGGCGCTCCTGGTAGGCCTTGAGCTCGTCCTTGGTCGGCCACGCGGTGCCGTAGATGCGCTGGAGCTGGGGGTTCTTCTCGCTGCCGCGCCAGTAGGCGGCGGCCGAGCGCATCAGGGCGAAGCCGTTGCCGATGAGCTTGGTGCTCGGCAGGTGGGGGCCGCGGCACAGGTCCTTCCAGGCGACCTCTCCCCCGCGGCGGACGTTGTCGTAGATCGTCAGCTCGCCGGCACCGACCTCCACCGAGGCGCCCTCGGCGGCGTCCTCGGCGCTGGAGCCCTTGAGGCCGATGAGCTCGAGCTTGTACGGCTCGTCGGCGAGCTCGGCGCGGGCCTCCTCGTCGGTGACGACGCGCCGCACGAAGGTCTGGCCCTCGCGGATGATCCGGTTCATCTGCTTCTCGAGGTCCTTGAGGTCCTCGGGCGTGAACGGCGTCTCGACGTCGAAGTCGTAGTAGAAGCCGTCCGTGATCGGCGGGCCGATGCCGAGCTTGGCGTCGGCGCGCACCTGCTGCACGGCCTGGGCGAGGACGTGGGCGGCGGAGTGGCGCAGGATGGCCAGGCCGTCCTCGCTGGCGATGTCGACCCGCTCGACGACGGCGCCGGCCGGGAGCCGCGACACGTCGGTGGCGAGGTCCGTGAGCTCGCCGTCCACCCGGAGGGCGACGACGGCGCGGTCCTCGCCGAACAGGTCCGTCCCGGTGGCGCCCTCGGTGACCGTCCGCTCGGCGCCGTCGACGACAAGGACCTGCTCAGAGACGGATGACACAGTGCGCTCCCGCTGACGTTCGGACATGACTGACCGATCGTACTCAGGTTGCCCGCGCCGCCCCGGCCTCGTCCCGCGCACGCGCCGAATCGTCACCGATCCGTTGCCGGAGTAGCGCGGGTCACGGATTGGCCACGGTCACAGCACGAGCTTCAAGCCCTCGTGGCTCGCGTCGTAACCGAGGCGCCGGTAGAACCGCTGGGCGTCCGCTCGTCGTTTGTCCGTGGTCAGCTGAGCCACGCTCGCGCCCCGGCTGCGTCCGTACTCGTGCGCCCACGCGAACAGGGCCGAGCCCACCCCCGCACCGCGGACGTCCGGGGCGAGCCGGACCGCCTCGATCTGCAGCCGGGTCGCGCCCGCCCGGGCGAGGCTCGGCAGCAGGGTGAGCTGCATCGTGCCGACCACCCGGTCCCCGTCCCGGACGACGACAAGGAGGTGCCGCGGCTCCGCGTCGATCTCACGGAACGCCGTGAGGTACGGCTCCAGGTCCGCTGTCTCCCGCTCCGCACCGAAGGCGTCGTCGGCGAGCAGCCCGACGATCGCCGGCACGTCCTGGGCCGTCGCCCGCGCGACGGTGTAGGACCGCCCGCCGGCCAGCAGTGTCTCCATGCCCGCGAGCATGCCAGCACCGTCACGTCCCTCGCTCGTCACGCAGCCGCAGCCGGTACCACTGCGGCCTGGTCCGGTTCATCGGGAAGCCCAGGCCCGCGGTCTCGGCAGGGTCCACGGCGAGGAGCTCCCACCGCGGGAAGGCGGCGACCACCTCCGCCTCCGAGACGCCCCCGGCCAGCCGGCGGAACCACGTGGGCCCGAAGGCCAGCATGAGCAGGGTGGCGCCCGGCTCGGCAAGGGCGGTGACGCCGCGGCCCTGGGCACGCCGCTGCTCCTCCGTGAAACCCTGGAAGCATCCGACGTCGAGGAAGAAGTCGAAGCGCCCGAGCCCGCGGCCACCGAGGTTCGTCGCGTCCCCGACGACGTACGTCACCTCCGGTGGACCCGCGCGCCTGGCGGCCTCGATCGCGGCCGGCACGAGGTCGACACCGACGGCCTGCCAGCCGCGCCGGGCGAGCCCAGGGGTGTACTGCCCCCGCCCGCAGCCGATGTCCAGAGCACGGCCCGGTGGCCGTCCCCTCTCCGCCTCCTCGCGGTCCAGGAGCGCGTTGACACTGCCCGACGCGCGCTCCCGGTACCCCTCCCAGGGCGTGAGGCCGAGCCGGTACATGCGGTGGTAGTTCGTCATGGGCACCCCGGCGGAGCGGGCGCGAGGTGGCGCCTGCCCCCCGAGCGTACGGCGCCCTACCGGGCGGATGGAGGTCCGACCTCGCCGCGCCGCCACCACCAGCCGCGGACTGCCGTCAGAGCAGCGAGAAGCCGTCGGGCAGCGGCGTGCGGCCGGTGAGCGCGGCGAGCACCGCCGGGCCACGTCCGGAGGCGGCCGCTGTCTGCGCGGCGAGCCCGAGGGCGGCCGCGACCCCGTCGCGCGGCACGAGGTCCGCCGGCGCACCGACCGCCCGTACGAGGTCCAGCCCGTGGACGACCAGCTCGAACGTCCGGGTGCGCAGGTACTCCTCGAGCCGCAGCGTCCCGAACCGGGTGGCGACCAGCTGCTGCGGGCGGGCCCCTGCCAGGGCACGCTCCGCCTCGGACACGAGCGAGGACACGGCGAGTGCGGGGTCGACGCCGAGCTCGGTCCCGGCGAGGTGCCCGCGCACCGCGACCGCCTCGTCGGCAGCGGCCTTGTCGTCCGACGCCACGAAGCGGGCGAAGTACTCCGGTGCGGTGATGACGTCGGCGCTGTCCGGTGCCGCGCCGGCGAGGTACTCGACGACGGTGGTCAGCGCTCGCGTCGTGTGCCCGACGAGCGCGCGCACGTCCCACTCCCCGAGTCCGGGACGGGTCCAGTCCGCCGGGCCCACGGCCCGGACGAGCTCGACGTAGGCGCGGGCACACCGCAGGAACAGGTCGGTCTCGTTCATCGCACTCTCCGATCAGCCGTGGCCGGACGTGCTCGAAGGCCCCCGACCTGCTGGTCGGGGGCCTTCTCTGGTGGGCGATACTGGGATCGAACCTGATACCTGTAGCTCGCTCACCTGCATCTTTGCTGCCTCTGGAACCTCCGTGGGCCCCTGGTGGGCCTACGTCTCGATCGTTACCGAGCGCGAAGTCGCCGAACTGGTGTTCCCACGCACAGCGTGCGCTGGAACCGTCTCCCAGACTACCGCGGGGAATCGGACCGGTCAGAACATGATCCTGCGAACCCCCTGACCGCCCGGACGGATCCGGGTCACCACACATCCTCGGAAACTCGCGGATTTCCTTGGGGCTAGAGGGAACCGGACGGTTCATTCGCTCCGAGTGTCGTTGGTTCGCGTGTCGCCAACGGTTGATTTCGCTGACTAAGCGGTAGGCCGTGCCTTGCACAGAGCAGGCTTCGTCAGGCCGAGCGAGTGGCAGTAGAACTCGGCACACCGCTCCCCCGTCGCCGCCTAAGCCGCACTGTCAGCCGACCTGTGGGTCTACCGAGGCCTTCGGGAGACGTGCGGCGCCCGCGGGTTATGGCCGCAATTTGTCGGTGCCCCTCCATAGACTCACCAGAGGCACGGTTCTTAGGCCGGTCTCATGATGAGCAAGGGAGCGTTCGTGCGAGTACGACAGGTCTGGGTCCGGTTCTACAAGTCGTTCAACTTCGACTACGAGCTGAAAGCACTGCCAGGTGCGAAGCCCGTTCCGTGGCAGCAGGTTGAGGGCGTCTGGATGCCGCACGTGCGGATCCCGATCGAGCCCGACATCACGGCCGTCGTCGGTGCGAACGAGTCGGGCAAGACCCACTTGCTCGACGCCATCAGGATCGCGCTCACAGGGGCTGGTCTCCGCCAGCGCGACTTCTGCAGGTCGTCGACGCTGTTCTCGGTCGAACACGGCTCCCGTCGGTTTCCGGAAGTCGGCTTGACTCTCGAGCTCGACGCCGACGAGGCGGACGCAGTGGACGAACAGGACATCCCGCGACGCAAGAACGGGGATCTCGTGCTGCTGCGTCCGGAGCCAGACGTGGTTGCGGTGGTGAACCGCGATGAGGAGCGAGTCACCCTCACGGACGAGCAGGCAGCCGCCCTCCAAGACCTTCTGCCGCACCCGCATGAACTGAACACCGAGATCGCCCTCCCCGACTCCGTCTCGATTGCGAAGCTCGCCAACAACGGCGGCGACCTCGCCGGCCGGAAGAAGCGATCCGAGCTCCTCGCGCTGTTCACCTCTGCCACCACAGCCGACGACATCACGAGGAACGCGTCGAGCGTGCTGGCGCTCGTCAACGAGGGCGAGACGACGGAGTGCGCGAAGAGGCAGCAGGAGCAGCAGCTCGGTATCGATCTGCTCGTGAAGATCGCGCGGATCGAAGAGTCGAGCTTCAAGGAACTCCAGAGCGCAATCGTTGACGAGCGCGAAGGTCTGGTCAACGGCCTCATCCAGGAGATGAACAACTCGATCGCTCGCCACCTGAACGTCTCACGGTGGTGGAGTCAGGACGCGGAGTTCCAGCTCCGCATCTCGCCGAGAGAGCACGAGCTCGTGTTCACGATCCGCGACCGCACCGGAACCGACTATTCGTTCACGGAGCGGAGCCGGGGGCTGCGGTACTTCCTCAGCTACTACGTGCAACTGCTCGCCCATGACCGGCCTGCCGCGAAGCCGGAGGTTCTCCTTATGGACGAGCCCGATGCTTACCTCTCCGCCTCGGGGCAGCAAGACCTACTCCGCGTGCTCGAGCATCACGCACGGCCGGACGACAAGCACCGCGAAGATCAGGTCGTGTATGTGACGCACTCGCCGTTCCTAATCAACCGTAACGCCGGCCACCGGGTGCGAGTGGTCGACAAGGGGTCGCGCGACGAGGGCACCCGGCACGTGAAGGACGCGACGCGCAACCACTACGAGCCGCTGCGCACGTCTCTCGGGGCGTTCGTCGCCGAGACCGCCTTCATCGGCGGCGACAACCTCTTCGTTGAGGGCATCGCCGATCAGGTCCTCCTCGCTGGCATGAACATGCGGCTGCTGCGCGCGGGGACGGCGCCCAGTAGATGCCTCGACCTCAACCAGGTGACCATCGTCCCGGGCGGGTCGAATGTGCCCTACATGCTCTACCTCGCTCGTGGTCGCGATCAGGTCAGGCCGGCGTGCGTCGTGCTGGTCGACGGCGACCCCGCCGGCGAGACGGCACGCAAGCAGATCAGAAGGGGCGGCGCGCACGGCAAACCTTCTGTCGCCGACGACCTGGTCGTTCAGGTGGCCGAGTGGTCGGCCACCGTCTCCCTAGAGGTCACAGAAGGCGTCGTCGTCCGCGAACCCGAGGACCTGGTTCCCGCGTCGGTCGCGGTCACAGCCGCTAGACGGTACGCGCGCGCGTTCCTCGGACTCGACGAAGAGTCTGCGAAGCGGCTCAGTGAGAACGACGTGACAGGCGGGCTCGAGGCCTCGGACGGGAGCCTCTGGGACGCACTGGACAAGGCGTTCGAGTCCGCCTTCGACACGCGGATCAGCAAGGCGGGGTTCGCGAAGGAGCTCCTGGCCTTCCTGGGCGATTCAGAGGGAGACGCGAGCCGCCCCGCCGGAGTCCCGGCGCTGGACAGGAACTTCGGCCTACTGATCGAGCATCTCGCTGACAAGCTGGGCCTGGCGCGGGAGCGCGAGTCCGAGAGCCGCCGCGACCAGCGTCTCGATCGCATCATCGACACCTTCACCGCGGACTATTCAGGCGGCTGCACGCGCGACCGAGCCCTTACGGTGCTCAAGCGCATCGACGGGGCTGTGGACGACAGCACAGCAGGCGACGTCGTCCGCGCCGAGACCGCACGGATGCGGCGCGAGTTCAAGCTCACCTCCGAGCCGCTCAAGAGCGTCGACGAATACACGGACTTCCTGGAGCGGCTCGGCAACGTGCGCCACCTCGAACGTCTCCGGGATCAGGGTGTCCTGGCTGGAGCCCGACAAGACCGGTGAAATTGTCGCACGCGACGCAAATCCGTCTCATCGTGTGTCCGGCGTGTGAGCCGCACAACTCGGGCATACTCTCAAACAGGATCGGGTTAGACTGTAACGAGATCGGTGACACTGAGTGCGCGTAGACTACAAGGACAACAAGCTCGCGAAACTGTGCACTGACGAGCGCGAGATGCAGAAGAAGCGGCCTGACCTCAAGAAGAAGCTCCGACTGCGGATCAAGGCGCTCGAGAACTCGGACACGCTCGGCGACCTGCCCGAGGACGACCCGGGAGGAGCATGGCACGACCTCACAGGCAAGCGTGCGGGGACATGGGCCGGCGAGCTCAGCGGAAACTGGCGGCTGCTCGTGGAGCCGAATCCCAACTCGCTGAGCGCGGTCGCCGCGACCGTTGTCGGCATCGAGGACTACCACTGAGGAAGGAGTGACCATGACCGCCACCAACTACGCTGTCGCTCCCGGGGAGTACCTCGAGGAGTGGATCGACGATCATGGCCTGTCCCAGCAGCGAGTGGCCGAGCTCCTCGGAAGCAGCCGCAAGCAGGTGAACGAGATCGTCAATGGACGTGCACCGATCACGAGCGACACCGCGATGCGCCTCGAGCGAGTCGTCGGCATCCCCGCGAGGACTTGGCTGAAGTACGAGGCGCTGTACCGAGCCGACCTCGCCCGCATCGCCGACGAGGAGCACCTCGCCAAGTTTGTCGACGAGATCGCGCCGTCTGCGGTCACGTACCTGCGCAGCATCGGTGCGACCACGGCAACCAAGCGGTCCCCCGGAAGGCTGGTGTCCGACTTCCTCGCGTTCCACCGTTGCGGGACGTGGGATGCGTATGTCCACCTGCACGAGGAGGCGTCCACGGGCGACTATGCGCTGGCGGCGCTGAAGGACGCGGGCACGACGTTGGACAGGACGCTACTGACGACGTGGCTGCGGGCCGCCGAGCTGCTGGAGCCCTTCGAGCGCGGCCGCGGGTTCGAGTACGACCCCGATCGGCTCCACGCGGCCCTTCCCGAACTCCGTGCCCGAGCGGCGGCGCCCGACACCACGATGCTCCGGGACCTCGCGAACATGCTTGCCGACGTAGGTGTCGTCTTCATGGTGGTCGAGCCCCCGAAGAAGCTCCCTTTGCTCGGTATTACGCGCTGGATCGACAAGCGGGTACCCGTCATCCAGCAGACCGGACGGTGGGGCAAGGACGGATTCGTCATCTGGACGCTCTTCCACGAGATCGGCCATCTCCTCAATGACCCCCGTGGCGAGATGCACGTGGAGTACAGCACGGAGAAGAAGCGGAACTCCGCAGCGGAGAAGGCGGCGAACGCGTTCGCTATGGACATCCTTTTCGGAGATGGCGGAGTCTCGCAGTTCAGCGGCTTGACCTACGACCGCGACATCGCCGCCAAGGCTCGGGAGATCGGCATAGCACCCGGGGTTGCCGTTCACCAGATGCACCGCCGCAGGCTGCTGGACTACAGCTTCGGCAATCGACTCTGCGTCGACCTTGCCGGCAGTTTCACCGAGTGACGAGTCACAGCTGGTCCCGGGAGTCCTCGAACCTGGGTCTTCTCGATACCAATGTGCCGCGACGACGCCATCGCGGCTCCCTGGCGAACCAGTTCGTCCACAGCGGTCAGACTTGACTCTTCGAACCGACCCTCATCTGCAGGTTCGCCATTAGCCGGGAGGCTGTGGGGGAACCATGGGGGAATCGGGCCGTGTGCGCTCCCCCGCCAAGACGGAGGTGGCGAGACCCTGACGGTAACGTCGTGATCTCGGGTGGGCAGCGCACCCACCATCGACCACCCCAGCCAGGCCGCGGGCGACCAGGTCGGCGAAGAACTCGTTCCATGCCGCCCCGGTCTCCGAGGTGGCAACCCGCATGCCCAGGACCTCGCGGTGGCCGTCGCCGTTGACACCGGTGGCGATCAGAAAGCGGTAGCCGAACTCCGGGTCGTCCCCCGGTGAGCGCATTATGACGTATCGGCGGCGACGGGGCGGGGCCCTGGTTTCCATTCTTGGCTCGCCCCCCTCGCTCGCTGAGCGATCACACGAGCCCGGGTCGCCACCAGCCCAACATCGCGCCCGCCCGCCGGCTACGGGCCAGTGCAGAACTCCGCACCCGAGTACAGTCCACGAACATGGCGAGTATCACAGTGCAGACAGCCACCTGGCCTCCTCCCGTTGACGCAGCCCGTCTCGAGCGCCTCGCGCAAGCTATCAACGCCGCCGGCCACGCCGTCAAGGTTGCGGAGCGCCCTAAACAGGTTGAAAGGCCTCCCATCAGTCATGGCGCAGACTATCTTGATGTGCTGATTTATATCGGATCAGGAATGGGGGGAGCCGCTCTTACCCTCCTCACACAAGACCTCTACCGGGTAACGAAGAACTGGTTTCGAAAAGAGCAACGAAAGCCTGATGCGCCCAAGAGTGAGCAGGGCTTCTTACGGTTCTCCATCATGGACCCCGACGGACAGATCTTACGCTGCTGGCAAATGGACGATGTCGGAACAAAGGTCGGAATTGAGTTCGGCTTGACGCTTGGCAGGGGCGTAAACGATCCGGTGCGAAACGGAGAACCCACGGGTCTCATCGAGGATGACGATGGCCGCCCGAGCGACGGTGACGGCACCCCCTGGAAGGCGCCATGATATCCGATCCACCGAAGGCGGCATCGAGCCGGGACATCCACGTCCGGGCTGGTGCGCCGTCTCATAAATGATCGTTATTGGACTATCCTTCCTTCCTTTCGGGAGTCGCCAGCCACGTCGGCTCAGATGTCAAGCACTTCCTGACCTGTGAGCTTGGCGTAGCGTCGAAAAAGGTGCTTTTGGCGGTCGTCCTCCGTGGCGCCAGGCTTAAGGTCGAAGATCCGGTCCATCACCCGGTCGAGTTCAGCATGGGCCTCCAGGAGGTCAGCTGGTATCCCATCCGGCGCGTAGAGGTCCGCGAGGGAGGCACTCAAGTGTTGGCTGCGGGCGTCCACGATGCCTTGGGCTGCGGCGACCACGGCGCCCCGCTGGCGGTCACTGAGGGGCGGCAGCGGGAAGGTGTTGTAGGTGAAGGTGTTGGAGAACCGCAAGTCCGACTTGATCCGCCCGCCGATCGCCCGCATCCAGGCGATGAACATGGACGAAGACAGGACGCCCAGGACGAAGCCGTCCGGATCGGCCACCATGAAGTTCGCGTTCCCGTTGATGACCTCGCTGTCGTATCGGGCTGCGGTGAAGTAGCGGCGATGTTCGCCGACGTGCGCGGGGATCGCCAGATAGCTCGTATCGGGCTGCCGTCGTTCATCGAACAGGTGGGGCGTGGCTGCCTTCTTCCTCGTGGCGGCCTTTGAGCTGGCCTGACGCATCGCGCGCACTGCCGCGACACGGCTTCGCAGGACCGGACTGGAGTTGATCTCTTCCTGCGTGGCTCCCACGAGCCATAGGCACCAGCGGTCCTTGTCGTGGAGGAGTTCCTTGGCGCCGACGAATCGGCGCAAGTACTTACTTGCGGTGGGGTCGGCCTGGACAATGGGGAGGTCTGTCGCCGAGACGAAGAAGTGGCCGCCGTCGGTGGGCTTGTTGCCATACCCGACCGCCGGCATGGACGGGGAGATAGGTCGGGTTCGACTGCTGACGAGGAGGATCGGGGCGTCTGCCACGAGGTAGGGGTTAATCTTGCTCGCGACGTGGGGCGTTCCCTTGCCAACGCCACCCCATGGGTATGTCCAAAGCGTAGGTCTGGGGGTCGTTGCCTTGTCGAAACCGATGATGGAGACATGCACCGCGGCCCCGCCTTTGGCTTCTGTCACCCAGCGGAAGGAGCGGTGGGCGAAGCGGCAGCGCCACCCTGCCTCGAGGATGGGGCGCCAGAGGAACTCGACGGCTTCGCCTTGGCAGATGGAGTTGGTGGAGACGAAGGCCCACCGGCCCTTGTGGGAGCCGTAGTGGTCGATGGCTTTGGCGTACCAGCAGGTAACGTAGTCGAGGTAGCCGTTGTACCGCGGTCCCCAGATTGCCTTGGTGTCGGCGGTCTGCTGGGCGGTTTTGGTGTACTGGCCGATGAATGGCGGGTTACCCACGACGATGGTGTCGTCACTTGGCGGCACGATGTGGCGCCAGTCCAGGTGTAGCGCGTTGTCGTGCACGATCGTGGGGGCGATTTTGATAGGGAGCCGGTCGGGAGGGTTGCCGAACTCCTCCTGCATCGCCTGGTTGGCCAGGTGATCGACCAGCAGCATCGCGACTTCGGCGATCCGGGCCGGCCATTCCTCGATCTCGATGCCGTAGAAGTGATCCAGGGTGACCTTGATGTCGCCGGTGACGTCCAGTGTCATCTGTGACCGGCTCCAGTTGAGGTCGGCCTCATCCAGCTGGCGCCGGCGCTTGAGGATTTCTAGCTCGATGGCGCGCAGTTCGCGGTAGGCGACGATGAGGAAGTTGCCGCACCCACAGGCGGGGTCCATGATCCTGAGCCGGCCGAGGTCGTTGTGGAGCCGAGTGAGCTGGCCCTTGTCGTCCCATGCCTGGTCGAGGCGGTCGCGGTACTCGTCGAGGAAGAGCGGGTTGATGGTTTTGAGGATGTTTTCCTCGGTGGTGTAGTGCTCTCCGCCTTCGCGGCGGGCTTCCTTGTCCTTCACGACCTGGAACATGGACCCGAAGACGGCGGGAGAGATGAGTGACCAGTCAAAGTCGCACGCATCAAGGAGGCCAGCTCGAAAGCCGGCGCTCAATTCGCTCAGGTGGAGCTGGTCGCGGTACAGACCGCCGTTGACATATCGGAACTCAGCAAGGGGAGAGCCCGGCGGCAGGCCTCGCAACTTCTCGTCCTTGTTCAACACGTCGAACAGGTCGATGAGGTCGGTGTGCAGGGTGGTGTCAGTGGTGTAGGTGGCGAGCCAGTCGCGGAACATGTTGGTGCGCCACATGCCGGAGTCGTCACCGAAGAGCAGGAAGAGCAGGCGCGCGAGCAGGAGCGTGGCGTCGTGCGTGCTGAGCTCGGATGCCTCGAGCTCGGTGTACAGGCGTGCCATGAGCCGGGCGGCCGCCACAGAGGCGGCCTCGGCCTCGACGTCGAAGGCTGACCGCATGCGGGCTAGGACCTCAACGAGGGTTGGGTCCTCATCAAAGTCGATGGTGATCGCATCGAGCTGGTCAATCAGGTGGGTGTCGTCCTCACCGACCTTGTGGGCGTGGACGAGCAGCTTGGCGTTGACGCCGCCGGTCTGGGCTCGGCGTGGCCAGCGCCATTCCTGCTCGGTGTCGCTGGTGAAGATCACCAGACGTTCGAAGTTGTCCTTCTCCAAAGCCTGGTCGAGGGCGCGCTGGATGCGCCGGCCGGGCAGTTCAGAGCAGTGCCAGATCCGCATGCCCTTGTAGCCGGCCACCTGGGTGAGGGTGTAAGTGGAGTTCTCGAAGGCGACGGTGCGGTCGGGCTGGTCAGGGTTGTCCCAGCCAAGCTCCTCGATGAACAACTTGCGGAAGTCGCGGCGGTCGACCAGTGGCAGCAGACGGGCGGAGGTGAGCGTCGCGGAGGTGGCGGTCATCGGATTCCCATGCTGGAGACGATGCGGATCGGGTCGTTGCTGGTGCGGCTCTCAATCACAAGCTGGTCATCGCGGTGTAAGGCGGTGACGCGGGCGGCGAGAGCCTCATCGTTGACGGCGGAGCGGATCGCGCTGCGGAGGCGCCGCTCCGCCTCTCGCGTCAGGGGATGCTGGTAGAGAGCTTCCAAGGCGGCCTGGGTGTCGGGGCTGCGGGTGGCATACTCCAGGGTTTCCCCGAGCCGGTTCCACACCTGTCGGCGCACCCCGCGCAGTCGGCCCGCGATGGCCTGGGGCGTGGCGAGTGGGCCGCGCACGAGACCGACGATCAGGTCCTCGTGGTCCTCGCGGAGTTCGAGCCCTTCCTCGGTGGGGGCCGCTTCGAACAGGCGCAGTGCCTCGTGACCGGTGAGGAGCCGCGGCTCTTTCCCTAGGGGTGCGAATCCGAACCCGTCGATGCCGCTGGCGGTGCGCACGAAGCACACCACACCGGCCTCTCGGTCGGTCACGCGTTGGGCGCGGGTGGCGTCGATGAGGTCTGGTAGTTGCGCGATCTTCTTCGCCAGGGCCGGGTCGGCCTTCTCGGCGTTGGACCAATACTGGAACGCGAGCGAGGAGGCATCGACGTCGTCGATACTGTCGGTGCCGTCGTGGTCGTCGAGGTTGCCGTTGTACAGGTCGCTGATGACGTGTACCTCGCCTTCGGTGCCGAAGAACTGCTCATCGGAACCAAAGGCCTCAGCATTCGCGGACAGTCGTGCAGCGATCCGCCGGCGCAGCGAGATCACGTTCTCGAGGGACTCGTGGAAGAAGGAGTAGATGAACACCTCGTCGGCGCTCTGCCCGACCCTGTCGACACGGCCGGCGCGCTGGATGAGCCGGATGATGGCCCACGGCAGGTCATAGTTGACGATGATGTGAGCGTCCTGCAGGTTCTGGCCCTCGGACAGGACGTCGGTGGCGACCAAGACCCGCAACTCATCCTCAGGCGCCACGCCCGGGTCCTTGCCGGGCAGAGAGTTGGACCGAGGCGAGAACCGGTGGGCCAGCCGGGTGGGATCTTCACTGGCACCAGTCACAGCGGCGACATCGGTGATGCCGACCGCGGCGAGCTCTGCAGCGACGTAAAGCGCGGTGTCCTTGTACTCGGTGAACACCAGGATCTTGTCGTGCGGGTGGCGCTGTGTGAGCAGGTCGATGAGGGCGTGGAGCTTCGAGTCCCGGCTGGCGTCCCAGTCTCCGAAGGAGTCCAGCAGCTCGGATAGAGCGGTGGTGTCACGTTCCAGTGCATCGCGTAGTGCAGGGGTAAAGAGCCCAGGACGGACCCAGGTGACCCCCGTGGGACTTGCCGCCTGCAGAGCTTCGTACCGCCTGGCTGGCTCCGCCCCGAGCACATCAGCACCCTCGGCGTCAGCGGTGGTTTCGTCCTCGTCCCACGCCATGTTCACGTCCAGGATCGTCCCGGTCGGCACGGGCAAGCCTTTGTCGATGGCATAGAGGAACAACTCGTTGCGGGCCACGTGGCGGTGGAGGGACAGGGTGAAGGCATACCCACCGGAGGACAAGCGCTTGTAGAAGGTGGTCTTCACGAACCCAGCTACCTGCCCGCGGCCACGAGCGATGTCCTCCACCCACGCGCGCTCCTCCTCCGTCAGGAGAACCGACCGGTTCAGGTACCGCGCTAAGTCATAGCGGGGTAGGGAAAGCGCGTCGATCGTCGCGAGCGCCTCGTCTGATGCCATGGCGCGAGCTGGGTCGCTGGCTCCGAAGTCGTGCGCGAGGGGGCGCGCCACCCGGTCGGGGAAGGTGAAGCGGGTGCCGTCGGCGAACTCGAGATAGTCCCGACCGTGCTCGTCTTGGGCGGTGTAGTTGGACCTAATGAAGGACCGCGTCCGGCGCACCAGGTGCTCGGACATGAGCCGCTTCCAGTCATCGGGGTCTTCTGAGCGGCGGAACGCGGCCAGTGTGCTGATTTTCCCGTCGACCTTGTCACGCAGCTGAGGGTCAGCGGCCAGCGCGTTTGTCGGAGAGATGCCAAGGTCGTCGTCCTCTTCGATGTAGAGGCCGAGCTGGTTGGCGACGTCGGTGAACTGGATGTTGTAGGGGGTTGCGGTCAGCCCCAGGACCTTGGAGTCGTTCGCGCGGATGTAGTCGCGGATGGCGGCATAGTCGCGTCGTTCGTTGTTGCGCAGTGTGTGGGACTCATCGACGATCACGAAGGGGTAGCGGCGCAGTTCCGGTAGGACGTTGTGGACCATGGAGTACGGCACGACTTTGCCGTGCAGGTCGTACGCCCCGAGGTGTTCCTCCCACATACGCACCAAGTTCTTCGGGCAGACCACCAACGGCATGTATCCGTGCTCGTCCCTGAGCATCAACGCGACCGCGATGGCAGTGAGTGTCTTACCGAGGCCCACGACGTCACCGAGCATGGTTCCGCCCCGGGTGACGATGCGTCGGGCGAGCGTGCGCACCGCGGTGGTCTGGTAGTCGAGCAGCAAGGAGGCGATCTCCGGCGGGATGGAGTACTCAGCTTCGCCATCGCGCACGTCGCGGGACAGGTCGTAGCAAACCTTGAGAAACACCTCGTACGGCCGGCGCGGCTCAGGTGTTGCCCAGGACTCGTCGATCAGGTCCAGCAGCTCTGTGGTTACTGGCCGGCTGAAGCGGTCGTTCCACCGGTCCTCGAACCACTGCGCGAGGTCGGCCGACGCGGCCGAATCGACGACGTCGACGTTCAGCTCGAGGTTCGACGTCAACCCGGGGGCAGTCAGGTTGGATGAGCCGACGAATCCGATGATCGGGGTATTGAGGTCCTGACGATGGAAGACGTAGGTCTTCCCGTGCAGCGGCCTGCGGGTGAAGACCTTCACCTCGACCTTCCCCTCGGCGAGCAGGTCCCGTAGGGACCGCAGGGTGCTACGGTCGGCGGCGGTCGGCAAACCCCGCATCAGTTGGACGCGCAACTGCTCCAGCAACTGGTCACGTCGAGCGCGCGCCGCGGTGTTGTCCGCCTCGTGGCTCGGGGCGTCATCCACTTCCGATTGCAGGGAGTCCAACGCCTCCTGCTGAGGTCCACCGGTGACCATCCCGATCAGAATCCGGGCTACCGGCTTCCCACCACCCCCCGGTTCAACCTTCTCGCGGACGAGGTCATCAAAGGCACTCCACCCGCGCAGGTTGAAGTAGCCCACCGCCACGTCGAGCCGGTCAAACTCCTGCAGCGTGGCCTGAAGGTGCGTGCCCAGCTGGTTGTGGATGTTGTCGAAGATCCGCGTCACGCCGTCAGCCCGCCCGTTCTCATTGCCTCTTTGGTGCTCTACAGCGAGCACGCCTGCTGAGCCGATTCTGCCCGACAGGTGTGGCACATCGCTGGGTCGTTCCGCCTTGAGTCTTCCACCATGTTGCCCGAACTCTCGACGCGGCCACATCGAGTTCGCCACGATGCGTCTGATGCATGTCGGCGATGAAGACGGCCACGGCCGTTACGGCGTACTCGACGGAGACGTCGAGGGTCTCCTAAGCCATGAGGGAGCCCGGCAGTCACGCCATTCTGCCGACGTCGCGTACGTGGTGTGCCCTAGCTTCGCTTGCCTAGACCAGGCAGTCCCCCACTGACCGTCCTGACCGAGGTGGACGCGGCCCCATCGAAACGCCCCGGACGGCTGACGCCGGCTGCCGACCGAATCACCGCCGCATCTTGCGCGGCAGCTCGCTGGCGGGCTGCGCGCCGAGCCTGCGCCTTCTTCTTGGCACGATTGCGCTCACGTTGCCTACTGCCCCGCAGGACGGCCAAGATGCGTCGATCGTCGTCACGGTCAAGGTTCCCCGGGATTCCGCGTTGAGCGCGCAGCCAGCGCATGACGTGCTTGACCGTGTCGCCGGCGTCGAGCCGCCGGCCGACGGCCGCAACCACATCGAAGCCCGCACTCCGACTAAGCTCCGCGCACATCGTCTTGGGCAACATCGCGGCGCGGACAGCACGGTCATGCACTGAGGTCGCGGGGGCGTCTGGTGCTTGACTCATCTGGATAACACTATTGCTGAGCGTCGACACTCTCGACGGATACCCGTGCGTTGGGCACCATTGGCGAGTGCCCGGGCCACCGCGGGTATGCCCCGAACTGGCGCGCGGCGGGCTGGCGTAGCGTCCGGCGAACCCAGACGAACGGGCTGCGGATTGCGACGTGTGCGAACTTGATTGTGTTCATCGCGCCCCACAGCGTCGGGACCCACCACCAGCCGGAGTTGTCGACGTTAAGGTGCCCTCCGCTCCAGGTCATCGCTATGTAGTACAGGGGTGTGAGAGCGGCACCGATGGGAAGGCCCCACTTGATCCCGCGGTCGGTCTTGACCCAGCGGACCAGGTGGCTGGTCGGCATCCACGCACGGACGTAGGCGTAGACGCGGAGTGCGAGCGCGAACCAGAACCGGAGGATGAGGTAGAAGAGCACGATGCCGCCTCTCGCTCATGGCCGGCTGGGGATGAGCCAGCCTCTAGCGGTGAAGGGTGGGCGCTACCGGTTCGCTGTGCGTCGGTAGACGGTGAGGTTGTGGACAACTCGTGTATCCACAGATTCCTTGCCAGTGGCCCCGTGGTCGGGCACTTTCGCCCACGCTGGGTTCCATGCGTGCGATTACGGCAGGGGCGTGGGGCGTCCTAGAGACTGCACGCGTGCGTGTGCGAACGGCTCGCTGCGCGCCTGCGGGCCTGTGCGGTGGCCTCGGCTCGGCGGAGTGCTTCGGCGGCGCGGCCCCGGTCGCGTTCTTGGACGAGTGTCTGGGACGAGGCGCCGAGTGGCGCGGGCCCGGTGATGCCGTGACGGTCACGATAGGCCGCAACGACCGCCAGTTCGTCGAGCCACCGTTCGCGATCGCCGGCACTGAGCGGTCGCTCACCGATACGAGACAGCCACGGCGCCTGTTCGCGGACTGCAGCCTCGGCGAGCGTACGGGCGCGGGTTTCGATGAGCTCGCGGCGTTCGGCCAGCGCGCGAGCTGCGTCGGCGCGCAGCGGACCTATGACGGCGGGGATGAGTCCGGTGATGAGATCCGGCCTCGTACCGGGTGCGGGCCTTGCTGTGGCTCGGGCGAGGCGGGCGGTGAGAACGGCAGCGACGTCGCCGGCGTCGAGCAGCGTGCGCTGGGCGACGAGCCGCGGAAGCAGGGTGTCGACGTCGTAGCGGTTCGCCTCGGCGCGGCGCAGCTCGGCCATCAAGACGGTGAAGGCTCCGGAGGCGATGACCTGGCCGGCTTCGGCGGTCGTGAGCGCGCCCGCGCGTACGAGCGCGTCGGTGACGAGCCCTGTCCAGCGGTCGCGTTGGGCGGTGGCGGCGATGGTCTCGTACTCGGCCGCGACCTGCGCGATGCCGGTCCACCGCTCCTGCTCGGCGGTGATGGTCTGGTGCGCGGTCAACTCGAGCCCAGAGTGGCTGAGGACGCCGAAGAGGACGGTGCGCGCGGAGGTGTCGGCGTCGGCCGGGGTGGCATGCAGCGGGTCGGGCTTGTCGAGGGCGACGTAGGCGGTGTTGGCGCGTCGGCCGCGGGTCATGGAGACGTACAGGTTTTCGCGGGTGGTCGACGGGGAGACGACGACGTGCGCGGTGTCGACGGTGATGCCCTGGGCACGGTGGGCGGTGACGGCGTAGCCGAGGTCGACGTGTCGGCCGACGTACCCGGCCGGGAGCGTCAGGCCCGCCCCGCTGGGGTCGCCGACTCGGCGCACGTCGAGCGTCCCGTCGCTTCCGACGTGGGTGACGGTCCAGCGGTCACCGTTACGGACCCACGTGTCTGGGCTGGGCCGCAGGCGACGGTCGTTGCGGCGCGTGATGATGACATCACCGGCAGACGCCCGGACGTCGTCGCGCAGAGGGACCTCACGCCGCGCGGATGTGAGGCCCGACTGGATGCGTTCGGCACGGGCACGCTCATTGAGGTGCCGCACGGACTCGGCGGCCTCGGTGACGAGGATGGACGAATGCCCGACGCGCAGGTCCTCCTGCCATGCCTCGTACGCGGCGTCAATCATGGCCTCGGTGGTGCCCTCGAGGATGCGGCCGTGGCTCTCGTACGCATCGATCGCAGCGACGTCGCCGTCACGCAGCGCGAGGGACGCGTCCTTCTCCCACTCGTGCATGAAGCGTCGCACCTCGACCAGCCGTGCGATGTCGCCGTCGCGGGCCTCGACGAGCAGGGAGAACGCTCCGCCGGCGTCGACGGACTGGAGCTGGGCCGGGTCACCGACGAGCACGACCTTCGCGCCGACCTCGGCCGCGCGGGTCGCGATGGTCTCCAGGGTCCGCGTGGAGGCGAGGGTGGCCTCGTCGAGGATGACGAGTTGCCCAGGGCGGAAGTCGGCCTTGCCGCGCCGGTGGTCGTGAACCCACTTGGCTGTGTTGTCGCAGCCGATGCCAAGGTCTTCGGCGAGCACCTGCGCGGCGGCGGCCGACGGCGCCATGCCGACTACGGACCCAGGCCCGTGCTGGGCGGTCCAGGCACCGAGAAGGGCGGCCATCGCAGTGGACTTACCGGTGCCCGCCGGGCCGACCAGCAAGTCCAGGCGCCGTCCAGACGCGAGGACCCGGGAAAGCGCGGCGGCCTGCTCGCCGTCGATCGCCACGCCATCGACACGGGCGCTGGGCACGTTCTCGACGATGTGCTGCGGGCCGACGAGGGCCGGGAGTCGGTCCTCGGACAGCGCGAGCAGCCGATCCTCCGCGGTGAGCAGGTGCTCGCTCGTGTAGTACGTCGAGTGTCGAGGTCGCAGGGTGCTGGTGCCGTCCTCCCGCCGCATGGCGGCCGGCGTGATGGTGGCCTCGCCTGGGGTGAGGGGGACCGACTGCCGGGTGGCGGCATCGGTGATGAGCGCGACGACGAGGTCGCGGTGCTCCACGGTCTCGAAGCGCCAGCCCATCGTGCGGCGCGAGGCCTCGGCCCACAGGTTCCAGTGCCGCCAGGTCGACCGCTTCTCAGCGACCGCGTCCACGACGTCGGCAGCGGCCTGGTCGATCAGGTACATCGGCACGGAGTCGTGGGTGAGGACCTGCGCGGGCGGACTCTTGGTGAGTTCGCGCGCCCACTCGGTCGGGTCGCCCCGGACGATCTTCTGTGCGCGTGCCCGCCACTCGGCGGTCAGATCCGCCAAAGCGCGAATGTTCTTCTCCGGCCGCGTGTCGAGCGTGGCCTGGGCGCGCATCCGCACGATGCGCCGGTCGGAGGGGTAGTGGCCGTGCTCGCCGACGTAGTCGGCGATCTTGGCGTCGGTGGCAATGTCGATCGCGCGGGCACGGCTGGAGAATGCGGCGACGAGGTCCTCGCTGACGCCCTGGATCTCCCACTGGGCGCAGCGGTCCTCACCACGCTCGCGCCGCTCCCACGACAGGCCAAAGGTCCCGGTGAGCCGGTCGGCCAGGACGGCGTTGTAGTGCTCGGACAGCGCGACAATCGAGTGGTGGACGGCCTTGCTGTCCAGCGTGCGCCACTGCCCGTCATGAGCGGTCAAAACCTTATTGGACACGACCACGTGGGTGTGGAGCTGTGGGTCGTTGGCGCGGGAGTCCCAATGGTCGTACGCCGCGGCGGCGATCCCGACGACGGGCACCTGCGCGATGCCGGCGTGGCCGGTGCGGGTGGCCGCGACCTCGCGCTCGAAGAGGTCGAGGACCTGGGCGACGGCGGCGTGGTGGGCCGCGACGATCAGCTCCTGGGTGTTCGCGTCGGCGACGCCCCACAACACGGAGACCGACTTGGGCACGGAGAAGGTCAGGTCGAACCCGGCGGTCGCGGTGCGCGGTCCGCGGACGGCTTGCTCGGCCTGGATGCGGGTCACTTCGGTGTCGAACTCCTCGACAGGCAGGGTCCGGTCGATGCGAGAGATCATCGCGGAGGTGCGCTCAGTCACGGTCGGGTACTCCCGAAAGGGCTGGCCGAGGTTCTCTCCGGTGACCGGGTCGTCGCCACGTCCCAGAAGCGCCTGGAGGTGCTCGGGCCTTACCGTCATGCCGGGGCGCAGCTCACCTGTCCCGAAGTACGCCACGCCTTTGCCCATCCACACACCGGGCGGGGTGCCGGCCTCCGTGAAGTACCGCGTAAACCCGGTCGCCTGGGCAGCGTCTCCGTCGCCTTGCACGACCGAGCGGAGCAGGTAGCCGTAACCGCTACCCGCCGAGACCACGCGCATCGAGACCGTCACACCACCCAGGTGCGCCTCGGGTGCCAGAGGTGTGAGGACCACGAAGGCCACCGCGCTCAGGGCTGTTGTTGGCGGGCTCCTGCGGTCGGTTCGGCCGCGGGGCGGATTCCGACAAGGAAGGGTTCGAGCCCTCTCGCGAGGTCGTGCGGTGACGACTGTCGGCGGCGCCACGGCGGTCCCCGCACACCTAGTCATCGGACGAGCTCGCTGCTGCTCGTTGGAACGCGGGATGGGCTGGCTTGGATCGCGGCAGGAGGGTGGTAATCGGACCCATGGATCTGCAACACTTCACGCGTCGGCCTCCGCGCGAGGTCGTCCGCGTACACAGGGCACGCAAGAAGTACTCGAACAAGGGCGTCGAGGGCATGCACCTTGGGGGTCGAGGTAGGGCACTAACAGCGGCGACGATCCTGGCGCTCGTCGTCACCTCCGCCTGCTCAGGCTCGCCCGAACCGACAACCACGCCGACTCCCACAGTAGCGACCTCCGCGCCTCCTTCGCCCACACCGTCGCAGAGCCCGTCATCAACTTCCGCTTCGGCCTCCGAAATCGCGGCGCGGGATGCCGAGGCGGTGCTACGGGAGTACTACCAGGTCATCGATGAGCTCCGTGCCAATCCGAACGCGGATCTCTCCATCCTTGACAACGTCGCGGTCAGCGCCGCCCTGGTGTCGCGTCAGCGACAAGTTGAGCGTGAGCGCGGCGAAGGTTGGCACCAGACCGGCGAGACGAGGATCGTCGAGCTCGAACCCAAGGGCGTCAACCTCGACAACACGGACGGCGGAGGCACGACGGTACCGGTGGTCCAGCTCGATGTCTGCATCGACGTCGGCGATGTCGATATCGTCGACGCGAACGGCAGCTCCGTCGTTGCTGATGAACGGCCAACCCGGGGATGGGAACGGCACACCGTCGCGAACTACGACTGGGAGAACGACCCAGCCGGTGGGTGGCGAGTGTCGACTAGCCAGACTCTTGAGCAGCAGCCATGCGACTCCGCCGACTGACGCGTGGCGTCGCCACACTTCTCGCCTTGCCGTGCTTCTTCGCGTTCGGTGTCGGAGCCACTGAGGCCGCTCCTAAGTGCCTCCAGGTCGACCTCGTTACAGGCATCTGCGTTATCAGGATCGACGTACCGGCGGCTCCTCCCTCGAACGAGAACATCTCCGATGAGCGGGGACCGGCTGATACTGGCTCGGACTTGCCATGCTGGCAGGACCCTTCCAGTTTCACGAGGCTTGATCCGCAACCTGAACCTGGTGACCCCCTCTGGGGCGGGCGTGATCCGGCTGACGGTGGGGCGATCTACCACTGTCATATCCCCGACCCAGAGTCGCTTATCAGCAACATCTTCATCTGGCTCGCCGAGCCACCCGCGGCGGTGGCACCGGTGCCCTCCCCGCGGGACCTTGCCCAGACCGCGGTGGACTCGATGGGGCTGGAAGCGATTGAGATCGGGATCGTCCCCGAGCCGGGTGCCGGGTCTCTCGGTCTGGTGGGCATGCCGGTGTGGATGTGGGCGGCGGAGCCGGGCCCAAGCACGGTGGGACCCATCTCGGCGTCGGCGTCGGCCGGCGGCGTCACGGTGACCGCGACCGCACGCGTCAGCACGATCACCTGGGACATGGGTGACGGCAACACGGTCGTGTGCCACGGAGGCGGTACGGCGTACCACCCGAGCCACGGACGGCAGCAGTCACCGGACTGCGGTCATGTCTACACGACGTCGTCCGCCGGCGAGCCAGGGGACAGGTTCACCGTCACGGCGACCTCGGACTGGGTCATCACCTGGGAAGGCGCAGGGCAAAGCGGAACTATCCGGATGGACGGGCTCTCTCAGTCGGTGCAGGTCGCGGTCGGGGAAGCGCAGGTGCTCGTGACCTCGTAAGCGAGCACCGCGACGAAAGTGGGGGAAATGACTAGCACAACGACACGGCCCGACGAGACGACGGGCGAGCGGACCTCACCGCCGGGCGCACCGCCACGGCTGCGACGCCGGCCCGCGATCGCCGCGGTCGGTGCGGTGGTGGCCCTCGCCAGCGCCGGTGGCATTGGGTGGTTGTTCTCCCGGACCGACGACGCGGTTGAGATCATCGTCGCCGCACAGGACGTCGGACGCGGCGAGGTGCTCGAGGCCGGTGACCTGACTACCGCTCGCATCACGCTCGACCCGGCCTTGTCGCCGATCGCGGCGTCGAGGGCTGCTGAGATCGTCGGTCAACGGGTCTCCATTCCGCTCACGGCGGGAGGGCTGGTCACTGAGGCCATGCTCGCGCCCGAGGCCCTGCCGCCCGACGGCATGTCGCTGCTGCCTGTGACGCTTCCGGCCGAGCGCGCCGACGGCCTGGATCTCCAGCCCGGTGACCGGGTCAAGATCGTCGTGACTCCTGAACCCGGTCAGGAGCCCACAGGCATCCCGCCCTTCTCCACGGCCGAGGTCGCGACGGTAGCCCTCAGTGCGGACACCGTCTCGACGGTGGTGACACTCCTGGTGCCCGAGGTCGACGGGCCTGTGCTTGCCGCCCGGCTCGCCGCCGGGAACTTCTACCTCGTTCTGGACTCGCGGGAGCGGTGAATGAGCCATGGCAGTGATCACGCTGTGCTCGGCGTCGGGGTCTCCGGGTGTCACCACGACAGCGGTCGGGCTCGCGATGTGTTGGCCTCGCCCGGTGCTGGTGGTGGAAGCCGACCCGTCCGGGTCCAACGGGCTCCTGGCTGGGATCTTCCGCGGTGCCCGGGAGTATGACGGCGGCCTGCTCGAGCTCGCGTCCTCCCCGCTGGCGGTCTCCGACGCGCTGCGTGATGTCGTGCGGCCGATCGAGACGACGGGAGTGTCCTTCGTGGTGGGCACTCAGACGCACTCGCAAGCGGCCGCGCTGAGCGGGTTGTGGGCGCCGCTGGCCGAGGCGCTGGCTGACCTGGAACGCAGCGGGCAGGACGTCATCGTCGATGCGGGACGGCTGGGTCTGGTCGGCTCCCCCGAGCCGCTGCTGTCGTGGGCGGACCTGACGCTCCTGGTCACCCGGACCACCCTTCCCGCCCTCGCGGGCGCCCGGACATGGGCCGAAGACCTGCGATCGCCGTCGTCCAGCACTTGGCGCGAGTCTGGCCTCCTGCTCGTTGGTGACGGGCCGTACACGAAGCGGGAGGTCGGCAGGGCGCTCACCCTGCCGGTGGTCGCCACGGTCGCCGAGGATGCCGTCGCAGCAGCCGTCTACCACCGGGGCGCGCCTCCCCCGCGGCGCTTCGAGTCCGGCCCGTACGCGCGGTCGCTTCACGCTGCTACGCAGGCCATCACCTCGACCGTGACTCGCTTGCGCGAGCAACGGACCGCTGATCTGACCGGGGACGCGACCTTATGACCACCACCGACTCCACACGCCACACCGCATCCGGCATCGCGGCCCAGGACATCGACTGGCCGCTCGTCGCCCAGCTCCGGGCCCGCGCCTCGAGCCAGCTCTCCGACGCGGTCGGACAGCACGGCACGCTGTCGAAGCGAGCGCAGGAGGAGCTCGGCCGGTCGATCATCCTTGCCCTGCTCGAAGCTGAAGTCGCTGACCGCATCGACTCCGGTCTACCAACATGGAACCTGCTTCAGCAGCAGGCGATCGCACGCGCGGTATTCGACGCCCTGTTCCGCCTCGGCCGGCTCCAGCCGCTCGTCGACCATGACGACGTCGAAAACATCATGATCGACGGGTTCGACAACGTGATCCTGGAGATGTCCGACGGCCGTCGAGTCCAAGGTCCACCGGTAGCGGACTCCAACGGCGAACTGATCGAGTTCCTCTCGTTCCTCGCCTCCCGGTCGGAGGCCAACGCACGAGAGTTCTCCGAGGCGAACCCGACCCTGGACATGCGCCTGGACGGCGGATCCCGGTTGGCGGCGTCGGCCTGGGTGTGCCCGCGCCCTCAGGTCAACATTCGCCGTCACCGATTGGTGGAGGTCTCTCTCGAAGACCTGGTGCTCCTGGGAATGCTGACTCCGTTGGCGTCCTCGTTCCTGATCGCCGCCGTCCGGGCACGCAAATCGATCGTCGTCTCCGGCGCCCAGGGCGCGGGCAAGACGACGCTCGTACGAGCGCTGTGCGCCGAGATCGACGAGTGGGAGCCCATCGGGACGTTCGAGACCGAGCTCGAGCTCTTCCTGCACGAACTGCGTCACCGGCACCACATGGTCCGCTCATGGGAGCACCGCCCCGGCACCGGGGAGATCGGACCGAACGGACGCCGACCGGGTGAGTTCACGCTCGACCAGGCGTTGTCAGCCTCGCACCGCTACAACCTGTCACGGCAAATCGTCGGTGAGGTCCGTGGCTCCGAGGTCTGGCCGATGATCAAGGCGATGGAGTCCGGCACCGGCTCGATCTCCACCACGCACGCCTCGGACGCCGTGGCGGCGATCCGCAAGCTCGTGACCTGCGCGATGGAGGCCGGTCCGCACGTCACCGCCGAGCTGGCCACCACAAAGCTCGCAGCGACAATCGACCTGATCGTCCACGTCGACATGTCCACCACGAGGACCGACGGCCAGACGACCCGCACCCGACGGGTGGCCGAGATCGTCGCCGTCGCCCCCGGCGAGCAGGCCACCGGGTATGCAACCACGCACGTCTTCGCCGCAGGGCCCGACGGCGTCGCCGTGCCCGGCGTCCTGCCCGACGAATACCGAAGGCTGGCCCGGTTCGGGTTCGACCTCACCGGTTACCTCGCAGACCGGCCAGAGGTGACGTGATGCTCCTCGTCATCATTTCCGGCGCCGCCCTGGGCATGGGTCTGGTCGCGGTCGTCGTCGGCCTCACTCCCACGCCGCCAGCGCCACCTCGGCCGTCGGGCAGCGGCACCCGGTTCGCCATGTCGAAGCGGTCGCGCCTGACGCTCTTGGCCGGCCTGGGCGGCGGCCTGCTCGCCTGGCAGATCACCGGCTGGGTGCTCGCCATCGTCGTCGTCCCGGTTGCCGTACTCGGCCTACCCGCCCTGCTGTCGGGGTCGGATGCGAAGACCCAGATCCTCAAATTGGAGGCGATGGCCGAGTGGACCCGCGCCCTGGCCAGCGTGCTCACCGTGGGGATTGGGCTCGAGCAGGCACTGCTCATCTCCGTGCGGTCGGCGCCGGCGGCGATCGAGCCAGAGGTGCGCCGCCTGACCTCCCGGCTTCGCGCCCGGTGGCGCACCGAGGACGCGTTGCGCGCCTTCGCCAACGAGCTGGACGACGCCACCGGCGACCTCATCGCGATGAACCTCGTTCTGGCCGCCCGCAAGCGTGGTACCGGCCTGGCTTCGGTGCTCGAAGCTCTCGCGGAGTCCGTCGCCGAGGACGTACGGGCGCGTCGCCAGATCGAGGCCGACCGAGCCAAGCCCCGGGCGACGGCCCGCTGGGTCACGGCCATCTCCGTCGCCGTGTTCGCGGTGCTCTCACTGACCAGCTCCTACAGCACCGCCTACCGGTCCCCAGTCGGTCAGGTGGTGCTCGTCGTGCTGCTCTCGGCCTACGTCGCAGCGTTGGTCTGGCTCAAGCGCATGGCGGCCGGGGAACCGTGGCCCCGCCTACTCACCCAAGACGGGATCCGCCCATGAGCCCACCGCTGCTCCTCGTCATGGTGCTCGGCGCTCTCGCCGGCGCGAGCCTCGTCCTGCTGTGCACCCAACTCCCACCCGCGCACGTCGAGCTGCACGACGCGTTCGACCGCATGACTCCCGCTCGTCACCGCAAGCTCGCCGACCTGCAGACCCCGGCAGACGCGGGACGCAAGGAGCGGCTCGGAGTGTGGGCGATGCGGGCACTGCCACCGGCGGTGTGGGTGCGCACCCCGGCCCGCGAGCTCGCCCTGCTGCGCATCCCACTGGCGCGGTTCTACGGCGAGAAGCTCCAGTTCGCCGCCCTCGGGCTGCTCATCCCACCCCTGATGAGCACGTTCTTCGCCCTCCTCGGACTGGATCTGCCGTTCGCGATGCCCGCTGTCGCCGCCCCCGCACTGGCAGCGGTCATGTTCTTCATCCCGAACTACAACGCACTCGATGGCGCCAAGAAGGCGCGCGGGGAGTTCCGGCGCGCCATGGCCGCCTACATCGACCTCGTCGCCACCGAACGGCACAACGGCGCGGCCACACGCCAGGCGATGGAGTCCGCAGCCGAGGTCTCGCACAACTGGGTCTTCAGGCGCATCGCCGAAGAGCTGCGCCGGTCGGGGTTCTCCGGCGTCCCGCCGTGGGACGCGCTGCACGCCCTCGCCGATGAGCTCACCCTGCCCGAACTGGCGGACTTCGCCGACATCATGCGCCTGTCCGGTGCGGAGGGTGCCGCAGTCTACGCCAACCTGCGAGCCCGCTCCGCCGCGCTGCGGACGGCGATGCTCAGCGACGAGCTCGCCGTCGCCAACGCGCTCGGGGAGCGCATGACAATCCCCGGCTCACTCGTGGGCGTCATCTTCATGGCCCTCCTCCTCGCCCCTGCCCTGCTGGGCATGTTCACCGGCACCTGACATGCCGCGCACACCTGGAAAACCGTCGGCCGCCGCGCACCTCACATCCAAACCCTGGAAGGACGAAACCATGTCGCACCTCCTCACCGCCCTGACGCTGCTCAAGGCGCACCTGACCATCCCCGACCGTCACCCGGAGCGTGGGTCGGTCACCATCGAGCACGTGCTGTGGGCGGTCGCCGTCATCGCGATCGTCGCCATTGTCGTCGCGGCAATCACGAACTACGTCACGACACAGTCCGGGCGGATCTCAGGGCCATGACTCCTCTACGGCTGGCCACGCATCGGCGCCGTCGGCGGTGGGAGCGGGGCTCGGTGTCGGTCGAGTTGGTGGTCTTGCTGCCGGCGATGTTCGCGATCGTGCTGCTCGGCGTCCAAGGCGCGTTGTACTACCACGCGCACACCGTGGCCATCGCCGCGGCCCAGGAAGGCGCCCGCGCAGCTGGGGCGAAGGACTCCTCCGTTGGCGCTGGCATCGCTGCCGCCACGGACTTCGTCACCGACGTCGGGCAGCACGCGATCACCGAGGTGTCGGTCGGTGGGGAGCGCGGAGACCAAGTCGCTCGCATCACCGTGACCGGCACCGCGGCTTCTATCCTGCCCGGCTTCGCCCCGCAGATCACCGCGCGGGCCGAGGCGCCGGTAGAGACGGTGACGGCACCATGAACCGGTTGCGCAGGGTCATGCACGCGGGCGAGCGGGGGTCAGTCTCGCTCGAGGCGGCGATCGTCGTTCCGGCGTTCATCCTCTTCGTCGGTCTGCTCATCTACGCCGGCCGCACCGCGGTCGCTCTCCAGGGCGTGGAGGCCGTCGCCTACGACGCCGCCCGGTCCGCGTCCATCGCCCGCACCCACCTCGAAGCACAGGAACGGGCCGCGACGGCGGTCGACTACGCGTTGGCGGCACGAGGGCTGCGGTGCGCGAGCTACGACATCGACCTCGACACCTCCGGCCTGGACAAGCCCGTCGGTGTACCGGGCACGGTCACCGCGACCGTCTCCTGCACGATCGACCTGGCAGATCTCGCCGTGCCCGGTGTGCCGGGCCATCGCACGGTCTCGGCGACCATGTCCGCCGTCGTCGACGCCTATCGGGCGGCGCCATGATCCGGCGTCGCGCCGTGTGTGGGTGGCTGGCAGGAGCCGGGCGGGAGGAGCGCGGCTCGATCTCGGTGTGGGCGGCGACATCGGCGATCATCATGATGATCTGCGTCGGGATCGCCCTGGACCTCGGCGCCCAGATCCACGCCCAGCAGCACGCACGCGGCGTCGCCGCGCAAGCCGCCCGCGTCGGTGGCCAACAGCTGGACGCCGCCGCCGTCACCGGCGCCTACCCCTCCCTCGCCGTCGGCCACGCGCGCGTCGCCGCGCAGGCCTACCTCGACGCCTCCGGCGTGGAGGGGACCGTGACTGTCACCGGCGGGGACACCGTGCACGTGTCAGTCACCGACACCTACGACCCGCGCTTTCTCGGGATTATCGGGATCTCAGACCTCACCGTCACCGGAGACGCCACCGCCCAAGTGATTCGCACGTTGGGAGATCGGGAACAATGACGTCGCTTCAGGAACGACTTCTCGGGCTGCTCGCCACTCTCTCCCTGGGCGCATTCGCCGTCGGGTTCCCCGCGCTGCTGACGCTCATCGGTCTGAGCCCCGCCGGCATCGCCGTCCACCCCGTGTGGACGCAGCTGCTCGATGCCGCGGACTGGAACATCGTCTGGGTCGGATTGGGCATCATGGGCTGGGGCGTGTGGGCGGTCCTGGTGTACTGCCTGCTCGTCGAGCTGACCGCTGCGATCCGTAACGTCCACGCGCCCGAGCTGCGCGGGCTGTCCCTGCCCCAGCACATGGCTCGCACCCTGATCGCGTGGGCCGCGCTGCTCTTCGTCACCGCGTCCGCGCCCGCGCCCTTCGCCGCCGCGGCCGCCGGCTCGGAAGTACCGGCCATCGCCGCCGCGGCGCCGCTGCGTTCCGACACGGTCACCCCGCCGGCCGCCCCGGTGGCCGCGACCGTGACCCATACCGGTTTCGCCGGCATTCCCGTTCATGCCCCGGCCGCGCAGCCCGCCGCTCGGACGGGCACGGTCCCGTACACCGTGGTCCGAGGTGACACGCTGTGGAAGATCGCCGAGACGATGCTCGGCGACCCGCTGCGCTACCCGGAGATCGCGGCACTCAACAGGGACGTCCTGGGTGATGAGCCCGACTTCATCACCCCGGGCATGCAGCTCTTCTTGCCCAGTGACGCACGCACGGAGGCCCCGGTCGAGACGACGGGCACCGTCGTCGTTGAGCCCGGCGACACGCTCGCTCAGATCGCGCTCGAGGAGCTCGGCGACGCCGGCCGTTACCCGGAGATCTTCGAAGCGTCCAACGACATCGTGCAGCCCGACGGCGCTCGTCTGACGGACCCCGACCTCATCCGACCCGGTTGGGAACTGACCCTGCCCGGCAGCACGAACGTTGGCGAGGCCGATGCCGCTGCCGTGACCGGGCGACCGCCCTCGGCGGAGCCTCAACCACCTGGGCCCGCGGCCGCCGCGCCGGCGCACATCGCTCCGCCGCCGGCGCCAAAGGCCCAGCCGTCCACACCTGCTCCCAGCGCATCACCACTCATCCCGGCACCGGCGGCGCCGAGTCAGCCGCTCCCCCAGGCACCGCCGCCGGCTCAAGGCGTGGCACCAGAGTCCATGGACGGATTGCTGTGGCCCGCCCTGACCGGGGCGGGCGCCGTGCTCGCGGGCGTCCTACATCTTGTCCTGCGCGGTAACCGTCGCTCACAGCTGCGGTTCCGCACCCCGGGCATGCTCATCGCGCCCGAGCCCGGCGAAGTTGCCCCGGTCGACCGGACGACCCGGGTCGTGGGCGGTCCGGCCGCGCCGCGGCTCCAGGCACTCGACCGGCTGCTGCGGTCCTTGGCCTCCGCCTACGTCGCCCCCTCCCGATACCCGCCGCTGCTCGCCGTCGAGCTCACCGCCGACACCGCGACACTGCACCTGGCCGAGGACGCCACGCCACCCGAACCATGGACCGGTGGCGGCACGCGCTGGACCGTCCAGATCGATGCGGACGTCCCGGACCCGGACACGCTCGCGCCCTACCCCATGCTGGTCTCCGTCGGAGCCGACGACGCGGGCACCATTTGGCTGCTCAACCTCGAACGGTTCGGTGTCCTCAACGTCGTTGGCACGCCCGCGGACGCCCAGCGGTTCGGTCGGCACGTCGCCGCCGAACTCGCCCTGTCACCCTGGTCGACGCTCGTCCAGGTCCACACACTCGGATTCGGTGAGGAGCTGGCCGACCTCGACGAGTTCCGCCTCAGCCCCTACCCCGCCGGCGACACCAGGGCACCGGAAGCCATCACGCGATCAGCGCGCAACTCGCACTCCTACGACCCTGAGGAGCTGCACGTCGTCGTCATCGCCGCCGGTGCCGACGCCGCGCAGGACACGGCCCAGCTCACCGCAGCGATACACGCGCACGAGGCGCGGCCAGGGGTCGCCGTTGTCACCCTCGCCGGCGCCCCCTCACACTCCGTCGCCGTGCTCGAGGTCGACGGCTCCCACCTGCGAGTACCGGCCCTCGGGATCAACCTCCGCGCGCCCGGGCTCACGCAGGCCGAGGCAACGGCCATCGCCGAGATCGTGCGCGTCACCCGCCGGCACACGAACGTGCCCGCACCCGTCGATGAGCAGCTCACCGAGGGGTATGGGGCACTCATCACCGCGACCGGCGCGCTACGCGAGCCGCTGGTCGACGACCGGCCAGCTCCCGACCAACCGGGTGGACCGACATCGCTGCTCCCCGAGCCGGCCACGGCATACACCGAGGTCGCCGCAACAACCGAGGACGACGTCGCCGCCCTCGCCCCACCCGTCCCGAAATCGACGACCGACGCCGTGCTCGCGGCCGACCCGACTCTGGATGAGGACCTCACGCTGTGGCGAATGGGTGACAAGTGCCCGGTGCCGCGGGTCATGCTCCTGGGAAAGCTCCGCGCGACCGCGCACGGCGTCAGCCAGGAGGTCTCCGAGCGCAAGCACCACTACATCGAACTCCTGACCTACCTGTGGTCACACCCGCACGGTGTCACCGCAGCGACCTTGGCCGACGAGTTCGGGT
Organism: Georgenia satyanarayanai; assembly: GCF_009193135.1. Classification (GTDB taxonomy): domain Bacteria; phylum Actinomycetota; class Actinomycetes; order Actinomycetales; family Actinomycetaceae; genus Oceanitalea; species Oceanitalea satyanarayanai. The sequence continues at coordinate 124,262 of NZ_VUKC01000006.1, forward strand.
ACAAGCGCGAGCGCGCCCGCGTCGAGATCAGCCACCTGCGCAAGTACCTCGGCACCGACCCGCGCACAGGAGAGAGCTACCTGCCCACCGCCCCAGGCACTCGGGAGCGCACCGAGAACGGCTGGAGGGGGTACACGTTGCGCGGCGTGCTGTTCGACGTCGACCTTTTCCGCCGCCTGCGCGTGCGCGGCCAGGCACGCGGTGCGGAGGGGCTGCCTGACCTCGTCACCGCTTTGCACCTGGTGCGCGGTGAGCCGTTCGCGGACCTGCGCGCCGACTCGTGGACGTGGATGTTCGAGGGCGAACGCCTCGACCAGGAGTTCGCCGCGGCAATTATCGACGTCGCCCACCTCGTCGCCACCCGCTCCATGAACGACGGCGACCTGCCAACCGCGCGCCGCGCCGCCGAGATCGCGCTCAGTGCCTCCCCATACGACGAGATCTCCCGCCTCGACCTTGCCAGGGTCGCCGAACTCGAAGGCAACCACGCCGAAGCCGCACAGATCAGGGGCGAAGGCATCTTCAAACGCACCGACGACTATCGCGCCCCGCTCGACCCCGCGGAGCGAACCGAGAAGATCACCGCGGCACCAAGACGCCCGGGCAAACGGTAGGAGGCAGCACAGTGGATCGGACTCGGCAGCTTCGGTGTCACAGCCTCGAATCGGCTGGGCTGGTGATGGCGCGAACCAACCGAAAGGACGATGCGCGGGAACGTCCACGGCGCGCACAGTTGCGAACGGCGCCGGAAGCGACACACGGGACATGCAGATCGAGGACGCCCGATGCTTCATGGCGCACGACGACCACGGTGAGCCCCTCCACCACCTCGAGGCGGTCAAGAGCCCCCTTGCCGGCGGCCGTCTGCGAGCTGCTTGACCTGGGCGAATCCGAGTCCGCACCCGTCGATATCCGCAACGATGCGGCACTATCCGGTGCCGGTGGGGATGGGCGGGCGTGAGCGGTATGAACGCGTTCCAGACCCGGCCCCAGAGTGAGCAGATGTCCACCGCGCGTCGGTTGCTCAAGCGCCGCGCCAGTCACGGTGACGAGCTCGACCTCCGCGACGGCCTCAGAGCCAACGCGGCCTTTTGGACCGTCGAGGGGCTCCACCCGCCCTATCCCCCGATCGGCGACGTCAGCGACCTGCCACTGCCGACCTTGCACGAGATCCGAGCCGCGCTGATTGCCGCCGCCCAGGCGACGAGCAACGTTCACGAGGCCAGCCTGATCGGTCAGGCGGCGGCCGAGCTCAACGGGGACGGGCTGGCATGACCTACCGCGAGCACAGCACCGCCCTCGCCTGGCACCTGGCCACGCTCGTCACCACCAGCTCCTCGCGTCAGCTCGACGCCACCGCGCTCGGCGTCGCGCTCCTGGCCCGGCACGAAACCCTCCGGCTCGTGCAAGAGGCGACAACCGTGGCCACCGGACGAACTCCACCCGCGCCGCACCTGCTCGCCTCGACAGCCGCCCGCACGTTGCTGGAGGACGTGGTCCTAGACCCCGTGCGTGCGTTCGAGCGCGCCATCCTCACCTACCCAGACATCAAGCCCAGCGTCGTCTACACGGCCATCGATCCCGACCATCTCGATGAGGGCGGGCAGACCTGGCGCCTCGCCGCCCGCGCTGCCATCCTCGCGCGCCACGATCTCACAGCCGAGGCCAGCACCTACGCCGGTGACCACCGGTGGGGCCTGGTGGCGGACGCCGCGGCGCTCACGCCACTACTGCAGCGGCTCGACCACCAGCTGATGGACTCCGCTCGCCGGCTCGATCCTGACGCCGGTCCCACTGTCAAGGCTCTGTCCGCGGCCCGGTACAGCCCGGCCGCGCTTGTCGCGAGCGAGGTTGACGCACTCGCCCACGGAGGTCGGCTGCCGAACCTGTCCGTCCTGGCGCTGCCGCCTACCTCGACCCAGCCCGTCCGGGTCGACTCCCCCACCACCCTGCTCGAGGCCCAGCGACGTCTACCCGCCCAACTGCGTGCAACCGACATCTCACCCGCCGTTATCGCGCACACCGCCATCGGCCAGGCCTACCTGCTCGACGTCGCCGCCGGCACCCTCGACGCACACCACTTCGCTCCCGACGCTGCACGCACCGCCCGGCAGCTCGGCGCTGAGCTCGCCGCGCGGATCCGCCCTGAGCCGCGCGACGTCGTCGCGCTTGTGCCCGGTGATACCAGCGCCGTGATGCAGACGCGGGCGATGACCATCTACCTCAGCACCGACCGAAGCGTTGGCAGCGCCGACCTGGTGGCGATGCGTGGCCTGGTCCAGCACGCCCCCACGGTGGTCGACGCGCTCTGCCGCGCCGCCGACCGGCAGCTGACCTCCGGACGCTGGCTGACCTCTGCCGACGACCCCGACCTCCGCTGGGCGCCCTACCGGATCGTGGACGACCCGCCCCGACTCGTCACCGCACTCCGAGCTGTGCGCGAACAGTTCCCCGCTGAACAAGCCACCGCCCGACCCCGTCTCGACTCTGCCCACGCGGTTCTCGCGTCCATGCGGGCCCGCACCCACGACACCCGCCCGAACTCTCCTGCCATTGCGGCCCGTCGGTCACGGCGCGAGGGCCCCACCATCGCCTAAAGGGAGATTTCTACGGAGCCGGCTGTCGGGTCGGCGTTGGTCACGAGGTCCCAGGGGAGGCGGAAGACGCGGCCGGGGGACGCGGGCCAGGGGATCGTGCGGCGGGCGATGACCCGGCCGTCCTGTCGCACGGTCACCCGCGGGACGCGGACGTGCTCGCTCACCCAGGTCTCCAGCCGGCCGCGGGATGGAGCCGGTAGACCCGGCTGGTACAGCCCCGGCGCCACCCAGATGAACGGTGCGGCGCCGACGATCGGCACCGCTCCCCCTTCGGGGAACGCCACCCCGTCGAGGTGCTTCTCGACGGCGCGGGCCACGTGGGCGCCCCCTAGCGCGGCGACGTCGGCGGTGTCGACGGGGTGGACGAGGTTGCCGGCGGCGAAGACGCCGGGGCGGTCGGTCCGGCCGATGGAGTCAACCAGCGGCCCGAGGGTACCCCGGTCGAGCGTGATGCCGCCGCTGCGTGCGAGCTCGTGGTCGGGGATCCAGTCGCCGGTGAAGACCACCGTGTCGCACTCGACCACGCGCCGCACACCGGTACGCAGATCCTCGATCTCCACGCCCGTCACCCGTGTCCGCCCGAGCACCTGCGTCACGCGGCTGCGGGTCGCCACGCTGGCGCGGAACATCGCCCGACCGCCCAGGTTGAAGGCGGCGTAGGACTCGGGTCGGTCGTGCCGGGTGACAAGCAGCTCGGTGCGGCAGCCGGCCTCCTTGAGCGTCATGACGGCGGACCACGAGACGAGCTCGGCACCGACCACCACGGCCCGGGTCCCCACCTCCTGGTGGTGCAGGTGGATCTTGTTCTGCAGCTCGCCGGTGGTGAACACCCCGGCGGGCCGCCCGCCGGGGATCATCCGGGCCGGCCGCGGACGCTCGCGAGCGCCGGTGGCCAGCACGACCACCGAAGCCGAGACGCACTCGCGCCCGCGGGGGCTGGTGATCTCCAGTGAACCGTCCTCACCCCAGGACGTCACCATCGTCCCCGTGAGGAGTGACGCCCCGGCGTCGAGAGCCTCCCTGACCAGCCGCCGGGCGTACCGCGGCCCCGTGGTGAAGGTGCGCTTGTCCCGGATGCCGTACCCCGGGTGGTCGGAGTGGCGCGGGATGCCACCGGCCTCCTGCTCCCGCTCCAGCACGAGCACCCGAGCGGACGTCCGCGAGGCCAGCGTCGCAGCAGCCGTCAGCCCGGCAGGGCCGCCGCCGATGATGGCGACGTCGGTGGTAATGGTCATCGCGATGCCCCCTGGAGGTGCTTGGTGATGCAGGCGTCAACGTTCGCTCCGCAGTAAAAGCCCTGGCAGCGCCCGTTGGTGGCGCGGGTGCGCTTGCTGACGCCGGCGCGGTCGACGGCCGGCACGGTCGAGGTGAGCGCGTCGCGGATCTCCCCGGCGGTCACCCGCTCGCAGAAGCAGACGACCTCGCCGTAGGCCGGGTCCGCGGCGATGAGGTCGCCGCGCTCGAACGGCCGGTGCCCGCACTCGCCGATGTTCGGCATCCGCGGCGGATCCGCCACCACGGCCTTCTCCTCGAGCGCCAGACCCGCCCCGTGCAGCAGACCCGCTACCTCCTCGGCGATCGCCATCGACGACGTCAGCCCGGTGGACCGGATCCCCCCGACCAGCACGTACCGCTGGGCAGACTCCGGGACGATGAGGTAGTCGCCGTGGTCGATGGAGGCCCGCAACCCGGCGTAGGCGGTGGTGACCTCCTCCTCGAAGAGCACCGGCATGAGCTTCTCGCCCTTGGTGCGCAGGAAGTCGAAGCCCTTCTCGGAGGTGCCGGTCGCGGTCTTGTCCTCGAGGTCCTCGGCGGTGGGGCCGAGCATGACGTTGCCGTAGACGGTGGGGCTGACGAGCACGCCCTTGCCGAGCTTGCTCGGCACCGGCAGCACGATCTTGTCCACCAGCGGCCGGGCGAGCTTGTCGAACACCAGCAGCTCACCGCGGCGCGGGGTGACGGTGAAGCGGTCGTGCCCCATGACGCGGTCGAGGACGTCCGCCCCCAGGCCGGCGGCGTTGATCATCCACCGGGTGCGGACCGGCCCCCGAGACGTCTGGAGCGTGGTGGTTCCGTCGTCGTGCACGACGACGTCGCGCACCTCGTGCTCGAGCAGCAGCGTGGCCCCATTCTCGACAGCCTCGGTCGCGTAGGCGATCGACGGCGTCCACGGGCAGATGATCGACTCGTCGGGAACCGACAGCCCGCCGAGCACCCCCGGCCCGAGGTCCGGCACCGCGGCGTAGACCTCCTCCGCGGTCAGCCGCTCGCACCGCTCGTACCCGTTGGCCACCGCCTTCTCCTGCAGCGCGGGAAGGTTGGCGAGCTCCTCCTCAGTCCACGCGACGAGAACGGCGCCGGTGCGCTCCAGCGGGATGCCGGTCTGCGCGGCGTAGTCGGCCAGCAGCTCGTACCCGCGCCGCACCAGCCGGGACTCGGTCGTCCCTGGCTTGGCGTCGAAGCCGGTGTGCAGGATCGCGGTGTTGGCCTTGCTCGTGCCCTGGCCCACGTCGTTGGCGGCGTCGAGCAGGGCGACGTCGAGTTCGTACCGGCTCAGGGCGCGGGCGATGGCGGTGCCGACCACGCCGGCTCCGACGACGGTGACGTCGTAGGTCATCGTCTTCCTCTCAGTCATGCTGACACCACGTCAGCGCGCGACGGCGGGGCTGAAGGCCACCGGGAAGGTGACGTCCTCGGCGTCCGTCCAGGGGTAGAGCGTCCGGGGCAGGCGTTGGAAGTCGAGCCGGTCCAGCGACGCAGCGGCGGAGCCGGGGGTGTCGGTCTCGCAGATCTCCCCGGCGAAGGCGGTGTACCCGGCACGGAAGGAGGTGTTCGCTTTGACGCCCACGAGGTCGTACAGCGTCGGCTCGACGCCGTGCGCGCGAAAGAGCTGCGGGTCGCCGTTGCCGGCCATCCACTCGCACACGACGATGTCCAGCGTGCCCACCCGCAGGACGGCGGTGCGCCCGATCCGGTTGACCATCCCCCGCCCGGCGGGCCCCTCCTGGGTGAAGACGCCGTCGTGGAGGGACCTCACGTAGGCCTCGACCTCCACGCGCACCACCTTGGGGTCGCGCGTGCCGCCGATGGTGAACCGGGCACGGTTGCCGACGCCGACCTCGTGGGCCTGGCGGGCCGCCGTGGAGTCGTTGACGACGACGGCGGCGCGCACCGTGGTCCCCCGCTCCAGGATCCGGGCGGCCACGGCCATGCTGTCGCCCGGCGCACCGGCGTTGCAGGAGTCGGCGGAGTCCACGAGGATCACCGGCTTCGCGGCGTCGGCGCTCTCTGCGCGGTCGATGACGTCGTCGATGCTCATGAGGTTGGTGGTGAACTCGTGGCGCGCGGCGTAGAGCCGGCCGGCGAGCTCACGGGCGTAACTCGCGGCCGTCTCCCGGTCCGTGGCAATCGCGAGCGCCGTGGAGTTGCCCACCGGGATGTCCAGCCACGGCTGCATCTGGTAGAGGGAGAAGTCGAGCAGGGTCCCCTCGGCGACGAGGGATTCCCCGTACTCCATGAGCTCGCGGAACGGCCCGCGGTGGGTGTTGTAGGTGGAGGCCGAGACGATCATCGGGATCGGGGCCCACGCCATGACGGGCTTGACCTCCGCCGTCGCCGCCGCCAGGCCGAGCGTGGCCGTACGGTGCCCGGTCTCGAAGTAGTCCACGTGCGGGTAGGTGTGGTAAGCGCACAGGATGTTCAGGGTCGTGATGAGGTCCTGGGAGATGTACCCGTGCAGGTCGGTGGAGGCGGCGATGACACACCCCTCCCCCACGAGCTCGCGCACCCGGCGGGCGATGAGCGCCTCGGGGTCGTCCACCTCGGTGGTCTGCAGCGCGCCATGGAAGGAGAGGAAGACACCGTCGAGCGGCAGGCTCTCGATGATCTCCCGCTCGAGGTTTTCGAGAAAGTAGTCGAGCACCTCCTGCTCGGCCTTCCCGCCGCTCTGGCAAGACATGGTGGTGCCGTAGACGATCTCCGGCTGCAGCTCGGACTCCTCCAGGGCGGCGATCATGCCGCCGACGGCGCTGGGCGTGCCGCCGAGGGTCTCACGCACCTGCGAGCCCCGCAGGATCCCGTTCTGCTGCCAGAACTCCATCGGTGAGGTCACCGGGGTGAAGGAGTTGCTCTCCTGCCGGAACTCGGCCACAAGGACGCGCATGTGTCTGTCTTTCCTTCGTCGAGAGAGTGTCGGGTGAGGCGGCGGACCGGCCCTAGTAGTCGCCGTTGAGCTCGGTGAAGACCTCCCGCAGCGCGGGGTAGAGCTTGGTGTAGACGGAGAACAGCCGGTCGTAGGAGGCGCAGGCGGCCGGGTCGGGATGGAAGCGGCGCTCGATGCGGACCGCGTCGGCGACGGCGGCGTAGTCCCGCAGCCGCCCGAGGCCCACCATGCCGCAGTAGTACGCCCCCATGGCACCGGTGTGCGTCGGCCCCTCGGGGATCTCGACCGGCACCTGGAGGACGTCGGCCAGCATCTGCATCCACACGTCGCTGGTGGCCCCGCCACCGACCACGCGGATGCTGGGCAGCTCCGGCCCGCCGGCCGCCCGGTACTGCTCGTAGCTCATCCGGTGCGTGTAGCAGATGCTCTCCATGACGGCGCGCACCATGTGGCGGCGGTCGTGGCGGCCGGTGAGGTTGAGGAACAGACCCTTGGCGTTCTTGCCCAGCGGGGGCAGCTCCCCACTGAGCCAGTGCGTGGCCAGCAGGTTCTCCGCGCCGGGCTCGATCTGGGCGACCTCGCGGTTGACCAGATCGTTCACGGCCGGCCCCAGCGACTCCTTCTCCGCGCGGTAGAGCTGCTCCACCGCCCAGTCGTAGGCCAGGCAGCCGGTCTGCAGCGGGTAGGTCTCGCCGTGGAAGTCAGCGCCCATGGTGAAGCGCAGCGGAGCGGACCCAGCAGACCCGCCCGACTCCACGGTGCGCACCAGCCAGGAGGAGCTGCCAAGGTAGATGTGCACGCCGCCGGCCCGGGCGGTGCCGGTCCCGACGGTGATCGCCGGCAGGTCACCGAAGCCGTTGAACACCCGGGTCGCGCTGGTCAGTCCCAGCTCGGCGGCCGCCGCCTCGGTGAGCGTGCCCACCCCGGCGGTCGAGGGCCGTGACGGCGGGAACTTCCCGACGTCGTCGGCAAGCCCCGCGGCCGCGACGGTCCGCTCGTAGCGCTCCTGGGTGACGGCGTCGGGAGCATGGAAGAAGTCGTCGGAGGGCTCGGTGACCAGAGTCCCGGTGGCCCGGTACTTGAAGTAGGTGTTGAGGCCGACGACGTGCCGGGCGCGGTCCCACACCTCCGGCTCGTTCTCCTTGAGCCACATGAGCCGGGGCCAGTACTCCTGCCCGGTGCCCACGAACGTGCCCATCGCCTCGTTGAGGCGCTGGGCCTGCTCGGTAGCCCGGGAGTCCAACCAGATCATCGCCTCGGTGAGCGGGGCGCCGTCAGCGTCGAGCGGGACGATGGCTTTCCAGGTGGCGGCAATGACGAGGCCGGCGACGTCGGCCGGGTCCGCGCCGGCCTGGCCCACGACCGTCCGGGCGGCGCGGGTGATCGCCGCCCAGATCTCGGTGGGAGACTGCTCCGCCCATCCGGCCGCGGGTTGGGACAGCGAGTAGGACTCGCCGACCTCCGCGAGGATGGCGCCGTTCTCGTCGGCGAGGATCGCCTTGAGGGACGTGGTGCCGCAATCGCAGGCCAGGACCAGCTTGCTCATCGTTGCCTTTCTCCTTCTCCCGGTGCCGTCAGCGGCCCGGGGTGGCGGCGCCCTCGGTGGCGGACTCGGCGTGCCCGTGGGCGACGGCGAAGAACTTCTCCACCGCCTCGTCGTCGGAGGTGTCCGGCTTGACGAGGGTGACGATGACGCCGACGACAACGCTGATCGCCACGCCCACCGGGCTGATCAAGTGGTACGGGAAGTCGGCGATCAGTGCCACCGTGACGTAGACGATGCTCGCGGCGAGGCTGAGCAGCGCCGCCAGGGTGGTGAACCGCTTCCAGAAGAGCCCGGCGAGGATCGGGAAGGCGAGCAGCGCGGTGAACACCGAGACGTAGGTGAGCACGAGCAGGATGTTGCCGACGATCGTCAGCGCGAATACCAGGGTGGAGATGCCGAGGACGACGAAGACGCCGCGGCTGAGCCGGACGTAGAACTTGTCGTCGCGCGCCTTGAAGACGTACCGGCCGAGCAGGTCATTGACGACGATGGAGACGGCGGAGTTCCAGATGGCCACCATGGTGCTGATGCCCACGAGCAGCAGGGTGACGAGCAGCAGGCCCTGCAGGACGGGCGGTGCGTAGTCGAGCACCATGCGCGGGAGGGCCTCCTCCGGGGCGTCGAGGTTGGGCATGAGCACGCGGCTGAACATCGTGGCGAGCGCGACCAGCAGGTAGAGTCCGGTGATGAGGAGCGTGTTGATGAGCATGCCCTTGTAGGCGGTGGACTCGTTGCGGGCGGAGAAGACCCGCTGGCCGTACCAGGGGGCGGCGATGTACAGCATGATGTTCTGGAAGCCCCAGGTGAGGATGGCGGCGAAGCCGTAGTTCTCCAAGTCCCAGATCGGCTCGAGGGAGAGGTACTCGGCCTCGAACACCGTGCTCAGCGACTCGAAGCCGCCGGAGTTGCTGTACCCGATGTAGAAGATGATCGGGATGAACACGAGGATCATCGCGTAGGCGACGACGTCGAAGGACAGCGCCGTGATGAACCCCGCCGCGAGAGCGAGGACGAGGGTGAAGATCGTGATGGCGACGACGGTCGTCAGCGGGTCGATGCCCAGCAGCACCGAGACGACGACGGACAAGCCGGCGAGGTAGGTGGCCGGGGCGATCCAAGTGAAGGTCAGGGTGACCACGCTGGCCAGGGCACGCGTCGGCTCGCTGAGCCGACCGGTGAAGCGGCGCTCAAAGAACTCCGCGATCGTCGTGATGTGCAGGCGCCGGTAGGGCTTGGCGACCGTGAAGGCGTAGATGCCGAACACGAAGATGAATATGAGGGACGTGTACCAGATGCCGACGGTGCCGTAGAGATAGGCCACCGAGGCGCCACCGATGAGGGTGGCAGTGTTGAACTCCGCGGCGCCCAGGGTCGCGACGAGCGCGGGCAGACCGGTGCGCCGGCCGTTGAGGTTGTAGTCCTCGTAAGCGTTGACCTTGCGCGCGGCACGCACAGCCACCGCTGTGAGGATCCCCGCGAATAGCAGCAGGATCACGATCTTTTCGGTCATGTCTACCTCTCTGAACACAGCGCCGTCGCAACGTTCGGCGGCAAGGAAGGGAGCTTGCGCGGATCGGGCTCGACCACGCCTGCACGCCTCCTTCTCGACTACGAACGCGGCGGCGGTGGCGCAATGCTCTGCCCGAGCCCGACAGACTATGCCCGTGTTTGCCCGCATCTGCAAGAACATGCCCGCATATCGGAACGCGGGATCTGACGGCGACTTTCATCTTCCGATCAGTAACGTAGGGTGAACGCCCGACAGGACCGGGCAATCTCGGGCACAGGGAGACGGAGATGTTAGCTGCAGTTCGCCGGGCGGAGATCCTGGAGATGCTCCGCCACCGCAGGGCCATCCGCAGCGAGGAGGTCGCCGCGACGCTGGGCGTCTCGGTGGAGACCGTGCGCCGGGACCTCGAGCACCTCGACCACGCCGGTGAGCTCGTGCGCGTCCACGGCGGCGCCGTCCCGGTCCAGGTGGCGGCGGCCTCCGAGCCGCCGTTCGAGGCGCGCACGTCTCTGGCGGCGGCGTCCAAGCAGGCCATTGGGCGGTTAGCGGCCGGCCTCGTCCAGGCTGCACGGACCGTCTTCCTTGACGTCGGCACCACGGCCATGCAGGTCGCCCACTCGATCTCGGGCGACGCCCACGCCACCGTCATCACGCCGTCGTTCCGGGTGGCCGAGATCCTCGTCCAGCACCCGACGATCACCGTCATGGTGCCCGGCGGCATAGTGCGGAACGGCGACCTCGCCATCTCCGGCGCCACCGCCGTGGACTTCCTGCAGGACATCTCCCCCGACGTCGCCCTGCTGGGCTCCGGCGGACTCACCGCCGAACGCGGGCTCACCGACTTCGAGCTCGCTGAGATGCCGCTCAAGCGGGTGGCGCTGCACAACAGCGCCCGCGCCTACGTGCTGGCCGACTCCACCAAGATCGGGGTCGTCGCGCCGTACCGGGTGTGCGGGCTAGCGGAGCTCACCGGCGTCGTCACCGATGCCGAGATCTCCCCGGCGTACCAGGAGAACCTCACCGCGGCCGGCTTGGAGGTCCTCACAGCCGACTAGTCCACACATGAAGCGTGGCATTCCCCTGGCAGGCACTCATTGACAGGCTGGCTACCGTGAAACTCGTGCCCTACCCGTCGCGCCCGATCCTCGATTCGATGGCGCCGTTCAAGCACGACCTCAAGAACGGGTACAACCAGTTCCAGCGAGACCGCTTCGACGCGTTCGTGGCCCAGCAGTACACCGCCGGGCTGTCCCTGCGCCAAGTGGCCGAGCTCACCGGTCGAACGCAGACCGCAGTACGCCGTAGCCTCGACCGATCCGGCGTCCCTCGTCGAGACCGAGGCGCACCGCGCCTCTCAGAAACGCCGAAGCGCCAGTAGTTGCTCGCGCAGCCGGCAACTTCCAGCTGGCTGCTGCCGGCCAGGCGACTCGCCCTTGCGGCTCTAGTGGCTCAGCCCACGTGTGCCGTGGGGGCCGCGCGTCCATTGCATGAGCGGTAACGGGCCCGTGACCAACACTCTCGCCGGCGTGCGCTCCGCGACGCCTTCAGGATCCCTGCTCGCCGGTGGTGCCGTCCGCCAAAACTGCACCGTCGACGCCGAGCACCCGGTTGAATGTCGAGCTTTTCCCCGTACGCACCCTGACCTGCGCTGATACCCGCGCTCAAGGTGCGTACGGGGTGCGTACGGGGTGCGTACGGGGTGGGTGCCCCGTACGTTCCCGGCAACCCACCGGGGTCAACGTGGGTCGCATGGACCCCGCTACCGCTTCGGTGCGTTGGACGCCGGCGACGATCGCGATGGCGTCATCGGCGCCATCGCTCGAGCTCGCCGCGCTGGCGTACGCGCAGGCGGGTGTGCCGGTATTCCCGTGCCTGCCCGAGGGGAAAGCACCGTTGACGCAGCGCGGCTTCCACGACGCGTCGCGCGATTCGCGGCAGGTGGGGGTGTGGTGGCGGCGGTGGCCGGAGGCGAATATCGGGCTGTCGACGGGTGCGGCCTCCGGGGTCGACGTCGTGGATATCGACATGCACGACGGCGAGGGCGGGTTCGCCGGCTTCGAGCGAGCCCGGCACGCGGGCCTGGGTGCGTCATGGGCATGGCTCGTGCGAACGCCGTCGGGCGGGGTCCACGCCTACTACCCACACGGGCCCCAGCAGCGGTCCTGGGCGTTGGCGACGGCGCACCTCGACTTCCGTGGCGACGGCGGGTACGTCATCGCCCCACCGTCGCGGGTGTGCACCGCGTCGGGTGTAGTGCGCGAGTACGAGCTGATGGTCGTCGCCCACCGCGTCCCTGCCCCGGTTGATGCGACCGCCCTCCGGAAGTTGCTCGCTCCACCGCAGCGCGAGCACCCGCTCACGGCCGTACCGGTCGCGGGCAGCGCGCCCGAGCGGCTGGCCCAGTGGGTGGCAACCCGGCCGGAGGGCGGGCGCAACGGCGGACTGTTCTGGGCGGCGTGCCGGATGGTCGAGGACGGCTTCGATCACGCCTCGGTGCTCGGTCTACTCGGTGAGGCGGCCAGGTGTGCCGGCCTGGGCGAGCGGGAGGTCGCCGCCACGATCCGTTCCGCCTTTCGCCGGACCAATCGAGGAGAACCGAAGGGCTCGCGCCGCCTGAGTCACGCCCATGCAGTGTCCCGATCAAGCAGAGAGGCGATGTCCCGGTGAACGCGCACGACGACATGCAGCTCGACGAACCCCATCCCCCGCGCCCCCTTCCGGACGTGCACCCGCAGCACTCGCAGTTCGCACTTCACGGCGACCCATCACGCGCTGGCGTCCGCGGCCAGGGAGTGGCGCCGACGCCCAATGCGGAGACCGCGCCCGGTCCGGCTAAGCGAGAGGTGGCATGGGTGCTGCCGTCGGACCTGCCGATGGTCTTCCTCGTCCCCGCGCTGGGCAACGTCGTCGACCGCACGCTGAGCGCACAGTCGAACGTCACACGGCCCGTGGTCCGTGCCCCGGCCGCCGCAGTGCGGACGACGTCGCGGCGAATGCGTGCGCGCCGGGCGGCATCCCGCGTGAAGGGCCTAGGCCAATGAGCACGCCGCCGCGTTTCACTCATGCAAGCGGGCTGCGGCGCCTGCTCATTGAGCTGCACCGCTGCCCGGACGGGTGGAGCGGGCCGGAGGCGCAGGCACTACTCGCCTACTGCACGGAGCGATACCGCACCCTGGCGCGCAAGTACGGACAGAGCGGCGAGGACGCGGCTACGGCCGCGTACGAGGCACTGACCGCGACCGCGACCCGTTGGGCCCGCGACCCGTGGGGCGTGGTGACTACGGCCGTGCAGCGAACGTTGCAGGCCGAGCAGCGCGCGCACGGCCTGCTGTGCGGAGCCGAGCGGGCACGGCACCTCATGCACGCCCCGGTCCACGACGTGACGCGGTTCGCCGACAACGAACTGGTTGAGCGGGACCCCGCCTTCCAGGTCACCGGCGTCGCCGACGAGGACGCCACAGCGACCAGCGGCGTGACGGCGCGGTTCGTGCCGACGGACGAGGCGCTGGCCGAGGCGGCGAGAATCTTCGTCGCGTGCGGGTGGCCTGCGGACGTCGCACGCGGTGCCCTGGAACTCGTCTGTTCGCGTCTCATCGAGGCCGGGCACCGCCGTCGGGCCTTCGAGTACCTGCGCCGGCACCCGGAGGCATGGGCGCACCTGGACCTGAGCCAGGAGCAATGGACGCGCGTGCTGACCGTTGTCCTCGGCACACAGCATCCCGACCTCGCCGCCACCGATCTTGGCCGCGGGCTGCTGTGGCGGCTGTTCGTCGGGCAGCGCCGCGAGGAGATCTCCTGCGACCCGGCCGTGACCAGGGCACTGGCCACCGCCGCGCCACTGTCCTTGGAGGCGCGTCATGCCTGAGTCCAGGGAGTACCTCGGTGCGGAGCGGCTGGTCGAGTCGATCACGGTCGGCATCCGCCACCGGTCCGAGCTGGGTGACCTGGGCCCGCTCATGGCGTCCATTGAGAAGGTTGGGCTGTTGCAGCCGATCACCGTCACCCCCGACGGAGTGCTCGTGTGCGGTCGCCGCCGGCTGGAAGCCATCACGAGGCTCGGCTGGCGAAGCGTGAAGGTGTGGGTCCGGGCCGGGATCTCCGACAACCTCTCCGGACTCCTGGCTCAGCAGGACGAGAACGTGCTGCACAAGCCGCTGACCCCAACCGAGGCCGCCGGGCTGTACCGCGAGCTGAAGGCCGTGCTCGCCGAGGACGCCCGCCGCCGTCAGGAGGCGACGCGATTCGGCAGTAACGGCGACCGTGGGGAAGACAGCGGTGGTGATGACTCATCACCACCGCGCGGTGACGCCTCACGCACCCGCTTCCGAGCAGCCCAGATGGTGACCGGTACCCCGTCGTTCCAACGCATGGAACGCATCGGGAAGATCCAGGAGGTCGTCGACGACGAGTCCTACCCGCTGGAGGTCCGCCGCCTCGCCGAGGCCGAGCTGGACAAGATCAACGCCGGCGCCCCAGTGGCCCCCTCCTACGAGGCCGTCCTGGAGGCGCTCGCGTCCCGGTCGGGTCCGCGCACACCGTCCAGCGAGCCCGAGGTCGACGTGGAGCCGACACCGGAGGACACGACGGAGCTGGGCACCGAGGCGGTAGCCCGCGCCAGGGCCGGGCGCAGCCGCCGCATCGCGCTCCTCTCGGCGCACCGCACCCCGACCGAACCGGTCAAGCGCTCCGTCCGGGCCCTGGTCATGACCTGGGCCGACCTGGACGGCTGGACGGGGCACTACGACCCGGCCGACGTCGCGGCAAAGCTCACCGACGCCGAGTGGACGATGCTCGAGCGGGTGCTGGTCGAGTCCACCGGCTTCTTCGACGCGGTGCGCGCCAGCCGCACAGGCGCGGCGTAAGGAGGCCGGTCATGCTCACCTTTCCGTGGCCCACCGCCCACCCCCACCGCAGGGCGCGCATCGCGCTCGGCACCCTGCTGCTCCTGGCCGTGGCCGCGGTCACCGGCTACGGACTGCTCGCCACCCGCAACGCCGAACCCGCCGGACAGGCGCACCTCACCGCGGCGTCGAACCCGCCGGACCCGGCGACCGCGGCCATGTCCCCGGCGTTAGCGCCGACCGGGTCGGCGCCGATCCTCGCGACCGCCGACCCGGTCGCCTTTGCCACCACCGTGGCCCGCGCACTGTTCGACTGGGACACGACCGGCCAGCACACCCTTGCCGAGCACGAGGGCCGGCTCCTCGCTGTCGCCGACCCGAGCGGCGTCGAGTCGCCGGGACTGGTCGCCGACCTGGAGGCCTACCTGCCCTCCGTGCAGACGTGGGACTTCCTGACCCAGTACGAGACCCGGCAGTGGATCGAGGTCACCGACGCCCGGGTGCCGGGTCAGTGGCGCGAGACAGTCACCGCCGCTGAGGGTGCCCTCGCGCCGGGAACGACGGCGGTGACGGTGACCGGGGTGCGGCACCGGGCCGGGACATGGGAAGGGCGTGAGGTCGCCGAAGAGTTCGACGTCGCATTCACCGCGATCGTCGTGTGCGGACCGACCTACCCCCAGTGCTACCTGCTGCGCCTGTCCCGGCTCGATGAGCCGCTGCGATGAGGAAGGGCGGATCGATGAAGCGTCTACTCGTCTTCGGTGCGGTGATCGCGGTCCTCGCCGTCGCGATCGGCGTGCTGCCACTGCTCGCCCTCACCATGCCCCCCGGTGCCCCGTCCTCGTGCCTGAAGGCCGGCCGCGTCGTGCATGTTCCCGAGGAGCTCGCCGCGACCACCGGCGACGGAACGGGCGTGGCGCTGGACCACGCGCAGCTCACGCACGCCGCGACGATCATCACCATCGGCGCCCGGATCGACGGCGTCGGACGGAAGGGCCTGCTCGTCGCGCTCATGGCCGGGCTGACCGAGTCGAGACTGCGCATGTACGCGAACACCGGCGCCTACCCGGACTCGGCACGCTACCCGCACGACGCGGACGGCTCCGACCACGACTCCCTGGGCATCTTCCAGATGCGCCCAGCCGCCGGGTGGGGCACTGTCGCCGAACTTATGGACCCCGCCTACCAGGCGCGAGCGTTCTTCGGTGGCCCCACCGGACCCAACGCCGGCTCCCCGCGCGGGCTGCTCGACATCGTCGGCTGGGCCTCACTCCCCAAGGGCGCCGCCGCCCAGGCCGTGGAAGTCTCCGCCCACCCCGACCGGTATGCCACGTGGGAACCGGTCGCCGAGACGATCCTCACCGCCCTCACCGCCCCCGCCAGCCCCGCACCTGGGACGTCCTCGCCAACCGTCGGCAGCACGCTCCCGACGGCGACCACGACCGTCTTCCCGCTGCCCGCCGGGACGTGGACACGCACCAGCAGCTACGGGATGCGCCTGAACCCAGTGCTGCAGATCTGGCAGGTACACACCGGCGTCGACCTGGCCGCACCAACCGGCACACCGGTGCTCGCCACGGCCGCCGGTCGGGTCGAGTTCGCCGGCTACCGCACCGGCCGGGGCAACCAGGTGGTCGTGGAGCACTTGGTCGGCGGGCAGGTGGTGGCGTCGTCCTACGGGCACCTGCGCGACGGTGGAATCCACGTCGCCACCGGTGACCTCGTCTCCGCCGGGCAGCAGATCGGCGGGGTCGGCTCGACCGGCAACTCCACCGGACCGCACCTGCATTTCGAGATCCGCCCCGGCGGCGCCGGCAACACCGGGGTCGACCCGCACGGCTGGCTGAGCTCGGCCGCCGAGGTCACCGCGGCGGACGTCGACCCGCTAGGACCGTGCCCGGTGGTGACCCCGTGACCGCCGTCGCGCCGAACTTCGGCGCCGTAACCGCTTCGGGCGAGCTCGCCAGGGTCATCGGCGCGCTCCTGACGATCACGCTCGTCATCGCGGTCGGTGCGCTCGTGGTCTGCGCGGTCACGTGGGCGCTGACCGCCTCCACGGGGCACTGGCACACCGCGATGCGAGCCCGCACCGGCGTGTGGGTTGCCCTGGGCGCCGCAGCCCTCGCCGGGGCCGCGCTCGCCTGCACGAACTACTTCCTCGGCGTCGGCGCCAACTTGTGAAACCCGGTGCCTCGATCAGGCCACCAAAGAGACGGAGAACTGCCATGGACCTCAACGACGTCGGCGCCATCCTGGCGCAGATCAACATCGACCCGAACACCGACGGACTACCCGGCATCGCACAGCTGCGCACCGTCGTCGGTGCCGTCATGACCGTGGGTCTGATCCTCGCCGTCCTCGCGCTGATCGTCTCAGCGATCGTGTGGGCGATGGGCGCCAACTCCGCCAACCCGCACCTCGCCGGCCGCGGAAAGAGTGGCGTACTCATCGCCCTCGGCGCCGCCATCCTGTGCGGCGGTGCGGTCACCCTCGTGAACTTCTTCTGGAACGTCGGACAGGCGGTGTGACATGGGCGTGTGCGACCTGCCGGTCCTGGGCACCGTCTGCGACACGGTCGGCGAGGGGGCCGCCGCCGCGATCATCAGCCCGTTCCAGATGCTCGCCGACGCCACCGTCGCCGCCGCCGCATGGACCATCGACATCATGTGGGCGGCGTTCGAGACCACGACGTTCGTCGACATCACCAGCGGCCACTTCACCGCGATCTACAACATCATCTTCGGCATCTCGGTCTTCGTGATGCTGATCTTCTTCCTCTTCCAGCTCATCGGCGCCACGATCCGCCGCGAACCGGCCGCCCTGTCCCGCGCCATCGTCGGGTCCGGCAAGGGCATCCTCGGCTCATTCATCGCGCTCGGTCTGCTGGCTACGGCGTTGGAGATCACCGACCGCCTGTGCCTGGGGCTGATGAACGCCGCCGGGACCAACGTCGAGGAGATGGGCGGGCGCATCTCTGCGCTCACCGCCGGTCTAGCGCTCTCGGGTGCGGGCGGGCCGGCCATGCCGGTCCTGGTCGTCATCGCCCTGGCGGGCTTGCTGATCGCGGCGTCGTTCATCGTGTGGATCTCACTCCTGGTGCGCAAGTCCTTGCTGCTGGTCGCGGTCGTGCTCGCGCCCATCGCGTTCGCCGGTGCGACCTGGGACGCCACCCGCGGGTGGGCCACTCGGTGGGGCGCGTTCGTGCTGGCACTGATCGCCTCCAAGCTCGTCGTCGTGGTGGTGTTCCTCCTTGCCACTGCTCAGGTCGCAGCCCCGATCTCAGCCGACCTCCAGTCCTTCGCCGACCCAATGGCGGGGATCGTGCTGATGATGGTTGCGGGGTTCGCGCCCTACCTGACGTACAAGTTCATCTCTTTTATGGGCTTTGACATGCACCACGCCATGTCCGCCGAACAGGAGACCAAGCACGCCCTGAACCGCCCCACCCCCGTGCCGCATCGCGCCGCGCCCCGGCGGTCCCCGGCCAAAGTCCTTGATAGTCAGCCATCCCCGAGCGGGCGCGGAGCCGGCACGTCGGCCTCCCCTGGCGGCAGCGGATCTCCAGGCGCTCACATGTCGGGCCCCACGGCCGCCGCCCGAGGCGGCTCGGGAGCCTCGAGCGGCGCCACCGACGCCGGGGCAGGCGCTTCTGGTGGCGCGAGCGCTACCGGTGGCGCTGCCGGCAGTGCCGGTGCCGGTGCGGCGGGCGGTGCCGGTGCCAGTTCGGCGGGCGGTGCCGGTGCCAGTGCGACGGGCGGCGCCGGTGCCGGTGCGGCGACCGGTGGCGTGGCGGCTGGCGCCGTCATCGTCGCGGAGGCGGCCAAGGCCGGCCCGAGGGCCGGACGATCCGTTGCGGGCCATGTGGCCGATTACGACGCCGGCGCTCGAGGAGAACGCTCATGACCGCCCCTCGCGATGATGCCGGGCTCGAGCCGGTCACGTTCTCCCGGCTGTCCACGCGTGGGGTGCTGCTCGGCATGTCCATCGGGCAGCTGGCAGTGGTGGCCGTGGCGGCAGCGACGTTCGTTGCCACGCTCTACCTCGGCGGGGATGCGGTGCTCTACGCGGTTCCCGTCGTCGGTGTGTGCGCGGGCCTCGTCTGGGTCAAGGTCGCCGGCCGCCCACTCGTGCAGTGGTTGCCGCTCCTCGCCCGGTGGCAGCAGCGTGCCACGACCGGCCAGCTCGACTACCGGGCACGCATCGGCAAACCGCGCCCTGCCGGGACACTCGCTCTCCCGGGCGACGCTGCCCGGATGCGGCAGTGGATCGACGCCGAGACCGGCAGCGTCTACGTCCACGACCCGCACGCCAACACCCTCGCCGCCGTCCTGGAGGTCTCACACTCCGCGTTCGTCCTGCTCGACCCCGCCGAGCAGAACCGGCGCACCACCGGCTGGTCCCGTGTGCTCGCCACAGCGTGCCGATCCGGGCGCATCGGGTACCTGCAGGTCCTCGAACGCACACTGCCCGACTCCGGCAAAGGGCTCGGTGACTGGTGGACCACCCACGGCCACGACGACGGCTCCTTCGCCGCGACCACCTACGCCGACCTCATCGCTCGCGCCGGCCCTGCCGGCGAACGGCACGCCACCACGATCTCCATCGCCCTCGACCTCACCGCCGCCGCCCGCGCGATCCGAGCCGCCGGAGGTGGCACGCGTGGGGCCATCGCCGTTCTGCATCAAGAGGTCGACACGCTCACCACAGCACTGCGCGCCGCCGACCTCGCACCCTCCGTTCCGCTCGGCCCCGGCGAGCTGGCGCTGGTGCTGCGCTCGGCCTACGACCCCGTCGTCGCCGCGGCCCTCGAACGCCACGGGGCTCTCGGTCGAGAGCTCGCCACCGCCGGCCCCGTCTCCGTGACCGAGACCTGGGGGCACCTGCGCTCGGACTCCGCCCACCACGCCGTGCTGTGGATCTCCGAATGGCCCCGCTCCCTGGTCTACCCCGACTTCCTGCACCCCCTGTTGCTCGCCTCGGGCGTGCGGCGCACCTTCTCCATCCTGTTCACGCCCGTACGCGCCGACGTCGCCGCACGTGACATCCGTAAGAAGAAGACCGAGCACATCTCCGACGCGGCCCAACGCGCCCGCATGGGCCAGATCGAAGACGCGACACAGTCGGCCGAATACGCCGACGTCCTCCAGCAGGAGAACGACCTCACCGCCGGGCACGGCATCCTGCGCGCCGTCGGCCTCGTCTCCGTCAGCGCCCTCGACCGGGACGAGCTCGAACGCGCCGTCGCCGCCATCGAACAAGCTGCGATCCAGGCTTCATGCGAAACCCGGCGACTGTGGGGCCAGCAGGCCCAAGCGTTCACCGCTGCTGCGCTCCCGCTATGCCGCACGGTCTAGCAGGGCCCACGGGGTAGCGGAAACGCGCTCGAGCTCGCGGTTGCTGGGTTATCGCCGGGTCACTGCTGAGGCCCATACCCAAGCGAAGCCTTCGCGGCCGTGGTCGTCGATGTAGCGAATCCACACCGCCTTCTGCGTCCATGCCAGAGCGATGGCATCGACGCGCGAGTGGCCACGGCGGGTGTGGATCCAGGCCGAAACCTCCAGAGGTTCGTCCGTCCGACGTACTGGTTCTCCATACTGTGCCGGCTCCAAGGTGGCGGCCTGTTCGCTCAGTGGCACCTGCTCGATCGCCATGCGGCCAGGTTACGCCGATATCGAACATCTGTTCCACTCTGCCGGTTTTTCGGATGAGTTCAGCGGGTCGTGGGCCGCCCAGCCGCACGGCCTGACTTGTCGCCAGTGTCGTTGGTCGACGTCTCGTCGGAGATTCTGCGCGCGCAGCCACGGGTCCTGCCGCTGGACATGCGCCTTGAAGTCGGTGCGTTCAGCGCGCCACGTGCCGTGACGCCGCCTTGGATGGCGGGACTGTTGGGTGGACCAAGCGCGATCGCGAGCTGCTCGAGAGATCGCGCGCTCCTCGAAGAGGCCATCGAAGACTGATGCAACGGGACGCCTCCCGTCGCGGGTCCCTGAGACGGTCGCGCGCACCGGCCAGCAGCCGCCGTCCCGGTGGAGGCCCCGCACCTGCCCGGTAAACGCACCGCTCCCAGGAGGTCCATCATGGCGGACTACGATCGCCCCGTGCCCTCGGCCGACGAGGCCGCCGAGCACCTGCGCGCATTGGCGCACGCCACGAGCCACTTCCAAGATCCTGGTGAGACGTACTGGGTCCTCGGTGACCTGGGCGCGATCGCCAGCCGCCTCCGGGAGGCACTGGTCAACGTCGCCTCCGCGCACATGAACCACCGCGACCTCGCGCACACGGACGATGGCAGCCAGCTCGAGGGCCGACAGCACGCGTACGAGGCAGCGATGGCTCTGCGGCGGGCGTCGGTCCTACTGGAGGACGTAGGCCGTCACGTCGACGACGCGCAGTCCCACTCCGGGCGGATCGCCTGGCACGAGGCCACCACGGCCGGTGAGCGCGAGGGCCCCGAGCGAGAACCTCGGGCCACGGTCACGCACCGTGGCACCAAGCGCGCTGGTCGTTCCCGGCCAGGCCCGACCTTGTGAGTGGGAGATCGTCATGTCCCGTGTTCGAGCACCCAAGGTCGGGGCAATCGGCGTGAACGGCGAGCGTCTGCACACCGCGGTCCTCATCGCACCGAACGGGGAACGGCGCCGTCTGCGCAAAGCCCGCCGCCGCGCCGCGGCCAAGATCGCAGCCGGCGACCGCGCCGCCCGCAAGTCCGCCGGCCAGGCCCGCCGCATAGCTGAGGCGGCCGAGCGCCGGGCAACCGTGATCCTGCCCAAGGCGGGCGAGCCTGGGCCCGCGACTCTGCGCACGCCGAGCCGGTTCCGCCTGCCCAAGCACCAGGACACCTCAGCGACCTGGGGCCGCGCCTACCCGTTCCTCGCCGAGGGCGGCCTGGGCGCCGACGGCATGTTCGTCGGTCAAGACCTCTACTCCGGTTCCGCGTTCGTCTACGACCCGTGGGTGTTGTACGCGCGCGGCCTTATCACCGCACCCAACGTCGTCGTCGCCGGCATCGTGGGCTCTGGCAAGTCCTCCCTCGCGAAGTCACTGTGCACCCGGTCCATCCCGTTCGGGCGACGCGTCTACGTAGCCTGCGACCCGAAGGGCGAATGGACACCCGTCGCGCACGCCGTCGGCGGCCAGGCCATCACGCTCGGCCACGGGCAACGCACGAGACTCAACCCCCTTGACGCAGGCCACCGCCGCACCGATCTCGACGACACGGAGTGGACCGCTCAACTCGCGGCGCGCCGCCGTGACCTTCTCGGCGCCCTCGCCGAGGCGGTACTCGACCGGCGCCTGACCCCGCTCGAGCACACCGCGATCGACATCGCACTGGAAGGCGTGGTCCGCACGGCCGACGTGCCAATCCTGCCCATGGTCGTCGACCGGCTCATGGCCCCAGACCGACGCGACGACATCGACGGGCGCCTGGCCGACGATGGCCGGCTGCCCGGGCACGCACTGCGACGCCTAGTCGCCGGAGACCTGGCCGGCATGTTCGACGGCCCCTCGACCGTGAGATTCGACCCGACCCTGCCGATGGTCACTCTCGACCTGTCCGCCGTCGCGGAGAACGACACGGCGATCTCCCTGCTCATGACCTGCGCCTCGGCGTGGATGGAGTCGGCGCTGCTCGACCCCACCGGCGGGCAGCGCTGGGTCGTCTACGACGAGGCCTGGCGGCTCATGTCCCACCCGGCGCTACTACGGCGCATGGACGCCCAGTGGCGCCTGGCCCGCTGGTTCGGGATCGCGAACATGCTCATCTTCCACAAGCTCTCGGACCTGGAGAACGTCGGCAACGCTGGCTCCGCCATGCGGGCGCTCGCCAACTCCCTCCTGGCAAACGCGGAGACGCGAGTGATCTACCGACAGGAATCCGACCAGCTCGGCGCCACCGCCGCAGCCCTCGGGCTGACCCGCACCGAACGCGCACTCCTTCCCACACTCGATACCGGCCAAGGCCTGTGGCGCATCCGCGAACGATCCTTCGTCGTACAGCACCAGCTCCACCCCGCCGAAGCCCAGCTCTTCGACACCTCCGCCCGCCTCGCCGGTGGTGTTGACGGCCTCCACAGTGCCCCGTGACTCCTGGTCGGCGGCCAGCCCCGACCTCGTGGCCGATACCGCGATCTGGCGGGCTCCTCCGGTTCTGTCGAGGCGGCCTACGCTCCCGCGGACGCCGTAACCGGATCGGCGAGCGGAACTCCTACGGCAACGACCTCGCCCTCCAAAGGCTGAGCCAAGCGCAGCCCATCGCCGCAAGGCGAATCGCCGGTGCGGGCTCCCTGCTGCGTGGGTAGAGCGGCTACGAGCCGGTGTTCATGTCGATGACTTCACGATGACCGATCGGCGAGCCGATCTCGACGTCAACGTGCGAAGCGAAGGCCATGGCAATGCAGTCAACCGACGCCATGGACTCGAGAGTCCCTACCCTCACGCCGACCTGGACCTCGCTCTCGCTCTCCTCGACCTCGACGGTCGCGCCGAAGCACTCAGCGGTGCCGGCACTGAAGCGAAGGCGCAGGACACCATCGTCAAGCTCCGCCCAGCCGCTGAGCCTCACCGGCTCGGCGGCTGCCAACGGCTCGCCGGTAGGCAGCTCGTTGTCCGACTCCGCGCTGTTCGAGGCGAGAAAGCGCGGTGCTGCTGTCTCGTTCGGGTTGGGGATGTCACCACCACCGCAACCCGCCGCGAGAGTCACGGCAGCCACAACGGCTATGAGACGTAGGGGTTTCACAAGTTCTCTCCATCCTCGCTCTCGTTGTGCACCATGGTGGAGACGGCAGTGTCGAAGACGAGACGCGGTGGATGTGTCGGGGCGGCGGAACTGTCAAGTTCTTGTTGCGGTCGTTGCGCGATTTCCGCATTCTTGAGTGGGAAAAGAAGGGAAGCCACCGGTGGCCGAGAGACCCAAAAACTACACTTGGCTATTCATGTTGCTGCTAGGGGGCGCCTTGGGTGTCCTTGGCGTCGGGATGCTTATGGACCCAGGTGGGGGCTCACCACCCCCTCAGTGGCCGTTTGGTACCACTGCTTTGGGGATCTCTTGTGTCGTCATATCAATTGCGCTGCTCTGCGGAGCGCTCTGGCAGCGCCGGAAACGATAGGCGATCCTTCACCGGGTCGGCAACGCACTTGGGGGCGGCACCGTGCTCCGCGGCGCTCGGCCGGCGGCCGGCGGGCGGCGGGCGGCGGGCGGCGGGCGGCGGCGTCAGGATCGATCATCCGTGGCCGCCTATGGGCGCTGTCCCATCCGCATGGCTACTCTGCAACGGTGAGGAACATGAAACCGTGGTCGCGACAGTTCGCCTGGTTCGCCCTGATCACTGCGGCGCTGGCGATCCTCCTCGGCCTGTTCAATATGGCCGCCAACACCGCGCATCTCGGCTCTTGGCTGCCTCTGCTCCTGCTCATGCCGTGGCCGCTCTACCTGGCGATATGGAGCCTGCGAGCTCGATCTCAAGACTGACGACGTTCAGCGCTTCGAGGACTCCGCTAGCATCACCTCCCACCAGACGACGGCGGGTGAGGTTGTTGAGTGAGGAGGCGAGTTGGACCGGGATCCGGACCCGCAGAGGCCTCCGACCGTAGCAATCCTGATCTTCATTGGAACGCAGGCTGCCTTGGCGGTAATGGGCGGCATTTGGTCAACTTTCGGATCGAACACCGACGGTGGCGTGGTCTACCTCACCGGCGGTCTGGCAGGGGCGATGGCTGGCCTCACATACTTGGCCCTACGAGGCTCTGCGCTAGCCACCGCCGTCAGATGGACACTTGTTTTGTTGGCATCCGGTGTCGGCGCAGGCGTTGGGTATCTTATCGCTCAGGCTCTAATCAGCTAACTGACCGAGGTCGCGGTGCTTGGGTCCTATCCAGATCGGACAAGCGACGGATGCCTGAGTGTCACAGTCCCAAGCCTGCGCTTGGCTAACGCCACTCCCGCAGAGCGATCTCCTCGTGGCACCAGCCCGACGCTGCTGCCTTGCCATGGAGTCACGGATGTTAGCAGTGGGCTCTGGCCACTCCTCAGCAGCAGTACCCGAGCGTTCGCGTCACCCATCTTGCCGACAGAAGTCGACGTACTCCCACCCCGTTGGTAGCGTGAAACAGGCCACAGCGCCCACTTTGGATCGCCCACAACACTGTCGGGAGGGCCGACATGAGGACGAACTCGACCAGGACGCGCCGAGGGTTCGCGATCACAGCGAGCCTCACGCTTGCCGGCGCTCCACTCGCCGCGGCCGCGCCCGCACTGGCCGGTCCGAGCATCCCTGAAGATGTCTTGCGGGCTGGTATTGCGGTTGACCGCGAGTTCCGTGAACGGGTCGACCGAGAGCTGCCGGGGGTTTTCAAGCCCGAACAGCCAGGCCTGGCACCCCTCTCGTTCTTCGGTCAGACGAGTTGCGGCGCGCTCGTTTATGCGCTCGACCCAGACGCGGAGAACTGGAACGAAGTCCTCGGTGGGCTGTATCAAGGTGGCGTCATCCGGGTTCGTCAGAATCTGATCGAGATGTGGGCCGAGGAGATCGGGCCTGCCAACGCAGAAGTGTTCGTCGACATCTCCATCGACACGTACTGCCCGACTCTCATCTAGGGGATCGAGCTGGCCGACCGGGGGACTGGAAGAGGTCACGCAGCCGGGGGCTGTCCCGCGTGTGAATTGTCTGCTGGGAGAGACTTCCCTGATGGGACGGAGTGTCGCGGGCAGTCGCCAGTCCGCCTGTGAGAGTCTCGCGGCCCGCCACTTCTCCGCTCAGCGATTTTTCCGAGCGCGGAATGCTTGGAAGAACATACCGATCCCGGCGATAACGCCAATGAACCCGAAAGCGGTCGGGCCGAGGGGTAGCAGTGCGCCCCGCCCTGCAGCGGGCATCATGAAGGCTGCCACACCACTGGCGACGAAAACCAATCCGGCGGCGATGAAGGCCATCCAGGCATTCTCCGGCTGTTTCTTGGGCACTACTTCCCCTCCTATCGGCGACAGGCGAACGGTCGAAAACTCTCGATGACGCCCCGTATCCGAGGGCATTCGCAGCCCCAGCGCTGCGGCCCATGTCCCTACTGCCAGGTAGTCCGGAGCCCGACCGTAGCAATATTCAGTAGTGCCCGCTGCGCGGGCGCGTGCGCACAGGCTCGGAGTCGGAGCCGGCGCTCATGCTGTTCACGGAGGGTGCGTCTGCCGAGTCACCGGAACCCGTCCCGGTTGAGGAACCGTCATCGGTGAGCCGCCACGCTGGCCTGCGAGGACACTCGCTCTCGACCAGAGGGTTCCGCAAGGCCCGTCCGGTCGGGTTCCCGGTGATGGGGGCCTATGTGAGCCGCTAACAGGGTGCCAGGAGAACGCTGTAGGCGGCCCGCCCACGCAGAGGCGTCCTGGGCCGCCGTCACCTCGTCGGAGGAATGCAAGGCGGCGATCGCACACCTAGCCAGCGAGCACTGCCTGGAGGGTGTGGGAGATGGGACGCTGGACCCAAGCGGACGCTGAGGCCGCGGCCGCGGCGCGCGACGCGAAGCTCGAGGAGGCGCACAAGCGCCTCGCCACCGCGGTCGACGCGATGGCCAGCGGTGACGGCTTCCGACGGGCAATCGAGTTTGCGGCGCGGTTCCGCACCCGCTCGTTCAACAACACGCTGTTGATCATGCTCCAGCACGCCGAGGCACACCGTGCAGGGCGGGTGCCGTCACCGGAACCGGCATTCGTCGCCGGATATCAGCAGTGGCAGCACTTGGGCCGGCAGGTGATGAAGGGCCAGTCCGGTTACGTGATCGTGGCTCCGGTCACCGCGAAGTACGCCACCGACAACCCCGCGGGCGGGCCGTGGCGCTTGCTCGCCCGCGGTGAGCGGGCCGCTCCGGACGAGGTTGTGCGCGAGCGTCTCAGGGGCACTAAGCCCGTCTACGTGTGGGACGTGACCCAGACCGAGGGTGATCCGATCCCGCAACAGCCGATGCCACAGCTCCTGCGTGGCGCGGCACCCGAGGGGCTGTGGGACGGGTTGGCCGCACAGGTGGTCGGCGACGGGTACGCGCTGCTCCGAGCTCCGACGGCGGCCGGCATTGCGGGGGCGAACGGCCTGACCGACTATCTGGCGAGGACCGTGACCGTTCGCGGCGATATGGACGACGCCGCACAGGTCAAGACGCTGGCGCACGAGCTGGGGCATGTACGACTCCACTCCCCCGATGCGGCCGACGCGCGCGCGCACCGCGGCATTGTCGAGGTTGAGGCCGAGGCGGTCGCCCTGATGATCGGTGCCGCTCACGGCCTGGACACCTCGGAGTACTCGGTGCCGTACGTGACGTCGTGGGCCGGCTCGGTGCCGGACAGGACCGTGTTCGACGTGGTCACGGCCACGGCGGAACGCGCCCGCAAGGCCGCGGCCGCGATCCTCGACGCGCTGGAAACCCACCAGATCAGCAACGGTGAGCCGCCCGGAATGGCCGCTCCCCACGCCCAGCGTGCCGCGCGTGAGCGCGAGACATCCCGGCCTGCCAGACGGCGCGGGCCCAGCACACGATCGACGGTGGTGACCCGGTGAACCGTAACGACCCACAGACCGAGCTGGCCAAGGTACGCATCGACTACCAGCCGGACTGGGTCCCGGCGGTGACGGTGGCCGGCGAGCCGTACGAGCTGCCCGAGGCCCCGGTGCCGATCAATGTGCGCGACCCGCGGGACGTGGGCCGGCTGGTCGCGCTCGAGCTCGGGCAGGCCGTGCACGTGCTCGCGGTCAACCCCGAGGGCGGGGTATACACCCAGATCTGCGAGCCCGAGCCGTTCCCCAGCGCCCGCCCGGTCGTGGGCGCGGGCCCGGTTCCACGGTCGGAGGCCGTGCCCCTTGTCGAGGTCCCGTTTGGGATCGTCGGTCAGGGATTTCTGCCCGGTGAGCAGGTGTGCATCGCCGTCGTCGTCGCTGCGCGTGACGCCGACGCCGACGGTCGGGCCGCCCTGCCACTGCCAACTCCTCTCCTCGAGCGCCTCCCCTCGACGCTCGTGCTGCTCGGCCGCACCTCGGGCACCGTGGTGATCCACGACCCCGCTGCGGATGTGCTCGCGGGCGGTGTGGCGTGAGCGTCCCGTCCTCCCCCCGCGGCGGTGACGAGCTGACGAACCTCGGGCTCATCATGCTCCTCGCCGCGGTCGCGGGCGCCGTCCTTCTGCGGGTGGCCGGCACGGCCGCCGCATACATCACCGGCATCGACCCACCGACGTCAGGCCTCGCGGCGGGGATCAGGGTGCTCGGCTCCCCCCAGAACCCCGGCTCCGCCCTTGACGCACCCGGATTGAACCCGGTCGTGTACTGGGCGGTGGTCGGGGTCCTGCTCATCGGCCTCGGCGCGGCGGCCCGGGGGGTGTGGCACCTGTCCCGCCGTGACACGACCCGGGTCTCGCGTGATCCGCACCGGCTCGTCGGAACCGCCACCCGCCGGGATGTCGACAAGGTGGCATCCACCAGGGCTTTGCTCGCCCGCTCTGGAACGCTGCGACCCTCGCATCCGAACCCCGCCCCGTCCGACGTCGGCTACCTGCTCGGTTCCTCCGCGGGGAGGGAGGTGTGGGCCTCGGTGGAAGACTCCGTCCTCGTGCTCGGCCCGCCCCGCTCCGGGAAGGGCCTGCACCTGGTCGTCAACGCGATCCTCGACGCGCCGGGGGCCGTCATCACCACCTCCACCCGCCCAGACAACCTCACCGCCACCATGACGGCACGACAACGGCGCGGCCCGGTCGCCGTCTTCGATCCCCAGCACCTGGCCGAAGGACTACCGACAGGGCTGCGCTGGTCACCGGTGCGCGGGTGCGAGAACCCGCTCACGGCGATGATCCGCGCCACCGGGTTCAGCTCGGCCACCGGGCTGTCCACCGGCGGGGTCGAGTCCGGCGGGTTCTGGGAGGGCAAGACCCGCACCGCCCTGCAAGCCCTCCTGCACGCCGCCGCCCTGGGGCACTGCTCGCCACGTGACCTGTTCGCCTGGTCCCTGTCCCCCTCGGCCGCAGCCGACGCCGTCGCCATCTTGTCCTCCCAGCCCCACGCAGCACCCGGGTGGGCCGAGTCGCTGGAATCGACCATCCACTCCGACCCCCGCACCCGGGACTCGATCTGGATGGGCGTCTCCTTGGCACTGACGTGCCTGGCGGACCCGCGCGTCATGGACGCCGTCTCCCCCGGGCCCGGTGAGTCGTTCGACCCCGCCACATTCCTGCGCGACAACGGCACGATGTACCTGCTGTCCACCGGAGCCGGTGCCTCTGCGTCCTGGTCGCTCGTCGCCGCGTTCCTCGAGGACCTCGTCGAGACCGCCCGGACGCTAGCCGCCGCCTCACCAGGTGCCCGGCTGGACCCTCCACTGCTCCTCGCGCTCGACGAGATCGGCAACCTCTCCCCCTTGCCGTCCCTTCCCGTGCTCATGGCCGAAGGCGGCGGCACCGGGATCACCACCATGCCCGTCCTGCAGTCCCTGTCCCAAGCCCGCGCCAGGTGGGGTGACCACAACGCCGGAGCGATCTGGGACGCTTCCATCGTCAAAGTCGTCCTCGGCGGAGCCTCAGTCGCAAAGGACCTTCAGGACGTCTCCGCCCTCCTCGGTGAACGCGATGAGATCACCCACTCCACCTCCACCGGCGACCACGGTTCCCGCTCCGTCCAACGATCCGTGCGCCGCGTCCCGGTCATGCCACCCGAGGCCATCCGGATGCTGCCCTTCGGCACGGCCCTGGTGCTCCTGCGCTCCGCTCCCCCACTCGTCACCGATCTCCGCGCGTGGACCATGCGCCCGGACGCCAGAGAGCTCGTCGCCGAGCGGGCTGCGATCGAACTGACCCTGCGTCGGGCCTAGCGTCAGCGGTGGAGAGCGTCGAGCAGAGAGGCGATGGCGAGTCGATCGTCACCGGGGCGACGGACGATCTTTCCTCGGCGGCTCTCGAAGGCGTCGAGCGTGACAATCACCAACGTGATCCCGTGCTGAGGGATGAGCTCGCGGCGACGCTCGTCCTGCAGCGCCCGTTGCAGCCCGCGATGCACACCAGAGACGGTCAGCCGCTCCGGCTTATCGAAGAAGACCACCGCTTCGTCGTGCTGGCGCTCGTGGTACTCCACGACGAGGTCGAAGCCGGACCAGTACGCATCGACGGGTAGAGCGACCTGGCGCGCCGTCTTGGGCGACGCATCTCCCAGCAGCCAGGGGAAGCGGTGCTGGCGAAGCCCCCGTCACGCCGAGCACTGCATCACACAGGTCGATCACATAGTGCTCATCGCTGCATGCTCGTGAGGCCACGACTCCACGTGAGGAGGGGCCGTGTCGAACGTCGCGCACCTGCTTGTTGACGCGGTCGCTCGGACAGAGGGCGCCGCCCGACATGAGGACCGGTGCATGATGACCATCCCCGTGCAGCAGTCCCTGGCAGGGTTCATCGCCAGCGACGCGGACGTGTCGTTTACCGACGCCGGCACCACTCGAGTCCACTTCCGTGCCGGCGTTGAGCACTGGCGCCGGGAGCAGGACGGGACCTTCACCAAGCTCGACAACTCGTTCCACGACCTCCTGATCTTCGGCAAGACCGCCGAACGGGCCGCGGCACGGTTCCGCAAGGGCGACCAGTTCATCGCCCACGGTTACGTCGACACCCGATCCGCCGAGCCGCCCGCCCGGCCTGTCGAGCGCGAGGTGTTCGTCGCCCGCAAGATCGGGCACGACCTCGCCCGGACGGCCTACGACGTGGACCGCACCCCCGCCACCGCACGGCAAGATGCTCAGCATCTCGAGCAGGCCGCGGTCGGTGCGACGTCCCCGCAGAGCCGCGACGCACAGCGCGCGCCGACGACACCGCCACCGGGTGCGACGCATCCGAGCGCGCTGCGCCCCGGCACCTCGCCTGCCCCGGGGATGGGGTTGTGATCATGGAGGGCGAGGTGCCCTGGGAGTTCGATACCGAGCCGCTCGACGGGCCTGGAGTGACCGTCCCTGAGGGGCCGCTCGCGGTATTCGAGGCCGGGCTCACCGATGGCCTCGACCGCCTCGGCGGCTCGGGTGTTCGGGACGGCCCGGTCGAGCCCGTCGACTGGCCGACGCTGACCGCGGCCGAGGCCGAGGCGCAGTGGCGGGCGTTGGACCAGTTCGTCAGCTGGCTGCGCACTACCTACGGGCTGCCACCGACCGTGGTCCCGCCACTGTGGCACCGCCATCCCGAGCTGGTGGAGGAGCTCTCCGCCCTCCACACCCACCGGCTGGCGTGCTACGAACCCGGCAGCTCCGGCTCAGGACCGCTCGCCTGGCACGCCGATTTCGCCGACGCCCGCGAACGCCTGCGCGAGTGGGTCGCCACCTCCGGCACCCGCCTAGACCGCGACCGGCCTACCCGCGCCACCTCCTGGCCCGGCGAGCCCGCCGTGGCCCCGGCCGAGGAGAAGTCCATCACCGACCGGCAGGCCGACTTCGCGGCATTCGTCGCCGCCGACCTCGACTCCCGCCGCGCCACCAGGGCAGGCGCCGCGGCCCGCACCGGCGAGCAAAGGCGAGGTGTGTGATGACCGGGGCCCCCTACCGCGACGACGCGAACGACCCGCACGCCCTGCGCCTGGAAGCTGACCACCTCGCACTCCAGGACCACAGCACGACCTCCGCCCAGCCCGCGCACCGCATTATCGCGACCCACCTGTGGACCATGCTCCGCGATCTGGGCTTTACCGAGGGCCGGGTGCTGGCCCTCGGTGACGACGCCGCGACCTTCATCGGGCTGCCGCACACCGACGGCTCCTCGCCCGCGTCCGTGGTCGCGGACATCACCGATACCCACACCCCGAGCACTCAGTTCCTGGTGCAGCTGCGGCCCCCGAAGGCGCACGACAGGTTCGACGTCGTGATGGCGTCCCTGCCCTACAACGACGTGCGTCTCCAACACCCCGGGCACGTCATCGTACGGCGCACCGTCCAAGCCCAGCTCGCCCTCACTCTGGCAACACTCACCCGCTCCGGCGGGTACACAATCCTCCTCGCCTCCCACGACCTGATGGACCAACCGTTCCCCGAAGCGCGCCGCCACCTGCACCTGGTCGCCGACCTGCTCGGCGCGGTCCGCCTCCCGGCCGGCGCCCACCGCAGGCTCCCCGGCCTGGACTCGCCCACCGACCTGCTTGTCCTAAGGCACCGGCCCGACGGTCAAAGCACACGGTCGCAGGACTTCGAGAACACCACCACCATCCACGTCGATGACCGCGACGTGGAGATCAACACCTACTTCGAGAACAACATCGGCCAGGTCCTCGGCACGGTCGGCGCCGACCCCCTAGCCTGGGGACCCGCCGCCGTCACCGTCTCCAGCACACCCGACCGACTCGACCGCGACCTGGCGCAAGCGCTCAGCAACGTCACTGCCGAAGCACTCCGCGCCGGTCTGGCCGACACGCCAGACACCACCCATCGTGGACCCCAGCGGCCGCCTTTCGGCGAGATCGTCCGCCCGGGCGACCGCCCGGCGCCGGCCACCCCGCCACGCCCTCACCTCCGCCACGTCCACGGCCACACCGGGCTCGACCGATGACCGTCGAGGACACGCGACAAGGTTCCGCCGGGTGCGGGGGCCTCCTCTACGTCCTGCGTGCGACCTTCCTTCAGCGCCCGGGCTGGGCACCGGCCCCCGACGAGAATCCCGACCCGTAGAGGAGATGTGCAACATGCGGTCCTCAAAGACCACCACTGTCCGGAACACTGTGGTTTCAGCCAACCTCGTCTCGTTGGCAGTCGCCGCCGAACACATCGGCGTCCACCCGAAGACGCTGCGCCGGCGCATTGCCGATGGCACTCTCACCGGGTATCGCATTGGCCGGATGGTCCGGGTCGACCTCGACGAGGTCGACCGGTGCCTGATAACGACCATCACCACGACGCGGACCGTTGCCTGAGAGTGGGCGACACTGGTCGTTGCGGGATTCCTGTGGGCCTACGGACGCGGCCCGTAGGCCCATGCGGCCATCGGGCTCCGGCATCGGTCCTGGCCACGTGCCGCGTCACCGGCCGTCATTTGGCCATCGGAGCCCGACGCCGTGGGCCTACGCCTGTCGAAACTGTGGGCCTCCGGACGAGCCGTGGAGCTCACTCGGATCGTTTCTCACCGGTGGCGTTCGGTTGGGAGTTCTTCCTGCCATGAGGCGCGTGCGCCTTCTTCTTCGGCGCCGTCAGGTCGATCGGCACCAAGATGAAGTCATCCAGCGCGTCGGCGATGTGAGCGTCGCGCGCCGCGGCGGCCGTCTGGTACTTCATGGCCGCGTTGGGTGTGGTGTGCCCCAGTCGCGCCTGCAGCTCCGCGATCGTCGCCCCGGTGCGTGCCGCCTGCGTCGCTGCGGTCGCACGTAGGTCGTGGATGCGCAGGTCCGGCCGGCCGATCGCCCGTCGCGCCTCATCCCACACCTGGTGAAGCACTGACTGAGAGATCGGCGTGCCCACGTGGGAAGGGAAGACCAGCCCGTCGGGACCGGCCTGGGAGAACGTGACCATGTGTGTCGCGAGGACGTTCGTCACCGAGGCCGGCAGGTGAACGATCCGCGCACCCGCCTCGGTCTTGACCGCCCGCACGACCTTGCCCTGGCCGCGCAGGTTCTGAATCTGCTCATCGACGACGACCCTGCGGCCGACGAGGTCGATGTTTCGGCGACGGAGGTTGCGGAACTCTCCGGATCGCAGGCCCGACCAGGCCGCCAGGAGAATCATGGCCCGATACCGCTCGTCGAGGTGAAGCAGCGCCTCGGCGATCTGCTCAGGGGTGGCGATGGTCTTCTTCGACCTGCGCGGCGCCTCGGAGGCACCACGGATCGTGCACGGGTTGTGGTCCACGAGCCGGTCGCGCACCGCGGCGTTGAAGACCGAGGACAGCAACCCGTATGCGCGCGCGGTCATCGTCTTGCCGGTCTGGCGCTGCAGCCTCGTGTACCAGGAGGTGATGTCGCGGGCGGAGATCGCCCTCAGCGACTTCCTGCCGAGCTCGTCGTTGGCGAGGAACCGCTCCACGTAGCTCTCATACTCCTCGCGGGTGCGAGGGGCGAGACTGCGAACGCTCAGGTTGGCCGCGATGTACTCGTTAAGGGTCACCGTGACACGCGCCACCCGCTGGTCGGGCGGGAGCCACTCCCCACGTGCGATGAGCGCCTCCTCCGAGCGCAACCATGCCTCGGCGTCGATCTTGGTCGTGAAGGTCTGGTGGTACCGGGCTTCGTCCGGCCCGAAGTACCGCGCCCGCCATCCGGTCGTCTTGCCGGTCCTCGCGTTCTTGCGACGTTCGGTGTTGCCGAACCCTCGCCTGCTTCCTGTTGCCATCGGCTTCTCGCCTCCCACGGGCTAGGTGTCTGTCGATCACCAGTCCGTGGGCCTCTGGTGGGCCTCCAGGAGGCCCACAGGGGGCATTCGGGTCCTCTCGTGTCCATCTGGTGCGGACACAAGAAGGGCCCCTGACCTGCGCTTTCGCTGGTCAGGGGCCTCTTCGATGTGGTGGGCGATACTGGGATCGAACCAGTGACCTCTTCCGTGTCAGGGAAGCGCGCTACCGCTGCGCCAATCGCCCTTTCGGGTACTGCTACCGAGGTGGCGACGGGATTCGAACCCGTGTGTACGGCTTTGCAGGCCGCTGCCTCGCCTCTCGGCCACGCCACCCTGAGGCTTGTACTGCCCCACCGGGGGGTGGTACCTCGAGCGGATGACGGGACTCGAACCCGCGACCCTCACCTTGGCAAGGTGATGCTCTACCAACTGAGCCACATCCGCGTTGCTGCCGGGCTTCCCCGGCGGCGTTGCCAACATTAGCCCAGGGATGGACCGCTCGTCCAACTCGCCTACTAGCGTGGCGCGGGTGACCTCAGCAGCCCCGCCCGGGCACCTCCCGGAGCCCCGCGCGGACTTCCCCGGCGTGCGCGCCCGCGGCCTCGTCGAGTGCGCTGACCTGCGTAGACACCCGGACGCCCTGGCCTCCGGGTGGTGGGCGGTGGTGGCCGACTTCGAGGGCCGCATCACCGGTTGGCGCTTCGCCGACGTGACCCCCGACGTCCACGATGTGACAAGGACCACGGACCGTTCTGGACCGGCCGACGCCGCTGCCTGGGAGGGCCCCGCCCCCGCGTCCTGGCGCAGCTCCCTGGACGAGGCGGGGTACGTCGCGGCGGTCCGCCGGGTGCGGGAGGCGGTCCGCGAGGGGGAGGTCTACCAGGCCAACATCTGCCGGGTGCTGTCCGCGCCGCTGGGCTCGGCGGCGGCCGAGCCGGACGCGACCGCACTCGCCGCGGTCCTGGCCGCCGGCAACCCCGCCCCCCACGCCGGGACGGTCCACGTCCCGCTCGGGGCGGCCGAGCGCCCGGTGTGGGTGGTCAGCGCCTCCCCCGAGCTCTTCCTGTCCGTCCAGGACGGGCGGGTGCTCTCCGGCCCGATCAAGGGCACCGCCACCCGGGCGGAGGACCTGGGGGCGAAGGACCGCGCGGAGAACGTCATGATCACCGACCTCGTGCGCAACGACCTCCAGCGGGTCTGTCTCCCCGGCACGGTGGAGGTCCTCGACCTGTGCGCCGTGGAGCACCACCCCGGGCTCGTCCACCTCGTCTCGCGGGTGGGCGGCACCCTGCGCGACCCGCTCGACGCCGTCGGCTGGGCGGCCCTGCTCGGCGCCACCCTGCCACCCGCCTCCGTGAGCGGCGCCCCGAAGTCGAGCGCCCTGCGGCTCATCGCCGAGCTCGAGCCGCAGGCACGGGGCCCGTACTGCGGGGCGGTCGGGTGGGTCGACGCGGACGCGGGCCGGGCCGAGCTCGCCGTCGGGATCCGCACCTTCTGGTGGACCGCGCCCGCCGGCACCGGCGCGGGCACTCTTCGCTTCGGCACGGGCGCGGGCATCACGTGGGGCAGCGACCCGCAGGCCGAGTGGGAGGAGACCGAGCTCAAGGCGTCCCGCCTCGTGTCCCTCGCCTCGGCGCCGCCCCGCTGACCTGCCCCGCCCCCTACCTCCACACGCGACTCGCTGCGGTCGCTGAGACCCCCGTGGTGGCACGCTGTGCCCATGAGCACTCTCGTGTGGTTCGACGGTGAGGTCCGGCCCGCCGAGGAGCCCGTCGTCACGGCCCTGGACCGGGGCCTCACGGTGGGCGACGGCGTCTTCGACACCTGCGTCGTCGTCTCCGGACGGCCGTTCGCGCTACGGCGCCACGTCGCCCGCCTCGTCCGCTCGGCCACCACCGCCGGGCTGCCCGTCCCGCCCGCGGACGTCGTCACGAGCGCCGCCCTCGACCTGGCCGCACGGCTCGAGGGCGGGAGCGGGCGGCTGCGAGTGACATGGACCGCCGGGCCCCTGCCGGCCGGGGCGGCGCGCGCCGACGCGAGCCCGACCCTCCTCCTCACCGCCTCCGCCGAACCCGTCCCCCACCCGGGCGCGGACGGACCGCGCCCGCGCACCGCCGTCGTCGTCGTGCCGTGGGTGCGCAACGAGCGGTCCCCCCTCGTCGGGGTGAAGTCCACCTCCTATGGGGAGAATGTCCTCGCCCTCGAGCACGCCCGCCGGCGGGGCGGGACGGAGGCGGTCCTCGCCAACACGCGGGAGGAGCTGTGCGAGGGGGCGGCGTCCAACGTCTTCCTCGAGGCCGACGGCGAGCTGCTCACGCCGCCGCTCGCCTCCGGCTGCCTGGCGGGCGTCACCCGCGAGCTCGTCCTCGAGTGGGCGCAGCAGGCCGGCCTGCCCGTGCGCGAGGCGGTCGTGCCGATGGCCCACTTCCTCGCGGCGGAGCACGCCGCCGTGACGTCCGCCACGCGCGGCATCGTCCCCGTGGACAGCATCGACGGCCGCGAGATCACGCCGGGGCCCGTGACGCTGCGGGTCCAGGAGCTCTACGCCGCCCGGGCCGCGGACGACCTCGACCCGTGAGCGGTTTGGGGACGCGCCCGCCCGTGGGCTAACATCGTCCAGCGCGGGCGATTGGCTCAGTGGTAGAGCGCCTCGTTCACACCGAGGAGGTCACTGGTTCGAACCCAGTATCGCCCACCAGCGCAGCAGGGCCCCTGACCCGTGGTCAGGGGCCCTGCTCGTCTCCCGGCTCAGGCCGAGAGGTCGAGGACGTAGCGGTCCCCGCGCCTCTTGAAGCCCACCTGCTCGTAGTACGGCTCTGCGGTGTCGGGAGCGGAGGCCACCGCCCGGTAGCCGCGCTCCGCGAGGACCCCGCTGCGCCGGAACACGAAGCGGCCCGGGGAGAGGTCGCGGAAGCGCTCGGTGACGTAGTCCAGCTCGATCTGTGCCACGCCGTCCTCGTCGTGGACGACGACGCACCCGACCACCTCGTCCCCCGACATGATGACGAAGGCCTCCGCGTCCGCCGTCGGCGCGGTGAACCCGGGGTGGAAGCGGGCCACGTCGTCGCGGTGCCGCTCGACGAGCTGCGCGAGGAGCGGTCCGTGGGCCGGCACGTCGGCCACCGAGTACGACGCCGGGTCCTCCCGGCCCCGCAGCAGGCGTGTGAGGTTGATCACCTGGACGACGGCGAGGACGACGTTGAGGGCGACCACGGGCCACACCCCGAGCACCCCGTTGTAGAGCACCTGGACGAGGCAGCCGACGAGGTTGTACACGCGCAGACGCAGGATTCGCTGCTGCATCATCGACCAGACGACGATGCCCGAGCCGACCCAGCCGACCACCTCCAGCGCCACCTGCCAGCCCGGCGACAGATCGAGCACGTGTCCTCCCTCGGACGTCGTCTCCGCATGGCGGGCCGAATCGGCCCAGCGGTGAGAACCTATCGCTCATGCAGCCTTGGCCTGGACGTCCTTACCCCCTGGGTGCCACTTTCGACGGCACCGGTACCAACTTTGCGCTCTTCTCCTCCGTCGCGGAACGGGTCGAGCTGTGCCTCCTCGACGAGGCCGGCAACGAGGAGCGGATCGAGCTCACCGAGGTCGACGGTCACGTCTGGCACGGGTACCTGCGCGCCGCCCAGCCGGGTCAGCGCTACGGGTACCGCGTGCACGGGCCCTACGACCCGGAGAACGGGCACCGCTGTGACCCGTCCAAGCTCCTCCTCGACCCGTACGCCAAGGCGATCGACGGGCAGATCTCTACCGACCCCTCCCTGTACTCCTACCAGTTCGAGGACCCCACCCAGCGCAACACCGACGACTCCGCGCCGCACACGATGGTGTCGGTCGTCATCAACCCGTTCTTCGACTGGGAGTTCGACCGTCCGCCCGCCCACGAGTACCACGACTCGGTCATCTACGAGGCCCACGTCAAGGGCCTCACCGAGCTCCACCCGGAGGTCCCGGAGGAGCTGCGCGGTACCTACGCCGGCATCGCCCACCCGGCCGTCATCGACCACCTCACGGCCCTGGGGGTCACCGCCCTCGAGCTCATGCCGGTGCACCAGTTCGTCAACGACCCCCACCTGCAGGAGAAGGGGCTGACCAACTACTGGGGCTACAACACCATCGGCTTCTTCGCGCCGCAGAACACCTACAGCTCCCTCGGTGGGGCGGGGCAGCAGGTGCAGGACTTCAAGACGATGGTCAAGGCGCTGCACGAGGCCAACATCGAGGTCATCCTCGACGTCGTCTACAACCACACGGCCGAGGGCAACCACCTGGGCCCCACCCTGTCGTTCAAGGGCATCGACAACGCCTCGTACTACCGGCTCGTCGAGGACGACAAGGCGCACTACTTCGACACGACCGGCACGGGCAACTCGCTGCTCATGCGCTCCCCGCACACGCTCCAGATGATCATGGACTCGCTGCGGTACTGGATCACCGAGATGCACGTCGACGGCTTCCGCTTCGACCTCGCCTCGACGCTCGCGCGCGAGCTCCACGCCGTGGACCGCCTCTCGTCCTTCTTCGACATCATCCAGCAGGACCCGGTCATCTCCCAGGTCAAGCTCATCGCCGAGCCGTGGGACCTCGGCGAGGGCGGTTACCAGGTCGGTGGGTTCCCCCCGCTGTGGACGGAGTGGAACGGGCGCTACCGCGACACCGTCCGCGACTACTGGCGCGGCGAGCCGGCGACCCTCGCGGAGTTCGCCAGCCGCATCACCGGCTCGGCCGACCTCTACGAGCACTCCGGCCGCCGGCCGATGGCCTCGATTAACTTCGTCACCGCCCACGACGGCTTCACCATGCGCGACCTCGTCTCCTACAACGAGAAGCACAACGAGGCCAACGGCGAGGACAACAACGACGGCGAGGAGCACAACCGCTCGTGGAACAGCGGCGCGGAGGGTGAGACCGAGGATCCCGAGGTCCGCGCGCTGCGCCTGCGCCGGCACCGCAACTTCCTCGCCACGCTCCTGTTCTC
Source organism: Georgenia satyanarayanai (assembly GCF_009193135.1). GTDB lineage: Bacteria > Actinomycetota > Actinomycetes > Actinomycetales > Actinomycetaceae > Oceanitalea > Oceanitalea satyanarayanai. The sequence goes on from NZ_VUKC01000006.1 coordinate 163,216, forward strand.
CCAGGGCGTGCCGATGATCGCCCACGGTGACGAGCTCGGCCGCACGCAGCAGGGCAACAACAACGTCTACTGCCAGGACAACGAGCTGGCGTGGGTGGACTGGAACCTCGGCGACGAGCAGGTGCACCTCCTGGACTTCGCCCAGCGGATGGTCCACTTCCGCATGGCCCATCCCGTGCTGCGCCGTCGCCGGTTCTTCGCCGGCGACCCCGGCCACGGCGGCCAGTCCGAGGTGGGCGAGATCGCCTGGCTCAAGCCATCGGCCGAGCCGATGGAGGACGAGGACTGGGACCAGTCCCACGCCCGGTCGATCTCGATCTTCTACAACGGTGACGCGATCCCCGAGCCGGACGCCCGTGGCGAGCGGGTGTCCGACGACAACCTCCTCGTCATGCTCAACGCGGCCGCCGAGCCCGTCACGTTCACCATCCCCGACGAGGGGTTCGGGGCGGTGTGGCGCATGGCGATCAACACCGACCCGACGCACACGGAGAACGGGGACTACCACCCCGGGGACACCCTCGAGGTGCTGCCCCACAACACCGTCATCCTCGTGTGCCCGCGCGAGGAGGAGGCGTGAGCAGCCCTCAGCCCACCGCCGCCTCCCGCCACCTGCCCTCGCCGGGCCACCGCCTGCCGGTGAGCACCTACCGGCTCCAGCTGGGACCGGACCTCGGCTTCGCCGACGCCGAGGCGCTCGTGCCCTACCTCGCCGGTCTCGGTGTCACGGACCTGTACCTGTCCCCCGTCCTCGAGGCGGCGCCGGGGTCGACGCACGGCTACGACGTCGTCGACCACAGCCGCATCTCGGCCGTCATGGGCGGCCGAGAAGGCCTCGAGCGCCTGTGCACGACGGCGCACGCGGCGGGGCTGGGAGTCGTCGTCGACGTCGTGCCCAACCACATGGCCGTCCCGACGCCCACGTGGCACAACCGGGCGCTGTGGTCTGTCCTCAAGGACGGGCCGGACTCCCCCTACGCGGGGTGGTTCGACGTCGACCTCGGGTCCGAGCGGCCCGGGATCCTCATGCCCGTGCTCGGCGAGCGGGTCGGGGCCGCCCTGGCCGGGGGTGAGCTGCGCGTGGAGCAGATGGTCGTGCCGAGCGAGCCCGAGCTCGGCGCGCAGCCGGTGCTGCGGTACTACGAGCACACCTTCCCCGTGCGGCCGAGCACCGAGCACCTGCCGCTGGCCGAGCTGCTCGAGCGGCAGTTCTACCGGCTGTCCTACTGGCGGGTGGCCGACGAGGAGCTCAACTACCGCCGCTTCTTCGACGTCGACACCCTCGCCGCGCTGCGCGTCGAGGACCCCGACGTCTTCGACGCGAGCCACGCCCTGCTCCTCGACCTCATGCGCTCCGGTCACATCGACGCCCTGCGCATCGACCACCCCGACGGCCTGGCCGACCCGCGCGGCTACTTCGAGCGGCTCGACGAGGCCACCGGCGGTGCCTGGGTCGTGGCCGAGAAGATCCTCGAGGGCGAGGAGACCCTCGCCCCGGACTGGCCCGCGGCCGGCACCACCGGGTACGACGCCGCCTGGCGGATCAACTCCGTCCTGACCGACCCCTCCGGCTCCGGCGCGCTGGGCACCGCGATGTCCGAGATCGCCGGCGACTCCCGCGGCGAGTTGGCCGACATGATCACCGCCGCCAAGCGGCAGATCATCGGCACCTCGCTGTACGCCGAGGTCCACCGCCTCGCGACGATCCTGCGCGAGCTGTGCGACGACGACGTGCGTCTGCGGGACCACACCTACCGGTCCCTCGAGGACTGCGTCGTCGAGCTCCTCGTCGCGTTCGACCGCTACCGCGCCTACGTCGTGCCCGGCGAGCCCGCGCCGCAGATGAGCGAGCGCGTGGTGCGCGAGGCCGCCGAGGAGGCCCGCGCCCGGCTGGACGAGGACCGCCACGAGACGCTGGACGTCGTCGTCGACCTCGTCCTGGGGCACGAGGTCGGCAGCGCCGGCCGGACCCAGGACGCCCGCCGCGCCGAGCTCATCGTCCGCTTCCAGCAGACCTGCGGCGCGGTCATGGCCAAGGGCGTGGAGGACACCGCGTACTACCGGTGGACGCACCTGGTGAGCCTGTGCGAGGTGGGCGGCTCCCCCCGCCGCTTCGGCATCAGCGTCGACGAGCTCCACGCGTGGGTCGCCCAGACCATCACCGCGCACCCGGCGACGATGACCGCGGGCAGCACCCACGACACCAAGCGCGGGGAGGACGTGCGCGCCCGCATCGGCGTGCTCTCGGAGTACGCCGAGGAGTGGCTGGTGCTCGTGCGCCGGCTGCGCGAGGCGACGGCGGACATCCGTCCCGCGGACCTCGACGGACGCGCCGAGAACCTCCTGTGGCAGGTGCTCGTCGGGACGTGGACCGACTCCGACCCGATGACCGCCGAGCGCCTGCGCGGCTACCTCGTCAAGGCGGTGCGCGAGCAGAAGTCCTGGACGACGTGGACCGACCCGGACACCGTCCGCGAGGGCGCCCTGCTCGACTACGCGGCCGCCCTCCTGGAGCACCCGGCCGTCGTCGAGGCCCTCACCGAGTGGGAGCGGACGACGGCGCAGGCCGTGCGCGCCGCCGTGCTCGGCACGAAGCTGCTCCAGCTCACCGTGCTGGGTGTCGCCGACGTCTACCAGGGCACCGAGGTGACCCGCACGTCGCTCGTCGACCCGGACAACCGGCGCCCGGTGGACTTCACCGAGCTCGCCCGGCAGCTCGACCGTCTCGACGACGGCGCCACGCCCAGCACGCTGGACGAGGTCAAGCTCGCGCTCACCGCCCGGGCGCTGCGCCTGCGTCGCCGGGAGGCCGCCGCCTTCGTCGGAGCCTCCTCGCAGTACCTGCCGCTGCCCTCGTCGACCGGCCACGCCATCGCCTTCGCGCGCGGCGACGACTCCGGCCCGCGGGCCGTCACGGTCGTCACCCGCCTCGCCCGCGGGCTCGACGCCCTCGGCGGTTTCGGTGAGCACACCGTCGTCCTGCCCGAGGGGCGGTGGCGCGACGTCCTCACCGGACGCGAGGTGCCCGGAGGCTCGTGCCGTCTCGCCGACCTCCTCGACCCTCACCCCGTCGCACTGCTGGAGAGAGCCGATGACTGAGCCGCTCACCGTCTGGGCCCCCGCCGCCCGGTCCGTCGCGATCAGCCTCCCGGCCGGTCCGGAGGACGACGCCGCGCGTCTCCCGCTCGAGGCCCGCGAGGACGGCTGGTGGGTGACGGCGGAGCCGCTCACCCCCGGGACGGACTACCTCATCCACCTCGACGACGGGCCGGGCCTGCCCGACCCCCGCAGCGCGTGGCAGCCCCACGACGTCCACGGCCCCTCCCGCGTCTTCGACCCCTCGGCGCACGAGTGGCGGGACGGGCACTGGAAGGGCCGCTCGAGCCTGGGCGCGGTCATCTACGAGCTGCACGTCGGCACCTTCACCCCCGAGGGCACCCTCGACGCCGCCATCGGGCGGCTCGACCACCTCGCCGGGCTCGGCGTCGACATGGTCGAGCTCATGCCCGTCGCGGCCTTCCCCGGGCAGCACGGCTGGGGCTACGACGGCGTCGCGCTGTACGCCGTCCACCACCCCTACGGCGGGCCCGAGGCGCTGCAGCGCTTCGTCGACGCCGCCCACGCCCGCGGCCTGGCCGTGTGCCTCGACGTCGTCTACAACCACCTCGGGCCGTCGGGGAACTACCTCGGGTCCTTCGGGCCGTACTTCACCGACCGCCACGAGACGCCCTGGGGCGCCGCGGTCAACCTCGACGGCCCCGACGCCGGACCGGTGCGGCAGTTCGTCGTGGAGAACGCGCTGCGCTGGCTGCGTGACTTCCACGTCGACGCCCTGCGCCTGGACGCGGTCCACGCCCTCATCGACGACTCCGAGCGGCACGTGCTCGCGGAGCTGTCCGACGCCGTCGCCGAGCTCGAGCGGGAGGTGGGACGTCCCCTGTCCCTCATCGCCGAGTCCGACCTCAACGACGCCCGCATGGTCACCCCCACCGCCGAGGGCGGGCTGGGGATGACGGCGCAGTGGGACGACGACGTGCACCACGCCCTGCACGCCCGCCTCACCGGTGAGCGGCACGGCTACTACGTGAGCTTCGGGAGCACCGAGACGCTGCGGACGGCGCTCGCCGAGACCTTCGTCCACGCCGGCACGTACTCGGAGTTCCGCGGCAAGGTCTGGGGCGCGCCCGTCCCGGCAGAGGTCGACACGCGACGGTTCGTCGTCTTCACCCAGAACCACGACCAGGTGGGCAACCGCGCCATCGGTGACCGCCCCAGCCGCGTGCTCGACGACGGCCGGCTCGCGGTCTCGGCCGCGATCGCGATCCTCGGGCCCTACACGCCGATGCTCTTCATGGGTGAGGAGTGGGGCGCCACCACCCCGTTCCAGTACTTCACCGACCACGCCGAGCCCGAGCTCGCCGAGGCGATCCGCCAGGGCCGCCGTGAGGAGTTCGGCTCCCACGGCTGGGAGGAGGTCTACGGCGGGGACGTCGAGGTGCCCGACCCGCAGGCACCCGCCACCGTCGAGGCGAGCCGCCTGGACTGGTCCGAGCCCGGCCAGGAGCGACACGCGCGGCTCCTCGCCTTCTACCGTGAGCTCATCGCGCTGCGGCACGCCGAGACCGACCTCGCCAGCGGCGTGCGCGTCGACACCGGGGTGACGACGTGCGAGGACGGCGGCTGGATCGGGATGTACCGCGGCTCGATCGCCATCATCGCCAACCTCGAGGAGGAGCCGCGCGACGTCCGCGTGCGAGGCCAGGTCCGCGAGATCGTCCTGTCCTGGACGGGCGAGGCGACCGCCGACGGCGAGACGCTGCGGCTCCCCGGCCACGACGTCGTCGTCCTCCGCGTCTGAGGCCCCGCCCCCGCCCGCCCGCCCCCGCCCCTTTCCGCCGGGGCGCACATATGGTCGTCTGGACGCACCTCCGGACGACTCCGGCCGGACCGATGTGCGTCCCGGAGGACCGAGACACCTGGAGGACCAGTGACGCAGACCGTCGTCATCCTGACCGAGGACACCCTGCTCGACACCGATGTGGCACAGATCGTCGAGCACTACGCGGAGCGAGACGTGCGCTTCGAGGTGCTCGTCCCGGCGGACACCGACCACCACGTCCTCCGGGAGGTCGTCAACGACCTCGGTCTGCTCGACCTGCGCCGGCTCTGGCACGACATCACCAACCCGGACCCGGACGACCGTCAGGCTCGGACGGAGGCCGCCGAGGCGCTCCGGCTCTCCCTCGCGCTGCTCGAGGCCGCCGGGGCGACGGCGGACGGTGTGGTTGTCGCCGACGACCCGCTGCCAGCCCTCAGCCAAGCCGTGGCCAACCACAGGGCCTTCGAGGTGATCGTCGTGACGACCCCCAAGCTCCTCGACGACACCCTCCGCCGCGACTGGGCGAGCCGAGCCCGCGAGGCGCTGGGAGTCCCGGTGCTCCACCTCTACACGGGCAGCAGCATCGTCGGCTGACCCGTCCCCGTCCGGGGGCGCGAGGTCAGGCGGTGAAGCGCACGCGCACGAGTCGCTCGGACTCCTCCCAGAGCCTGCGGGCATCGTCCATGTTCGCCATCGGGCCCCACTGCGGCAGCAGCGCGGGCGGACCGCTCAGCGTGCGACGCGGCCCGTAGAACTGGTCACCCGCTGACGCCGGGTCCGTCGCCGCCACCACGGCGGGAAGAGCTGCGGACTCGGCGGTCCCGGCGATGCCGAGGCGTGAGAGAAGTCGGATCGCACGACGCCCGCCGGTCTCTCGCTCCCGCCCCATGCCCGGCTGCGCGGCGAGGAGGTTCGTGGGTGAGACGCCCGGGTGAGCCACGTTGCTGGAGATCCCCCACCCTGCGGCCCTGCTCCGCGCGTCGAGCTCGCGGGCGAAGAGCGCGACGGCGATCTTGGACTGGCGGTAGGCCCTCATGGCGTCATAGCCGGTCTCCCAGTTCAGGTCCGCCCAGTTCATCTCCCCACTCCTCGCCGCGATGCTCGTCTGGTGGGTGACCCTTGCCCCGCCCTCCCTGAGTAGCGGCAGCAGCCCCAGGGTGAGCGCGAAGTGACCGAGGTGGTTGGTGCCGAGCTGGAGCTCGAACCCGTCCGCCGTGATCTGGCGCTCCGGCGGCGTCATGACGCCCGCGTTGTTGACGAGGATGTCGATCGGGCGCCCCTCCGAGCTGAGCCGGTCCACCAGCCCGGCCACGGACTCGAGGGACGACAGGTCCAGGGCGCGTGTCGTGACCGTGGCGCCCGGGACCTGTCCGCGGATGCGGGCCGCTGCGGCATCACCCTTGATCGCCGATCGCACGGGCATGACGACCTCGGCGCCTGCCCTGGCCAGACAGGTGGCGATGACCTGCCCGATGCCGTCGCTGGCGCCCGTGACCACCGCGATCGAGCCGCTGAGGTCGGGGACCGATGTACCGGAGCTGTGTGCCATGAGCCGTCCTTCGTTCGTCGGTGCGCCGGCCTCGGACCGGCGTGCGGGCACCATCCTGCGATCTCGCCGTCCGGCGTTTCAGGGCCGGCGTATCCACTGACCGGGAGTCCACCCCTGGGGGACCTCGCGATGCCGGCCGGCCGCCACGAGGGGTGGATCGACAGGGCCTGGCTGTCGCGCGCGTGCCGCGGTAGAAACGACACCCGAGGGGTCGGGGACGAGGAGGACACACGATGATCGACCGCGCGGGACTGGCGACGTTCCTCCGACGCAGGCGGGAGTCGCTCCAGCCCGAGGACGTCGGGCTGCCACGTGGCCCGCGGAGGAGGACCGACGGGCTGCGGCGCGAGGAGGTGGCTGCGCTGTGCCACATGTCGACCGACTACTACGCCCGCCTCGAGCGGGGGACGGGTCCCCAGCCCTCGGAGCAGATGATCGCGGCGATGGCACAGGGCCTGCACCTGTCGTTGGACGAGCGCGACCACATGTTCCGGCTGTCCGGTCACCAGCCACCTCCACGCGCAGCGACGAGCGACCACATCGGCCCGGGCCTGCTCCGGGTCCTCGACCGGCTCCAGGACACGCCGGCCGAGATCATCACCGAGCTCGGTGAGACGCTCCGGCAGTCCCCGATGGGGGTTGCCCTCACCGGTGACGCCAGCCGGCACTCCGGCCCGGAGCGCAGCATCGGGTACCGGTGGTTCACCGACCCCGCGGCGGCGGAGGCGTACCCGCCGGAGGAGCGCTCGGTGCTCTCACGCGTGTACGTGGCCGGACTTCGGGAGGTGGCCACACTCCGCGGGCCCGGCTCGAGGGCCGAGCACCTCGTCGACCTCCTTCGTGGGCGGAGCGCGGAGTTCCACGACCTCTGGGAGAGGCACGAGGTCGGCCTCCGGCCGCCGGAGGTCAAGCGGTTCGCGCATCCGTTGGTCGGGGCGCTGGAGCTCAGCTGTCAGACACTCCTCGACCCCGACCAGTCGCACCGCCTGCTCGTCTACACCGCTCAGCCCGGCAGCGACAGCCACGCCAGGCTCCGGCTCCTGTCGGTCGTCGGCGGAGCTGCCAGCCGTTGACCACTGCCTGAGGAGCTGCGCCCGGGACGCGGCAGGCCGCGCTGTCGCGGTCCGGTCAGGGGCGGAGGCGGGACCTCACCCGGCCCAGCGCTGCCGTGGCGTGACGCTTCGCGGTCAGGGCCTGGACGAGCGCGGTGTACGCGCGGCGGTGGAGCGGCATGTCCCATGCCGGGGAGACCTCGGTGATCTCCTTCTCGAACTTCGTCTTGAACTGCGTGAGACCCGAGAGCCCCGGGAAGCGCTCGGAGCCGGCGCCGGCGAGGTCGTAGGAGCGCACGCCCTCGGCGAGCAGCGTACGGATGACCTCCCAGTGGAGGAGGTCGGCGGCGTAGGCGCCGCGCGCCTCGGAGTTGGAGGCGCCCACCGAGTAGAGGGCCGCGCCGTCGTTGACGAGGACCAGCGCCCAGGCCAGCGCCCGGCCGTCGCGCCGGGTGACGAACACCCGGGCGTGCTCGGGCCCGAGGGTTGCGAGCATGTCGAGGTAGCGCCGGGCCGGGTGAGGGCCGAAGCCCTCACGCTCGCCGGTCTCGACGAAGACGTCGTACAGCTCGGCGAAGGCCGCCTCGTCCAGGCCGGTCTCCTCGCCCACGGTGAGCGACTCGTCCTTGAGCGCCTTGCGGATGGCGCGTCGGCCCTGCTGCTTCATCGCGGCGAAGACCTCGTCCTCGCTGCGGTCGAGGTTGACGACCACCGTCCGGTCGTAGGTGATGCCCTGCATGACCGGGCGCAGGTCCGGCGCCTCGTGCCGCGCGTGGAGGCGGACGAACACGAGCCGCGGGTCGACCCGACGCAGCCGCTCCCCCAGCTCGTGGCGCAGCGCCGCCTCCCGCTCCGGCGTCGGCTCCACGAGCCACACCGGACCGTTCTTCGCCCACAGGTACCGGAACCCTCCCGGACCACGGACCTCGGCGAGCGTGACGACGGCGGCCGTGACGCCGTCGTCGTCGTCGAAGGCGAGCCGGCCCCAGTGGGAGCGGCCGGGGACGACGGCGTCGAAGGCGGCCCAGACGGGCGCCTGCTCCACGGGCAGCGGGGTGCCGGCGGCCAGGGCGGTGTAGGTGGTGTCGTCGACGGGGCGCAGGGTCACGCGGTCTCCTCCTCGCGGCTGATGGCACGGCGCGCAGCAGGCACCGCGCGACGGGCCGCCGCGACGGCGCTGCGCTTGGCGGCCAGCGCCTTCGTCAGCGCGGTGTAGGTCAGGGGGCGGACGGGGACGTCCCAGGCGGGGGCGACCTCCGTGGGCTCGGGGTTGAACTTCGTCTTCATCGTCGTCAGCGCCTCGAGGGACGGGGCCAGCTCCGAGCCGATGCCCATGAAGTCGAAGCTCCGCGCCCCCTCGTCGCGCAGGGTGCGGATGATGTGCCAGTACAGCTGGGTAGGGGCGTCGTGGACACGACCGGCGGCGGTGCTCGCCGCGTAGTAGGCGGTGGCGAGACCGTCGTGGACGGTGACGATGACCCAGGCCTGGACCTCGCCGTCGTGCCGCCCGACGAACAGGCGGGCGTGCTGGGGGCCGAGGGCGTCGAGCATGGTCGTGTAGACGCTCATCGGGTGGACGCCGAAGCCGTCGCGCTCGGCGGTCTCGCGCAGCACGTCGTAGAACGGCGTGAAGTCCGCGGTGCCGGTCTCCTCGGCGCACTCGACGGGCTGCTCGCGCAGACCCTTGCGGAGGTCGCGGCGGCCGCGCTTCTTCATCCCGGCGAGCAGCTCGTCGTCGGTGCGGCCGTCGAGCCGGACGACGACGGTGCGGTCGTAGGTGACCGACTGGAGCAGCGGGTGGAGGTCCTCGGCGGGGTGGGCGGCGTGGAGGCGCACGAAGGCGAGCCGCGGGTCGACGGCACGCACGCCGGTGACGAGCCGCTCCCGCAGGGCCCGCTCGAGCTCCGGCGTCGGCTCGGTGAGCCAGACCGGGCCGTGCTTGGCCCACAGGTAGTGGAAGCCGCGCCCGAGGTACTCCGACAGGGCGACGACGGCGGTCGGCTCCTCGTCGACGAGGAAGGCGAAGCGCTTCCACGGCCGCCGTCCGGGGACGGCGCGGTCGTAGGCGTCCCAGGCGAGGGACTGCTCCACCGGGAGGTCGACGTCCGCCGTCAGCGCGGCGAACTCACCGTCGTCCAGCGGCACGAGCCTGATGCTGTGCTCCACCTCATCCCCTTTCGCGTCGCCCCCCACCCTAGGTGCGGGAGGGGGCGACGCACGGCAGGCGGGCCGGTCCGCTCAGGTGAGGTAGGCCTCGGCGAGCAGCTCGGCCGAGCGCAGCCGCTCCTCCACCGTGGGGCCCTGGTGGGCGACGATGATCTCGTCGGCGCCGGTCTGCTCGCCGAACTCGGTGACCTTGTCACGCACGACGTCGGGGGTGCCGATGGCGCTGTAGGTCATCATCTGGGTGAGGTGGCGGCCCTGGGGCGAGGCGAGGAGGGCGTCGGCCTGCTCGTCGGTGTACTGGGTGCCCGGGCGCAGGAGCAGCGCGACGCGGCCGCGCATGACCTCCTGCTGCTGGCGCTCGGCGTCCTCCTGCCGGTCGGCCGCCACGACGTTGTACGCGGCGATGACGTGGGGCTTGTCGAGCTGGGCGGAGGGCTCGAACTCGCGCCGGTACAGCGCGATCGCCTCGTGCAGCGCGGCGGGCGCGAAGTGGGAGGCGAAGGCGTACGGGAGGCCGAGGGTCGCGGCGAGCCCGGCGCCGAACAGCGAGGAGCCGAGGATGTAGAGCGGGACGTCGGTGCCCTTGCCGGGGTAGGCGTCCACGCCCGGGACACGCGACTGTCCCTGCAGGTAGCCCTGGAGCTCGAGGACGTCCTCGGGGAAGGAGTCGGCCGAGCTGTTGTCCCTGCGCAGGGCGCGCATCGTGTTCTGGTCGGTGCCCGGCGCGCGGCCCAGGCCGAGGTCGATGCGCCCCGGGTGGAGCGTCTCGAGGGTCCCGTACTGCTCAGCGATGGTGAGCGGGGAGTGGTTGGGCAGCATGACGCCGCCCGAGCCGAGCCGGATGGTCCTCGTGTGCGCGGCGACGTGCGCGATGAGCACGGACGTGGCCGAGGACGCGATCGCGGCCATGTTGTGGTGCTCGGCGTACCAGACCCGCGTGTAGCCCGTCTCCTCGGCCTTCTGCGCCAGGGCGACGGTCCCGTCGAGGGACTCGGCGACGGTCTGGCTGCGGCCCACGGTGGCGAGGTCGAGGATCGAGAGCGGGAGTGGCATCGGGGACCTTTCGTCTGGGGTGGTCTACCCGGGTCCAACCGGGAGGGCCCGGGTCTATTCCGCGGTGACGTCGAGCACCCACGGCCTGCCGGCGCGGGCGGGCGCGCTGAGACCGACGACGGTGAAGGCGCCGTCCAGCTCCTCGGCGAGCCGCTGTGGGGTCCGAGGCGAGGCGCCCGTGCGGCACAGGTGGCCGGCGACGAGCCCGCGGGTGTGCTTGGCCATGTGGCTGGCGCCCGGGACGCGGACCTGGACCCACGTCGCGGCGGCGCTCCCGCGCGGGGACCCGGCGGCCGCGTAGGTCGAGGACCGGCAGTCGACGACGACGCCGTCCCCGGCCGCCGTCGTCAGCGCGACGTCGAGGTGCTCGCGCCAGAAGCGGGCGAGCGGCCCGGTGCCGGGCAGCGTGACGTTCATCGCGAGCCGGTAGGGGGCGACGCGGTCGCTGAGCCGCAGGGCCCCGTGGAGAGCGGAGACGACGACGGTCCAGCGGGCGGCCCGGCGGCGGGCGACGGCGTCCATGCCGTCGAGGTCGAGGGCGTCGTAGAGGACGCCGGTGTAGAGCTCACGCACCGGGAGGGCGGGCGCCGTGTCGAGCCGGAGGTTGGCGGCCACCTCCTCGACGAGGCTGGCACCGACACCGAGCACCTCGAGGGCGTCCGGGCGGGCGCTGACGGCGGCGAGCTCGGCCGCGACCGTACGGCGCGGGCCGACGAGCTCGCGGAAGCTCAGCGCGGCCGGGTCGGCCGCCCTGCCCCTGCTGCGGGTGGACTTGGACTCCGAGGGCGGCAGCAGGATGAGCACCGGACAACCCTAAGCGACCCCATAGGCTGGCGGCCGTCATGGAGAACCCGCGCATCGACCTCGTCCTGCCGCAGCTGCGCTGCCCGGTGTGCGCGGCCGCGCTCGAACGGACCGACCGCTCGGTGCACTGCGCCGGGGGTCACGGCTTCGACCTCGCGCGACAGGGCTACCTCACGCTGCTGGGCGGCGGCAGCCGGGCGGGCAGCGGGGACACCGCGGACATGGTGGCCGCACGGGAGGCCTTCCTCGGACGGGGACACTACGCGCCGATCGCCGCTGCCCTCGCCGAGGCGGTCGCCACCGTGCCGGCACCCGACGGCGCCTCGCCTCTCGTCGTCGACCTCGCGGGTGGCACCGGCTACTACCTCGCCACGGTGCTCGACGCCCTGCCCGCCGCCGTCGGCCTCGACGTCGAGCTCTCCCCCTACGCCGCCCGCCGTGCCGCGCGCGCCCACCCGCGACTGGCGGCGGTGCGCGCCGACGTCTGGCAGCGCCTGCCGCTCGCCACCGGCTCGGCCGGTGCCGTGCTCAGCGTCTTCGGGCCGCGCAACGCGCCGGAGATCGTCAGGGTGCTCGCGCCGGCCGGGCGGCTCGTCGTCGTCGCCCCCGCGCAGGACCACCTGACGGAGATCATCGGGCCGCTCGGGATGATCGGCGTCGCCCCGGACAAGGCGGACCGGCTCGCCCGCCAGCTCGCCGACTTCGCCGTCGTCGAGGAGCGCGCGGTGCGGTACCGCGCGGCGATGACCCGGGAGGACGTCACCCTCGAGGCGCTCATGGGCCCCAGCGCCCACCACGTCGACCGGGACGCGCTCACCGCCGCCGTCGCGGCGCTGCCCGACGCCGTCGACGTCACCGTCTCGGTGACGGTGGCCGTCTACCGACCTGCCTGAGCCCCTCCCACCCCACGGGGTCCGTCGGGGACCTGGGTGTGGAGGCATGGAGCGGCCGCTGGGGCCTCGGGCCGCTCACAGCCCTGTGGGCGTCGGCTCGGGGTAGTGCTCCTTGAAGTCGCGGACGAGGTTGACGGTGGAGGCGGCGCGGTAGAAGCCGCGCCGCGGGTCGCGGTCGAGCGGGTAGGCGAGCGGGTGGGTGAAGCGACGCGTGCGGTGGATGCGCCCCACCCGGCGGCGCAGCTCGGTGCCGGTGAGGTAGCGCCGCACGAGCCGCCACGGCAGGTAGGAGTAGACCCCGATCTCCTGCTCGGCGCGGTACAGGGGTGCGGAGGCGGGAGCCACGCCCAGCTCGGCCGCGAAGTCCGCGACGACGGCGCGAGCGGGGTTCCGGCCCGCCACGTTGAGGTAGTAGTTCGGCCGCCCGATGCGCGGGTTGAGGTCGAGGAAGTTGGCGCGGCCGTCGCGCGGGTCGACCTTGACGTCGAAGTTCGCGAAGCCGGTGAAGCCGAGCTCGCCGAGGACCGCGGCGGCCTGCGCCTCGATCTCCGGCTGGGCCTCGGTGAGGATGGTCGCCGAGTTCCCGATCATCGTCGGCGCGTGCAGCTGGAGGAGCAGCTGCCCGGAGGCCATGAGCGTGACCTCCCCGGAGCGGTCCACGTAGCAGGTGACGGTGCGGCCCTGCGTGTCGTCGCCGGGGACGAGCTCCTGGACGAGGACGACGTCGCGCAGCCCGGCCGCCGCGAGGCGGCGCAGCACGGCGTCGGCCTCCTCCTGCGTGGCGGCGCTGTAGACCTTGCGCTTGCCCTCGTAGGACAGGAGCAGGTGCTCCGCGCTGACCGCCGGTTTGAGCACCACGGGGAAGGTGAGGTCCAGGCGCGGGGGCGCCCACCCGCCGTCGTCGGCGCCGGCGAGGTCGACGGCGCGGCTGGCCGGCGTCGCGACCCCCAGCCGCTCGCAGGCGGCCGCGAGCACCTCCTTGTCGCCCGCGGCGGTGAGCACCGCGTCGGCGGCGTAGGGGACGACGAAGTGCTCCTCCAGGACCGCGCGGTGGCGCACGAGCATCTCGACCTCGTGCTCGGCGTTGACGATCAGGAGGAGCGGGGTGCCGGCGTGCCGGCGCGCGACGTCGACGAGGGCCGCGACGGTCTGCTCCTCGCTCGCGCCCGCTCCGACGAGGACGTTGTCGAGGATGCGGGAGTGGTCGACCGGCCCGCGGCGCTGGTTGGACACGACGATCGAGCGGACCCCGTACGCCTCGTGGAACGAGCGGGCGATCGAGTACACGCCGAGGTCGGTGCCGAGCAGGACGGGACGGAAGTCGGCCACGGGCTCCTCCGGAGTTGGGCGGCGGGGGCGCGGCGAGTCTACCGGCGCGCCACGTCCCACTTCGGGGCGCGCCGCCCTAGCCTGAGGGCGTGAACAGCGACGGTGCGCAGGTTCCGCCCGCATTCGAGGAGGCGCTCCTCAGCCTGCGCGGGCACCGCCAGCGGCCCGAGGTCCGCCTCGAGGAGGTGCCTGCCCCCACCCGGATCGCGCCCTACGCCCTCGCCCTCACCGCCGAGGTCAACCCGAGCGACGATCCCGAGACGCTCCTCGGCAGTGGCCGCTTCGTCGTCCTCCACGACCCCGAGGGACAGAGCGCCTGGAACGGGACCTTCCGGATCATCGTCATGGCGCGCGCGCGGCTGGAGGACGAGCTGGGCGCCGACCCGCTCCTCGGCGAGGTCGGCTGGGCGTGGCTCACCGACGCCCTGGCCGCCGCGGGGGCCGGTTACCACTCCCTGTCCGGCACGGTCACCCGGGTGCTCTCGGAGAGCTTCGGCGGGCTCGTCCTGCGGGACCAGGACGTCGAGATCGAGGTGCGCGCGTCGTGGTCGCCCAACACGACCGACCTCGGCCCGCACCTCCTGGCGTGGACCCAGCTCGCATCCTCGGCCTCCGGCCTCGAACCGCTGCCCGACGGGGTCACCGCGCTGACGCCGCGCCGCTGAGCCGAGCGGCGTTCGTCACGGTCTGGGCCGCTGCCGCGTGCCCACGCGGCCGACCGGCCACCCCGGGCATACCGTGGCCCCCATGACCGAGCCCGTCGACGCCGAGACGCCCCCGCTGGTCCCCGTCACCGAGCCGCGCGAGGGCACCCCGCCCGTCATCACGACCCGTGACGGCCTCGCCCGCGCCGCGGCGGCGCTGGCCTCGGGCACCGGCCCCGTCGCCGCCGACGCCGAGCGCGCGTCCGGCTACCGCTACGGCCAGCGCACCTACCTCGTCCAGCTCCGGCGTGAGGGCGTCGGCACGCTCCTCGTCGATCCCATCGCGGTCGGTGACCTCAGCGAGGTCGGGGAGGCGCTCGCCGGCACCGAGTGGGTCCTCCACGCCGCCAACCAGGACCTGCCCGGCTTCCACGACCTCGGCATGTACCCCGCGTCCCTCTTCGACACCGAGCTCGCCGCGCGCCTGCTCGGGCGCAGCAAGGTCGGCCTCGGCGCGATCATCGCCGAGGAGCTCGGGTACTCCCTGGCCAAGGAGCACTCCGCGGCGGACTGGTCGACCCGCCCGCTGCCCGACGACTGGCTGCGGTACGCCGCGCTCGACGTGGAGTTCCTCGTCGAGCTGCGCGACCGGCTGGCCGCGGCGCTGGAGGAGGCCGGCAAGCTCGAGTGGGCCCGCCAGGAGTTCGAGGCCGTGCGGCTGGCCCCCGACCCGGCCCCGCGGGTGGACCCGTGGCGGCGGACCTCGGGCATGCACGCCGTCCGCGGCAGCCAGGGCATCGCCGTCGTCCGCGAGCTGTGGCAGGCGCGGGACGAGCTGGCCCGCAAGCGGGACCGTTCTCCCGGCCGCGTGCTGCCCGACCGCGCCATCGTCGCGGCCGCCCTCGCGGTCCCCCGCAGCGAGCAGGCGCTCGCCGCGCTCCCGGAGTTCTCCGGCAAGGGCACGCGCCGGTCGAGCGGCTACTGGTGGTCCGCCGTCGAGCGTGCGCTCGCGCTGCCCGCCTCGGAGCACCCGCCGCGCCGGCTCGCCTCGGCGACCGGCACCCCGCCCCCGCCGCGCTCCTGGGCGGACAAGGACCCGGCCGCCGCAGCACGGCTCGACGCCGTCCGATCCGCCATCCGCACCCTCGCCGAGGCGCACGACGTCCCCCAGGAGAACCTCCTGTCCCCCGCCGTGCAGCGCCAGCTCGCCTGGACGCCCCCGGACGTCGTGGACGAGACCACGGTCCGCGAGGCCCTTGCCGACCAGGGTGCGCGCCCGTGGCAGGTGGACCTGACGGCGGCGGCGCTGACCGAGGCGCTGCGCGCCGGCTGACCGCGGAGGGAGACGCCGGGCGAGGTACCCGGTACTGTCGGTCGTCGGTACCCATCACGAGGGAGTGACGATGACACCCACCACGACGATCAGCGTCGAGAACGTCTCGCTGGCCACCGGCACGCTCGCCCTGGTCACCATGGCCGGGACCGACGGACGGCCCGCCACGCTCGGCCCGCGGAGCATCGCCGCCCTGGAGGAGGCCCTCGCCGCCTGCGCCACGCGCGTGCACGACGGCGAGATCACCGCCGTCGCCCTCACCGGCACACCGGGCTGCTTCGCGGCGGGCGCGGACCTGCGCGCCATCGGCTCGATGGCACGCGTCGAGGACGCCCGCGCGGTGGCCGAGGCCGGCCACCGGATCGTCACCCTCCTGCGCGACCTGCCGAGCTTCGCGCTCCTCAGCGGCCTCGCCCTGGGCGGCGGGCTCGAGCTCGCCCTCGCCTGCCGCTACCGGGTCGCCGCGGCCGACGCCGCACCGCTGGGCCTGCCCGAGACCTCCCTCGGGCTCGTGCCCGGCTGGGGCGGGTGCTACCTCCTCCCCCGGCTCATCGGCCCGGAGGCGGCGCTGCAGGTCATCGTCGACAACCCTGCCCGCCAGCGCACGCTCGACACCCAGCAGGCCCTGGACCTCGGGCTCGTCGACGGCGTGCAGCGCGGCGGGGAGGACTTCCGCGACGGCGCGCTCGCCTGGGTCACCGAGGTGCTCTCCGGCGCCATCGACCCGGCGCGCACGGACCACACGTCCGACGCCGCCGCCTGGGACGAGGCGGTCGGTGCGCGCCGGGAGCTCGTCGCCCGCCGCGCCGAGGGCGGGGCGCCCGCGCCGCAGCGCGCGCTGGAGCTCGTCGCCGCCGCTCGCACCGCCTCGCGCGCGGAGGGGTTCGCGGCCGAGGACCTCGCGCTCACCGAGCTCATCATGTCCGACCAGCTGCGCGCCGGTCTCTACGCCTTCGACCTCACCCGCAGCCGCGCGCGCCGGCCTGCCGGTGCCCCGTCCGAGGAGCTCGCACGGCCGGTGCGCCGGGTGGGCCTGCTCGGGGCCGGGCTCATGGCGAGCCAGCTCGCCGTCCTCCTCGCCCGGACGCTACGGGTGCCCGTCGTCATGCGTGACCTCGACGACGAGCGCGCCGCCGCCGGGCTGCGCCACGTCCACGACCAGGTCGCGCGGCTGGAGCGCTCCGGCCGGCTGGACGAGGCGCGCGCCGAGGAGCTGCGTGCCCGGGTGACGGCCACCGCGGACCTGGCCGAGCTCGCGGGGTGCGACCTCGTCGTCGAGGCCGTCTTCGAGGAGCTCGCCGTCAAGCGGCGGGTGTTCGCCGAGGTGGAGCCCGTCGTCGGGCCCGACTGCGTCCTCGCGACGAACACCTCCGCCCTGTCGGTGACCGCGATGGCGGCCGGCCTCGAGCACCCCGAGCGCGTGGTGGGGCTGCACTTCTTCAACCCGGTCGCGCAGATGCCGCTCGTCGAGGTCGTCCGCACCTCCCACACCTCCGACGCCGCCTATGCCACGGCCTTCGCCGTCGCGGCCGGTGCCCGCAAGAGCGCGATCGCGTGCCAGGACGCGCCGGGCTTCGTCGTCAACCGGGTGCTCGTCCGGATGCTCGGGGAGGTGCTCGGGGCCCTGGAGGAGGGCACCGCGGTGTCGGTGGCCGACCGCGCCCTGCGGCCGATGGGACTCCCGATGGGCCCCTTCCAGCTCCTCCAGCTCGTCGGCCCCGCCGTGGCGATGCACGTGCTCGACGAGCTGCGGCGCACGCTCGGGGACCGCTACCCGCACTCCCCGGGACTCGAGCGGATGGTGGCCGAGGGGGAGCGCTTCACGGTCGAGGAGCGGCCGAGCGCCGCGTCCGCGGTGCGCGAGGACCTCGACCGGTTCTTCGGCTCCCGGCCCCTGCCCGAGCCGCTGGACGCCGACGGCGTGCTCGAGCGGGTGCGCCGCGCGCTGGCCCAGGAGGTGCGCCTCCTGCTCGACGACGGCGTCGTCGCCGACGTCCGCGACGTCGACCTCGCCATGGTGCTCGGCGCCGGCTGGCCCCTCCACAACGGCGGCATCACCCCCTACCTGGACAGGACGGGAGTGGCAGAGGCAGTGACGGGTCGCCGCTTCCTCGAGCCAGGCACCGCCACCCTCCCCACGTGACCCCCACCCCAGAACGTCGCAATTGGTCGACTGCGCGACAGCGTCGGCGCCGGAGGCGTCAGCCGGTCGACCAGTTGCGAAGTTTGGGGGCGGGCGACGCGGGCTGTCAGTAGGTGGTGAGGCCTCGTGACCTGAACTGGGTGCGCACTCTGTCCACCAGGTCCGGCGTCGGGGGCTCGGTGTCGGCGAGCTGGTAGGTGGCGCCGAGGCGCTGCCACTTGTCGCGGCCCATCTGGTGGAAGGGCAGCACCTCCACCCGGGTCACGGTGGCGAGGCTCGCGACGTAGTCGGCCACGGCCTCGACGTTGGCGTACCCGTCGGTGAGGCCGGGCACGAGGACGAAGCGCACCCAGATCTCCTTGCCGTGCGCGACGAGCGTGCGCCCGAAGTCGAGCGTCGGCTGCAGCTCGCGCCCCGTCGTCGCCCGGTAGACGTCGGGCAGTCCGGACTTGACGTCGAGGAGGACGAGGTCGAGGGCGTCGAGCAGCCGGGTGCTCGCGTAGGAGCCGAGGAAGCCGGAGGTGTCGATCGTCGTGTGGACGCCCATGGCCTTGGCGCCCTCGAGGAGGCGGGTGAGGAAGGCCGGCTGCATGAGCGGCTCGCCACCGGAGACGGTGAGGCCGCCGCCGGTCGCCCGGAAGACGGGGACGTAGCGCCGGACCCGCCGCAGCAGCTCGTCGACGCGGACGGCCTCACCGTCGCGCATCCGCAGGGTGTCGGGGTTGTGGCAGTAGAGGCAGCGCAGGGGGCAGCCGGCGAGGAAGACGGTGAGGCGCGTGCCGGGGCCGTCCACCGCTGTGACGAGCTCCCACGAGTGGACCGAGCCGATGTCCCCGGCCCGGACCGCGGCGAGGTGCTCGCTGCGGCCCATCTCCTCCACCGAGGCGAGACCGGCGGTGCCCGCCGAGCGCCGCAGCCGCGGCACCGCGTCCTCGGGGATCGCCACGTACTCGCCGTTGATGCCGTCGGGGGCGACCACGCCGCTGACAAGCGTCTGCTCCTGGCTCACAAGTCTCCTCCCCGGCTCGGCGTGGTGGGCTCCCGGCCCCGGCCGGGGCCGGGAGCCGGTCGCTCAGACCTGTCCGTGGAAGGTCCGCGAGATGACGTCGAGCTGCTGCTCGCGGGTGAGCCGCACGAAGTTCACGGCATAGCCGGACACCCGGATCGTGAGCTGCGGGAACCTCTCCGGGTGCTCCATCGCCTCGTAGAGCGTGTCGCGGTTGAGGACGTTGACGTTCATGTGGAAGCCCTGCGCCCCCATGTAGGCGTCGAGCAGGCCGACGAGGTTGCCCACCTGCTCGTCCTTGGTGCGGCCCAGCCCCGAGGGCACCACCGTGTTGGTGAGCGAGATGCCGTCCTGCGCCTCGGAGTAGGGCAGCTTGGCCACCGAGAGCGCCGAGGCGAGCATGCCGTGGGTGTCGCGCCCGTTCATCGGGTTCGCACCGGGGGCGAAGGACTCCCCCGCCCGCCGGCCGTCGGGGGTGTTGCCCGTGTGCTTGCCGTAGACGACGTTGGAGGTGATCGTCAGCACCGACTGGGTGTGCACGGCGTTCCGGTAGGTGGGCTGGCGGCGCACCTTCTCCATGAACCGCTCGACGAGCATGACGGCGATGTCGTCGACGCGGTCGTCGTCGTTGCCGAAGGTCGGGAAGTCGCCCTCGACCTCGTAGTCGACGACGAGCTCGTCCTCGCCCCGCACCGGCCGCACCGTCGCGTAGCGGATCGCCGACAGCGAGTCCGCGGCGACCGACAGGCCGGCGATGCCGCAGGCCATGGTCCGCAGCACGTCGCGGTCGTGCAGTGCCATCTCCAGGCGCTCGTAGGCGTACTTGTCGTGCATGAAGTGGATGCAGTTGAGCGCGTCGACGTAGGTGGCGGCCAGCCAGTCGAGCAGGGCGTCGTACCGGCGCAGCACGTCGTCGTAGTCGAGGACGTCGCCGGCCACCGGGTCGGTGGCGGGGGCGATCTGCTTGCCGCTGATCTCGTCCCGGCCGCCGTTGATCGCGTACAGCAGCGCCTTCGCGATGTTGACCCGGGCCCCGAAGAACTGCATCTGCTTGCCGATCCCCATCGCGGACACGCAGCAGGCGATGCCGGCGTCGTCGCCGCACTGGGAGCGGATGAGGGAGTCGGACTCGTACTGGATCGCCGAGGTGTCGATCGAGACCTGCGCGCAGAACCGCTTGAAGCCCTCGGGCAGGTTCTCGCTCCACAGCACGGTGAGGTTGGGCTCCGGCGCCGGGCCCAGGTTGTACAGGGTCTGGAGCATCCGGAAGGAGTTCTTCGTGACGAGGTGGCGTCCGTCGTCGCCGACGCCGCCGATCGACTCGGTCACCCACGTCGGGTCACCGGAGAAGAGCTCGTCGTACTCGGGCGTGCGCAGGAAGCGCACGATCCGCAGCTTGATGACGAAGTCGTCGATGATCTCCTGCGCCTCGGACTCGGTGAGGAGACCGGCGGCGATGTCCCGCTCGAGGAAGACGTCCAGGAAGGTGGAGGTGCGCCCCAGCGACATGGCCGCGCCGTTCTGCTCCTTGACCGCGCCGAGGTAGGCGAAGTACAGCCACTGGACGGCCTCGCGGCCGGTGCGTGCCGGCCCGGAGATGTCGTAGCCGTAGGAGGCGGCCATCTCCTTGAGCTCCTGCAGCGCGCGGATCTGCTCGCTGTTCTCCTCGCGGTCGCGGATGACGTCCTCGACCGAGCGCTGCGCGTCGAGGTGGGCGCGGTCGGCCTGCTTGGCGGCGATGAGCGCGTCGACGCCGTAGAGCGCGACGCGGCGGTAGTCGCCGATGATGCGGCCGCGGCCGTAGGCGTCGGGCAGCCCGGTGACGATGTGGGCGCTGCGCGCCTTGCGCACGTCGGACGGGTAGACGTCGAAGACGCCCTGGTTGTGGGTCTTGCGGTAGGTCGTGAAGATCGTCTCGAGCGTCGGGTCGACCTCGTAGCCGTAGGTCTCCAGCGAGGTCGCGACCATCCGCCACCCCCCGTAGGGCATGATGGCTCGCTTGAGCGGCGCGTCGGTCTGCAGGCCGACGATGACCTCGCGGTCCTTGTCGATGTACCCCGGCGCGTGGGCGGTGATGGTCGACGGCGTCGTGGCGTCGACGTCGTACACGCCCTTCTCGCGCTCCTCGGGGAACATCGCCGCGAGGGTCTGCCACACGTGCGTCGTGCGCTCGGTGGGCCCGGCGAGGAAGGAGCTGTCGCCGTCGTAGGCGGTGTAGTTGCGCTGGATGAAGTCGCGGACGTCGACGCTCTCCTGCCACGGGCCGGGCGCGAAGCCCCGCCAGGCGTCCGCGGTGTGCGGCGCCGTGTGGATGGTGGTGGTAGCCATTGCTGTCTCCCTCTCCTCGCCGGCGTGTGCCGGTGGAACCACCGTACGGATCGACGGGACGGCATTCGTGGGACCTAGGACCGAGTACCCACGTCAGGCCCCTCACACGCGGCTAGCCGAGTGTGACGGGGACCACGCTCAGGAGCGGGGGTCGGGCTCCACCGCACGGCCGAGGGGCTGCTCGGCCGTGGCCGGGAGGCCGGCGACCGCACCGGCTGCCTGCCGGGCGACGTCCTGGGCCTGCAGGTGGTAGTGCTCGACCACCTGGGTCCGGGTGGCGTGGTCGAGGAACTCGTGGGGCAGGCCGTGGGTCTGCACGGGGACGGCGCGGCCGGCCTGCGCCAGGGCGTCGCGGACGGCGCTGCCGACCCCGCCCGTGCCCAGCCCGTCCTCGACGACGACGACGAGGTCGTGCTTCGCGGCCAGGTCCAGGAGGTCCTGGCTCACCGGGAGCACCCAGCGGGGGTCGACGACGGTCGAGCCGATGCCCTGCGCACCGAGCGCGGTAGCCGCGGCCATGGCGGTGTGCGCCATGACCCCGACGCCGACGAGGAGCACCCGGGGCCCGCCGTCGCCGGCGGTGCGGGCGAGGACGTCGACGTCGCCCTCGTGGCCGACCGCGGGCAGTGCCTCCGGCAGAGCGCCCTTGGGGTAGCGGACGACGGTCGGGGCGTCGTCGACGTCGACGGCCTCGCGCAGCTCGGCGCGCATCGTGTCCTCGTCGCGGGGCGCGGCCAGGCGCAGCCGCGGGACCGTGCGCAGCAGGGCGAGGTCCCACATGCCGTTGTGGCTGGCGCCGTCGTCGCCGGTGATGCCGGCGCGGTCCAGGACGATGGTGACGCCTGCGCGGTGCAGCGCGACGTCCATGAGGAGCTGGTCGTAGGCACGGTTGAGGAAGGTCGCGTACAGCGCGACGACGGGGTGCAGGCCGGCGAACGCCATCCCCGCCGCGGAGGTGAGCGCGTGCTGCTCCGCGATGCCGACGTCGATGACGCGCTCGGGGAACTCCTCGGCGAACGGCGCGAGCCCCACGGGGGCGAGCATCGCGGCGGTGACCGCGACGACGTCGCTGCGCCGGCGGGCGATCTCGACGATCTCCTCGGCGAACACGGAGGTCCAGCCGAAGCGCGAGGGGGCGACCGGCAGGCCGGTCTCGGGGTGGATGACGCCGACGGCGTGGAAGCGGTCGGCGATGTCCTCCTCCGCGGGGGTGTACCCGCGGCCCTTCTCGGTGATGGCGTGGACGATGACGGGGCTGCCGAAGGCCTTGGCCCGGCGCAGGGCGAACTCCATGGCCGCGAGGTCGTGGCCGTCGACCGGCCCGATGTACTTCATGCCCAGGTCCTCGAACATGCCCTGGGGCGCGATGACGTCCTTGACGCCCTTCTTGAAGCCGTGAAGGGCGTCGTAGGTCATCCGCCCGGGCGGGCCGCTGCGCTGCAGCGCGCGCTTGCCCCAGCCGAGGACCTTCTCGTAGCCGCGCGCGGTGCGCAGCGCGTCGAGGTGGTGGGCGAAACCGCCGATCGTCGGGGCGTAGGAGCGGCCGTTGTCGTTGACGATGATGACGAGGCGGCGGTCCTGCGCCTCGGTGATGTTGTTGAGGGCCTCCCAGGCCATGCCCCCGGTGAGGGCGCCGTCGCCGATGACGGCGACGACGTGCCGGTCGCGCTGGCCGGTCAGCTCGTGGGCCCGGGCGATGCCGTCGGCCCAGGAGAGCGCGGTCGAGGCGTGGGAGTTCTCCACGATGTCGTGCTCGGACTCGCTGCGGCTCGGGTAGCCCGAGATGCCGCCGCGCTTGCGCAGGTCGGTGAAGTCCTGCCGCCCGGTGAGGAGCTTGTGGACGTAGGACTGGTGCCCGGTGTCGAAGACGACGCGGTCGCGCGGGGACTCGAAGACCCGGTGGATCGCCAGCGTGAGCTCGACGACCCCGAGGTTGGGCCCGAGGTGGCCGCCGGTCTTGGAGACCGAGTCGACGAGGTAGTCCCGCAGCTCCTTGGCCAGGACCTCGAGCTCGGGCCCGGTCAGGGAGTGCAGGTCAGCGGGCCTGCGGATGCGTCCGAGCAGACTCATCGCTCCCCTTCCATCGGTGACAACACGCTGGTTCACCCTACGACGCCGCGCCCCGCCACGCCCACTCCCCCGCCCACAGCCGACTTCCCGCCGACAGCCGACTTGTCGCCGACAGCCGACTTCCCGCCGACAGCCGACTTGTCACCGACAGCCGACTTGTCGCCGAGCGCCGACTTCCCCCGGACAGCCGACTTGTCACCGACAGCCGACTTGTCACCGACAGCCGACTTGTCGCCGAGCGCCGACTTCCCCCGGACAGCCGACTCGCCGCGAGAAGCCCCGACGACGGTGCACACGCCCCCTTCCGACGCGCCGCCGTCGGGCACTACGGTGTGCGGAACGTCGCACACCTCAGGAGGCGCACAGATGCGAGGCGACTACGGCGCACCCGAGTTCGACTGGTCCATCCTCGAGGTGCCGACCCCAAAGGCGATGGCGCTCGGGCAGCTCGGCTTCTCGTGGCTCGAGCTGGCCGGCAGGCTCGCGACCGTGACCCAGGAGGAGTTCCTTCAGGAACCCCGACCCGGCGCGCTCAACGTCGTGCATCGCGGGGCGGAACGGACGCCCCGCACGCTGGGGACCGGCGAGTGGGTGGCCGAGTGGCCCGAGGGCGCGGACGAGCCCGGACCACGAACGATCGCCTGGCTCGTCGCCCACCTCACCGAGGCGTACCTCGAGCGGTGGGAATGGACCTTCGGTGAGCGTCAGCGGCGGCGGGAGGACGCCGTCGTCCACGGCGATGTCCA
Source organism: Georgenia satyanarayanai (assembly GCF_009193135.1). Classification (GTDB taxonomy): domain Bacteria; phylum Actinomycetota; class Actinomycetes; order Actinomycetales; family Actinomycetaceae; genus Oceanitalea; species Oceanitalea satyanarayanai. The sequence goes on from NZ_VUKC01000006.1 coordinate 187,211, forward strand.
CCTTGCCCGCGCGGAGCTGGCCAGCACGGTGGAGGCGTGGCGGGAAGGCGTCGAGTCGGTGCCCGACGACGAGTTCATGACCGTGGGCCTGAGCCAAGCGACCGAGATCGATGCGGCCGCGCCGTTCGGGCACCTCGTGCTCCACATGAACCGTGAACTCATCCACCACGGCTCGGAGATCTTCGTCCTCACCGATCTGTACCGCACGGCAACGCCGTAGCGGTCGACAAGTCGACTCTCGGCGACAAGTCGGCTGTCGGCGGGAACTCGACTCTCGGCGACAAGTCGGCTGTCGGCGGGAACTCGACTCTCGGCGACAAGTCGGCTGTCGGCGGGAAGGCGGCTGTCGGCGGGAAGTCGGCTGTCGGCGGTAGGGCGGTGGAGGAAAAGGGGACGGGCCCCGGTCGGTGACCGGGGCCCGTCCGTCACTGCGGCTGTGTCAGGCGGCCTTTTCGACGAGGCTGCGCAGCACGTACTGGAGGATGCCGCCGTTGCGGAAGTAGTCCGCCTCGCCGGGGGTGTCGATGCGCAGGACGGCGTCGAACTCGACCGTCTCCCCACCCTCCTTCTCGGCGGTCACCTTGACCGTGCGGGGCGTGCGGCCCTCGTTGAGCTCGGTGACGCCCGCGACCGAGTAGGTCTCGGTGCCGTCCAGCCCCAGGGAGTCGGCGTTCTCGCCGGCCGGGAACTGGAGCGGCAGGACGCCCATGCCGATGAGGTTGGAGCGGTGGATCCGCTCGAAGCTCTCGGCGATGACGGCCTTGATGCCGAGGAGCGTGGTGCCCTTGGCGGCCCAGTCACGGGAGGACCCGGAGCCGTACTCCTTGCCACCGAGGACGACGAGCGGGATGCCGGCCTCCTGGTAGGCCATCGACGCGTCGAAGATCGACTCCTGCTCCCCCGTGAGGAAGTTCTTCGTGAAGCCGCCCTCGACGCCGTCGAGCAGCTGGTTGCGCAGCCGGATGTTGGCGAAGGTGCCGCGGATCATCACCTCGTGGTTGCCGCGGCGGGACCCGTAGGAGTTGAAGTCCTTGCGCGCCACGCCGTGCTCGGCGAGGTAGCGGCCCGCGGGGCTGTCCGGCTTGATGGCGCCGGCCGGGGAGATGTGGTCGGTGGTCACCGAGTCACCGAGCTTGGCCAGGACGCGCGCGCCGCTGATGTCGGAGACCGGCTCGGGCTCGGCGGCCATGCCCTCGAAGTACGGGGGCTTGCGGACGTAGGTCGAGTCCTCGTCCCACTCGAAGGTGTCGCCCTCCGGCGTAGGGAGCTCGCGCCAGCGCTCGTCACCGGCGAAGACGTCGGCGTAGTCCTCCTCGAACATCTCCTGGCTCACCGAGCTCGCGATGACGGCGTCGATCTCGGCCGGGCTGGGCCAGATGTCGCGCAGGTAGACGTCGTTGCCGTCCTTGTCCTGCCCGAGCGGCTCGTTCTCGAAGTCGAAGTCCATCGTCCCGGCCAGGCCGTAGGCGACGACCAGCGGCGGGGAGGCGAGGTAGTTCATCTTGGCGTCCGGGTTGATCCGGCCCTCGAAGTTGCGGTTGCCGGAGAGCACCGACGCGACCGCGAGGTCGTTGTCGTTGACCACCGCGGAGATCTCCTCCGGCAGCGGGCCGGAGTTGCCGATGCAGGTGGTGCAGCCGTAGCCGACGAGGTGGTAGCCCAGCGCCTCGAGGTAGGGCCAGACGCCCGCCTTGTCGTAGTAGTTCGTCACGACCTGCGAGCCGGGGGCCATCGAGGTCTTGACCCAGGGCTTGGTCTTCAGGCCCTTCTCGACGGCCTTCTTCGCCAGCAGGGCGGCGCCCAGCATGACGGACGGGTTGGACGTGTTCGTGCACGAGGTGATGGCCGCGATGACGACGGCGCCGTGGTCGAGCTCGACCTCGGTGCCGTTCTCGAGGGTCACGCGCACGGGCTGGCTCGGGCGGCCCTCCCCGGGCACCACGGCGGAGTGCGTCGGCCGCCCCTCCTCCGAGGAGTGGTGCGTCGGGTCGGGGCTCGTCGGGTCGGACGCCGGGAAGGTGTCCATGAGCTCCTTGTCGAGCCCGCTCTTGTCGATCCCGTTGCCCTTGACGACGTAGTTCTTGATGTCGGCGCGCCACTGGTCCTTCGCGCTGCTCAGCGCGATGCGGTCCTGGGGCCGCTTCGGGCCGGCGATCGAGGGCACGACCGTCGACAGGTCGAGCTCGACGTACTCGGAGTAGCGGGCCTCGCGGGAGGGGTCGTGCCACAGGCCCTGCGCCTTGGCGTAGGCCTCGACGAGCGCGACCTGGGCGGCGTCGCGGCCGGTGAGGCGCAGGTAGTCCAGGGTGACGTCGTCGACCGGGAAGATCGAGACGGTCGAGCCGAACTCGGGGCTCATGTTGCCGATGGTGGCGCGGTTGGCGAGCGGCACCGCGGCCACCCCCTCGCCGTAGAACTCGACGAACTTGCCCACGACACCGTGGTCGCGGAGCTTCTCGGTGATCGTGAGGACGACGTCCGTCGCGGTGGCACCGTCGGGGATCTCACCGGAGAGCTTGAAGCCGACGACCTTGGGGATGAGCATGCTGATCGGCTGGCCGAGCATGGCGGCCTCGGCCTCGATGCCGCCGACGCCCCAGCCGAGCACGCCCAGTCCGTTGACCATCGGGGTGTGGGAGTCGGTGCCGACGCAGCTGTCGGGGTAGGCGACCGTCACGCCGTCCTTCTCCCGCGTCATGACCGTCCGGGCCAGGTACTCGACGTTGACCTGGTGGACGATGCCGGTGCCCGGGGGGACGACCTTGAAGTCGTCGAACGCGGTCTGGCCCCAGCGCAGGAACTGGTAGCGCTCGCCGTTGCGCTCGTACTCGAGCTCGACGTTGCGCGCGAAGGACTGGGCGTTGCCGAAGGAGTCGACGACGACAGAGTGGTCGATGACGAGCTCGGCCGGGGCGAGCGGGTTGATCCTCGTCGGGTCGCCGCCGAGGTCGGCCATCGCCTCGCGCATGGTGGCGAGGTCGACGATGCAGGGCACGCCGGTGAAGTCCTGCATGACCACGCGGGCCGGGGTGAACTGGATCTCCGTGTCCGGGTCCGCCTCCGGGTTCCACGACGCGAGGGCACGGACGTGGTCGGCGGTGACGTTGGCGCCGTCCTCGGTGCGCAGGAGGTTCTCGGCGAGGATCTTGAGGCTGTAGGGCAGCCGCTCCAGGCCCTCGACCGCGTCCAGGCGGTAGATCTCGTAGTCCTGCTCGCCCACCGTGAGGGTGGAGCGGGCTCCAAAGCTGTCGACGCTCACATCTGCTCCTCTTGCCGCTTCGCTGCTGCGCTTCTGTCGGTCATCGTCGCACGCGGGTGGAGCCGTCGCAGCAGCCGCCACCCACAAGTTATCTCGACATCAAGATACTTTGCCGGGCCGCCGAAGTCACGCCGAGCGCACGGCGCGTCGCCGTCCGCTCAGCTGCTGCGGGGCTCGAGCACGGCGACGCACTCGACGTGGTGGGTGTGGGGGAAGAGGTCGTAGCCGGTGAGCGCGGTGACGTCGTAGCCGTGGTCGACGGCGGTGCGCAGGTCGCGCGCCAGCGCGGCGGGGTCGCAGGCGACGTAGACGATCCGCCCGGGTCGCAGCTCGGTGAGCGCCGTCATGACCTGTGTCCCCGCGCCCGAGCGCGGCGGGTCGAGGACGACGGCGTCGACGCCGCTTCCCAGCCCCTCGACCACGGCGGCGGTGACACCGGCGACGTGGAGGGTGGCCTGCGGGCTGTCGTGGAGGTTGCGCCGGGCGTCCTTGACGGCCCGGTCGTTGACCTCGACGGCGTCCACACGCCCGCCCTCCCCGACGGCGCGGGCGAGCGGGAGGGTGAAGAGCCCGGCGCCCGAGTACAGGTCGACGACCCGCTGCCCGGGCTCGGGGCGGGCCGCGGCGAGGACCGCGTCGACGAGCGCGGCGGGTGCGTCGCGGTGGACCTGCCAGAAGCCGGTCGCGTCCACCCGGTAGGAGAGGTCCCCGACGGCGGTGGCCACACGCTCACGCACCGCCACCCGGGCCGGGGCGCCGCCGCCCCGGCGCCCGCGGCGCGGGCGCGCCTCGCGCCGGGCCGCGAGCGACC
>NZ_VUKC01000007.1 GCF_009193135.1 Georgenia satyanarayanai
GAGCCGACTTACCGGCGAGAGCCGACTTATCGGCGAGAGCCGACTTACCGGCGCCGCGTCGCCGTCGGTAAGTCGGCTGTCGGCGGGGTGGGGTGTGGGTAAGTCGGCTGTCGGCGGGGTGGGTGTGGGTAAGTCGGCTGTCGGCGGGGAGGGTGGGGTGTGGGTACGTCGGCTGTCGGCGCGGGTGGGGTGTGGGCGGGGCTACGCGAGCTCGGCGGCGGTGGGCGGGTTGGCGCCGGCCCGGGAGACCGTGACGGCGGCGACGGCGGCGGCCCGCTCGAGCACGGCCTGCAGCGTCGCGGCGTCGACGGCGTGCAGGCGCTCGCGGCGGTCGGCGCCGACGAGGTCCGCCCGGACGAGGCCGTCGATGATGCCGCCCATGAACGAGTCGCCGGCACCCACGGTGTCGACGACGGTCGTCCGCGGCGCGGGGACGCTCACGGCCACGCCGTCGGCCGCGTAGGCGTCGGAGCCCTCACCGCCCTTCGTGACGACGACGACGGCGGGCCCCAGGGTCAGCCACGCGCGCGCGACGTCGGCGACGGGCTCGTCGGGCGCGAGCCACGCGACGTCCTCGTCGGAGACCTTGACGACGTCGGAGCGGGCGACGAGCGCCTCGACCCGTTCCCGGGCCTCGGTGGCGGAGCCCATGATCGCGGGGCGGGCGTTGGGGTCGTAGGTGATCGTGGCCGTGCCGGCGACGGCGTCGAGCAGGCGGGCGGTGCGCGCGGCGGCGGGCTCGAGGACGGCACTGATGGAGCCGGTGTGGACGAGGCGCGGGGAGCGCCCGTCGAGGTCCGGCAGGTCGCAGGTGATGTCGAACTCGTAGTCGGCCGCGCCGGTCGCGTCGAGGCGGGCGAGCGCCGTCGAGGTGCGCTCGGCGCCGTCGGACCCGGGGACGACGCCGACGCCGTCGCGCTCGAGGTGGGCGCGCACCCGGTCCCCGCGCTCGTCACGCCCGAACCAGGTGGCGAGCTCGACGTCGTGACCCAACCGCGCCAGGCCGACGGCGACGTTGGCCGGGCTCCCGCCGACGTGCTCCACGGGCTCCGCACCGGCGCGGTCGACGATGTCGATGAGGCTCTCGCCGAGGACGAGCAGCGGGGCGCTCACTTCTCCTCCTCCGTCGCCTGCTGCGCCTTGGCCAGGCGCTCCCGGGCGCCGTCGAGCCACTGCTGGCAGCGGGCGGCGAGCGCCTCCCCGCGCTCCCACAGGCGCATCGACTCCTCGAGGGTGGCCGCACCCGTCTCGAGGCGCCGGACGACGTCCTGCAGCTCCTCGCGGGCCTGCTCGTAGCTCAGTGACTCGACGTCAGGGGTGCTCATGCGTCCAAGTCTGGCAGAGCCGCGGCAACGCCCCGGGCGCGCGTCGCGCGTCGGGACCTTGGCCTCTAGGACGGGCCGCGTGCCCTCCCTAGCGTGGGAGATGGGTCGACGGGGACCCGGTCAGCACACAAGTCCGAGACACGGAGCCCACGGTGAGCATCGACACGACCCCCGCAGCACAGTCCGACACGGGCGCCTCGCCGCGCCCGCAGATCGACCGGCTCGTCGCCCGCGCGGCGCAGGCGGCGTCCGCCTACGAGTCCCTCACCCAGGAGGACGTCGACCGCATCGTCAAGAAGGCGTCGGTCGCCGCCCTCAACCAGCACGGGGTCCTCGCGCGCCTCGCGGTGACGGAGACCGGCCGCGGCGTCTTCGAGGATAAGGCGGTGAAGAACATCTTCGCCTGCGAGCACGTGACGAACTCGCTGTCGGGCATGCGGACGGTCGGTGTGGTGAACCGCGACGAGCTCGACGGCATCGTCGAGATCGCCGAGCCCGTGGGGGTCGTCGCCGGGATCACCCCGGTGACCAACCCGACGTCGACGGCGATCTTCAAGTCGCTCATCACCCTCAAGACCCGCAACCCCGTCATCTTCGCCTTCCACCCCGCCGCGCAGGAGTCGTCCGTCGCAGCCGCCCGGGTGGTGCGGGACGCCGCGGTGGCCGCCGGGGCCCCGGAGCACTGCATCCAGTGGGTGACCGAGCCGTCGGTCGAGGCCACCCGCGAGCTCATGCACCACCCGGGGGTCGCGATGATCCTCGCAACCGGAGGGAACGCGATGGTCAAGGCCGCCTACTCGTGCGGGAAGCCCGCCCTCGGCGTCGGTGCGGGCAACGTCCCGGCGTGGATCGAGGCCAGTGCCAAGCTGCCCCGCGCGGTCAACGACATCGTCCTGTCCAAGGCCTTCGACAACGGCATGGTGTGCGCCTCGGAGCAGGCCGTCATCATCGACGACTCCGTCTACGACGCCGCGCTCGGCGAGTTTGCCCGGCTCCACGCCTACCGCGTCACCGCGGCCGAGAAGGCGATGCTCGAGCGCTTCATCTTCGGCGAGGAGGCGGGGGACGCGGCCTGCTCGGGCGCGCGGCTCAACGCGGCCGTCGTCGGTCGCAGCCCGCAGTGGATCGCCGAGCAGGCCGGCTTCACGGTGCCGGCCGACACCTCGATCATCCTCGTCGAGGTCACCGGCGTGGGGCCCCACGAGCCGCTCACCCGCGAGAAGCTGTGCCCCGTGCTCGCCGTGCTGCGCGCAGCTGACCGTGAGCACGGCATGGCGCTCGCCGAGCAGATGGTCGAGCTCGACGGCCTCGGCCACAGCGCCGCCGTCCACACCGAGGACCGGGCCACGGTCGAGGAGTTCGGCTCCCGCGTCAAGGCTGTCCGCGTCATCTGGAACTCCCCGGCGTCCCTCGGCGGCATCGGCAACATCTACAACTCCTTCCTGCCCTCCCTCACCCTCGGGTGCGGCAGCTACGGCGCCAACTCCGTCTCGGGCAACGTCTCGGCGGCCAACCTCCTCAACATCAAGCGGATCGGCCGGCGGAACAACAACCTCCAGTGGTTCAAGGTGCCGGCGAAGACGTACTTCGAGGCCAACGCGATCAGGTACCTCGAGGACATGCCCGACGTCCACCGCGTCACGGTCGTCACCGACGCGACGATGACCCGCCTCGGCTTCGTCGACCGGGTGCTCGACGTCCTGGGCCGCCGGCCCGGGAAGGTGGCCCTCCAGATCATCGACGACGTCGAGCCCGAGCCGTCCATCACCACCGTCGAGCAGGGCGCGAGCGCGATGCGGGAGTTCCGGCCAGACACGATCATCGCGCTCGGCGGTGGCTCACCCATGGACGCCGCCAAGGTCATGTGGCTGCAGTACGAGCACCCCGACGTCGTCTTCACCGACATCCGGGAGAAGTTCTTCGACGTCCGCAAGCGGGCCTTCAAGTTCCCGGCCCTCGGGGAGAAGGCCAAGCTCGTGTGCATCCCGACGACGTCGGGCACCGGCGCGGAGGTCACCCCCTTCGCCGTCATCACCGATCCCGTGACGGGCGTGAAGTACCCGCTGGCCGACTACGCGCTCACCCCGACCGTCGCGATCGTCGACCCGGCGCTCACCGGGCAGATGCCGGCGTCGCTCGCCGCCGACTCCGGCTTCGACGCCCTCACCCACGCGACCGAGGCCTACGTGTCCGTCTACGCCAACGACTTCACCGACGGGATGGCGCTGCACGCCATCCGTCTCATCTTCGCCAACCTCGCCGAGTCCGTGAACGGCGGCCCGCGGGAGGCGGAGGCGCGGGAGAAGATGCACAACGCCGGCACGATCGCCGGGATGGCCTTCGGCAACGCGTTCCTCGGGATCGTCCACGCGATGGCCCACACGATCGGCTCGACGTTCGGCCTCGTCCACGGGCGGACCAACGCGACGCTGCTCCCGCACATCGTCCGCTACAACGGGACCGTCCCCACCAAGCTGACGAGCTGGCCGAAGTACGAGTCCTACGTGGCGCCCGAACGCTTCCGGGAGATCGCCGAGGCGCTCGGGCTGCCCGCCCGGACCGCCGAGGAGGGGGTGGAGTCCTACGCCCGGGCGGTGGAGGAGCTGCGGGCCGCGGTGGGGATCCCCGCGTCCTTCGCGGCGCAGGGCGTCGACGAGCGCACCTTCCTCGAGGGCCTGGACGACCTGGCGATGCGGTCCTATGAGGACCAGTGCGCCCCGGCCAACCCGCGGATGCCGATGCTCGAGGACATGAAGGACCTCATGGCGGCCGCCTACCACGGCACGGCCTTCGCACAGGTCCGGGAGGAGCGGCTCGCGGCCGAGGGGCGGGCGCTCGCCTGACGGCGGGCGGGTCGCCCGCTCAGGGCTGCGGGTGGCCCGCCCGCACCTCGAGCTCGAGGCGCCCGCCGGCGACCCGCGCGTCGAGCGTGTCACCCTCCGCGACCTCGGCGGGGTCGCGCACCACCGTGCCGTCGGGCGTGCGCAGCACCGCGTACCCACGTTCGAGCGTGGCGAGCGGGGACAGCGCCCGCAGGTGCCCCCGCAGGGACTCGACCGCCGCGGCGTTGCGCTCGAGGCACGCCGTCGTCGCCTGCCGCACGGACGCGGTGAGGCGGGCGACCTCCTCGGCGCGGACGGTGACCATCGTCGTCGGGTCGGCGAGGACCGGGCGGGAGCGGAGGGCGTCCAGCCGCACCTGCTCGCTGTGCACCCGTCCCGCCACCGAGGCGCGGAGCCGCTGGCAGGCGGCGAGCAGCCCGCGGCGCTCCTCGGCGACGTCGGGCACCACCCGCTTGGCGGCCGCCGTCGGCGTCGAGGCGCGGTAGTCGGCGACGAGGTCGAGCAGGGGCGTGTCCGTCTCGTGGCCGATCGCCGAGACGAGCGGGGTGCGGCAGGCCGCGGCGGCCCGCACGAGCTGCTCGTTGGAGAAGGGCAGGAGGTCCTCGACCGAGCCTCCCCCGCGGGCGACGACGATGACCTCGACGGACGGGTCGGCGTCGAGCTCGGCGATCGCGCGGCTCACCTGCGCGACCGTGCCCGGCCCCTGGACGGCGACCTCCCGGATCTCGAAGCGCACCCCGGGCCACCGGGCCCGGGCGTTGACGACGACGTCGTGCTCCGCCTTGGACTCGCGCCCGCACACGAGACCCACGGTCCCGGGGAGGAAGGGCAGCGGGACCTTGCGCTCGTCGGCGAAGAGCCCCTCGGCCGCGAGCACGCCCTTGAGGTGCTCGATCCGCGCAAGCAGCTCGCCGAGCCCGACGGCGCGCACTTCCCTGGCGTGCAGGGAGAGGGACCCGTTCTTCTGGTAGAAGTCCGGCTTGGCGTGGACGACGACGCGCGAGCCCTCGGCCACCTCCGGCAGGTCACGGGCGAAGATCTTCACCGTCATGGACATGTCGACGTCCGCGTCACGCAGGGTGAGGAAGGCCATCCCCGCCCCGGGCCGGCGGTTGAGCTGGACGATCTGGCCCTCGACCCACACCGGGGACATCCGGGCGACGTACTCGGCGATCTTGGCCGACAGCAGCCGCAGCGGCCACGGCTGGTCCGGGGAGGTCTGCGCGGCCCGCTCGGGCAGCGGCGCGGCGCTCACGAGGCCACCGCCGGAGCCAGTCGGCGCGCCATGACGAGGCTGTCGGGACGCTCCTCGACCACCGCGAAGCCGAGCCGGTCGTAGAACGCGACCGCGCCGGCGTTGGCGCGCGCGACCTGCAGGTGGACGCCCGGCGCGCCGCGGTCCTCCAGCGCAGCGAAGAGCCGGGTGAGCAGCGCGCGGCCGGCACCGGCGCCGCGGGCCGGCTCGAGGAGGTCGACGTGGAGGTGCGCCGGGTGCTCGGCGAGCCAGGCGCCCTCGGTGTGCACGCCGTCGTCGATCATCCGCACGAGCCGGGCGTCCGCGCCGCCCGGCCGGGGCGGGTGGGCGCGGTAGTGCGCGCGCAACGGCGGCCACCACCGCTCGTCGCAGGCGGCCTCGAAGGCGGCGGTGTCCGCCGTCGCGACGACGTAGCCCAGCGGCCCGGAGCCGGCGGTGGCCCGCACGACGAGGGCCAGGCCCGGCTCGAGCTCGAGGTAGGGCCCGAGGTAGACGTGCCCGAGGAGCTCGCCGTCCTCGTGGTCCGGGCCGGCGTCAGCGCCGAGGTTCCCGGTGCGCAGGCACACCTCGTAGAGCGCGGCACGGTCGGCCGGCCGGTAGTCGTCGATGTACAGGTCGGGTCGCATCGCTCACAGCATGACACCGGGGGCAGACGTTCCCGTCCCCGCAACGTAGCCTGTCGATGTGACTACCGTGCCTTCTGACGCTTCCCTGGGCGCCCAGGCGCCGGACCGCCGCGAGGTCCAGTCCCTCGCCGGCGCGTCCGCCTTCCCCGACGCCGTGCCCGCGCGCACGCCTGGAGCCGCCGCCGTTCCCGGCCGCCGCATCCTGCTCGCCGCGCCGCGCGGCTACTGCGCGGGCGTGGACCGCGCCGTCGACGCCGTCGAGAAGGCGCTCGAGCACTACGGCGCACCCGTGTACGTGCGCAAGGAGATCGTCCACAACAAGTACGTCGTCGAGACCCTCACCTCGCGCGGCGCGATCTTCGTCGACGAGACCGACGAGGTGCCCGAGGGCGCCCGGGTCGTCTTCTCCGCCCACGGCGTCTCCCCGGCCGTCCACGCGGCGGCGGCGGCCCGCAACCTCTCGACGATCGACGCCACGTGCCCCCTCGTGACGAAGGTGCACAAGGAGGCCGTGCGCTTCGCCCGCGACGACATGGACATCCTCCTCATCGGCCACGACGGCCACGAGGAGGTCGAGGGCACCCAGGGCGAGGCCCCCGACCACATCCAGGTCGTCAACTCGCCGGACGAGGTCGACAAGGTCGTCGTGCGCGACCCCGAGAACGTCGTGTGGCTGTCGCAGACCACGCTGTCGGTCGACGAGACGATGGAGACCGTCCGCCGGCTGCGCGAGCGCTTCCCGGCCCTCCAGGACCCGCCGAGCGACGACATCTGCTACGCCACCCAGAACCGGCAGGTCGCCGTGAAGAAGATGGCGGCGGACTGCGACGTCGTCATCGTCGTCGGCTCGGCCAACTCCTCCAACTCCGTGCGGCTCGTCGAGGTGGCCCTCGAGGCGGGCGCGCGCTCCTCCTACCGGGTGGACCGCGCCCAGGAGATCGACGACGCGTGGTTCGAGGGGGCGACGACCGTCGGGCTCACCTCCGGTGCCTCGGTGCCCGAGATCCTCGTGCGCGACGTCATCACCCACCTCGGGCAGCTCGGCTACGGCGAGGTCGAGGAGGTGCGCACGGCGACGGAGGACATCATCTTCTCCCTGCCGAAGAACCTGCGCGCGGACCTCAAGGCGACCGGCAGCGAGCCGGACCGCCCGCGGCGCGGTGGGCGCCGGTCCCTGCCCGTCCAGCTCTGACGGGACCCTCGCCGCGCGAGGTTACGCGACCGTAGGTTACGTTGGCGTCAGGGGGCTGGACCGCAGCACCGCGCGAACGAAGTAGGACTCATGCCCACAGTCGACCTCACCGTCCCCGAGATCACCGTCCCGGACCTCCTCGCCGACGCCGTCGAGCGGGTCCCGGACAACGTGGCCCTCGACTTCCTCGGCGCGACGACGACGTACCGGGAGCTGGCCACGCAGGTCGACCGCGCCGCCGCGGTGCTCGCCGCGGCGGGGGTCCGGGCCGGGGACCGGGTCGCCCTCGTGCTGCCCAACTGTCCCCAGCACGTCGTCGCCTTCTACGCCGTGCTGCGGCTGGGGGCGGTCGTCGCGGAGCACAACCCGCTCGCCTCCCCGGGTGAGATCCGCGCCCAGCTCGACGCGCACGGCGCCCGCGTCGTCGTCGCCTGGGAGAAGTCCCTCGACAAGGTGTGCCCCGGGGCTGACCGGCAGGGCCGCACCGTGCTCGCCGTCGACCTCACCGCCGCGCTGCCGCGCCGCTCCCGCTTCCTCCTGCGCCTGCCCGTCCCCGCCGCCCGGGCGCAGCGAGCGGAGATGCGCGGCCCCGTCCCCGACGGCGTGCGCTCCTGGGAGCGCGAGCTGCGGCGCGCCGGCCCGCTGGCTCCCGGCACCCCAGGGCCCGGGCCGCTCGACACCGCCGTGCTCCTCCACACCGGCGGGACGACCGGGACGCCCAAGGCCGTTGTCCTCACCCACCGCAACCTCGTCGCCAACGTCACCCAGAACGCGGCGTGGATCTCCGAGCTGCGCTACGGCAGCGAGGTGTTCTCCGCCGTCCTGCCCTTCTTCCACGCCTTCGGGATGACGCTCTCGCTCACGACCGCGGTGCGGCTCGGGGCCACCCAGCTCGTCTTCCCGCGCTTCGACCCCGACATGGTCCTCGCCGCGGTGCGCCGCCGGCCGGTCACTTTCTTCGGCGGGGTGCCGCCGATGTTCTCCCGGCTCGCCGAGACCGCCGAGGAGAAGGGCGTCGACCTCGGTGCCGTGCGCTTCGCGATCTCCGGCGCGATGTCCCTCGCTCCCGAGGTCGCCGCCCACTGGGAACGGGTCACCGGCGGCCTCATCATCGAGGGCTACGGCATGACCGAGACCTCGCCGGTCGCGCTCGGTAACCCGCTGAGCCCGGAACGGCGTCCGGGCGCCCTCGGGCTGCCCTTCCCCGGCACGGAGATCCGCGTCGTGGACCCGGAGGAGCCGGAGGTCGAGGTCCCCACCGGCGAGGTCGGCGAGCTCCTCATCCGCGGGCCGCAGGTCTTCGCCGGCTACTGGGCCAACCCCGAGGCCACCGCCGAGGTCATGCTCGACGGCGGGTGGCTGCGCACCGGCGACCTCGTCCGGCGCGGCGCGGACGGCTTCGTCACGCTCGCCGACCGCCGCAAGGAGCTCATCATCACCGGCGGCTTCAACGTCTACCCCTCCCAGGTGGAGGACGCGGTCCGCTCGATGCCGGGCGTGCGGGACGTCGCCGTCGTCGGCGTGCCCGACGGCCCGCGCGGCGAGCGTGTGGTCGCCGCTCTCGTCCTCGAGCCCGGTGCGAGCGTCGACCTCGCCGCGGTGCGTCGCTGGGCCGAGGACCGGATCTCCGCCTACGCCATGCCGCGCGCGGTCACGGTCCTGGAGGACCTGCCGCGCTCCCAGCTGGGCAAGGTGCTGCGCCGGGTGGTGCGCGAGCAGCTGCTCGGTTCCCGCCAGCCGTCCTGACGGCGAAGGCCTTCCCAACCGGGGCCGCCGGGCACGTCGCGCGACGGACATGACCCGCGTCACGTGCTCACGACGACCGCCCCGGGGGCACTCGATGGCCAGGACCCGCGCGCCACGGAGCCGTGACGGCGCCCTCAGCGGCCGAGGGGGAGCTGCTCGGGCAGCTCGCCGGCGAGCGGGTCCGTCAGCTCGCTGGCGGTGAAGCGGCGGACCTGGGCGCGGTCTGCGTCCACCTCGCGCACCTCCAGGCCGCCGGGGTCGAGGCCCTCGAAGCCGCGGGCGGTGACGAGGAGGCGCGACTCCACCGAGCCGACGAGCCGGTTGTAGTGCTGCACCGCGCTCTCCAAGGTGCGGCCGAGCTGGCCGACGTGGCCGGCCACCGTGCCGAGCCGGTTGTAGAGCGTGCGGCCCAGCTCGAGGAGACGCTTGGCGTCCTCGGTGACCGAGGCGGAGGACCAGATCGTCGCCGTCGTGCGGAGGAGCGCGAGGAGCGAGGACGGAGACGTCGGCGCCACGCCCTGGCGCAGCGCGTGCTCGAGGAGGCTGGGGTCCGCCTCGAGAGCGGCGGCGAGCAGGCCCTCGGAGGGGACGAACATGACGACGAGCTCGGGGCTGCCCGCCAGCTGCTCGTGGTACCGGCGCGACGCGAGGGCGTCGACGTGCCCGCGCAGGGCCCGGGCGTGGGCGGCGAGGAGGCGCGCACGGCGGTCGGCCACCTCCGGATCGTCCACGGCGGTGATGGCGCTGGCCTCGAGATAGGCGTCGAAGGGCACCTTGGCGTCCACGACGAGGTACTTCTCCTCGGGCAGCCGCACGACGACGTCCGGCCGGGCCGCCCCGGCCCCCGCCCGAGCCCCGGGCAGCGAGGCGACGGCGGTCTGCTCGAGGAAGTCGACGTGCCGGAGCATGCCCGACGCCTCGAGCACGCGCCGCAGCTGGACCTCGCCCCACTGGCCGCGCGCCGCGCCGGAGCGCAGCGCACCGGCGAGGCTGGCGGTGGTGGCGCGCAGCTCGGCGTCGCTGCGCTGGGCGGCATGGAGGCGCTCGGCGAGGACCGTGTACTGCTCGGTGCGCTCGCGCTCGAGCTCGGCCACGTGCTCCCCGACCTGGGCCAGGGTGGCCCGCACCGGGGCCAGGGCACGCAGGACGTCGTGGTCTCGGGAGGCGCGTTCGCGCAGGTCTGCGCACTCCTCGGCCAGCGCCTCGGCGCGTGCGCGGGCGGCGGCGGCCTCCTGCCGGGCGCGGGAGGTGGCCGCCTCGGCGCGCACCCGGCCCAGGAGCAGACCGAGCACGAGACCGGTGGCGAGGGTGGCTACGGCCAGGAAGATCGCCGTCGTCGTGTCCATGCGCTCAGGGTGGCAGCGACCACCGACATCGGCGGGACGTCAGAGGAGGAGCGAGACGATCGCCAGGCCCGCCGTCGCCATGAGGAGCGCGGCCGGGAGGATCTCCAGGTGCCGCTCGGGACGCGCAGCCGAGCCCGCGAGGTGCCCGGTCCGGTGCTCCTCGACGATCCCCGCGACGACGTCGGGGTCCGCGCCGCCCGCCTCGATGCCGTCGAGGTGGTGCAGGGAGGACACGACCGGGACGTCCCGTCTCGCCCTCGTCCAGCGACCGATGGCGCTGCGGGCGGGCAGGGCCCAGGCCCCGACCTTCCCGTCGTGGGTGGTGATCTCCAAGCCCCACCGGGTGCGGGTGCCGGTGATGGCCGCCCAGGGCAGCCAGATGGTGGTGATGACGTTGGCCACCCGCACGCCGTCGGGCTCGACCCGCACGAGGGGGCGCCAGAACGCGGCCCAGCCCAGCGCGGCGAGCAGGAGCGGGAGGGCGCCGTAGCGCAGCACCTCGGCGACGCCGCCGTTGACGGCGAACGCGGCGAGGACGGCGGCAGCCACCACCCAGGTGGCGACGGCGTAGCCGCGGCTGGCTGCGGCGCGGAAGACGATGGCGGGCTGCACCGCCCCATCATCCCAGGCGCTGTCACCCGTGCTGCGGGGGCTCCCCGGGCTGGCTGGTCACGGTGGTGAGGAGGAAGACGGAGTCCTCGAGGGCGACGACGGCGTGCCGCTGGTGGGTGAGCGCGTGCAGCTCGCCCGCGGCGAGGACCGGCTCGTCCTCGCCGGTGACCCGGACCCGGCCGACGAGCACCTGGAGGCTGGCGGCGTGCGGGGCGTTGTGCTCGGCGAGCTCGGCGCCCTCGCGCAGCGCGAGGATCGACTGGCGCAGCACGCCGTCGCGCAGGACGAGCTCCGCGCTCCGGCCGTGCTCGTCGGCGCGGGCGGCCTGCATGTGGGAGCTGACGAGCGGCATGAGGTCGGGCATCGGTCCTCCTCGGGGAGCGGACGGGTGCTCTCACCGTGGCACAGCGCACGGGCGCCCGCACGGGACACCGCCCCGCTCGCGCGCCGGCTGTGCGCCCCCTCGGCCCACCGTGCGCCCGGTCGACCGGCAGCACGGTGGACCGAGCGGTCGGTGGGACGGTGCTCAGGCGGGCCGGGCCCGCCAGGTCCACGGCGCTCGCAGCACGAGCTCGAGCGGTCCGCGGCGGTGGTGGCGGCGCCACAGGACCGCGCCCACCGCGGCGAGGAGCACCATGACGGCGCTGATGAGCACGCCCTGGCCGAGGGTGTGGGGCAACGGACGCAGCCACGCGAGGACGAGCAGGTGGAGGACGTAGAAGGTGAGGGACAGCTGGCCCAGGACCGCGAGCGGCCGGAGCAGCCGCGACCCGTGCCGCCGCTCGACGGCGAGGCAGCCGAGCAGGACGAGGACGGACACCGCCGTCGCCCCGACGAGCCACAGGGGCATCTGCCCGTGCGGGGCGTCGGTGAGGAGCAGCTCCCACGAGGTGTCCCCGACGAGGCCGCCGCGCTGCCACGCCGCGACGCGCGCGACGAGCGGGCACCCGAGCGCGAGTACGGCTGCGACCAGCGCCGCACGCCGCTGCAGGACCCGTGAGGTGAGGTCGCGCCGCCCGAGCCACATGCCCAGCGTGAACGGCGCCACCCAGGTGACGAGCGGGTAGGGGCCGGTGAGCACGACGGCGGTGAGCACCTCGCCGGGACCGTCACCGAGCTGCGGCGGACGCCCGTCGAAAGGTCTCCCCGCGCTCACCTGCGGCGCGAGCCACAGCAGCGGCCCGAGCACCGTGCTCAGCGCGGTGACGACGAGGAGTGCGCCGTCGTGCGCACGGACCAGTGCGCCGGCGAGGACGAAGAGGAGGGCGTAGACGGCGAGGATGACGTTGACCTCGTGGCCCAGGCGCTGCAGGGCGAGACCGCCGATCAGGAGGAGGGCGCACCGCCAGCCCAGCGCCGCCCACAGCGGGGCGCGGGCGGCGGCGGACTCGCGGACCCGCCGGGTCATGAGGGAGAAGCCGATGCCCGCGAGGAGGACGAAGAGCACCGACGCGCGGCCGTGGGGCAGCAGGTAGAGGTAGCCACCGGGCCCGGTGACGTCGGTCGGCCCGACGTTGACGGACACCATGCCGACGATCGCGAGCGCCCGCGCCGCGTCCACCGCGAGCACCCGCCGCCGGCTGCCGGCGGAGGCGCCGGTTCGCGTGAGCGGATCGGCGGTGTCGGCCATGTCCGCCTCCGATCCTCGCCGGCGGGATGCGCCCGTCGGATCTGCTCCTACCGTAGATACCCGGACCAAGGAGGCAACCCGTGCCACCACACACCCGGGCCGCGCGCCTGGCCGCGGCCGTCCTCACCGCCGTCGCCCTCGCCGCCTGCACGAGCACCGAGCCCGAGCCGGCAGCCCCCACCACGACCGCCCCGACGACGGCGCCACCCACCACTCCCGCGCCCGAGCCCAGCCCTACCCCGACGGTCGAGCCGCAGTACGGGGTGGCAGCGGGCGACCCGGCCGCCGTCGCCGCCGGGATGCGGCTCCTCGAGGACGGTGGGAACGCCGTCGACGCCGCGGTGGCCGCGGCCTTCGCCGTCGCCGTCGTCGAGCCGTACGCGTCCGGGATCGGCGGCGGCGGGGCGAGCATCGTCGTCCCCGAGGGTGACGGCAAGGAGGCCGTCGCCTACGACTACCGGGAGGTGGTGGCCGACGACGGCGTGGTGCCGGCGTCGGGCACCGGGATCCCCGGGTTCGTGGCCGGGATGGCGACCCTCCACGAGGCCCACGGGCAGGCGGACTGGGCCGACGTCCTGGCCCCGGCGATCGAGCTGGCCGCCGACGGGCACCCGGTCTCCGGGATGCTCGGCGTGCGGCTGCGCGAGGACGTGGGGCCGGGGATCGCGGCCGAGCTGCCGCACTTCCGGTCCGGTGGCCGGCCTCTCGCCGAGGGAGAGCTGCTGGTCCAGGAGGAGCTCGCGCGCACGATGCGGACGCTGGCCGAGGACGGGCCGCGGTCCTTCTACACCGGGGCGCTCGCGGACTCCCTCACGACGGTGCCGGGGATCGACGCGGCGTCCCTCGCCGGGTACGAGGTGGTGAGCGGGGAGCCGGTGCGCGGCGCCGTCGGCGAGCACGAGGTGCTCGCCCCGAGGCCGCCGCTGCCCGGTGCACCGGTCGTGCAGATGCTGCAGGTGGCCGAGGCGCTCGATGTCGGGGCGGCCGATCCCGGGTCGGTGCCCTTCGTCGAGCGCGTCTCCGCGGCGTGGACGGTGGCCGACGAGTCGGCCGGCACGGTGCTCGGGGACCCGGCCTTCGTCGACGTCCCCGTCGCCCAGCTCACCGACCCGGAGCGCAACGCGCGCCTCGCGGCACGGGTCGCGCCCGACGCGGCCTCCCGGACGTCGTCGGACGACGCGCAGAACACCACCCACATCAGCGTCGTCGACTCCGCGGGCACGGCGGTGTCGATGACCAACACGCTCACCCACTGGTTCGGCTCGGGCACCTACCGGGAGGGCTTCTTCCTCAATGACCAGCTCTCGCGGTTCGGCGCCATCGACTCCCCGGCCAACCGGCCTGAGGCGGGCAGGCGGTCGGTGAGCTGGTCCGCGCCCCTCCTCGTGCTCGACGACGACGCCCGGCCGGTCCTCGTCATCGGCTCACCCGGGGGCCGGCTCATCCCCAACATCCTCACCGGGGTGTACGCGCGGTGGGCGTGGCACGGGCAGAGCCTCGAGGAGGCGGTCCTCGCGCCGCGCTTCCACCTCGAGGGGCGGACCATGCGCGTCGAGGAGGGCACGCCGTCGGAGGTCGTCGACGGGCTCGCCGCCCGCGGGTACGCGACCGAGGTGGTGCCGCCCTCGGCCTACGCCTTCGGCTCGGTGAACGCGCTCGCCGTCGACCCGGAGACCGGGGAGCTGACGGGCGCCGTCGACCCGCGCCGGGAGGCGGCGGTGGAGGTGGCCGGCGGCTGACCCCGACGATCCGCGCTGCTGAGACGGGTCCGCGCTGCGGACATATCGACAGCGCGGCCCCGTTTCAGCCGCGGGGTGGGGGAGGCCACCGGCCCGGCGCCTCGCCTGGCACGTAGACTCGGTGCCCGTGGCCCTCACCATCGGAATCGCCGGACTGCCCAACGTCGGCAAGTCGACCCTCTTCAACGCCCTGACCCGCGCGACGGTGCTCGCCGCGAACTACCCGTTCGCGACGATCGAGCCGAACGTCGGCGTCGTCCCGCTGCCCGACCCGCGGCTGGACAGGCTCGCGGAGGTCTTCGGCTCGCAGAAGATCCTCCCCGCGACGGTCTCCTTCGTCGACATCGCCGGCATCGTCCGCGGCGCCTCGGAGGGGGAGGGGCTGGGCAACCAGTTCCTCGCCAACATCCGCGAGGCCGACGCGATCTGCCTGGTGACCCGCGCCTTCAGCGACCCGGACGTCGTCCACGTCGAGGGCAAGGTCGCCCCCGCGGACGACATCGAGACCATCGTCACCGAGCTTGTCCTCGCCGACCTCCAGACCGTGGAGAAGGCGATCCCGCGCCTCGAGAAGGAGGTCCGCGGCAAGAAGACCGACGCGGCCGTCCTCGACACGGCGCGCGCGGTGCTCGCTCTCCTCGAGGAGGGCACGGCGATCTCCACCGGCGCGGCCAAGGCGGGGCTCGACATGGAGCACGTCGCCTCGTTCCAGCTCCTGTCCGCCAAGCCCTTCATCTACGTCTTCAACACCGACGACGAGGGGCTGGCCGACACCGCGATGCAGGCCGAGCTGCGTGCGCTCGCCGCACCGGCCGAGGCGATCTTCCTCGACGCGAAGTTCGAGTCCGAGCTCGTCGAGCTCGAGCCCGAGGAGGCGGCCGAGATGCTCGCCGACGCCGGGCAGGAGGAGGCGGGCCTCGACCAGCTGGCCCGGGTCGGCTTCGAGACCCTGGGCCTGCAGACCTACCTCACCGCCGGGCCCAAGGAGGCCCGCGCCTGGACGATCCCCAAGGGCGCGACCGCCCCGGAGGCCGCCGGCGTCATCCACACCGACTTCCAGCGCGGCTTCATCAAGGCCGAGATCGTCTCCTTCGACGACCTCATCGCCGCCGGGTCGATGGCCGAGGCCAAGGCCAAGGGCCAGGTGCGCATCGAGGGCAAGGACTACGTCATGCAGGACGGCGACGTCGTGGAGTTCCGCTTCAACGTGTGAATCGGCGCGTTTGCGCAGGTCAGAGCGGTGCGGGGTGCTCCCAGTCCGCACACAGTCCGCAAGAGCTTGAACCAGTAGGCCCGGTCAGCTGTTCGGACGAGGGACGCACGTACGCCACACCGCCCGACTACAAACCGCTCGCCGGCGTCGACCGTGGCACGGTGCTGGCTTGGTACGCCGACAACGCGACCGCGCTGCGCGCGTGTACGTACAGCGGCGAGCGCCCGGCATGAGTTGGGCTGGATCGACGCGCCGGTACTGGCCGTTGCCGCCGCCGGCGCTTGCGGCTGACGCCGGCTGCCATCTGTGCCGTCGGTACTGTCGGACTTGTCGTGTTCGTCTCCGGCACGGAGGTCTTCGTCGGTGAAGGCGGCACCGCCTCGCGCACGTTCGGCCCGTTCGAGTACCGCCCGGTGCTCCTGCCGTCGCCCTCAGCCTCGGTCTTGCTCCGCGCTCTCATGACTGGAAGCGCTACGGTGCCCGGCGGACGCGCAATCGCGCTCTGATCAATGTGACCGTGACCGTGACCGTCCCGCTGGCCCTCTTCGTCGCGGTGCTCGCCCTGCCACTGGGGTTCTATGCGACCTCCGACGTCTCCTCGCGTCAGCTCCTGCCGTAGGCGAGCAACGTCGCCGTCGCGGCCCTGCTCGCGTCTGCACATGTCGGCGTGGTTGGACGGCTGGCCGGGTCGGTGCTCTGGGCGGCGGCGATGTACGTGCTGACGCTCTGGCAGGCGGCCACTCCCGTCTATGGGTGCCTGCTGCCCGTGACGATGCACTTCACCGCCGACGCGACGCTGGATGCAGATGTGTGCTGGGCCTAGGTCGTCGTGGTCGCCTTCGCCGCCTGCGTGGTGGCATGCATCCGGCGCTCGGTGCCCGCGCGCACCAGCATGCGCACCGCCGAGGAGTAAGGGACTCGACTGGCGCTCCGAGGCTCCGCTTCGACGTTAGTCGCTGCTCTTCGCAGGTCAGCGGGTTATCGGGCCGGCTAGTCCATATCGAGTCCGCAGCATTGGCCTGATTGGACCGTTCTGAAGGCCCTCGCCTCGGCGATACCAGTAGACACCTATGTCACGGGATTATGGCTGCGGATTGACCTCGAGCGATCCTGAGTTCGAGGAGACGTTCGCGAGCCCCTCATTGCGAGAAGTAGTCTCGAAGGGTAGAAAATTGTACGGCCCGGAGAAGCGAAGGGGACGAGCCGGTGGATCCGACGAGCGAAGCGATTGACCCATCGTGGTGGGAGGATGCGCTGGCGGCGGCGCCGCTGGGTGACCCGTACGAGCCGCCTGAGTTGTTGGCCACGTACCTTGCACGGGCGGCGGCTGACCCGGCGGTCACGGAGTTTCAGGAACTTGTGTTGAAGGTGCTGGCGAGCGTGTCGTCGGCGATGTTGAATGCCGACGACTGGCTCGAGCCGTTTACACCTGCGATGCAGTTTGGCGGCGAGCGGACGGTGGTGCCGGCAGACTTGAGCGCGGACCAGGTGGCGTTGTTGGCTCGTATTGCTCCGCTGGTCGAGCGTGACGATCTGCGTGCTCGCATAGCTGATGTCGCGTGGGTTTACGGGGACCGGTCAGATATCGCGATGTTGGACCGAGCCATCGATGCGTACCGGGCCGCCCCCCTGACGGGCGACGTGTGGTTCAGCGTGGGGAGGGAAGCGTGGGTTCGAGCGTTCGCGCTAGCAGCGCGGCGCGGCAAAGACGGCCACTCCCGGGTGCAGGAAATGTCGGACGCACTTAAGGCTCAGGTCTTGGCCGGGCAGGTTACGGACCACTTCAGGACTGTGGGCTTCGCGGAGACGTTGCGCCAGCACGGCCGGGTCGACGCGGCCGGGCGCGCTGAGGTGTGCGAGGCACTGTTCGCGCTCGCGGAACGGGCGTCCTCGGAATACCCTCGCCTCTCACGTCACTTGGAGCGTGAGGCGCTGGCGTGGCTCGGTGGTTCGGACGCGGCGGCGGCGAACGCCGCGACTGAGCGCATTGCACGAACCTACATTGCAGAAGCGGACGCCCGCATCCAGACGGACCCAGAGGCGGGCGCGCTGGTCGAGGGTCACTTCTTGGAGAAGGCAATCGCGGTCCTGCGAACCATCCCGCGCTCCTACCGGCTCGACAATGGTCTTGACGAGCTCATAGACGACCTCCGCACTCGGCTGCGTGAGAGCCGGGAGTCGTCGATGGAACAGATGATGCGCATCGAGTCGGACCCGGTCGACCTGACTGATGCCGTGTCCTACGCGCGGTCGCGAGTCTCGGGCCATGCGGACAAGTTTGACGCGCTGGGGGCGTTCGCGACACTCGCTCCGCCGATAAACGAAGCCAGGACACGCGAAAACGCGTCGAAGATGCTGGAGGGCAGCATCAGTCGCCTCTTCCGATCCTCGACGTTCTCCTCTGACCTCCGAAAGGTCGCGACGAGTCCGGGGACTCCTGATCAGGCCGACGAGAACGCAGTTTGGGTCGAGATGGTCCGCACGGTGTTCTTCCACGCCCAACTGCTCGGAAAAGGCATCATCCAACCTGCGCAGGAGGTCCTGACAACCGAGCACCGGTTCAGTCGGCAGTACATGGTGTCGCTGTGCTTGGAGTCGCCGACGGTGCCTGAGGGGCACGAGACGTTGTGGGGCGACGGGCTGGCGCTCGGCTTGAGGGGCGATTACGGCGCTGCGGTCTCTGTCCTGGTCCCACAGTTGGAGCAGGTCGTGCGGGTCATGTTGAGGCGGCACAACGTCTACACGCTATTCGTGGATGAGCACGGCGTGGAGAGCGAGAAGAGCCTGAACGCGCTTCTTGAGATGGCCGAGAGCGAGGACATTTTCGGTGCTGGGATGGTGATGGAGATGAAGGCGATGCTGGTCGTTCAAGGCGGCCCGAACCTGCGCAATGACATCGCGCACGGCCTTCTCGACGACCACTCGGCATGGAGCTACTCGGCGCTATATATGTGGTGGTTCTGCCTGCGGCTGGTGATGTGGCCGGTCATCGAGATGATGAACCAGGCCCGGAGGCAGGCAGAGGTGTCGAGCGAAGAACCCATGGCGACAACCGGCGAAGCAAACACTGAGCCGGCGGCCGAAGTCATGGAAGGGGTCGCCCCGGGAGCATTGATGGAGGACCTGGACGAAGCCAAGTAGGGCGGCGTCACCTCAGATCGATCCAATCACTTATTGGATCGAGGGCACGCTTGGAGAGCCAACACAGCCAGGTATGAAACGGGTCGATAAATCGACGACAACAGTGGCTTTCACGGACCGCGCCTCGTTATGAGTTGACGCACCGTGGGTTCAACAGGGATGCCCGGTGCGCTCATTTGCGGTCCAAGATCGCGGTTCACTTGCCCGTGTTGGCCGTCACTCGGAGACTGTCGCGGCAGGCTCGCCGAGCGACGCGAACATGATTGACTCCGCTGCCTTCCTCGTGCGGTCCTCAGCGGTGGGCCAGAGATGGGCGTAGGTGTTGAGGGTCGTCGTCGCCTTCGCGTGGCCGAGCGAGCGCTGGACGGTCACGACGTCGCATCCGGCCGCGACCAGCCCCGAGGCGTAGAAGTGGCGCAGGTCGTGGAGCTTGATGCCGGATAGACCCGCGTCGCGCAGTGTCTTGCGCCACCAGTGGCCGACGGTGTTCTGGTGCGGAGGGCCTTCCTCCTCGCCGGCGAAGAGCCAGCGACTCTTCCCGACGGTGCCGTGGTCGGCGACGTGCTTGGCGAGCACGTTCACTAGGCCATCGGCGAGGTAGACCGCGCGCTCGGAGCCGTACTTGGGCGCTCGTACGTCGATTTCCCCGCCGTTGAGGCGCTGAATCTGTCGAACGGCGTTCTGGCCGCCAGCGACATCGCGAGCACGGTGCCGGGTGCCCAGACCTGGCGGGCCGACCACTCGCCGAAGAACGGGCCACGCGACCGCTGGGTGGCGGAGGGCTTTCTCGGTCCGCGCGGGTGGCAATCCTCCGTCAGGCGCCGGTCAGCTCGCGGGGCAGGGCGATGACGTCGACGAGTGCGCCGTTGCGCCAGACGGTGATCCCCAGCGGGCGGCCGATCGCGCCCTCCACCATGAGGCGCTGGATCGCCGTCGTGGTGGCGATGCGCTGCCCGGCGATCGCCACCACGACGTCGCCCCGCCGCAGGCCCGCCTCCGCGGCGGCGCTGCCGGGAATCACGTCCACGACCTGTAGACCGGTCCGCCGCCCGAGCGACCGGGCGAGGTCGGGAGGCAACGGCGCCTGCGCACCGACGATGCCGAGGGACGCGCGCCGGACGCGTCCGTGGGTCATCAGCGTGTCGATGATCGCCCGCGTAGTGCCGTTGATCGGCACCGCCAGGCCGAGGCCGACGCCAGCGACCGCAGTGCTCACCCCGACCATGCGCCCAGTGCTGTCGGCCAGGACGCCCCCGCTGTTGCCGGGGTTGAGGGCGGCGTCGGTCTGGATGACCTCGTCGACGACGCGCCCGGAGCGGGTGGGCAGCGATCGTCCGAGCGCAGAGACGACGCCGGCGGTGACGGTGCCCGCTAGCCCCAGCGGGCTGCCGAGTGCGACGACGAGCTGCCCGACGCGCAGTCGGGACGCGTCGCCGAGGGTCACGGGATTCGGCGCGCCGCCACGCGTCAGAAGCACCGCGAGGTCCGACAGCGAGTCACGTCCAACGACGTCGGAGGTCGCCTCGGTGCCGTCGGTGAAGGTGGCCCGGACCGTCTCGGCGCCCTCCACGACGTGCGCGCTGGTGAGCAGGTACCCGTCTGGGGTCAGCACGCTGGCGCTGCCGGCCCCGGAGCCCCGCGCCGTCCGCACCAGCAGGCTGGCCACACTGGGCAGGACCGTCTCCGCGACGCGCACGACCGCAGCCGAGTACGCGTCGAGCAGTCCCGTGTCGTCGGGCTCGACGTCAGGGTCGGCGGCGTCATCGACCATGACGGGACAACAACGCCGGTGCGCCGGACATGCCCTCGACGCCCCTTACGCCACCCTGCCGTGCCGTGCGTGCCCGGCAGCCGGTCGCCCATACTCAGTGGCGTCCTGACAGCGGCACTGATGCGAGCGTAGCCGCCCTCAACGCGGCATGTGCGGATGTCCGAAGGGGGTGATCCGACGAGTCTTGACGAGACTGGAGGCGTGCGTTCGACCTGCCGGATCTCGAGAGCGCCGCGTGGTGAGTTCCTCCCGGAACCCGCTCAGCAGGACAGAGCGAGTTCGTGCGCAAGTTCGTTGAGCGCGCCAGTCGCAGCGCGACCTGGCGAAGTGGATCGGCAGCTAGGAGAGGGTGGCGCGCGGCGACGATATCCAGCCTTCGGACCATCGCCCCGGTTGCGTGGGCGACTCGGAACGAGGGGTTTCCGACGCGTGGGTACGATCGGCGTCGAGAGGCGACAACGGGGACGGTAAGCGGAGATGATAAAGAGAACATCCGCGGGGGGTTCCGCCGGCGCGTCGGGCGTGGGATTTCAAAATCTCGTTTATGCGTGGGCGGCCGCCTACCTGCTCGCCGAGGAGCCCCTCCCTCTCGCGCTCGTCGAGGGGCTCGCGCAGCACGTTGGGGCGCAGGTTCCATTCGCCGTCGATGACGTTGCAGTGATGACGCAGGATGGAAACGTCCTTGTCGTTCAGGTCAAGGTCGGGCTGAAACTGGGGCGGGTGGGCGATTCGGCTCTGGCCCGAGCACTCGACCAGGCGGTCGAGATGTTCCTCAGTGGAACCATCCGTGCTCCCGGGCCAGATGAGCGTCGGCTAGATCCAGCGCGGGACGCAATCGTGCTGTGCACCGACGGGTCGGCTCCCGCTAGCGTCGCCGACGACTTGGCTAGCGCCGTGCGCCGCGTCGCATCTCAACCCCCCGGCACCCCATTGGGCACCGATCTCACGGCGCGCCAGGACGCGGCATTCAGAGTGGGCCTGGATCACCTGAAGCGCTCGTGGACCGCGAAAGCCGGTATCCCGCCCTCCGAGGAAGATCTCAGACTGTTGCTCAAGTGCGTACACATCCTGGTGCTGCGGCTACGACCAGGCGAGCAACATCGAGAGGCCGCACTCAGCGTCTTGCACCGCTCCCTCGAAAATCCCGCGAGGGCGTCTGATGCCTGGGCAGTCTTGGTGGGGGAAGGTCAAGCGGCGTCCCAGAGTCGCGAATGGCGAGATCGCAGTGCCCTGGCCCTCACCCTGGCGCAGGTCGGCATTGCCGTGAGGGAGCCTCGACTCCATTCACGAGACATCAACATCATCAAGACGCGTTCGAGCATGAACATGGTGGCGATGCGTACGGAGGCACAGCTGCCCGTCGGCGAAGGGCTGCATATTCCACGTTCAGTGTCTGCGGTGCTGCGCGAGGACAGGAGTCGTGATCCGATCCTCATCATCGGCGACGCGGGTGCGGGGAAGTCTGCGATCGCCTATGACCTGGCCTCGGCCCGCTCGACCCGCGAGGACGTCGTGTTGTTGCGCGCCAGCGATGTCGCAGGAGCTAACCGTCTCCACACCAGCGAGCCCGTCGAGCAGGTTCTTCGCGCGTGGCCCGGCGGCCCGGGCTTGCTGGTTATCGACGGCGTGGACGCACTTCGCGGATCAGGCGACCGGCAGTCCCTCAGCGCAGTCGTTGAGGCGCTTGTCGGAACTCGTTGGCAGGTTGTCGCTTCTGCCAGGACTTTTGACACGCGCAACAGCCAGCCGCTTCAGCGAGCGTTCGCCGGTGACCCGATTTCCGACGACCCGGCCATGTTCGACGATCGCCTCGAGGGTGTTCGCCACCTGCGGGTCGGCGACCTGAGCGCTGACGACCTCGATCAGCAGATCGTTCCGCCGATGCCGCTCGCAGGCGTGCTCCGAGCTGCCTCGGACGACCTGCGAACACTTCTTCGCAACCCGTTCAACCTTCGCTTGGCCGCGGAGCTCTCCGAGCACCTCACAAGGCGCGAACGCGACGGCCTGCTGCGCATCCGCAGCCGCGTGGAACTGTTGCACCGGTACTGGGACTATCGAGTGCGCGGCGAAGACCAGTACGGCCGCGAGGCTCTTATCCGGCGGTTGGTCACCGCCATGGTCGCCGAACGCCGTCTTGAGGTTGCCATCGACGAACCCACGGTCCGCGCGGAGGACAGCGCAGCACTGGACACCCTGCTGACCCACGGGGTGCTGGTGGTCGTCGACGGTCCGATCCGCGGCGTTGGCGGCATGGTCACGTTCTCTCACAACATCCTCTTCGACTACGCAACGGCGGTGCATCTCTTGTACCGCGGTGACCACACGCCAAAGGCTCTGGTTGACTTGCTCGACGCGGACCCGACCCTTCCTCTCATCGCGCGTCCAGCGTTTGACTTCCTGGTGGACATGCTGTGGGAGTCACGTAAGACCGGCGGCTTTTGGCCGACGGCGCTCGCGGTATCGGCGACCGAGCACGAACTCGCGTCGATGGCTGTGGCAGCGCGCATAGTTCAACTCGCCCACCTGACCGACGACCTCACAGGGCTCGGCCCGGACGCAGGTGATCCAAGCGATCTGACCGAGCCGAGTCCCAAGCAGCGCCTGACGAGGCATCTCATCGGCGCGATGCGAGTACGCGCCGTGCTAAGTGACCCGTCGGTGATCGTTCGGCCCGCGGTCGCCCTCGCACACCAGTTGGCGGCGGCGGGTGCCGGCTCGTTGCGAAACATCGCCGTGGCCACGGATTTGATCATCACGGTGCAGCTTCGCGTCCCGGCAGACGAAGGGGCCCCGGAGACTCTCGTAAGCGACCGTGGGGCGGTGGTCGCCAGCCTGCTGGATGCCTGCCGATCCATGCCCGCGCGTGCGGAACACATCGCTGCTGCTCTGGCGCGCCAGACTGAGTTTCTCGTTGGCGGAAGTTTCGAGTTGCGTCAAGCTCTGCGACGTCTCCTCGACGACGAGGCGGCTCTGGCGCAATGGGGCGGCTCGGTGCTCTCGTGGTTGCCGGACTCGATCCTTCCCACGCTGGACGTCGATCCGCCCTTAGCCCGTCGGCTTGCGACTGAGCCGTTCACCTTTGTAGAGACGCGGGATGAGGACGTCTCATTCTGGGGAAGCGCCGTCCTGCCTATGCGCGAATCTAGGAAACAGCAAGCCGAGATGGCCCGCTATCGCCTCGTCGAAGTGTTCCCCGAGGTCTCCGCAAAGGACCCGGTGACGGCCTCGCTGGTTCTCTGCGACGTGGTTCAACGGCAGGAAGACCCGCTCGCAGGCTTCGTCACCGACGATGAAGACGGCGTGCAGCACGACCTCGCCACAGACGCCGAAACGCATAAGGAAGCCTCGTCGGCGCGCACGAGGTCCTCGGGTCGGAATGTGGAGTGGCCGCTGACCGCGCAGGCCGTGGACGGATGGCTGGCCCACGGCTACGGGTTCGGGCTGAGCGACTACGCGCACGAAGACGAGCAAAAGATGTTCTCAGCGCTCGCCGAGGCCATCACCGCCGACCCTCAGGCAGGCGCCGACGTGTTGCGAGTTCTGGTCTGTGAGCTTCACGAGCCTTGGGGCTGGGCCGCGCTGATGCAGGACCCGGCTCATCCCGCCGAGCTTGCCTCGGTGCTCTTCCCCGCGTTCAAAACCGGGACCCTGCTGGCTCACCCGGACACCTTCACATACGCCGCGCACCTGCTGGCGAGCGCGGTTCAGACGAACTCTGTTAACCATGTAGATGCGGAGTCTGCTGTCTTGGCTGCGATCACCTTGGTTGACCGCCACGACTTGGGTCCTTCTCGCAAGGAACTCCTCGTGGGTTGCCTTGATGCGAAGCAGCTCACCGCCCCTGCCCTTGTTACGCAGCGCCGGGCGCTCGGCGACGACCTTCCCGAGGTTCCGGCTCCGAACCGAGCCGTCACCACAGTTCGCCCGTACTCCGTCATCGACCACGTTCGGGGGCAGGGTGTGGAAGTGCGCCCGGAGCTCGAAGCTGTCGCGCGAGACCTGGAGCATGCGATGCAACTGTTGGACGACAGGACTGAGGACCTCACGTCGTCACTGGAAGGACTTGCTGCGCGCTTCATCGAGGCCAGCACGGTGTTCTCCCCGCCGGACACGCCGGTCCAGTTTCGCAGCGTGCTGGTCCGCGCAGCTGAACGCCTCGCCTCCGCCATCGCGGTCAAACCATCCACGCCGACTGGTCGCTTGGTTGTCGAGGTCTTGTTAGACGCCTGGCGCAGTGACGACGCCGGAAGCTTCCTGTCATGACGGCATGGAGTCCCGGAATGCGCGACCAAGCGATCAGTGGGCTCGTAGCATTGGCAAGTCGCGAGGAGTGGTGCGCGTCATCGCACGGACCGTCCATCATCGCGGCCCTCGAGACGTCGGAGACTGACCGGAACCCGGTCGTCCGTATGCACGCAGCTCGGGCGTTCGCAACTCTGTACGGCAACGCCGAACTCGAAACTCAAGTGGGGCGACTCGAGGACTGGTTGGCGCGTGAACCCCATCCGGCGGTGAGACGCGTCCTGCTGCAGGTCCTGTACAGTTTGGCCCCCCGGGCGCCCCAAGCAGTCGACGCTCTCCTCCAGCGAAGCGCAGCACGCGATTCCGACGCGCCAGGCATGGCGCACCGGGGTAGGGACGCGAAAGACGTGCGCGACATGGAGGTGCGCATCGTCACGTACCTGGCCCTGACGCATCGGACGCCCTACGCGACGCGGCGTCTCGAAACCTGGGCCCTGAACGCTCACGAGATCGAGGAAGCCGACCGCGTGGTGCGGCACGTCCGGGACTACCTTCGGCCAGGCTCTGACGAGTCGTCGCAAAGCCGAGCCTTCGAGTTCACCGCGACGACGGCCGAGACCTGCCTCAAGCACTTCGACAGCATCCTCGCTTCACACGCGAGTGCCGCCACGCTCCCCACCGACGTGCAAGAGGAGCTTGAACAAGCCGTTTCGACGCTCAACCACATAGCGGACCAGGTCTACTTCGCGAGCGGGGCGTACAACGGCAAGCGCGACGGGCAGCCAGTCGTCGTGAACGACGAGATCAAGCGGTTCGCCGAACGTGCTGTTCCTGTGCTCGTCACCTGCTCAGGCACGAGGGCCGCCCCCATCGTGCACCATGCGGCCGAGACCCTCATCTACCTGGCACCGCTCGACGAACGACGTGCCCTACTCGCCTTGTCGAAGGCCATCACGAAGGGCGGTGAGTACGCATCCGACAGCATCTCCAGCAACGTGGTTGTTCCACATCTCAAGAGGTTGCTGGCTGAGCATCGACATCTGGTCCTGTTCGACCCGCAAGGTGTCGTTGCGTTCCGGCAGCTCTTGGCAGCGTTCGCTGCAGCAGGCAGCGAGCCGGCGCTGGAGTTAGCTTTCACCTTCGCCGAGGTCTTCCGCTGAGACGCATGCGACTCGCGAAGAACACCTTACTCGTTCGTTAGGACTGCTGACGGTTCCCAGCTTGGGCGGCAAGGCGCGCTGTCATCGGCAGATCCGTGCGTCTGGCACGCCGCCCTGGGCGCGCACCGGCGGCGACCGAGGCGACGCCCAGGGCGGTCTATCTGCGATCAAAGCCAGGGCTCACTCGCCCGGCGCTCGCCGCCGATTCGTCTGGAGGCGGGGCAGGCTGGCCGAGCGACGCGGACATGATCGACTCCGCCGCCTTCCTCGTGCGGTCCTCAGCGGTCGGCCAGAGATGGGCGTAGGTGTTGAGGGTCGTCGTCGCCTTCGCGTGGCCGAGCGAGCGCTGGACGGTCACGACGTCGCATCCGGCCGCGACCAGCCCGGAGGCGTAGAAGTGGCGCAGGTCGTGGAGCTTGATGCCGGATAGACCCGCGTCGCGCAGCGTCTTACGCCACCAGTAGCCGACGGTGTTCTGGTGCGGAGGGCCTTCCTCGTCGCCGGCGAAGAGCCAGCGACTCTTCCCGACGGTGCCGTAGTCGGCGACGTGCTTGGCGAGCACGTTCACCAGACCATCGGCCAGGTAGACCACGCGCTCGGAGCCATACTTCGGCGCTCGTACGTCGATCTCCCCGCCGTTGAGGCGCTGGATCTGGCGGGAGACCGTGAGCGTCTTGCGCAGAAAGTCCACGTCGCCAAGTTGGACTCCGGCGGCTTCGCCGAGCCGTAGGCCGGCGAACGCGCAGAGGGCGATGAAGGGCCGGAACCGTTTTTCGGCCACGGCCATCAGCTGTCCCACCTCCTCGGGAGTGGGAATCGACATGGCGACGTCGGACCGACGGCGGCGGGGGAGGCGCACGCCGTCGGTCGGGTCGGAGCCGATCACCTTGTCCTTGACGGCGGCGCGGAACACTGACCTGACGTTGACGTACCGAGTCTTGATCGTGCCGGGGGCGAGACCTGCGGCGTTCATCTGCTTGATCCAGGCCTCGATGTCGGAGCGGCGGACCTCCTTCATCGGCTTCCCCGCAAACGGCGTTCTGGCCGCCAGCGACATTGCGAGCACGGTACCGGGTGCCCAAACCTGGCGGGCCGACCACTCGCCGAAGAACGCAGCGAACGTGACCCGTCCGGCCTGGGGATCGGCGTACGTGCCGGTGACGACCGCCGAGGTGACCTGATCCAGCCACTGTTGGGCGTCGACCTTGCGGTCGAAGTGCCGCGAGTGCTCCTTGCCGGCCTCGTCGCGGTACCGCGCCCGCCACTTGCCGTTCTCCCGTTTGGCGATGTTCCCCGCCATGACGATGCTCCTTTCGGGATGACTCCATGGTTACTCCGCGAGAGAACGGCAGGCGGCCTCAGCGGTGGTTTTGTGGACGGCTCGCCTGCTCGGTGAGCCAGCGGACGAGCTCGCTGCGCCAGTAGCGGACGTGGCGGCCGATCTTGAAGCTCCGTGGTCCGGCGCCGAGGTGGCGCCAGTAGCGCAGGGTGCCCTCGGGGACGCGGAGGAAGGCGCAGGCTTCCTGGAGGGTGAGCATCTCGTCGCCGGGGTTCGTGATCGGACGGTTCTCGATGGGGTTGGTCGGTGAGGCGGTCATCGTCATGCTCCTCGGTGCTCGACCCGGCTGGGTCGTCAGCCGGTGTCTCCGGCGTCAATAGAGAGGTGTGCATGGCGCACCAATCGATGATCGGCGATCATTGACCGGTGGTGAAGATGACGGTGATCGAGTCTGCCCGGAGAGCGGCGGGCTTGTCTCAGCGCCGGCTGGCCGAGCTGGCGGGGACCCAGCAGTCGTCGGTGTCGGAGTACGAGAAGCGCCGGAAGTCACCGACGCTAGAGGTCGTCGAGCGGTTGCTGGACGCTGCGGACTCGGAGCTTACGACGAACCCCCGGGTCGACTTCGTTTACCTGGAGGATCCCGTGCTCGACTTGTTTGCGGTGCCGAACAGGCTCTGGCAGGTCCCGGTGCCCCGGTGCTTCTCGCGCGTCCAGCTCTTTCCGGTCCGGGGATACGCGGACGGCAAGGAGATCTGGGACCTGTCGGATCCTGCCGAGCGGATCGAGTTCTATGAACTGGCGCTGTGCCACGCCCCCGACGACGTACTCCTCGAGACGGTCGACGGCGCCCTGTTGGTCGGGGCCTGGCCGAGCATGCGCCTTCCTGATTCGGTCCGCGCGGCGTGGCAGCCGTTGATCGACGAGGCCAAGGGCGGGGCCTCCCGTGAGGATCCACCGCTCGACCCCGCTGGGTACAACGCGCGGATCGCGGCCGACATGGGCGTCGTTTGGCCACGAAAAGGCAAGGCTTGGCGCCGGATTCCCGTCACAGGCTGAGGCCGCGGTCGCGGGCGGCCGTGCCTGGTTGACGGCGTCGGGGGCCGTAGCGGTTGAGCGCCTCGAGTGCCTGCTGTCGCGCCTGCGCGGGTCCGAGGTCGGCGCGGTCGCGGCTGAAGATCTCGATCCACTGGCTGCGGGCATCCTCGACATTCTCGGCGACGAGGTGAGCGACGTTGGTCTGCCGGCCGCGGGTCATGGCGACATACGCGGATGCGGCGCCGGTGTGTTCGCCGATGGCGACATGGGCGTTCGTGACGGTGCTGCCCTGGGCGCCGTGGACGGTGGTGGCGTAGGCGAGCTCGACGAATCGTGAGGCGTAGATGGCGGGGACCTCTCGATCTCGCCCCCGGCCGTGGAGCAGCAGGCTGCCATCCCTGCCGATTCGGGCGACGATCCAGGTCTGGCGGTTCGCGACCTGCAGGTCCGGATCGTTGCGCCGCGTCGCGACGCGGTCCCCGATCCCGATCCGGTCGCCGCTGGCCGTCGTGATCTCCACACGTGTGTTCTCGTGGTGGCGTTGGTGCCGGATGGCCGCGTTGAGGTCCGCGACCTGCTCGTGGGTGTCGGCGATGACGAGGTCGCCGCTCGCGCCGGCGTCGGCGAGAGCGGCCGTGCGTTCGACGTCGGAGGCGTGGATCGCGATGTGTCCGCGGCGGTGGAGCGCGTTGAACACCCGGCCCGCGTCGTCGCCCGTGCGCATGCGCAGACTCAGCGCGGCGTATTCGGAGTCGGCGAACCGGCGCACCTTCTCAAGGGTGACGACCGCGGTCGGGTGCGCCCATGCC
Source organism: Georgenia satyanarayanai (assembly GCF_009193135.1). Taxonomy (GTDB): domain Bacteria; phylum Actinomycetota; class Actinomycetes; order Actinomycetales; family Actinomycetaceae; genus Oceanitalea; species Oceanitalea satyanarayanai. The sequence continues at coordinate 28,965 of NZ_VUKC01000007.1, forward strand.
GCCGCGTGATCGAGCACGCCGCCGCGCCCGACGGCGGGGAGCTGGTGCCGGTCTCCGACGAACGCGACCCGTGCACCGGCCTCGTCGGCGATGGTGAGCAGTGCTCGGGCGGTGTCCTGGTCCAGCATCCCCGCTTCGTCGACGAGGAGCAGGTCGCGGGGCCGGAGTTGGGCGCTCGGATCGGGAGCTGGGCTCGGCCGGCGAGTCCAGTGCCCGTCGGCGTCCCAGCGCCATCCGTGCTGGTGGATCAGCCAGGCGGCAGAGTGGCCGCCGGCCCCGGTCTCGGCGGCGGCGACCTCCGCCGCCTTCAACGTCGGCGTCACGACCATCAGCTGATGGCCCCGTCGGGACAGCAGGTGCTGCGTGGCCCGAAGCGCCGTCGTCTTCCCCGCACCGGCGGCCCCTTCGACTACCACGAGTGGTCCGTCGCCAGCCAGGGCACCGATTACGGCGGCTTGGGCCGCGTCGAGCCGGATCGGGCCGCGCGCGGTCAGGCCGAGCGTGCGGGCCGGGTGTGCCCGGCGCGCCATCCGGGCGACGACGTCGGCCTCGACCTCCAGAACCTGCGGCGAGGTGAACGAACGGATGTGCTCAGGTACGTCGGTCCGGTCCAGCAGCCTGACGCATCGCCCGACGGTGCGAGCGGTGATGTCCTCGGCGAGCTCGCCTCGCGCGGCCGGGTCAGCGAGGAGGCCGGTCTGTGCGAGGAGGACCTCGGCCGTCCCGCGGATGTCGGCGGTGTTCCATGCCGACCGCTTCGCCCCGAGGATGGAGACGACAAGGTCAGCTGCGGCGTCGCGGTCGATCCATCCCGGGCGTGGGCATGTGAGCGGAACGGGTCGGGTTGGGTCGCGGTAGCCGAGGTCACGGAGCTCGGCGTTCCAACGTGCCACGAGGTCGCGGCCGTCCTGCGGGACGATCTTGTCGGGACGGGCCTCAGCCCACGCGCGCCGGTCCCACCCCTCGCGCAGCCGGGGCCCTGGCTCCTCGCCACGGTGCGCGCTCCGCCAGGCTGCCTCGTAGCGGTCCGCGTTGCGCCGGATCTGCGCGGTGCGGGCGCTGAACGCCCCGACGTACGGGACCAGCTGGCGGATCTCGCTCGTCGTCGGATCGAGCGTCATCCCGTGCGCGGCGAGCACCGCCCGGAACTGTGGGTCGGTCGCGACTGCGGCGTGGCCGATGCCGTTGATCGCCTCAATGCTGTCGCGGATTCCGACGGAGTGGATGCCGCGCCAGGCACCGGCGGCGTAGACGCGGGCGTTGATCTGGAGATGAAGGTGCCGGTGCGGGTCGCCGGCACGGGAGGTGTAGTGCCGGATGACGGCGGCCTCGATCCGTTCGACCGGCACCTGCACCTGCTGCCCACGTGGCCCGACCCGCGTCGTCGCGTGCTGGGCGACCCAACTGACGATCTCTGCGGCGGCCCGGTCCTGCGCGTCGTCCAGCGCGGCTGAGACCTCCGGATGGTGCGCAGCGGCCAGTGACCAGGTCTTGGGCCCGTTGACGGTGACCTCGACAAACCGCAGCGCGTTCGCGTCCTGGCGGACCCAGCCCTTCGGGCGGCCGGTGTCAATGTCGACGCCGGCGACCCACCGCTCGTAGGTCTCGCCGTCCATCGAACCCGCGTGCCCAACGCTCTCCGGCGTCGCGGTGAATCGCTCGGCGACGCCGGACCCCTCACCGAGGTAGTAGTCGTCGGCCCGGGACCGATCGCGCTCGACGTAAGCCCGGGCGGCCTTCGCCGCGCCGCGGTAGAACTTCACTCCGCCGTGCACCCGGACCACCACCTCCGCGGACGTCCGTCGACAACCAACGGACCCCCAGAAATGCCGCGTGGGCCGCCCGATGCCGGGCGGCCCATCTACGTCATTCGTAGCATGCGTGCCGCTCGATTGGGAGGCCCTGAGAGAGGACTTGAAGTATTAGGTGGGACCGGATTTTCGCGGCCGTGGAGAGTCAACGAATTCCAGTGAGAACTAGAGATCAGGCGTCGGTGTCAGGCGTGAGCGCAGATGCGGACACGGGGCAGTCAGGCCGCTGAGGATGAGCTCCTTCACGAGCCGAGCACGGAGCATCGGAGGCAGACCACGCCTCGTACGTGGCCCCATTGCGAGCTGCGCCGTCGGTCGGGTCTTATGGCACGCTCGACCGGCGACCGTACCTCTTGGCACGGCGAGCGTCCGCTGGTGGTTCCTCGTACGGAACCGGACCGTCACAGCCTATTCTGCCCTGGACTGTCGGGAGATCCTGCTATCAATGATGGAGGCCATTTCATAAGGACTGATAGCGTCCGGACGCTCGCTACGTTCCTTGGCTTCGGCCTGGATTATCGCCCGCCACTGCTCCACATCGATCACTGGGAGTTTCTCGCCCCACTCGTGATCCTCATGTTCCAGTCGCACGATCCGCATGCTGATGATCCCGTCGCCATCCCGGGCGAGGAGCACACCTTCGTCGAATCTGTAGAACGGGTCAATATCCTCTCGAACTGCACGGACGACCAGATTAGCTGCCTTCGTCAACTCGATCGTGAGGCACCAAGTTATCGCGCACTCCAACTGAAACTTGGTGGAGAGTTCCTGGTATAGTTCTGGGTTCCAGCCGATCCGCTTGTACTCACGGTCAAGCTCCCATCGTTGCTCGCCGTCCCGGTCGAAGGTTTCGAGGATGTGAGCAGTGATCGCGTCGAGAGCCTCGCGAAATCGACCGAAAGCCTCCCGGATCGCGGGAAAGTCCGATGGCCAATCTTTTGCGAGTAGCCACTCACTGGTCTCCAGCATCGCGGATCGAAATCTGTCCGGGAGGAGGGGGATCGGGTAATTCAGGTTGAATGTGAGGTCCTGCCATTCCTCCACAAGCATCTTGTCTTCCCAGACCTTCGCCGAGGCGGCTACGCGCTCTGCGACTCGCCGACGCGCCTCGTCGGCCGTAGATCTCGTGGCACGCATGGCGGCCTCATGGTCGACCCGCATCTGTTCAAGGTCTTCGATGCTGTAGCCGCGACCTGAGTCTTTATCGACCATCGTATGGTGCGTCGGGCACAAGAGGATCAAGTTGCCATAAGTATCGATCTCATCTCGCGGGTACTCGGGATCATGCCGAGGACCGTCGACCCTGCCCGATCGGATGTGGGCTTCTTCGCCAATGACTGCTCCTGCTTCGCCCAAGACCCGCGACTCAGGGTCATCGAGGTTGATGGTGAGTTCCTGCGAGCAGCCCGGAAACGCGCACAGATTGTTGGCTCGTCCCCATAACAGCTTACGCTCAACTACTCCTATCGACATAGGTACAAGTTACGTGGTCGCGGGGCCGTCGTGCGCGGCGCCAACCAGGTTCCTGACCCGGTGCCGCCCCGTGGCCTCGCATGCGGGCATCCGCGTTCGTAATTGGGCGAGACGTGCACTGGGCCGACCGAGGCCGTTCAACATAGGAACGTCCGGACGAAACACGTTGTGGGGCCCGGAGGCCGGAGCGGCGCCCCGGGAGGAGATCCCCTGCGGGCTCCGCACAGCGCTCTTACACCCGACGAATCGCGCCACGACGTTGACCGACGGCGCCGGGCGTGACCTTTGAGGCGCAGCGCGTTTTGGGTTGGGCAGCCCGCAGCACACCGGCCCTCGCCAGCCGGACACCGAGTTCTGCCACAGTTGTTACCCGTTCGCGAGTGGGGTCTGCCGCGGACGGCGTTCGTCGTCGCGGCGACGTGCCGAGTCCCGAAGTTCGCGAGAAAGCTCTACAGCCAGTGGCTCGACGCACGGCCCCCCGCCCTTGGCGCCAGGCACTCCGGCGAACGATACTCGACGCCGGACTTCGGCTACTGGCGGTGAGGGTGTCGGTGGCACTGGGTACGGTCGAGTCGTGGCATAAATGATGGAACCGGGCGAGGGAGACGACGATGACGCAAAGCGCTGCTGGCTGGACCAGAGACCGAGCGGAACTGATCGCGTGGCAGGTCCTTGTGTGGCTGGCGCAGCAGCCGTCAGGGCACGACGGGGACACCGCGCCCTTCCGCGAGGATCGCGGGCTCGCAGCGGAGGACTTGCTGTCCGCCATGCGGCGCCTGCGAAGCGAGGGCTTCACCGAGCGCCCCGATTTCATGGTCGCCGATGAGACTTGGGCTGACGTCACGAACGCCGGGCATGTGGAAGCGCAGCGCATCGAGGCAGCGCGGTCGGACCGATCAAAGCGAGCAATCGCGTGCCGAGAAGCTCTGCTTGACTGGCTATATGAGAACGAGGTTGGCCCAAGGCCGAGCCACTACCCGGTCACGAGTCATTTCCTCGGCGACACGCGGGCTTACTTTTTCGGAGACCCATTCGCCGAGTCGGAGGTGGACCGGGCTGCCGCATTTCTCAAGAATCAGGGTCTGATCGCCGGGATTGACACGGCACAATCAGCGGGGCCGGTCCGGTCGAAAATCACAGATCGGGGGCTTCGCCTGGTCGAGGAGCAGGGTGGAAGGTTGTACGTCCCGGCCACTTCCACCCCATCATTCACGAACGTCATACACGGCTCCGTCGGTCAAATCGCACAAGGGAGCCACTTCCAGCAGGTGCAGAACTTGGGCACCGATCCGGAGGCTCTCCGATCCGCGCTGGAAGCGGTCGCCGCAGCCGTCGAGGAACTTGGAGACGACGATCGCGCGACGGCAAGCCGGGCAATCGCGACGATTGAGGACGAGGCCGCCGACGGCTTCCCGGAGCCGGGCACGGTTCGCCGTCGCGCAGAGCGTCTGCAAGAGATCGCCGAACGGGTGGGGACTGCCGCACTGACCTCAGCGGTGGGACAACTGATCACAGCTCTCGGCCCTCAGGTGCTCGGTGGGTAGTTGCTCCCGGCGTTGACGCCGCACCCAGGGGGCACGGTCAACAGGGCCCGGACAACCGCACGCCACCCCCTGCGCAGGGCTGCCCGCGGACGTCCGCCGTGTGATGACTAGGTCCAGCGACCCAGTAGACCGGATTGCTGATCCCGTAGCCGGCTAATCCTTCGGCGAGCCCGCGTCCGCCGCAGAGTGCTGGGCGATCTAGACCACCGCCGCTCCCGAGGCAGAGCGGCTGCGGCCGTGGTTGCGCTGTCCCCAGCAAGGGATCCGCTGTGGAGACGGTGCCTGACCGAGGACCAGTCCAGCACCCGACGACGTCTACGACGACGCTGTTCTCTGTCCTCCCGCTCGTGTGTCTTCAGGTCACCCGGTCCATCGGCCGTTCGGCTTGCTGTCGAGCACGGTCGCAATATACTTCCCGCGAGAATCAGCGGTGAACTCCTGCCACACGGTCGGCGGGCAGGCCTGGTATGCCCATTCCACGCCGTCAGGGAACCGAACGAGAATGGTCTCGGTTTCCTGCAGATAGGCCTCGGCGATGATCCTGCTGGAGCCAGTGACGGGTTGCCAGTCGATCATGGTTGTTCCCCTGCGTTGTAGATGCCACGCCATGCCTGTAGTGCGGCGCTGACGTCGGGGACTGTGCTGGGGTGTCTCCACGATGTCAGCGAAGGGTCGTGTGCGTTAGGGAAAGGATCTGGGGCGTCGATGAGGGTGCGTGCCGGCAGCGCGACGGCCTCGCCTGTGATGATCGCTTCGCCGGTGCGCAGGGAGGGCAGCACGGCGGCCAGTCCAGTGACGCTGTCCGGAAGTGCTGCGCGGATCTTGGCCTGGTCTGCTGCATTGCTGAGCCGGAGCGCGACCAGGGTGCCGGACTGCGCCAGGGCGGTGTCGGGAAGTTCGGAGGGGCGTTGGGTGACCAACATGAGCCCGACACCGTACTTTCGGCCCTCACGGGCGATGCGGTTGGCTGCTATGCGTGCCATCGCGGCGGCTGCGTCGCCGAGGTAGCGGTGCGCCTCCTCCAGCACGATCAGCACCGGTCGCGGACGGCCGATGCCCACGCCGTCGGGCGGGGTGCGGACGGCGGCTTCGAAGATCAGGTTGAGGATGACTCCGATCGCCACATCGCTGGCCCGTTCGGGCACGCCACTGAAGTCGAGAATGGAAACCGGCTGGTCGCGGCCCAGCCAGTTGGCCAGCTCTTCAACGAGCGGATCGGACCCATGCGGGTCGCCTTGGGGCTGCTGCAGGAAGGCCAGCCGGGGATCTAGCAGACCAAGACGCAGAAGTTCTGGGACGGTGGCGTGGTGGCCGTGGAAGGGGCCCTTGTGGGGCGCCGCACCCCCTTGTCCGTAGGGCGCGAATCGGGTCGGGGTGAGGGTGGCCGGGTCGCCCTGCTGTTCGATCTCCGCGGTGGCTGGGTCCTTGACGCTGCCTCGAGTCTCGTTGTTCTCAGCGTCGAGCTGGTGCCAGACCGCCTTGAGGTTGAACGGAATCGGAGTGTCCGCAGTGACAGCGGATGGGTCGAGACTGAGCCAGCTCGCTGTGGCGGCGAAGGCTCGGCGTTGTTCGGTGACGAGTTCGGAAAAGCGGCTCTGGGTCGTTGGGCCACCGGTAGTGCCGGCGATGGCGGACATGATGTCGGCGGCGGGGAGCGCCCAGAAGGGAACACGGATGCCTTGATTCCCGCTTCCGAGGACTGATCTGACCGAGGCATGGTCACCGAGTGCGGCGGGGTATTCGCCGTGGGGGTCGATGACGACGATGTTGGCCGCATCCCATCCGCCGCGGGTGAAACGTTGGAGCATGGAGGCCACGCAGCTGGTTTTTCCAGCTCCCGTGGACCCGACCACGGCCGCGTGCCGAGTGACGAACGGGCTGGCCGTGACACACACCGGCACTTCCTCCGCGGCAGCCAGTCGGCCCAGCCTGATTGACCCATCGTCAGGGGCCGGGAACACCGCCCGGAGGTCGTCGGGGGTGGAGAAATGCACTGGATCGTCTAGGCCGGGGTAGGTGCCTACACCGCGGCGGAAGCCGCTGGTACCGCGGTCGATTTCGCCCAGGAGCTCGACTTGCAGCCAGCGTTCGCCGACCTGGACTCCCTCCGCGGACGGGCTGGTGCCGCTGAGCTCTGCGATTCCGAGCAAGCTAACTTGTCCGACCAGGTCGACTAGACCCTGGGGGATGCGGACAATCGAGCCGATCTGGCCTACCCGTTGCAACTTGCCGCGATAGATCGGAGCGACGCCGGCGAGGTCCGGGTCGAGTGCCACGGTGACCTGCGCGCCGAGGACGTGCCGGACCCGCCCTATGCACGTAGGTTCGCGTTCAGGCATCCGGGGTTATCGCTTTCGCTAGAAGCTCGTTGAGCCGGGCTTCGAGTTCGGCCTGAGGTGGTGAGCTGCGAGCTAGGAACCGGGTGAGGTGGGTGAAGTCGCCCAGCAGAAACGTCTCCTTTGCCCAAACGTCGTCCGGAGCGCCATCCGGCGGATCCCAGTCTGCGCGGATTCCTCCGAGGATGGCTTCGGCCGGACTCGCGACCTGCACGTTCGGCGCCGTTGTGGCTAGCGCAGCCAGGTCGTCAGGAATCGTGGAGTAGCAGAAGGCGATAAACTCCGAGCGGGGCCGCCGGCGGGCAGCTTCGAATATCATCTCGTTAAGGTGTTGATCACCGAAGGCGTATCCGGTGATCAACGTCAGGGTCTCGGGCTGTTCGAGCGCCTTGCGTAGCCGGTCCTGCAGCACCACGAACGGTACTCGCCGGGACTCGTCGTACTTCGCATCCGAGGGGTAGATCGCTGCCACTTGGTCCTCGGGGACAGCTGTGCCCAGCCGGACCACCGACGGGCGGGGAGTGATGTTCCAGGCCCAGTTCACTGATCCGTGCAGCTTCCACACCCGTACCAGGAACGCTGGCAGCCAGTGGCGCTCCTCCCCGGCGGTCGCCTCGACGAGGTCGCTGCGGAACCGGGCCTGCATCGTGCCGGCGAAGCCGTCGAAGTAGGGCACTCCGAGCCCTTCGAGGCCGGTCTCGACCAGCAGGTCGTAGTTGACTGTGAATACCTCCAGTGGATGGTGATAGTCGGCGCGTGCGGCCCACGACGCCAGCCGGAGCATCGGATCCATCTTGCTCGGGTTTATGGTGAGCTTGGAGACGATGTGCCTGCAGATCTCGACATCGAGGTCCCTCGCCTGGTGGCTGGTCAAGCCGTCCACCTGGTCTGTGGTGTCCATCAGCAGAGCCGCAATGCGTCGAAGTCGACTCAACACCTGCTCGAGATTGCGCCCATCGAGGAGGTATTCGAATTTGGCCAAAGACTCGCCGGACAGGCTCGTGCGCAGGTGCTCCTCCAGACCGGCGACATCCGGGAGCCCGCACGCACGCGACGCCCCGGCGCCGACAAAGACGCAGACGTGGCGCGACCGCGACGCCAGCTTCTCGCTGAGCCCATTGATGAAGGGCAGCACCCCATGCCTAGACACCTGTCGAGGATACGACAACGCTGCGCCTTTGTACCTCGATTCATGGGAGTTTGCGAAGAGTCCCGCGCACTTCGATCCGCATCGTTGTCGCGCTGCTCAGTTCCGTCCCGAAGGCTTGGGTAGGAGCGAACTCGTTGAGCCGCAGCGCCTGACTTCGCGTGGTGTTCGTCGCCGAACTGGGCTTTGCTCGCTTCGACGAGGTGATCGGCGGACTCGATCCTCAAATCGGGGGCCGGACGGCGGTGTCGACCTGCGAACCGGTCGTCAAACCGGGCTCCCTCCCGTAAAGGGGTGGTCTTGCGGCGATACCCCCGCCGATCGGCAAACCTGTCTGTCACGCCGTTCGACCCGTCGCCGCCGCTTCGAGGCTTGACAACGGTTCGGCAATAAACCCCGACTCCGTGGGGCAGGAGCTACGTAGGCGTCGCTGGCGCGCAATTCGATTCATTACGGCGAGGGGGGCCGTGACGCCCTCTGGTGCGCGTCTTACCGAGGGGCAGGCTGGGTTGGTGGCTCTGCCCGAGACAGATCTCCACCGCATCCGACTCTGGGGCGGGTGCGTGTGCCCGAGCACTTGTGGGATCAGGTCCAGGTCGAGGCCGACGTCTCTGACCGCCACGTCGACATCGTCGAGGTGCGCCCAGCGTGGGACGGCGTCGGCGAGCGCACGAGATTCCCTATCTCACGGCTGCGCTACACGAAGTCGACCGGCATGTTGGCGATCTACTGGCGTGACCGCAACCTCAAGTTCCACGAGTACAAGCGCACGAGACCTGCCAAGAGCGTGAAGGCGCTGCTGGACTACATCGACAGCGGTGCGGAACCGATCTTCTCGGGGTAACAAGGCGCCAGCGTTGACTATCGATATAATGGAGGGTAATCTCAGTTATATGAGAACAGAGTCGCCGCTCCTCGCTCCGATCTTCCGGTCGGACGGTCAGGCGCGCTTGCTCTCGACTCTGTTGCTCACCGGCGACGAGCTGAGCATCACCGATCTGGCCACACAGGCCAACCTCGCCTACCCGACCGCGCACCGCGAGGTCGCCCGATTGCTGGACGCCGGCATCCTGAGCGAGCGACAGGTGGGTCGCGCAAGGCTGATCCGCGCCAACCGCGAGAGCCCGCTGGTGCGCCCCTTGCGCGAGATCCTCATGGTCGCGACCGGCCCGGTCGTGATCCTGGCCGAGGAGTTCGCCCATATTGAGCGGATCGAGTCGGCGTTCTTGTACGGGTCCTTCGCAGCGCGGATGCTCGGGGATGCCGGTCCGGCACCGCACGACATCGACGTCATGGTGCTCGGTGAGCCCGACATCGATGCCGTCTACGAGGCATGCGCCCGGGCGGAGGCCGCCGTGCGCCGACCCGTGAACCCGACGATCCTCACCCCAGAGGAGTTCGGTGAGCGCTCCTCGTTCCTGGACAACGTGCGCAGCGGCCCGGCGGTACCCGTGATACGCGAGCTGCCATGGCGCTGACCCCACTCACCCGCGTCCAGCAGGCGACGATCCTCGCCTTGGTCGAGGCGCGACGCCTCGACGTCGTGCCCGCCGACCTCGCACGTGCCACCTCATTCCTGCGTCAGGCCGAGGAGCGCCTGACCCAGCTGCCGCTGCTCACCAGCGTCGTCGTCAGGTACGGCATCGCCTACGACGCCTGTCACGATGTTGGCGAGGCGCTGCTGGCGGCGTACGGCTTTCGAACGACCAACGGGCCCGGCCAGCACGAGGCGCTCGGCCGCTACCTCCGCGCGATCTTCGACAAGCCGCCCGCCGAGAGGGCGGCGCGGGAGTTCGACCGCCTACGGCGCGCTCGGAACCAGGACCGCTACGAGGCCAAGCCGGTGGGTGCCGCGGCGACCGAGAAGGCTGAGCAGGTCGCTCGGATGCTGTTCGAGGCGGCGGTCGTTCGGGTCGCGCCGTGAGTCCAGCGGTCCGCAAACAGTCCGCAAGAAGTCCGGCGGGGGCCGATGGTGACCATCCAGCCCCAACGGTCCGAGAGGCGTGTTTATGCAGGTCAGCCCGGATTTTCCGGGGTCAGCCGACGATGTCCGTGACCACCCGAAAACGGCCGCTTTCGTTCCGCTTCAACGTGTGAATCGGAGCCTTCGCGCAGGGTTCCCAGCGCTGCCGAGCGCTCATTTTCGCAGGAAGGCCGCCGGCCGCAGCTCTCGTCGTGAGAGCTGCGGCCGGCGGCCTTCGTCATCGGTGGTGGTTCACCGCCGGGTCATCCGGCGTGCGTCCTTCGGCGTGTGGCGAGTGCGGCACCGCCCGCGAGGAGGAGCGCGACGGCGATGAGGCTCACCGCGATCCCTTCCGGACCTGTACTCGGCAGGCTGCCGCCGGGCGCGGTCGGCCCGCCCGTCGCCGGCCCTGCAGTCGGCTCACCCGTTGTCGGCTCCTCCGTGGGCTCCGCAGTTGTCGGCTCCTCGGTCGGGTTCTCGGTGGGCTCCTCGGTGGGCTGCTCGGTGGGCTCCTCCGTGGGGTTCTCGGTGGGCTCCTCGGTGGGCTCCTCCGTCGGCTCCTCGGTGGGCACCTCGACGACCGTCAGCGCCGGGGCGGTGTCCGGAGCGACGTGACCGTTCGCCACCTGCTCGAAGGCGTAGGCCATGCCCACCAGCTCCGCGTCGTCCCACGCGCGGCCCATCAGCTGCACACTGACCGGTGCACCGTTGACGTCCGTCCCGGCGGGCATGGCGACCGTCGGGACACCCGAGCCGCCCGACGGGGTGTCACGACGCCCGAAGCTGGAACGGTTCCCACCGCCGTCGTTGAGGCTGATCTCCGACAGCAGCGACGGGTAGACCACGGCGTCGACGCCGTGCTCGTCCATCCAGGCGGCGATGTTCTCCTTGTACTGGGCGCGGTAGTCACGCCAGGCGGCGACCTCGGCGTCCGACATCCGCTCCATGCCCTCGCAGTACTCGGGCGCGTACCGCGTGTACGGAAGCTTGTCCTGGGAGCACACGATCTCCGCGGGCGACGTCATCCCGAGCTCGGGGAACGACTCGATGTACCGGGCCCAGCCCTCCCAGTTGAGGTTCCAGGACCCGCGCTGCGGTGCGACCGGGCCGTCGGGCAGCTCGACGATCTCGGCTCCCGCCGTCTCGATGTGCTGCAGCGCGGCGACCGACGCGTCGATCGTCGTGGTCGTGCCGTACGGGTCCACCCACACGGAGGGCAGGATCCCGATGCGCTTGCCCTCCAGGGCGTCCTCGTCGAGGACGGTGCGCCAGTCCTCGGGGCGGTGAGCGTCGGCCTCGGCCGTCTCCGGGTTCAACGGGTCGGTTCCCGAGGTCACGTTGAGGATGTCCGCCAGGTCGGAGACCGAACGGGTCATGGCGCCGGCGTAGTCCTGGAGCCAGACGAGCGGCATGACGCCGCGGTCGGACTGCATGCCGTCCGTGCCGCGGAGCGTGACCAGGCTCGCTGCGGTGGCAGGGGCGTAGAGGGAGTCACCCGTCTGCGAGCCGAGGGCCGCTGCGGCCATGCTGGTCGCGGTGGCGACGGCCGAGCCTCCCGAGCTGGCGAGCGCGGACCGCGAGGGGTCGAACGCGTTCCACACGGTCCCGTAGCCGCTGTCGGAGTAGGAGCCGCTGGTCGCGTACTCCTCCATGGTGGCCTTGCCGATGATGACTGCCCCGGCCTCGCGCAGCCGCGCGACCTGGTAGGCGTCCTCGTCCGGTCGGAACCCGTCGAAGGTCAGGGACCCGTTCGTGGTCGGCATGTCCGCGGTGTGGTAGAGGTCCTTGACCGCGATCGGGATACCCAGCATCGCGCCGGTCTCACCGCCGGCCCGACGACGGTCGGCCTCCGCGGCCTGCTCCAGGGCGTCGCTCGCGACGGTGGTGTAGGCGTTGAACCCGAACTGACCCTCGTCGTAGGCGGCGATGCGGTCCAGGTAGGCCTGGGTGATCTCGACGGAGGAGGTGCGACCTGCCTCCAGGTCCGCCCGCATCTGCTCGATCGTCGTGTCGACCACGTCGTAGGACGAGGTGGTGACCGCTGCCGGTGCGGCGGGCGCCTGCGGCTGCTCGACCTTCGTGGCGTCGTCGCCGAGGCAGTGGCCGGGCTCGGCGCCGGCGGCCGCGGGCGTGAGGCCCTCGAAGTTCACGATGGAGCAGATCTGCGCGCGCGACAGGCCGTCGAGCTCCGGGTCGGCTGCCAGCTCCGCAGCCACGGCGCTCACGTCGTCGATCTCAGCGCCCAGGGTGTCGGCCGTCACGGGCTGCCCGACGACGACGAAGCGCAGCAGCGAGGCGGTCTCGCCCGGTGCGAGCGTGAGCGTGGTGACGTAGGCGGGGAAGTTGGCGGCGTGCCCCTCCGACCCCATCGGCTGGGTGAAGGTTTCGCGCAGCCAGTTGCCGGTGCGGTCGAACTCCCCGACGACGGTCGCGGTCGGACCGCCGGACGTGCGGTCCCCGTTGGTGCCGCTGGCGGACGCGGTCCACGAGTCCTCCGGCGTCACCTCCTCGTCACCGCTGGAGGTCGCGACGACGCGGCTCGCGTTGGTGCCTGTGGACCCGAAGCCGGTCTGCCCGCCGAACGCCGCCTCGACGGTCAGTGTCTGCCCAGTGGTGTTGGTGAAGGTGTCCAGCCAGCGACCGAAGGTGGAACCGGTCTCGACGTGGACCGCCCGTGAGACACGCACGCCACTCAGGTCGACCGACCGGGTCGTCTCGAACTGCCCCTCGCTGCGCTCGGTCAGACCGAACCCACGCAGCAGCTCGCCGTCGAAGCGGTGCTTCTCGGTCGCATCGACGCTCACCCGGATCCCGCCGTAGCCGTTGAGCATGGTCGAGTACGGCGCCTGCACGCCGGTGCCGCTCTGCGTGGCCCGGATGCTCCCGGTGTCGGCGGCAGGCGGTGCGGCGGTGTGGATGCCCCAGGCCGTGCCCTCGGCGTCGGTGACGTAGGTGAAGGCGCCCGCCGTGCTCGCCGGGACGATCAGGCCGGCCGCAACCAGCGGTGCAGCGGCGAGCGCGGTGAGTCGTGCTCTGGTTCTCATGGTGCTCCTCGGTCGACGTGAGCCGGGGCATGTCGACCGGCCGATCGGCACGGTTCCACGGTGCTGTTTCGACGGAGTTTCGGGCGGTGTCGTCGAGGTTTCATGCGCAGCGAGACGGCCCGATCCGTTTCCCGACGGGCCGGAGTCGCTGTCGCCGCGGGTGAGGCCGCCGACGACGGCACGGCGCCGGCCGCCCGACGTCCAGCGCACGGGCTCGTGCCTCGATGGCAAGATCGGCTGGTGACCGGAACCCTCGTGACCCACGGCCTGGCCGGCGGGTACGGCCATCGCACCCTCTTCGACTCCCTCGACCTCACCGTCGCCCCTGGTGACGTCCTCGGGGTGGTCGGTGCCAACGGCGCCGGGAAGTCCACGCTGCTCAAGCTGCTCGCCGGCCGGGACCAGCCGCAGGCGGGCACCGTCACGCTCTCGCCGCCGGACGCCTTCGTCGGCTGGCTGCCCCAGGAGCACGAGCGGGTGGCCGGTGAGACCGTGGCCGAGTACATCGCCCGGCGGACGGGGTGCGCCGAGGCGAGCCGGGACCTGGATGCCGCGGCGGCGGCACTCGGTGACCCGTCGCTCGCCGTCGGCGGGGTCGACCCCGCCGATGCCTACTCCGCGGCGCTGGACCGCTGGATGGCCAGCGGTGCCGCCGACCTCGACGAGCGCCTCCCGGTGGCGCTCGCCGAGCTGGGGCTGGACCTCGGCGGCGCGCGACCCGAGGACGCCCTGATGACCTCGCTGTCCGGAGGGCAGGTCGCACGTGTCGGGCTGGCGGCGCTGCTCCTGTCCCGGTTCGACATCGTGCTCCTGGACGAGCCGACGAACGACCTCGACCTCGACGGCCTCGAACGGCTCGAGGCCGTCGTCCACGGGCTGCGCGGCGGCGTGGTGGTCATCAGCCACGACCGCGAGTTCCTCGCGCGCTGCGTGACACGGGTGCTGGAGCTCGACCTGGCCCAGGGCACGAACCGGGTCTTCGGCGGCGGCTACGACGCGTACCTCGCGGAGCGGGAGACCGTCCGCCGTCACCAGCGGGAGAGGTACGACGAGTTCGCCGACAGGAAGGCCGACCTCGTCGCACGGGCCAGGACCCAGCGGGAGTGGTCGAGCCAGGGCGTGCGCAACGCGATGAGGAAGGCCCCGGACAACGACAAGATCAGGCGCAGGGCGTCGAGTGAGTCGAGCGAGAAGCAGGCGCAGAAGGTCCGGCAGATGGAGAGCCGCATCGCCCGGCTCGAGGAGGTCGAGGAGCCGCGCAAGGAGTGGCAGCTCCAGTTCACCATCGGTTCGGCGCCGCGCTCCGGGTCGGTGGTCTCGACGCTCAGCTCGGCGGTGTTCCGCCAAGGCTCCTTCACGCTCGGCCCGGTCTCGATCCAGGTGAACGCGGGGGAGCGGATCGGCATCACCGGACCGAACGGGGCCGGGAAGTCGACCCTGCTGCGCGCGCTGCTCGGCCGGCAGCTGCCCGACGAGGGAACGGCGAGCCTCGGAGCAGGCGTGCACGTCGGTGAGATCGACCAGGCGCGCGCCCAGCTGGCCGGGTCCGCGCTGCTCGTCGCAGCCTTCGAGGAGCGCGTCCCGGACCTGGCGTCCGGGGAGGTGCGGACGCTGCTGGCGAAGTTCGGGCTCAAGGCCGACCACGTCAACCGCCCGGTCGATGACCTGTCGGCGGGGGAGCGCACCCGTGCCGGGCTGGCGCTGCTGCAGGCGCGCGGCGTCAATCTCCTCGTGCTCGACGAGCCGACGAACCACCTCGACCTCCCCGCCATCGAGCAGCTCGAGCAGGCGCTCGAGTCCTACGACGGCACCCTGCTGCTGGTGACCCACGACCGGCGGATGCTCGCCACGGTGCGCACGGACCGCCGGTGGCACGTCGACGCCGGCCGGGTCACCGAGCTGTAGGGGCGACTGCCGCCGCGGTCCCGGCAACGCCCTTGTCCCCCGACCCGGCTCTCGCTAGCGTGCCGCGCATGGCCATCAGGCTCGACAACGTCGGCATCGCGGTGCGGGACCTCGACGCCGCGATCGCCTTCTTCACCGACCTCGGTCTCACCGTGCTCGGCCGCGACACGGTGAGTGGGGAGTGGACCGACACCGCCGTCGGGCTGGACGGCAACCACGCGAACATCGCGATGCTCCAGACGCCCGACGGCCAGGCGCGGCTCGAGCTCTTCGAGTACCTCCACCCCGAGCCGATCGAGACCGAGCCCACCCGGCCCAACGAGATCGGCATGCACCGGGTCGCCTTCGCGGTCGACGACCTCGACGCCGCCCTCGCCGTGGCGGCACGGCACGGCTGCCACCCGCTCCGGGGCGTGGCGACCTACGAGGACCTCTACCGGCTCACCTACGTCCGCGGCCCGAGCGGCATCATCGTCATGCTCGCCGAGGAGCTGACGCGCGGCTGACGGTCAGCGCTCGAGCTCGTCGTAATAGGCGCTCATGGCCGGGTAGTAGTCGTCCCAGTCGACGTCCGCGGCGTCCCCGCCCTCCAGCGTCCGCGCGAGCCGGTCGACGTAGTACTCCCACCCCGGCCCGACGCTGCCGAGCGGGTCGTCCCCGAGCGCCTGGGCGAACACGAGGGTCGTGACGTCACCGTCCTGGCTCAGCTCGAAGCGCAGGTGCCACACCCCGTCCCCCACGCTGGTGTCCGCGGCGAAGCGGTGGGGCGCGTGGCACTCGGTGATCGTCAGCTCCTCCGGCTCCACGTCCTCACCCTCGGCGGTCATGAAGAACGTGACCCTCCCGGTGGCAGGGTCCCCCTCCCACCGCCCGATCCACCGCTCGAGGCGGTCGGACTCCGTCATCGCCACCCACACGTCCTCGACGGGGGCGCGGAACTGACGCTCGATCTGTACCTCGCGCCCGTGGGCTCCGGCGCCGAGGCGTCCGCGCGGCTGTGGTGTCGTGGTCATGACGAGCTCCTCTGGGGTAGACGGTCGGAGACGGGCGGGCGAGACTCGCGCACCGTCCTGCGCACCTCGAGGTCGAGGGCCGCCAGCCGCCCCTCGGAGACCGGTGGCGCGACGGCCGGCCGGTCGCCCGTGTCGAGCCGGTCCAGCAGCTCCCGGACGGGGGAGAGCCCGGCCGGACGCAGCGTATAGATGCGATGCCGTCCGTGCTGGCGGACCTCCAGCAGGCCGGCCTGCCGGAGCACCTTGAGGTGCCGGCTGATCGCCGGGCGGGAGGCCGCCTCGGTCGCGGCCAGGTCGCCGGCCGAGAGCGCGCCGCCGGCCAGCCGGACGAGCAGGCGGCGTCGCGTCTCGTCGGCCAGCGCCTCGAACACGGTCACCGGCAAAGCGTAAAGCCACGGTTACACATCCGTCGAGAGACTGACGACGCGACGGTCGTGGAAGGAGCCGCCGGCGCGTCAGGCGGCGCGGACCGCGGCGGCGACGCCGGCCGGTGTGCCGTGCCACGGCGCCCCGTGGCCGGGCAGCACCCACGAGGCGGAGACGCTCGCGAGCCGGTCGAGGGACGCCAGTGCCTCCTCCGGTGCGTCCGTGAACGGCGCCGGCTGGGGCCCTTCGCGCCCGGTGAGGACGTGGCGGGTGGTGAGCGCGTCCCCGACGAAGACGGCGTCGACCGCCGGGACGTGGACGGCGATGCTCCCCGGCGAGTGGCCGGGCATCCCGACGACGACGGGGCGCCCCGGCAGGTCGAGCGCGTCCCCGTCCGCCACCTCGACGACCTCTCCCACGTGACGGGTGCGCACAGCCTTCTTCTTCAACCCGTAGGCGAGGAAGCCGAGCATCGGCCCGAGCCGGGCCGGCCCCATCGGCGTCCTCGGCTTCTCCCCGGTCCTCGCGCGGTGGGCGTCGGCGGCGTGGACGAAGACGGGCGCACCGGTCTCGGTGCGGAGGCGCTCGGCGAAGCCGATGTGGTCGCTGTCGCCGTGGGTGAGGACGAGCCCGCGGACGTCGGAGAGCGGCCGTCCGATCGCCTTGAGCTCGCGGAGCAGGTCGGTCCAGTGTCCGGGCAGGCCGGCGTCGACGAGCGTGATGCCCTCGGGCAGCTCGACGAGGTAGGAGGCGACGACGTCGTTGCCGAGGCGGTGGAGGTGCGGCGCGATCTTCATGGCGGTCCCTTCGGGCTAGGATGGCTACGGTAGTTAGCCATCATGGCTAACGTCAATAGCCAAGGAGTATTCCCATGCCCTCGCCCAACCGGACCACGAACGCCAAGGTCGTCACCGCCGCGCGGGAGATCCTTGAGAGCGCCGGGCCGGCGGGCCTCACGATGCAGGCGGTGGCCGCGCGCGTGGGGGTGAGGGCGCCCTCGCTCTACAAGCGGTTCCACGACCGCGACGCCCTCCTCACCGCCGTCGTCGCCGCCACGGTCGACGACCTGGGTACGCGGCTCGAGGAGGCGGCCCCCGACCTCCGCAGGCTCGCGACGACGTACCGGGCCTTCGCCCACGAGCAGCCCGAGGCGTTCCGCCTCGTCTTCACGCCGTACGCCGAGGAGGGGGCGCTGCGGCGCTCGTCCGCCCCGGTGCTCCGGGCCGCCGCCGACCTCGTGGGGGAGGAGGAGGCGCTCGCCGCCGCCCGCCTCTTCACCGCCTGGGCCACCGGCTTCCTCCAGATGGAGCTCGCCGGGGCCTTCCGCCTCGGCGGCAGCGTCGACGAGGCCTTCGACTACGGCCTCGAGCACCTGCGCGCCGGTCTCACGACCGCGCGCCCCTGAGCACCCCGGTCGGTCAGCGGCGGAAGCGGAACGGGATGGGGATGCCGCCGCAGCAGCACACCCCCTGCACCTGGGTGGCCGCGAGCATGCTCGCCGCCTGGTAGCAGGCGACGAAGCGGACGACGGCCGGCACCACGCTCCTCGCGACTCCCCGCTTCACGACGACGTCGCGCACCGCGGCGGAGCACGACTGACCGCCGTGGGCGACGAGGTGGGCGCAGGTCCACCCCTTCCGCGGGGACAGGCGCTGCTGGTAGAGCCGGATGAGGGCGTCGGTGGCGCGCGTGGCGGGTCCCATCGCGTCACGGTAGCCCCGGCGCCGCGCTGCGGCACGGCGAGCCCCCCGACCCACCCCGCCGGGGTCGGCGTCGCCGCCGCACAGCGCCGATACGCTGCCGGTCATGGAGCCGCCCCGAGTGCAGCGTCGCCCGGCGGACGGGAAGCAGGACGTCCGCCGGCTGTCGGCCGCGGGGCTGGCGGTGCGCGTCGCCGGGACGGTCGCCGCCCTGGGGGTGCTGGCCTACGGGCAGGTCGCCGACACCAACGACCTCTTCCCGCTCGGCACGCTCTCGCAGTTCGCGACACCGCGCGACCTCGACGGCACGGTCCGGTCGACGTACCTGCTCGCCGACACCGCGACGGAGCAGGGCCGGCGCATCCCGATGAACGACCGGACGATCGGTGTCGCCCGTGCCGAGGTCGAGGGGCAGCTGCAGCGGATCCTCGACAACCCCGGGCTCATGCAGTCCCTCGTCGACGGCTACGCCGCGCTCGGGCCCGGGCGGGAGCCGATCGAGACGCTCTACCTCATGCGCTCGATCCAGCAGCTGGAGGACGGCTACGTCGTCGGCGAGCCCGAGGAGGTCGAGCTGCTGCGCTGGGACTCGACCGCGGAGGAGGACTGACGTGCGCGCCGTCGTCGGCTGGCTGGCCCGGCCCGTGCCGCTCGCCAGGGTTGCCGCGTTCCGCGCGCTCGTCTACGCCTTCGTCATCTGGGACGTCCTGTTCAACTTCGACGACGTCATCCAGCACTCCTACGTCCCCGAGCTCTACCAGCCCACGCTGCTGGCGCGGCTCGTCCACCTGCCGCCGCTGAGCACGGCCGTCTCCTACGCGCTGCTCGCCGCCCTCGTGCTCTCCTGCGTGCTGGCGATCGCGGGCAGGGCGCAGCGGGTGGCGGGCTGGGGGGTGACCCTGACCTTCTGGGTGTGGGCGCTGAACTCGCAGGGCTTCTCCTACGTCCAGCACGACCACATGGCGCTCATGATCGCCACGCTCGTCCTCCCGACGGCGGGGGTCGCCCACTACCGCGACCACACCCTCTCGCAGGCCGCCGGCTGGGCGATGCGCACCGTCCAGATCGCCACGGTGCTCACCTACTTCGGCTCGGTCTTCGCCAAGTGGTCGCGCGCTGGGAGCCTGGTCACCTGGGCCAACGGGTCGGTGCTCACCTGGGCGATCGTCCGCCGCGGCTCCCACTTCGTCGAGTGGACGCTGGCCTACCCGATGCTGCTGCGCGCGGCCCAGTGGGGGTCCCTCGCCCTGGAGATCCTCTCGCCCCTGGTCCTCTTCCTGCGGGGGCGGTGGCTCTACCTCGCCATCGGCTGCTTCCTCGCCTTCCACCTCGCCACCTTCGTGGCGATGGGCATCCACTTCCTCCCCACGGTGGTGTGCTGGTTCGCCTTCCTCCCGCTGGAGAAGGTCACCGAGCGGGTCGCGGCGCGCCGCGAGCGACGCCGGCCGGTGGCGGCGTGACAACGCGACGGAGCGCCGGCCGAGCGACCCTGCCGGACTGAGTGTGGACTTTTCGACCTCAGAGGTCGAGAAGTCCACACCCAGGGGGACCAGGCACGCCGGCCGGAGTCCGGCTCACCGCGCCAGGTGCCGCCCGAGGAACTCGATCGCCGCCGGGTAGGCGTCCTGCCGGTTCTCGCGCTTCGCCAGGCCGTGCCCCTCGTCCGCGTACACCCGCAGCTCGCAGTCCACGCCGCGGCCGGCGAGGGCGTCGCGGATCTGCTCGGCCTCGCTCAGCGGCACACGGGGGTCGTTGGCGCCGTGGATGACGAACAGCGGCGCGACGATGTCGTCGAGGTAGGTGATCGGTGACGCCGCCTCGAGGAACTCGCGGTCCTCGGCGAGGCTGCCGTACTCGCGCTCCCGGTAGGCCACCCGGTAGGGGGAGGTGTTCTCGAGGAAGGTCACCAGCGAGCTCATCCCGACGATGTCGACCCCCGCCGCCCACCGCGCGGGCTGCATCGAGACGCCGGCCAGCACCATGTAGCCGCCGTACGAGCCGCCCCACAGGGCGCTGCGCGCCGGGTCCAGCCCCTGCGAGGGCAGCCACTCGTGGACGGCGGCGAGGTCGGCCACCGAGTCCAGACGCAGCCGGACGTCGTCGAGGGAGTACCAGCGCTTGCCGTACGTCGTCGAGCCGCGGACGTTCGGGACGAGCACGGTGAGCCCGGCCGAGCACAGCGCCTGGACCACCGGGCTGAAGCTCCGCATCGACGCGGCCTCCGGGCCACCGTGGACGAGCAGCACCGAGGCGCCGCCGAGCGTGCCGTCCTCACCGGTGGGGGAGTACTGGAACAGCGGCACCTCCTCGCCGTCGGGCGTCGGCACGCGGTGCACGGTGGGCGCGACCAGCCGCCCGCGCACCTCGCCGGGCACCGGGACCGCCGCGAGCGGCGTCGACGCGCCCGTCGCCACGTCGACGAGGTGGAGGCTCGACGGGTCCGTCGGCGTGGACAGCGTGACGACGAGCCGCTGCTCGTCCGCCGCCCACACGACGTCGGGCACCCCCTCCCCGGGCAGGTCGACGGCGCAGCGGAGGCCGCCGTCGCCGTCGTGCACGGCGAGGGCGACGGCGCCGTCACGCACGGTGCCGACGACCATCGCCCGCCCGCTCGGGGAGGCCCACAGGTGCAGGTCGTGGGCGTCGTCGGTCACGAGCCACGTCCACTCCCGCCCGTCGAGGGAGACCCGGGCCACGGCGGTGAACTCCCGCTCGTGGTTGGACTCGACGAGCAGCGCCTCGTCACCGGGCGTCCACGCCACCTGTGCGTGGCGGGCGTGCTCGTCGGGGTCGGTGACGGCTCCGTCACCGACGGCGCGCGGCCCGGAGACCCGCACGAGCGTCGAGGCGGGACGCAGGCTCAGCCCCGTCACGGCGACGGAGGTGTGGTCGTGGGAGACGGCGGCGGCCGTGACGTAGCCCCCGCCGTCGTGCACCACGTGCTCGGCCCCGGTGGTGAGGTCGCGGACGACGGCGTCCATGTCGACGCCGTTGCGGCGGTTGGTGTGGAAGACGAGCGAGTCCGCGGTGACGTCCTGGAGGACGTGCATGTAGCGGCGGTCGTGGACCAGCGGCGTGAGCCCGGCCGGCGTCACCGGCTCCGCGGGCGGGGAGGTGAGGTCGAGGAGCGAGAGCTGCATGAGCTCGTCACCGTCCGTGTCGTGCTGGACGACGACGGCGCGGCGGCCCGGCACGTAGCGGCCCGAGCAGCGGCTGGGCAGCGCGGTGAGCGGCGTGCGGCCCCCGTCCGGCGCGATCTCGACGAGCTGGACGGTGCCGAGCTCGTCGTGCCCCGCGAGGACGCGGCCGGCGTCGTCGACGTCGAAGGCCACCCACGTGCGCAGGTCGAGGAGGGAACGGACGACGGTCTCGGTCTGGCTGCTCACGACTTCGAACATATCCCCGGCTCACTAGGGTGTGCCGCATGAGCGAGGAGAGGCTGGGCCGGCTCCAGGTGGTGTGCGGGCCGATGTTCGCCGGGAAGTCCGAGGAGCTGCTGCGGCGGGTGCGCCGCGCCCAGCTCGCCGGCCTCACGGTCGAGATCGTCAACCACTCGTGGGACGAGCGGCACGGCGCCGGGCGGATCGCCTCGCACGCCGGGCTGAGCATCCCGTCCCGCGCGGCGACCGACGTGCGCTCGCTCGAGGCCCTCCTGGCCGGCCGCGCGCCGGACCTCCTCGCGATCGACGAGGCGCAGTTCTTCGGGGACGGCCTCGTCCCCGTGGTCGAGGCGCTCGTCCTGGCCGGGACCACCGTCGTCGTCGCCGGGCTGTGCGTCACCTTCGACGGGCGGCCCTTCGAGCCGCTGCCCTCCCTCATGGCGCTCGCCGACGACGTCACCAAGCTCACCGCCGTCTGCGCCGTGTGCGGACGCGACGCCCCCTTCCACGTCCGCACGGTCGCCGGTGACGTCGGCGACGCGCGCGTCCCGCGGACCGAGCACGTCGGCGGCACCGAGGCCTACGAGGCCCGGTGCCGGCTCCACCTGCGCTGAGCCGAGTGCCACCGCGTCGCGGGTCGTGGGAACCTGGGAGGACCGACTTCAGCTCCCGCGCCGGGTGATCCCCGAGGAGGCGTCATGACGACCGCGACCCCCACCGACGAGCGGCCGGCCACCCCGCCGGACGTGGCCGACCTTGTGGAGGACGCCGTCGCCCTCGCCGAGGCGTGGCTCGCCGCCACCGAGGAGGGGCAGACGCGCCGGGAGCGGGCCGCCTCCACCCAGCTCGCCGCCCTCGTCAGCGACCCGGAGGGCCTGGACCTCGCCGTCAGCTTCGTCGACCGCGTCGCGCGCCCGGAGGACGAGGAGGTCGCCGCCCGCGAGCTGTCCCGCATCTCCGCCGGCGCCGCCGGCTTCCTCGGCCCGGTCGACCGCACGCTCCTCGGGGCCGGGGCGCTCGCCGCCCCGCTCGCCCCCCGGCTCGTCGTCCCGCTCGCGCGCCGCCGGCTGCGCCAGCTCGTCGGGCACCTCGTCGTCGACGCCCACGACCCCGCGCTCGCCGAGCACCTCGCCCGGGCCCGCCGCGACGGCTTCCGCCTCAACATCAACCTCCTCGGCGAGGCCGTCCTCGGGGAGGACGAGGCCCGTGCCCGCACCGAGCGCACCCGCGCCCTCCTCGAGCGCGACGACGTCGACTACGTCTCGATCAAGGTCTCCTCCCTCGTCTCCCAGATCTCCACCTGGGACACCGCCGGCACCGTCGAGCGCGTCCTCGACCGGCTGCGCCCGCTGTACCGCACCGCCGCGGCCCGCAGCCCGCACGCCTTCGTCAACCTCGACATGGAGGAGTACCGCGACCTCGACCTCACGCTCGAGGTCTTCACCCGCCTGCTCGCCGAGCCGGAGTTCGCGGACCTCGAGGCCGGCATCGTCCTCCAGGCCTACCTCCCCGACTCCGTCGCCGCCCTCGAGCGGCTCATCACCTTCGCCCGGCGGCGCGCCGCCGCCGGGCACGCCGGGATCAAGGTGCGCCTCGTCAAGGGCGCCAACCTCTCGATGGAGCGCGTCGAGGCCGAGGTGCACGGCTGGGAGCAGGCGCCGTACGAGACCAAGGACGACGTCGACGCCAACTACCTGCGGCTCGTCGAGCGGTCGCTGCGCCCGGAGCTGGCCGGCGCGCTGCGCCTGGGCGTGGCCTCCCACAACCTCTACGACGTCGCCCTCGCCCACCTGCTCGCCGAGCGCCGCGGCGTCACCGCGATGCTCGACGTCGAGATGCTCCAGGGCATGGCCCCGGCGCAGGCGCGCGCGGTCAAGGAGGCCGTCGGCACCGTCCTGCTCTACACGCCCGTCGTCGCGCCCGAGGACTTCGACGTCGCCGTCTCCTACCTCGTGCGGCGCCTCGAGGAGAACGCCCAGCCGCAGAACTTCCTCCGCGCCCTCTTCGACGGCGACGACGGCGCGGGCGAGGCGTCCATGGCCGACCAGGAGGCACGCTTCCGGGCCTCCGTCGCGGCGATGGGCACCGTCGCCGCCGAGCGCCGGCGCACCGCCGACCGGCAGCCGGCGGGCCCGTCCTTCGACAACACGACCGACGCGGACCCGGCCCTGCCCGAGGTCCGCGCGTGGGCGAGGGAGCGGGTGCGGGCCCGGCCCGCGCCCCTCGCCTCCCCGGTCCTGCGCACGACGGCGGAGGTGGACGCCGTCGTCGCCCGCGGCCGGGCCGCCCACCCCGGCTGGTCCACGCGACCTGCCGCGGACCGGGCCGCGCTCCTGCGCCGCGCCGCCGACGAGCTCGAGGCGCGCCGCGGTGAGCTCGTCACGCTCATGGCGGCCGAGGGCGGCAAGACGATCGAGCAGGCCGACCCCGAGGTCTCCGAGGCCGTCGACTTCGCCCGCTACTACGCCGACCGGGCCCTCGAGCTCGAGCCCGGCGCCTCCCTCCACACCGACGGCGCCCGCTTCACCCCGCACGTCCTCACCCTCGTGACCCCGCCGTGGAACTTCCCGGTCGCGATCCCGATCGGCGGTGTCCTCGCCGCGCTCGCCGCCGGCAGCGCCGTCGTCATCAAGCCGGCCCCCGCCGTCCCCGGCTGCACCGAGACGGCCGTCGCCGCGCTCCACGCCGCCGGCGTGCCCGACGACGTCGTCCAGGTGGTCCGCGCCGCCGAGAACGAGGTGGGCCGGGCGCTCGTCGCCCACGACGGCGTCGACGCCGTCGTCCTCACCGGCGCCGCCGAGACCGCCGAGCTCTTCTGCTCGTGGCGCACCGGCCGGCCCGGGGGCCCGCGCGTGCTGGGGGAGACGTCGGGGAAGAACGCCCTCGTCATCACCCCCGCCGCGGACTACGACCTCGCCGTCGCCGACCTCGTCAAGAGCGCCTTCGGGCACTCCGGGCAGAAGTGCTCCGCGGCGTCGATCGCGATCCTCGTCGGCTCCGCGGGGCGCTCCGAGCGGCTGCTGCGCCAGCTCGTCGACGCCGTCCGATCCCTCCGGGTGGGCTGGCCCACGGGCCTGGCCGCGACGATGGGCCCGGTCATCGAGCCGCCCACCGGCAAGCTGCGCCGCGCCCTCACCACCCTCGAGCCGGGTGAGCGCTGGCTTGTGGAGCCCCGACAACTGGACGGCACCGGGCGGCTGTGGTCCCCGGGTCTCAAGGACGGCGTCGCGCCCGGCTCCTTCCTCCACCTCACCGAGTGCTTCGGGCCGGTGCTCGGCATCATGCGCGCCGAGACCCTCGACGAGGCGATCGAGCTGCAGAACGCCACTGCCTACGGGCTCACCGGTGGCCTGCACTCGCTGGACGAGGAGGAGATCGACCACTGGCTCGAGCACGTCGAGGTCGGCAACGCCTACGTCAACCGGCACATCACCGGCGCCATCGTCCAGCGGCAGTCCTTCGGCGGGTGGAAGTCCTCCGCCGTCGGCCCCGGTGCGAAGGCGGGCGGACCGAACTACGTCGCCCAGCTGGGGGAGTGGGCGATGGACGGGCTCCCGGCGCGGACCGCCGCGCCGTCCGCGGCGGTGCGGGCCGCGCTCGCCGACTACGCCGCCCTCGTCCCCGACGACGCGGAGCGGACCTGGCTCGAGAGCGCCGCCGGCTCCGACGCCGCCGCGTGGGACGCCGAGATCCGCGACGCGCAGGACCACACCGGACTGCGGGCGGAGTCCAACGCCTTCCGCTACCGGCCGGTGCCGCTCACGGTGCGCACGGTGCCGGGCGCGGCCCCGGTCGAGCTCCTGCGCGTCCTCCTCGCCGGGGAGGCGGTGGGGGCGGACGTGCGGGTGAGCCTGGACCCGGTGACGAGCGCGGCCCTCCGCGCGCTGCGGGGGCGCGAGACCCACGCCGGCCTGCGCCGTCTGGGCCGGCACGTCACCCGCGCCGAGACGGACGCGCAGCTCCTCGCGCGGGTGCACGAGGAGGGGATCGACCGGGTGCGCGTCGTCGGCCCGCAGGCCGGTGCGCTCCTCGACGCCCTGTGGTCACCGCAGGTCACCGTCCTGGCCGGCCCGGTCCTCGCCACCGGCCGCCGCGAGCTTCTCGCCGTCGTGCGGGAGCAGGCGGTGTCGCGCACGCGGCACCGCTTCGGCCACCTCCCCGCCCGCCACCTTCGCAATTGGTCGGCTGGCTGACGCTCCGTCCGCCGGAACCGTCGGTCAACTGACCAATTGGCGAGATGGAGGGGTGGGGCGACGCCCCGGTCCACATGGTGAGATCTGCCCCACAGGCTGTCTCAAGTCCATAACGAAACGGTTGCCGGATTGTTTCGTCCGTCGTATGGACCACTGACCCGTGTGTACCGTGACGGCACCTCGGCGTGCACTGCGGCACGGCCACCGGGTACCCCCGGCGCAGCCCGTGGTCACGTCCCAGCATCCAGGAGGAACATTGAAGATCAGGCGTACGGCCCAGGCGGCCGCCGTGCTGGTGGCAGGCTCGCTCGTCCTCGCGGCGTGCACCAGCCCCAGCGACGACGAGACCACGGGCGACGGCGGCGACAACGCCACCGAAGAGACCACCGACTCCGGCGAGGCCGGCTCCACGGCGAAGGAGGACCTCGGCGACATCCAGACCGTCGAGGGCGACATCTTCTACTCGACCGGCCAGGACGAGTTCACCGGGTACAACTCGCTGACCGCTGACACGTACAGCACGTACAACAGCGTCATCATGGACCGGATCCGCCCCGAGGGCTTCTTCTACTTCGGCACCGACGGCACGATCTACGAGAACGAGGTCTTCGGGACCGCGAACGTCACCTCGGGCCTCGAGGGCGACGACCCGCTCGTCATCGAGTACACCGTCGCCGACGACGCCGCGTGGTCCGACGGCAACGCGATCGACTTCGCGGACTTCCTCTTCGAGTGGGTCTCGCAGAACCCGGCATGGCTCTCCCCGGACCCGGCGAACCCGGTCTTCAACCACGTCTCGGGCACCGACTACACCCAGACGAACGTCCCCACCGGCCCGCAGGCCGACAGCTTCGACGCGAAGACCTTCACGGTCGAGTACCAGGAGAAGTACCCCGACTGGCGTCTGGTCACCGGTGCCTACCTGCTCCCGGCGCACGTCGTGGCGGAGCAGATCGGGATCACCGAGGAGGAGCTCGTCCAGGCGATCCTCGACGAGGACGTCGACACCCTCACGCAGGCCGCGGAGTTCTGGAACGAGGGCTGGCTCTCCAGCCCCGGCCAGGTCCCGGACCCGGCCATCGCGCCGTCCGGCAACGCCTACCAGTTCATGGAGGGCGGCTGGACCGCCGGTCAGTCCATCACGATCGAGGCGAACCCCAACTACTGGGGTCCGCCCGCGGCGACCGAGAACATCACCTTCCGCTTCCTCGACGCCTCGGGCCACAACCAGGCCCTGCAGAACGGTGACCTCAACGTCATCGAGCCGCAGGCCACGGTCGACACCCTGCCGCAGCTCGAGGGCCTCGGCGACGCCGTCGAGATCCAGACCGGTTCCACCCTCACGTGGGAGCACCTGGACTTCAACTTCAACAACGGCGTGTTCTCCGACGAGGAGGGCGGCCAGGCGCTGCGCGAGGCCTTCGCCTACTGCGTCCCGCGTCAGCAGATCGTCGACAACCTCATCAAGCCGATCGACCCCGAGGCCGTCGTCATGAACGCCCGCGAGGTCTTCCCGTTCCAGCCCGCGTACGACGAGGTCGTCGAGGCCGCCTACGACGGCCGCTACGACGAGGTGAACCTCGAGGAGGCCACCCGCCTCATCGAGGAGTCCGGCATCGAGACCCCGATCGACGTCCGCATCGGCTACTCGGCGCCCAACCCGCGCCGTACCTCCGAGATCGAGCTCATCAAGTCGAGCTGCGACCAGGCCGGCTTCAACGTGACCGACGTCGGCACGGCGGACTTCTTCGCGAACGCGCTGCCCGCCGGTGACTACGAGGTCGCGCTCTTCGCGTGGGCCGGCTCCGGCCAGATCGCCTCGGGCCAGAACATCTACTCGACCAACGCCCCGCAGAACTACGGCGGCTACTCGAACGAGACCGTCGACCAGGCGTGGACCACCCTCGCCGCGTCGCTCGACGAGAGCGTCCACCTCGAGCAGACGAAGATCATCGAGGAGGAGCTGTGGAACACGCTCTTCGGCATCCCGATCTTCGCCCACCCGGGTGTCGTCGCCTACACGGCCGGCATGGAGAACGTCCGTCAGACGTCCACCCAGAACCAGGTGGCCTGGAACGCTGAGCAGTGGCTCCTCGCGGAGTGACCGCACCTCAGCTGAGGTGATTGTCACCCCCAGCACCTGAGACACGCGAGAACGCCGGTGGGGCAGGAGGAGAGTCCTCCTCCTGCCCCACCGGCGCGCGTGTACGGTGCGTTGACGTGAATTCTCGGCGCCGGGCCGGAGTCCCACGAGGACAGGGCTAGGCTGTCCGGGCTCACCCGGAAGACCCGAAGGGCAAGCTCGTGATCAAGTTCATCCTGCGCAGGCTGGGAATATCCTCCCTCGTCCTGCTCGGTGGGTCCCTCCTGATGTTCGTCCTCACCATCAACTCGGGCGACCCTCTGGCGGACCTGCGGGAGTCGAACGACCCCAACCGTGACAGCCTCATCGCCCAGCGCATCTCCAACATGCGCCTGGACGACCCGTGGTACGAGCGCTACGGCGCGTGGCTCGCGGGCGTGGGCAAGTGCGTCGTCGGCTCCTGCGACCTCGGCCTCAACCGAGCCGGGATCCCGGTCATCGACCTCCTCGGCAACGCGGCCGCGGCGACCCTGCGCCTCGTCATCCTCTCGACGCTCCTCGCCATCGTCATCGGCATCGCGGTCGGCATCCTCACCGCGATCCGCCAGTACTCCGGCTTCGACTACATCGTGACGTTCTTCGCGTTCATGATGTACTCCCTGCCCGTATTCTGGGCCGCGGTGCTCCTCAAGGAGTACGGCGCGATCCGCTTCAACGACTGGATCGTCTCGCCCTCCATGGCGCTGTGGCAGATCGCTCTCGTCGCGCTCGTGCTCGCCGTCGTCATCGCCGGGTCCCTCGGCGGTGACGCCCGACGCCGGCTCCTCACCGGTGGCGGGACCTTCCTCTTCGTCTTCGCGGCGATGTTCTACTTCGACGCCGTCAACTGGTTCCGCCAGCCGGCCCTGGGCATCGGCGTCGTCGCCGTCGCCTCCCTCGGCGCGGCGCTCCTCATCGTCATGCTCACCTCGGGCCTGGGGAACAAGAACGTCCTGTACGCCGCCCTCACCACGGTGGGCGCCGGGATCGTCACCTACTTCGTCTTCTCCGGTCCGCTCGAGGACCCCAGCTGGGGTGTCCTCTTCGGGCTCTTCGCCCTCGCGATCGTCATCGCCGTCCTCAGCGGCGCGCTGTGGGGCGGCTACTCCCGCCGGGTCGCGATCTGGGTGTCGGTCGCGACCGCCACCGTGATGAGCCTCGTCATCGTCACCGACAGGGCGTTGTCGGCCTGGGCCGGCTACCTCGGCTCGGTCCGCAACGGCCGGCCGATCTCAACGATCGGTGCCGAGACCCCGAACTACGACGGCACGTTCTGGCAGGAGTTCCTCGACAAGGGCACCCAGCTGCTGCTGCCGACGATCCTCCTCACCCTCGTGTCGGTCGCCAGCTACAGCCGCTACACCCGCTCGTCCATGCTCGAGGTCCTCGAGCAGGACTACGTGCGCACCGCCCGGTCCAAGGGCCTGTCCGAGCGCGTCGTCATCACCAAGCACGCGTTCCGCAACGCGCTCATCCCGATCACGACGATCGTCGCCTTCGACTTCGCCGGCCTCATCGGCGGGGCGGTGCTCACCGAGACGGTCTTCGGGTGGAAGGGCATGGGCGAGCTGTTCCGGACCGGGCTCGAGCAGGTCGACCCCGCACCCGTCATGGCCTTCTTCCTCGTCACCGGCACCGCCGCCGTCGTGATGAACATGCTGGCCGACATCGCCTACGCCTTCCTCGACCCCCGGATCCGGCGGTGAGCGCAGTGAGCGACGCAGGCACCCGTACCAGCCCCGCGACCCGGAGGCAGCGATGAGAAGGTTCAGGAAGAACAACCGGCCGGAGCACATCGTGCCGCAGCCGGGGATGCAGGGCGCCGACCCGGGCACCGTGCAGAACGTCGACCAGCTGTCCGTCGAGGAGGACCTCGAGGGCAAGACCGACAGGTCCTACTCGCAGGGGCAGCTCGTCCTGCGGCGGTTCCTGCGCCACCGCGGCGCGATGGTGTCCCTGGGCGTGCTCGTCTTCATCACGCTGCTCGCGTACACGTCGATCGGCTTCGGGCCGTTCCCCGGCTGGTGGAAGCATGGCTACACGCTGGCCGGCACCGTCACCGACGGCGGCCGTCCCTCGCTGAGCCTGTGGCCCTTCCAGATCGGTGACCAGCCCTTCGGGCAGGACAACGTGGGCAAGGACTACTTCGCGCTCGTCATGCGCGGCACGCAGCGGTCCCTCATCATCGCCTTCGTCGTCGGCATCGTCTCGACGATCATCGGCACGGCGATCGGTGCGGCGGCGGGGTACTTCCGCGGGTGGGTCGAGGCCGTCCTCATGCGCCTCACCGACCTCCTCATCGTCATCCCGCTGCTCGTCCTCGCCGCCGTCCTCGGCCAGATCAGCGGCGGGTCGATCTGGACCCTCTCGCTCATGCTGGGCATCGTCACGTGGACCGGTCTGGCCCGGCTCGTGCGTGGTGAGGTGCTCTCCCTGCGCGAGCGCGAGTTCGTCGCCGCGGCGCGCGCCGTCGGCACCTCGCCGTGGCGGATCATCATCAAGCACATCCTGCCGAACACGCTCGGCACGATCATCGTGTCGGCCACCCTGGCGATCGCGGCGGCGATCCTCCTCGAGACCTCGCTGTCGTTCCTCGGTTTCGGGGTCGCGCCGCCCGACACCTCCCTGGGCGTGCTCATCAACACCTACCAGGCGTCCTTCACCTCCCGGCCCTGGCTGTTCTGGTGGCCCGGCATCTTCATCCTCGGCATCGCGCTGAGCGTGAACTTCATCGGTGACGGGCTGCGCGACGCGTTCGACCCCCGGCAGAACAGGAACAAGGACTGATGACCACCACCTCCGAGCAGTCCAGCGGGCCGGTCCTCTCCTTCACCGACCTCGATGTCCGCTTCAAGACCGAGTTCGGCTCCGTCCACGCCGTCAAGGGCATCTCCCTGGAGGTGCACCCCGGTGAGGTGGTCGCGCTCGTCGGCGAGTCCGGCTCCGGCAAGTCCGTCACCTCGATGACGGCGCTCGGGCTCCTCCCGAAGAACGCCCGCACCGCCGGCGGCATCGTCGTCGGGGACCGGAAGGTCGGCGAGCTCGACGACCGCGAGCTGCGCCGCATGCGGGGCAACGACGTCGCCATGGTCTTCCAGGAGCCGATGACGGCGCTCAACCCGGTCCTGACGATCGGCACGCAGCTCACCGAGGCCCTCGAGCTCCACGGCATCGCCTTCGGCAAGGCCGCGGACGAGCGTGCGGCCGAGCTGCTGCGGATGGTCGGCATCCCCGAGCCCGAGCGGCGCCTCAAGCAGTACCCGCACGAGCTCTCCGGCGGTCAGCGTCAGCGCGTCGTCATCGCGATCGCCATCAGCTGCGACCCGCGCGTCATCATCGCCGACGAGCCGACGACGGCCCTGGACGTCACCGTCCAGGCCGAGATCCTCGACCTGCTCCGCTCCCTCAAGGACAAGCTCAACACCGGCATCCTCCTCATCACCCACAACATGGGCGTCGTCGCCGACATGGCCGACCGCGTCGCGGTGATGTTCAAGGGCAACCTCGTCGAGACGGGCACGGCCGACCAGGTCCTCAACCACCCGCAGCACGCCTACACCAAGCGCCTGCTCGACGCCGTGCCCCACCTCGGCCGCGGCCGCGACCAGCTCGGCATCACCCACGTCGCGGCGCCCCCGGTCGAGGAGGACGAGATCCACGCGCTGCGCATGGAGAACCTCGTCATCGAGTACCAGCGCGCCGGCAAGCCGCCGTTCCGCGCCGTCGACGACGTCTCCTTCTCCGTGCGCCAGGGCGAGGTCGTCGGCCTCGTCGGTGAGTCCGGTTCGGGCAAGTCGACGATCGGCCGCTGCGCGCTGGGACTCATCCCCGCGGCGTCGGGCACGATCCGCATGTTCGGTGAGGACTTCGGCGCCCTCAAGCGCCGCGACGCCAAGGCGCTGCGCAAGCGGATCGGCGTGGTCTTCCAGGACCCCGCCGCCTCGCTGAACCCGCGCCTGCCGATCGGCGACATCATCGCCGAGCCGATGGTCGTCCACAAGGTCGGGGACCGGAGGTCGCGCGAGCGCAAGGTCCACGAGCTCCTCGAGGCCGTCGAGCTGCCCCGCAGCGTGTACAACCGCTACCCGCACGAGCTCTCCGGCGGCCAGCGCCAGCGTGTCTCCGTGGCGCGTGCGCTCGTCCTCGAGCCCGAGCTGCTCGTCGCCGACGAGCCGACCTCCGCGCTCGACGTCTCCGTCCAGGCCAGCGTCCTCGCCATGTTCACCGAGCTCCAGCAGCGCTACCGCTTCGCCTGCCTCTTCGTCTCCCACGACCTCGCCGTCGTCGACCTGCTCGCCCACCGGGTGGTCGTGCTGCAGAACGGCAAGATCGTCGAGAAGGGCAGCCGCGAGGACGTCCTGCAGAACCCGCAGGAGGAGTACACGCAGCGGCTGCTCGCCGCGGCGCCCGTGCCCGAGCCCGGGGAGCAGCGCCGCCGCCGCGAGGAGCGCCACGCCCTGCTCGCCTCCTTCGGGGAGAGTGTCACCGAGCTCCGGCTCGACGAGGGCACCATCGGCTCCGGGCCGCTGGACGAGTCCACCCGCGAGTAGCGGTGAGGGCGCCCCGTCTCCTGCTGCGGCGCGGCCGTGCACAGCGGGGCGCCCTCCTCACCCTGCTCGTCCTCACCGCGACCGTCGCCGCGATCCTCGCCGGCAGCATCGGCTACACGCGGGCGGCGGGGGTCGCCACGGTGCGCGCGACGCTCGCCGAGGCGGCGCCGAGCGACGCCGGGGTCCAGGTCCAGACCCGGCTCGCCGCGGATCCGGAGGCGCAGGACGCGGCCGTGCGCGACACCGTCGCCACGCTCCTCGGCCCCGGCACCGACGTGGCCCGCACGCTGTGGAGCGAGGCGCTCGGCGCGGAGGCGGGCGGGCAGCAGCTGCGCGTCGTCCTCGCGGAGCTTCCCGCCGGCGACGGCGTGGTCCTCGCCGACGGCGCGGCGCCCGGTTCGGGTGAGGTGCTCGTGCCCGAGCAGGACGCCGCCGCGGCGGGTCTGGGGACGGGCGCGGAGCTCGTCGTCGACGGCGCCACGCTCACCGTGTCCGGCACGTGGCGCACCGGTGACGAGCGTGCCTGGTTCACCGACCCGCACACCGAGGACGCGGTCGGCCCGCTCCTCACCGGTGCGGCCACGGTCCGCGACGTCGTCAGCGCGCCCTTCGTCCGCTGGACGGTCCACCCGCGCGTGGAGTCGCTCACCGTCGCGGACCTCCCGGCCCTCGCCGACGGTCTCGCGCGCCTCGACTACGCCCTGGGAGACGACGCCGTCGCGGTCCGCGGTCTGTCCGTGACCGGGGATCTCGCCGCCACCGTCGACGACCTCGTGGACGCGACCGCGACGGCCGCCGCCGTCGGGCTCGTGCCGGTCGCGCTCCTCGCGGTGGTCTCCCTCGTCGCCCTCGTCCAGGTCGTGCGCCTGCTCGGGCAGACGCGCGACCGCGAGACCGAGATCCTCGTCGCGCGCGGGGCGGCGGCCCGGCAGGTGACGGTGTGGTCGGCGGTCGAGCTCGCCGTCGTCGCCGTCGTCGGTGGCGCGGTCGGCACGGTGGTGGCCGCCGTCGTCGTGGGCCGGCTGGACGGCGGGGCCGCGCAGCGCGGGGTCATCGTCACGACGGGCGCCGCCGTCGTCGTCCTCACCGTCGTGACCGGCACGGTCGTGGCCGGCCTGCGCGCGCGGGGCACCGCCCGCCGGATGGTCACCGACCGCTCCGGCCGGCTCCGCGGTGCCGCGGCCGCCGGGACGGTCGTGCTCACCGGTGCCGCGGCGGCGCTGTCCGCCTGGCAGCTGCTCCGGCACGGCACCCCCCTCATCGACGACGGCGGGGCGGACGTGCTCGCCGTCGTGTCCCTGGGGGCCGTGCTCGCCTTCCTCGCCGTGCTCGCGCTCGCGCTGCTCGGCCCGCTCACCCGCGGCGCCGCCCGGGCGCGGGAGCGGGGACGGGCCCTGCCCGGCGTCCTCGCCGCCCGCCAGGTCTCCCGCCGCGTGCGGGCCTACGCCGTCCCGCTCGTCCTCGTGGTCCTCGCCGTCGGCACGACGACCGTCGCCTCCTCCTTCGCCGGTGCCACCGCCGTCCAGCGCGAGCACGTCGCCGCGCTCGCCACCGGCACCGACGTGCGCGTCACCGTGCCGGCGCCCTCCACCGCCCGTGAGCCGCAGGCCGTCTCGGCCGCCCCGTATCGCGAGATCGCCGGGGTCCGCAGCGCCGGCAGCGTCCTGCGCGCCACCGGCACGTTCGGTGAGCTGCCGCTCGCCGTGACGGCGCTGGACACCGCGCGCCTCGCGGAGGTCGCGCGCGTGCCCGGTGACGCCGTCACCGGACTCGCACCCGGCGCGTGGGGCACGGCCCTGCCGGCCGGGACGCGGACCCTCGACCTCACGCTCCGGGCGCGGCTCGGGCTGTCCGCCGCGGCGCGGGAGGCGGAGGAGGTGATGCTCGAGTCCGCCCGGGAGTACTACGTCGAGGCCTTGGGCGTCACCGAGGAGGAGGCCGACGAGCTCCTCGAGGAGGACCGGGACCGGCAGCGCGCGGGGGACCACGGACTCGGCGTCGTGGCCTGGGTGGCAGACCCGGACGGCGGGCTGAGCATGCTCGACGGCGGGCGCCTCCCGGCCGAACCCTTCGGCGAGGGCGGGCTCCTCGGGCCCGAGTCCACCGAGCACACGCTGCGGCTGGAGCTGCCCGCCACCTCCGAGCACCGGCTCGTCGCGCTCGACGTCGCCGCTACCGGGCCGTTCGTCGGCTACGACCTGGCGGTGGAGCTCACCTCCCTCACCGCCGACGGCGCCGCGGTCGACCTCGGGCCTGCGCCCTGGCAGCAGACCCTGGCCACACCCGGTCTCGAGCCGGTCGGCGTGGTCGGCGCGCGGGGCACGTTCGCGGGGACCGAGGACGTCACGGTCCGGTTCGTGCCCGACGGCGGTGCCGCGGCCGTCCCCGCGGCCGTCACCTCCCACCTCGCCACGACGGCGGACCTCGCCGTGGGAGACACGGCCGCCGTGACCATGGGTGGGACCGCGGTCGACCTCGAGGTGAGCGCCGTCGTCGACGCCGTCCCGGGCGGCCTGGACGAGGACGCCGTCCTCCTCGACCTCGCCGCGCTCGGCGCCCACGTGCTCGGGCGCCAGGAGCGCCCGGTGCTCCCGGGCCAGGTGTGGCTCACCGTCGCGGAGGGGGTCGACCCCGTCGACGTCGCCGCGGCGGCGGGCGCGATCGCGGGCCGGGAGGCCGACGTCGAGGTGGCGGGGGACGGCCTCACCGACTCGGCCGGGTCCGTGCGTCACACCTTCTGGATCGTCGCCGCGGGTGCCGCCCTCCTCGCCCTCACCGGGGTGGCGGCCGTCGTCCTCGCGCTCACCCGGGAGCGGCGCAGCGAGGTCGTCGTGCTGCGCGCGCTCGGCGTGCCACCGGCCGCGCAGGCCCGCACCCGGGTGGCCGAGCTGCTCGGGGTGGGCGGGCTCGGCGTCGTCCTCGGCGTCCTCGCCGGGTGGGCGGCCTCGGTCCTCCTCGTGCCGACGCTCGCGCGGGCCGCCGCGACCCAGCCCTCGCCGCTGCCGCTGGGCGGCCGGCTCGACCTCCTCCCGGGGCTCGCGGTGCTCGCCCTGCTCGCCGGGGGTCTCGCCGTCGTCGCCGCGGTGCTCGCGGCTCGCGTGCGGGCCCAGGCGCTGGACGCGGAGTACCGGGAGGAGGTGCGGTGACCGGTCTCCTCGGCCTCGCGCGCCGCCAGGCCACCGCCCACCGCGCGGTGCCGGTCGCGCTCGCGCTGCTCGTCCTCCTCGTCGCCGGCGTCGTCACGGCGTGGCCGCGGCTGCTCACCGGCGTCGACGACCGCCAGGTCACCCACGAGGTCGCCGGGGCGAGCCCGCTGTCCCGCGACGTCGTCGGCGTCCTGCCCTCGGTGTGGCCGCGCCTGGACCCGCCCCCGCCGGGCTCCACGCCCTACCCGCCGGACGTCGAGGCGAGCCTCGGCGGGATCCACGTCGCGCTCGAGGAGCTGCGCGCCGCCCAGCCGGAGCCGCTGCGCAGCCTGCTCGGCGACCCGAGCTTCTGGGTGCAGAGCGAGCCGGCGGAGGTCGTGCCCCCGCCCGACCCGGTCATCGGCCGGCAGCTGCTGCGCCTCACCGTCGACCCCCAGCTGGGGGACCGGGTGAGGGTCGTCGCCGGACGCTGGCCCGAGCCGCCCGTCCCCGTCGACCCCTTCGCCGGGCTCACCGACGCCGAGCGCGTCCTCCTCACCCTGGACGAGGAGGCCGCGCTCGTCGACGCCGCCATCGCGGCCAGCGGGCCTCTGGAGCTCGTCCTGTCCGCGCCGGCGGCCGAGGTGCTCGAGTGGGAGGTCGGCGCGGAGCGGCGCTTCGCCGGCAACACCGTCCCGGCGCTGCTCACCGGCACCTACGAGGTGACCGACCCCGGCGCGGACCACTGGGACCACGCCCTGTACTCCGCCGAGCCGCACGTCGTCGACGACCTCAACCTCGGCACCTCCGCCACCGCGGCTGCCTACCTCGCCCCCTCCTGGGACGGGCAGCTGCCGCCCGGCTTCCCCGCCCACGTCGGCAGCTACCGCACCCAGATGGTGTTCCCCGTCCCCGTCGCGGCGCTGACGGCCGACGACGTCGACGCCGCCGCCGCCCAGCTCGTCCGCTTCACCACCCCCCAGCCCCTGGGCGACGGCGGGCAGGCGGAGGCCGCACCGGAGGTCCGCTTCGCCAGCGGGCTGGGGGAGGTGCTCGACCGGGTCCGGCAGCAGCAGGCGATCACCTCGACCGTGCTCACCGTCATCGCGGTCGGCCCGCTCGGGGTGACCCTCGCGGTGCTCCTCCTGGCGGCGCGGCTGCTCGTCGCGCGCCGACGGCCCGGGCTGGCGCTCCTGTCGGCGCGCGGCGGGTCGGGGCGGCAGCTGAGGTCCGTGCTCGCTCTCGAGGGCCTCGTCCTCGGCGTGCCCGCAGCAGCCGTCGGGGCACTGCTCGCGGTGCTCCTCCTGCCGGGGCGCACCGCACCGGCCGACCTCGCCGTCACCGGCGCCCTCGCCCTCGTCCCCGCCGTCCTGCTCGCCGTCAGCACCTCCCCACGCGGCCTGCGCGAGGGCCGCACGGACCTCGGGGGCCGGCCCGGCCGGTGGCGGTGGGTCGCCGAGGCGGTGCTGCTCGCCCTCACCGCCGTCGCGGTCGTCCTCCTCGTCCAGCGCGGCGTCGTGCCCGGCACCGGGGCGACCGACGTCCTCCTCACCGGGGTGCCGCTCCTGCTGGCGGGGGCGACATGCGTCGTCGTCCTGCGCGTGTACCCGCTGCCGGTCCGCGCGCTGGCCGGGATGCTGCGCCGCCGGCGCGGCGTCACGGCGTTCCTCGGCTCGGCGCGCGCGGTCCGCGACCCCTCCGGCGGCCTCGTCCCCGCCGTCGCGCTCGTCATCGGCGTCTCGGTCGCGATGTTCTCCGCGGTCCTGGGCTCGACGATCAGCACCGGCGTGCAGGCGACGGCCTGG
Source organism: Georgenia satyanarayanai (assembly GCF_009193135.1). Taxonomy (GTDB): domain Bacteria; phylum Actinomycetota; class Actinomycetes; order Actinomycetales; family Actinomycetaceae; genus Oceanitalea; species Oceanitalea satyanarayanai. The sequence goes on from NZ_VUKC01000007.1 coordinate 66,442, forward strand.
CAGTCGGTGGGCGCCGACCTGCGCCTCTCCGGCCCGGTGATCGACGACGACCAGGCCGCCGCGATCGCCGCGGTGCCGGGCGTCGCCGGGGTGGCGACGATCGGGGACGCCGGCACCGTCAGCGTGTCGGGGGAGCGGCTGGACCTCGCCGTCACCGACCTCGCCGCGGTGCGCGCCGTCCAGGCCGACGGCGTGGGGATCGACCACCTCCCCGCGGACCTGCCCGCGGCCGCGGGTGACGCCGTTCCCGCGGTGCTGTCCGCGGCGGCGGCCGAGGCGCTCGGGGCCGAGGTCGGGGACACGGTGCGGGCCGCCGTCGGGGACGGGGTGGCGCTCGAGGTGGTCGGGACGGTCGAGCGGCTCGCCGGCGCCGGCACGACGGGGGACGTCGTCGTCGACGCCGCCGCCTTCGCCACCGCGACCGAGCGGGCCGTGCTGCCCCGCACCGCGCTCGTGGACGTCGCCGACGGCGCGGACCCGACGGCCGTGCTCGAGCGCATCCGGGAGGTCGAGCCCGTCGCGCTGGCGCAGAACCCGGCGGGCGACGCGAGCGGTTTCCTCTCCTCGCCGATGGCCGGCGGGATGAATGCGGCCCTGACGGTCGCCGTCGTCCTGAGCCTGGGGCTCGTCGTCGTCGCCGTCGTCATGACCCAGCTCGTCGGCGCCCCGGCTCGCGCGCGGCTGCTCGCGGTGCTGCGGACGCTCGGGCTGGACCGGCGGCGGGCACGCGGGATCGTCGCCTGGGAGCTCGTGCCGCTGGCCGCGGTGTCGGTGCTCGCCGGCGGGGTCCTCGGGGTGCTCGTGCCGTGGGTCCTGCTCGGCGGAATGGACCTGCGCGCGCTCACCGGCGGGCAGGAGCAGCCCGGGCTGGTCGTCGACCCGCTCGTCGTCGGCGGGGTGCTGGGCGGGGTGGTGGCCGTGACGGCGCTGGCGGTGCTCGTCTCCACCGTGGTGAGCAGCCGGGCCGACGTCGCGAGCGAGCTGCGGATGGGCGAGGAGACCTGACGCCGCCTGCCCCGGCGGGTGTGTCTGTGGCGCGTGCCACACACTGGGGGCACGGTGCCCTCGGGGAGGAGACGACGATGGCTGACCGCACCTACCAGTTCATCGCCCTGGTCGCGTACTTCGTCGTGATGCTCGCGATCGGCTACTACGCCTACCGCCGCACGAGCGGCCACGAGGACTACATGCTCGGCGGGCGCAGGCTGTCGCCGACGACGGCGGCCCTCAGCGCCGGCGCCTCGGACATGTCCGGCTGGCTCATGATGGGGCTGCCGGGCGCCATCTACGTCAGCGGGCTCATCGAGGGGTGGATCGCCGTCGGGCTCACCATCGGCGCCTACTTCAACTGGCGGCTCGTGGCACCGCGGCTGCGCTCGTACACGGAGACCGCGAAGAACTCGATCACCATCCCGAGCTTCTTCGAGAACCGCCTGCACGACACCTCGCGGTCGCTGCGCGTGGCGTCCGGCGCCATCGTCCTCGTGTTCTTCACTTTCTACGTCTCCTCGATGATGGTCGCCGGCGGGGTGTTCTTCGAGGTCGCCTTCGACACCCCCTACCGCACGGGCATGCTCATCGTCGCCGCGGTCACGCTGGCCTACACGCTCATCGGCGGCTTCCTCGGCGCCTCGCTCACCGACGTCGTCCAGGGCACGATGATGATGATCGCGCTGCTGGTCGTGCCGGTCGTCGTGGTCGTCTCGCTCGGCGGGGTCGGGGAGGCGCTCGAGGGGATCCGCGAGGTGGACCCCGCGCGGCTGTCACCGCTGGCGGGCGCCGGGCTCACGGGGGCCTCGGTCGTGGGTGTGGTCTCGGCGCTCGCGTGGGGCCTGGGCTACTTCGGCCAGCCGCACATCATCGTGCGCTTCATGGCGATGCGCGACGCCCTCTCGGCGGGCCGGGCGCGGCGGATCGGGATCGGCTGGATGGTCATCTCGCTGGTCGGCGCGGTGGTGACCGGCCTCCTCGGCATCGCCTACGTCAACCGCATCGGCCTGGACCTGGGGGACCCGGAGCAGGTGGTGCTGGCGCTGTCGCAGGCCCTGCTGCACCCGCTGCTCGTCGGCGCGATCTTCGCGGCCGCCCTCGCCGCGATCATGAGCACCGTCTCCAGCCAGCTCATCGTGTGCTCCTCGGCCTTCGTCGAGGACCTCTACCGGATCGTCCGCAAGGACGCCTCGCCGCGCAACCTCGTCGTCCTCGGGCGGGTGGCCGTCCTCGCGGTGGCGGTCGTCGCCACCGTGCTCGCGCTCAACCCGACCGACACGATCCTGGGCCTGGTGGCCTTCGCCTGGGCGGGGTTCGGCGCCTCCTTCGGCCCGGCGATCCTCCTCAGCCTCTTCTGGCGCCGGCTCAGCACCTGGGGGGCGCTCGCCGGCATGGTGACGGGGGCCGTGACGGTCATCCTGTGGAAGCAGCTCGGGCCGCAGATCCTCGGCGCGACGCTGTACGAGATCGTGCCCGGCTTCCTCGCCAACCTGCTCGTCGCCGTCGTCGTCAGCAGGCTCACCCACCAGCCGAACGAGGAGATGGAGCGGGAGTTCGCCGCGGCGGCCCGGGGGGCGAGGCGGGCCCCGGCGGCATGACCCGCGGACCGGCACGGTGGGCACGCGGGCGGTGAGACGATGGCGCCTGCGACCGGACGGACGACAGTGACGAGGTGCGCATGACGATGACCGAGCAGGCCCGTGAGCCCGACATCCTGTGTCACGGGCTCGTGCGGATCTTCTCCACCGAGGGGGTGGAGGTGCAGGCGCTGCAGGGGCTGGACCTGCGCGTGGAGCGCGGTGACGTCGTCGCGATCGTCGGCGCGTCCGGGTCGGGGAAGTCGACCCTCCTCAGCATCCTGTCGGGGCTCGACCGGCCCACGGGCGGCAGCGCCGTCGTCGCCGGCACCGACATCGGCGCCATGGGCCGCGCGGACCGGGTGCACTACCAGCGGCACACCGTCGGCTTCGTGTGGCAGCAGACCTCGCGCAACCTCCTGCCCTACCTCACCGCGGCGGAGAACATCGCCGTCCCACTCGTCCTGGCCGGCGCGAAGGCGCGCGCGGAGCGGGTGGAGGAGCTGCTCGGGCTCCTCGGGATCGAGCACTGCCGCGACCGCCGGCCCGAGCAGATGAGCGGCGGGGAGCAGCAGCGCACCGCGATCGCCGTCGCGCTGGCCAACTCCCCGCGCGTCCTCCTCGCCGACGAGCCCACCGGCGAGCTCGACGACGCGACGAGCGCCGAGGTGCTCGAGGCGCTGCGCGGGGCGTCCGAGCGCCTGGGTGTCACCGTCCTCGTCGTCACCCACGACCCCACCGTGTCGGAGCACGTGCGCCGGACCGTGCAGATCCGCGACGGACGCACCTCCACCGAGGTGCTGCGACGTACCGAGCGCGACGACTCCGGCGCCGAGGTGCACGTCGCGGAGGAGTTCGCCGTCCTCGACCGCACCGGGCGCCTCCAGCTGCCCGAGGACTTCGTCACCGCCCTCGACCTGCGCGAGCGGGTGCGCCTGGCGCTGGAGACCGACCACGTCGGGGTGTGGCCCGACGGCGTGGGGCGGGCGGACCCGGAGCCGGCCGGCGGGGCGGACGTGCCGGTGGGCTCGGGCGCGACGCCCCAGGGCGGCGCGCGACCGGCGGGCCCGGCACCATCGTCGGGCGACGCGACGGCGGCGTCGTCCCGACGCCTGCGCCGCCGCGACCTGCGCGGGGAGGGCACCGGTGGCTGAGGCACTGCTGGCCGCCGAGGCGGTGAGCCGGGTGTTCACGACCGGCGCGGGGGAGGTCCACGCGCTCACGGACGTGAGCATGAAGGTGACCCGCGGCGAGCTCGTCGTCGTGCGCGGGCCGTCGGGGTCGGGCAAGACGACCCTCCTCAACCTGCTCGGCGGGCTGGACCGGCCCACGAGCGGGCGGGTGCTCCTCGGTGACGGACGCGAGCTGTCCGCCCTGCCGGAGAAGGACGTCCTCGAGGTGCGCCGCACGCGGATCGGCTACGTCTTCCAGTCCTTCGGTCTCATCCCCGTGCTCTCGGCAGCGGAGAACGTCGAGGTGCCGCTGCGGCTCCTCGAGGTCGACCCGGCCGAGCGTGAGGAGCGGGTGGCGGGCGCGCTGGAGCTCGTCGGGCTCGCCGGCCACGTGCGCCAGCGACCCTACGAGCTGTCCGGCGGCCAGCAGCAGCGCGTCGGCATCGCCCGGGCCCTCGTCGCCGAGCCGGAGGTCCTCATCGCCGACGAGCCCACCGGCCAGCTCGACTCCCGCACCGCGGCCACGATCATGGAGCTCCTCCAGGACCTCACCCACGCCCGCGGCCTCGCCGCCGTCGTCTCCACCCACGACCCCGTCCTCATGCAGCGCGCCGACACGGTCGTCGAGCTGAGAGACGGCCACCCCGTGCCCTAAGCCCCCGGGCCGGGCGGGCCTCGGCTCGCCGACCTTCCCCTCGGCTTGGGTCGCACTTCTCGATCACGGGTCGCACTTCTCGACATTGCGAAGTGAGCGGAAAGTGCGACGCATGCGAATCCCCTAGGGACCCAGCAGTGCGGGGACGGGGTGCAGGCTCGCGACGTAGGAGGGCGGCAGCGACGCGCAGAGCCGACGGAACGTCGCCTCCTCCCGGTAGGCGTCCTTCTTGTCGAACCGGATGACCTGCGTGTGCGGCATGCTGCGCAGATCGTCCTCACGGCGCTTCTCCGCGACCACCACCGTCGAGACCTCCCGCGCTGTCGCCGCCGTGAGGGGCCCCTCGACGACGTACTTCACCTCGCCGTCGTACTCCACGAGCAGCTGCAGGCGGAACCACGTGCCGTCGACCTCGATGGCGAACTCCCAGCACAGGTCGGTGTAGTAGGTGCGTCCACGCACGTCGAAGCGCGCCTGCAGGACCGGAGGTGGCAGCCCGAGGGAGACCGCGATCCATCGGATGACCGTCTCGTACGGAGACTCGGAGAGCGGATCGGCGTGGGTGAGCACGGCCCGGGCCCGGACTCGGCCATGGCGCGCGCCCTGCTCGACCATCGCCAGCAGCCGGGCGCGGAGGGACTCCATCCGGTCGGCGCCCTCGTCCCTGCGGTTGCGCCGAGGCTGGAGGAGCAGACGCATGCCACTGTCGGCGACGACGAGGGCATCGCGCGGGTGGAGCTTCTTGGCGCAGTCGACGATCGTCCGCTCCACCGACGTCACCGTCCGGCCGTCGACCTCCGTGACCTCCTCGGCCGGCAGCGCGCCCGCATGCCGCACGAGGGCGACGCTCTGCCGCCGAGGCCGGTACTCCTGCGTCACGTGGACCTGGTCCGGCGCCCGGAGAAGCCACAGGCCGTGGACGAGGGCGGCCGACTCGTGGCTGAGGACGGCGCCTCCGGTCAGGCGCCGCGCCGCTGCGGCGACACGGGCGCGCGCCAGGTGATCGGCCTCGGCCCATGTGCTCGTGTCGGCGAGGGGCTCGACGAAGGCGCCGTGGCAGACCTGGACGAGACCGGCTCGTCTCGCCTCACGCGTGGCGTTGGCACCGAAGTCACGGCTCAGCGTGACGCGGGGGAGCGGCTGGGGGCCCAGGGCGACGGCCATGGAGTGACGGTGCCGTGCGGGCTCGAGCCGTGCCGCCGGGTCACCCTCGTCCGGTGGAGCGGGGCGGTGCGAGTGTGCAGCGTGGAGCACCGTCCACGCTCGGTGGGTCGCACCTTTCACTCCGACAAGGGCGCTGGAAAGTGCGACGCACGATCGGAAAGGGCGACGCACGCGTGAAGGGGATGCCGAGCCGGCCGTAAGGTCGGTCACACCTTCTGGTGTTCGGGCTTGGCGGTTGTAGAATTTACCGGCGGCACTCGGGCCTCGGGTGCCAATCCTGCCCGTCACTCGGCGCACCGTTCCCGCTCTGCGAGCGATGCCGGCGCCGCCCGGGCACCCCTTCACCGGAGGAGCTCCGCGTATGCCCGTTCGTTCCGACCTGCGCAACGTCGCGATCGTCGCCCACGTCGACCACGGCAAGACCACGCTGGTCGACGCCATGCTCTGGCAGTCGGGCGCCTTCGGGGACCACCAGCACGTCGACGAGCGGGCGATGGACTCAGGTGACCTCGAGCGCGAGAAGGGCATCACCATTCTCGCGAAGAACACGACGGTCAACTACCGCGGCCCCGCAGCCGCGGCCCTCGGCGCCCCCGACGGAGTGACCATCAACGTCATCGACACCCCTGGCCACGCCGACTTCGGTGGCGAGGTCGAGCGCGGCCTGTCGATGGTCGACGGCGTCGTCCTCCTGGTCGACGCGAGCGAGGGCCCCCTGCCCCAGACCCGCTTCGTCCTGCGCAAGGCGCTGGCCGCGAAGCTCCCGGTCATCATCGTCGTCAACAAGGTCGACCGCCCCGACGCCCGCATCACCGAGGTCGTCGCCGAGTCCACCGACCTGCTCCTGGGCCTGGCCAGCGACCTCGCCGACGAGGTCCCCGACCTCGACCTCGACGCCGTCCTCGACGTCCCGGTCGTCTACGCCTCCGCCAAGGCCCGTCGCGCCTCCCTCGACCAGCCCCTCGACGGCGAGCTGCCGAACAACGACGACCTCGAGCCGCTCTTCGCGACGATCCTCGAGAACATCCCCGCCCCGACCTACGACGAGGGCGCCCCCCTCCAGGCGCACGTCACGAACCTCGACGCCTCGCCGTTCCTCGGCCGCCTCGCGCTGCTGCGCATCTTCAACGGTGAGCTCCGCAAGGGCCAGAGCGTGGGCTGGGCCCGCCGCGACGGCACCGTGAAGCCGGTCCGCATCTCCGAGCTGCTCAAGACTGAGGCCCTCACCCGGGTGCCCGCCGAGGCCGCCCACGCCGGTGACATCGTCGCCGTCGCCGGCATCGAGGACATCACGATCGGTGAGTCGCTCGTCGACCTCGAGGACCCGCGTCCGCTGCCCCTCATCACGGTCGACGACCCCGCCATCTCGATGACCATCGGCATCAACACCTCCCCGCTGGCCGGCAAGGTCAAGGGCGCCAAGGTCACCGCCCGCCAGGTCAAGGACCGCCTCGACCGTGAGCTCATCGGCAACGTCTCGCTCAAGGTCCTCCCCACCGATCGCCCGGACGCCTGGGAGGTCCAGGGCCGTGGTGAGCTCGCCCTGGCGATCCTCGTCGAGCAGATGCGCCGCGAGGGCTTCGAGCTCACCGTCGGCAAGCCGCAGGTCGTCACCAAGACCGTCGACGGCAAGGTCCACGAGCCGATGGAGCGGATGACCATCGACGTGCCCGAGGAGTTCCTCGGGGCCGTCACCCAGCTCCTCGCCCAGCGCAAGGGCCGCATGGAGACGATGACGAACCACGGCACCGGCTGGGTGCGCATGGAGTTCGTCGTCCCCGCCCGCGGGCTCATCGGTTTCCGCACCCGTTTCCTCACCGAGACGCGCGGCACCGGCATCGCGTCCTCGATCGCCGAGGGCTACGAGCCGTGGCACGGCCCCATCGAGCTGCGCACGAACGGCTCGATGGTCGCCGACCGCGCCGGCTCGGTCACCCCCTTCGCGATGATCAACCTCCAGGAGCGTGGCTCCTTCTTCGTCGAGCCCACCTCCACGGTGTACGAGGGCCAGGTCGTCGGGGAGAACTCCCGCGTCGACGACATGGACGTCAACATCACCAAGGAGAAGAAGCTGACGAACATGCGCGCCGCGTCGTCGGACTCCTTCGAGAACCTCGTCCCGCCGCGCAAGCTCACCCTCGAGGAGTCGCTCGAGTTCGCCGGCAACGACGAGTGCGTCGAGGTGACGCCGGAGTCCATCCGGATCCGCAAGGTCGTCCTCGACGCGACCGAGCGCGCCAAGGCGGCGGCCCGCCTGCGCCGCGCCTGACACCGGGCCGCACGGCGGCCTGGGCAAGAATGGGGTGATGACGACGCAACCCGAGCACCGGCTGCTCGCCGTCTTCGCCCACCCCGACGACGAGACGATCGGTGCGGGTGGCCTGCTTGCGCTCGCCGCCCGCGCCGGCGTCGACGTCTCCGTCGTCACGTGCACGCGCGGTGAGCGCGGTGAGGTGATCCCCCCGGACCTCGCCCACCTCGCCGCCGACCACGAGCAGCTGGCCCGTCACCGCGAGGCGGAGCTGTCCGCCGCCCTCGCCGAGCTCGGCGCCCACCGGCACCTCTTCCTCGACCAGGTCCCCGCGCTCGAGGGGCGGCGGCCCGCGCGGATCCGCGACTCCGGCATGCGGTGGGTCCGCCCCGGCCTCGCCGGACCGGCCGAGGACGCCGGCCCGGACGCCTTCAGCACCCTCGACGTCGACGTCGCCGCCGGGCTGCTGGCCGTCGTCATCCGTCACGTGCGCCCGACGGCGGTGCTCACCGAGGAGCCGGGCGGTGGGTACGGGCACCCCGACCACGTCCACGCGCACCGCGTCACCGCCCGCGCGGTCGAGATCGCCGCCGACGCCGCCGAACCGCTCGGTGGCCTGGCCGCCTGGCCGGTGCCGACCGTCCTGTGGGTGGCGCAGGAGGAGTCCCACCTGCGGGCGGCGCTCGCCGAGCTGGCCGACACCCTGGGCCGCCACGCTCCCCGCCACGCCCCGGACGGCACCGTCCTCACGGTGCTCGACCCCGCCGGGGAGATGTCGTCGCTCGCCGTCCCCGCCGGTGAGGTCACCGCCTCCGTCGACGTGCGACCGGTCGCCGAGCAGGTCCTCGCGGCCCTGCGCCACCACCGCACCCAGGTCCAGGCCGTCGCGCCGATCGACGGTGAGCGCCTCGTCGGGTACTTCGGGCTGAGCAACGCGGTGCTCGTGCCGGTCCTCGACCGTGTCCACCTGCGTGCCGCCCCCGGCTCCGACGCCTCCGCCCTCGCCGCGGTCCTCACCCGCGCGGACGACGACGGCGCCACCCCGGTCCCGTCGTCGGCTCCCGTCGCCCCCGCACCGGTCCTCTCCGAGCACCCGGCCGACGCCTCCCTCGGCGGCGGCACGGCCGCCGCCACCCCGTCCGCCGAGCCCCGCCGTGGCGCCCTCGGCCGGCTCGTCGCGAGCGGCGGCACGGTCGGTGTCCTCGTCTCGGTCCTCGCCGGGCTCGTCATGGGCGCGCTGGGGACGGTCGTCCACCGCTTCACCCTCGACGGCCTCCCCGCGGGCATCGTCCTGGGGCTGGCCGGCGTGCTCGCGGCGGCCGTCGCGGCGCGGGCGATCGCGGGAGGCGGCGGGCTCCTGCTCGCCGCGCTCGCCGCCGTCGGCGTCACCCAGGCCATGGCCTTCCTCCGCCCCGGCGGTGACGTCCTCGTCACCAACGAGGTCATCAGCTACGCCTGGCTCTTCGGCGCGCCCCTGGCGTGCGTGGCGGCGGCGCTCCTGCCGGCCCGCTGGTTCGGCGACCACTCGCGCCGGAGGCGGACATGAGCGAGGCGCTCGTCGAGCGGTACCGCACGACCATGCAGCGCCTCGCCGGGGGAGTCGCGGCGGTATCCCTGCGCCACGGCTCCACCGACCTCGCGATGACGGCCACCGCGCTCACCTCGGTGTCCCTGCGGCCCCCGATGGTCCTCTTCTGCGTCCACACCGACGCCCGCCTGCGCGAGGCGCTGGACGACGTCGACACGTGGGCGGTGAGCCTCCTCGACGCCGACGCGAAGGTTGCCGCCGAGCGCCTCGCCAGCCCGGGCCGGCCCGCCATCGGGCAGCTCATCGGCGTCGACCACAGCCGCGGGCGCCTCAGCGGCGCCGCACTCGTCGACCAGGCCCAGGGCTGGCTCGAGTGCCGCACCCACTGGATCCGCACCGCCGGCGACCACGACGTCGTCGTCGGTGAGGTCCTCGACGCCACGCTCGGCCGCACCGCCACCGGTGCCCTCGTCCACTACCTCGGGCGGCTGCGGCCGCTCGGGGACGCCTGATCTGCGCGTCGTATCCTGACGCGAGCCCGGAGGGAAACACGTATGGGAACGGACACGTCGACCGACGACTCGCTGCTCGTCGACTTCGCCGAGGAGACCCCGCGACGCCGTCGCCGCGGGTGGATCATCGCCGTCGTCGTCCTCGTCCTGCTGCTCGCCGGCTACGCCGGCGCGGCCTGGTACCTCGGTGACCGCGTGCCGCGCGGCGCGACGGTCGCCGGCGTCGACATCGGCGGCCTCACCGCGCAGGAGGCGACCGAGCGGCTCGAGGAGGCGCTCGCCGCGACGTCGACCGATCCCGTCCCGGTCTCCCTCGCCGACAACGAGACGACCCTCGACCCGGCCGCCGCGGGTCTCGAGCTGGACGCCGCCGCGACCGTCGACCGGCTCGCGGGCCTGTCCTTCGACCCCCGCAGCGTCGTCGCCCACCTGTTCGGCACCGAGAGCCACGAGCCCGTCGTCCGGGTGGACGAGGACGCGCTGCGCGCCGAGGTCGAGCGGGTGGCCGAGACCCTCGCGGTCGCCCCGGTGGACGGCGCCATCGCCCTCACCGACGGCGAGGCCCAGGTGACCGAGCCGGTGGCCGGCACGTCCGTCGACGTCGACGCCGCCGTCGACGTCGTCGCCGACACGTGGCTCACCGGGGAGCGCCCGCTCGTCCTGCCGAGCGAGGAGGTCACCCCCGCCATCACCGCCGACGCCGTCCAGACGGCGATGGACGAGATCGCGCGCCCGCTCACCCGCTCCCCGGTGGCCGTCGACATCGAGGGCCGGCTCGTCGAGCTCACCCCCGCGCACCTCACCTCCGTGTCCACCCTGGAGCCCACCGACGACGGCGCCCTCGAGCTCCGGCTCGACGGCGAGGCGCTCGTCGACCTCGTCCTCGAGCTCGACCCCGAGGTGCGCACCGAGGCCCGTGACGCCCGCATCGTCCTCGAGGACGGTCGCCCCACCATCGTGCCGGGCGCGACCGGCATGGACGTCGACGAGGAGGTCCTCGTCGAGACCGTGGCCGCGGCCGCCCTCTCCGGCTCCGACCGCACCGCCGAGGCACGGCTCGTCGAGGTCGCCCCCGAGTTCACGGTCGCCGACGCCGAGGCGCTCCGGGTCACCGAGGTCGTCTCGGAGTTCTCCACGCCGTTCCACAACGACGCCCAGCGCACGCGCAACCTCGTCGTCGGGGCGGAGAAGATCTCGAACACGCTGATCAAGCCGGGGGAGACCTTCAGCCTCATCGACGCCCTGGGGCCGATCACCGCCGAACGGGGCTTCGTGTCCTCGGGCGTCGTCGTCGACGGTCTGGAGACGAGCGGGATGGGCGGTGGCCTGTCCCAGGTCTCCACCACGGTCTTCAACGCCGCCTTCTTCGCCGGCATGCAGCTCGACCAGTTCCAGACCCACTCCCACCACTACCCGCGCTACCCCGAGGGCCGCGAGGCCACGCTCTTCACCCCGAGCGTCGACCTGCGCTGGACGAACACCACGCCGTACGGCGCGCTCGTCCAGTCCTGGGTGTCCGGCGGGCGGCTCCACGTCCGGCTGTGGGGCACCGAGCACTTCGACGTCACGAGCGACACGAGCGAGCGGTTCAACTTCACCCAGCCCTCGACCGTCTACAACTCCGCGCCGGGCTGCGTGCCGCACAACTCGCCCGAGCCGGGCTTCAGCGTGACCGTGACGCGCACCGTCTCCCTCGACGGCGCGGAGGTCGACCGCAACTCGTGGACCACGCGCTACATCCCGTGGGACCGCGTCGTGTGCGGCTCCGCCCCGAGTGGCGACTAGACCTCAGGCGTCGGCGCCCCGGCGCCCGCGCGGCGCCGGGGGCGGGGGGACCGGCTTGCCGATGACCGCGTCGCCAGCCGCCACCCGCACGGGCCCGCGCCGCGTGCGGACGACGGCGGCGGCGTCGTCGGCCGCGACGAGGTCACCGAGCGCGTCGGAGAAGCCGCCCTCGGCGCGGCGGTAGCGGATCACCACGCGCGTGCCCACCGGCCAGTCCGCCCACAGAGGTCTCACCCGGCCATTGTCCCCCGCCCGTCCAGCGGGCGGGACGCACTGCGGGGTCGGCCCGATGAGGGATACTGGGTGGGCACCAAACAGGCGGCGGGACGACGCCGCAGAGGGAGGGAACCGTGACCTACGTCATCGCGCAGCCCTGCGTGGACGTCAAGGACCTGGCATGCGTCGACGAGTGCCCCGTGGACTGCATCTACGAGGGCAAGCGCATGCTCTACATCCACCCCGACGAGTGCGTCGACTGCGGCGCCTGCGAGCCCGTGTGCCCCGTCGAGGCGATCTACTACGAGGACGACACGCCTGAGCAGTGGTCGGCCTTCTACGGCGCCAACGTCAACTTCTTCGACGAGATCGGCTCCCCGGGCGGTGCGGCCAAGATGGGTCTCATCGACAGGGACCACCCGCTGGTTGCCGCCCTCCCGCCGCAGGCCTGAGGTGGCGCTGTTCGGCGACGCGCTGCCGAGCTTTCCCTGGGACAGCCTCGCCGGCGCCCGGGACCGGGCGCGGGCGCACCCGGGCGGGATCGTCGACCTCTCGGTCGGCACCCCCGTCGACCCCACCCCGCAGGTGGTCCGTGACGCGCTCGTCGCCGCGGCCGACTCACCCGGCTACCCGACGACGCACGGCACCGCCCGGCTGCGCGAGTCGGTCGCCGGGTGGTTCGCCCGCCGTCGCGGCGTGCCCGGCCTGACCCCCGAGCAGGTGCTGCCGACCATCGGCTCCAAGGAGCTCGTGGCCCTGCTCCCCGCCATGCTCGGGCTGGGAGCCGGGGACGTCGTCGTCCACCCGCAGATCGCCTACCCCACCTACGACGTGGGGGCGCGCCTGGCCGGTGCCGAGGCCTTCCCGGCCGACGCGACCACCGCCGTCGGGCCCGGTCCGGTGCGGCTCGTGTGGCTCAACTCCCCGTCCAACCCGACCGGCCGGGTGCTCGGCGTCGAGCACCTGCGCAAGGTCGTGGAGTGGGCGCGGGCCCGTGGTGCCGTCGTCGCGAGCGACGAGTGCTACGCCGAGCTCGGCTGGGCCGAGCCGTGGGCCTCCGAGGGGGTGCCCAGCCTCCTCGACCCGCGCGTGTGCGGGGACAGCCACGAGGGCCTGCTCGTCCTGTACTCGGCGAGCAAGCAGTCCAACCTCGCCGGCTACCGCGCCGCCTTCGCGGCCGGGGACCCCGCCCTCGTGGGCCGGCTCCTCGAGCTGCGCAAGCACGCCGGCATGATGATGCCTGCGCCCGTCCAGGCGGCACTCGCCGCCGCGATGGACGACGACGAGCACGTCGCCGCGCAGCGTGAGCGCTACCGCGCCCGGCGCGAGGTGCTGCTCGCCGCGTGCGCGCCCGCCGGGCTGGTCGTCGCGCCGGAGAGCGAGGCCGGGCTGTACCTGTGGGCCACGACCGCGGGGGAGGCGGACTGCCGCGAGATCGTCGCCGCCCTGGCGGAGCGCGGCATCCTCGCGGCGCCCGGTGAGTTCTACGGGCCCGCGGGTGCCCGGCACGTGCGCATCGCGCTCACCGCGAGCGACGAGCGGGTCGCCGCCGCCGCGGAGCGGCTCTCCGCGGGTCCGCTGCTGCCCTGAGGGGGCGTGGCGCGGGTCACTCCGTGACCGACATGTCGGGCGGCTTCCCGGTTCCGGACCAGCGCGTGGCATGGCTTACCCTTCATGGAGGAACCACCACATATGACCGTGCGGACCGATGAGGCCTCCGCCTCCGACGGTGCGGACGGTGCCGGGGCCACGAGCACCCGGCGTACCGATCCCTGAGGAGGCAGTACATGTCCGAGGCCACCCCCACCCCGGCAACGTTCGAGGTCGACGGAACGCGACTGGAGTTCGACCGGGTGCCGGCGGCCGAGGGCAACGACGGGGTGAAGATCTCCTCGCTGCTCAAGGAGACCGGCCTGGTCACGCTCGACCCCGGCTTCATGAACACGGCGTCCACGACGTCGGCGATCACCTACATCGACGGTGACGCCGGCATCCTGCGCTACCGGGGGTACCCGATCGACCAGCTCGCCAAGGGCTCCTCCTTCCTCGAGGTCGCCCACCTCCTCATCAAGGGTGAGCTGCCGACCGCCGACGAGCTCGAGGCCTTCACCTCCCGGATCCACAAGCACCGTCTGCTCCACGAGGACTTTAAGGCGTTCTTCACCGCCTTCCCCGCCAACGGTCACCCGATGGCGATCCTCCAGTCCGGCGTCTCGGCGCTGGCCACGTACTACCAGCACACCCTCGACCCCCGGGACGAGGAGCAGGTCGAGCTCGCCACGGTGCTGCTCATGGCCAAGGTGCCGACGATGATCGCCTACATCGCCAAGCGCGCGCTGGGCCTGCCGCTGCTCTACCCGGACGCCTCGAAGTCCTACGTCGAGGACTTCTACCGGCTCACCTTCCACCTGCCCTACCAGGACCACGACGTCGACCCCGCCCTGACCAAGGCGCTGGACATGCTCCTCATCCTCCACGCCGACCACGAGCAGAACTGCTCGACGTCGACCGTGCGCATGGTGGGCTCCTCGAACGCCAACATCTACTCGGCCGTGTCGGCCGGCGTCGGCGCCCTGTCCGGCCCGCTCCACGGCGGCGCGAACGAGTCCGTCCTCGAGATGCTCACCGCCATCCAGGCCTCCGGCGGCGACGCCTCGGAGTTCATGCGCAAGGTGAAGAACAAGGAGGACGGCGTCCGCCTCATGGGCTTCGGCCACCGGGTCTACAAGAACTACGACCCCCGCGCGGCCATCGTCAAGGACGCCGCCCACGAGGTGCTCGGCAAGCTCGGCAAGTCCGACGAGCTGCTCGACATCGCCATGGGCCTGGAGGAGATCGCGCTCAACGACGACTACTTCATCGAGCGCAAGCTCTACCCGAACGTCGACTTCTACACCGGCCTCATCTACAAGGCCATGGGCTTCCCGACGCAGATGTTCACCCCGCTGTTCGCGATGGGGCGTCTGCCCGGCTGGATCGCCCAGTACCGCGAGATGATCGCCGACCCCACGACGAAGATCGGGCGCCCGCGCCAGGTCTACACCGGTGAGACCGAGCGGGAGTACCCCGCCGGCCGCTGACCACGCGCCCGACGCCGCCCCGGCGGCCCGGTCCCCCACGGGACGGGCCACCGGGGCGGCGTCGTACGTGGGCGCGGCCGCCTGCGGGATCCCGCCACCTGCACGCAGCGACTGTGGCGGGATCCGAGAGGTCAGGAGATACGGACGGTGCCGGCGGGCGCCGGCGCCCTCCCTGCGGGGCGCCACTGCGCCTCGTTCCCCTCCGAGCGCTGCCACACCTGGTCGCCCACCGCGACCGTGCCGGCGCCGGTGTCGACGGCCGTCGCCACCGCCCAGTGGGCCACCGCCCAGGCGAGCCGCTGCGGGTCCTCCCCGGGGAGGGTGGAGGGCTCGACGACGACGGCGCCGCCGGTCGCCGTCGTCGTGATCCCGAAGTCCTGCTCCAGCCGAGCGCTGACCGCCTCGGCGGGGGACGCGGCGTCCTCGGTCTCGGGCAGGTGGCAGGTGAGGGAGGCCGCGGAGTGCCCGGTGAGCGCGGAGGCGAAGGCCCGGCCCTCCGGCTCGTGGTCGGCGTAGGCCTCGGGGTAGCCCGAGCGCTGGACGGTCTGGGCGGCCTCGGTGACGGGCAGCTCGGTGTACCCGGGGACCTGGACGAGGCCGTCGAGGAACGCGTTGGTCGCGTAGACCGGGTCGGTGACCTGCTCCGGCGTGCCCCACCCCTGGGAGGGGCGCTGCTGGAAGAGGCCGAGCGAGTCGCGGTCGCCGTAGTCGATGTTGCGCAGCTTCGACTCCTGGACCGCGGTGGCGAGCGCGATGGTCGCGGCGCGGGCGGGCAGCTCACGGCGCACCGTGATCGCGGTGATGAGGGCCGCGTTGTCGGCCTGGTCGGCGTCCAGGACGTGGCGCGTGCCGTCCTCGAGGACGACGGCGCAGGTCTCGCTGGCACGGTCCGGCACGAGCCGCGTGAGGAGGAGCGCGACCCCGCCGACGGCGAGGGCGACCAGCGCGAGCACACCCAGCGTGCCGCGCAGGAGCCCGTTACGCATGGAGGGCGTCGTTGAGCGTGATGCCCGTCCCCGTCCGCGTCAGTGCCTCGACGGCGCCGGTCACGGAGTGACGCCGCAGCAGCAGGTTGGGCAGGCCGGACAGCTCGCGGGCGGCGACCACCGAGGCGGCGGCGTCCCCGGACGCCGCGAGGACGGTGACCTTCGTGCCGGCGGTGACGTAGAGGCCGGCCTCGACGACGCAGTCGTCACCGAGGGAGATCCCGATGCCGCTGTTGGCGCCGAGCAGGCAGCGCTGACCGAGGGTGATGCGCTCCTCGCCACCGCCCGAGAGCGTGCCCATGATCGAGGCGCCGCCGCCGACGTCCGTGCCGTCCCCGACGACGACACCCTGCGAGATGCGGCCCTCGACCATCGAGCGGCCCAGCGTGCCCGCGTTGAAGTTGACGAAGCCCTCGTGCATGACGGTGGTGCCTGGTGCGAGGTGGGCACCCAGGCGCACGCGGGAGGAGTCGGCGACGCGCACGCCGCTGGGGACGACGTAGTCGGTCATCCGGGGGAACTTGTCGACCCCGTGGACGGTGAGGTGCCCGTCGCGGGCCCGCAGCCGCACCCGCGTCTGGTCGAAGCCCTCGACGGCGCAGGGGCCGGCGGAGGTCCACACGACGTTGGGGAGCACCCCGAAGATCCCGTCGAGGTTGAGGGAGTTCGGCGTGACGACCCGGTGGGACAGGAGGTGGAGGCGCAGGTAGGCGTCCACGGTGCTCGTCGGCGGGGCGTCGAGGTCGATCTCCGCGGTGACGACCCGGCTGTGGACACCGCGCGCCTCGTCACGCCGCTCGGCGACCGGGAGTGCGGTGGTCGCGGGGGAGCCGGAGCCCTCACCGTCGTCGACCGTGGGGTCGGGGTACCAGACGTCGAGGACCATGCCCTCGTCCGTGATCGTGGCCAGACCGGTTCCGCGCGCGAGACGTGCCATGGGGACAGCCTACGAGCACCGGGGCCACTCTCTCGACGCCGTCCACGTGCCCCGCCTCACCCCTCGAACCTCGCAACTGGTCGACTCGGCGACGCTTCCCGGGCCGGAGCCGTCGGTCGGCTCACCAATTGCGCGGGGTGGGGGTGGGGCGCGAGGGTGAGGTGGTGGCCGACTCGCTGACACCGCCGGACCCGCGCACGCCGCACCGGCCCGGCGACGGCTGGGTCGAGTGCCGCTGCGGGCACCGGCACTGGGGCCGGCACGGCGCGGCCGGGCTGCTCCTGTGGCGACCGCTGCGCGAGCCCGGCGGGACCAGCGGACCGCGCGACCCGCACGACTACGCCGTCGTCCTCCAGCACCGGGCGCTGTGGAGCCATCACGGCGGCACGTGGGGCCTGCCGGGCGGGGCGGTCGACCCGGACGAGACTGACGTCGCGGGGGCGTTGCGGGAGGCCCACGAGGAGGCCGCGCTGCCGCCGTCGGGCATGGCCGTGCGCGCGAGCCACCGCCTCGACCACCCGGACTGGTCCTACACGACCGTCGTGGCCGAGGCCGTGGAGGAGATCGAGCCGCGCGTCAGCGACCCGGAGAGCCTGGAGGTGGCGTGGGTCGAGGGGGCGGCCGTGCGCGACCGCCGGCTGCTGCCGGCCTTCGCCGACGCGCTGCCGGCGCTGCGCGAGCTGCTCGGCCGCCGCCTCGTGCTCGTCGTCGACGGCGCCAACACCATGGGGTCGCGGCCGGACGGCTGGTGGCGGGACCGCGCGGCCGCGACCGTGCGCCTGCGGGACGAGCTCGTCGCGCTCGCTGCCGACGGCCTGCCCGCCGCGGACGTCGGTCTGCCCGGCCACACCTGGTACCCGCACGTCGTCCTCGTGGCCGAGGGGCGCGGGCGAGGTGCCGCCGGGGTCCGGGCCGCCGACGGCGTGGGCCGGGTGGACGTCGTCGACGCGCCGGGGGAGGGCGACGACGAGATCGCCGCCCTGGCAGGGCGGCACGTGCGGGAGGGGGCGGACGTCGTCGTCGTGACGGCGGACCGCGAGCTGCGCGGACGCGTCGTGGGGAGCGGCGCGCGGGTCGCCGGACCCTCCCTCGTGCTGGGGTAGTCCTACTCGTCGATGTCGCAGATGACGGTGCCGGCCGAGACGTTCTGACCGACGGCCGCCTGCAGCCCGCGCACCGTGCCGGCGCGGTGCGCTACGAGCGGCTGCTCCATCTTCATCGCCTCGAGGACGACGACGAGCTCGCCGGCCGCCACCGTCGCGCCGTCCTCGACGGCGACCTTGACGATGGTGCCCTGCATGGGCGAGGTGAGGGACCCGTTGCTCGAGGCGGCGGCGCGGGTGCCGCTGCGGCGCGCGGGGCGGCGGACCGCGCCGCGGCCACCGCGGCCGGCGCCGATCCCGAGGCCGGCCGGCAGCACGACCTCCAGCCGCTTGCCGCCGACCTCGACGACGACGCGCTCGGTCGCGTCGTCGGGCGCGTCGGGGGTGACGGCGGTCGGGACCTGCGGCGCGCCGAGCTGCGCGAGGCGCTCGGCGAAGTCCGTCTCGATCCACGTCGTGTGGACGGTGAAGGCGGAGGGGTCGTCCGCGGCGAACTCCGGGGCGTCCAGGACGGCCCGCGCGAAGGGCAGGACCGTGGGGATGCCGCTGATCTCGAGCTCGCGGAGCGCGCGGCGGGCACGCTGCAGCGCCTGCTGCCGGTCGGCGCCGGTGACGATGAGCTTGGCGAGCATGGAGTCGAAGGCCCCGGAGACGGTGTCGCCGGCGGATACGCCGGTGTCGACGCGCACCCCCGGGCCGCCAGGCCACGTGAGGGAGGAGATGGTGCCGGGCGCGGGCAGGAAGCCGGCGGCCGGGTTCTCCCCGTTGATGCGGAACTCGATGCTGTGGCCGCGGGTGGGCACCTCGGTGTAGCCCAGCGGCTCGCCGGCCGCGACACGCAGCTGCTCGCGGACGAGGTCGATGCCGGTGACCTCCTCGGTCACCGGGTGCTCGACCTGGAGGCGGGTGTTGACCTCGAGGAAGGAGACGGTGCCGTCGGCGCCGATGAGGAACTCGCAGGTCCCGGCCCCCACGTAGCCGGCCTCGCGCATGATCGCGGTCGACGCCTCGCGCAGCAGGGCGTCCTGCTCGGGGGTGAGGAAGGGGGCGGGCGCCTCCTCGACGAGCTTCTGGTGGCGCCGCTGCAGGGAGCAGTCGCGGGTGGAGACGACGACGACGGTGCCGTGCTCGTCAGCGAGGCACTGGGTCTCGACGTGGCGGGGGCGGTCGAGGAAGCGCTCGACGAAGCACTCCCCGCGGCCGAAGGCGGCCTTGGCCTCGCGCACCGCGGAGTCGAAGAGCTCGGGGACCTCCTCCCGGGTGCGGGCGACCTTGAGGCCGCGCCCACCACCACCGTGGGCGGCCTTGATCGCGACCGGCAGGCCGTGCGCGGCGGCGAAGGCGACGACCTCGTCGGCGGAGTCGACGGGGTCGGGCGTGCCCGCGACGAGCGGGGCGCCCGCGGCGCTGGCGATGTGCCGGGCGCTGACCTTGTCACCGAGGGCGCGGATGGCGGCGGGCGGGGGGCCGATCCACACGAGCCCGGCGTCGATGACCCGCTGGGCGAACTCGGCGTTCTCGGAGAGGAAGCCGTACCCGGGGTGGACGGCGTCCGCGCCGCTGCGGCGAGCGACGTCGAGCAGCTTGCCGGCGTCGAGGTACGTCTCGGCCGCGCGGGAGCCGCCGAGGCCGAAGGCCTCGTCGCTCAGCCGCACGTGGAGGGCGTCGCGGTCGGAGTCGGCGTAGACGGCGACGGTGGCGATCCCGGCGTCCGTGCAGGCGCGCGTCACGCGCACCGCGATCTCGCCCCGGTTGGCGATGAGCACCTTCGTCAACGGGCGCCGGGTGGACGACGCTCCAGAGGTGCTCGTCATGGATGCTCCGATCTGTTCGCCAAGGCCCCGGGACCAGCGCCCGGACCGACCCACGGTAGCCGCCCGGCGGCGCGCGTCCTATTCACTGCCCACTGTGCCGCGCAAGTCTGTCGGCAGGCGCAAGTCGTCCGCAGGTGAGTTGTGGTGACTCTACAACTGCGACGGGCACGGGCGCGGGGTGGCGGAGGACACCTTGTCGCGCCCTCACAGCCCCCCATCCCGCCGACAGCCGAGTTGTCGCCGACAGTCGAGTTGTCGCCGACAGTCGAGTTGTCGCCGCGACGGCGCCCGCGCGGGAGGGTGCGCCCCCCTCACCCGCCGTGTTGGTGCGAGCCCCCGACGGCGTCGCCGACGAGTACCGGGGCGAGTGCGCCGCCGTCGTCGTCCCGGCGACGGTGCTCGCGCCCAGGCCGGCTCGTCCTCCCCGGGGACGTGGCAGGCGGCGTCGCCTTCGAGATCGACGCGGACGGGCGGCGGTGGTCGCCGCTCAGCGGGTCCACAGCTCGGTGACGGAGACGCCGAGATCGGCGAGCAACGTGCGCAGGAGCGGCAGGCTGATGCCGACGACGCCGTGGTGGTCCCCCTCGATGCGCGTGACGAAGGCTCCGCCGAGCCCGTCGACGGTGAAGGCGCCGGCGACGGCGAGCGGCTCGCCGGTCGCGACGTAGGCGTCGATCTCGGCGTCGCTGAGGTCGGCGAAGTGGACGGTCGTCGAGGAGACGTCGCCGACCTCGGGTGCGGGCGTGCGGCGGGTGTCGACGATCCAGTGCCCGGTGTGAAGGACGCCTGAGCGGCCGCGCATGCGTCGCCAGCGGGCGACCGCCTCGTCCGCGTGTGCGGGCTTGCCGTGCACCTCGCCGCCAAGCTCGAGCATGGAGTCGCAGCCGACGACGACGGCGCCCGGCTGGGTGGGGGCGACGTCCCTCGCCTTGGCGCGGGCGAGGAGGAGCACCTGGTCGGCCGGGGTGACGGCGGCGCCGGCGGCGCGGAGCAGGGCGGGCTCGTCGACGGCGGAGACCTGGACCTCCGGCTCGAGTCCGGCGGAGCGGAGGGTGGCGAGGCGGGCGGGGGAGGCCGAGGCGAGGACGAGCTTCACGGGCAGAGAGCCTACGGGAGGCCGCCGACACCAGGTCGGTAAGTCGGCTGTCGGCGGTAAGTCGGCTGTCGGCGGTAAGTCGGCTGTCGGCGGTAAGTCGGCTGTCGGCGGTAAGTCGGCTGTCGGCGGAAAGGAGTGGTCAGCCTCGGACGGACGCGTCGGGCCGGCCGAGGACGGCGGAGCGCAGGACGTCCAGGCCCACCGAGCCGACGTCGAGCGCCCGGCGGTGGAAGGCCTTGAGGTCGAAGGCCTCCCCGCGCGCGACGGACTCCTCCCGGGCGGAGTCGCGCAGCTGCTCCCACAGCCGCTGCCCCACCTTGTAGGACGGCGCCTGGGCGGGCCAGCCGAGGTAGCGGTCGAGCTCGAAGGCGAGGAAGCCCTCGGCCATGTTCGCGTTCTCCTTGAGGAACTCCCACGCCTTGGGTGCGTCCCACGTGCCCCCGCCCCACTGCGCCGGGGCGGGCTTGCCGAGGTGGACGCCGATGTCGAGCACGACGCGCGCCGCGCGCAGGCGCTGGCCGTCGAGCATGCCGAGGTAGTCGGCGGGGTCGTCGAGGTAGCCGAGGTCGGCCATGAGCCGCTCGGCGTACAGGGCCCAGCCCTCACCGTGGCCGCTCACCCAGCAGGCGAGACGACGCCAGGTGTTGAGCAGCTCCGAGCGGTGGGCGGTCTGGCCGATCTGGAGGTGGTGACCGGGGACGCCCTCGTGGTAGACGGTCGTGAGCTCGCGCCACGTGCTGAACTCGGTGACGCCCGCCGGGACGGACCACCACATCCGCCCGGGCCGGGAGAAGTCGGCACTGGGCCCGGTGTAGTAGATGCCACCGCTCTGCGTCGGGGCGATGCGGCACTCCAGACGGCGGACCGGCTCGGGGATGTCGAACTGGGTGCCGGCGAGCTCGCTGACGGCGCGGTCGGAGGTCTCCTGCATCCAGGCCTGCAGGGCCGCGGTGCCGTGCAGCTGGCGGCTCGGGTCGGCATCGAGGCGGGCCATCGCCTCGGCCGGGCTCGTGCCCGGGCCGTAGAGCCGCGTGGCGACGGCCTCCTGCTCGGCGGTGACGCGGGCGAGCTCCTCCAGACCCCACTCGTAGGTCTCGTCGAGGTCGACGACGGCGCCGAGGAAGTGGCGCGACCACAGCGAGTAGCGCTCGCGGCCGACGGCGTCCTGCGTGCCGGCGCGCGGCGCCAGCTCCTCCCGGAGCATCTGGGCGAGCTCACCGTAGGCGCGGCGTGCGGCGGCGGCACCGTGGAGCAGCGCCTCACCGAGCGCGCCGGTGGGCTCGGCACCGTCCGGCCGGGCGCCGGTGACGAAGGTGTCGAAGAAGGAGGTGCCCTCCGCGGCGAGCTCCTCCGCCTGGGCGATGCACGCCTCGACCTGCCGCAGGGCGGCGACCTTCCCGTCAGTGGCCGAGGTGCGCAGCGAGGCCTGGTAGCCGGACATCGCCTCGGGGAGGGCCGCCAGCCGTCTCGCGACACACTCCCAGTCCTCGGCGGTGGTGGTCGGCATGAGGTCGAAGACGTCGCGGAGGTCCTGGACCGGGGAGGCGATGACGTTGAGCTCGCGGCCCACCTCACCGGCCATGTAGAGCTCGCTCTCGAGGCCCAGCCGCTCGGCCATGGCGGCCTTCGTCGTCGCATCGACCTCGTCGACGGCGTCGGTCGCGGCCACCCGGGCCACCGCCTCCATGGCCGCCTCCGCGCGCGCGAGGTGGCCGTCGGGGGACAGGTCGGGGAGCTCGTCGTCGTGGCCGGGGATCCCCAGCGAGGTCGCTGCGATCGGGTCGAGCGCGGCGAGACGGTCGACGTACTGGTCGGCGATGGTGTCGAGGGCCGTGCCGGCGCGGGAGGTGCTCACTCGATTGAGCGTAGGCCCTCACCATCGCGCTCGCGGCGGGCACCACACGGGTGTGCAGGCTGAGAGGCAGGTCACGTCCGGCGCGCCTCCGGGGTGAGGACCGGGGTGAAGCGAGAGATCTCCTGTCCCGGGAGGACCGGCACCCTCCACGGAGGACCTGGTCGACGGGCCTGCCCACGCCCGCCAGCAGCACCACGGTGCGGGCCGGCGCGGGGCCGCCCCCGGGTCCAAGGGCCCCGGTCCGGGCTCCTCCCGCGCGCGAGGATGTGCCCGCGGCCGGTCCCCCGGCGCGGACAGGAGAGCCATGACCAGCGCAGTCCCGCAGGCCCCCGGGATGCCCTCCCCGGCCCAGCTGGCCCGGGCGGCCGAGGACGCCGCCTGCGCCAAGGCCACGAGCCGCCCCATGGCGTCCTTCCTCCTCGCGATCACCGCAGGCGGCTACATCGCCCTCGCCTTCGTCTTCTGGACCACGAGCCAGGTGGGCGCGCAGGCGCTGCCGTGGGGCGTGGCGAAGGTGCTCGGCGGGATCGTGTTCTCCACCGGGATCGTGCTCGTCGTCCTCACCGGCGCGGAGCTGTTCACCTCCTCCACGCTCACCCTCACCGCGCGGGCGAGCGGCCGGATCACCTGGGCCCAGCTGCTGCGCAACTGGGCGGTCGTCTACGCCGGCAACGTCGTCGGTGCGCTCACCGTCGTCGTCCTCGTCTACGTCGGGGGCACGTGGCACGCCGCCGACGGCGCCTGGGCCAGGGTCGTCCTCGACACCGCCGCCGGCAAGGTCGGGCACTCCGCCGTCGAGGCCTTCGTCCTCGGGGTGCTGTGCAACCTCATGGTCTGCGTGGCCGTGTGGGCCGCCTACTCCGGGCGCACGACGACCGACAAGGTCCTCGCCCTCACCATGCCCGTCGCGCTGTTCGTCTCCGCCGGGTTCGAGCACTCGGTGGCGAACATGTTCCTCCTGCCGCTCTCGCTGCTCCTGCGCGGGGCGGCGGCTGCGGAGCTCGGGAGCGCCGGCGACCACGCCGCGCTGACGTGGGACGCGGTCCTCGTGGGGAACCTGCTGCCCGTGACCCTGGGCAACGTCGTCGGCGGCGGGGTCATGATCGGACTCATGTACTGGACGATCTTCCGCCGTCCCGACCGCCGCTAGCCACGAGCCGCCGGTGCGCCGCTCAGGGGTGCAGGGACCACCGCCAGGCGCCGGGGCCAGCCACCGGGGGGCGGCCGAGCCGGCGCCCGTGGTCGGACCACGGGGAGGGCGCGCGGACGGGAGTGGGGCCGTCGTCGTCGGCGACCGCTGCCCGGGCCGCGACGATGCCGGCGACGAGCGCCGCCAGCTCGACGTCGTCGGGCTCTCCCCGCACGACACGCAGCTGCGCGCCGGTGAGGTCCCCGGACTCGCCCGTCGCGCTGCTCACAGCGGGATGTTCCCGTGCTTCTTCGCCGGCAGCGAGGCGCGCTTGGTCCTCAGCGCGCGCAGCGCGCGGACCACCTGGACGCGCGTCTCGGACGGCGCGATGACGGCGTCGACGTAGCCGCGCGCGGCGGCGTCCCACGGGTTGACGATCGCGTCCTCGTACTCGGCGGTGAGCCGTGCCCGCTCCGCCTCGACGTCCCCGCCCTCGTCGGCGACCTTCTTCAGCGCGCCGCGCTGGAGGATGTTGACCGCGCCGCCGGACCCCATGACGGCGATCTGCGCCGTCGGCCACGCGAGGTTGACGTCCGCGCCCAGCTGCTTGGAGCCCATGACGATGTACGCCCCGCCGTAGGCCTTGCGGGTGATGACGGTGACGAGCGGGACGGTCGCCTCCGCGTAGGCGTAGATGAGCTTGGCGCCGCGGCGGATGATGCCGTTCCACTCCTGGTCGGTGCCCGGCAGGAAGCCCGGCACGTCGACGAAGGTGAGGACAGGGATGTTGAAGGCGTCGCAGGTGCGCACGAAGCGCGCGGCCTTCTCCGAGGCGGCGATGTCGAGGGTGCCGGCCATCTGCAGCGGCTGGTTGGCAACGATGCCCACCGGCCGGCCCTCGACGTGCCCGAAGGCCGTGACGATGTTGGGCGCGTACAGGTGCTGGACCTCGAGCAGCTCGCCGTCGTCGACGACGTGCTCGACGACGGTGCGCATGTCGTAGGGCTGGTTGTCGGAGTCCGGCACGAGCGCGTCGAGCTCGAGGTCGGCGTCGGCGACCTCGAGCGGCTCGGTCTCCGCGGGCCAGGTGGGCGGCTCGCTGAGGTTGTTGGCGGGGAGGAAGGCGAGGAGGGCGCGGACGAAGTCGAGCGCGTCGTCCTCGTCCTCGGCGAGGTAGTGGGCGACGCCGGAGCGCTCGTTGTGCGTCGCGGCGCCACCGAGCTCCTCGAAACCGACCTCCTCGCCGGTGACGGCCTTGATGACGTCCGGCCCGGTGATGAACATGTTGGACGTCTTGTCCGCCATGACGATGAAGTCGGTGAGCGCGGGGGAGTAGACCGCGCCCCCGGCGCTCGGGCCCAGGATGAGCGAGATCTGCGGGATGACACCGGAGGCCGCGACGTTGCGGCGGAAGATCTCGGCGAACTGGGTGAGGGCGGCGACGCCCTCCTGGATCCGCGCGCCACCGCCGTCGGAGATCCCGATGAGCGGGACCCCGGTGCGCAGCGCGAGGTCCATGACCTTGGTGATCTTCTGCCCGTGGACCTCACCGAGGCTGCCGCCGAAGACGGAGAAGTCCTGGGAGTAGATGCACACCTGGCGGCCGTCGACCGTGCCGTAGCCGACGACGACGCCGTCGCCGGCGGGCTTGCGCTTGTCCAGCCCAAAGTTCGTCGAGCGGTGCGTGGCGAAGGCGTCGAGCTCGACGAAGCTGCCCTCGTCGAGCAGGGCGGCGATGCGCTCGCGGGCGCTCTTCTTGCCGCGCCCGTGCTGCTTGTCCTGCGCCACGGCCTCGGCGCGCTCGAGCTCGGCGTTCCGGGCAGCGAGATCGGCGAGCCGGGCAGCGGTGCCGGTGAGGTCTGTCGGTTCGGAGGTCACCCGGCGAGCGTACGTGTGGCGGGCCACCACCCTCGCTGCCTGGACGCGGCGTTTCGGTGAGGCGCGGTTGTGGAGCCCCGACAAACGGGCGGCCGGCGCCTAGGGGGCCAGGGCCGCCTCGATGAGCTCGACGAAGACCTCCGCCGGCTGGGCGCCCACGACAGGCGTCCCGGCGACGATGAAGCTCGGCGTGGACTGCAGGCCCAGGCTCCGGGCCTCGTCCATGGTGCGCTGCACGGCCCCGAGGACGGCGGGGTCGGTGAGGTCGGCGGTGAACTGCTCGACGTCCAGGCCGAGCTGTTCGGCCATGGCGGTGAGGTGGGCGGGGGAGCGCGCCTCCATGTCGGCGAAGAGGAGGTCGTGGAACTCGGGGTAGCGGCCCTGCTCCGCGGCGGCCGTAGCCGCGACGGCGGCGCGGGTGGAGTCCTCGCCGAGGATGCTCACGTCGCGCCACTCGAGGCGGACCGTGCCCTCCTCGGCGTAGTCGAGGAGCGTCGGCTGCGTCTCCACGGCCCAGCTCTGGCAGTAGGGGCAGCTGTAGTCGGAGTAGACGATGACGCTCACCGGTGCGTCGACCGGTCCCGCGGCCATGGGGTCGCCCTCGACGCGGCGCGCGAGGTCCGGGGCGTCGTCGCTCGGCGCCGCGGCGACGGCGTCGTCGGTCGGTGCCACGGCGGGAGCCGTCGCCGTCGGCTCCTCGACCGCGACGGAGGGGCTGGCGCTCGGCGCGGGCGCCGCGCCGTCGTCGTCGCCGCTGCTGCCCACGAGAAGCCCACCCACCACCGCCACAACGACGAGGAGCAGCAGCACGGGAACGAGGGTCCGGGCGCGGGACGCGGGCATGGACGGGCTCCAGGGGTAGGCGGTCCGGCCATGCTAAGCCCCGTCCCGCGGGGGCTGTGGTTGGGTGGGACCGTGACCGAGCAGCCCTTCCCGCGGGTGGTGCGGCTGGCCGAGGTGGGCTCGACGAGCACCGCCCTGCGTGAGGCCGTCGCCGCCGACCCCGGCGCGTGGCCCCACCTGTCGGCGCTCGTCGCCGGGCACCAGACCGCCGGGCGAGGCCGCACCGGCCGCAGCTGGCTCACCCCGCCGGGCGCCGCCCTCACCGCCTCGATCCTCCTGCGCCCGCAGGTGCCGCTCGAGCGTGCCCCGTGGCTCACCCTCCTCGCCGGCCTCGCGGTGGTGCGGGCGGTCCGCCGCGGCGGCGGCGACCGGGCCGGTGCCGTCGGGCTCAAGTGGCCCAACGACGTCCTCGTCGACGACGGCGGGCCGGCGCTCGCGGGGTGGGGCACCGCCCGCAAGCTCGGCGGCATCCTCACCGAGCTGCTCCCGCCGGCACCCGACGGCCGGCCGGTCGCCGTCGTCGGGATCGGCGTCAACCTCAGCCAGGACACCGCCGCCCTGCCGGTGGAGTCGGCGGCCTCGCTGGCGCTCGCCGGCCTGCCGGTTCCAGTTCCCGAGGCGCTGCTCGACGCCGTCGGCCGCGAGCTGGGTCGGCTCGTGCGCCGCTGGGAGGCGCACGACGGCGACGCGCGGGTGGCCGGCCTGCTCGCCGAGGTGGCCGTGGACTGCCTCACCCTGGGCCGAGACGTGCGCGTCGAGCAGCCCGGTGGCGGGGTGCTCCACGGTCGCGCCGAGGCGCTCGACGACGACGGCAGCCTGCGGGTGCGCGACGCCGCGGGCGTGCTCCACCGGGTGCTGGCGGGCGACGTCCTCCACGTACGGTCGGACACCGGGTCGGCGGACGCCGGGACGGACGTTAACCTGGAACTGTGACGGATGCCGCAGACCTCGGGGAGACGACCGCGCCGGCGGAGCGACCCTCCGAGCAGGCGCCGCAGGGGCGGTCCACCGTCGAGGAGCGCGTGGCCGCGCTCGTCGGCGGCGCGCCGAGTCTCACCATGGTCGAGCTCGCCGAGCGCGCGGGGGTCGACCTCCCGACCGCGCGGCTCTTCTGGCGGGCCATGGGCTTCCAGAACGTCTCCGACGACGCCGTCACGTTCACCGAGCGGGACGTCGAGGCACTGAGGTCGATCGACTCGCTCGTCGGCGGCGTGCACGTCGACCGCGCCACCGCCGTCTCGCTGCTCCGCGCACAGAGCTATCTCGCCGACCGGCTCGCCCTGTGGCAGGTGGAGGCGCTCGTCGAGGACGCCAGCCGACGGCACCGGCTGGACGACACCGGCGCGCGCCTCGTCGTCCTCGACCACATCGCCGATGTCGCGGGCATGCTCGAGGGCCAGCTCGTCTACGCCTGGCGTCGGCAGCTCGCGGCGCTCGCGGTCCGGATGGACGCCGAGGTCGCGAGCCGGTCGGTGGAGGAGACGACGAAGGACTCCCTCCCGCTGCCGCGCGCGCTGGGCTTCATCGACATGGTCTCCTTCACCTCCAGCTCGGCCCGCCTCGGCTCACGCGAGCTGGCCGAGCTCGTCCAGGGCTTCGAGTTCACCGCCCGGGACGTCATCACCTCCCACGGCGCCCGCGTGGTCAAGACGATCGGCGACGCCGTCCTTTTTATCGCCGACGACCTCCCCACGGCCGCCCGCGTGGCCGTGGCCCTCGTCGCCGAGATCCGCGCGCAGCCCGGGCTGCTCCCCGTGCGCGGCTCGGTCGTGTGGGGCCGGGTCATCTCCCGGTCCGGCGACGTGTTCGGCCCCGTCGTCAACCTCGCCTCCCGGCTGGCCGACGTCGCCGAGCCCGACACCGTCATCACCGACCCCGCGACGAGCGAGCGGCTGGCCACCTCCTCGGCGGCGGCGGAGTTCCAGCTCCTGCCCCGTCGTCCGGTCGACATGCCCGGCATCGGTCAGATGAGTCCGGTGGAGCTCCGCCGCGCCTGAGCGGCGTCCCCCAACTGCGCAACTGGTGAGTTCGGCGACGGAGGAGTGCCCGCAGGCGTCGCCGAACTCACCAGTTGCGACGTTTCGGGGGGCTGGGCCGTCGCGGGTCTTTTGCACTTTGGTGGGCGGAAGTTGGTTGACGGGAGCGAAAAGCGTGGGCTAGCGTGCTCGTGCCCGGCGACGTCGTCAG
Source organism: Georgenia satyanarayanai (assembly GCF_009193135.1). GTDB lineage: Bacteria > Actinomycetota > Actinomycetes > Actinomycetales > Actinomycetaceae > Oceanitalea > Oceanitalea satyanarayanai. The sequence continues at coordinate 95,200 of NZ_VUKC01000007.1, forward strand.
GGACGCGTCCGTCAGGCTTCGTGGACGACCGAAGGAGTAATGATGCTCATCCCCTCTGTCCTGCCCTCTCGCGGCCGAGCGCCGCGAGCCTCCACCGGGCGGCGGATCGTGGCGGCACTCGCCGCGACCGCTGTCATCGGGGCAGGCCTGGCGGCACCCGCCGCCGCCGACGTCCTCCCTCCCCAGGAGCCGGGCGTCACCCTCCGCACCTTCCAGCTCGCCAGTGACCCGGGCGGGGTCTGCACCCTGCGCTCGGCCACGACGCCGAACGTCGACAAGCTCATGCCGACGATCGACTGGCGTACCGACGCCGACTTCGGCGCCTCCGACAACTTCATCACCCACGCGCTGGCCACCCTCACCGCTCCCGAGGACGGCAACTACGGCTTCCGCGTCACCAACGACGACGGCGCGCTCGTCTACCTCGACGACCAGCTCATCCTCGACAACGACGGCCCCCAGGACTCGACGTCCGTGGAGACGACCGTCCCCCTCACCGCCGGGTCGACGTACGACCTGCGCATCGAGCACTACGAGGGTGGCTACAACCAGCGGCTGACCTTCTCGTGGCAGACCCCGGGCAGCACGCAGTGGGAGGTCGTGCCGACCTCCGCGCTGAGCACCGAGGCCGGCGTCGTCCGCGTCACGGCCCCCGGCGTCAAGTTCTGCGAGGGCGCGACCGACACCCCCGGTGACGGCCTGCGCCTGTTCGACGTCAACCCCAACTACGAGCTCGTCGACCTGCGCCCGGAGGGCTTCGCCCCCGCGGTCTCGGCGCTCGACTTCACGGACGAGGGCGAGCTCGTCGTCGTCACCGCCGGACAGGTGAGCCCCGGCGGCTGGCAGCCCGACCCCTACACCGGGCAGGTCTACCTCATGGACGGCGTCCAGGACGCCGACGGCCCCGAGGACGTGAGCTACCGGCTCGTCCACGAGGGGCTCTTCAACCCCATGGGCGTGGACGTCATCGGTGACTCGATCTTCGTCTCCGAGCGGGACGGCCTCACCGAGCTCGTCCCCGACCCGGCGTCGGCGGACCCGGAGAACCCCACCTACATCCGCAACCCGGAGTACACGGACGGCAAGTTCGCCACGTGGCCCGACGGCGGTAACTTCCACGAGTTCGCTTTCGGCCTCGTCCACGACGAGGAGAACTTCTACGTCAACCTGTCCGTCGCCATCAACAACGGCGGCGCGTCGACGAACCCGCAGCCCGCGGAGAACCGCGGCACGACGATCGCGATCGACCGGGAGACCGGTGAGGTCGACTTCATCGCCGGCGGCCTGCGCACCCCCAACGGCATCGGCTGGGGCGGCACCGAGGGCACCGACCTCTTCGCCATGGACAACCAGGGCGACTGGCTGCCCAGCTCCAAGCTCGTCCACATCAAGGAGGGCCGGTTCTTCAACCACTACACGAACCCGGCCGGTCCCTTTGACGACCAGCCGGTGTCCCCGCCGGCCGTGTGGGTGCCCCAGAACGAGATCGGCAACTCCCCGAGCGCCCCGTTCCAGCTGACCGAGGGCCCGTTCGCGGGCCAGATGCTCTTCGGTGACGTCACCTACGGCGGCCTGCAGCGCGCCTTCCTCGAGGAGGTCGACGGCGAGTACCAGGGTGCCGTCTTCCGCCACACCGCGGGCCTCGAGGCCGGCGTCAACCGCACGATCGTCGGCCCGGACGGCGCCATCTACGTCGGTGGCATCGGCGAGGGCGGCAACTGGGGCGAGGCGGGCAAGCTCCGTTACGGCCTGCAGAAGCTCGAGGTCGTCGGCGACGACACATTCGACATCGCCGAGGTGCGCGTCGTCGAGGGCGGCTTCGAGGTCGAGTACACCCAGCCGCTGTCGGAGGAGACGGCCGAGAACCTCTCCGAGGCCTACGACGTCACCCAGTGGCGCTACATCCCCACCCCGTCCTACGGCGGCCCGAAGGTCGGCGAGGAGTCCCTCCTCGTCTCCGGCGCGGACCTCTCCGAGGACGGCACGACCGTGACCCTGGCCATCGACGGCCTCAAGCCCGGTCACGTCGTCCACCTCCGCTCACCCCGCCCGTTCACGGACGCGGACGGTGACGAGCTGTGGAGCACCGAGGCCTGGTACACGCTCAACTCCCTGCCCGGCTACACCGGTCCCGCCGACCTCGGCTACTACGAGGCGGAGGAGGCCACCCTCCTCGGTGGCGCGAACACGCAGAACGAGCACAACGGGTACTCCGGCACCGGCTTCGCCCAGAACATCCAGAACGTCGGCGCCGAGGTGCGCTTCACCGTCACCGTGGACGAGGCGGGCACCCACCCGATCCACCTGCGCTACGCCAACGGTCCGCACCCGTCCGACATGGACAAGACGATGTCGCTTTACGTCAACGGGGAGAAGGTCGGCCCCTGGGAGCTGCCTCGCCTCGGCGACTGGAAGACGTGGGCGACCGTGAGCCGCGACGTCGAGCTCGACGCCGGCGCGAACACCGTCGCGCTGCGGTACGACGAGGGCGACGACGGCAACGTCAACCTCGACGTCCTGTCCGTCGGGGCCCCGGACATCTGCGAGCCGATGACGCCGGAGGCGGGCTACACCGCCCTCTTCGACGGCACGCTCGAGAGCTTCTCCGACTGGCGCCTCGCCGGTGCCGGCTCGTTCGGGCGCTGGGACGACTGCTCGCTGCGCACCTCCGGTGGCATGGGCCTGCTCTGGCACCCGGAGGAGCTGGGCGAGTACAGCCTCAAGCTCGACTGGAAGCTCGTGAAGGACGACAACGGCGGCGTGTTCGTCGGATTCCCCGACCCGGGCAACGACCCGTGGGTCGCCGTCAACGAGGGGTACGAGATCCAGATCGACGCGACGGACGCGGACGACCGCACCACCGGTGCGATCTACACCTTCCAGGGCGCCGACCTCGAGGCCCGCGACGCCGCCCTCAACCCCGTCGGGTCGTGGAACAGCTACGACATCCGCGTCCAGGGCGACAACATCAAGATCTACCTCAACGACGTCCTCGTCAACGACTTCACGAGCACCGACCCGGCTCGTGACCTCAGCTCCGGGTTCATCGGGATCCAGAACCACGGCGGCGGCGAGACCGTCTTCTACCGCAACATCCAGGTCAAGGACCTCGCCGCAGTTGAGGTGACGCCCGAGGCGGTGACCTTCGCCGACGAGGCCGGCACCGAGAACGACACGTTCACGGTTCCCGCGGTCGAGGGCGTCGAGTACGTCGTCGACGGCGAGGTCGTCCCCGCCGGCACCCACCCGGGCACCGGCACGGTCACGGTGACGGCACGCGCCCTGGACGGCTACGTCCTGGCCGAGGGGGCCACCACCGAATGGAGCGCCACCTTCTCCACCGACGGCAGCGGGCCCGTGCTCGTCCCGGCCGACAAGGTCTCGATCGGGATGTTCTCCCTCATCCCATGGGTCGGCAGCGACGGTCTGCCGTCGGTGCTCGCCCGCCTGGCGGAGATCGGCTTCCAGAACGTCGAGCCCTTCGGCAGCAACTTCAACGGCTACACGGCCGAGGAGTTCCGTGCGATGGTCGACGAGATCGGTCTGAAGGTTCCGTCCTCGCACTACAACACCGCCGAGGCGACCTTCGACCAGACGCTGGAGTTCGTCGACACGCTGGGCCAGGAGTACGTGGGCTCGGGTGGCTTCGTCCAGGGCCTGAACTTCGACACCTACGAGTCCACCCTCGCGGTGGCCGAGGCGATGGACCGTCTGGGCGAGCGTTCGGTGGAGGCCGGGATCGGCAAGTTCTTCGGTCACAACCACGACGGTGAGTTCCGCAGGACGTACGAGCACGAGGGTGAGGAGCTCTCGGTGTGGGAGATCCTCGTCCGTGAGACGAACCCCGAGTACGTGACCTTCCAGCTGGACGTGGCCTGGGCTGCGCACGCTGGTGTGGACGTCCCTGCTCTCATCGAGGAGTACGGCGACCGTATCGAGCTGCTGCACGTCAAGGACGCCGTCAACGTGGCGGGTGAGGGTCGTCCGACCTTCACCAACCTCGGTGAGGGTGAGGTCCCGCTGCAGGAGATCCTGGCCGCGGCCGAGGAGCACGCGGACATCGCGCTCTACGTCCTCGAGTACGACGTCGCCCCTCAGGGCGAGAACTTCGCCGAGACCGGGTTCGAGTACCTCACCGGCCAGGCGGCCGGCGAGGAGGGCTCGCGTCCGGTCGAGGTGACACCCGCGGCGGTGACCTTCACCGACGAGGACGGCACGGAGGCCGACACCTACACGGTCCCGTGGAGCGTGGGAGTGGAGTACCTCATCAACGGTGAGGTCGTGGAGCCGGGCGAGCAGGCCGGTACCGGGACCGTCACGGTGACGGTGCGCCCCCTGGCGGGCTTCGTCCTCGCCGACGACGCCACCGCCGAGTGGACGCACACCTTCTCCGAGGACGGCGGTGAGCCGGAGCTCGTCGAGGTGACGCCCGCGCCGGTGACCTTCACCGACGAGGACGGCACCGAGAACGACACGTACACGGTCCCCGCGGTCGAGGGCGTCGAGTACGTCGTCGACGGTGAGGTCGTCCCGGCAGGCGAGTACGACGGCGCCGGCACGGTGACCGTCACGGCCCGCCCGGCCGAGGGCTTCGTCTTCCCCGAGGGCGCTGTCGCCGAGTGGACGCACACGTTCACCGACGAGGGCGGCGAGCCGGAGCTCGTCGAGGTGACCCCCGGGGCCGTCGTCTTCGCCGACGGCCCCGGAGCCGAGAACGACACGGTGATGATCCCCTCCGTGGTCGGGGTCGAGTACCTCGTCAACGGCGAGGTCACGGCTCCCGGGACGCACCCCGCGTCGGGGACCGTGACCGTCGTCGCCCGTGCCCTGGACGGCTACGTCCTGGCCGAGGGCGCCGCGGCGGAGTGGGTCTTCACCTTCACCACCGATGGGGGACAGCCCCCCGCACCCGACCGTCGCACCGCGGAGTTCCACCTGTCCAACACGTGGCGCGGATCGACGGACGTGCACTTCATGTACGGCCGCTGGGCCGACGAGGTGCTCATCGGTGACTGGGACGGGGACGGCAAGGACACCATCGCGGTCCGTCGCGGGAACCAGTTCCACGTGTCCAACGCCCAGCAGGGTGGGGACGCGGACGTGGTCCTCACCTACGGCCGGCCCGGTGACGTCATCCTCGTGGGTGACTGGAACGGGGACGGCACGGACACCTTCGCGGTGCGCCGTGGCAACGAGTACCACGTGAAGAACTCGCTGCGTGGCGGGGACGCGGACTCGGTGTTCCGCTACGGCCGCGAGAACGACTCCGTCATGGTCGGTGACTGGGACGGCAACGGCACGGACACCTTCGCGGTGCGCCGTGGCGCCACCTACCACGTGAAGAACTCCCTGCGCGGCGGCGACGCCGACACGGTCTTCACCTACGGCCGCGCCGGTGACGTGACCCTCGCGGGTGACTGGGACGGGGACGGCCGGGACACCTTCACGGTGCGTCGCGGGGCGACCTACCACGTGAGCAACGCCCTGCGTGGCGGGGCCCCGGACACCGTCGTGACCTTCGGTCGCGCCAGTGACGAGGTGCACGTGGGTGACTGGGACGGCAACGGCACCGACACCCTCGGCATCCGTCGCCCGGTCGGCCCGGCGCCCGTCGCCAAGGAGGTGGGCAGCGCCGCCAAGCTGGGCTGATCCGCCCTGCTGACCGTCGACAGCCGGGTTCCCGCCACGAGGGGACCCGGCTGTCGGCACGTCCGGGGAGGCATCGAGTGAGTCAAACGTCGGTGTGCTCTCGGCCCGCCACTGCGAAGAACCCTTTACGATGGCCGCGTGACCAACGTACTTCTTGTCGAGGACGATCCGGCGATCGCCGAGCCGCTGGCCCGCGCACTCACGCGTGAGGGCTATGACGTGCGGGCTTTCAGCACGGGTCAGGGGGCGATCGACAACTCCTCCGGCATGGACCTCATCGTGCTGGACCTCGGTCTGCCGGACATGGACGGCCTGGACGTCGCCCGCTGGGTGCGCGGCCAGGGGATGACCACCCCGATCCTCGTGCTCACCGCACGCGCGGACGAGGTCGATCTCGTCGTCGGCCTCGACGCCGGCGCCGACGACTACGTGACCAAGCCCTTCCGGCTGGCCGAGCTGCTCGCCCGGGTACGGGCGCTGCTGCGCCGCGCCGGGGGCGAGCTGACCGACGAGGACGAGCTCGACGCCCAGGACGTGCGCGTCGACGTCGCCGCCCACCGTGCCTTCCAGGGCAACCGGGAGCTGCAGCTGACCGCCAAGGAGTTCGAGCTCCTGCGGGTGCTCGTGCGCGAGGCGGGCTCCGTCGTCGCCCGTGACGCGCTCATGCGCGAGGTGTGGGGCTCGGACCCCACCGGGTCGACCAAGACGCTGGACATGCACGTCTCCTGGCTGCGTCGCAAGCTCGGTGACGACGCCAACGACCCCCGGTACATCACCACGGTGCGGGGGATGGGCTTCCGCTTCGAGACCTCCGGCGAGGGCTGAGGCAGCGTGCGTCGTCGTGCAGTGACGATGACGCTCGTGGCGGTCACCGTCGCGGTCCTGCTCCTCGGGGTGCCGCTCGCCGTCTTCGGTGGGCTCATGATCTGGGACGCCGAACGCGCCACGCTGGACCTCCGGGCGTCCTCGCTGGCGCGCTCCGTCGAGCGCCGCGTCTCCAACGGCGAGGAGCTCGACGACGCGATGCTCGCCCCCTGGGTGGGCGGCGACAGCAACCTCGAGGCGCGCATCGTCGTCCAGGACGCCCTGGGGCGGCGCTTCGTCGCGGGCCCGGTCATCGAGGGGCACGTCGTGCGCTCCCTGGAGACCACGCCGAGCGGCGCGACCGTCCGGATGGAGGTGCGCGCCGGTGAGGTCCAGTGGATGGTCGTGCGGGTCGTCGCGCTCGTCGTCGTCGCGGCGACGGTCGCGCTCGGCGTGAGCGTTCTCGTCGCCCGGCGCCAGGCGCGCAAGCTCGCCGCGCCCCTCATCTACCTCGCGGCCAGCGCCGAGCAGATCGGCTCCGGCCAGGTCCGCCCCCACCTGCGCAAGTCCGGGATCGAGGAGATTGACCTCGTCGCCGCCGAGCTCACCCGCACCGGCGACCGCCTCGCCGGGCGGCTCGCGGCCGAGCGGCAGTTCGCCGCGGACGCCTCCCACCAGCTGCGCACGCCCCTGGCCGCGCTGTCGATGCGGCTGGAGGAGATCCAGGCGATCGCCTCCGACGACGACATCGCCGAGGAGGCGCGCATCAGCCTCGAGCTCGTCGAGCGGCTCACCGGCGTCGTCGACGACCTGCTCCGCAACTCCCGGCAGGCGGGTGGCGGGACCACGGAGGCGCTGCGCCTCGAGGACGTCTTCGCGCAGCAGGCCGAGGAGTGGGCGCCGACCTTCGCCGCGGCGGGCCGCGACCTCGTGCTGCCGGGCGAGACCGACCTCGCGGTGCTCGCGACGCCCGGGGCGCTGGCCCAGGTGCTGTCGACGCTGCTGGAGAACTCCCTCAAGTACGGCGAGGGCACGACGACGGTCAGCGCGCGGTCCTCCGCCTCCGAGCACGGCGTGGTCATCGAGGTCGGTGACGAGGGTGCGGGCGTGTCCGACGACCTCGCCCCCGACATCTTCGAGCGTTACGTCACCGCGGGGAAGGGGACCGGCCGTGGGCTGGCCCTGGCGCGCGACCTCGTCGCAGCCGACGGCGGGCGGCTCGAGCTCGCGCAGCGGCGCCCGCCGGTCTTCGCGATCTTCCTCTCAGCCGTCCCGAAGACCTTCGACCCCGCCGTCGTCCTCCCGCAGGGGTCCCTCGTGAGCATGGGCCGCCGCCGCCGCCGCTGGTAGCCCGCCCACCCTCCCGCCCCACCCTCCTGCCACACCCTCCCGCCGACAGCCGAGTTGTCGTCGACAGCCGAGTTGTCGTCGAGAGCCGAGTTGGCGTCGACAGCTGAATTGGTGTCGACAGCTGAGTTGTCGTCGGTAGCCGAGTTGTCGGCGAGCTCGCTCGTTGCCGCTGCGTCGTCGATAGCTCGGCTCTGGGCGGGAGGTGGACTGCGTGGTCGGTAACTCGGCTGTCGGCGGTAAGTCGGCTGTCGGCGGTAACTCGGCTGTCGGTGAGGAGGGGGGAGGCCGCTGGGGCGGTCAGTCGCGGGAGGTGAAGACGATGTGGCGGTAGCAGAAGTACCGGAACAGCGTCCCCAGCGCGAGGCCGACCCCGTTCGCCGCGATGTTGTCCGCGAGCGGTGAGGTGAAGCCGAGGACGTAGTGGGAGACGGCGAGGGTTCCCACGGCGAGGAGCATGCCGCCGGCGTTGACGAGGAGGAACCACATGAGCTCGCGACCGCGCTCCTCGCGTCGGGAGGCCGCGAAGGCCCAGTACCGGTTGCCCAGCCAGGACACGAGCGTCGCCACGACGACGGACAGCACCTTCGCGGTGAGCGGCTTGTGGCCCAGCACCTCGCCCGGGCCGAAGCGGAGCAGGTTCATCAACCCGACGTCGACGACGAAGGCCACCCCGCCGACAGCACCGAACTTGAGCATCTCGATCATCCGCTGGCGCCAGCGCAGCCACCGGGTGCCCGCCACAACCCGGGCGCCGACGGCCTCTCGGTCCTCCCGGCTGCCGGTGGGCAGTTCCGCCGCGGTGTGGGACGAGGTCACCTCGCCAGCGTACCGGCAGTAGGCTCGCCAACCGTGGCAGCAGTGGTGGCAGTCGTGGGAGGCGGGCAGCTGGCCCGCATGATGCAGCAGGCGGCGATCGGGCTCGACGTCCGCCTGCGCGTGCTGGTCGAGGCCGCGGACGGCGCGACGGGGCAGGTGGTCCCGGACGCGCCCGTGGGCCGCGCCGACGACGGCGCCGCCGTCCGAGGCATCCTTCCCGGCGCGGCCGTGCTGACCTTCGAGCACGAGCACGTCCCCGGCGAGCTGCTCCGGCAGCTCGAGGCCGAGGGGGTCGCCGTGCGCCCCGGCTCCCGCGCCCTGCGCCACGCCCAGGACAAGATCGTCATGCGCGCCGCCCTCACCGAGCTCGGCGTCCCGTGCCCCCGCTGGGCAGCGGTCCGCACCCGCGAGGAGCTGACCGCCTTCGGTGACGAGACGGGCTGGCCCGTCGTCGTCAAGACCGCCCGCGGCGGCTACGACGGCAAGGGGGTGCGGGTCGTCCCCACCGCCGAGGACGCCGGTGACTGGCTCGACGCCCTCACCGGCGAGGACGCCCTTCTCGCCGAGGAGCGCGTCCCCTTCACCCGCGAGCTCGCCGTCCTCGTCGCCCGCCGCCCCAGCGGTGAGATGCGCGCGTGGCCGGTCGTCGAGACGATCCAGCGCGACGGCGTGTGCGCCGAGGTGCTCGCTCCGGCGCCGGGCCTGGACCCCGACCTCGCGGCCACCGCCGTCGACGTCGCCACCCGCATCGCCGAGGGCCTCGACGTCACCGGGGTGCTCGCCGTCGAGATGTTCGAGTACCCGGCCGACGACGACGGCGGCTCGCGGATCGCGGTCAACGAGCTGGCGATGCGCCCGCACAACTCCGGCCACTGGACCATCGACGGCGCCGTGACGAGCCAGTTCGAGCAGCACCTGCGCGCGGTGCTCGACCTGCCGCTGGGACCGACAGACCCGCGTGCGCCGGTGAGCGTCATGGTCAACCTCCTCGGCAGCGAGCTGCCCGAGCCGGGAGCCGCACTCGGTGAGGTGCTCGCCCGCTGCCCGGGCGCACGGGTGGAGCTGTACGGCAAGGAGGTGCGGCCGGGGCGCAAGCTGGGTCACGTCACGGTCTACGGTGAGGACCTCGAGTCCGTCCGGGCCGAGGCGCGCACCGCGGTCGCGCTGCTGCGCGGCGAGGACGAGCACACGGGCTGAGCGAGAGGGAGATCAGGATGGACGTCGGGATCGTCATGGGGTCGGACTCGGACTGGCCGGTCATGGAGGCCGCCGCCGACGCGCTGGAGGAGCTGGGGATCTCCTTCGAGGTCGACGTCGTGTCGGCCCACCGGATGCCCGACGCGATGATCACCTACGGGCGTGAGGCCGACGCGCGCGGTCTGCGCGTCATCGTCGCCGGCGCGGGGGGTGCCGCCCACCTGCCGGGCATGCTCGCCGCCGTCACCCCGCTGCCGGTGATCGGCGTTCCCGTGCCGCTGCGCCACCTCGACGGCATGGACTCCCTCCTGTCGATCGTCCAGATGCCGGCCGGCGTGCCGGTGGCGACCGTCTCCATCGGCGGTGCGCGCAACGCGGGCCTGCTCGCCGCACGCATCCTCGGCGCCGGGACCACGGACGCGGCTCTCGCGCTGCGGGCGCGGATGTCCGCCTTCCAGGACACCCTGCGCCAGCAGGCCGAGGACAAGGGCACGCGCCTGCGCTCGAGCCGCCGCCACACGCCCGGCTTCTCGGTCTGATCGAACCTGTTCGGATTTGATGGACCGCGGGCGACCGTGGCGGGTAGCCTGAGCCCATGAGCATCATGGTTACCGGTGGAGCCGGGTACATCGGCGCGCACGTCGTGCGGCTGCTGCTGGAGCGGGGCGAGGACGTCGTCGTCGTCGACGACCTGTCCACGGGCCGTGCGGACCGCGTCGGGGAGGCGACCCTCGTCGAGCTCGACGTCGCCGCCGGTGACGCCCAGCAGCGGCTCGAGCTCGTCATGAGCGAGCGCGAGGTCGACGGCGTCATCCACTTCGCCGCCCGCAAGCAGGTGGGCGAGTCGGTCCAGCGACCGGCCTGGTACTACCAGCAGAACGTCACCGGCCTGGCCAACGTCCTTGCCGCGATGGAGACGGTCGGGGCGCGGCGGCTCATCTTCTCCTCCTCCGCGGCGGTCTACGGCATGCCGGACGTCGAGGTCGTCACCGAGGACACGGCACCGCAGCCGATCAACCCCTACGGGGAGACCAAGCTCGTGGGCGAGTGGCTCATCGCGGATGCCGAGCGCGCCTGGGGCCTGCGCTCGGCGAGCCTGCGGTACTTCAACGTCGCGGGTGCCGGCTGGCCCGACCTCGGCGACCCCGCCGTGCTCAACCTCGTGCCCATGGTCCTCGACCGCCTCGCCGAGGGGCGGCGGCCGACGATCTTCGGGGACGACTACCCCACGCCGGACGGCACCTGCGTGCGCGACTACATCCACGTGCTCGACCTCGCCCACGCGCACCTCGCGGCCCTCGACCAGCTCGGGCAGGGCGAGGAGCGGCTCTTCAACGTCGGCACGGGCCAGGGCGCGTCGGTCGCCGAGGTGATCGCCGCGATCGGCCGGGCCTCCGGGCTGGACGTCACGGCCGACGTCGCCGAGCGCCGGGCCGGTGACCCGCCCCGGCTGGTCGCCTCCGCCGACCGCATCGGCGCCGTCCTCGGGTGGAAGGCCCGGCACGGGCTGGACGACATCATCGCCAGTGCCTGGGAGGCCTGGCAGGCCGGCCCCCGCCGCATCGGCTGACCGCCCGGCCCAGCCCCGCACGCGCCGACAGCCGGACCCCTCGCGAGGAGGAATCCGGCTGTCGGCGTCTGAGGCTGCGCGCGGAGCAGGCGCGTCAGGACGGGCGGCGGATGCCGAGGGTGTCGGTGCCGTTGCCGTCCCAGTCGCCCACGTGGACCTCGTCGCCGTCGCGGCCGAAGGTCACCACGTGGTCGGCGTCGCCACCGCGCAGGGAGTTCTTCACGTGGTAGGTCCGCCCGCGCTGGACGGCGAAGGTGTCGGTCCCGTTGCCGTCCCAGTCCCCGGCGAGGGTGACGTCGTCCGCGCGGCCGTAGCGGATGACGCGGTCCGCGTCGCCCGGCGTCACCGAGTTCCGCACGTGGTAGTCCGCCCCGCGGCGCACGGCGAGCGTGTCCCTCCCGTCGCCGTCCCAGTCGCCGACCATGACGACGTCACCGGACCGGCCGTAGCGGAAGGCGACGTCCGCCTGACCGCCGCGCAGGGAGTTCTTCACGTGGTACTCGTTGTCCCGGCGCACCGCGAAGGTGTCGGTGCCGTCCGCGTCCCAGTCGCCGACGAGGATGACGTCGTCGGGCCGTCCGTAGGTGAGCACGACGTCGGCGGCCCCGCCGCGCTGGGCGTTGGACACGTGGAAGACGTTTCCGCGGCGCACGGCGATGGTGTCGGCGCCGTCCCCGTCCCAGTCACCGATGAGGACCTCGTCGGCCCAGCGGCCGTACATGAACGAGGTGTCCGTCGACCCACGCCAGGTGTTGGACAGGTGGAACTCCGCGGTGCGGGAGCCAGGGTCCGGCTCGACCGGCTCCTCGCCGTCGTCACCGACGACCTCGACCGGGACGGTCTCCGTCGCGTCGTTGACCGCGAGGGTGACCTCGACGGTGCCGGTGCGCAGGCCGGTGAGCTCACCGGTGCGCGGGTCGAGGGCGGCGACGGCGCCCGCGGGTGCGTCCGCGGCGGCACCGACGTGCACGCCGTCGGAACCGCTCCACGCCCAGCTCATCGGCCAGGCCAGCCCGAAGGTGCGGGTGTCGTCCTGGGTGACCTGGGCGTCGAGGGTGAGGGACTCTCCAGCCTCGAGCGGTGCCTGCGGCGCGGTGAGCTCGAGCTCGTCCACGCGGGTCTGCACCTCGACGGACAGCCACCGGTCCTCGGTGTCCTGCCAGCGGCCCGCGTCGGGGTCGAGGCCGAGCATCGTCCAGCCGGTGAAGCCGCCGTTCGCGGGCGTCGAGGACGGGCTCTTGCCCGCGTTGCCGTTGACGACGTACGGGACGCCGTCCACCCGGGAGACGTCGAAGACGCCGACGTGCGCACCGACGTACGCGACCGACTTGCCGGTCTGCGCCCGCCAGTCCGCGAGCCACCCGTCGATCATCTCGGCCTCGTGGCGGTCGGTGAGCTGGCTGTTCTTCGTCGGCAGCGGGTCGTTGGTCGGGTGGTGGCTGACGACGAGGACGCCGGTGACGGCGTCGTCCTCCGCGGCGTCGTCGAGCTGGTCGCGGAGCATGCGCACCTGCTCGAAGTCCGTGGCCAACCGGCCGCTGGCGGAGCTGAGCGTGATGACCCGCGTCCCCTCGAGCTCGAGGACACCGGCCGTGTCCCCGAACTCGGCGACGAAGTTGTCGATGGAGGCGCCCATGACCTCGTGGTTGCCCGGCACGTAGGTCCACGGGAAGTCGGCGTCGCCGAGCTCCTCCTCGATGATCGTGCGGGCGAGGTCGAAGTCCTCGGGTGCCGCCTCGTCGACGAGGTCGCCGTTGATGAGGAGCAGGTCCGGGTCCTCCGCGACGATCTCGCGGAAGGCGTCGCGGGCGCCCTCGACGGCGCCGCTGTCGGGGTCGGCCGCGACGAACTGTGCGTCGGACATGACGGCGACGCGCAGGTCGTCATCGTCCGTCTCTCCGGTCGGGACGACGAGGGGGTCGGTGACCCGCTGCGTCGTCGGCGCCGGCACGCCCTCGGGCGGGAGGTAGGCGTAGATGTCGGAGAAGCCGACCTCGCCCGCGTACTGCTTGGCGGCGACCGTCTCGAGGAGTCGGATCCGCTCGAGGGTGAGGGGCGTCTCGAACGACGGCGGGACGACGAAGTCCACGCGCTGCCAGCCCTCCCACGTGACGTGGAGGGACTGCGATCCGCCGGGGCCGTCGATCCAGCCGACGACGCCGTTGGCCTGGCGCACCTGCAGCCGCAGGAGCGAGCCGTTGCCGTCCCCGTCGACCCACAGGGACAGCTTCTGCGGGCGGCCCGGGATCTCGATCGCCCCGCCCGGCGCGACGGCGTACTGGCCGCGGGTGCCGGTCGACTGGGTGAAGTCGTAGGTCATCCGCAGCCCGCTGCCGCCGTCATGGCCCTCGCCGGCGGTCACGGTGCCGCCGGGGGCGCGGTCGTGCGCGGAGGTCCACGCCTCGGCCTCGGTGAGGTCGTCGATGACGCGCAGCTCGAGCGGGACGGCGACCACGACCTCGACCTCGGTCGCGCCGACGGTGAAGGTGAGCGCCGCCGAGCCCTCCGCGCCGGTGGCGGTGACGAGAAACGTCCCCGTGTCCGTCGGCTCGACGCTGAAGGTCTCGGGCGCCGGGTTGCTCACGGTGACGTCGTGGCCCTCGACGGGTGCGGTGAAGCCCTCGGCGTCGTGTCCGGTGAGGACGAGCTCGGCGGTCGAGCCCTCGGCCTCGAGGTTGACGACGGTCTCCGACGCGGTGAGGTGCATGAGCGGGCCGAGGACCTCGACGGCGAGCTCCCCGGTGGCGTCGCCGCTCGCGGCGGTGACGGTCGCGCGGCCCGGCTCCTCGCCCCGCACGACACCGTCGCTGACGGTGGCGGCACCGGTGCTGGCCGTCCACGTCTGGGGGGCCCCGTCGACGGGGGAGAGGGTCTCGTCGTGGCCGAAGGCCGTGAGGGTGCGGTGCAGGCCGGGGAAGACGCGGGTGGCGTCGTCACCGGCTGCGAGGGTCTCGAGGCGGTAGCCGGTGAGATCGCCGGACCCAGCCGTGGCGAGGAACAGGCCCAGGCCGTTGGCGTCGTCGCGCTCGTAGCCGTCCGAGGGGCTGTTGCGGACCGTCGTCCCCTGGCCACCCGGCTCGCGGGTGTTCATCTGCGAGGAGCCGCCGCCGTCGAGGTTGAGGGCGTCGTGCGCGCCCAGGTCGAGCATGAGCTTGCCGAGCTCGCTGAGCGACAGGCCGCGGGAGGTGGCCTGCCGGCCGTCGACGACGGCAAGGTACGCGGTGGCGCCGTCCTCGCTGAAGCCGACCGCGGTGCGCGGGTGGCGGGTCGTGCTGTACTCCCCGCCGGCGCTGCCGACGACGCCGTCGGCGAGCACGGGAGGCTCGCCCTCGGGCTGGCCGCCGACGGCCACGCGCACGTCGTCCTGGTCCAGGGCGTAGCTCACGCCCACCTCGTCGCCGGGCTCGAGCGCCGCGAGGGCGTCGGCCGCGTCACCCGGGCGGGCGACGACCGCCTGGACGCCGTCGGCCAGCTGCCCCTCGCCGGGCTCACCGACGGTAGTGACCTGGCCCGCAGCGTCGAGGAGCACCTCGACGCCCGTCTCGCCGGCCGCCAGCGTGCGGGTACGGGTGTACTCGCCCCACTGGCTCGTGTAGACGGTGACACCGCCCGCGGGCGCGGCGAAGAGGTTGACGCCGGCGAGCGGGAGGCTCGCGCCCGGCAGCTCGACGGTGCCCTCGAGCAGCAGCCGCGTCACGCGGCCGAGGCCGTCCTCGTCGAAGGCGACCGCCTGGCTGCGGCCGGGGTTGCCCGACTTGAGGATGCCGTCCTCGGCGTCGACCGCGAAGCCGGCCGGTGCCCAGGAGTTGTTGATGTCGAAGAAGTCGCCGTTGACGGCAGCGACGGCGCCGGCGCGCTCGGCCATGTCGGTCACCGTGCCGCCCTCGGTCAGGGTGAGCGGGGCGATGTGGTCGGCGCGGATCGTGCCGCCGAGCTCGGCCTTGAGGACGTTGACCTGGAGCCAGCCCTCGGCGTCGAGGCGTTCGAGGCGGACGTGGTCGAGCCCGGGGGCGACGACGGTGTGCTCGACGTCGGTGACGATGGCGGTGCCGTCGTCGTCCAGCCGCATGCCGGCGACGATGACGGGTTCCGGCGCGGCCTGCGCGGCGGCGGGTACCGCGGTGATGACGCCCCCGGCCAGCAGCACGGCGGCGGTCGCGGTGGCCGCCAGCCGTGTGTGCCGGGGGACGGACGTGAGTGGTGACACGCTTCCTCCTGGTCTGCGATGACGGCCGGCGGCAGCGCCCCCCGGCGTGACGGCCCTCACCCTATTGGGCAATGCTTGACGCGAGCAACGGTTTGAAGAAAGGAGTTTCCACGCCGCTGACCCTCGGCGGGGACGCTACGGACCCGTCGTGAACCGGTGGTGAACCGCCGGTGGCCATCCGGCGCCGGAATGCCGGTGCGGGTGGCGGCGTTGCCCCGGCATGAGCCACCGCAACGACCCCGCCGTCATCGAGCGCCTCCTGCGGACCCCGGGCCGCTGGGCGGTCGTCGGCCTCTCGGGCAACCGCGCCCGCACCGCGTACGGCATCGCGGCCTACGTGCAGAAGCTGGGCATGGAGGTCGTGCCGGTGCACCCGCGCGCCGAGGCGGTCCACGGGGCGCAGGGCTACGCGCGCCTGGCCGACGTGCCCGGCGAGATCGACGTCGTCGACGTCTTCGTCAACTCCTCCCTCGCCGGCGGCGTGGTGGACGAGGCGATCGCGGCAGGAGCGAGGGCGGTGTGGCTCCAGCTCGGCGTCGTCGACGAGGCCGCGGCGGCACGAGCGACGGCGGCCGGCCTCGACGTCGTCATGGACACCTGCCCCGCGATCGAGTACCCCCGCCTGCCACCCGCCTGACCCCCTCCCTCCCCACCACCACCACCAACTTCGCAATTGGCGAGTTCGGTGACGCGGGATAACGCTTACCTCGTCGTCGAAGTCACCAATTGCGACGGTTGGGAGGGGGTGGCTAGTCGAAGTCGGCTGCGGTGAGGTCGCCGGTCGCCAGGCGGGCGAAGAAGTCGGGCGCGAGGTTCGGGTCGAGGAGGACCGTCGAGCCGACGCCGCCGGGGCGGTAGTTGGGGTCCGCGATCGGCGGCGGGCCCACGAGGCCGCCGGATCCGCTGGCGGAGCGGAAGGCGAGCCCCATCCGGGCGAGGTCGATGATGCCGGTGTCGTCGTCGACGACGATCGCGCTGAGTGCGGAGTCGATGAGCTCGACGTGCCCGCGCGGGTCCAGGACGGTGCTCGGGGTCGCGACCTCGGAGATGATCGAGGAGACGAGCTGGCGCTGGCGCGCGGTGCGTCCGATGTCGCCGTCGGGGTCGGAGTAGCGCATCCGGCTGAAGGCGAGGGCCGTCGCGCCGTCGGCCGGGTGGCAGCCGGCCTCCCACACGAGGTCGCTGCGCCAGTCGTCGACGTCGTAGTCGAGACACAGCTCCACGCCACCGACGGCGTCGACGACGTCGCGGACGCCGGCCATGCCGATCTCGACGTAGTGGTCGACGGTGAGGCCGGTCAGCCCCTCGACGGTCTCGACGAGCAGCTCGGGCCCGCCGTAGGAGTAGGCCGCGTTGAGCTTGGCGGCGCCACGCCCCGGGATGTCGGTGTAGGTGTCGCGCGGCAGCGAGACGAGCGCCGTCGGTCCCGACTCCGGCTTGTGGAGCAGCATGATGGTGTCGGACCGCTGCCCCTCGGTCGCGTCGTCCGCGGCGCCGTCGGCGCGGGAGTCCGAGCCCGCCAGCAGGTAGGTCGTGCCGGGCGTGTTCGCCGCCCCCGACAGTGCCGAGACGTGGGAGATGCGCCCGTTGGCCCACCACAGCAGCCCGACGGGCCAGGCGAGGACGAGCACGAGCAGGACGACGACGACGGCGGCCACCCACCGTCCGCGGCGGCGGCGCTTGCGGGGGGCCGGGGACGCGGCAGGCCCGCGCTGCGGCTGCGGCTGGCGCGGGGGAGTGGCGGCCTCCGCCGGGGTCGTGGTGCGGGGGGCGTACGCCGCCGGGCGCTGCGAGGGTGTGGCCCGCTGGGCCCCGGCGGGCCGGGACGCCTGGGCCCCCGACTGCGGCGGGGACGTGGGCCTCGCCTGGCCGTGGAGGGACCGGCGCTCGGGTCCGGCGGGGCGGGACGTGGGCATCGCGCGGGTGGCGTCGGCGCCACCGGGCGGCGGACCGACGGGGCGGGCGCCGCGGGCGTCGGGGCGAGGAGCGGAGCCGCCGGGCGCGAAGCTCGGGGGCATGGCAGATTCGTCCGACCGTGGCCGGCGTCCGCGCGCCCGAGGTCCGTCCTGACTCATCTCACTCCCGACTGTCCGTGCTGGGCCAATGTAGTGCGCCCGCGTGCGTGCGCGTGGGAGGCGCTCAGGGGCAGATCGGCTCGGGGTCCGCCACGACCGGCGGCTCCTCGGTGGTCGGCTCCTCCGGCGCGTCGGTCCCGTCGTCCGACGGCTCCTCGGTGGGCTCCTCGCCGGTCGCGTTGAGCGCGCCCTCGATGGGCTCGTCGGTGCGCAGGGCCTCCCACAGCTCCTCGGCCTCCGCGGCGGGACGCACCCGGTTGCCCGCCCACTCGAAGGGCATCGTCTCGAAGACGATGTTCTCGAGGTTGATGCCCCGCAGCGAGTAGGCCAGCCCGGCCATCGTCGGGATCGAGCCGAGCTCGGTGCCCGTCGTCAGCGTGGAGGTCGCCGCGTCGAGGAAGCGGTAGAGCTTGGGCAGGTCGGTGAGGAGGTTCTTCGACAGCGCCTCGCGGGCGATCGCACCGACGAGCTCCTGCTGGCGGCCGATCCGGGCGATGTCCGAGCCGTCACCCAGGGTGTACCGGGCGCGGGCGAAACCGAGGGCGTCGCGCCCGTCGAGCACCTGCTCGCCGGCCTCGAGGTCGAGCTTGGCCTTGGGGTCGCTGATCGCCTCGGGGATGCACATCGGCACCCCGCCCAGCGCGTCGATGACGTTGATGAACCCGGCGAAGTCGACGACGACGAAGTCGTCGATGTAGACGTCGGTCAGCTCCTCGACGGCTCCGATGGTGCAGGCTGCGGCGGTGCCGAGGTCACCGCCGTCGGCCCCGGTGGAGAAGGCGCGGTTGAACATCGTCTCGTACTGCGGCTCGGTCCAGCTCCCGTCGGCCATGCGGCAGGCGGGGATGGTGACCAGGGAGTCGCGGGGGATGGAGACGATCTCCACCCGCTCCCGGTCGGCGGAGATGTGGGCGATCATCGTCGTGTCCGAGCGCTGCCCGGCCTCCGGCGTCGTCCCGTACTCGTCGTTGACGTCGCCGGCGCGGGTGTCCGAGCCCAGGACGAGGATGTTGATGGGCTTCCCGGCCGAGGGGTCCAGCGGTGCGGGCTCCTCCTGGCCGGCCTGCGTGGGCCGGTCACCGAGGAGGTCGTCGATGTCGTGCCGGTCGATGTTCGTCTGGATGTCGTTGTACGCGATCGCGAACGTGCTCGTCCCGAACAGCGCGACGCTCAGCGCGGCGAGGCCGGCGCCGCGCGCCCAGCGGGAGGGGCGGCGGTGGGACGCGGCGTGGCGCGGGGTACGGACAGACACAAGTGTCGATCTTAGGCCCGGTCAGCGCTCTGCTGGCGGCAACGCCGTGCGGTGATCGTGGAGGGTTTGTGCAGGACGGGCCGGGTCGGGGTCCCGAGAGCCCTCCGTCTCGGCCGCCTCCAGCCGGGAGCGGGTGAGGGCGAGCTCGCGGGTGAGGACGGTGATCCGGCGCTCGAGCTCCCCCAGGCGCCGGTAGCTCGTGGCGATGAAGGAGAGGAAGGCGATGACGAGCGCGTACAGGAGCAGGTCCGCACCTCGGCCGACGCCCACGCGCCGGGCCAGCCAGGTGAGCCAGTCGGGGAAGACCACCGAGGCGGCGGCCACGGCGACGAAGCCCACGAGGAGGATCCGCCGGATCGCCTGGTGGCGTGCGTTCGCCGTCGTCCGGGTGAGCAGTGCGGCGACGACACCGACGCAGACGAGCAGGATGACCTGGATGACGATCTGGTCGGACATGGGGCTCCGGTCAGCGGAAGACGAGGTCGACGAGGATGTTCACCGAGTTGAGCAGGGACTGCCCCTTGGCGCGGGAGTAGTCGGTGTAGAGCAGGTGCACGGGGTGCTCGGCCCACGGTAGCCCGGTGCGTCCGAGCTGGGCGACGATCTCCGTCGCGTGCGCCATCCGGTCCTGCCGCAGCGCCACGCGCTCGGCGGCGTCGCGGCGGATGACGCGCAGCCCGTTGTGCGCGTCGGTGAGCCGCAGGCCGGTGCTGCGGTTGGTCACCCACACGGCGAGCTTGAGCACGATCCGCTTGAGCAGGCCGGGCCGGGTGCGGCGGTCGAGGAAGCGTGAGCCGAAGACGACGGCGAGGTCCTCCTCCCGCGCGCGGCGCACCATCTCGGCGGCGTCGCTCACCTGGTGCTGGCCGTCCGCGTCGAAGGTCACGAGGTAGGCGGCGTCGGTGCGCGAGAGGACGAAGTCGATCCCGGTCTGCAGTGCGGCGCCCTGGCCGAGGTTGACGGGGTGGCGCACGACGACGGCACCCGCCTCGCGCGCCCGTTCGGCGGACTCGTCCGCGCTGCCGTCGTCGACGCACACGACGTACGGGAAGGTCGCCCGGGCCTGCCGGACGACGTCACCGATGACGGACGCCTCCTGGTACAGCGGGACGACGAGCCACGCGTCGGTCACCGGCGTCGCGCTCATGGCGCCCATTCTCACCCACCCACCGCCGAGGACCGACCTCCCGGCCGTGGGTCCCGGCCAGCCGTCGCCCCGCTCCGTTAGCCTGAGCCCCAGCGCTGCGCCACGGCAGCAGGGAAGGGACGCATGACCGCACGGATCACCGACACCGCCGACGTCGCGCCGGACGCCGAGATCGGCGACGGCTCGAGCGTCTGGCACCTGGCCCAGGTCCGCGAGGGCGCCGTCATCGGCGAGGGCTGCGTCGTCGGCCGCGGCGCGTACATCGGGACCGGCGTCCGGATGGGACGCCACTGCAAGGTGCAGAACTACGCGCTCGTCTACGAGCCCGCCGAGCTCGCCGACGGCGTCTTCATCGGTCCGGCGGCCGTCCTCACCAACGACACCCACCCGCGCGCCATCAACCCCGACGGCTCGCTCAAGTCCGCCGAGGACTGGCAGCCGGTGGGCGTGCGGATCGGGACCGGTGCCGCCATCGGCGCGCGCGCCGTCTGCGTCGCCCCCGTGACGATCGGGGCGTGGGCCACGGTCGCGGCCGGCGCCGTCGTCACCCGCGACGTCCCACCCCACGCCCTCGTGGCCGGGGTCCCGGCCCGGCAGATCGGCTGGGTCGGCCACGCCGGCCAGCGGCTCCAGCCCGACGGCGACCAGCTGCGCTGCCCGGCCACCGGCCGGCGCTACGAGATCCACGACGACGAGCTTCGCGAGGTCACCGAATGAACCAGTCCCTCATCCCCGCAGCCAAGCCCCTCATCGGGGACGAGGAACGGGCCGCTGTCGATGCGGTGCTGCGCTCGGGCATGGTGGCCCAGGGGCCGCAGGTGGCGGCCTTCGAGGAGGAGTTCGCGGCCGCGCTCGTCGCGGGGCGGCGGTGCCAGGCGGTGAGCTCGGGCACGGCGGGCCTGCACGTGGGCCTGCTCGCGTGCGGCATCGGCCCGGGGGACGAGGTGATCGTCCCGTCCTTCACGTTCGCGGCGACGGCGAACTCGGTCGCGCTGACCGGCGCGACGCCGGTGTTCGCGGACATCGACCCGGACACGTTCTGCCTGTCGGCGGAGTCGGTGGCCGCGGCGGTCACCGGGCGGACGCGGGCGGTGATGCCGGTGCACCTGTACGGGCACCCGGCGGACATGGACGGCATCGGGGCGGTGGCCGCCGAGCACGGCCTGGAGGTCTTCGAGGACGCCGCGCAGGCGCACGGGGCGAGCCTGGACGGGCGCCGGGTGGGCACGTGGGGCCGGTTCGCGATGTTCTCCCTGTACCCGACGAAGAACATGACCTCCGGTGAGGGCGGGATGGTGGCCTGCGCGGACGAGGAGGTCGCCCGCCGGGTGCGGCTGCTGCGCAACCAGGGCATGGAGCGGCAGTACGCGAACGAGGTCGTGGGCCTCAACGTGCGGATGACCGACATCCACGCGGCGATCGGGCGGGTGCAGCTGGGCAAGCTCCCCGCCTGGACGGCGCAGCGGCAGGCGAACGCGGCGTTCCTCGACGCGCACCTGAACGGTGTGGTGACCCCGCCGGTGCGGGCGGGTGCGGTGCACGTCTACCACCAGTACACGGTGCGGGTGGAGGCCGCCGAGCGGGACCGGATGGTCACCGCGCTGCGCGAGGAGCACGGGATCGGCACGGGCGTGTACTACCCCACCCCCTCCCACCGGCTGCCCTCCCTGGAGCAGTACGCGCCGACGGTGGACATGGGCGAGACCGACCGCGCGGCCGGTGAGGTCATCTCCCTGCCGGTGCACCCCTCCCTGTCCCAGGGTGACCTGGAGCGGGTGGTGGCGGGGGTCAACGCCGTCGCCGGGGCGGGCGCGTGATGACGACGACGGCGCGCGGCCCGGTGCGGGTGGGTCTCATCGGGCTGGGGTCGATGGGCCGCCACCACGCCCGGGTGATCCGCCAGACCGAGGGTGTGGAGCTGGTGGCGGTGGCCGACCCGGCCGGTGACGTCCACGGCGTGGCCGGGTCCCTGGAGGTGCTTCCGGACGTCGAGGCGCTCGTCGCGGCCGGGATCGAGGCGGCGATGGTCGCGGTGCCGACGGTCTACCACGAGCAGGTGGGGCTGGCGCTGGCCGCGGCCGGGGTCCACACGATGATCGAGAAGCCGATCGCGCACACCGTGGAGGCCGGACGCCGCGTCGCGCAGGCGTTCAGCGAGGCCGGCCTGGTGGGGGCGGTGGGCTACGTCGAGCGGTGCAACCCCGCGATCATGGAGCTGCGCCGTCGCCTGGCGGCCGGTGAGCTGGGCCAGGTGTACCAGATCCAGACCCGTCGCCAGGGGCCGTTCCCGGCGCGGATCTCCGACGTCGGGGTGGTCAAGGACCTCGCCACCCACGACGTCGACCTCACCGCGTTCATCGCCGGGTCCACCTACCGGCAGGTCTCCGCCCAGGTGACGCACCGGTCGGGCCGTGAGCACGAGGACATGGTCGTGGCCACCGGGGTGCTGGAGTCCGGTGTCATCGTCAACCACGTCGTCAACTGGCTCTCGCCGATGAAGGAGCGCACCACCGTCGTCACCGGTGAGCGCGGGGCCTTCGTTGCCGACACGATGAGCGGGGACCTCATCTTCTACGCCAACGGCACCGTCCCCACGACCTGGGACCGGGTGGCCCACTTCCGCGGCGTCACCGAGGGCGACGTCGTGCGCTACGCCCTGCCCAAGCGCGAGCCCCTGGCCGTGGAGCAGGAGAACTTCCGCGACGCCGTCCTGGGCAACGGCGCCGACATCGTCACCATGGACCAGGGCGTCCACACCCTCACCGTCATCGAGGCCATCCTCCAGGCCGCCCGCGAGGGGACGACTGTCGGGCTCTAGGACATCGCGTTGAGCACGATGTTCCCGAGCACGATGCCGAGAATCGTCGCCACAATGGCCACGACGACGGCGACCTTGGCGAGGCGTTCCTTGCGGACCAGTCCGATGACGGCCGCGATGATCGCGAGCGCGCCGAACAGGATGGGAATGAAGAGGACGGCGACAGCCGCGAGCACGAAAGAGACGATCGAGAGGACATTCGTCCCGGCGTCGGTCCGTCCGACCTGAGCGCGGTTTGCGCCGATGTAGTCGTCCTGAGCCATGAGGAACGCTCCTTTGCGTTGTCGGTTCGGTGTCAACGGGCGGATACGTCGTTTCCGCCCGAAATGACCGTTCCACACGTCGTGACGGTCGGCAACCGGAAAGGCGTGCCAGCACGTCACGGAATTCACGAGAACAGGACCCGCCCGGGATTCAGCGCAACAGCTTGGACATTCGCCTGTCGGCGAGAGGTTTGCCGCCGGTCTGGCAGGTGGGGCAGTACTGGAGCGAGGAGTCGGCGAAGGACACCTCGGCCACGGTGTCCCCGCACCGTGGGCACGGGTGTCCCGTACGCCCGTGCACGGCCATTCCCGAGCGCTTGACGTCCTTGAGCTCGGCGGCGTCCCGACCCGCCGCCGCGGTGATCGCCGCCTCGAGCACGCCGCCGATGCTGCCGTACAGGTGGTCCCGGGCGGTGGCGTCGAGGGTCCGGGTCAGCGCGAAGGGGCTGAGCCGGGCGGCGTGGAGGATCTCGTCGGAGTAGGCGTTGCCGATCCCGGCGATGACGCCCTGGTCCCGGAGCAGGCCCTTGACCTGCTGGTTCCGCGCGTCGAGGAGCTCGTCGAAGCGCTCTCGCGTGAACTCCGGTGACAGCGGTTCCACGCCGAGGGTCGCGATCCGCTCGACATCGGCGGGGTCGCGCACGACGTGGATGGCCAGGCTCTTCTTCGTGCCGGCCTCGGTGAGGTCGAAGGCACCCTCGTCGAGGACGACGCGCGCCGCGAGCCCCGACCTGCCGGCCTTGGGCACGCCGGCGGGAGCGGTCTCGTGCCAGCGCACCCAGCCCGCCCGGGCGAGGTGGAAGACGAGGTGGAGGTCGCCGTCGGGGGTCGTCGTCGTGAGGTCGAGCCACTTCCCGTGCCGGGAGGCGCCGGTGACGGTGGCCCCGACCAGCGCCGTCGGCGGCGGGTCGTACGTCTTGAGGGCGGGGAAGGAGGTGACGTGCAGGGCGCGCACCGTTCGGCCGCCGGCGCGGGCGGCGAGCACCTGCACCAGGGCCTGCACCTCCGGAAGCTCGGGCACCCGAGCAGTCTGGCAGAGCGCCGTGCGGCGCGACAGACCTGGGGAGACGTCGGCAAGTCGGCTGTCGGCGGCAAGTCGGCTGTCGGCGGCAAGTCGGCTGTCGGCGGCAAGTCGGCTGTCGGCGGCAAGTCGGCTGTCGGCGGGGGAGGGGGGACCGACGGTGGAGGGCTACTGGCCGGTGGCGGCGTACTTGGCCTCGACGGCGTCCTTCTGCGGGCGCCACCAGGCCTCGTTGGTGCGGTACCACTCGATGGTGTCGGCCAGGCCGGCGCGGAAGTCGCGGAAGCGGGGCTCCCAGCCGAGCTCCTCGCGCAGGGGGCGGGAGTCGATGGCGTAGCGCAGGTCGTGACCGGGGCGGTCGGCGACGTGGTCGTAGTCGCCGGGATCCTTGCCCAGGAGCTCGAGGACCAGCTCGACGACGGCCTTGTTGCTCATCTCCCCGTCGGCACCGATGAGGTAGGTGCGGCCGGGCTGGCCGCGGTCGATGATGTCCCACACGGCGGCGTTGTGGTCGGCGACGTGGATCCAGTCACGCACGTTGAGGCCGGCGCCGTAGAGCTTGGGGCGGCGCCCGTCGAGCACGTTGGTGATCTGGCGGGGGATGAACTTCTCGATGTGCTGGTAGGGACCGTAGTTGTTGGAGCAGTTCGACAGGGTCGCGGCCACCCCGAAGGAACGGACCCAGGCGCGCACGAGCATGTCCGAGCCGGCCTTGGTCGAGGAGTACGGGGAGGAGGGGTTGTAGGGGGTGGTGGCGGTGAACTTGGCCGGGTCGTCGAGCTCGAGGTCGCCGTACACCTCGTCGGTGGAGATGTGGTGCAGGCGGGTGCCGTGGCGGCGCACCGCCTCGAGCACCGTGAACGTCCCCACGACGTTGGTGTGGACGAAGGGCCACGGGTCGCCCAGGGAGTTGTCGTTGTGGGACTCGGCGGCGAAGTGGACGACGACGTCGGCCTGGGCCACGAGCGGGTCGACGACGTCGCGGTCGGCGACGTCGCCCTCGACGAGCTCGACGTCCAGCCCGGCCAGGGACTGGCGGTTGCCCGCGTAGGTGAGCTTGTCGAGGACGGTGACCTGGGCGTCGGGACGCTCGGTCAGGGTCTGGCGGACGAAGTTGGCACCGATGAACCCGGCACCACCGGTCACGAGCACGCGCACGGGGTTACTCCTTGGTCGGTGAGGCGGTCAGGGTCGGCCCATGCCGTGGTAGGTCCAGCCGGCGGCGCGCCACCGGGCGGGGTCCAGGACGTTGCGTCCGTCGATGACGACGGGGCGGCCGGCGAGGGTCTTGACGGCGGTGGGGTCGAGGTCGCGGAACTGGCGCCACTCGGTGAGGAGCAGGACGAGGTCGGCGCCGGTGATGGCGTCCTCGGCGGAGTCGGCGACGGTGAAGCTGTGGTGGTCCTGGGCGGCGAGGATGGGGCCGGCCTGGGGGTCGGTGACCGCGACGTGGGCGCCGGCGGCGGACAGGCGGTGGGCGATGTCCAGGGCCGGGGAGTTGCGCATGTCGTCGGTGTCGGGCTTGAAGGAGGCGCCCAGCACGGCGACGCGCTTGCCGGCGGGCTGCCCGTCGAGGAGGTCGGTGGCCAGGGTGATGACGTGGTCGCGGCGGCGGTCGTTGATGGAGTCGACCTCGCGCAGGAAGCCCAGGGCCTCGTCCACGCCGAGCTCCTCGGCGCGGGCCATGAAGGCGCGGATGTCCTTGGGCAGGCAGCCCCCGCCGAAGCCGACGCCGGCGCGCAGGAACTTGTGCCCGATGCGGTCGTCGTGGCCGATGGCGGCGGCGAGCTGGGTGACGTCGGCGCCGGTGGCCTCGCACAGCTCGGCCATGGCGTTGATGAAGGAGATCTTCGTGGCCAGGAAGGAGTTCGCGGCGACCTTGACGAGCTCGGCGGTGGCGTAGTCGGTGAGCAGGCGGGGGATGGCCTGGGTGGTGATGAGGTTGTCGTAGACCTCGTCCAGGACCTCCTGACCCACGCGGGCGGCCTCGGGGTCAGGGGAGAGGCCGTAGACGAGGCGGTCGGGGGAGATGGTGTCCTGGACCGCGAAGCCCTCGCGCAGGAACTCGGGGTTCCACACCAGCACGCCACCGGCGGCGGTGACCTGCTCGGCGATGCCGGCGGCGGTGCCCACCGGCACGGTGGACTTGCCCACCACGAGCACCGGGCCCGCCTCGGTGGGGGCCAGGTGGGGCAGCAGCCCCGCGACCGCCCCGTTGACCTGGGACATGTCCGCGGCGTAGGAGCCGGCCTGCTGGGGGGTACCCACCCCGATGAAGTGGACCCGGGCCCCGGCGACGTCGGCGAAGTCGGTGGAGAAACGCAGCCGCCCGGCCTGGACGTTGCGCTCGAGCAGCTCGGTGAAGCCCGGCTCGTGGAACGGGGCCCTGCCCGCGTTGAGCAGGGCGACCTTCTCCTCGTTCACGTCGATCCCCACGACGTCATGGCCCAGCTCCGCCATCGACGCCGCGTGCACCGCACCCAGGTACCCACAACCGATCACCGAAATCTGCATGGGGGACACACTAGCCATGCGAACGTGTGAGGAAGATGAGACTTCGGTCGGGGCGTACGGCTCACGGTCCGTCTGCTGCGCCCGAGGTACATTCTGAGGCATGACTGTTCGCGGGGGGCGGATCGCTCTGTGCTGCACAATTGCCGGACTCACCACCGTCGGTGCGCTCGCACCGGCCGCCCAGGGGGCGGACGCGGCGCCAGGTGGTGACGCCGTCGTCGTCCTCGAGCTCACCGACGGCGACGGCGTCCCGACGGACCTGGCCGCGGGCCGGCAGGTGGACGGGGCGGTGCTCACCGACGAGCTCGCCGTCCCGGAGTTCTCCGTCGCCGCCGTCACCTGGGACGGGCTGGACGCACCCGACGAGACCTTCTCCGTGCGGGTGCGCACGGGCGGGGAGTGGTCGGCGTGGACCGGGCTGGAGCCCGACGCCGCCGAGGCTGGGGACGTCGGTGGGACGGAGCCCTACATCGTCGGCGGTGCGACCGGGGTGCAGCTGCGGGTGGCGGCCGGCGACGGCGTGCTGCCCCACGACCTGCGCCTGCACCTCATCCCGCCCGAGCCGGGCGGGGAGGAGACGGTCGCGGCAACGGCGCGGGAGACCGCACAGCTCGCCGCCGACGCAGCTGCCGGCGCCCCCAGGGCCGCATCCGTCCGCACGGAGACGGCAGGGGCGCAGGGCGCCGCCCCCGCGGCCGCCACCACTCGGGCGGCCGTGTCCGCCCCGCGCGTCATCAGCCGCGCCGGCTGGGGCGCCGACGAGTCGACGATGACGTGGACGCCGCGCCACGACCCGCTGCGGGCGGCCGTCGTCCACCACACGGCCGGCTCGAACAGCTACACCGCCGCCCAGTCCGCCGGCATCGTCCGGGGCATCTACCACTACCACGCGGTGAGCCGGGCCTGGGGCGACATCGGGTACAACTTCCTCGTCGACAAGTACGGCCAGGTCTTCGAGGGGCGGGCGGGCTCGCTCGACGCGCCGCCCGGCCGCATGCCCGAGGCGGCCCACGCCCGCGGCTTCAACCGCGGCACGCTCGGCATCTCCGTGCTCGGCGACTACTCGAGCCTCTACGCCCCCGACTCCGTCCTCACCACCATGGCCCGCGTCATCGCGTGGAAGTTCGACGCCGCCGACATCGACATGAGCGCCCCGAGCGGCATGACCTCACCCGGCACGGCCCATCGGCCCGCGGGCCAGAACCTCCCGCGCGTCTTCGCCCACCGCGACGTCGGTGCGACCACGTGCCCCGGCAACAACATCTACGCGCGCATCCCGTGGCTCAACGAGCAGGTCGCCACCCTCGTCGACGGCGACGAGTACCACCTGCGCAACAGCCTCACCGGCGGCGACGCCGACCTCGCCTTCCGGCTCGGCCTGTCCACCGACGAGGTGCTCGTCGGTGACTGGGACGGAGACGGCAGGGACACCCTCGCGCTGCGCCGTGGCAACACCTACCTCGTCTACGACGCCCACCCGGGCCAGCGCTTCCGCACGGTGCGCTACGGGCGACCCGACGACGTCGTCCTCGTCGGGGACTGGAACGGCGACGGCACGGACTCCTTCGCCGTGCGACGGGGACGGACGTACCACGTGAAGAACTCGATGACGGGCGGGGACGCCGACGCCGTCATCCACTACGGACGCCCGGGCGACGACGTCCTCGTCGGCGACTGGGACGGGGACCGGCGCGACACCCTGGCGGTGCGCCGCGGAGCGGACTACCACGTGAAGAACCGCATCGCCGGTGGCGACGCGGACGTCGTCCTCCGGTACGGACGTGCCGACGACGTCGTCCTCGTGGGCGACTGGGACCGCAACGGCACCGACACCTTCGCCGTCCGGCGCGGCCGGGAGTACCACGTGCGCAACTCCCTCACCGGGGGCGACGCGCACGTCGTGCTCACCTACGGCAAGGCCGACGACGTCGTCCTCGTGGGTGACTGGAACGGCGACGGACGCGACACCTTCGGGGTGCGGCGCAGCGGCTGAGGACCGGATCGCGGGGAAATGCCGTCGACAGCCGTAGTGGAGCGGTACGCTCAGCCCGCACGGGGGCCCTTTTCACCACAATGGAGTCCACGTGAACCTTCGACGTTCGCTGTCCGCTGCGGCGGTGGCGGCACTTTCCCTGGGGCTGGCGCTCGGCGCCGGGTCCCCTGCCCTGGCCAAGGGTGATGTCGTCCGTGGGAACGGCAACGAGTACTTCCTCACCAACAACTTCTCCGGCACCGCCCACCGGTTCACCTACGGGAAGGCCACCGACGAGCTCCTCGTCGGCGACTGGGACGGCGACGGCAGGGATACGCTGGCGATCCGCCGCGGGAACACGTTCTACGTGTCCAACTCCCTCACGGGCGGCACAGCCGACAAGACCTTCAGGTACGGCCGCCGCGGGGACGTCATCCTCGTCGGTGACTGGAACGGGGACGGCAAGGACACCTTCGCGGTGCGCCGCGGGGCCGAGTACCACGTGAAGAACTCGGTGACGGGCGGCGACGCCGACCGCGTCTTCCGCTACGGCCGCGCCCAGGACACCATCCTCGTCGGGGACTGGGACCGGGACCGCCGCGACACCTTCGCGGTGCGCCGCGGCAACGTCTACCACGTGAAGAACGCCCTGCGGGGCGGGGACGCCGACCAGGTGGTCAGCTACGGCCGTGAGCGTGACGTCATCCTCGTCGGTGACTGGGACGGCGACGGCGACGACACCTTCGCGGTGCGCCGCGGGAACGAGTACCACATCGCCAACAAGATCCGCGGCGGCTCCGCTGACCGCGTCGAGACCTTCGGACGCGCCGACGACACGGTGTTCGTCGGTGACTGGAACAGGGACGGCAAGGACACCCTCGGCCTGCGCCGGGTCGCGACGCCGCGCCCGGCCGAGCCCGCTCCCGCGCCGGTCCGCACCATCAAGGACGGGGCCCACCGCGTGGGTACGTCGGTGCAGCCCGGCGTCTACCGCGCCCCGGGTGGGGACCAGTGCTACTGGGAGAAGGTGTCCGGCTTCGGCGGCACGTTCGACGAGATCATCGCCAACGGCTACGGGGACACGAGCCCGATCGTGCGGATCGAGCGGTCCGACGCCGGGTTCCTCACCGAGGACTGCGGCACGTGGACGAGCGTCGAGGCGACGTACCCGAAGGCGCCCGCCACTGCGTTCACGAGCGGCTCCTTCGTCGTCGGTGGCCACATCAAGCCCGGGACCTACCAGGCAGCAGGTGGTGACAACTGCTACTGGGAGAGGGTCTCCGGGTTCAGCGGGTACTTCGACGAGATCATCGCCAACAGCTACGGCGACCGACGCCCGATCGTGACGATCTCCGGCTCGGACGCCGGCTTCAGGTCCGAGGACTGCGGCACCTGGCGCCGGATCTAGAGTGCGTGGCGCAGGCCCGGGGTCAGTCCCGGGCCTGCGCCCGCAGGCCGTCCAGGTGGGCCTGCACGTCCTCCCACCGGGGCAGCAGGCCGGCGGCCGCGGCCTCCTCGAGCCCGGGGGCGTCGCGGTCCTTGTCCGACAGCAGCGGCGCGAGCGGACGGCCCTGACGGTCCGTCGTCGGCCACTCGATACCGACCGCCGGGTCGAGCGGGTCGATGCCGTGCTCCCGACCCGGGGCGTAGGTCGCCGAGCACAGGTAGAGGACGGTGGAGCCGTCCTCGAGGGAGCAGAACGCGTGCCCCAGCCCCTCGGAGACGTAGATGGCGCGCCGGTCGACGTCGTCGAGCAGGACGCTGTCCCACTGCCCGAACGTCGGTGAGCCGACGCGGATGTCGACGACGACGTCGAGCACCGCACCGCGCGGGCACATGACGTACTTCGCCTGTGACGGCGGGACGTCGGCGAAGTGGATGCCGCGCACCACGCCCGCGGCAGACACCGAGGAGTTGGCCTGCCGCAGGTCGAGCGGGTGGCCGACGGCCTCGACGAACCGTGGCTCGCTGAAGGCCTCGAGGAAGGTCCCTCGAGGGTCGGTGAACTGCCTCGGGGTGATCTCCCAGGCTCCGGGCACTGCCAGCTCGCGGAACTCCACGCGGACACTCCTCCTGCGCTCGACGTCGGGCTCAGGCTAGGGCACGTAGGCTGCCGACGTGAGCCTTGAGCAGAAGCGGTGGATCGTCACGGGTGCCGGCGGCATGCTCGGCACCGACCTCGTCGCGCTGCTGCGTGCCCGTGGTGCCCAGGTGACGGCGCTGGGCCGGCAGGACCTCGATGTCACCGACCCCGGTCAGGTGGCCGAGCTGATCAGGGACGTGGACGTCATCGTCAACTGCGCCGCGTGGACCGCCGTCGACGACGCCGAGGGGCTCGAGGACGAGGCCTTCACCCTCAACGCCGTGGCACCCCAGCTCCTCGCGCGCGCCGCGCGGCTCGCCGGTGCGCGGATGGTCCACGTCTCCACGGACTACGTCTTCGCCGGCGACGCCTCCCGGCCCTATGCCGAGTCCGCGGCCCTGGCGCCGCGGTCCGCGTACGGGCGGACCAAGGCGGCGGGGGAGTGGGCGGTGCGCGTCGAGTGCCCCGACCACCTCGTCGTGCGCACCGCCTGGCTCTACGGCGCCCACGGCCCGTGCTTCCCGCGCACGATGGCGCGGCTCGCCGGCGAGCGGGACGCGCTGACCGTCGTCGCCGACCAGGTCGGCCAGCCGACGTGGACGGCCGACCTCGCCGACCTGCTGGTGCGACTCGTCGACGCCGGTGCTCCCGCCGGCACGTACCACGGCACGTCCTCCGGGGAGACGTCGTGGCACGGCTTCACCCAGGAGATCGTCCGGACGCTGGGCAAGGACCCGGCGATGGTGCGGGAGACGACGTCCGCGGACTTCCCGCGGCCCGCGCCGAGGCCGGCCTACTCGGTCCTCGGCCACGAGGCGCTGCTCGCGGCCGGGGTCGAGCCGATCGGCCACTGGGCGGAGCGCTGGACCGTCGCGGCGCCCACGGTGCTCGCGGGCGGCTGACCGGTCGCCCTCCTACGCGGAGGGGGCGACGAAGTCGAGCTCCTGGAACTCGGCGACCTCCGGCACCCACCGGCGTGCGACGAAGTCGACGTGGGAGGGGTGCGCGTCGTAGGCGTCGAAGGTGGCCTGGTCGGCGAAGCGCATCCGGAACTGCCAGGTCAGCGGGCTCTTGGCGCTGACCTGGCGCATGACCGCGAAGTCCTCCACGCCGGAGATCGAGGTGAGGACCGTGCGCCCCTCCTCGAGGAAGGCCGCCTCGTCGGCGGACCCGGCGGGGTGGGACAGGCGGAAGGCGACGGTGTGCTCGATCGACAAGGCGGGCTCCGGTGCTCGGCTGGATGAGGTCCCGACCGAGGCTAGCCGTGCTCGAGGAGGCTGCGCAGGTAGTTCCCGTACCCGGACTTGCTCAGGGCCTCGGCGCGTTCGGCGAGCTCGGTGTCGGTGAGGAAGCCCTGACGCCAGGCGACCTCCTCGGGGCAGCCCATCTTCAGGCCCTGGCGGGCCTCGACGGTGCGGACGAAGGCGGTGGCGTCGGCCAGGGAGTCGAAGGTGCCGGTGTCCAGCCAGGCCGTGCCGCGGGGCAGCACCTCGACGTGGAGGTCCCCACGCTCGAGGTAGACGCGGTTGACGTCGGTGATCTCGTACTCCCCGCGCGCGGAAGGCTGCAGGTTCTTGGCGATCTCCACGACGTCGTTGTCGTAGAAGTACATGCCCGGCACGGCGTAGGAGCTCCTCGGGCGCGCGGGCTTCTCCTCCAGGGAGACGGCCTTGAAGTCGGCGTCGAACTCCACGACGCCGTAGGCGCTGGGCTCGGCCACGTGGTAGGCGAAGATCGCCCCGCCGTGCACGTCGGAGAAGCGCGAGAGCGTCTGGCCCAGGCCCGGGCCGTAGAAGATGTTGTCGCCCAGGACGAGGGCGGCCGGCTCCCCGCCGATGAACTCCTCACCCAGGACGAAGGCCTGCGCCAGGCCGTTGGGGACCTCCTGCACCTGGTAGGAGATCGAGATCCCGAACTGGGAGCCGTCGCCCAGTAGGCGCTGGAAGGCCTCCTGGTCGTGGGGCGTGGTGATGACCAGGACGTCCCGGACTCCCGCCAGCATGAGCGTGGTCAGCGGGTAGTACACCATCGGCTTGTCGTACACCGGCACCAGCTGCTTGCTCACCCCCAGGGTGATCGGGTGCAGTCGTGTCCCAGAGCCACCTGCCAGAATGATCCCGCGCATGGGGCCAGTGTTGCCCATCGGACCGCTGTGATCCACCAGCGAGGACGGCGGGTGACGATGTCGTGAGGGCCACCTAGAGTGGAGCACGTCACAAACAGGGCGTCGCCGTCGGCGGCGCGGGTCGGGGGGAACATGACTTTGCGACGAGTGGCCGTCATCGCGGCCTCGCTGACCGCCTCGCTGCTCGCCGTCGGTGCGCCGGCGGCCGGGGCGAGCGGCGGGGAGATCGGCGGCCGGGGGGACCAGTACCACCTCACCAACGGCTGGCAGGGGCGCACCGACGTCGCCTTCGCCTACGGCCGCGAGCGGGACGTCGTCTACGTCGGGGACTGGAACGGGGACCGCGTGGACACCCTCGCCGTCCGTCGAGGGGCGACGTACCACTTCACCAACCGCCTCACCGGCGGTGAGGCGGACCGCGTCGTCACCTACGGCCGGGCGGGGGACACCGTCCTCATGGGCGACTGGGACGGCGACGGCGTCGACACCCCGGCCGTGCGGCGCGGCGCCACCTACCACTTCAGGAACAGCCTCTCCGGCGGCGACGCCGACCGGGTGGCCACCTACGGCAGGCGGAGCGACGTCGTCATCGTCGGGGACTGGAACGGCGACGGCCGCGACACCCTGGGTGTGCGGCGCGGCTCGGTCTACCACCTGAAGAACTCCATCAGCGGCGGTGACGCCGACTCCGTCGTCAGCTACGGTCGCCAGCGCGACGAGGTCGTCGTCGGGGACTGGGACGGCAACGGGCGGGACACCCTCGGCATCCGCCGAGGCAACGTCTTCCACATCAAGAACTCGATCTCCGGCGGCGACGCCGACCGGGTGATGAGCTACGGCCGCACCACTGACGCCGTCCTCGTGGGGGACTGGAACCGCAACGGCACCGACACGATCGGCCTGCGCACCCAGCGCGCCGGGCAGGTCGAGCAGCCACCGGCGCAGGGCGGGCTCACCGCCTACGACGAGCGGATGTTCCGGCTGGTGAACGAGGAGCGCGTGGCCGCGGGCGTCGCGCCGATGCGCCTGTGGCCGGGGCTGCGGACGGGGGCGCTGTCTCACTCGCAGTGGATGGGACGCACCGGCAACTTCGAGCACGCGACCACGGAGACGATCCGGTCCGACGCCCGCGCCGTCGGGTGCACCGCCGCCGCGGAGAACATCTTCTGGGGCACCCGCGGCTACGCCGACGACCCGGACGCCGCCGTCGAGGCGTACATGAACTCCCCGGGCCACCGCGCCAACATCCTCAACCCCGCGCACCGCTTCTTCGCGGCCGGGTCGGCGCAGGCGGACAACGGCAACGTGTACAACACCCAGCGTTTCGCCAGCAGCTGCTCCTGAGTCCGGCCCGCACCCCGCGCGACCACACCGGCGCGCGGGGTGCGGCATGCCCGCCGAGCCGACCGCTACGGTAGGCGAGCCGGCAGGCGCCCGCCTGCGGCGGGGAGAGGTGCAGATGCGGCGAGTGCTCGGCGTCCGGCGCGACTACGCGTGGGGCTCCCCGTCGGCGATCCACGAGCTCATGGGCACCGAGCCGGACGGCCGCCCGCTCGCCGAGCTGTGGTTCGGGGCACACCCCAGCGGCCCCGCGGTCGCCGAGGACGGCGCCGGCGACGTGCGCGGCCTCATCGAGTCCGATCCGGCCGGCACCCTGGGCCGCGACGTGCTGGCCCGCTTCGGCGCCCAGCTGCCCTACCTGCTCAAGCTCATCGCCCCGCGCCGGCCGCTCTCCCTCCAGGTGCACCCCGACCTCGAGCGGGCCCGTGCCCGCTTCGCCGCCGAGAACCGCGCGGGCGTGCCGCTGGATGCCCCGTGGCGGAACTACCGCGACCCCAACCACAAGCCCGAGCTCGTCTTCGCGCTCACGACCTTCGAGGCCGTGTCCGGCTTCCGGGCGCCGCGGCGTGCGGCCGAGCTCCTCGCCGACCTCGACGCGCCGCTCACCCGGGCGCTCCACGCCGCCCTCCTCACGGACCCCACCCCCGGCGGGATGCGCACGGCCTTCACCTCCCTGCTCGACCCGGCCACCCGGCCCTCGGCACCCGAGGTGGCCGACGTCGTCGACGCGTGCCGCCGGCGCGCCGCGGACGGGTCGCCCTCGCCGCGTGCCGACGCGATCGTCGGACGGCTGGCCGAGGAGCACCCGCACGACCCCGGCGTCGTCGCCTCGCTCCTGCTCAACCCGGTGACGCTGCAGCCGGGGGACTCGCTCTTCGTCCCGGCCGGCGGCGTGCACGCCTACCTCTCGGGCATCGGGGTGGAGGTCATGGCCTCCTCGGACAACGTCCTGCGCGCCGGGCTCACGAGCAAGCACGTGGACGTCGGTGAGGTCCTCGACTGCGTCGACTACGTCGCCGCACCTCCGATCCGGGTGGCGCCGGAGGTCTTCCACGGCGCCACCCGCGTGTTCTACGCGCCCGTGGACGACTTCGAGCTGTCCGTCACGACGCTGGCCGACGGTGACTGTGCCGACGGCGCACGTCCGCTCCCCGGCCGCGGCCCCCGGATGCTCGTGTGCATCGAGGGCGAGGTGGAGGTCGCGGCCGCGTCAGGTGGCCTGCCCCTCCGCCGCGGGCAGGCCGCCTTCGTCCGCGCCGACGACGGCCCGCTCACCGTCCGCGGCGCCGGCACGCTCGTCCAGGCCGACGTCCCCTGACCCCCCGGCCGGGCCGGTGGGCCCTCCGGCAGGAGTGGGCCGTCGGGGGTGGGGCGGGAGGCGTCAGGCGGGGACGGGGACGCCGGCGAGCCGGAGGATGAGGTCGCGGACCTCGGTCGCCCGCACGTGGTCCGTCGCCGCCGAGGGGTCGGAGCACAGGAGCACCGGGCCCTCGTCCGGTGTGTCCGGCAGGCGGCCGTGGCTGCCGCGCAGCGGCGCCGGGTCCAGCGGCACGACGTCCATCAGGTAGCGCATACCGAGCTTCTTGCGCGCCAGCGCCTTGCCGGCACGCAGCTTGACCCACTTGTCCTTCGGGTCCATGAACAGCTCGACGGGGTCGTACCCGGGCTTCTTGTGGATCTCCACGAGCTTGGCGAAGTCGGGGGCGTTCTTGTCGTCGAGCCAGTAGTAGTACGTGAACCACGCGCCCGGCTCGGCGACGAGCACGAGCTCACCCGAGCGCGGGTGGTCCAGGCCCGCGGCCTTCTTGCCGTCCTCGTCGAGCACCTGCTCGACGCCCGGCAGCCCGGTGAGCAGGTCCCGGACGGTCGCGACGTCATCGGGGTCGCGGACGTAGACGTGGGCGAGCTGGTGGTCGGCCACGGCGAAGGCCTTGGACGTCCACGGGTCGAGGAGCTCACCGGTGGAGTTGCGGTGGACGTGGAGCAGGCCCGCGCGGCGCAGCACGCGGTTGACGTCGACGGGGCGGTCGACGTCGGTGATCCCGTACTCGCTGAGCACGACGACGGTCGCCCCCATCCGCTCGGCGTCGTCCAGCAGCGGGGTGAGGGCCTCGTCGACCTCCTGGGCGGCGCGCACGGCCTCCGGCCCGGAGGGACCGAAGCGCTGGAGGTCGTAGTCGAGGTGGGGGATGTAGGCGAGGGTGAGGTCGTGGTCGGGCATGACGCGGCGTGTGGCGCCGACGATCCACTTCGAGGACTCGATGTTCGCGCCCGGGCCCCAGAAGGTGAACAGCGGGAAGGGGCCGAGCTCGGCGACGAGCTGGTCGTGCAGCGACGGCGGCCAGGTCCAGCAGTCCGGCTCCTTGCGCCCGTCGGCGTGGTACTCCGGGCGCGGGGTCACGGTCGTGTCGACGTCGGCGCCCATCGCGTACCACCAGCACACGTTGGCGACCCGGTAGTCGGGGCGGTGACGGCGGATCGTCTCCCACACCCGCTCGCCCTCGACGAGGCCGCTGTGCTGGCGCCACAGGAGGATGTCGCCGAGGTCGCGGAAGAACCACCCGTTGGCGACGATGCCGTGCTCGCTCGGCGGCAGGCCGGTGAGATAGGTCGACTGGGCGGTGCAGGTGACCGCCGGGAGCACGGTGTCGAGCTGCGCGCGGTAGCCCTGCTGGGCGACCCGCTTGAGGCGGGGCATGTGCTCCAGCAGCCGCGGGGTGAGCGCGACGACGTTGAGTACGAGCAGCTTGTCGGTCATGCGTCCTCCAGTCCGAGCGCGTGGAGCTCAGCGCGCGCGTGGTCCAGCTCGGCGGCGATGCCGGCGACGAGTCCGGCGTCGTCGGTCGGCCGCTGGTCGGCGGGCAGCACCGACCACGTGTAGGTCTCCACCTCGAGGTGGTCGGTCAGTGCTCGCTCGCCGCCCACGAGGGCCCGCGCGGAGGCGCTGAGCTCGGTGGTCGTCGCTGCGAGCGGGGAGCGGGGCGCGGAGTGCAGCGGCAGGTGGAAGTGCACCCGCCACGGCGCCTGCGCCGGCAGCGGGGAGCCGCCGAGCGCGTCGGGCAGGTCGTCCCGGCCGGCCACCCCGGCGGCGACGGGCTCGCGCACCTGGTGGAGGAAGCGGTCCTCGACGAAGTCGTCGAGCAGGCCCTCGGCCGCGGCCGAGGCCGGGTCGGCGACGTGCAGCGCGGCGGACAGCTGCGCCTTGACGACCGGCAGCCCCGCACCGGTGAGCCGGCCCATCGCCTCGTCGGCGTCCTCGAACGCGGTGGCGAGGTGGGCGGTGTCGACACAGACCCCCAGGTGCTCGGTGTCGATGCCGGCCAGCTCGCGCACGGCGTCCGTCGTCGTCTCGACGACGCAGCCGGGCTCGGGCTCGAAGCCCACCCGCACGGTGCGGCCGGTCTCCTCCCGCAGCCGGGCCAGCCCGGTCGCGAGCGTGTCGAGTTTGGCCCGGGCAGCCTGCGCCGCCTCGTCCGACCACGGCGTCCACCACGCCAGCGGCAGGGTGCTGATGCTCCCGCGAGCGGCGTCGGCGGGCAGCAGGCCCGCCAGCACGCGGGCGGCGGCCAGCGTGTAGTCGAGCCGCGCACGCTCGGTCCAGTCGGGACGGTAGACGCGGTGCTTGACGACGGGGTCGTGGAAGCCGCCGTAGGGGAACGCGTTGAGGGTGACGACCTCCAGGCCCTGCTCGTCCAGGACGCGGCGCAGCTCGTCGAGCTCGGCGGGCTCGGCGGCGAGGCGGCCCGCCGCGGCGGCCGGGAGCCACAGGCCCAGGCCGAGGCGCTCGACGCCGAGACGCGCCCGCACCGGTCCGGCGAAGCGCCGCAGCTGCTCGTGGATGCCGGCGAGGTCCTCGGCGGGGTGGACGTTGCTGCAGTAGGCGAGGTGGACGACGGTGCCGTCGCGGTGACGCAGGCGCACGGCTCAGGCCTCGGCGGTCTTGCGCTCACCGCGGAGGATGGAGTTCCCCTCGAAGGTGGCGGCCGTGGTGTCGGAGGTGTCGTAGCCGAGCATGAGGCGGCCACTCTGCCCGAAGAACTCCACGGGGTTGCGCCACAGGACGCGGTCGACGTCGTCCTCGGTGAAGCCGGCGGCGAGCATGGCCTGCCCGGTCTTGAAGGTCTTGAGCGGGTCGCTGCGGCCCCAGTCCGCGGCGGAGTTGACCAGCACCCGCTCCAGGCCGCGCTGCTGGAGGATCGCGACCATGCGGTGCTCGTCCATCTTGGTGTCCGGGTAGACGGAGAAGCCCATCCACGCCCCGGCGTCGTCGACGATGTCGACGGTGGTCTCGTTGAGGTGGTCGACGACGATCATCCCGGGTGCGATGCCCACCTGGGCCACGAGGTCCAGGGTGCGCTGGGTGCCCGCCGCCTTGTCGCGGTGCGGGGTGTGGACCATGGCCGGCAGCCCGTGCTCGCCGGCCAGCTCGAGCTGGCGGACGAAGACCTCCTCCTCGGCCTGCGTCATCGAGTCGAAGCCGACCTCGCCGACCGCGACGACGCCGTCCTTGGCGAGGTAGCGGGGCAGGAGGTCCAGGATGCCCCGGCAGCGCGGGTCGTTGGCCTCCTTGGGGTTGAGCGCGATGGTCGCGTGGTGCGCGATGCCGAACTGCGAGGCACGGAAGCGTTCCCAGCCCACGAGGCTGTCGAAGTAGTCGACGAAGGACTCCACGCTCGTGCGCGGCTGCCCGAGCCAGAACGCCGGCTCGACCAGGGCCCGCACGCCGGCCGCGTGCATGGCCTCGTAGTCGTCCGTGGTGCGGGACGTCATGTGGATGTGCGGGTCGAAGATGCGCATGGAGGGGCTCCTGATGAGGTGAAGGGGTCAGGCGGACGGGCGCAGCGCTGCCGCGACGTCGGGGAACTGGTCCAGGGCCTGGGGCTCCTGGTCGAGGACGAGATGGACGTCGTCGGGCACGCTGCGGCCGGCGGCCAGCCGCTCGTGGGCGTAGGCGGCCACCATGCGGGCGAGCTCGGGGTCGGTCCGCTCGCCGAGGCGGTCGACGGCGGTGAGGGGGACACCGACGAAGAGGCACTTGAGCACGCCCTGGCGCCACGTGGCGTCGTCCAGGTGGGCGCCCGCCCAGGCGCCCATGGCGGCGGCGACGATCCGGATGTCGTTGGTGCGCAGCGCGTCCTCGACGATCGGCTGCGCCTCGGGGCCGAGGAGGTCGAGGGCGCGCAGCACGGCCCGCTTCTCGTCGCCGTCGCCGTAGCGGTACAGGTCGCTGACCTCGCGCAGCAGGCGGGCGTGGTCACCGAGGCTCTCGGCGAGGGCGGCGAGGAGCACGCCACGCACGGCGTCGTCGAGGGTCGGGCCGTGGATGCCGCTGGGGTCGGCGTGGTCGAGGGGACCGCGTGCGACCTCCCGGGCCGCCGCCGGGAACAGGCGGGCGGCGGTGGACGGGTCGGCGGCGATCTCGGCCGTCATCTGCGACAGCCGGCTCGCGGCGGCGGGGGAGAGGTCCGCGGCGATGGCGTCGCGCATCTGCTGGGTGCGGCTCATGTGGGCTCCTGGGGACGGGCGGGGACGTCAGGCCTGGGCGGCGTCGAGGGCGCTGCGCAGGACGGCGATGGAGCGGGCCGCGACGCGGGGAGCGTCGTGGCTGTGGCGGGTCAGCTCGACGGAGACGAGGCCGTCGTAGCCGATGTCGAGGAGGGCGCGCAGGGCGGCGGGGACGTCGACCTCGCCCTCCCCGAACTCGAGGTGGTCGTGGACCCCGCGCCGCATGTCCTCGATCTGGACGTGGGCGACGAGCTCGGCGTTCTCGCGGATGCACTCCTGCGGGCTGGTCTCCTCGTTGACGACGGCGTGCCCGACGTCGACGGTCGCGACGAGCGCGGCGGGGTCGCCGAGACGGGAGCGGAGCTCGCGCACCCCGGACAGGCGGCTGACGAACATGCCCGGCTCGGGCTCGAAGGCGAGGCGCACACCGGCGTTCTCGGCGTGCTCGAGCACCGGCGCGAGACCGGAGACCAGCCGCTCCCAGGCGACGTCGTCCGGGGTCCCCGGCGGCACCGCGCCCGACCACAGGTGGACGATGTCGCAGCCCAGGTCGACGGCGACGTCGACGGCCACGCGGATGAGACCCGCCCGCTCCCCGGCGCCCTCCTCGGAGAGGAAGGTGGGCTCGTGCTTGCGCCAGGGGTCCAGCACGTAGCGGGCACCGGTCTCGACGGCGACCGCGAGGCCGTAGCGCTCGAGCAGGCCCGCGGTCTGCGACACCCGCGCGGCGAGGTCCGCTGCGAACGGGTCCAGGTGCTGGTGGTCGAGGGTGAGCGCGACACCCTCGTAGCCGAGCTCGGCCATGATCGCCAGGGCCTCGGGCAGGCGGTGGTCGGTGAATCCGTTGGTCCCGTAAGACAGGCGCATGGTCATGTCGGTGAGATTCCCTTCGCTGCGGCGCGGAGTGCCGGGCCGGCGGCCATGAGGCCGACGGCGGTCGCGACAGCGCCGCCGCCGGCGACGAGCGCCGCCTGGAGGGGCACCATGCCACGGATCCCCGTGCCGGTGGCGCGGCGGACGGTGACCGCGTCCGGGCTGGCGGCGGCCGCCGCCTGGGCCCGGCCCACCGTGAGGGCGTAGGTGCCCGCGAGCGCGGCGGAGGCGAGTCGCCCGAGCGCCCCGGCCCGGCCGCGGCGCAGCCCGGTGCCCGCGACGGCAGCGCCGACCGCCGTCGTCGTCGCGAGGGCGGCGCGCGCGACGGCGGGGCTCGAGCCGTGGACCTCCCCGCGGCTGAGCACGGTGACGGCGCACGTGTGGGCGCCGAGAGCGAGGGCGGCCGGGACCGCGCGCCGCGGGGCGGCCGACCCGCCGAGCACGACGTCGAGGCTGCGGGCGGCGGCCATGACGACCGGGCCGAGCGGGGTCGGCTTGGCGAGCATGTCGTAGGCCCACACGGTCGCGGCGAGCGGCACGGCGACGGCGACGGCGCGCCGTCCGCCGAGGGCTGCCAGCCCGATCCCCGCGGCGGTGAGGCCACCGGCGACCCCGAGCGCCGTCGTCGGGCTCACCCGGCCCGAGGGGATGGGGCGCTCGGGCCGCTCGACCGCGTCGAGGTCCCGGTCGGCGTAGTCGTTGAGCGCCATGCCGGCCCAGTACAGGCACGTGGAGGACGCGGCCAGGCCGGCCGTGCGCCAGCCCAGCGTGCCGGTGACGGCGGCGCCGGCGAGCGCGTCGCCGGGCACCGACAGGGCGGCGGGCAGCCGGACGAGCTCGGCGATGTCGCGTGCGGTGGTCACGCCGACGCGCCCAGGTTCTCGCACCACTGGGCAAGCGTGCGCCACTGCCCGGCGAGGGTGTGGTCGATGCCGCCGAGCGGGTCCTTGAAGAAGAAGGCGAGCGCCCCGACGACACCGTTCTCCCCGCGCTCGTGCGCGCGGGCGGCGAGCCGGACGAGGTCGATGACGAGCGGGGCGGCCAGGGCCGAGTCGCAGCCCTGCCAGGTGAACTGCATGGTCATCCGCGTGCCGAGGAACCCCTCGAAGGAGATGTTGTCCCAGGCGGTCTTCCAGTCGCCGAGGTCCTCGACGTAGTCGATGTGCATCGGGCCGTCGACGTGGTAGCCGAGCATGGCGTCCAGGCCTGCGCCCTTCGTCGTCGTCTTGCTCACCGCGGCGCGCGGGTCGGACAGCGTCTGGCCGTCACCGCCGCCGAGCATGTTGTAGGACGCCCAGGAGCGGACCTTGAGCGCGCGGGTGCCGAACATCGGGGCGAGTGCCGACTTCACCAGCGTCTCGCCAGTCTTCCCGTCACGCCCGGCCCAGGGCAGCGCCTGCTCCTTGCCGAGCTCGGTGAGCGCACCGAGCGTCGCACCGGGGCTGGGGGTGAAGGACACGAGCGGGCACTCGGCGCGGAACGCGGCGTACGCGTACAGGGAGCTCGTGGGCAGCGGGGCGCGCCCGGCGTCGAGGGCCTCCTCCAGCGCGGCGAGGCTGTCGAGCTCGGGCCGCGGGCTGACCGGCGGCTCGGTGTTGGAGACGTCGACGACGACGACGCGCTCCAGGTCGTTGTCCTCGCGGAAGGCGCGGATGTCCTGCTCGACGGCCCGCGCGGTCTCCCGCTGGGTGCCGAGCCGGGGGGCGATGCGGATGCGCGAGTCGGCGGCGGCGAGCTCGTCCGCCAGAGCGGTCACGAGTGAGGGCGGGAAGACGCCGGAGTCCGCGAGCACCTGTGCACGGTGCGCGAGCGGCGTCTCGAGGATGTCGTGGCCGCCGGTGACGAGCCCCTCGAGGGGCGGCAACCCGGCGACGGCGACCTCGGGCAGCTCGCTGACAAGGCCCGTGCGCTGGGCCAGCCCGCTCGCCATGGCCAGGGCGCCGATGGTGGCGGTGGTCGCGACCGAGCCACGAGCGCCGACGAACCACACGCCGACCCGCTGGTCGTGGACGGCATTAGGCTGGGTCATCACATCACCTCGTTGTATGTGCTTGGGCAACCGACTGTGGTTCCCGAACTCCGCAATGTTACGTAAGACAGTGTTGTCGACGCGAAACACGGCTTGACAAAAGACGTTAACACATCGTGCTCTTGTCCTTAGCCTACTTCGTCGTCGCCGGGCCCGCGGCACGCTGCGGGCCGTGCACGAGCTCGTGAGAGGAGACGGAGTGGACAGGACGCCGACGCGCGCGGGCGCCGCGCGACCCGCCGAGGCGGACATCAGCGCCGTGCTCACCGACCTCCTCACCGAGCTGCGGCCCGCCGCGCAACGGCACGGGCAACTCTACGGTCGGCTGTGGGACGAGCTCGGCCGGGCGGCCGCGGGCGGCAAGCGCTTCCGGGGGCGTCTGGTCGTCGAGCTGCACGACGCGCTCGGGGGGACGCGGAGAGCGGCCGCGGCGCAGGTGGGGGCCGCCTTCGAGCTCCTCCACGTGGGGTTCCTCGTCCACGACGACCTCATCGACCACGACACGATGCGCCGCGGTGAGCCGAACCTCGCGGCCCGCATGGCCGCTGCCGCACGCGCCGGCGG
The DNA here is from genome assembly GCF_009193135.1 of Georgenia satyanarayanai. GTDB lineage: Bacteria > Actinomycetota > Actinomycetes > Actinomycetales > Actinomycetaceae > Oceanitalea > Oceanitalea satyanarayanai. The sequence goes on from NZ_VUKC01000007.1 coordinate 138,375, forward strand.
CGCCGACGAGGAGACCGCGCACGAGCTCGCCGAGGGGGCGGCCGTGCTGGCCGGTGACCTGGCGATCTCCCTGGCGCACCGGCTGGTCGCCACGGTGGACGCCCCGCCGGACGTGCACGCCCGTCTCCAGCAGCTCCTGTGGGACACCGTCTTCGTCAGCGTCGCGGGCGAGCTCGGCGACGTGGCCGCCGCTCTGGGGCTCCAGGACGTCTCGCTGGAGGACGCGCTGCGCATCGCCGCGGAGAAGACGGCGCTGTACTCCTTCCAGGCGCCCCTGCGCGCCGGGGCGATCCTCGCGGGGGCACCGGCGGCGCTGCGGGGCGAGGTCGAGGCCGTGGGCCTCGCCCTCGGCAAGGCCTTCCAGCTCGTCGACGACCTCCTCGGCGTCTTCGCACCCGAGTCGGTGACGGGCAAGAGTGCCCTGTCGGACCTGCGCGAGGGCAAGGCGACGACACTCGTCCTGCACGCCCGCACCCTGCCGGTCTGGGCGCGGATCGGGGCGGACGTCGGGCGCGTCGACCTGGACGAGGGCACAGCAGCGGTCATCCGCCGTGAGCTCGCCCGGTCCGAGGCACCGGAGCGCGTGGCGCGACAGGCGCGCGAGGAGCTCGCCAGCGTCGACCGCGTGCTCGACGGTTCCGCCCTCCTCGCCCCGGCGGCCGACGTCATCGGGTCCGCCCGGGCCGTCGTCGCCACCAGTCTCGAGGGCGCCCTGACCCACGTCCGCGCCGCCGCCTGACCTGCTGATCTGCTGGAGCCGGGAGGTGGACCGCCTGCGCCCTGCGCGTCCGTGGCTCGTCCAGTTCGTGAGGAGTTGAGTTACCGAACCTCGCCAAAGGCTTACCGACTTTTGGATTGACGATGGCGTAATTGGTTCGTATGGTCGATGGGGTCGTGATCAAGAACACGCTCGGGGGAGGGTGCGCTACGCGCCGAGGTGGCTGTGACGCCGCCTGCTCCCTCACCGGCCGACGGTAGTTGTGGCGGACCTCCCGTCAGTCATCGGACCGGTACGAGCCCGTCCCGCTGCGTGATGGGCGCCGTGCGTGTGCGACTCAAGGAGGAATCGTGACCCAACGACCAACGGGGCGCCGCTGGGCGAGCCGAGGGGCGAGTGCGCTGCTCGCCGGAGTGCTGGCGCTGCCGCTCGCGATGAGCGGAGCACATGCTCAGTCCGAGCCGCCACCGGCGGCACCAGCCGATGACCCAGCACTGGACTGGAACAACTACGAGCGCGTCCTGCTCTCCAAGGAGACCGGGGAGCCGATCGGCATGGCCGTGCTCCCGGACAGCAGGGTGATCCACACCGCCCGCAACGGCGAGATTCGGCTGACCAACCCCGAGACGGGCCTCACCGAACTCATCGCGGACATCGATGTCTACGCGAACTCGGAGGACGGACTCCAGGGCATCGCGCTCGACCCGAACTTCGAGGAGAACGGCTGGGTCTACACCGTCTACGCGCCGCGCGTGATGGACGGGCTCAACTCCAAGGGCGACCCCTACCCCGAGACCACCCCGGCGGGCAGTGCCCCGGAGCAGCTGCCCGCGGGCGAGGACATCGGATACTGGGACCAGTGGCTCGGGTACAACGTGCTCTCCCGGTTCCAGCTCGACGCCGAGACCGGCACCTTCGACGTCGACTCCGAGCAGGAGATCATCCGTTTCGAGGTCGAGCGTGGGCAGTGCTGCCACGTCGGCGCCGACATCGCCTTCGACGGCGAGGGCAACCTCTTCCTCTCCACGGGTGACAACACGCCGGCAGGTACGCCGGGCGCCAACGCCTACACGCCGATCAACAACCGCGAGGGCTTCAACCCCGGTTTCGACGCGCGCCGTGGCGCGGGCAACACGAACGACCTGCGCGGTGCGATCCTCCGGATCACGCCGAACGAGGAGATTGCCGCCGACGCCGACGCCGAGCCGGGCGAGGGCAGCACGTACACGATCCCCGAGGGCAACCTGTTCTCCGGCGAGGAGTACGCGGACGAGCCGGTGCGCGAGGAGATCTACGTCTTCGGTCTGCGCAACCCCTTCCGCATCGCCTACGACATCGAGAGCGAGGCGCTCTTCTGGGGTGAGTACGGTCCCGACGCGCCTCAGGCGCAGGACGACCGTGGCCCCATGGGCTACGTCGAGTGGCAGCTCACCACCGAGCCGATGAACGGTGGCTGGCCCTACTGCCACGGCCCCAACGACGAGCCCTACAGCGAGTGGGACTTCGAGACGGGCGCCCCCACGGAGACCGGCTTCTTCGACTGCGACGCCGGCCCGGTGAACAACTCGACCTGGAACACCGGCATGGTGCAGATGCCCCCGGTGACCGAGCCGCAGATCTGGTACGGCGACAACCCGGGTGATCAGCCGTGGGACGAGTTCGTCACCTTCGCCGACCGAGGTGGACAGGCTCCCATGGGGGGCCCCATGTACCGCTACGACCCGGCCAGCTCCTCGCCGACGAAGTTCCCCGAGTACTGGGACGGGAAGATCTTCATGGGGGAGTTCTCCCAGGACTACATGGCCGTCCTCGAGATGGACGAGCCGACGAGCGCCGGTGAGGTCACCGGGGTGACGAACTTCCTGCCCAACGCGCACCTGTACGAGCAGGCCGTGCCGGAGTGGCGCGGCATCATCGACATGGAGTTCGGCCCGGACGGCAGCCTCTACGTGCTTGAGTACGGCAAGGGCTTCTTCCGCCAGAACCCGGACGCCGGGCTCTACCGGATCGACTACAACGAGGGCAACCAGGCGCCCCGCGCGTCCTTCACGGCCGACCCGGTCTCCGGCAGCGACGCACCGCTCACGGTGAACTTCGACGCCTCCGCGTCCTTCGACCCGGAGGGTGAGGACCTCACCTACGAGTGGGACCTCTACGGCAACGGTGAGATCGACGCCACCGGCGAGACGCTCACCTACACCTACGAGGAGCGCGGGCAGTACACGGTCGTCCTGCGTGTCTCCGACCCGCAGGGTCTCTTCGGTCTGGCCGTCGGCCAGATCACCGTGGGCAACACCGCGCCCGAGGTCAGCCTGACGATCGACGACGGCGCCATCTTCGACTGGGGTGACACGTTCACCGCCGAGGTGCGCGTGAGTGACGCCGAGGACGGCGACGACCCGGACTGCGAGCGGGTCAGCTGGATCTTCGGTCTCGGGCACGACGACCACGCTCACCCCGAGCTGTCCGGCACGGGGTGCACGATCACTGTCGAGACCCGCGAGAGCGCCCGCGAGCACGGCGAGGGGGAGAAGCTCTTCGGCACGCTCGTCGTCTCCTACACCGACGAGCCGCAGGGGGAGGTCCCCGCCACCACCGGTGAGACCACGCTCGTCCTCAAGCCTCAGGTGCAGCAGGCTCAGTGGTTCGACGCGATCGACGGCGCGACCGTCGTGAGCGACAGTGGCGCCGGGGCCGGTGCGTACGTCACCGACCTCGACAGCGGGTCGATCACCTTCGCGCCGATGGCCTTCAGCCACGCCCCGACGGGCGACGTCATCGACACCGTCACCGCCCGTGGACAGGGCGAGGGGACCCTCTCGCTCAGCTGGGGCGAGGCGGAGACCCCGTTCGCCGAGTTCCCGTTCACCGATGAGGACGGCTGGCAGGACGTCGAGACGACACTGACCGAGATCCCCGAGGGTTCCGGCTCGGTCGTCGTCACCGCGACCGGTGACGTCGACCTCGACTCGCTCGAGTTCCTCGCCTCCGGCGAGGCCCCGGGCGAGCCGGGTGAGCCCGGCGAGAACATCGTCGTCCCGGCCGAGCAGGTCTCGATCGGCATGTTCTCCCTGACGAACTGGGTGGACGAGGTCGGTCTCCCGGCTGTGCTCGCACGCCTGGCGGAGATCGGCTTCGAGAACATCGAGCCCTTCGGCAGCAACTTCTCCGGCTACACCGCCGCGGAGTTCCGGACCATGGTCGACGAGCTCGGCCTGAGCGTGCCGAGCTCGCACTACAACACCGCCGAGGCAACCTTCGATGAGACGCTCGAGTTCGTCGAGACGCTCGGTCAGGAGTACGTCGGCTCGGGCGGCTTCGTCCAGGGCATGAACCTCGACACCTACGAGTCCACTGTCGCGGTCGCTGAGGCGATGGACCGCCTCGGTCAGCGTTCCGTCGAGGCCGGGGTCGGGAAGTTCTTCGGCCACAACCACGCGAGCGAGTTCACCACGGTGCACGACATCCCCGGTGACCACGGCAACGAGGGGCAGATGTCGGCGTGGGAGATCCTCGTGGAGAACACCAACCCCGAGTACGTGACCTTCCAGCTCGACGTGGCCTGGGCCGCGCACGCCGGGGTTGACGTCCCGGCTCTGATCGAGGAGCACGGGGACCGCATCGAGCTGCTCCACGTCAAGGACGCCACCAACCTCGGTGGGTCGTCCAACCCGACCTTCGTCAACCTCGGCGAGGGCGACGTGGACCTCCAGGGCATCCTGGCGGCCGCCGAGGAGCACGCGGACATCGCGTACTACGTCATGGAGCTCGACCGCGCCGCCGACGGCGAGACCTTCGTCGAGACGGGCTTCGAGTACCTCACCGGGCGGGAGCCCGGGGAGGTGCCTGCCCCGGTCGAGGTCACGCCTGCCGCGGTGACCTTCACCGACCTGCCGGGCACGGAGAACGACACCTTCACGGTGCCGCGCGTGGTCGGGGTGGAGTACCTCGTCGACGGCGACGTCGTCGCGCCGGGTACCTACCCGGGCGCGGGTACGGTGACGGTGACGGCGCGCCCCGCGGAGGGCTACGTCCTGGCGGAGGGAAGCACTGCGCAGTGGAGCCACACCTTCTCCACCGAGGTGGCCGCGCGGACCGCCGAGTTCCACCTGTCCAACACGTGGGCTGGCACCACTGACGTGCGCTTCCCGTACGGTCGGACGACTGACGAGGTCTTCATCGGCGACTGGGACGGTGACGGCAGGGACACCGTGGCGCTGCGCCGCGGGAACACCTTCCACGTGTCCAACAGTCTGCGTGGCGGCGACGCGGACCGGGTGTTCCCCTACGGTCGGCCCGGTGACGACGTCCTGGTCGGTGACTGGAACGGTGACGGCCGCGACACCTTCGCAGTGCGTCGCGGGGCGGAGTACCACGTGAAGAACTCCCACAGCGGCGGTGAGGCCGACACGGTCATCCGCTACGGCCGTGAGGCCGACCAGGTGCTCGTGGGCGACTGGAACGGTGATTCCCGGGACACCTTCGCGGTGCGCCGAGGAGCGACCTACTACGTGAAGAACTCGATGTCCGGCGGCCCCGCCGATGTCGTCTTCGCCTACGGTCGTGCCGCTGACATCACCCTGGCGGGTGACTGGAACGGTGACGGACGCGACACCTTCGCGGTCCAGCGTGGTCGCACGTTCTACGTGAACCACGCGCTGCGAGGCGGGGCGGCCGACCAGGTCGTGACCTTCGGTCGCCTCGGTGACGAGGTGTTCGTCGGTGACTGGAACGGCAACGGCACCGACACGCTCGGTATCCGTCGTCCGGCGCAGGTCGTGCCCTCGTCGGCAGCTGCGGCGACTGGGGAGGTGCGAGCCCTGAGCAAGGTGGGCTGACACCCGTGAGCTCCACCGGGGCCCCCAGCCGATCCGGCTGGGGGCCCCGTTCGCGCGCCGCGCCGACTGGATGACCGAACATGGTCGTCTACATGCTGACTTTTGAATTGACGGTTCCTTAACTCGCTGTCTATCGTGGGCCGGGTCGTGATCTGGAGCACGTTGGTGGGGAGGGCGCCCCACACACCACGAAGTGTGTGCTGTCGCCGCCCCCACTAGCTGGGCCGAGTGGCAGTTTGGCGGACCGCCCGCCAGTCATCGATCCGGTCAGGTCCCGCTGTCGACGACAGCGGGACCTCCGCGTGCGCGACTCAAGGAGGAATCGTGGTCAGACGATCAACGGGGCGCCGCTGGGCGACCCGAGGTGCGAGTGCGCTGCTGACCAGCGCTCTCGTGCTGCCGCTCGCGATGAGCGGTGCGCAAGCACAAACCGAGCCGCCGGAAGCGGAGCCAGCCCCGGTCGAGGACCCGGCGCTGGACTGGAACAACTACGAGAAGGTCCTGCTCACCAAGAACACGGGCGAGCCGATCGACCTCGCCGTGCTGCCGGACTCGCGCGTCCTCCACACCGCGCGCAACGGCGTCGTCCGCCTGACGGACCCCACGACGGGTGGGACGTCCCAGGTCGCGCAGCTCGACGTGTACGCCAACTCCGAGGACGGCCTCCAGGGCATCGCGCTGGACCCCGACTTCGAGGAGAACAGATGGGTCTACCTCGTCTACGCGCCCCGGGTCATGTCCGGGACCACCGAGGACGGCACGCCCTACCCGGAGACCACCCCCTCCGGGAACGCCCCCAACAGCCTCCCCGAGGGCGCTGACCCCGAGACCTACTGGGACCAGTGGCTCGGGTACAACCTCCTCTCGCGTTTCAAGTGGGACGCCGAGACGAACACGCTCGACCTCGAGTCCGAGCAGGAGATCATCAAGGTCGACGCCCAGCGCGGCCAGTGCTGCCACGTCGGCGCGGACATCGCCTTCGACGAGGACGGCAACCTCTTCCTGTCGACGGGTGACAACACCCCCGCCGGCACCCCCGGTGCGAACGGCTACACGCCGATCAACAACGCCCCCGGCATGAACCCGGGCTTCGACGCCCGTCGCGGCGCCGGCAGCACCAACGACCTGCGCGGTGCGATCCTCCGGATCAACGTCAACGACGAGATCGAGGCGGGCGTCGAGCCCGGCCCCGGTACGTCGTACACGGTCCCCGAGGGCAACCTCTTCGACACGGGTGAGGTCGACCCCGAGCTGGTCCGCGAAGAGATCTACGTCATGGGCCTGCGCAACCCGTTCCGCATCGACTACGACGCCGAGTCCGGCGCCCTGTTCTGGGGCGACTACGGCCCCGACGCCGGTGCGGCCCAGGCCGACCGTGGCCCGATGGGCTACGTCGAATGGCAGCTGACCACCGAGCCGATGAACGGCGGGTGGCCCTACTGCCACGGCCCGAACGACGGCGGCGCCTACAACGAGTGGGACTTCGCCAACAACGCCCCGGGCGAGAACGGCTTCTTCGACTGCGACGAGGGTCCGGTCAACCGCTCCACCTGGAACACCGGCCTCGAGCAGCTCCCGCCGGTCACCGAGCCGCAGGTCTACTACGGCGACAACCCGGGCGACCAGCCGTGGGACATCCTCGTCGAGCTCGGCGGCGGCGGTCAGGCCCCCATGGGCGGCCCGATCTACCGTGCCGACCAGTACGACTCGGAGACGAAGTTCCCCGAGTACTGGGACGGCAAGCCCTTCCTGGCGGAGTTCTCCCAGGACTACGTGGTGTCGATCACGATGGACGAGCTCTCCTCCGAGGGCACCGTCACCGACATCATCGACTTCCTGCCGAACCTCCACCTCGAGACGGTGAACCAGCCCATCTGGGACAACGTCATGGACATGGAGTTCGGACCGGACGGCTCGATGTACGTGCTCGAGTACGGCGACGGCTTCTTCCGCCAGAACCCCGACGCGGGCCTGTACCGCATCGACTACGTCGGTGACGGCAACAAGACTCCGCAGGCTGCCTTCACGGCCAGCCCGGCGTCCAGCAGCGACGCCCCCCTCGAGGTCACCTTCGACGCCTCGGCGTCCCGTGACCCGGAGGGTGAGGAGCTCACCTTCGAGTGGGACCTCGACGGCGACGGTCAGTACGACGACGCCACCGGCGTGAGCCCGACCTACACCTACGAGGAGCGCGGCCTGTACAACGTCGCGCTGCGCGCGGTCGACCCCCAGGGCAAGGCCGGCCTGGCCACGTCGCAGATCAGCGTCGGCAACACGGCCCCCGAGATCACGCTGAGCGTGGACGACGGCGCCATCTTCAACTGGGGCGACGCCGTCCCGGTCTCCGTGTCGGTCACCGACGCGGAGGACGGCGACGACTTCGTCTGCAACAACGTGCGCTGGACCTTCGGTCTGGGACACAACGAGCACGCGCACCCGGAGCAGTCCGGGCGCGGCTGCGAGTTCACCCTCCAGACCAGCGAGGACGCCGTCGAGCACGGCGAGGGCGAGAAGATCTACGGCACCCTCGTCGTCACCTACGCCGACCAGGCGCAGCCGGACGTCCCGTCCATCACCGGTGAGGCCACGCTCATCCTCAAGCCCGAGGTGCAGCAGGCCGAGTGGTACGACGCCGCTGAGGGCGTCACCGTCGTCGACGACGCCGAGGCCGGCGCCGGCTCGTACGTCGAGCTGGGCGAGGGCTCCATCACCTTCCGCCCGATGGCCATGACCCACGCCCCCACCGGCGACGTCATCGACACCGTCACCGCCCGCGGCGCGGGCGAGGGCACCGTCTCCCTCACCTGGGCCGGCGAGGACACCCCGTTCGCCGACATCGAGTTCGGCGGCGCGGAGCCGGCCGAGCGGAACCTCACCGCTCAGTCCACGGTCGGTCAGTGGCTCGCCGACCCGGTCGGCGCCGAGTTCGTCAGCGGACTCGTCCCGGAGGAGTTCCACGACGCCGTTCGCGATGTCCCGCTCGAGGACCTCGTCGAGCTCTCCGAGGGGCAGATCTCCGCGCACGCGATCGCCGAGCTCGTCGAGGCGTACCAGAACGCCCCCGCTGCCCCCGGTGACGGTGGCTGGCAGGACGTCGAGGTCCGCTTCACGAGCATCCCCGAGGGCTCGGGCGAGGTCGTCGTCACCAGCACCGGTGACGTCGACCTGGACTACCTGGCCTTCACCGCCTCGGGCGAGCAGCCCCCGGCCGAGAACATCCGCATCCCCGCGGAGAAGGTCTCGATCGGCATGTTCTCCCTCATCCCGTGGGTCCGTGAGGCAGGTCTGCCGACCGTCCTCGAGCGGCTGGCGGAGATCGGCTTCCAGAACGTCGAGCCCTTCGGCAGCAACTTCAACGGCTACACCGCCGAGGAGTTCCGTGCGATGGTCGACGAGATCGGTCTGAAGGTTCCGTCCTCGCACTACAACACCGCCGAGGCGACCTTCGACCAGACGCTGGAGTTCGTCGACACGCTGGGCCAGGAGTACGTGGGCTCGGGTGGCTTCGTCCAGGGCCTGAACTTCGACACCTACGAGTCCACCCTCGCGGTGGCCGAGGCGATGGACCGTCTGGGCGAGCGTTCGGTGGAGGCCGGGATCGGCAAGTTCTTCGGTCACAACCACGACGGTGAGTTCCGCAGGACGTACGAGCACGAGGGTGAGGAGCTCTCGGTGTGGGAGATCCTCGTCCGTGAGACGAACCCCGAGTACGTGACCTTCCAGCTGGACGTGGCCTGGGCTGCGCACGCTGGTGTGGACGTCCCTGCTCTCATCGAGGAGTACGGCGACCGTATCGAGCTGCTGCACGTCAAGGACGCCGTCAACGTGGCGGGTGAGGGTCGTCCGACCTTCACCAACCTCGGTGAGGGTGAGGTCCCGCTGCAGGAGATCCTGGCCGCGGCCGAGGAGCACGCGGACATCGCGCTCTACGTCCTCGAGTACGACCAGGCCCCGCTCGGCGAGCTCTTCGCCGAGACCGGTTTCTCCTACCTCACGGGCGAGGACCTCGTCCCCGTCCGGGTGGAGACCGAGGATGTCTCGATCGGCATGTTCTCCCTCATCCCGTGGGTGAACAGCGACGGCCTGCCGTCGGTGCTCGCCCGCCTGGCGGAGATCGGCTTCGAGAACGTCGAGCCCTTCGGCAGCAACTTCAACGGCTACACCGCGGAGCAGTTCCGCGCGATGGTCGACCTCATCGGTCTCAACGTGCCCTCCTCGCACTACAACGTCGCGGAGGACACCTTCGACGCGACGCTGGCGTACGTGGACACGCTGGGTCAGGAGTACGTCGGCTCGGGAGGGTTCCCCCAGCCCGGGATCTCCTCCTACGGCAAGGTGCTCCAGACTGCCGATGCGATGAACCGGCTCGGTCGACTCTCGGTCGAGGCGGGCGTCGGCAAGCTCTTCGGTCACAACCACGCGACGGAGTTCACCACCGTGTACAACCACGGCGGTGAGGAGATGTCGGCGTGGGAGATCCTCGTCGACCTCACCGACCCGCGGTACGTGACCTTCCAGCTGGACGTGGCCTGGGCTGCGCACGCCGGGGTGGACGTCCCTGCTCTCATCGAGGAGCACGGCGACCGCATCGAGCTGCTGCACGTCAAGGACGCGACCGGTCTGGGTGGCTCGACCAACCCCACCTTCACCAACCTCGGTGACGGTGACGTCCCGCTCCAGGACATCCTGCGCGCCGCCCGCGACCACGCGGACATCGCCCTGTACGTCCTGGAGTACGACGTCGCCCCGCAGGGCGAGGACTTCGCCGAGACCGGGTTCGAGTACCTCACCGGCCAGGAGGCCGGCGAGGAGGGCTCGCGTCCGGTCGAGGTGACGCCCGCACCGGTGACCTTCACCGACGAGTACGGCACGGACGCCGACACCTTCACGGTGCCGCGCTCCACCGGTGTCGTCTACCTCGTCGACGGTGAGGTCGTGGCACCCGGGACGTACCCGGGCGCCGGCACGGTGACCGTCACCGCGCAGGCCGCGGAGGGCTTCGTGCTCGCCGCTGACGCCGAGTGGACCTACACCTTCTCGACGGCGGGTGCCCCGGCCCCCGACCGCCGGACGGCGGAGTTCCACCTGTCCAACACCTGGCGCGGCACCACCGACGTCCACTTCATGTACGGCCGCTGGGCCGACGAGGTGCTCATCGGTGACTGGAACGGCGACGGCAAGGACACGATCGCGGTCCGCAAGGGCAACGAGTTCCACGTGTCCAACAGCCAGCGTGGCGGGAACCCCGACTCGGTGTTCACCTACGGCCGCCCCGGCGACGTCATCCTCGTCGGTGACTGGGACGGCGACGGCAAGGACACCTTCGCGGTGCGCCGCGGTGCGGAGTACCACGTCAAGAACACCCTCCGGGGTGGTCCGGCCGACGTGAGCTTCACCTACGGCCGCGCCGACGACCAGGTGCTCGTCGGTGACTGGAACGGCAACGACGTCGACACCCTGGCGATCCGCCGTGGTGCGACCTACCACGTGAAGAACTCGGTCATCGGCGGCGACGCCGACGTGGTCTTCACCTACGGTCGGGCCTCGGACGTCACCCTCGCGGGTGACTGGGACGGCGACGGTGTGGACACCTTCGCCCTCCAGCGTGGGCGTACGTACCACGTGACCAACTCCCTGCGTGGCGGGGACGCGGACACGGTCCTCACCTTCGGCCGCCTCGGTGACGAGGTGTACGTCGGTGACTGGAACGGCGACGGGACCGACACCCTCGGTGTCCGCCGCCCGGTCGGTGGCGCTTCCGCCGCCAAGACGATCAGCTCGCTGAGCAAGATCGGCTGACCTGCACCACCGCTCGACACAGGGGCCCCCAGCCAGCCGGCTGGGGGCCCCTGCCCGTGCACCCGGAGCCGTTGACGTCGCGGGGCGCCGGCCATACGCTCGGGCGACGAAGTGACGTAGCACACACTGATCGTGTGCTCGGTGGGGGTCGCTGAGTTCTGTGCAGACGCAGGGGGCGACGTCCAGCTGGACGCTGTCCGGCCGAAGAAGGCCGCGCCCCGGCGCGGCCCGCACGTGAACGCGACTCCAAGGAGATTGCCGTGGTCGATCGACCAACAGGCTCTCGAGGATGGGCCCGCGCCGCGGGCGCCGTCCTCGCCAGCACGCTCGTCCTTCCGCTCGCTGCCACCGGTGCGGGCGCGGACGTCGAACCACCACCGGACGACAGCGAGTTCAGCGCGCTGGTGTTCAGCAAGACCGCCGGCTTCCGGCACGGGTCCATCGAGGAGGGCGTCGCCGCGATCGAGCAGCTCGGCGCCGACAACGGCTTCACGGTGGACCACACCGAGGACGCCGCAGACTTCACCGAGGAGAACCTCGCCGACTACGACGTCGTCGTCTGGCTCTCCACCACCGGCGACGTGCTCGACGACGAGCAGCAGGCCGCCTTCGAGCAGTACATCCAGGGTGGCGGTGGGTACGCCGGCATCCACGCCGCCAGCGACACCGAGTACGACTGGCCCTGGTACGGCGAGCTCGTCGGCGCCTACTTCGCGGGCCACCCACCGGGCACCCCGGACGGCACGGTCGACGTCGCCGACCGTGTGCACCCCTCGACCGCGCACCTGCCCTTCGAGTGGGACCGCACCGACGAGTGGTACACCTACGACGAGAACGTGCGCGGTGACGTCCACGTCCTCGCCACGCTCGACGAGACGAGCTACGACCCGGGCGACCTGGCCATGGGCTCGGACCACCCGATCGCGTGGTGCCACGACTACGACGGCGGCCGGTCCTGGTACACCGGCGGCGGGCACACCGAGGCCTCCTTCGCCGAGCCGGCCTTCCTCGAGCACATCCTCGGCGGTCTCCGCACGGCGGCGGGTGTCGAGGACGCGAACTGCGCCGCGACCGTCGCCAGCTCCTACCAGAAGGTCACCCTCGTCCAGGGCGAGCAGAACGTCGGCGAGCCGATGGCCCTCGCGGTCCTGCCGAACGGGGACGTGCTCCACACGGCCCGTGACGGCCGGATCTTCTACACCGAGGGCGACGGCGGCACGCGCGTCGCCGGCACCGTCCCCGTGTACACGCACGACGAGGACGGCATGCAGGGCATCGCCATCGACCCGAACTTCGCGGAGAACCGGTGGGTCTACGCCTACTACGCCCCGCCGCTGGACACCCCGCCCGGGGACGCCCCTGAGTGGGGGACCCCGGAGGAGTTCGCCGCCTTCGACGGCTACAACCGGCTCTCCCGCTTCCGTCTGAGCGAGGAGGGCGTGCTCGACCTCGCGTCCGAGCAGGAGATCCTCCGGGTCGAGGCGGACCGCGGCACGTGCTGCCACGCGGGCGGCGAGATCGACTTCGACGCCGAGGGCAACCTCTACCTGTCCACCGGTGACGACACCAACCCCTTCGCGTCCGAGGGCTACACGCCCATCGACGAGCGCGAGGGCCGCAACCCCGCGTGGGACGCCCAGCGCTCCTCGGCCAACACCAACGACCTGCGCGGCAAGCTGCTGCGGGTGAGCGTGCTCGAGGAGATCCCCGAGGGCGCCGAGCCGGGCCCGGGCAGCACCTACGAGATCCCCGACGGCAACCTCTTCGCGCCCGGCACGGAGCTCACGCGGCCGGAGATCTACGGGATGGGCTTCCGCAACCCCTTCCGCTTCGCGGTCGACAAGGAGACCGGCTGGGTCCACCTCGGTGACTACGGCCCCGACGCCGGCAGCGCCGACCCCGACCGTGGCCCCGGCGGCCAGGTCGAGTTCAACCTCATCAAGGAGCCCGGCAACTACGGCTGGCCGTACTGCCACGGCGACAACGACGCCTACATCGACTACGAGTTCCCGCCGCAGGGCGAGCCCGCGGGCTCGGGTGAGTCCGGGGAGGCCTTCGACTGCGACAACCCCGTGAACGAGAGCCCCAACAACACCGGTCTCACCGAGCTCCCGCCCGCGATCCCGGCATGGTTGCCCTACGACGGTGGCTCGGTCCCCGACCTGGGTGACGGCAGCGAGTCGCCCATGGGCGGCCCGACCTACCGCTACGACCCCGAGCTCGACTCCGACCGCAAGTGGCCGGAGTACTGGGACGGCAAGACGCTCAACTACGAGTGGGGGCGGGACTGGATCCGCGAGTTCGTCATCGACGACGACGGTGGTCTCGTCGACATCGTCCCGTCCCTCGACTGGCTCGAGCCGTCCACGCCGATGGCCGTCGAGTTCGGACCCGACGGTGCGCTGTACGTCCTCGACTACGGCAGCGGCGGGTTCTTCTCCGGCGCCTGGGACTCCGCGGTGTACCGCGTGGACTACGTGGCCGACAGCCCCAACCCCGTCGCCCGGATCGAGACGTCGACGAACAACGGCCAGCCCCCGCTGACCGTCGAGTTCGACGGCACCGGGTCGACCGACCCGCAGGAGATGCCGCTGTCCTACGCGTGGGACTTCGACAACGACGGCGAGATCGACTCGACCGAGCCGACCGCCAGCTTCACCTACGAGACGGCCGGCGTGTTCACCGCGCGGCTCACGGTGAGCGCCGGCGAGGGGGAGGAGCTGCGGACAGGCACGATCACGACGAACGTCATCGTCGGCAACACCGCCCCCGAGGTCACCCTCGAGCTCCCGGTCGACGGCGGCATCTTCAGCTTCGGTGACGAGGTGCCCTTCCGGGTCACCGTCACCGACGTCGAGGACGGCGAGATCGACTGCTCCCGCGTCCGCGTCGAGTACATCCTCGGCCACGACGAGCACGGCCACCCGCTGAGCTCGGCGACCGGCTGCGAGGGCACGATCACCACACCGCGCGACGAGGGGCACGGTCTGGACGCCAACGTCTTCGGCGTCATCAACGCCTCGTACACCGACCTCGGTGCCGAGGACCTGCCCGCCCTCTCGGCGGACGACGAGGCCGTGCTGCGGCTGCGGCACCAGCAGGCCGAGTTCTTCACCGAGGGTGAGGGCGTGGAGGTCGTCGACCGTGAGGGTGCCGGCGGCGGCAGCGCCGTGGGCGAGGCCGGTGACGGCGACTGGATCTCCTTCGCGCCGATGGACCTCACGAACATCGACGGGGTCTCGCTGCGTTACACCTCGACGGGCACGGGCACCGTCGAGGTGCGCAAGGGCGCTGTCGACGGCGAGCTCATGGCGACGGTCGAGCTCGAGGCGACCGACGGCTGGACGAGCTCCGCCACCGCGGCCGTGAGCCCCGTCGGCGGACCCGACCCGGTGTACTTCGTCGTCACCGGTGACGCGGCCGTGGAGATCGACGAGATCCACTTCGAGGGCCAGGGCATGTCCGCCGAGGATCCGGACCCTGACCGGGTCGAGATCCCCGTGGAGAGGGTCTCGGTCCAGATGTTCTCCCTCATCCCGTGGGTCGAGGAGGCCGGACTACCGTCGGTGCTCGCCCGGCTCGCGGAGATCGGGCTGGAGAACATCGAGCCCTTCGGCGGGAACTTCGCCGGCTACACCGCCGAGGAGTTCCGCGCGATGGTCGACCTCATCGGGCTCGACGTGCCCTCCTCGCACTACAACACGAACGAGGGCACCTTCGACGAGACGCTGGACTACGTCGAGACGCTGGGGCAGGAGTACGTCGGCTCGGGAGGGTTCGCCCAGCCGGGGATCAGCTCCTACGGGCGGGTGCTCGAGACGGCTCAGACGATGAACCGCCTCGGCCAGCGCTCGGTCGAGGCCGGCATCGGCAAGTTCTTCGGCCACAACCACGCGGTCGAGTTCACCACCGTGTACAACCACGGCGGTGAGGAGATGTCGGCGTGGGAGATCCTCGTCGAGGAGACCAACCCCGAGTACGTGACCTTCCAGCTGGACGTTGCCTGGGCCGCGCACGCCGGGGTCGACGTTCCTGCTCTCATCGAGGAGCACGGCGACCGCATCGAGCTCCTGCACGTCAAGGACGCGACCGGTCTCGGTGAGGAGGACGGGCCGAACTTCACCAATCTCGGTGACGGTGACGTCCCGCTCCAGGACATCCTCGCCGCGGCGGAGGAGCACGCCGAGATCGCGTACTACGTGATGGAGTACGACGTCGCCCCGGAGGGCGAGGACTTCGTCGAGACCGGGTTCGAGTACCTCACCGGCCAGGCGGCCGGCGAGGAGGGCTCGCGCCCGGTCGAGGTGACGCCCGCACCGGTGACCTTCACCGACGAGTACGGCACGGACGCCGACACCTTCACGGTGCCGCGCTCCACCGGTGTCGTCTACCTCGTCGACGGTGAGGTCGTGGCACCCGGGACGTACCCGGGCGCGGGCACGGTGACCGTCACCGCGCAGGCCGCGGAGGGCTTCGTGCTCGCCGACGGCTCGGCCACCGAGTGGAGCCACACCTTCTCGACCGAGGGTGCCCCGCCACCCGACCGTCGGACGGCGGAGTTCCATCTGTCCAACACCTGGCGCGGCACCACCGACGTCCACTTCATGTACGGCCGGATGACCGACGAGGTGCTCATCGGTGACTGGGACGGCGACGGCCGGGACACGATCGCGGTGCGCCGCGGCAACGTGTTCCACGTGTCCAACGCGCAGCGCGGCGGTGACGCCGACGCCGTGTTCACCTACGGCCGGCCCGGTGACGTCATCCTCGCGGGTGACTGGGACGGTGACGGCCGGGACACCTTCGCGGTGCGCCGCGGTGCGGAGTACCACGTCAAGAACAGCCTCCGGGGTGGTCCGGCCGACGTGAGCTTCACCTACGGCCGCGCGGACGACGAGGTGCTCGTCGGTGACTGGGACGGCAACGGCAACGACACCCTGGCGATCCGCCGTGGTGCGACCTACCACGTGAAGAACTCGGTCATCGGCGGCGACGCCGACGTGGTCTTCACCTACGGCCGTCCCTCGGACGTCACCCACGCGGGTGACTGGGACGGCGACGGCGTCGACACCTTCGCCATCCAGCGCGGTCGGGTCTTCCACGTGAACAACTCCCTGCGTGGCGGGGACGCGGACACGGTCCTCACCTTCGGCCGCCTCGGTGACGAGGTGTACGTCGGTGACTGGAACGGGGACGGGACCGACACCCTCGGGATCCGTCGCCCCGTCGGCGGTGCCGCCGCTGCCAAGACGATCAGCTCGCTGAGCAAGATCGGCTGATCCGAGAGCTGGGCCCAGGGCCCCGCAGCCGTCCCGGCTGCGGGGCCCTGCGCCGTGTCCCGGCTCCTCCGAAAGGACGAGAGGGTCGCCGATCACCAGACCTCGGCTACCGACTTTTGTTGACCTGCACGCAAAACTGACCCTAGGCTGTGACCGCCTGTGATCTAACGCACACGGCCTGGCTCCCCGCACCGATGCGAGGACGCCGGGCCTGGCACCGGCCGACAGGCCGGACGTGTCCACGATTCGAGGAGGAAGCGTGACCAGACGACCGATGGGCGGGCGGTGGTGGGCCCGAGGCGCGAGCACGGTGCTCGCCAGCGCCCTCGTACTGCCGCTCGCCGTGAGCGGCGCCAATGCAGACGTTGAACCGCCACCGACGGACGACGCGGAGTTCAGCGCGCTCGTCTTCAGCAAGACCGCCGGCTTCCGCCACAACTCGATCCCGGCGGGGATCGCCGCGATCGAGCAGCTCGGCGAGGAGCACAACTTCTCGGTGGACGCCACCGAGGACGCCACCGACTTCACCACCGACAATCTCGCCCAGTACGACGTCGTCGTCTGGCTGTCCACGACGGGAGACGTGCTCAACGACGAGCAGCAGGCCGCCTTCGAGGAGTACATCCAGGGCGGTGGCGGTTACGCCGGCATCCACGCGGCCAGCGACACCGAGTACGACTGGCCCTGGTACGGGGAGCTCGTCGGCGCCTACTTCGCCAGCCACCCTCCCGGCACGCCGAACGCTGACGTCGCGGTCGTCGACCAGGTCCACCCGTCCACCGCGCACCTGCCGATGAGGTGGAACCGCACCGACGAGTGGTACAACTACCGCGACAACCCGCGCGGTGACGTCCACGTCCTCGCCACGCTGGACGAGACGACCTACGCGCCCGGCAACAACGCCATGGGCACCGACCACCCCATCGCCTGGTGCCACAACCATGACGGCGGTCGGTCCTGGTACACCGGTGGCGGCCACACCAGCGCGTCCTTCTCCGAGCCGGAGTTCGTCGAGCACATCCTCGGCGGCCTGCGCACCGCGGCGGGCGTCGAGGGGGCGGACTGCACCGCCACCGTGGAGAGCTCCTTCGAGCAGGTGACCCTGGCACGGGGCGGGGCGACGATCGGTGAGCCGATCGCGCTCGCCGTCCTGCCGAACGGCGACGTCCTGCACACGGCCCGCGACGGCCGGGTCTTCTACACGACCGCCGACGCCTCGACCCGCACGGCCGCGACGATCCCCGTCTACAGCCACGACGAGGACGGTCTCCAGGGCATCGCGATCGACCCGAACTTCGAGGAGAACCGGTGGGTGTACATCTACTACGCACCCCCGCTCGACACGCCGCCGGGTGACGCGCCCGAGGACGGCACCGCCGAGCAGTTCGCCGCTTTCGAGGGGTACAACAGCCTCTCCCGCTTCCAGCTGAGCGAGGACGGCGTTCTCGACCTCGCCTCGGAGCAGGAGATCATCCGGGTGGAGGCCGACCGCGGCATCTGCTGCCACGCCGGCGGCGAGATCGACTTCGACGCCGAGGGCAACCTCTACCTGTCCACCGGCGACGACACCAACCCCTTCGCCTCCGACGGCTACTCGCCGCTGGACGAGCGGGCCACCCGCAACCCGGCGTTCGACGCGCGTCGCACCTCGGGCAACACCAACGACCTGCGCGGCAAGCTCATCCGGATCGACGTCCTGGACGAGATCGCCGAGGACGCAGAGCCGGGCCCGGGCAGCACGTACACCATCCCCAGCGGCAACCTCTTCGACGAGTACTCCGGGGACGCGGACCTCGTGCGCGAGGAGGTCTACGCGATGGGCTTCCGCAACCCGTTCCGCTTCGCCGTCGACAAGGAGACCGGCTGGGTCCACCTCGGTGACTACGGTCCGGACGCCGGTGCGGCGAACCCGAACCGCGGGCCGGGCGGGCAGGTGGAGTTCAACCTCATCAAGGAGCCCGGGAACTTCGGCTGGCCCTTCTGCCACGGCGCGAACGACGCGTACAACGACTACGACTTCGCCACCGGCACCTCCGGCCCGAAGTTCGACTGCGAGAACCTCGTCAACGACAGTCCGCACAACACCGGGCTGACCGAGCTCCCGCCGGCCGTGCCGGCGTGGCTGCCCTACGACGGCGGCTCCGAGCCGCAGCTCGGCTCCGGCAGCGAGTCGCCCATGGGCGGCCCGACCTACAACTACGACCCCGAGCTGGACTCGGACACCAAGTGGCCCGAGTACTACGACGGGAAGACCTTCAACTACGAGTGGGGCCGCGGATGGATCCGTGAGTTCGTCATCGACGAGGAGGGTGGTCTTGTCGACATCGTCCCGTCCTTCGACTGGCTCGAGCTCTCGTGGCCGATGAACGTCGAGTTCGGTCCCGACGGTGCCCTGTACGTCCTCGACTACGGGCGGAGCTGGTTCGGTGGTGACCAGTTCTCGGCGCTCTACCGCATCGACTACGTCGGCACGCTCAACCCGGTCGCGCGCATCGAGACCTCGACGACCAACGGCGCCCTGCCGCTGACAGTCAACTTCGACGCGTCCACCTCGACCGATCCCGAGGGGTCGGACCTCACCTTCGAGTGGGACTTCGAGAACGACGGCGAGATCGACGCGACAGGTGTGACGACCTCCCACACGTTCACCGAGCCGGGCGTGCACACCGTGCGCCTCAACGCGGTGAGCGAGGACGGCCGGGTGGGGACGGCGACCGTCAACATCACGGCGGGCAACACCGCGCCGGTCGTCGAGCTCGAGATCCCCGAGGACGGCTCGGTCTTCTACTTCGGTGACACGGTGCCCTTCCGGGTCAACGTCACCGACGTGGAGGACGGTGACATCGACTGCGACGACGTCATCGTCGAGTACATCCTCGGCCACGACAGCCACGGGCACCCGCTCTCGCGGACCACGGGCTGCGAGGGGTCGATCGCGACGGCGGCCGACGAGGGCCACGGCCTGGACGCCAACGTCTTCGGCATCATCAACGCCCGCTACGCCGACCAGGGCGCGGACGGCGTGCCCAGCCTCACCGGTGACGACGAGGCGATGCTGCGGCTGCGCCGCCAGCAGGCGGAGTTCTACGACGACGCCTCCGGCGTCAACGTCGTCACCAAGGACGGCGCCGCCGGCGGCCGTCAGGTCGGTGACATCCACGACGGAGACTGGATCTCCCTCGACCCGCTGAACTTCACGGGCATCGACGGCATCTCCTTCCGGTACTCCTCCGGCGGCGCCGGGGGCACGGTCGAGGTGCGTCAGGGAGCGGTCGACGGTCCCGTCGTCGCCTCCGTCGAGCTCGCGAGCACGGGCGGCTGGGAGACCTGGGACGTCAGCGAGACGGTCGCCGTCGACGCCGAGCCCGGCAGCGGGCCGGTGTTCTTCGTGTTCACCGGTGACACCGAGGACGCGCTGTTCGACATCGACGAGATCCGTTTCTCCGGCCGCGGAGCGGCGGACAACGTCGCGCCGACGATCCAGGTCGAGGCCACCCCGACGTCCGGGGAGGCACCTCTCGAGGTGACCTTCACGGCGACGGCGTCCGACCCCGACGGTGACGACGTCACCCTCACGTGGGACTTCGGCGACGGGGCCACGGGTGAGGGCGCCGAGGTGACCCACACCTACACCGAGGCCGGCACGTACACGGCGACGGTCACGGCGACCGACGAGGGTGGAGCCGCGGCCACGGCCACGGTCACCATCACCGTCGGGGCGCCCCCGGCGCAGTGCGTCGACGTGTGGACCGACGACTTCGACGGCGACACCCTCGACGCCGAGTCGTGGACCGTGGTCCGCAGGGACCACAACCTCCGGGTGAGCGGCGGCAGCCTCATCATGCCGACGTCGGGCACCGACATCTACGGCACGAACAACAGCGACTCGCCCAACCTCGTCCTGCGGGACCTGCCGGACGGTCCGTTCACGGTCACCACCAAGGTGACCATGGAGGGCACCGGCGCCTACCAGCAGGCCGGGCTTCTCATCTACGGCGACGACGACAACTACGCCAAGATGGTGCTCCAGGAGCGCAGCGACAACCGGGCCGAGCGGGTGTACCAGTTCATCCGTGAGGAGGCCGGGTCGCCGAACGAGGTCGGGGCCTCCAACAGCCCCGCCCTCGGTGCGGACTACCCCTCCACCGGGTGGGTGCGCTTCACGAGTGACGGGGAGAACCTCAACGCGTCCTACAGCGCGGACGGGGTCACCTTTACCGAGATGTCGGAGACTAAGTCGCTCGCCGGCATCGACAACCCGCGGGTCGGTGTCTTCGCCGTCCAGGGTGGTGACCGGCCGCAGGCGCCGGTCGACGCCTCCTTCGACTTCGTGTCGATCTCGTCGGTCGACGCCTCCGGTGAGGTCGACCCGAGCGACGAGTTCAGCGGCACCGCGCTCGACGAGTGCCGCTGGGAGGTCGTGCGCCCCGACCCGGAGCACCTGCGGGTCGTCGACGGTCACCTCGAGCTGGACGCCACCCCTGGTGACATCTACGGGGGCGACAACCAGACGCCGGCCAACTTCGTGGTCCAGGACCTCGGCGACGAGGACTGGACGGTGGAGACGGTCGTCGACACCTCCGAGACCACCCGCCAGTACGAGCAGGGCGGCCTCATCGCGTACGTCGACGACGACAACTACGTCAAGCTCGACGTGCTCACGACCAACAGCCCCGGCGCAGCGGTGTCGCGGCTGGTCGAGATCCGCAGCGAGATCGACAGCGCGGTCCAGGACCCGCAGCCGAACTCGCCGGCGATCACGGCGACGACCGTGCACCTGCGGCTCACCAAGGCGGGGGACACCTTCACCGGGTCCTACTCCGTCGACGGTGGCGAGACGTGGACCGACCTGCCGTCGGTCACCAACGCGGGCGTCGCAGCGGACGGGCGCGTGGGTCTCTTCGCGCTCGGCGCCGCCTCACAGGAGGAGCCGACGCTCCGCTTCGACTACTTCCGCGTCCTCGGTGACGAGCCGACCGAGCCGGTGCTCGTGCCGGTGGAGAAGGTGTCGATCGGGCTGTACTCCCTCATCCCGTGGGTGAACGCGGAGGGCCTGCCCACGGTCCTCGCGCGTCTGGCCGAGATCGGGCTGGAGAACATCGAGCCCTACGGCGCGAACTTCAACGGCTACACGGCCGAGCAGTTCCGTGCCCTGGTCGACGAGATCGGCCTGCGGGTCCCCTCGTCGCACTACAACGTCGGCGAGGCGAGCTTCGACGAGACGCTCGCGTACGTCGAGACGATCGGCCAGGAGTACGTCGGGTCCGGCGGCTTCCCCGCCCCGGGCATCGGCAGCTACGAGAACACCCTGGCGACGGCCGAGGCGATGGACCGTCTCGGCGAGCGGTCCGTGGAGGCCGGGATCGGGAAGTTCTTCGGCCACAACCACGCGGTCGAGTTCACCACCATGTACGAGCACGAGGGTGAGCAGATGTCGGCGTGGGAGATCCTCGTCGAGGAGACGAACCCGGAGTACGTCACCTTCCAGGTGGACGTGGCCTGGGCGGCGCACGCGGGCGTGGACGTCCCGGCGCTCCTCGCGGAGCACGGGGACCGCATCGAGCTGCTCCACATCAAGGACGCCACGGGCCTCGGCGGCAGCATCGCCTTCACGAACCTCGGTGAGGGAGACGTGCCGCTGCAGGAGATCCTCGCCGCGGCGCAGGAGCACGCGGACATCGCCTACTACGTCATGGAGTACGACGTGGCGCCGCAGGGCGAGGACTTCGTCGAGACCGGGTTCGAGTACCTCACCGGCCAGCCGGCCGGCGAGGAGGGCTCCCGCCCCGTGGAGGTGACCCCCGCCGCGGTGACCTTCTCCGACCAGGAGGGCACCGAGGACGACACGTACACGGTGCCGTGGAGCCCGGGCGTGGAGTACCTCGTCGACGGCGACGTCGTCGAGCCGGGGACCGTGCAGGGCTCCGGTGAGGTGACGGTCACCGCCCGTGCTCTCGCGGGCTTCGTCATCGCGGACGGCGCGACGACGACGTGGACCCACACGTTCACCGACGGGGAGCCCGAGCCGGTGGAGGTGACGCCCGCACCGGTGACGTTCTCCGACGAGGACGGCACCGCGGACGACACGTACACGATCCCCGCCACCACCGGCGTGGAGTACCTCGTCGACGGTGAGGTCGTGCCGGCCGGGACCTACCCGGGCTCCGGGACGGTCACCGTCACCGCACGTGCCCTCGAGGGTTACGTGCTCGCCGAGGGCGCGACCGCCGAGTGGGTGCACACCTTCTCCACCGATGGTGGGCCGGCGGAGCCGGTGGAGGTGACGCCGCTCGCGGTGACCTTCACCGACCGGGCCGGCTTCGCCAACGACACGTTCACGATCCCCGCGGTCGAGGGTGTGGAGTACCTGGTGGACGGTGAGGTCGTGCCGGCGGGGACCTACCCGGGTGTCGGGACCGTCGAGGTGATCGCGCGGGCGACGGAGGGCTTCGTGCTCGCCGAGGGCGCGGTGGCCGAGTGGTCCTTCACCTTCTCCACCGCCGGGCAGCCGCAGCCGGACCGTCGCACCGCGGAGTTCCACCTGTCCAACACGTGGCGCGGGT
>NZ_VUKC01000008.1 GCF_009193135.1 Georgenia satyanarayanai
CCGCCCCCGGCGCACGACACGGCACCCCCGGCCCACCCGGGACCGGCCGAGGAGGTGCTCCCCACGGTCCGCCTGTCCGACGGCCGTGTCCTCGCCGCCGGCCGCACCCTCCTCGGGCGCGCGCCGCAGCCCCGCGCGGACGAGGAGCCGGCCGCGCTGCTCCCCGTCCCCGACGAGCGCGTGTCCAAGACCCACCTCACGGTGACGGTCGAGGCGGACCGGGTCGTCGTCGTCGACCGCGGCTCGACGAACGGCACCGTCCTCCACCTGCCCGACGGCTCCAGCCGGCCCCTGACGGCGGGCGAGCCGGTCGAGCTGGGCGAGGGCGACGTCGTCCTCCTCGGCGCGACGACGCTGACCGTCGGGGACGCCGACGTCGAGCACACCGTCCTGCGTGAGCCCCGGTGACGGGGAGTTGTCCCCATGGGGAGCGCGCGACACCGCGGACCGGCCTGCGGTACAACGAGACTGTGACACGCGAGAGGAGAGGCCACGATGAGTGACATCGTCGTCGACGAGAGCTACCTGAACGGGACGATCACCGATCTCGACAACCTCAGTTCCGACCTGAGCGGGCTGTGCGAGACCGTGCGCGGGATGGACGGGCTCGTCGTCGGTGCCGCGCCGGTCTTCGACGAGATCCACGAGTTCGGCGGCAAGTGGTCGCGGACCGCGGAGGACCTCTCCGAGGACGCGACGAAGGCGGCGGACTACCTGCGCCTCGTCCTCGAGGTCTTCGCGGACGTCGACCTCCAGATCGCCCAGCAGTTCCTCGACCGGATGGAGGCGGACGGCTGATGGGCAACTACGTCACGGTCCAGACGCGCGAGCACGCGAACATCGGCTACGACCCCTGCCCGGGGTCGCCCGAGGGAAGCACCGCCCTCGCGGAGCAGGTGCGCGGCTTCGCCGACCGCATCGACGAGATGCAGACCTTCCTCCAGGGCGCGCGCAACGACCTCGAGCTCGCCGGCTGGGCGGGGGAGAACCGGCGTGCCTTCCAGGAGACGATGGTCGAGTTCCCCCCGCGCCTCACCCGGGTCTCCTCCGCCTTCGACACCCTCCAGCAGGCGATCCGCGACTGGGCGGGCGAGCTCACCGACTTCCAGACGCGCAGCCTCGAGCTCGACGCCGAGCTCGGCACCGCCCGGGAGGCCGAGGCGGCCGCCGAGACGGCTCGCCAGACCTTCCTCGACAACCGCACCGACGTCGGATGGACCGACGACGACGAGATCGACCAGTTCAACCGGCTCGACGGTGACCTCAGCACGGCGAGCGAGAACACCCGCGACGTCGAGCGCCGGATCGGTGACCTGGAGTCGGAGTACCGGGAGCGTGCCGTCCACTACGGCGGCCTCATCAGCACGGCCGCCGGGGACGCGTGGGGCGGGGGCTTCTGGGCCTCCGTCGGGGACGTCTTCGACGGGATCGGCGACTGGGTCGAGGACTCCTTCATCGGGGACTTCGCCCGCTGGTCGGCACCGTTCTGGGACGTCGTCAGCGAGTGGGGCGGCTGGATCTCGGCGGGGCTCACCGTGCTCGGCGCGGTGTCGCTGTTCGTCTTCCCGCCCGCCGCGCCGTTCCTCTTCGGCGGCGCGGCGATCGCCGGCGGTGCCGCGACCGTCGCCGACGGGATGCTCGCCGCGAGCGGCTTCGGCGGGTGGGGAGCGGTGGGGCTGGGCCTCGTCACCATCGGCATCGGCAAGGGCGTGGCCAAGGCCGGTGACAAGATCATCGAGGTCTACCAGCGCACCGGCCGCGCCGACGAGCTCATCAACGTGCGGGTCGGGAACGTCAGCGGCACCTACCGCCCGAGCCTCTTCACGGCCACCGAGATGCACTCCGACGAGCTGTGGTGGCACTTCGTCAGCATGAAGGGGCAGCAGGCCGAGTGGGCCATCAACGGGTACTCGCTGTCCCAGAGCTTCGTCCAGGACGGGGAGGCGCAGCCGGTCGAGCAGGGCTACTCCGCCTTCGAGGGCGGCAACCCGTGGGACCTGCCGCCCAACATCGCCTACCTCGAGGACCGCGACGGGGAGCTCGTCAAGTGACACGGGCACGGGTGGGTGATCTGCCCACGACGTCGGTGGCCGAGTTCCGGACGGCGGCCTGGCCGGTGAAGAACCGGGCGATGACCGGGCGCGTGGTCCTCGACCTCTTCCTCACCTGGGCGGGGCTCGGCGCGTTCGGCATCCTCCTCGTCGTCGCGCTGGTCGGCGTGGCCACGGGCCAGGACGGAAGCCTGCCGATGGCCGCCCTCGCGGGGGTCCTCACGGTCCTCCTCGGCTGGCGGGTGCTGCGCAGGCTGCGCGGCGCCCGGCAGGTGAGGGAGGCGGTCGACGGCCTCAGCCGTGAGGTGGACGCGCGGGCCGCGCGCGGCGTCATCCCGGTGACGCCCGACGGCTGGCAGGGGCAGCTCCCGCCCCCGCCGCACGAGCACGCCGGCACGTGGCTGTGAGCGTGGCGAGCCCGTGGCAGGTGGACGTCGCAGTCCCCGACGGGCTGGGTGACCTCGGCCTGCACCGCGACGAGGACGAGGCGGCCTCCCGGTTCCGCCGCCAGCTCGCCGAGGCCCTCGGGGCGGAGCGGGCGGCCGAGGTGGGCCCGGCGGCGGAGCGGGAGTTCCGCCGCGCCCGGGCCGAGTACGTCGGCAAGCCGGTGCTGTGGAGCGGCTTCCTGCTCCTCGCCTCGCACGCGGCGTCCGGGCTCGACCTCACGCTCGACCCCACCGCCCTGCCCGACGACCCGGCCGAGGCCGACCGCGTCCGGGCCCTCGCCGACGTCGAGGACGCCCTGCTCCTCACGCTCAGCGTCGGCGTCTCCCCGGTCAGCCTCCCGCCGTCGGGGCCGCTCACCGCGGCCGGGCTCATCAGCCGCACCCTGCGGGCGCAGTTCGGTGAGGACGCGCACGTCCACCTCGTCTCCTACGGCAAGCGCCAGGCGGTGGCCTCCGTCCGGGTGGTCGAGCCGCCCGCGACGCGCCGGGCAGCCGGGGACGACCACCCGCCGGCGGAGCAGACCGCCCCGCCCGCCACGGTCCTCGCCGAGGTGCGGGTCCCGTTCGTCGAGGACGGCGCGATGGTCACCGTCACCGCCGCGACCGCGCAGGCCGGCGCCGTCGACCGGGCCGTGCTGCTCGCGGGCAGCATGGCCCGCAGCGTGCGGCTGCGGACCCCGGGCCGGCGCACCGAGGGGGCGCAGGCTCTCGGCGACGGCCCCGACGACGCCGCCGCGACGCCCGGGCACCACGCCGAGCCGGCCGCGCACCGGGACGGCGGCCCGGCGACCGGCGCGGTGACGCCCTCCCTGCGGGTCCTCCTGCCCGACGGCACGCCCGTGCCGGCGGGCCTGGTCCTCCTCGGGCGGGGACCGAGCCGCACCGACGCGCGTCCGGCCGACCACACGGTCACGCTGCCCGACGCCTCGGTGTCCCGGACGCACCTCGCCCTGCGCGTGGGCGACGGCACGGTCACCGCGACCGATCTCCACTCCACCAACGGCACCGTGGTGCGGCGGGAGGGCCGGGTGCACGCCCTGCCCGCGGGCGAGGAGGTCACCCTCGTCGCCGGCGACGAGCTCAACCTCGGGCGGGCCGTCCTGCGCGTCGTCCACGGGTGACGGAGGCCGCTGTCGTCGGACGCTGCGCGGGCCGGTCGGCGCGGTGCGCTACAGTCGGTGGCGTGCACCACCTCCGGAGTCTTCTCCTCCTTCGCTGCCG
The DNA here is from genome assembly GCF_009193135.1 of Georgenia satyanarayanai. Taxonomy (GTDB): domain Bacteria; phylum Actinomycetota; class Actinomycetes; order Actinomycetales; family Actinomycetaceae; genus Oceanitalea; species Oceanitalea satyanarayanai. Next base: position 3,719 of record NZ_VUKC01000008.1, read on the forward strand.
CGGCGAGGCCCTCTAGCAGCCGGCCCCTCGTCGCGGTGTCTCTCGTGCCCGGCGCACCAGACAACAGCGAAGTGGATGAACGATGAAGACCCGCACCCCCTCCAACGCCCAGCAGCCCTCGCGGATGCCGACCGGCAAGTACCGCCCCTTCCACGAGGTCAACGGCATCGACCTGCCGGACCGGCAGTGGCCCTCGCGCCGCATCACCCAGGCGCCGCGCTGGCTGTCCACCGACCTGCGTGACGGCAACCAGGCGCTCATCGAGCCGATGGACCCGGCCCGCAAGCGGCGCATGTTCGACCTCCTCGTCCGCATGGGCTACAAGGAGATCGAGGTCGGCTTCCCGGCCGCGAGCCAGACGGACTTCGACTTCGTCCGCTCGATCATCGAGGACGGCGCCGTCCCCGAGGACGTGACGATCTCCGTCCTCACCCAGGCCCGCACCGAGCTCATCCAGCGCACCGTCGACTCCCTCGTCGGGGCGGCGCGCGGCACCGTCCACCTGTACAACGCGACGGCGCCCGTCTTCCGCGACATCGTCTTCCGCAACGACCGCGAGGCCACCAAGGAGCTCGCCGTCGCCGGCACCCGTGAGGTCATGGCCTACGCGGAGAAGGTGCTCGACCCCGACGCCGTCTTCTCCTACGAGTACTCGCCCGAGATCTTCATCGACACCGAGATCGAGTACGCGCTGGAGGTGTGCGAGGCCGTCATGGACGTGTGGCAGCCCGACGCCACCCGCGAGATCGTGCTCAACCTGCCCGCCACCGTGGAGCGCGCCACCCCCAACGTCTACGCCGACCAGATCGAGTGGATGAGCCGCCACCTCTCCCGCCGGGAGTTCGTCGCGCTGTCGGTCCACCCGCACAACGACCGCGGTACCGCCGTCGCGTCCGCCGAGCTCGCCGTCATGGCCGGCGCGGACCGGGTCGAGGGCTGCCTGTTCGGCCAGGGCGAGCGCACCGGGAACGTCGACCTCGTCACCCTGGGGATGAACCTCTTCAGCCAGGGGATCGACCCGCAGATCGACTTCTCCGACATCGACGAGATCCGGCGCACCGTCGAGCAGTGCACCCAGATGGACGTCCACCCGCGCCACCCCTACGGCGGCGACCTCGTCTACACCGCCTTCTCCGGCTCCCACCAGGACGCCATCAAGAAGGGCTTCACCGTGCGCGAGGAGCGCGTCGCCGCTGCGGGCGGTGACCCGACCGCCGTGGCCTGGGACGTGCCCTACCTGCCGGTGGACCCGCTGGACGTGGGCCGCAGCTACGAGGCCGTCGTCCGCGTCAACTCCCAGTCCGGCAAGGGCGGGGTCGCCTACCTGCTCGCCAGCACCCGCAACCTCGACCTGCCGCGCCGCCTGCAGATCGAGTTCTCCGGAGTGGTCCAGAAGGTCACCGACGCCTACGGCGGGGAGATCAGCGCCGAGCGGCTGTGGGACATCTTCTGCGACGAGTACCTGCCCGCCCCGGTCGGCTCCGGCCTGGCCCCGTGGGGACGGTTCGCGCTGCGCGGGACGACGCTGACCTCCGGCGGTGAGGGGGAGGGCGCCACGCTCTCCATGGAGATGGTCGACGGCGGCACCCCCCGCGAGCTGACGGCGACGGGCAACGGTCCCGTCGACGCCTTCACCAACGCCTTCGCCGAGCTCGGGGTCGAGGTCAACGTCCTCGACTACGCCGAGCACGCGCTCTCGACCGGTGGGGACGCGACCGCCGCGGCCTACGTCGAGTGCGAGGTCGACGGCCAGGTGCTGTGGGGCGTGGGCATCGACCCGTCGATCACGACGGCGTCCTTCCAGGCCATCGTCTCCGCCGTCAACCGCGCGGTCCGCTAGCCGGAGCCGGGCACGCGCCTGCCCCCGCTCGCGCTGGCACGGTCCTCCGGTCGCGAGGACCTCGGGCTCATGTCCACGACGGCGGGTCTGCTCACCTGCCTGCCCTGCTCGCGGGGCGGGCGAGATCAGCCGGCGTCCAGCTCCGGCGTGGCCACCGGCCAGACGATGCGCGTGCGCCACGTCGCCGGGTCGGGGTCGGACTGCGGCCCCGCCTCGTAGAGCTCCCAGCTCTCGTCGCGGACGTGGACGTCGTGCTCCCCGGTCCAGCGCTCGAGCTCCGCGTAGGTGTCGCTGAGGGCGTCGTAGCCGCCCCGGTGGATCGCCTCGACTGCCCGGGCGGACGGCAGCGAGCCGGCGACGAGGTCGCCGCCCCCGCTCCAGGGCTCGGTGAGCGGGAACCCGGCCTCGACGTCGACGACGTCGGTCGGGGCGCCCCGGTAGCGCGCGAACGGTGCGCCGCCGAGGTGCGCCCCGGCGCGCTCGACCGCCGCGGCCACCGCGTCGAACACCTCGTCGAAGAAGGCGGGCAGCTCCGCCACGGGCACCCGACGGCGGATGCCGACCGTCGGGCGTTCCTCGACGTCGATGAGTGCGATGTCGGTCATGGTTCCTCCTCGAGTGACGCCTCCGGCATGGAGGCACGGGTGACGAGCGAGCCGAGGCTCCGGCCCCAGGCCCGGGCGCGGTCGAGCTCGCCCGGCAGCAGGGGGCCCTCGGCGTCGCGGACGTAGAAGCTCTCCGGCTCGGCGACGAGCTCGGCGCCGAGCCGCCGGAGTACGCGGGCCGCGTTCCGGCCGGCGTGGCCGGGCAGGTCGGGGTGGCGCACGTGGGTGTCGAAGGTGGTGGCCCGCACGGCCAGCGGACCGGAGGCGGCGAGCCACTCCCGGATCCCGGAGGTGACGACTCGCCCGCCGCGGGCGGCGGCGTCCCGCCGGGTGCTCGGGCGGCTCATGCCCAGGGCGTGGGTCGGGCCACCGACGACGAGGAGGTCGGCGACCACCTCGTGGGGGAGCGGTGCGGACGCGACGTCGAGGAGCTCGACGGCGAGGAACGAGCCGATCCCCTCGGCCACCGCCCGTGCGACAGCAGCGGTGTTCCCCAGCTCCGACTCGTAGACGACGACCGCGCTCACCCAGACCCCTCCAGCCGTGCTGGCGCCCGCACCCCGAGCGTAACGCCGGGCGGGCGCACCGAGAAGGGCCCGAGGCCCTGCCCGGCGAGCCGGGTCGCTGCCGGACCGCGCCGCGGGGGAGAATGGGCCGGTGAAGCTCTACCGGGACGAGGCCGTGGTGCTGCGCACCCACAAGCTCGGTGAGGCAGACCGGATCATCACCCTGCTCACCCGCGCCCACGGCCGGGTCCGGGCGGTGGCCAAGGGCGTGCGCCGCACGAGCTCGAAGTTCGGGGCGCGGCTGGAGCCCTTCTCGCTCGTCGACGTCCAGCTCCACATCGGGCGCAGCCTCGACATCATCACCCAGGTCGAGTCGCAGGCCCCCTACGGGCGGGCCCTCGGCGCGGACTACTCCCTGTACACGACGGCGACGGCGATGGTCGAGACCGCCGAGCGGCTCACCGAGGAGGAGGCCGAGCCGGCACCGCAGCAGTACCTTCTGCTCGTCGGCGGGCTCCACGCCCTGGCCACCCGCCGCCACCCGGCGAGCCTCGTCCTGGACTCCTACCTGCTGCGCTCCCTCGCCGTCGCCGGGTGGGCGCCGAGCTTCGACGACTGCGCCCAGTGCGGGCGGCCGGGCCCCCACCACGCCTTCCACGTCGCCCAGGGCGGTGCGGTGTGCGACCGCTGCCGCCCGCCGGGTTCCTCGGCGCCCGCACCGCAGACCCTCGAGCTCCTGGGCGCGCTGCTGTCGGGCGACTGGCCCGCCGCTGAGTCCGCCGCCCAGCGGGAGCGGGACGAGGCCTCCGGCCTGGTCGCCGCCCACCTCCAGTACCACCTCGAGCGCCAGCTGCGCTCCCTGCGTCACGTGGAGCGCGTGTGAACCCTGTCCCGCCCCCGCCGCACCCCTCCGGGGCCCGCCCGCCGGCGATCGACGCCCGCTTCGTGCCCAGGCACGTCGCCGTCGTCATGGACGGCAACGGCCGGTGGGCCAACGCGCGCGGGCTGCCGCGCGTCGAGGGGCACAAGGCGGGGGAGGCGAGCCTCCTGGACCTCGTGGCCGGCGCCATCGAGATCGGCGTCACGCACGTCTCCGCCTACGCCTTCTCCACCGAGAACTGGAAGCGCTCCCCGGAGGAGGTCCGTTTCCTCATGGGGTTCAACCGCGACGTCCTGCGCCGCCGGCGCGACCAGATGCACGAGTGGGGGGTGCGGGTCCGCTGGGCGGGGCGCCGCCCGCGGCTGTGGCGCTCGGTGGTCTCCGAGCTCGAGGAGGCCGAGCGGCTCACCGCCGGCAACACCCTGTGCACGCTGACGATGTGCGTCAACTACGGCGGGCGCGCCGAGATCGCCGACGCCGCCAAGCAGATCGCGCGGGAGGTCGCCGCCGGCCGGCTGGACCCGGAGAAGGTCACCGAGCGGACGGTCGCGCGGTACCTCGACGAGCCGGAGCTGCCGGACGTCGACCTCTTCCTGCGCACCTCCGGGGAGCAGCGGACGTCGAACTTCATGCTGTGGCAGTCGGCCTACGCCGAGATGGTCTTCCTCGAGGAGCACTGGCCCGACGTCGACCGGCGCAGCCTGTGGCGCGCCGTCGAGATCTACGCCTCCCGCGACCGCCGCTACGGCGGCGCCGTGGACGCGGCCACGCCGCCGTCCTAGCGGAGGTTGCCCGCCCGGCGCGCGCGCAGGCGCAGGGCGACGATGGTGACGCCCGCGCCCCCGAGGACGACGAGGACCACCACCCCCGCCGGGGAGCCCGCTGCCGCGGCCAGCGCCGCGGTCCACACCGCGAAGCCGATCGTCGAGTAGATCGCGGCCCACGCGAGGGCACCGGGCACCTGGGCGAGCGTGAAGCGCAGCCAGTGGATGCGCAGGACGCCGGCGCCGGCCATGACCATGCTCTGGAAGCCGACGGTGAGGTAGGCGAGCGGCACGACGACCAGCCCCCACCGGCGGATCGCGTCGACACCTCGCTGGGCGCCCTCGCCGTTGAGCACGCGGTGCGCCCGCAGCCGCCAGCCCCCGGTCGGGTGGGTGTGGCGCAGCGCCTGGACGGTGGCGAGGCGCCCGAGCCAGTAGATGCCCTGGCCGCGGAGCATCGCCCCGAGGAAGAGGAAGGCGAAGACCAGCCAGAACGGCCAACCGGTGAGGAGCTCAGGCACGGCCGACCGCGCGCTGCCGCGAGCAGTCCGCGCACTGGCCGAAGAGGTCGATGGTGTGCTCGATGTCGGTGAACCCGTGGTGCGCGGCCATCTCCTCGGCCCACGCCTCCACCGCCTCCCCGCTGATCTCCACCGTGGTGCCGCACGTGCGGCACACGAGGTGGTGGTGGTGCTTGACGCTCTCGCAACGCCGGTAGAGGGCCTCGCCGTCGTCGGTCCGCAGGACGTCGACCTCGCCTGTCTCCGCCATGGTCTGCAGGGTGCGGTACACGGTGGCGAGCCCCACGGCGTCACCGGCGTCGCGGAGCGACTCGTGCAGCTGCTGGGCGCTGCGGAAGTCGTCGGTGCGCTCGAGGAGGTCACTGACCGCGGCGCGCTGCCGCGTCATCCGGGGTCTCATATGGCCTCACGAAGCTCGACGTCGTCCTGGAGGTCCGGGTGCGGGTCGGTCGACGGGCGGCGCCGCCCGAGCAGCGGACGTACCAGTGATACTACGCCGAAGATCCCGATGGCCAGCACGACGATCATCGCCCCGGGGGAGAGCGGGTAGGCGTAGGTGATGGTCAGCCCGGCGATGCTCACCGTGACCCCGATGGCCATCGCCAGCGTCATCGTGGCAGCGAAGGACCGCATGACGAGCTGGGAGGTCGCCACGGGCACGATCATCAGGGCCGAGACGAGGAGCACGCCGACGACCCGCATGGCGACAGAGACGGTGAGCGCCGCCAGCACCGCGACGACGACGTTGAGCAGCCGGACCGGCAGGCCGCTCGCGCGGGCGAACTCCTCGTCGTGGGACAGCATGAACAGGGCGGGCCGCAGGCCGACCCCGACGACGAGGATGACGGCGGCGAGCGCGATGGTCACCCACAGGTCGGAGAGGGACACGGTGGCGATGGAGCCGAAGAGGTAGCCGTTGAGGTTCGCCGTCGTCCCGCCGGCGAGCCCGATGAGCAGCACGCCGCCGGCGATGCCGCCGTAGAAGAGGAGCGCGAGCGCGAGGTCCGCGCTCGTCCTGCCCCGCTCGCGCACGACCTCGATCGCGACGGCGCCGAGGACGGACGCGACGACGGCGCCGGGGATCGCGAGGGTGTCGTGGGGGGTGAGGCTCAGGGCGCCGCCGACGAGCCAGCCCACCGCCACGCCGATGAGCGCCATGTGCCCGATGCCGTCGCCCAGGAGCGCAAGGCGACGCTGGACGAGGTAGGTGCCCATGACCGGTGCGATGAGTCCGACGAGCACGGCGGCGATGAGGGCGCGCTGCATGAGCGGGCTGGCGAGCATGTCGAGGAGGAGGGTCATGGCAGCTCCAGCCGCAGCTCGGGGCGGTGCGGGTCGACGGCGGGCTCGCCGTCGTGCGCGTGGTGGTGCTCGTGCTCGGGGTCGCGGTGGCCCGCCGCCGCCGGCGGCGGCGGCCCGTCGTGCACCACCCGGCCGTGCCGCAGGACGACTGCCCGCGCGAGCAGGCCGGCGAGTGGTCCGAGCTCGTGGAGGACGACGAGCACGCTCGTCCCACGCTCGCGCAGGCCGGTGAGCGTGGCGGCCAGCGCCTCCTGGGAGTGCCGGTCGATACCGGAGAGCGGCTCGTCGAGGACGAGGAGGTCGGGCCGGCGGACGAGGGCGCGGGCGATGAGCACCCGCTGCTGCTGTCCACCGGAGAAGACCCGGACGGTCTCGTGTGCGCGGTCGGCGAGTCCGACCTCGTCCAGGGCCGACAGGGCAAGGTCGCGCCAGCCGCGCGGCGGGCGCAGGCGGCGGTTGTCGAGCAGGCCGGAGGAGACGACCTCGAGCGCCGTCGCCGGGGTGCCGGACGCCGCACCGACCCGCTGCGGCACGTACCCCGCCCGGCTCCACGGGACGCGCCGGCGCTGGGTGGTGACGTCGGTGCCGAAGAGCTCGACGGTGCCCGCGCTCGCCGGCACGACCGACAGCAGCGCCTTGACGAGGGTGGACTTGCCCGAGCCGTTGGCACCGAGCAGGGCGACCATCTCGCCCTGCCGCACGTCGAGGTCCACGCCCTGGAGGATCCGGGCGCTGTCGAGGGTGACGTGGAGGCCGCGGACGCGGACGGGTGGGGCCATGGACTCGTATGCTGCCACGTCCTGCCGCGAGCCGGTCATCGGGAGGAGCAGCCGAGGGCCTCGCTCAGGGCGGCGAGGTTGGCGCGCATGACGTCGAGGTAGTCCGCCGACTCGTCGAGCTGGTTCTCCAGCGGGTCCAGGACCGTGGTGGACACGCCGAGGTCGCGGGCGAGCGCCTCGCTCACCGCGGGGCTGACGAGGGACTCGACGAAGATCGTCTCGACGTCGTGCTCGGAGACCACGCGGGTGATGTCGGCGAGGCGGGCGGGCGAGGGCTCGGACTCGGGGTCGATGCCGGACAGCCCTTCCTGGTGCAGGCCGCGGTCGGTCGTGAGGTACCCGTAGGCCTCGTGGGCGACGACGATCGTGTCGCGCTCGCACCGGGTCAGCGTCGCGGTGAGGTCCTCGTCCAGGTCCTGGAGCTCGTCGACGAGCGCGTCGGCGTTCTCGCGGTAGGTCGCGGCGCCGTCGGGGTCGAGGCCGGCGAGCTCCTCGGCGAGGGCGTCGGCCACCTCCGCGAGGCGGGCGGGGTCGAGCCAGAAGTGCGGGTCGAGGTTCTCCGCCCCGTGGTCGTGACCGTCCTGGTCGTCGTGCTCGGTGTGGTCAGGGGAGAGGAGCTCGGTGTGGTCAGCGGCGTCGAAGGTGGGGGCCGCCGTGCCGGCGACGGCCTCGTCGACGGCGGCCTGGAAGCCCGAGAGGTAGACGACGAGCGCGGCGCCGTCCATGTCCGAGACGGTGCGCGGTGCCAGCTCGAGGGAGTGCGGGTCCGCACCCGGAGGCGTGAGCGAGGAGACGTCGAGGCGCTCGCCGCCGATCTGCTCGGCGACGAACTGGAGCGGGTAGAAGCTCACGAGGACGTCGAGCGCGCCGTCCTCGTCCGCGCCGCCGTCCTCACCGGTGAGGGCCGCGCACCCGCCCAGCGCGAGAGCGGCGACGGCGGCGGGGACGAGGAGGGAGCGGAGGCGACGCATGAGACTCATTCTCAGAACTGTTGAGAATGGTTGTCAACTCGGTGGGCTGTGACAAGCCTCGCCCCGGCGCCCGGGCCGCGCCGGTCCGCGGGGGTAGGTTAGGGCGGTGCCCGACGGGCACCACGTCCGCACCGCGGTGCGGCTGTCCGACGCTCGCACCAGCCAGGTGCGGGTCTGCCCAGTTCGTACCAGCCAGGTGCGGACCTACGACATTTGGAGTGATTGACGTGGCCGCTGCGCCTTCCCGACTGGATTCCGTCATCAACCTCGCGAAGCGGCGAGGCTTCGTCTTCCCCTCCGGGGAGATCTACGGCGGCACCCGGTCCGCGTGGGACTACGGGCCCCTCGGCGTGGAGCTCAAGGAGAACATCAAGCGCCAGTGGTGGCGCACCGTCGTGCAGGCGCGTGAGGACGTCGTGGGGCTGGACTCCTCGATCATCCTGCCCCGCCAGGTGTGGGTCGCCTCCGGCCACGTCGGGGTGTTCACCGACCCGCTCACCGAGTGCCTCTCCTGCCACAAGCGCTTCCGCGCCGACCAGATGGAGGAGGAGTTCGAGGAGAAGAAGGGCCGGGCCCCCGAGGGCGGCCTCGCCGAGATCTCCTGCCCCAACTGCGGGACCCGCGGCCAGTGGACCGAGCCGCGCGACTTCAACATGATGCTCAAGACCTACCTCGGCCCCGTCGAGGACGAGTCCGGGATGCACTACCTGCGCCCCGAGACCGCCCAGGGCATCTTCGTCAACTTCGGACAGGTCATGACCGCCGCACGCAGGAAGCCGCCGTTCGGCATCGCGCAGATCGGCAAGTCCTTCCGCAACGAGATCACCCCCGGCAACTTCATCTTCCGCACCCGCGAGTTCGAGCAGATGGAGATGGAGTTCTTCGTCGAGCCGGGCACGGACGCCGAGTGGCACCAGTACTGGATCGACGCCCGCACCGAGTGGTACACCGACCTCGGGATCAGGCGGGAGAACCTGCGCCTCTACGAGCACCCGCAGGAGAAGCTCTCCCACTACTCCACGCGCACCGTGGACATCGAGTACCGCTTCGGCTTCGCGGGCAGCGAGTGGGGCGAGCTCGAGGGCATCGCCAACCGCACCGACTTCGACCTCAAGACCCACACCGAGCACTCGGGCCAGGACCTGTCCTACTTCGACCAGGCCAAGAACGAGCGCTGGGTGCCCTACGTCATCGAGCCGGCCGCCGGCCTCACCCGTTCGCTCATGGCCTTCCTCGTCGAGGCCTACAGCGAGGACGAGGCGCCCAACGCCAAGGGTGGGGTCGACAAGCGCACCGTCCTCAAGCTCGACCCGCGCCTGGCGCCGGTCAAGGCCGCGGTGCTGCCGCTGTCCCGCAACGAGCAGCTCTCCCCGGTGGCCCGCAACCTGGCCGCGGAGCTGCGCCAGTACTGGAACGTCGACTTCGACGACGCCGGTGCCGTGGGCCGTCGCTACCGCCGCCAGGACGAGATCGGCACCCCGCTGTGCGTGACGGTCGACTTCGACACGCTCGAGGACCAGGCCGTGACCATCCGCGACCGCGACACCATGAGCCAGGAGCGCGTCGCGCTGAGCCAGGTGCGCAGCTACCTCGCCGAGCGCCTCGTCGGCGCCTGATCGCCGCCGCCGGGGGGCCGCCCCGGCGGCGGCTCCCACTGGCCGGGGGAGGGCGTGTGCGCGAGACGTCCAGCTGAGTCACCAGGTGAGTCAGCCGGACGTCATGCGACGGGCTCTCTCCCCGGCCGGCGAGCCGCGACCCGTGCCTCCGGCAGACGGGGTGTCGTGCCGCCGACGGCGCCGCGGGCCGGGTTAGGTTCACCCCGATGACCCACACCCACGTGCTAGACGAGACGCCTGCGCAGCTCCCACCCGTGCAGGCGCGGCGGGCACGGATCGTGCTCGCGGCGCTCGTCGTGCCGCTCATCCTCGCGACGCTGGCCGGGCTCGTGTGGCTGTGGCCCACGGGGGAGAGCCCGGTCGGCTCCCGGCAGCTCCTCGCGGAGGGCATGAGCGTGGAGATCGCCGAGGTCGTCGAGATCACCGCCACGCCCGGCCAGGAGGTGCGCGCCGAGCTCCTCACCGGCGTCGGGAAGGGGCAGGTCATCCCGGTCCAGGTCCCGCCCGAGGTGATGGACAACGGGACCGACGTCGGGGACCGGATGCGGCTGCTGTTCAGTGCCGCGGGCCTCGGCTCGGGCAGCCCGTACATCTTCTGGGACTTCGAGCGCACCGTCCCGGTCGCCTGGCTCGCCGTCCTCTACGCCCTCGTCGTCGTCCTCGTCGCGCGCTGGCGTGGGCTGGCGGCGATGGCGGGGCTGGCCGCCTCCCTCGCCGTCGTCGTGGTGTTCGTGCTGCCCGCGCTCATGACGGGTGCGCCGCCCCTGCTCGTCGCGCTCGTCGGCTCGAGCGCGATGATGTTCTTCTCGGTCTACCTCGCCCACGGGGTCTCGATCCGCACGACGACGGCGATCCTCGGGACCTTCATCGGGCTCGCGGTGACCACGGGCCTGGCGACGTGGGGGACCCGTACCGCCAACCTCACGGGCACGACCTCCGAGACCGCGCTCATGCTCTCCGGCACCTTCCCGGGACTGCGGCTCCAGGACCTGCTGCTCTGCGGCATCGTCATCGCCGGCCTCGGTGTCCTCAACGACGTGACGATCACCCAGGCCTCGGCGGTGTGGGAGCTGCACGCCGCGGACCAGACGATGCCGCGGCGCCGGTTGTGGCTCGGCGGTATGAGGATCGGGCGGGACCACATCGCCTCCACGGTCTACACCCTCGCCTTCGCCTACGTCGGGACCGCGCTGCCCGTGCTCCTCATGGCCGCCTCCTACGACCGCGCCTTCCTCGAGACGCTCATGGCCGGGGAGATCGCTGAGGAGATCGTCCGCACGCTCGTGTCCTCCATCGGCCTGGTCCTCGCCATCCCCGCGACGACGGCGATCGCCGCGGCGCTCGTCCGGGTGAGCGCCAGGCGCGCGCCGCTCGAGGGACGCACCCACCGGCGAGAGAAGGTCGTCACGGCGCGTCCCAGCACCTCACCGGGTGCCCCGGTCTGACGTCCGGCGGACGCTGTCCCGCCCGGGCCGGATGGCGTGACGGCAGCCACGGTGACGGCCCCGCCCGCGCCTGGGAGAATGCCCTGATGACCTCCCTCCAGATCGGCCCGGTGTCGGTGGGCAGCCCGGTGGTGCTGGCCCCGATGGCCGGCGTCACCAACCCGCCCTTCCGCCGCCTGTGCCGCGAGGCCGGCCTGGCCGCGCTCGACGACGAGGCGCGCGCCGCTGCCCGCCCCGGCGAGCACGCCCCGGCGGGGCTGTACGTCACCGAGATGGTCACCTCGCGGGCGCTCGTCGAGCGCACGCCGGAGACGATGCGCATGGTGAGCGCCGACCCGCTCGAGCCGGTCCGCTCCGTCCAGCTCTACGGCGTCGACCCCGCGACCGTCTCCGCGGCGGTGCGCATCCTCGTCGAGGAGGACCGGGCCGACCACGTCGACCTCAACTTCGGCTGCCCCGTCCCCAAGGTCACCCGCAAGGGCGGCGGCGCCGCGCTGCCGTGGAAGCGCGACCTCTTCCGGGCCATCGTCACCGGCGCCGTCGCGGCCGCCCGCGAGGGCTCACGCCACCGCGACCGCGAGGTCCCGGTGACCATCAAGATGCGCATGGGCATCGACGACGACCACCTCACCTACCTCGACGCCGGGCGCATCGCCGAGCAGGCCGGTGTCTCCGCCGTCGCCCTCCACGCCCGCACCGCCGCCCAGCACTACTCCGGGGAGGCACGGTGGGAGACGATCGCCCGGCTCAAGGAGACCGTCCGCAGTGTCCCGGTGCTCGGCAACGGCGACATCTGGTCCGCCGAGGACGCCGTCGAGATGGTCGAGCAGACCGGCTGCGACGGCGTGGTCGTCGGGCGTGGCTGCCAGGGGCGGCCGTGGCTGTTCACCGACCTCGTCGCCGGCTTCGCCGGGTCCCCGCTGCGGGTGCAGCCGGGGCTCGCGGAGGTCGCCGCCGTCATCCGCAGGCACGCCGAGCTCATGGTCGAGCACTTCGAGTCCGAGACCAAGGCGCTGCGGGAGCTGCGCAAGCACATGGCCTGGTACCTCAAGGGCTACGTCGTCGGCGGGGACGCGCGCCGCGAGCTCGGCCTGGTGAGCACCCTGACCGAGCTCGACGAGCGTCTCGCCGCCCTCGACCTCACCCAGGCCTACCCGGGCGAGGGCGCCGAGGGCCCGCGCGGCCGCGCCGGGTCCCCGAAGGTCCCCCACCTGCCCGAGGCCTGGCTGGACAGCCCGGAGATCGACGAGCGCCTGCGGCGGCTCCTCACCGAGGCCGAGCTCTCCGTCTCCGGCGGCTGACCGCCGGGCCCGGCCTCAGCCGCGGGTGCGGTAGATGCGCATGGTGATCGGCGCGAAGACCGCGGTGAGCACGGCCGAGGCGACGAGGACCCAGCCGACGTCGGAGAACGTCGCCCCGCCGCTCATGAGGCCGCGCACCGCGGTGACGAGGTGGCTCACCGGGTTGACCTCGACGACGGTCTGCAGCGCCGAGGGCATGGTCCGGGGGTCGACGAAGATGTTCGACGCGAAGGTCAGCGGCATGAGCACGAGCATCGACACGCCCATGACGGCGTTGGGGCTGCGCATGACCAGGCCGAGGATCGTGAAGATCCAGCTGAGCGAGAAGGCGAAGACGAGCAGCAGCAGCAGCGCGAGGACCACCCCGGTGGCCCCGCCCTGCGGTCGGAAGCCGAGAAGCAGCCCGAGGACGAGCGTGACGCAGGAGGCGATCGTGTACCGCACCGTGTCCCCGAGGAGTGCCCCGACGATCGGCGCGGGCCGCCAGATCGGCAGCGAGCGGAAACGGTCGAAGACGCCCTTGGTGATGTCGGTGTTCAGCGTGAAGCCGGTGTAGACGCTGACGATGAGCACCGTCTGGACCATGATCCCCGGCAGCAGGAACTGCAGGTAGGTCCGGGTGTCCCCGGCGATCGCGCCGCCGAAGAGGTAGGTGAACATGAGCGTGAAGATGACCGGGGTGAGCGTCACGTCGAAGAGCTGCTCGGGCACGTGCTTGATCTTGAGCAGCGCCCGGTGGGCGAAGGTGAAGGTCGAGCTCACCGCCGAGGCGCGCCCCGGCCTGTCGAGGACCTCCACGGCCTCGCGGAGCGCGGTGTTCGCGCCGATGTCGAGGGACCTCATGGCGTGGCCTCCGCCTTCTGCTCGGCCGGCTCCTCGGCCGGGCTGCCGGTGAGGGCGAGGAACACCTCGTCCAGGCTGGGCTGGCCGAGCGCGAACTCCGGGACGGTGACGCCGGCCGCATGGAGGGCGGCGAGCGCCCGGGCGGGGGAGTCGGGGGCGTCGTCGGGCACCCGGGCGCTGAGGCCCAGGCCGTCGGGCAGCTCGGTGACGGGGGTGCCGAGCACGTCGTCGAGGACGGCCACGGCGCGGGGCCGCTCGGCGCGGTCGGCGACCCGCAGCGTCACCGTGCCGGTGCCGACGGACGCCTTGAGCTGAGGTGCGGTGCCCTCGGCGATGAGCCGGCCGTGGTCGATGACGGCGATCCGGTCGGCGAGCTGGTCCGCCTCGTCCAGGTACTGCGTGGTGAGGAGCACCGTGGTGCCGTGGGCGACGAGGAGCCGGACGATGTCCCACACCTGGTTGCGGCTGCGCGGGTCCAGCCCGGTGGTCGGCTCGTCGAGGTAGAGCACCCGCGGGCTCATGACGAGACTCGCGGCGAGGTCGATGCGGCGGTGCATGCCGCCGGAGTAGGTCTTGACCTGCTTGCCCGCGGCGTCGGCGAGGTCGAAGGCGGCGAGCAGGTCCGCCGCCCGCTGCTTGGCCCGGGCGGCGGAGAAGCCGTACAGGCGGGCGAGCAGCACGAGGTTCTCGGTGCCGGTGAGGTCCTCGTCGACGGAGGCGTACTGGCCGGTGAGGCCGACGTCGGTGCGCACGGCGTCCGCCTGGCTGCGGATGTCGTGGCCCAGGACGCGCGCCGTGCCGGCGTCCGGCACGAGCAGCGTGGCGAGCATGCGCACGATCGTCGTCTTGCCCGCACCGTTGGGCCCGAGCAGGCCGTAGACGGTCCCGCGTTCGACGGTGAGGTCGACGCCGTCGACGGCGGTCGTGTCCCCGAAGCGTTTGACGAGGCCCTCGGCCTCGATGGCTGGTCCGTTTCCCATGGTGGCTCCTTCGCGTTGTGGTCGGTCTGACCGCTGCCGGACCCGGAAGTCATCGCCCGAGGGGAGGGTACGCCCGGCCACCGACACCCGGACAGGGCTTTTCGGGCATGCCGGGGACACGAAGAGCCGGACCCCGTCGGGGGGTCCGGCTCCGCGCGGTGGGTGTCAGGCGCGTTCGCGCAGCCAGACGGCCGTGTCGGTCGGCAGGGTGTCGCCGTCCAGCGGACCGCTCGCGACGAGCACCTCGTGGCCAGCGGGGAGCGCGACCGGCTCGGCCCCGAGGTTGGCGATGACGACGACGGCGGCACGGGCGGTGTTGCGGACCGCGACGACGTCCTCGCCGGCCGGCAGGAGCTCCATCGCGCCCGCGCCGAGGCGGTGCTCGGCGCGCAGGGCCAGGGCCCGGCGGTAGAGGCGCAAGGTGGAGTCCTCCTGCTGCTCCTGGACGTCCGGGGCGAGCTCCGACCACGACTCGGGCTGGGGCAGCCAGGTGCGGCCGGTGGGGGAGAAGCCCAGGCCCGGGGCGTCCGAGCGCCACGGCAGCGGCACGCGGCAGCCGTCGCGGCCCTTCTCGGCGTGGCCGGTGCGCCACCACGCCGGGTCCTGGCGCAGCGAGTCGTCCAGGGTGGTGTGCTCGGGCAGCCCGAGCTCCTCGCCCTGGTAGACGTAGGCGCTGCCGGCGAGGCCGAGCATGAGGAGGGAGGCAGCGCGGGCGCGGCGCAGGCCGAGCTCGGCGTCCGGCTGGGTGTCCTCGGCGCCGATGCCGTTGGGGCCCTTGCCGGTCTCGGCCAGGCCGAGGCGCGAGGCGTGCCGCACGACGTCGTGGTTGGACAGCACCCACGAGGTCGGCGCCCCGACGGCGTCGTTGGCGGCGTAGGACCCGGCGATCGACGCGCGCAGCGCCGCGGCGTCCCACCGGGTGACGAGGAAGTCGAAGTTGAAGGCCTGGTGCATCTCGTCGGGGCGCACGTACAGCGCCAGGCGCTCGAGCGGCTCCACCCAGGCCTCGGCGACGAGCATGCGCTCGCCGTCGTACTCGTCGAGGACGGCCCGCCACTCGCGGTAGATCTCGTGGACGCCGTCCTGGTCGAACATCGGGCTGCGGCCGGTCACGGCGTCGTCGCTCGCGTCCGGGGCGATGACGTCACCGTCCGAGAGCCCCTCCTCGACGTCGGTGCCCTCGACCATGCGCACGTGCCCGGCCCAGTCGGGCAGGCCCGGGGCCTTGACCAGGCCGTGGGCGACGTCCACCCGGAAGCCGTCGACGCCGCGGTCGAGCCAGAAGCGCAGGATGCTGCGGAACTCGTCGTGGACCTCGGGGGAGTCCCAGTTGAGGTCGGGCTGGCTGGAGTCGAAGAGGTGGAGGTACCACTGGCCGTCGCGCTCCCAGGAGCTGCCCGGGGCGTCGGGACGCTCGCTCACCCGCGTCCACGCGGAGCCGCCGAAGACCGACTGCCAGTTGTTCGGCGGCTCCTCGCCGCGCTCGCCGCCACCCTCACGGAACATGTAGCGCGCCCGGGCCGCCGAGCCGGGACCGTCGGCCAGCGCCTGGCGGAACCACACGTGCTGGTCGGAGGTGTGGTTGGGGACGAGGTCGACGACGACCCGCAGGCCCAGCTCGTGCGCGCGCGCGATGAGCGCGTCCGCGTCGGCGAGGGTCCCGAAGAGCGGGTCGACGTCGCGGTAGTCGGCGACGTCGTAGCCGGCGTCCTTCTGCGGGGAGCGGTAGAAGGGGGAGAGCCACACGGCGTCGACACCGAGCCGCGCGAGGTGGTCGAGGCGCTCGGTGATGCCGGGGAGGTCGCCGATCCCGTCGCCGTCGGCGTCCCCGAAGGAGCGCGGGTAGACCTGGTAGATGACGGCGGTGCGCCACCACTCCGCGTCGGCCGTCGGCCGGTGCACGACCTGTCCGGTGAGCGGGGTCTGAGGCGGGTGAGGGCTGGCGGTCACAGGCGCGTCCATCTCTCGGCGGGTGGGGGGTCCGCAGTACGTTACCCGCGCTCCGGAGCCCTGCCCAACGACCCGAGGCCCCGAAACGCCACCGACGCCGCTGCGCAACGGTCGCGAAACACCGCGTTGGGACCGTGTGCCCACCGGGCGCCCGGCCCGGCCGCACACGCGAGGAGCCACATGAACACGACTCACCCACGGGGGCGTGCCCTCACCGCCCTCACCGCCGTCGCGCTCACGGCGGGCGTCCTGCTCGCGCCCGCGGCGGGCGCCGCCCCGGCCGAGGACCTGCCGCACGTCACGGTCGTCGCCACCGGCGGCACGATCGCCGGCAAGGCGCAGGGCCGCGACACCTTCACGAGCTACCGCGCCGGGACCTACCCGATGGCCGACATGGTCGCCCAGCTCGAGCCGGAGATCGGGGCCTTCGCCGACGTCGACGTCGTCCAGTTCGGCAACTCCGGGTCCGGCGGCTACACGATCGAGCAGTACCGCGAGCTCACCGCCACGGTCGAGGAGGCGCTGGAGGAGTCCGACGCCGTCGTCGTCACGACCGGCACCGACACGATGGAGGAGTTCGCCTACTGGCTCGACCTCACCGTGCAGAACCGCAAGCCGGTGATCCTCACCGGTGCCATGCGGCCGTGGGCGGCGGGGGACACGGCCGGAGAGGCCGGCGTCATCGGCGCGGACGGCCCGGCCAACCTCCTCCAGGCGGTGCGACTCGGCGCGAGCCAGCAGACCTTCTGCTTCGGGACCGTCCTCATGCTCAACGACGAGATCCACGCCGCGCGCGACGTCACCAAGGGCAACACCACCCGCACCGACACCTTCGTCACCCGCCAGCTGGGTGCGCTCGGCTGGATCGACGGTGCCACCGTCCACGTCCAGCGGGCGCCGGCCCGGGTGCTCGACTGCGCCGACGAGGAGTGGTTCACGCCCTTCGACCTCGACTCGCTCGACCCGGCGCCGCTGCCCCGCACCGAGGTGTTCTACAACTACCAGCAGGCCGGGGGCGAGGCGATCACCGCCTTCGCCGAGGCCGGCGTCACCGGCATCGTCACCGCGGGCACCGGCGCCGGTGGCATCTCCTCCGCTCCCGGTCAGGCACGCCGCGACGCGATCGCCGACGGCGTGTGGTTCGTCAGCACCAGCCGCACCGGCAGCGGCACCGTCGACGGCGGCGGGGAGGGGATCATCGCCGGCGGGGACCTGCTGCCGCAGAAGGCCCGCCTGCTGCTCCTGCTCAGCCGCGCCTTCACCGAGGACATCGAGCAGGCGCGGGGCTGGTTCGCCACGCTCGGCACGCCGAGCTTCGACCAGTCCGCCCTCGCCGGCACCGTGAGCCCGACCCCGGGCGGCGAGCCGACCGAGCCCGGTGAGCCGACGCCCGGACCGACGGCCGGGCCGACGACCCCGCCCGCGACACCCGGGGACGAGCCGACCGGTGAGGTCCCGGCCGGGGAGGAGCCCGCCGGCGAGGAGCCTGCCGGTGAGGAGCCCGCCGGTGAGGAGCCGCCGGCGCCCGAGGAGGGGACCGACGCCGCCGCCGGCGGGAGCGGCAGCGGCAGTGGCGGCGGTGGGCTGCCCGCCCTCGGCGCGCCGGTCCAGGCCGCGCTCACCGCGGCGGCGCTCGCGGTCCTCGCCGGCGGCACGCTCTACGCGCTGCCCCGCCGCCGGGCGGGGGGCCCCCCCCCCGCGGCGTGCGGCGGGCGCGCCGGGGGGGGGGGCGGGGCCGCCCCCCCCCGCCGCGCGCTGCCGCGCGGGTCGCCCGGGCGTGCGCAGGGCAGCTGCCCGCGCTCTCGGTCGGCCGCTGTCGCTGATCTGCGCACAAGTCGACGACACCCCGGCGACACGCCGGGACAGGTGTCTCCCACGACCCCCACGCGCGGACGTGTGCGCGAGACCCGCGCGCCGGCGCCCTCAGCGCCGGGGTGCGGCGGCCGTGGAGCCCCGGACGATGAGCTCGGCGACGAAGAGGAGCTCACTGCGGGGGGCTCGCGAGCCGTTGATCTCGGCGACGAGTGACGTGACCGCCGCGTGGCTCATCGCGTCGACCGGCTGGCGCAGCGTCGTCAGCGGCGGGTCGGTGAAGGCCATGAGCGGGGAGTCGTCGAAGCCGACGACGGACACGTCCTCGGGAACCGACAGCCCGCGGCTGCGGGCGGCGCGGACGGCGCCGAGCGCCATGAGGTCGGAGCCGCAGATGATCGCGGTGCAGCCCTGGTCGAGGAGGATGCCGGCGGCGGCCTGGCCCCCCTCGAAGGTGAAGAGGGTGGGCACGACGTGCGCGGCGCCGTCGGGAAGGAGCGCGCCGACCGCGCGCTCGAAGCCCGCGCGCTTGCGCTGGGCCGGGACGAAGCGGTCCGGGCCGATGGCCAGGCCGAGCGAGGTGTGCCCCTGGGAGACGAGGTGGCGCACGGCGAGCTCCATGCTGCCGGAGTCGTCGGTGGAGAAGGCGGCGGCGTCGACCGCGCCGGTGTAGCCGTTGACGAGGACGAAGGGCACGCCCTTGGACTGCAGCCGCAGGTAGCGGTCGACGTCGGCCTCGGTGTCGGCGTGCAGGCCGGAGACGAAGACGATCCCGTCGACCCCGTGGTCGAGGAGCATCTCGACGTACTGGTCCTCGGTCGTCCCGCCGGGGGACTGCGTGCACAGCAGCGGGGTGTAGCCGAGCGTCGAGAGCACCGACTCGATGGACTGGGCGAAGGCCGGGAAGACCGGGTTGGTCAGCTCGGGCACGACGAGCCCGATGAGTCCTGCCGAGCGTGCCCGCAGCCGCTCCGGGCGCTCGTGCCGAGCATGTCGAGGGCCGCGAGGACCGCCTTGCGGGTGTCGGCGGCGACCTCCGGCTTGCCGTTGAGGACCCGGGACACCGTCGCGGTGCTGACCCCTGCCTGGTCGGCGACGTCCGTCAGTCTGGTGCGTCCCTGCATCGCAGACTCCTCCCTGCTGTCCTGTCCGTCCCGGTGTGCGGGTGCAATCGTTGCATGAAAGTTACTGCAACGTGTTGCACTCCGTTGCCGGACCGGCCTACGCTGCGCCGAAACGGCACAGCGACGCGGCTATGACGCCGGCGTCGCCTCGGCCCCGACAGAGGAGAGATATCGGATGCGCCGTAGCATCGTGATCACCGCAGCCGTCGCCCTGACGCTCGGACTTGCCGCGTGCGGCAGCGAGTCGGAGGAGCCGGAGGAGTCCACCCCCGAGGCGACACAGGAGTCCGAGGAGCCCACCGCCGCCGAGGGCGGCTCGCTCACCATCTGGGTCGACGACACCCGCGAGGCGGCCGTCGCCGCCGCGGCCGAGGCGTTCGAGGCCGAGACCGGCACCACCGTCGAGCTGGTCCAGAAGAACTTCGACGACATCCGCCCCGACTTCCTCGCCCAGGTCCCCACGGGTGAGGGCCCGGACATCACCGTGGGCGCCCACGACTGGCTCGGTGAGCTCACCGCCAACGGTGTCGTCGCCCCCGTCGAGCTCGGCGACAAGGCCGACGAGTTCGAGGACGTCGCGACCTCGGCCTTCACCTACGAGGGCCAGGTCTACGGACTGCCCTACGCGATCGAGAACATCGCCATCTACCGCAACACCGCGCTCGTGGACGAGACCCCGGCGACCTTCGACGAGATGATCGTCATGGGTGAGGAGTCCGGCGCGCAGTACCCCTTCCTCGTCCAGATCACCGAGGTCGGCGACCCGTACACGATGTACCCGTTCCAGACGTCCTTCGGGGCGCCGGTCTTCGAGACGAACGCCGACGGCAGCTACACCGCCGATCTCGCGCTGGGTGGGGAGAACGGCAACGCCTTCGCGCAGTGGCTCGCCGAGCAGGGCGAGGCCGGCACGCTCAACACCTCGTGGGAGTACGACATCGTCGTCGAGGCCTTCGCGAACGGCGAGGCGGCCTACCTCCTCGGCGGCCCGTGGATGCTCGCGTCCTTCGAGGGCGTGGACGTCGCCGTCGACCCCATCCCGTCGGCCGGCGGGGAGCCGGCGCAGCCCTTCACCGGGGTCCAGGGCTTCTACGTGAGCGCGCAGAGCGACAACGCCCTGCTCGCCACCGACTTCCTCGTCAACTACATGGCCACCGAGGAGGCGCAGATCGCGCTCTACGAGGCCGGTGACCGCACCCCGGCGCTGACCGCCGCCGCCGACACCGTCTCCGAGGACCCGGTCGCGGCCGGCTTCCGCGAGGTCGGCGCCGACGCCGTACCCATGCCCTCCATCCCCGAGATGGGTGAGGTGTGGAACTTCTGGGGCGTCACCGAGGGGCAGATCATCTCCGGCCAGCTCGACCCGGTCGACGGCTGGGAGAAGATGGTCGCTGACATCGAGGCCGCGATCGGCGGATGACGGACGTGCGCGGCGCGCCCGGCCAGCCGGGCGTGCCGCGCACGCGCCTGCACCCCTCGCCTCTTCGCCCCGGAAGGCACGCGATGTCCCAGCCCCAGGCCCCCCAGCTCACGACGGCGGACGCGGAGCCCGAGACGCTCCACGTCCGGCGCACGCCGCACTCGCGGACGTACACGCCCGGCTTCTTCGTCAAGGTCGCCATCATGGCGCTCGTCAACGCCCTCGGCGTCTTCATCGTCATCCAGGCGTGGGTGGCGGGGTCGTGGGGGGTGCTCGCGGCCATGGTGGCGCTCATCGTCGCGGCCGACTACGTGTACTTCTCCCGCCGCGCGCTGCCGATGAAGTACATCCTGCCCGGGCTGGCGTTCCTCCTCGTCTTCCAGGTCTTCACCGTCGTCTACACCGGCTACGTCGCGTTCACGAACTACGGCCAGGGCCACAACTCGACCAAGGGCGACGCGATCGAGGCCCTCCTCATCCAGAACGAGCAGCGGGTGGAGGGGTCCAGCTCCTACCCGCTCGCCGTCGTCGAGCGGGACGGCGAGCTCGGCTTCGCCGTCGTCGACGACGGCGTCGTCCGGGCCGGCACCGCGGAGGCGCCGCTCGAGGACGTCGAGGACGCCGTCGTCAGCGACGGGGTCCTCACCGAGGTGCCGGGGTGGGAGCTCGTCGACCGGCAGGAGGTCATCGCCCGGCAGAACGACGTCGTCGCGCTGCGCGTCCCGGTGTCCGACGACGCCGAGCAGGGCTCGATCCGCACGCAGGACGCCCGCAACGGCTTCGTCTACCGCTCGGTCCTCGAGTACGACGAGGCGGCGGACACGATGACGAACCTCGAGACGGGCGTCGTCTACAGCCCGAACGACACCGGCCGGTTCGAGGCGGAGGACGGCTCGACCCTCAACGTCGGGTGGCGCGTGCCCGTGGGCCTGGACAACTTCACGACGGCGTTCGGTGACTCCCGGTACGCCGAGCCGTTCCTCAAGGTGCTCGTCTGGACCTTCGCCTTCGCGATCCTCACCGTGGGCCTGACCTTCTTCCTCGGTCTGTTCTTCGCCCTCGTCCTCAACGACGAGCGGGTCCGCGGCCGCAAGGTCATGCGCGCGCTGCTCATCCTGCCGTACGCCTTCCCCGCCCTCATGTCCTACCTGCTGTGGCGCGGCATGCTCAACACGGACTTCGGCTTCGTCAACCAGGTGATCCTGGGCGGCGCGGAGGTGCCGTGGCTGACGAGCGAGTGGCTCGCCCGCGCCGTCGTCCTCGGGGTCCAGCTGTGGGTGGGCTTCCCGTACATGTTCCTCATCACGACCGGCGCGCTGCAGTCCATCCCCAGCGACGTCACCGAGGCGGCGCGCATCGACGGCGCCGGCCGGCTGCGGATCTTCCGCTCGCTGACCCTGCCGCTCCTGTTCATCGCCGTCGCCCCGCTCCTCATCTCCTCCTTCGCCTTCAACTTCAACAACTTCAACGGCATCGAGATGCTCACCGAGGGCGGGCCGCGGTTCCAGGACACCTCCGTGCCTGTCGGCGCGACCGACATCCTCATCACGATGGTCTACTCCATCTCGGGGCTCGACGGCCGCGCGACGACGAACTACGGCCTCGCCTCGGCCCTGTCGCTCGTCATCTTCCTCATCGTCGCGACGATCTCGGCGATCACGTTCCGCAAGACCCAGGCGCTGGAGGACATCAACTGACATGGCCACCACGACCGTCCCCGGGCGCGCCACCGCCGCGCCGCAGCACCGTCCCAGCCGCCGCCGCTGGTGGAGCGAGGTCGGCTGGCGCTACGTCGTCGCCGCCGCCGCGATCGTCTACGCCGTCTGGCCCATCGTCTACATCGTCTCGGCCTCGCTCGCCGAGCGCGGCACCCTCACCGGGTCGAACGCGCTCTTCGCCGACGTGAGCCCGGCGAACTACGGCAGGCTCGCCGACACCTACTTCTGGACCTGGCTCGCCAACACCCTCGTCATCGCGTCGACGACGGCGGTCGGCACCGTCCTCATGGGCGCGGCGGCCGCGTACGCCTTCTCCCGGTTCCGCTTCCGCGGGCGCCGGGGTGGGCTCATCGCCCTCCTCATCGTCCAGATGTTCCCGCAGCTGCTCGCGTTCGTCGCGATCTTCCTGCTCCTGCTCGTCCTCGGCGACGTCACCCCGGTGCTCGGCCTCAACTCCCGGGTCGCGCTCATCATGGTGTACCTCGGCGGCGCGCTCGGGGTGAACACCTTCCTCATGTACGGCTTCTTCAACACCGTGCCGCGGGAGCTGGACGAGGCGGCGAAGATCGACGGCGCCACCCACGCACAGACCTACTGGACGATCATCCTGCGCCTCGTCGCGCCGATCCTCGCCGTCGTCGCGCTGCTGTCCTTCATCTCGAGCTTCTCCGACTTCCTCCTCGCCAAGCTCATCCTCCAGTCGGAGTCGAAGTGGACGCTGGCCGTGGGGCTCTACCAGTGGGTCTCGGACCAGCTCTCGGCGAACTGGGGACTCTTCGCGGCCGGTGCGACGATCGGCGCGATCCCGATCGTGGTCATCTTCCTCTTCCTCCAGCGCTTCATCGTCTCCGGCCTCACCGCCGGGTCCGTCAAGGGCTGAGCGCCGCCGGCTCCCGGGTCAGCGGCGGGCGCGGGGGTCGCGTTCGCGCGGCTGCGGCTCGAGCCACTGCCACACGGCGGTGCGCGGCGGGAGCAGGAGGCGGCCGCCGGTGCCGGTGGACAGCGGCCCGGAGGACAGCAGCACCTCGCGCTCGGCGGGCAGGGGCACGGCGTCGTCACCGACGTTCACCACGACCAGCATCTCCCCGCTGAGGAAGGCGAGGACGGTGTCCGGCACGGGCCCGTCGAGCTCGTCGACCCAGGCGAGGGGCGCCACCCCGAGGCGGTGGTCGGCGCGCAGGCGCAGGGCGGCGCGGACGGTCTCGAAGCACGAGCCGGTCTGCCCGCGCTGCTCCTCCTTGAGCCGGACGGCGAGGGCGAGGCGCTCGGGCTCGGGGTGCTGGGTGGTCTTGACCGGCATGCCGAGCTCGATGCCCTGGCGCAGGTAGACCGCGCCCGGCATGGCGAGCACGACCAGCGCCGTCGCCAGCGCCAGCTCGGGAGAGCCGGCCTCGAGGACGTCGGGCACGAGCCAGGCGCCGGCGCTGCCGAGGGCGTCGCGGATCCGCAGGCTCTCGGTCACCGACTCGATGACCTGTGGGGGGTCGCCGACGTCGAGGAGGTCGGCGTCGACGAGGTGGTGCAGCCAGTCCTCGTGGAGCATCTCCGCCACCCGGGACTGGGTGGCGGGGCTGAGCCGGGTGGAGAGGATCGGGTCCTCGTAGCGGGCGTGCTCGGCGAGCACGGCGTGCAGCTCGCGGTAGCGGGCGTGGGACACCGGCTCGGAGTCGGTGACCGGGCCGAGGTCGAGGCCGTCGGCGCCACGGCCGAGCCAGTAACGGGCGCAGGCCTCCTCGCGCGGGTCGAGGGGGTCGATGCGGAGCACCACGCGCAGGCCCGTGCGGCGGGCCCGGGCGAGGAGGTCGACGACGGCGTCGATGATCTCCGCGGGCGCCTCGCCCGGCAGCGGAGGGCAGCCGATGCGCACGGCCTGGACACCGAGGCGCGAGACCGCGCGGAGCTGCTCGCCGCGCGCGGCGACCTCGGCGAGGGTGGTGGTGCCGCTGAGGAGGGGCGGCTCGTTGACGTAGACGACGGAGGAGCGCCACCACTCCGGCGAGCCGGCGGGGGCACGGTGGACCAGGCGGGTGGTCACCGTCCCCGGAGTCGCGGCCGTCGTTGGCGCGCTGGGTGCGGGGTCGGTCATGGCGTCATTGTGGCACCAACGGTGGGCCCGGGACCCGTCGACCGCCGGCCCACTCGGGCCGCAGGACGGACATGAGGACCTGGTCGACGCGCTCGTCGTCGTACCGCAGCGCCTGGCGCTCACGGCCCTCGACGACGAAGCCGGCCTTCTCGTACACGCGCAGCGCCCGCGGGTTGAAGGCGTAGACCCCGAGGGCGATCCGGTGCAGGGGCAGGTGGGTGAAGGCGTGGTCGAGCAGCAGCCGGGTGGCCTCGGTGCCGAGGCCGCGGTCCCTGCCGCGCGGACCGATGAGGATGCGGAAGTTGCACGACTCGTTGCCGGGGTCCCAGTCGTTGAGGACCACCTCACCGACCCAGGTGCCGGTGGCGTTGTCCACGACCATGAGGTCGAGCCGGTCCTCGCGGCCGGCGAGCCCGGAGTACCAGGAGCGCAGCCGGGCGGGGTCGTGCTCGGCGGCGCGGGCCTCCTCCTCGCCGTGGACGCTGCCGGTGAGGCGCAGCAGCTCCGGGTCGGTGAGCGCCTCGAGGACGTGGGGCAGGTCCTCCTCGCGGTAGGGGCGCAGGGTGGTGAGGGCGCCGGTGAGGACGGGCTTGAGCGCCCAGGGGGAGGTGGCCACCGCGCTAGCCGAGGTCCGCGCTGAGCCAGCGCTCGGGCTGCATCTCGATGACGACGTGGTCCCCGAGATCACGCCGGGCCATCGCGAGGTAGCCCTCCGCGGCCTCCCCGGACAGATAGCGGTAGGTCATCTCGACGAGGCGCTCGTCGGTCTGGGGCAGCACGCCCGTCACCGGTCCCTCGACGGAGACGTAGCGGACGGTGGGGCGCACGCGCTCGGCCATGAGGCTGAAGCGCCCGGCGGTCGCGATGAGCCGCGCCTTGCGCGACTGCCCGCCGGTGAGCACCCACAGCCGCCCGCCGGGCGTGTACTGGTACCAGAGCGGCACGACGAGCGGGGCCCGGCCCGGCTCGCCCGCCACGGACAGCGCACCGATGTGGGGCTCGGCCAGGAACCGCTCACGGTCCTCACGGGTCAGCACCATGGCCACACGGTAGACCCGGGCACCGACACCGGCGCGGATGGGCGCGGTTTCGCGGCGGCCGGCCATAGGCTCAGGCCCGTGAAGGACTTGGACGCCCCGTACGGCGACGCCGACCGCGAGCGCTGGTGGCAGGAGGAGCCGAAGAACCCCAACCGCACCGCCTTCGAGCGGGACCGCGCCCGCGTGGTCCACTCCTCGGCGCTGCGGCGCCTCGGCGCGAAGACCCAGGTGCTGGGCCCCTCGAGCGACGACTTCGTCCGCACCCGCCTCACCCACTCCCTGGAGGTGGCGCAGGTGGGGCGCGAGCTCGGCAAGACGCTGGGCTGCGACCCGGACGTCGTCGACACGGCGTGCCTGGCCCACGACCTCGGCCACCCGCCCTTCGGGCACAACGGGGAGCGGGCGCTGGACGAGGCCGCGGCGGACATCGGCGGCTTCGAGGGCAACGCGCAGACCCTGCGGCTGCTCACCCGCCTCGAGCCCAAGGCCTTCACCGCGGACGGCACCCCCGTGGGCCTCAACCTCACTCGCGCCAGCCTCGACGCCGCCACGAAGTACCCGTGGCCGGTGGAGGAGGCCCCGAAGAAGCCGGGCGGGCGCCCCTCGCGAAAGTTCGGCGTCTACGCCGACGACCTGCCCGTCTTCACCTGGATGCGGCAGGGGGCGCCCGACCGGCGGCTGTCGATCGAGGGACAGGTCATGGACCTCGCCGACGACATCTCCTACTCGGTGCACGACGTCGAGGACGCCGTCGTGGGCGGACGCATCGACCTCGCGGTGCTGCGCCGGTCCGACCAGCAGGCCGCCGTCGTCGCCCAGACCCGCCAGTGGTACAACCCCGCCGTGTCCGACGACGTCCTCGGCGCGGCGCTCGAGCGACTCGTCGCGCTGCCGGTGTGGCTGGAGTCCTGGAGCGAGAGCCGGCGCGACCGCGCGGCGCTCAAGGACATGACCTCCCAGCTCATCGGCCGCTTCTGCAACGCCGCGCACGACGCCACCCGCGCGCGCTTCGGCGCCGGGCCCCTCACCCGTTACGGCGCCGACCTCGTCGTCCCGGACGACACGCTCGCCGAGATCGTCGTGCTCAAGGGCGTCACCGCCCACTACGTCATGGCGCCGCGGGAGAGTGAGCCCGTCTACCGCCAGCAGCGGACGATGCTCACGCAGATCACCGAGGCGCTCCTCGCCGCGGGGCCCGCCGAGCTCGAGCCGACGTTCGTCGCCGACTGGGAGGAGGCACAGGACGACGGTGCCCGGCTGCGCGTCGTCGTCGACCAGGTCGCCTCCCTCACCGACACCAGCGCCCACACCTGGCACCAGCGCCTCTGCCGCTGACCGCCCCGGGTCCGTCCAGGGGCCGGCACAGACGACCTACACTCGGGGCGTGGCAGGGCTGATCAAGCGGGAGGACATCGCGACCGTCCGCGAGCGCGCCCGCATCGAGGAGGTCGTGGGCGCCCACGTGACGCTCCGCCAGGCGGGTGTCGGCTCGATGAAGGGCCTGTGCCCCTTCCACGACGAGCGCACCCCCAGCTTCCACGTCCGCCCCCAGCTGGGGCTGTGGCACTGCTTCGGCTGCGACGAGGGCGGGGACGTCATCTCCTTCGTCCAGAAGATCGACGGCCTCACCTTCGCCGAGGCCGTCGAGCACCTCGCCGGGCGCACCGGCATCCAGCTGCGCTACGAGGACGGCGGTCCCGCCCGGCCCGGTGGTGACCACGGCCGCCGCCAGCGCCTCATCGACGCCCACCGGGTGGCCGAGGAGTTCTTCCGCGAGCAGCTCCTCACCCCGCCGGCGCAGGCCGGGCGCCGCTTCCTCGCCGAGCGCAGCTTCGACGAGCAGGCCGCGGCCACGTTCGGTGTCGGGTTCGCGCCCCAGGGCTGGGACGGCCTGCTGCGCCACCTGCGCGGCCGCGGCTTCACCGAGCCCGAGCTCATCGCCTCCGGCCTCGTCAGCCAGGGCAACCGCGGTGTCTACGACCGCTTCCGCGGCCGCCTCGTGTGGCCCATCCGCGACGTCACCGGCGACACGATCGGCTTCGGCGCGCGCAAGCTGTCCGAGGACGACCAGGGTCCCAAGTACCTCAACACCCCCGAGACGCCGATCTACAAGAAGTCCTCGGTCCTCTACGGCATCGACCTCGCCAAGCGGGCGATCGCCAAGGACAAGCGGGTCGTCGTCGTCGAGGGCTACACCGACGTCATGGCGGCCCACCTCTCGGGCGTCGGCACCGCGATCGCCACGTGCGGGACCGCCTTCGGTGCCGACCACGTGCGCATCGTGCGCCGCCTGCTCGGGGACAGCGGCGACGCCGCCTCCGGGGTCATGCTCTCCTCCGGCGCCACGCGCGGCGGGGAGGTCATCTTCACCTTCGACGGCGACGAGGCCGGGCAGAAGGCGGCGCTGCGGGCCTTCGGGGAGGACCAGAAGTTCGCCTCCCAGACCTTCGTCGCCGTCGAGCCGAGCGGGATGGACCCGTGCGACCTGCGCCAGCAGCGCGGAGAGGCCGCGGTCCGCGGCCTCGTCGACAGCCGCGAGCCGCTCTTCGCCTTCGCGATCCGCTCGGCGCTGCGGCGGGTGGACCTCAACACCGCCGAGGGCCGCGTCGCCGGCCTGCGGTCCGCCGCCCCCGTCGTCGCCGGGATCCGTGACCGCGCGCTGCGCGCGGAGTACGCGCGTGAGCTCGCGGGCTGGCTCGGGATGGACGAGACGGCGGTGCGGCGCGCCGTCGGCCAGGCCGAGCGGGGTGGGGGCGGCGGGCGCGGGGGAGCGGCCGGCGAAGCGTCGCAGGGCGGACGCGGCGAGCAGGGCGGGCGCTACGGCGGTCCGCCACGCGGCGGACGCGGCGACGACGGCGGCCGGCACCCCGCCGAGCCGGCCTCCGCCCGTCAGGGGTCGCGCCCGGGCCGTGAGGACCCGGTGGCACGCCTCGAGCGGCAGGTGCTCGAGGTCGTCCTCCAGCTGCCGCACCTCGCCCTCAGCGCCGGTTTCGACGACCTCCCGCCGGACACCTTCACCGTCCCCGCCTACCGCGGGGTCCACGACGCGATCCGCGCGGCCGGCGGCACCCGGGCCTACGGGGCCGAACTGGACCGCGCCAGCCCCGAGCGCGGCCGCGCCGACGGTGAGCGGCACGCCGCGAGCTGGTGGACCGAGACGCTGCGGGAGAACTCCGTCGGACCGGTCGCCGGCGTCATCACCGAGCTCGCCGTCGCGCCGCTGCCCGAGGACCGCCCCGAGGCGCTGGGCAACTACGCCCGCGGCGTCCTGCTCTCCCTCATCCAGATGGGCCTGACCCGTCAGATCGCCGACCTCAAGGGCCGGCTGCAGCGCACGCCCCCCGACAGCGAGGAGGCGGTGGCCCTCTTCGGGGAGCTCGTCGCCATGGAGAACCGCCGCCGCGCCCTGCGCGAGGACGCCTGAGCGGCCACATCGTCACCTGACGAAACGCGGGGGCAACTGCGGCGAAACACGCCACTCCTAGCGTGCGGGCAGGGCCCCGGTGGCCCTCGCGCCCCATGCGCGTCCCTGAGACGAGGAGAACCATGCGCACACCCGACACGCGACCCGCCCGACGGCGGGTCGGCCTGCTCGCCGCCACCGCGAGCCTCGCCTGCCTGAGCGTCGCCGCGCCGTCCGCCTTCGGTGTCGTGGTGACACCCGACCCGTCCCCGGCGGTCGTCGAGCTCGGCGTCGCCGACGCCGCCGCCCTCCTCGACTCGGGGGCGACGACGTCCGTCGCGCTCGTCGGGCGCTACCTCGAGCGCATCTCGATGTACGACGACGCGTACGACGACCAGCCCGGCCTCTCCTCGGTCATCACGGTCAACGAGAACGCGCTCGCGGAGGCGGCGGCCCTCGACGCCGAGCGTGCCGCCGGCCGGGTCCGCGGCCCGCTCCACGGCGTGCCGGTCGTCGTCAAGGACAACTACGACACCGGGGACATGCCGACGTCCAACGGCTCGGTGGCGCTCGCGGACTTCCAGCCGCCGGACGACGCGACGCAGGTCGAGCGGCTCCGCGCGGCCGGCGCGATCGTCGTCGCCAAGACCAACCTCCACGAGTTCGCCGCCGGCATCACGAGCATCAGCTCCCTCGGCGGGCAGACCCGCAACCCCTACGACCAGACGCGCAACCCCGGCGGCAGCAGCGGCGGCACCGGCGCGAGCGTGGCGGCGAGCTTCGCGACGGCGGGACTCGGGTCCGACACGTGCGGCTCCATCCGCATCCCGGCCGCCCAGAACAACCTCGTCGGGCTGCGCCCGACGATGGGCCTGCTGAGCCGGGACGGGATCGCCCCGATGTCCGACACCCAGGACGTCGGCGGGCCCATCGCCAAGACCGTCGAGGACGTCGCGATCTTCCTCGACGCGACCGTCGGCTACGACCCCAAGGACCCGGTGACCGCCCGCTCCGAGGGCCTGCTCCCCGAGTCCTACCTCGACTCCCTCGCCCCCGACGCGCTCGAGGGCCGGACGATCGGCCTGCTCGTCAACCCGGAGTACCTCGGGGTCACCCCCGCGGAGGAACCCACCAGCGCGCTCGTGCGCGCGGCGGCGGCCGACCTCGAGGACCAGGGCGCGACCGTCGTCGAGGTCGAGATGCCCCAGGAGTACGTCGACGCGATCGCCCAGTCCGGCGTCATCGGCGACGAGTTCAAGCGTGACCTCAACACCTACCTCGCGCAGGACGGGGCCCGGTGGCCGCAGGGGCTGGCGGCGCTGACCGCCCCCGCGGACGTGCTCACGCTCTCCGACATCATCGCGAGCGGTGACGTCACGCCCACGGTGCTCACGAGCCTCGAGCGTTTCGACGCCGCGCCGGAGATGCCGAGCCCGGAGTACCTCGAGCGGCTGGAGAAGCAGGAGCTGGCCCGCGAGATCCTCACCTCGACCTTCGAGGAGGGGGGCATCGACGCCCTCGCCTACCCGACGATCCGGCAGGTCGCCCAGCCGGTCGGGGAGTCCCAGCCCGGCACCAACTGCGCCTCCTCGGCGCAGACCGGCTTCCCCTCGCTCACCGTGCCGGCCGGTTTCACCGACGCCGGGCTGCCCGTCGGCCTCGAGCTCATGGGGCTGCCGTTCAGCGAGCCCGAGCTGCTCGCGATGGCCTTCGACTACGAGCAGGCCACCGGCCACCGCACCGCGCCGGCGAGCACACCGGAGATCGCGGCCCCCGAGCCGGAGCCGACCGAGCCGGAGCCGGAGCCGACCGAGCCGCAGCCGACCGAGCCGGAGCCGACGGAGCCCGCACCGACCGTGCCCGAGCCCACCGAGCCCGCGCCGGAGCCCACCGCGCCGCCGGCCGCGGACCCGGCTCCTGTCGCCCCTGCCACCGGCGGGTCGCTCGCGAGCACCGGAGCCGGGGTGGGGGTGGCCGCCGCAGCCGCGGCCCTGCTCCTCGCCGGCGGGCTCGCCGCGGCCGGCCTGCCCGCGCTGCGCCGCCGGCTCGGGGGCACCCGCTGACCGTGCCCGGGTCGGGGCGGCCTCCGGTGCCCCCCGACCCGGGACCCCGACGGTGTCGACGCCGGCTGGGCGCCGGGCGCACAATGAGCCTCCCCACCACAGGGAGCTCCGATGCGACCCGTGTACCGGCCTCTCCAGCTCGCCCTCGCCGCCGTCGGCGTGGTCTTCCTGCTCGTCTACCCGCTGGCGGCGGTGTGGCCCGCCGGCTGGCAGTGGCACACCGGGCCGCCGCACGACTCGGAGTACTTCCTCATGGTCGTCGGCCTCTACGCGACGCTGGGGATCTTCCTCCTGCGGGCCGCCGGTGACCCGCTGGCGCACACCAGCCTGCTGTGGTTCACGGTCTGGTCCAGCGTGGTCCACGCCGTCGTCATGGCGGCGCTCGCGGCGGGCGAGCCGCTCCACCGTGGACACCTGTGGGGCGACGTCGCCGGGCTGCTCCTCGTCGCCGTCGTGCTCACGGTGCTCCTGAGGCGGGCGGTCGGTGCGCGGGTCGCGGCGCAGACCACGTGAGCGCTCAGCCGTGCCAGCCGCGCTCGACGTCGACGACGAGCGCCCGGTGGTCGGAGATCCCGGTGGCCACGGAACGGGCCTCCCCGGCGGCCCGGACCGCGCCCTCGGCGAGGATGTGGTCGATCTGCCGGTCGGGGTGGGTGACGGGGAAGGTGAGCGCGTCCGCGAGGGACCGCCAGCCGGTCGCGACGGTGGGCCGCGAGCCCGCCATGTTGAGGTCGCCCATGATGACGGCCGGCCTCGGCATCTCCGCCAGGGCGGCGACGAGCCGCTCGAGCTGGACCCTCGTCCAGTCGGGGATGAAGGTGAGGTGGGTGGAGACCGCCGTCATCGGTCCCTCGGGCGTCTCGACGACGGCAACGACGGCGACGCGCGGCTCGTCGGTCACCATCGTCGGTTCGGTCGCACCCTCGAAGACGACGGGCACCTCGCCGTGCATGGCCTCGAGCGGGATGACGGTCCACGAGCTCACCGGCCAGCGGGACAGGAGCGCGACGCCGTAGCTCGCGGTGCCCGGCTGGAGGTCGCCCGTGGCGGCGGACCACGCCGTCGGGAGGCCCGCGAGGGTCGCCGCGAAGCGGTGCTCGACGGCACCCATCGCCTCCGCGGCGATCGTCGTGAGGTCCGCACCGTGGGAGCGGGGCTGGTCGCGGTCCACCTCCTGCAGGGCGAGGATGTCGGCGTCCAGGGTCCGGACCGCACGCGCGTAACGGTCCAGGTCCACCGCGTCGTCGACGAGGGACCGTCCGTGCAGGATGTTGAAGGTGGCCAGGCGCATGGCCTCGATTGTGGTTCTCACGGTGCAGGAGCGCACACCCTCGTGTAGACCCGTGCCATGGCAGACGAGGAACGAGAGGCGCTGCACGACGCGCTGCGGATGGCGGCGGTCGCGCTGACGGAGGCGGAGATCCCCTTCGCGCTGTGCGGCAGCTACGCCGCCTGGGTGCGCGGTGCACCGGAGCCGGAGCACGACGCCGACTTCGTCATCAAGGAGGAGCACATCGACCAGGCGCGCGCCGCGATCGGCGCTGCGGGGCTCGATGTCCACGAGCCGCCGGAGAACTGGCTGTTCAAGGCGTACCACAAGGGCCAGCTCGTCGACGTGCTCTACCGGATGTCCGGGGAGCCGGTGCACGACGAGCTCTTCGAGCGGGCCGACGTGCTCGAGGTGCTGGCCGTGCGGATGCCGGTGCTCAGCGCCACCGACGTGCTGTCCTCCAAGCTGCGGGTGCTGGGGGAGCACTACTGCGACTTCGGCCGGCTGCTGCCCTTCACCCGGGCCCTGCGTGAGCAGATCGACTGGGAGCGGGTGCGCGACGAGGTGTCCTACAGCCCCTACGCGCGGGCCTTCCTGCAGCTGGTGGAGGACCTCCAGATCGTGGAGCCGGCCCAGGTCGGCTGAGCCGGCGGGTCAGCCCTGCTGGGCGAGGCGGGTGAGCTCGGCGGGGGAGAGCGGGCGCTCGTAGGGGTCGGGGCGCGGATCGGGGATGTCGGGGGAGGCCCAGGCGAGCAGGCGCAGGACGTGCTCCTCGTCGTCGAGGACGGCGGGGCCTGCGGGCGCTCCGAGCTCGGTCAGGCACTCGCCGATCGCCGGGTCGTCGCCCGGGTCGCCGAGCGGGAGGAAGTAGGCGGACCATGCGGCGAGGAAGCCGGCGAGGCTGGTGCCGAGGACCGCGAGGTCCGGCTCCTCGGAGGGCGAGCCCATCACGACGACGAGCGTGCGGCGTGCGTCGGGCACCACCCAGACGCCGAGCACCTCGTCACCGCCGGTGCCGCCCAGGACGAGCAGCTCCTCGGGCACCGGCCAGCCCTCCGCGCGCAGCTGCCGCGAGGCGGTGGTGACGCCCTCGCCGTCCGGCGCGACGAGCGGGTGGAGCACAAGGTCCCCGGAGGCCAGCGCCATCCCGTCGCACGCGGCGTAGAGATCACGGACGTCCTGAGGCAGCGGGAACCCGAGCTCGGACTCGGCGCGGGCGAGGAGTCTCTCGTCGACCGGCGCGCCAAGGTCGACGTGGGCTCCCGCGGCACGCCACGCGCGCAGGACCCGGGCGATGTCAGGTGTGGTCACGAGAGCAGTGTGCCGGACGGGTCGTTCGGCACGTCGGACCGCTCCGTCGAGCAGACGGCGTGAGCCGGGGACGACCCGCCCCGCGCTGGTGGGCGATCCGTCCTGATGTGTCCAGATTGTCGCCGGCGTTTCGCGTGCTGTGCGTCACAGGTGGCGTCTACGACTTCCGTAGGAAGAGTTCTGCTACTAATGTAGGACTACGCCGCCCCGGATCCCGGGTTCCTCCTTCTCCCCCCAGAGGTAGGAACGCCGCCCGGGGCGGTGCTTTCATGTCCATGCCGCCGGTGCCTCCCCGGGACGGGGCCGAGGCTTACAGGTGCTCCTCCGTGCCGCCGTCGTCCTCGATGGCGACGCGGAGCCGCGCCTGCTGGAACTCGTACTGTGCGGCGACGACGTCACGCCAGGACGACGCGCGCGCGGCGCTGGCCTGCGAGGTTGCCGCGCTCATCGGTTGCTCGCCCATGGGTCTCCCTCCCGGTGGGTGCCGGCGCCACCGCCCGTGGCGCCGATCAACCGCTGACTGCAACGTAACCTGCCGGGGCGTAAAACCGAGGCTCCCCGGGGAAAACTCACGCCTGCGCACGAGCCGGGCCCCTCCGAAGGAAGGAGGTGTGCCACATGCGGTCGTCGTCGGGCCGGTCGTCGTCGGGCCGGGCCAGGAGGCCCGCAACCTGCCGCGCGGGCGGGGCGGGAGAACGAGGGTGCCCCAGGTGGGGCTTGAACCCACGACCGACGGATTATGAGTTCGTTCCGGCCGTCCCGTCGATTCCCGCGCGGTCGCATCTGTGCAGGCCAGATAGGGATCGAGTGGGGCGCTCTTGCCGCCTATCCCCGCCCGTTCCCGCGCTTCTGGGGGGCAAGGTGGGGGGCACAGGGAGGACATGCGCGAAGCCTGAGCAGCACTACTGAGGGACTGCGGCTGGGTCTGCGCCGCCACGGAGGTGGTGGAGGGGGTCACTGTGGACCTGTGGCAGGACCGTGCAGGCAACCGGTGTGCGGTTCACGCTCACCCCGCCCATGGGACTGGGAAGCCATCGGCGCCACCACATGCGGGTCTGGTCCCACTGGAGGTCAAGCGCGGCGGTCCCGCCCTCAGCCGGTACGCCCGCCTCGGCTATTAGGGCCTGCTCGCCGCTCCCATTGCCCGGTTCCGGGAGGCTGGACGGCAGGGGGCGTTGCGGTTGCAGAACCCGCCAGGGTGTCCGGATCGACTCGACGCCGAGTGGCATCATGCGGGACTCGATGCTCAGCAGGGAACAACTGTTCGTGAGGTGCCACGCTGAACTTGCGGGGTAACCACGGCGTGGCCGACACGGGTAGCGCACTAGCCTGGTGGCATGACCCTGGACAACCCTGCAGCCCGTCTCCATGCGATTCTCACAGCTGTTAAAGCTCAGGAGGGCGGCGGTACCTCGTTCATCACTGCGTGGACAACGGTGCTTGGCGGTGACAGCACGACGGTTACCCGAAGCATGGTTAGGGTTGCGGGCCTTCTCGCGGACATCGAGCGCCTCGTCGACAGGATCGAGGACGAGCGCATCACGACTCTCTACGAACACTATTCGCCAGAATGGCGCCGAAGCGTGCTGATGCCGAACGGGAATTGGTCGGCCGCTAAGGGGGAACTCGTCGACGCGGGGGCGCTTGCCTCGCTCGGCGCGCTGTCCAGCCTGCTCTCTGTGCTCGGTTCGGAAGGCAGCGCGCCCGATGGCGAGACGCTTGGTGCCCTGAGGGAATCACTGGACGAGGCGCTCGGCGCCGTCCGCGGAGACCAGACCCTCCCTCCAGAGATAAAGCGGCTCCTCGTCGCGAGGCTCCACGACATGTTGTGGGCGATCGACCACCTAAACGTCATGGGACCGGAGGGCGTTAAGGCGGCGGCCGAGCGTCTTGCGGGCGCTGTAGCCGTCGACCCGGCTTTGCGAGACCACCACCCGGCGGTTGCGAAGGTGCTAACGGTCGCCGGGCGTATTTGGAGCGCCTTCACTTTCGCCGGTCAGGTGACTGAGGCTATCGAGGGCTGGGAGACGGTAGCCACCAGGCTGATCGGCAACTGAGCATCCGTTCGCGGTCGCGTGTGGCAATCTCTGGAACCCATTGTTCGGGATCGACAAAGCGCGGCAGGCCGCCCCGTCCTACTAGGCGTGGCCTGCCGCGTTCCCCTTATCGGTTCAGGGGCTTGCCTGCCGCGTCCACAGGGATGGAGCGGTACGTCATGCTGTCCGTGGCCTCGCCCCGGAAATCGGGGACCTTCCGCAGCACCCGACGGGTCTCCTCCCGGGGCGCCTTGGGGCGGTGGCTGTCGGCCTCCACGCGGAACGCCTCCAGGACCTTGGCCGCCACAGTCGGCTCGGGAAGCTCCTCCCACACCGAGACGGTCCCGGCGGCCACACGCGGGTCCGTCAACGTCGGAGGGGCACTGCCAGCGCCCTTGAACCGTCGCCCGGCCGGGACGCCCTCCAGCACCCACGTCCGGGCGCGCGTTGCGCGGAAGTAGGTGTCACGGGCGGCCAGCAGCGCATCCACGGCGGCCTCGTACGCCTCGGCGGCATCCTCCACCGGCTGGTCCACAGCCTGGGCGGCACGCTCGGTGTCCCGCAGGAGGGCCATCACCGCCTGCTCCTGCTGCTCCAACGCCTGGGAGAGGACCCTGGCGCGGTTCCTTGCCGCCTCCAGGTCCTTCTCCCACTTCACGGTGTGCTTGCGCCCAGGGTCCTTGCCACCTGACCTCAGGGCCTCCGCCTGGGCGGCATCGTCGGCCTTCATGGCGTCAGCCTTGCCGCGCTCCAGCGCCTCCAGGACAGGGCCGTGGGCACGCCGCTGCGTCTCCAGGTCGCTGTACGCCTGAACGGCGTCGGTGTACTCGCTCCAACCTGCCAGGGCCGGGAACTTGGTCGTCGTCATCGGTCTCTCCATTCATCTCGGTCAGACACCGCGCACCGTGAACCGGTCGCGGCCCATCCCGCCGTCCCGAGGTTTCGGCACAGCGGGCACCTGAAGCCCCGAAGTGGTCTCCAGCCAGTCCTCACGCTCCGGTCGGCGCCGCGCGCAGCGGCCCACCGTCACGTCGTCATGCAGGCCCAGCGCCGCCAGCGACAGCGCCATGGCCAAGTCCCCCGGGTGGCCGTCCGCGCCACCGATCCGCACCCCGCCGTTCTCCGTGGGCGTCGCCTCCAACGCGGACAGTTCCCGCAACAGCTGGGGGTGGTCCGGCAGCACCAGCTGGTGGTTCGACAGCAACCCGGCCAGCCGGGAGAACGCCAGTTCCTTCGACCGCTGGGTGGTCGTCACCGCCTGCACCCGTCCAGGCAGGCGCGCCAGCAGCGCCTCCGTGGGGGCGGCGCCGACCCCGTTGGACTCGGAGAACACCATGGTCACGTCGTACGCGCCCATGCGCGGCACAATCGTCCGGCCCTGGGTCGGGCCTGTCAGGTACGCCCGTGCCCTCGCCTCCGGGCCGATTGCCGCCGTCTGGAAGATGAGGTCCTGCTGGTCCGCGTAGGACCGCTGGGACGTCTCTACCCACGGCACGAACAGCACCGGGTCCGGGTTGCGGCCACCGTCGTCCAGCGCGCCGATCATCGCCAGCGCGTGGGAGTCCCTGGCGCGGCCCCAGTCGGCGCCCAGCAGCACCGCACCGCCCACGGCCTTGGCAGGCTCGAGCAGCCGGTAGGGCGCCACCGCGTCCAGAAGGTCCGTTCGGGCGAACAGACCGCTACCGCCGTCCACGAACTCCGCGTCGAACTCGGCCCGGAACCGCAGCGGCGGCATCGTCGCCTTCATCTGCGCCACGAATGCCGCGCTGATCCACGACGCCCGCGACAACGGCCACCGATGCACCGCCACGTCCGGCCGATCCATCGTCGCGAACGCATGGAACGCGCCCGACGCCTCCCACGGCGTGCTTGCCAGCACCACCCGGGCACCGTCACGCGCCGCCGTCGTCGGCAGCGCCGCCCCGTAGATCAGGTCATCGCTGATGAACGACGCCTCATCCAGCAGCAGCAGGTCCACCGACCAGCCACGCACCTGTCGCTCCGACGCCGGAACCGCACGGATCACCGACCCGTTCGCGAACGTCACCTGCCCCGCGCCCTCATCCAGCACCGCACCTGTCAGCAGCGGGTGAGTCAGCATCCCCCGAACTGTCGCCAGCAGCCGCCGCGCCGCGTCCTCACCCGCGCTCACGACAAGCGTCATGTGCTCGCGCCGAGTCAACGACCGATGCACCGCCAGCACCGACAGCGAACGAGACTTCCCCGTCTGCCGAGGCGCTAGCAGCACCGTCGTCGGCTGCTTTAGGCTTAGCGCCCCAACCTGCCAGTCCTCCAGCGGGACACCCACCGTCCGCGCGAACACGCCCAGGTCCTCACGCGCCGCCAGCAGGTCAGCCTTCATCGACACCCGCGCGTTACGCCCCACGGTCGCCGCGCTCATGCCAGGCTCCCGTGCATGGACAACGAAAGCGCCACGCCAGAGTCTGCCGCCCTGACCCCACAGGAGGTGCTACTCCGAACTGAGCAGACTCTCGACAACCTCAACGGGAAGATTGCCGACGCGTTGAAAGCCCGCGAAGCCGCGCGCAAGAGCGGTGACCCTGTGCGGATGCGGGCAGCCGACGAGCACCTCGGACTCCTCCGAGACCTGTCCACCCACCTGTTCGCCCACGCCAACGCCATGCGGACCGATAGAGACTTCCACGACCGCCGCGAGTACAGCGAGGTCGCCAAGGCGCAGGCGCGCCAGGTCGCCATCGCTACATGGGTCCTCTCCGCTGCCACGGTCGTCCTCGCCCTCGCCACCGTCGGCCTCATCTGGGCCACCCTCGCGGGCTGACTACTCACCATCGGTTTCCACCTCCACGTCGTCGTCCTGCTGCGCCTCACGCGCCCTGTCCTCGGCCTCCCACACCTGGAGCAGCGACACCTGCTGCACCGCCACATCACGGCCCAGACGCGCCCTACTGAGAGGCGTCAGGCCCAACTCCTGCCGCTGCCTGTCCGCGCTCCGCTCCAGCCGCTCCAGCAGCTTCGTCGCGCCCCTCACAGCCCCCTCCCCGTCCAGTTCAGGGACACCGTGCTCAGGGACCGTGCGCTCCAGCCACGACTCCACCCGCTCGATGCGGGCCAGCGTCGTGGCATAGGCCATCAGCGCCGGGCGGTATGACCGCTCAGCGAGGTACGCGGGAAGGGCGTCGTCCTCGGCCAGGTCAGTGGCAATCTCCAGGGCGCGGGGCCTCACCAGCCGGTCCGACTGCGCCCCGTGCGTCACGGTGAGCATGTGGCCCTTCTGGAACGGTGGGCGCTGGCCCGGGAACGCCGGGACCCAGCCCTCCGACGCGTCAGCCACGGCGGCCTCCAGTGGTGCTCAGGCCCTCCACGCTGGGGGACAGGTGGGGGACAGTCCCGCGTCCTTGCAGGTCAGCGGGCTGACGAGAGGCCGGGACGGATTGGTAATCCGTGGGCGTGGCCTCCAGCGCGTTGAGCCTGGCGGCCACGGCGTCCTGACGAGCAGCCACTAGCGCGAGGAGGTCCACGCACGCGTGCGGCATCCCTCCACGACGCCAGGGCCACGGCGAGACAGCGACGGTCCGCGCTGTGCTGGTGGTCATCTCCCTGTCCTTCCTGGGGTGGGTGTCGAATGTGTCGAAAGTGTCGAAAGCGCAGGTCACTGGGGATTCCCCACCTTTGTTGTGTCGAAAGGGAGCGGTGGTGTGTCGTATCCGGGTTCTTCGGTTTCGACACTTTCGACACTTTCGACAGGGGTGTAGAGGCCTCGGCCGGCCTTCCTGATGCGTCCTTTATCGGCAAGGCGTCCGAGGTACTGGCCTGCGTCCTTGCCACTGATGGCGAGCATGGTGGCGACGGCTGCCGGTGCGATGCCCTCGGGGTGGTCGCCGACGATGGCGACGATCTGTGCGGAGCGGTCACCTAGGTTCTCGGTGGCGCGGGTCTGCTGTGCGGCTCGGGCGGCGTCTGCGAGGGTGTCGCCGGTGAGGGTCCAGGTGCCGTCGTCTACACGGGCGGCGTACTCGCCTTCGGGCACGTCGCGTCCGGTGACGCGGAGGATGCCGTCTCCCTCGTTGCGGTTCCTGGAGAGGCTGAGGGTGAAGTCAGCTGCGCCGTTCAGGCCGTTGGTGCCGCTGGTGGAGTCCATCCAGTCCTCGGACCCTGCTTTGCGGGTGTGGTGGACGACGAGCAGGCACGCGCCGGGGTGCGCGTCTACGAGGCGCTTCAGGCCACTGCCCACGCGGTAGTCCCGCTGGTACGCGCCTTCGCCGGGGTGGGCTTGGGGCATGACCTTGCCGAGGGTGTCCAGGATGACCAGGGGCCGCTGGCTCCCGTAGACGCTGAGCCATGCGGCGATGAGGTCGAGCACCTCGTTCGGGGTGGCCTCGGTGACGTAGTGCAGGGCCTGGGGGATGCTGTCGGCGCCCTTCAGCAGGGTGCGGGCGCGTCCCTGCAAGCGACGGTCGCCGTCCTCCAGGGCGAGCAGCAGCACGGGGCGCGGCTCCCCGGTGGGCACCTTTCCGAACGCGCGTCCACCTGCGGCGACGGCCAGGGCGATGCCGAGGGTTGCCCATGACTTTCCGGCCTTCGGTGGGCCGGTGAACAGGCCGAAGCCCTCGGGGATGAGGCCGTGGACCGCCCATGCGAGCGGCGGGAACTTCTGGGCGTCCAGCCACGCGCCGGACCGGATGCGCTGGAGGATGGCGGGACGAGCATCACCGCTGCTGTTCAGGGGAACAGCGCACCCACAGTCGATGCGGACGACGGCGTGCTGGTCGCACCAGGTGGCCGTGTCGTTGTCGTAGCTGACGCTCACGGGAGGTCTCCCGCCGTCGCGTACTTCCCGGACGCGGTGGCCTGGGCGATGCTCTCCCAGTACGCCTCGGAGGCCGAAAGGATGGCCTGCTCGAACGCGGCGAGGGTCCGAGGGCTGGTGCTCGCCTGGACTTCGACGGCTGTCACGCCGGACTCGGCCAGGCGGCGCCCGATCAGTTCAGGGACGCCCGCCTCCCAGGAGCCCAGGCCGTAGATGGAGAGGCGGACGGTGCTGCCCTCGGTAAGGTTCCACCGGGCGCGCCGGACGTTCTCCAGGCTGAGGCGGCCGCCGCGCTCGGGGCGCAGGGGCAGGTAGATGGTGGTGCTGACCCGCATGGGGGCATGCTGCTTGCTCATGCTGACTTCCCTCAGCTCGTCACTTCCTGGGTGATGTGAGGGCCTGTCGTGGTTGGGAGGGCGCCGACTTCGTAGGGCAGGCCGACGAGGCCGAGCAGTAGGGGGGTGGGAACGCGGCGGTGGCCACTCACCTGGATGGTGGGAAGGTCCCCGGCGTCGGCGGCGCGGTAGGCGGCCGACTTGCTCATGCCGAGGAAGGCCCCGGCGGTGGTGATCGTCGTCGTGGTGACGCGGCGCAGGTCCGCGACAGACGGGGCGGCACTCATCGGTGCTCGTCCATGAGGCTGTCCAGGATGGCCCCGTACCGGAGAGCGGCGGCGCCGTGGGGTAGGCGTTCGCCCGACTCCCACCGAGCAAGGGACCGTGCCGAGACCTTCGCGGCGCGAGCCACCTCCGTTCGGGTAAGACCAGCACCGATGCGGACGGCGCGTGCTGAGCCGGACCGGACCAGGGCGCGCACGCGCTTCAGCGCCAGCAGGTCCGTCGTGGGGTTCTCCATGGCACCGACGCTAGGGCAGGTCTGTCCGCATCGGGACCACATGCGTACCGACACGTCAGGCCGCCAGCCAAGCGGTACGCAATCGGTACGCATCTTGGCAGGACCGCTATTGGACCGTATGCTGTCTGTATGCGTACTGAAAGGCAGAAGGATGGGCCTGCTGGGCCGTTCTCGTTTCAGTGGTCCGATGCCTCAGGGGTCGCCTGGGACGTCGAAGGCCAGTGGACCGTGATCGGCGGCCGGGTGGAGTGCTCAGCGCTCACGATGGACAGTCACGGGCGGGGCCGCATTACGTCCACGGTGGTCCGCCAGGTAGAGGCGGAGGTCCGGCGCTGGCGCGAGGTCAGGGCCGAGAAGGTGCGGCGCACGGCTCGCATGGGTGGCGAGGTCGGGCGGCGCGCCTCCCGGCAGGTGCCCGCCTACGACCAAGGCAGAGCGCCCGAGGGCGCGCGAGGTGTTCCGCGGGATGACGCTGCCTGGCACCGGCGAGCGGTGGCGATGCGGCAGGCGTGGGACGAGCGCAGGCCGATGCTCCAGGCCCTCAGGGAATTGGAACCGGGCTTCACCGAAGCGACGTACAGGAAGCGGATCGACAGGACGCGGGCATGGGACCGCGAGCACGGGCCGGGCCTGCTGAACGGCGTCGGACGTGCGCGAGACGAGCGGAAGGGCCAGGCATGAGCCAGGGAAGGGGTCCCAGCGGGACCATCAGGAAGAAGGAGGGGCGGGCGCTGCCGTGGTTCCCGGTCGTCCGCTACTACGACGACGCCGGGGTGCGGAAGGAACGGTGGCTGCCCGGCTGCAAGACCGAGGCGACGGCCAAGCGTGCCCTACGGGCCGCGCTCACGGCTCAGGACAACAAGACGTGGAAGCCCTCCACCGAGCGCCTGACGGTCCGCGAGTACCTGGAGGAGCGGTGGCTGCCGAGCCTGGACGGGCTGCGGGACACCACCGTGGCGT
Organism: Georgenia satyanarayanai; assembly: GCF_009193135.1. Lineage (GTDB taxonomy): Bacteria > Actinomycetota > Actinomycetes > Actinomycetales > Actinomycetaceae > Oceanitalea > Oceanitalea satyanarayanai. The sequence goes on from NZ_VUKC01000008.1 coordinate 45,909, forward strand.
CCTACCGGCTGCACGTCCGCGCCTACATCGTCCCCAGCCTGGGGGTGCGCCGCCTGGACCAGGTGACCGGCCAGGACCTCGGAGCGTTCTATGCCCAGCTGCGGAAGTCGGGCGGCAAGGGCGGCAAGGCGCTCGCACCGGCCACCGTGGCGCGCGTCCACGCCACCGTCTCGCGGGCGTTCCGTGACGCCGTGGAACTGGGCATGATCGCCGTCAGCCCGGCCCGGCAGGTGCCCACCATCCAGAGGCCCAAGCAGACCCGCCCCGGTGGGTCGAAGCTGCGCTACTGGACCGAGGTCCAGTTGCAGGCGTTCCTGGGCGGTGCCGAGGACCACCGACTGTTCCCGCTGCTGCACCTGGCGGCGCACACCGGGATGCGGCGCGGGGAACTGTGCGGGCTGCGGTGGGAGGACGTGGACCTGGAGGGCGCGACCCTAGCCGTGCGCCAGACGAGGACGAGCGCGGCGCGCGCGGACGGCGAGCCGGGAACCGTGGTCATCGTCGGTGAGCCGAAGTCCGGCAAGGGCCGAGGCATCGCCCTGGGCCAGGACACGGTGGCGGTGCTCAGGGCGTGGCGGAAGCGTCAGGCCGAGGAGCGCATGGCGTTCCCGGGGCCGTGGCCTGGCCACGGGCTGGTGTTCACGACGGAGGACGGGCAGCCGCCGCACCCCGACACTGTGTCGGGGACGTTCGACGCCATGCTGGTGACCTCCGGACTGCCGACGATCACGCTTCACGGGCTGCGGCACACGCACGCCACCATCCTGCTGAAGGCCGGGGTGCCGGTGAACGTGGTTCAGGAACGCCTGGGACACGCGTCGGCCACGGTGACGCTGAACTACTACAGCCACGTCATGCCGGATCAGCAGGCGCTGGCAGCGGCCAGTTTCGCGGCGGCGTTGGGGGGCGCAGGGGCGGTCCCACAGTGACTGGGGGACGGACTGGGGGACAGAACGGCCTGTTCCGGCGAACAGTGAGGGTTACAACGCCCTCAACTGCGGTTATGCGGTGCCCCAGGTGGGGCTTGAACCCACGACCGACGGATTATGAGTCCGCTGCTCTGACCGGCTGAGCTACTGGGGCGCGGGCGACCCGGGCCGCCACGGCCCGGCAATCCTAGCGGGCAGCCGTCGGGATACCGTGAGGGCGTGCCGATCTTCCGTCGCTCCGCTCGCCTGCCCGACGCCGTCGCCGCGCACCTGCCCAGGGGTGACCGGCCGCTCGCCTTCGCCGCGATGACCAACGGCTCCTTCGCCGTCGTCGCCCGTGACGCGCTGATCGTCGTCGGTGAGGACGGGCTGGGGCAGCGCACCGCGTGGCACGAGATCGAGAACGGCTCGTGGGACGGGGACACCCGCACCTTCACGATCACCTGGGCCGACCGGGAGCGCCGGGACCAGGTGCTCGTCCTCGAGTCCGACGACGTCGAGGTCCTCACCTCCGCCCTGCGGGAACGCGTCCAGGCCTCCGTCGTCCACCACGAGACGATCGAGGTGGGTGGCACCCGCGTGCGGGCGATCGTCCGCCGTCGCGAGGACGGGAGCCTGTACTCGCAGGTCACCGCCTTCGGTCCGCTGCCCCGCGGCGAGGACGCCGACCGCGAGATCGACGCTCTCGAGCGCCGGGTCCGTGAGGCGGTCGGTCTCACCGGCTGAAGTGCGGCCCACCTCACAGCCGGGGCGCCCGCCGGCGGCTCCCGGATCACGCCGTCGTCCTGTTAGAGTCGAGCCGCACGATCCCGCGTAGCTCAATTGGCAGAGCATCCGACTGTTAATCGGACGGTTACTGGTTCGAGTCCAGTCGCGGGAGCAGGCAAGGCCCGGAACCGCACGCGGTCCCGGGCCTTTGTGCTTCCCGCGCTCGCGGGCGGGCGCTGCGGCGCGCACCATGGCAGGGCCCAGCACCCACCCACCGGGAGGCACCCCGCATGACCCAGATCCCCACCGTCACGCTCAACACCGGCACGACGATGCCCGTCCTCGGCTTCGGTGTCTTCCAGGTGCCGCCGGAGGAGACCGAGCGGGTCGTCACCGACGCGCTCGCCGCCGGCTACCGCCACCTCGACACCGCGGCCGGGTACCGCAACGAGGAGGCCGTGGGCCGCGCGGTCGCCGCCAGCGGGATCCCGCGCGAGGAGCTGTTCATCACGACCAAGCTGTGGAACCACGACGGCGGTGAGGAGGGCACCCGCCGCGCCTTCGCGACCTCCCTCGAGAAGCTCGGCCTCGACTACCTCGACCTCTACCTCATCCACCAGCCCTTCGGCGACTACTACTCCTTCTGGCGCGCGATGTCCGAGCTGCACCGCGAGGGCACCGCCCGCGCGATCGGCGTCTCGAACTTCTTCCCCGACCGCCTCGTCGACCTCGTCCAGCACGCCGACGTTGTCCCGGCCGTCAACCAGGTCGAGACCCACCCCTTCTACCAGCGCACCACCGACCAGGAGGTCATGGCCGGGCTCGGCGTGCAGATCGAGTCGTGGGGGCCGCTCGCCGAGGGCAAGAACGACATCTTCTCCAACCCCACCCTCACCGCGATCGGCGAGGCGCACGGCAAGACCGTCGCGCAGGTGACGCTGCGTTGGCTCGTCCAGCGCGACGTCGTCGTCATCCCCAAGTCCGTGCGCCCCGAGCGCATGGCGGAGAACATCGACATCTTCGACTTCGAGCTGAGCGAGGAGGAGATGGGCCGGATCGCCGGGCTCGAGACCGGCCGCTCCATCGCCCTGGACCACCACGACCCCAAGGTGGCCAAGAAGCTGGGCGGCGTGCGGCTCGGCTAGGCAGCGCGGGCCCCGCCGTCGTGATGACGACGGCGGGGCGGCGCCCCGTCCCTGGTAGCATCGTCCCCGCAGTCCCGCGTAGCTCAACGGCAGAGCATCCGACTGTTAATCGGACGGTTGCTGGTTCGAATCCAGCCGCGGGAGCCAGCCGAGCCTCCTTCGGGAGACGTTCAGTCAGCCGTGGACGTGGCTTGGACGAGCTGGCCGGTGTCGGCCGTGAAGTCGAGAGAGACGGTCGAGCAGTTCTCGGACAGGCCCTCGTAGACGACCGAGAATCTCTGGTCCAGCGTCTGGTCGAGCTGGCGTGCCGGAGGGCCCCAGGCCGCCTCGACCTCCGACCACGGTGCGCCCCAGCAGAGCCCGTACGGCATGGGTCCGGTGTGCACGGAGGGGCCCCGCCAGGCGATCGCCTGCCGGGGCCCCTCCTCACCCAGCCGGTCAGCCGGTGGTCATCCGACGGCGGACGACGAGCCCACCACCGCCCGCCACCAGGAGCAGCGCGAGCAGCAGGACGGTGAGCTCGACACCCGTGACGGGCAGGCCGCCGCGGCCCGGACCGTCCGACCCGCCCGCCGGCGGCGTGGCCCCGTCGGTCGGCCCGTCCGTCGGGGCCGGGGAACCGGTCGGCGGCTCCGTCGGCTCCTCCGTGGGCGGCGTGGTCGGCTCCTCGGCCGCGTCCACGAGCTGGCCCACGCCCCACCGGGCCGTGCTCTGGTAGCCGAGCCCGGTCGGGTCGGCCCAGTTGCGGATCGCGGTGCGGGTCGCGACGCCGTCGAGGGTGCTCGCGTCGTTGACCTGGAAGTCCAGGCCGTGGAACGTGCCGAGGCCGCCCTCCTCGAGGAGGCTGATCGCCACCTCGACGACGTACCCGTCCTCGGTCACCGACGTTGCGCTCTCCACGCGGTTCGCCTGGAACGCCTCGTCGCCGGTGCCGAAGGACACGACGTTCTCGTAGCTGACCCGGATCTGCGTGTCGTCGTAGCGGTACGGGCCGTTCTTGTAGTTGCCCGCGTCGACGTAGATCTCCACCGAGTCCTGCGCCCACGGGTCGCTGTGCTCGGCGTTCAGCTCGTCGTCGGTCACCTCCATGAGGACGTAGAGCGTGCTGTCGTCCCACAGGGTGCGGACCTGCGCCGTCGCCGCCTCGTCCGCGCCCGTCCCCGCGGAGAGGAAGGTCTGCTTGCCGGTGGTGACGACGTTCGCCGACTCCCACACGTCGTCGACCTCCCCGTCGACGTCCGGCAGCTCCTCGGCGGGGGCCACCTCCAGGTAGGAGAGCGGCTCGACGAGCGTGAGCTGCGCGAGCGTGCCCGGGGAGCTCCAGCCGACCGTGCCGTCGTCACCGACGGTCCGGAGGTCGAAGCCGACGATGTCCCCCTCGCCCGCCCCGTCGAGCGGGACGTGGACGACGGCGAGCCAGGCGTCGTCGAGGTCGGCGGTGACGGCGTCGACGTCGCCCGAGCCGTCACGCCCGACGGTGTAGGTATCCTCGCCGACGACGATCTCGACCGCGTCCGCATCGCCCGTGACGGCGGCGAGCACCGTGAGGTGGTCCTCCGCCCAGCGCAGCTGGAACGCCGCCAGCTCGTCGAGGGCCTCGTCCTGGACCGTGTGGAGGGGCAGCTGGGCCCACTCGACGGCGTCCCACGCGTCGTCGTCGAGGGCGACGTCCCCGGCGAAGACGAACGCCGAGCGCTGGCGCGGCGGCAGCTCCTCGCTGTCGACGGCGCCGTAGTACGCCGGCTTGGCGCGGAGGGCGCCGTCGAACAGCAGCGGCGCGCCGTTGTCGTTGCGCCAGCTGCGGGTGTCGATGAGCCCCCACACCGTCACCGAGTACAGGTCCTCGGCGTACTCCCGGAACACGCGGAACGCGTCGCGGTAGTAGTAGCCCTGCTCGACGAGCAGCGCCTGCGTCACGGGGGTGCCGGTGGTGACGTCGAGCTCGGTGACCACCTGGACGAGCCCGGTGTCCTGGAAACGGACGATCGCGTCCTCCAGCGCCTGGACCGGCACGGCGAGGTTGACGTGGAACTGGTGGCCCACGCCGTCGATCGGCACGCCGCGGTCGACCAGCCGCTCGACGAGGTCGAAGTACCGCGTCTGCTTGCCTGACTGCTCGGTGTTGTAGTCGTTGATGAACAGCGTGACCGGGCGGTCGGTGCCCGGCGCGGCGTAGACGTCGTTGAACGCCTCGTCCGCGTACTCGAAGGCAAGGTCGATGAACTCCTCGCCGAGGACCCGGTACCACTCGCTGCGGCGCAGCCCGTCGGCAAACTCGCCGCTGTCGGAGACGACCTCGTTGACGACGTCCCAGGCGTTGAGCGGGTTGGTCTCGCTGCCGAACAGCCCGTACTGCTCACTCATCGTCTCGGCGACGGAGAAGATGTGCTCGCGCATCCGGTCCCGCAGCACCTGCTGGTCCGCCGCGCTCGTGGTGAGTGGCGCGCCGGCCGCGTCCTGGAAGAACCAGGCCGGGGTCTGGCTGTGCCACACGAGCACGTGGCCGTACACGTCGAGGTCCTCGGCCTGGGCGAAGTCCATGATCGCCGCGGCCTCGGGGTGCATCCGGAAGGTGCGCCCGTCGTACCAGGCCTCCGGCTTCATGTGGTTCTCGCCGGTCACCTGGTCGAAGTGGCGGGTGGTGAGCGCCGCGGAGTCGCCGAGGGTCTCGCGGCGGTCGATGGCCACGCCCACGGGGAAGGGCACCGTGTCCCTGAGCGGGGTGAGGTCCTCGATCCCGGTGCTGTCCTGGGAGCGGATCGTCACGTCGTCGACGAGGAAGTCGCCGTCGCTGCCGGTGTTGTAGCTCGTCTCGAAGTAGAGCCGGGCGCTGTCGGCGGCCGGCATGGTGAACGTGGCCGTCACCTGCGTCCACTCCGCGGCCGTGACGCCGGGGACCTGGGCGACGGTGTCGAAGGCGTCGGCCCCGGCGGTGGTGCGCTGCATGCTCAGCCAGATGTCGTCGGGGGCCTCACCGGCGGCCATCTTCACCCACGCGGTGACCTCGTACGTCACGCCGGTCTCGACCCGCCCCGTGAGGTCGAGGCCGATGCCGTCGCCCTGGGAGGTACGGTCAGAGACGAGCGCCGCCTGTGCGCCGCCGTGCGCCTCCGCGGTCGTGACGGACACCGTCGGGTCCCCGTCCGCGTCACCGCGCGGGGTCCAGCCCTGCAGGCCGTCCTCGAAGTCGAAGGTGAGGTCGAGCGGGGCGACGGGGTCGAGCAGCCCGCCGCTGGGCAGCGTGAACGTGAAGCCCTCGGCCAGCCTCTCGGTGACGACGGTGCGGACCGCGGCGACCGAGCTCGCCCGGTTCCCTCCGCCGTCGTGGACGAGGACGACGGCGCCAGGGGTGACGGCGGCGCGCAGGTTCGCGGTCAGCGTCGCCTCGGACAGGTCGTTGCCGTCCCAGTCGAAGATGAGGTTGCCCAGACCGAGCGGCTGCATCCCGAGGGCGACGGCGACCTCGGGCGTGACGCCCCAGCTGCCGTTCGGCGCCCGGAAGTAGGGGACCGGGTGGTCCGGGTCGTCCAGCGCCTCCCGGATGATGGCGAGGTTCTCCTTGAGGTCCGCCTCGACCTGCTCGTGGGACCACGCACCCATGTCGGCGTAGCTCGTCGTGTGGTTGCACAGGGTGTGCCCCTCGGCGACCATCCGGCGCAGGAGGTCCGCGCCGCCCTCGGCCTGGATGTTCTGGCCGATGACGCAGAACGTCGCGGTGAGGTCGTTCTCCGCGAGGAAGTCGAGGAGGTCCGTGGTCTCGCCCGGGTTCGGGCCGTCGTCGAAGGTCAGCGCGGCCACGTCACCGGTGCCACGCGCCGTCGTCACCTGCGCCTCGACCGGGTTCGTCGCCCCGCCCGGGACGAAGTCCGGGTCCGGTGCCGGCTCCCACTCCCCGCCGTCGTCGGGTGCGACCGTGATGAGGAGGTCGTCGACGAGGTAGGTGTAGGGGCCCTCGGGCAGGTCGGCGGTGCCGATGTAGACCTGACCGTCCGCGGGCGCCGTGAGGGTGCCGGTCACGGTGGTCCACGCGTCGGCGGTCATCGTCGTGTTGCCGATCCACGTGTATCCCGGCTTCATGACGAAGCGCACGCCGGCCGACCCGGGCGTGCCCTCCGCGAGCCGGGCGCGCATGGAGAAGGTGTACTCCGTACCCTCCTCGAGCAGCCCGGCGGGCGTCTGGATGCCGATGTAGTCGGCGCTCCGGCCCGCGACCTGCAGGGCCTTGCCGCCGTCGCGGTCGTCGACGACGGACAGGGTGGGCTCACCGCTGGGCGTCCACGGCTCCCACGAGTCGTCCTCGAAATCGGTGCTCACGACGACGACGGGGTCGCCCGCCGCCGCGGGGGAGGGCTGGCTCGGCGCTGCCGAGGCGGCGACCCCTCCGGTCATCGTGAGGGCCAGCAGGCCGGCCCCCAGGGGTCGCCAACGTGGTCGGTTCCGCGTCATCTCTGCTCCTTCGCAGATGGTCGAGGTGGTGCCGAGGAGCACGCTAGCCGAGTTCGAAAACGTTGTCGATAACGGTGTCGAGGGGCGAGGGCGGCCCGCAGCACACAGGACGCCCGGCCGGAGCAGCTCCGGCCGGGCGTCCTGCGTTCGTCGGCGCCCTCGGGGGAGCGCCCGGTCTCAGCCTGCCGCGGGGCGGCGGATCCCGAGGGTGTCGGTCCCGTTGCCGTCCCAGTCGCCGACGTAGACCTCGTCTCCTGCGCGCCCGAAGGTGACCACCGTGTCCGCGTCCCCGCCCCGCAGGGCGTTGTTGACGTAGTACGTGCGGCCACGCTGGACGGCGAAGGTGTCGGTGCCGTTGCCGTCCCAGTCCCCGGCCAGGGTGACGTCCCCGGCCCGGCCGTACCGGAAGGTGACGTCCGCGTCGCCGCCACGCAGGGAGTTCTTCACGTGGTAGGTGGCGGCGCGGCGCACCGTGAAGGTGTCCGTGCCGTCCCCGTCCCAGTCGCCCACGAGCACCTGGTCCGCCTCCCGGCCGTACCGGAAGACGACGTCGGCGGCCCCGCCGCGCAGGGAGTTCTTCACGTGGTACTCGGCCCCGCGACGGACGGCGAAGGTGTCGGTGCCGTTGCCGTCCCAGTCGCCGACGAGGATGGTGTCGTCGGGCCGGCCGTAGGTGAGGACGACGTCGGCGTCACCGCCGCGCTGGCTGTCGGTCACGTGGAACCGGTTGCCGCGCCGCACCGCGATGGTGTCCTTGCCGTCCCCGTTCCAGTCGCCGACGTAGACCGCGTCGGTCCAGCGGCCGTAGGTGAAGAACACGTCGGTCGACCCGCGCCACGAGTTGGACAGGTGGAACTCCGCGCTCCGGCGGTCGGTGGGCTCCTCGGGGGCGGGCACGACGACGACGACCGCGCTGTCCGCGGAGGCCTCGAGGACGTCGAAGCCGAGGAACTCGGCGGTGACGGTGTGCTCGCCCGGCGCGAGGCCGGCCGGCAGCGTCGCGGTCGCGACGCCGTCCTCGAGGAGGACCGTCTCGGTCCACGAGCCGGCGCTGAAGGTCACCTCACCACCGGTCTCGAAGGTGTCCTCCGCGGTGACGGTGGCGCTGACCGTGGCGGTCTGCCCCTCCTGCACCTCGGCGTCGACGGTGAGCTCCGTCGTCGTCGGCACGTCCTCGTTCTCGATGCCGCGGATGTCGTTCCACTCCCGCAGGGTGATCGGGATGACGGTGCCGTGGCGGGGTCGCGGCACGCCGGCGTTGGTCATGGTGATCTGCTTGGGGTCCCAGGTCTCGGCTTCGATGTCCTCGCTGCACGCGGCCTGGTAGCCGCCGCCGTTGGTGTACCGGTCGCCCCACAGGTAGAACTCGCCCGGGCACGCGGTGTCACCGGGGTTCGCCTGGAAGAGGACCGGGCCCTCGTAGCCCTGGTTCGGGTCCCACGTGGTCCGGCCCAGCGCCGGGGCGAGCAGCTCCCAGTTGTCGAGGTCGCTGTCGAGGAAGTCGGTGTGCTTCTCGGAGAAGAGGTCGGACCCGGCGTTGCCCGCCTCGTCCTTGGTCACCCGGTAGTAGTAGTCGCCCACCTTGAGGGCGGTCGTGTCGATCGACGACCGGGGGAACGGGTCCTGCCACACCTGCGGCTCGGAAAAGGTCTGGAAGTCGCGCGTGACGTTGTACCACATCTGCGCGTTGCCCTGGCCGGTGCGGTTGACCGGGTCGTCCCACAGGGACTGGGCCCAGAAGACGGCGTAGGCGCCGATCTCCTCCACCCACAGCGACTCCGGCGCGAAGGCGTTGCCGGCGTCGTCGGGGGCGACCTTGACGTGCCGCTGCGGCGTCCAGTTAACGAGGTCGTTGGACTCGAAGACCTCGATGTACTGGGTGTCGTTGATGTTGTACCCACCCTGGTCGTACCAGTTGAGGTCGGTGGCGATCATGTAGAAGGTGTCGCCGTCGGGGGAGCGGACGATGTGGGGGTCACGCAGGCCCTGGTCGCCCAGCTCGGAGATGAGCGAGGGCTGCCCCCCGGTGAGGCCGGTCCAGTCGAGGGCGGTGTTGCCGTTCGACGTCGCGAACATGATCTGCTCGCCGTCGGCCAGGTGCTCGCCCTTGAAGTAGCCGAGGAAGTAGCGCTCGTACTCCTCGACGCGGGGCATGGCCCTGACCGTGGCCTCGAAGGTCTTCGTCTCCGACGCCTCGCCCTTGGTGGCGGTGGCGGTGAGGGTGACGTCGACGTCGGGGTGGCCGTAGGCCGGGCGGGTCACCTCACCGGTCGGGCTGACGACCTCGGGGACGCTGGACTCCCACGTGATGGTCGAGCCGAACTCGCCCTCCGCGGGCAGGGTGATGTGCCCGCGGACGTCGTCGGTCGCGTAGAGCTCGAGGTCGTAGATGTCGCGCTCGACGGCCGGTGAGTCCTGGAACTCGGCCTTGACGGTGACCTCGATGTCGCGGGTGACGACCTCGCTGCCCTTGCGCACGGTCGCGGTCAGCGTCGCGCTGGCGTCGGGCTCCCCGACGGCGGGCCGGGTGACCCGGCCGGTGACGTCGACCTTCGGCGCGCTCGCCGGCGGGGTGACGACCTCGACGACGGACGGGTCGGAGGACTCCCAGGTGATCGTCGACCCGGCCACCGCGCCGAACTTCGGCAGGACGATGTCGCGGACGATCGCGTCGGTGAGGCCCAGGTCGAGCGCGTCCGCGTCCTCCTGGGCGCCCGTGGCGACCGTGTCGGCCGCGAGGGCGGCGGCGTCGTCGGCGTCGACGGCGCGGTCGTAGACGCGGAAGTCGCGCAGGGTCCCGCGGAAGGAGTAGTCCCCGGACGTCTGGGAACGGCCGAGGAAGTTGCAGTTCGTGCCGGCGGCTGCGTTGACCGACGGCGGGGTGGTGAGGCCCGTGACCTGGCTCTGCTCGGCGCCGTCGACGTACACCGTCCCGGTCCAGGTGGTGCCGTCCTCGTTGAGGGACTGGGTGTAGGTGACGTGCTTCCAGGCTCCTTCGCGGAGGCGCTCCTGGTGCAACGCCTGGTTCCCGACCTGGACGCGGAAGCGGGCACCGGGCCGGTTCGCCGCGGTGTTGGAGGCGAAGATGGAGCCCTGGAGCCCGGTGTCGACGTCGCAGGTGCCGGCCTTGCTGGCCAGGCTCCAGATCTGGTGGTGGCCGACGTTCGCGGGGTCGACCCACACGTCGTAGTCGACCGTGAGGTCGGTCATCCCCGCGGTGAGGTCGTCCGGCAGCTCGACGTACGCGCCCTCGAGGGCGGTCTCGTAGGAGTCCGGGTTGAGCCGCACCCCCTCACCGGTCAGCGTGGCCTTGTCCGCGTTGACCAGGGTGGCGGGTGTCCCGTCGGAGCCGGAGTTCGCCAGGACGGTTCCGCTCGTCTCGTCCAGCCGGAAGTGGTGGACCAGCCCCTCGAGGTCGGGCTCCGCGTCCGGGGAGACGGAGCCCGCAGCTGCCGAGCTGCCGAGCCCGCCGATCCCCACGGTGAGGGCGGTGATGGCGCCGAGCAGCCGCGTTCGCCGCTGTCTCGTCGCGGTCGGGTCAGGTGTCATGGATCGCGTACTCCTTCGTCGTGATCGGGCCTGCAAGCGCGCGCGGCTGGAGGCTTCCCCCGACCACGGCGCGCGACCGGTCCGCGTCGGCGTGGACCGGTGGAAATGCGCCTGAACCGGCGATGTTGCCGCTCACATCGGCGGGTGTCAAGGGTGCTTCCACGAAGAGGACGCCGTCAGCGGCCGGCCCGCGAGGCCACCCGCCAGCGGTCGCCACGGCCGAGATCGCCGCAGCGGGACGCCGGGTGGTGCTTGGGTGCGCGCGGCCGCCGCCGCCGTCGTGTGTGTGGACTTTTCGACCTCCTCCGTCGAGAAGTCCACACACAGGAGGGCTGAGGTCGCAGGTGGGCGTGATCCCGAGCACTGGGTGAACCGTGGGAAACTGGTCCCCATGGCTATGCGTGACATCCGCGTCGTGGGTGACCCCGTCCTGCGCACCCCGTGCGAACCGATCACGGACATCGACGACCGCGTCAAGATGCTCGTCGAGGACCTCCTCGAGACGGTCGACACCGAAGGACGCGCCGGACTGGCCGCCAACCAGATCGGTGTGAGCCTGCGCGCGTTCTCGTGGAACATCGACGACGAGATCGGCTACGTCCTCAACCCGCGTCTCGTCGAGGTCTCCGAGGAGGAGTACCAGGACGGCGACGAGGGCTGCCTGTCCGTGCCGGGCCTGTGGTTCCCCACCGAGCGCGCCTGGTACGCCCGCGTCGAGGGCACCGACCTCGACGGCAAGACGGTCGTCGTCGAGGGTGAGGAGCTCATGGCCCGCTGCCTCCAGCACGAGTGCGACCACCTCGACGGCATGCTCTACATCGACCGGCTCGAGCGGGCCCAGCGCAAGAAGGCGATGCGCGCGATCCGCGAGATGCTCTGACCCCTTCCGCCGGCGCTGATCGTCGGTTAGGGTAAGCCGCTGGTCCGGCCCTCGGACCTCACCTTGGGGAGGGTGCGTGCTCAACCTCTTTAGCCTCACCGCGCGCTACGACTGCGACCTCGGTCGTCAGGCCAGCGCGCTGTGTTGTCGACCCTGAGCACCCGCGGGACCTGAGCCCCGGACGCCCCCCGGCAACGACGCCGACCCACATCTCGCCGACCCGTGTCGGCACGCGTCCGAGTACCCGCGTCGACGCGCGCGCCTGTCGCGCGCCGTCACCCCTGTCACCTTCGCGTACCCGGAAAGGCAGTCATGTCCACGTCCACTGCACCTACCCGACGGCGTCTGCGGGCGCCGTCCTTCACCGTCCAGATCCTGGCCGCCCTCGTCCTGGGCGTGCTGCTCGGGTGGTGGGCGCTCGCGATCGGTGAGGGCCCGAACGAGGAGCCCAACGGGCTCACCGTCGCGCTCAGCACGATCGGCTCGACCTTCGTCAGCCTGCTGCGCGCCACCGTCCCGCCGCTCGTCTTCACCGCGATCGTCGCCTCGATCGCCAACCTGCGCGGCGTGGCCAACGCGGCCCGCCTCGCCGGCCAGACGCTCCTGTGGTTCGCCATCACGGCGGCGGCCTCGGTGGTCATCGGCATCGGGCTCGGCCTGCTCATGCAGCCGGGCATCAACACCTCCGTGGGTGCCGACGCCGCGAGCGACCCCGGGCGTTCCGGCAGCTGGCTCGACTTCCTCAGCGGCCTCGTGCCGGTGAACTTCCTCGGCCTGGAGACCTCGGCCTCGCTCGAGCGGAGCGAGACGGGTGACGTCCTCGGTGTCGGCAGCTCGCTGAGCTTCAATGTGCTGCAGATCCTCGTCATGGCGCTCGTCGTCGGCATCGCCGCACTCAAGGTGGGCGACAAGGCCGAGCCGTTCCTCTCGGTCAACCGCTCCCTGCTCGCCATCATCCAGAAGGTGCTGTGGTGGATCATCCGCCTCGCGCCGCTGGGCACCCTCGGCCTCATCGGCCGCGCGATCGCCACCTACGGCTGGGACGCGCTCGCGCCGCTCGGCACCTTCGCCGGCGCCGTCTACATCGGTCTGGCGCTCGTGCTCCTCGTCGTCTACCCGATCGTCCTGCGGACCAACGGGCTCGGCGTCATGCGCTTCTTCCGTGGCGCGTGGCCGGCCATCCAGCTGGCCTTCGTCTCCCGCTCCTCCATCGGCACGCTGCCGCTGACCCAGCGGGTGACCGAGCGCAACCTCGGCGTCCCGCCGGCCTACGCCTCCTTCGCCGTGCCGCTGGGTGCGACGACGAAGATGGACGGCTGCGCCTCGATCTACCCGGCCCTCGCCGCGATCTTCGTCGCCCAATTCTTCGGGCTCGAGCTCGGCGTCACCGACTACCTCCTCATCGCGTTCGTGTCCGTCGTCGGTTCCGCCGCGACGGCGGGCCTCACCGGCGCGATCGTCATGCTCACCCTCACGTTGTCGACCCTGGGTCTGCCGCTGGAGGGCGTGGGCCTGCTCCTCGCCATCGACCCGATCCTCGACATGGGCCGCACGGCGACGAACGTCGCCGGCCAGGCGCTCGTGCCGACCGTCGTCGCCAAGCGCGAGGGCATCCTCGACCTCGAGCGGTACAACTCCGCCAACGCCGAGAACATCTTCTCGGAGGAGGACGAGGAGCGCGCCGCCGAGGCGCCCGAGCAGGTCAGTGGGCGGCCCGAGGCCGCCGAGCCGCTGCCGACGCGCGCCTGAGCCGAGCGCCGGGACGGTCCGCAGCCGCGGGCCGCCCCGGCGCCGGTGTGGCATGATGAACCCGTTACGTCGTGATCGTGACGAGCCGCTGGTTCCAGCACTGAGGTCGTAGGGGAAGACGTACCTCAACCGGAACCAGGAGGGTCGACATGAGTGGTGCCATCACCCGCGGCGTCATCTTCGTGCACTCTGCGCCCCGCGCGCTGTGCCCCCACATCGAGTGGGCGGCAGGGACGGTCCTCGACGGCCGCGTCTCCCTGGAGTGGACGGAGCAGCCTGCCGCGCCCGGACTCTTCCGCGCCGAGTACTCGTGGGCCGGGCCCGTCGGCACCGGGGCGCGCCTCGCCTCGGCGCTGCGCGGCTGGACCCACCTGCGCTACGAGATCACCGAGGACCCCGCGCCAGGCGTCGACGGCGGCCGCTGGTCCCACACGCCCGAGCTGGGGATCTTCCATGCCCAGACCGACGCCCACGGCAACGTCGTCGTGCCCGAGGACCGCATCCGCGCGGCCCTCGAGTTCGCCGCCGACCCCGCCCGCATGCGCCACGAGATGAACCTGGCGCTCGGCCAGGCCTGGGACGACGAGCTCGAGCCCTTCCGCTACGCCGGCGCCGGCGCCCCCGTGCGCTGGCTCCACCGCGTCGGCTGACCCCGCGTGGGCGGTGGGCGGTGAGATCGAGGCGGTCAGCGGATGAGCGCGGACGCCTCCTGGCGTGACCGGGCCGGCTCGAGGAGGTGCTCCAGGGAGGGCGGCACCTGCTCGCCGCGCCGGCGCATCGCCGTGCCCCACAGCCGCCCGGCCCGGTAGGACGAGCGCACGAGCGGCCCCGCCATCACCCCGAGGAAGCCCATCTCCTCCGCGGCCTCGGACAGGTCGACGAACTCCTCCGGCCGCACCCAGCGCTCCACCGGGTGGTGGCGCACCGAGGGACGCAGGTACTGGTTGACCGTCAGCAGGTCACAGCCGGCGTCGCGGAGCAGCTCCATCGCCTCGAGGACCTCGGTCATGGTCTCGCCCATGCCGAGCATGAGGTTGGACTTGGTGACGAAGCCGTCCTCCCGCGCAGCCCGGAGCACGCCCAGGGAGCGCTCGTACCGGAAGCCCGGGCGGATCCGGCGGAAGACCCGCGGCACCGTCTCGATGTTGTGGGCCAGCACCTCGGGGCGCGAGGAGAAGACCTCGGCGAGCTGCTCGGGGCGGGCGTCGAAGTCCGGGATGAGCAGCTCCACCCCGGTGCCCGGGTTGAGCGCGTGGATCTGGCGCACCGTCTCGGCGTAGAGCCAGGCGCCGCCGTCGTCGAGGTCGTCGCGTGCCACGCCGGTCACGGTCGCGTACCGCAGGCCCATCGTGGCGACCGAACGCGCGACCTTGACGGGCTCCATCCGGTCGAGGGCATCGGGCCTGCCGGTGTCGATCTGGCAGAAGTCGCAGCGGCGGGTGCACTGCGAACCTCCGATGAGGAAGGTCGCCTCGCGGTCCTCCCAGCACTCGAAGATGTTCGGGCAACCGGCCTCCTCGCACACCGTGTGCAGGCCGTTGCCGTGCACGAGCTCCTTGAGGTCCCGGTACTCCGGGCCCATGGTGGCGCGGGTCTTGATCCACGGCGGCTTGCGCTCGATCGGGGTCTGCGCGTTGCGGGCCTCGACCCGCAGCATCCGGCGGCCCTCGGGGGCGATCGTCATGGTTCTCCGTTCGGGCTGGCTACCGGGCAGGGACTGCGGACGGGACGACGACGGCGGCCGGGGCGGGCCCGTCGTCGGGCGGCGTGGCGAGACACGGCGCGAGGGCCGCGGGCAGGTGGTGTGCCGTCGAGTCGGCGACGTCGAGCACGGTGACCCTCCGACCGGCCTCGCGCGTCAGCGACGTGACCCCGGCGTCGGTGATGCCGCAGGGGACGATGGTGGCGAAGGGGGCGAGGTCGGCGTCGGCGTTGACCGCCACCCCGTGCATGGTGACCCCGCGGGCGACCCGGACACCGACGGCGGCGAGCTTGCGGTCGGGGTCACCCGTCACCCAGACGCCGGAGCGTCCCGGGACACGGACCCCGCGCACCCCCCACTCGGCGGCGAGGTCGATGACGGTCTGCTCCAGGGCACGGACGTAGGCGACGACGTCGACGGGATCGGCGAGCCGCACGACGGGGTAGACGACGAGCTGCCCGGGCCCGTGCCAGGTGAGGCGCCCGCCGCGGTCGACCTCGACGACGTCACTGCCGTCGGTGGGCCGGTCCGAGCGCGCGGTACGCCGTCCGGCGGTGTAGACACTCGCGTGCTCGAGGAGCAGCACGGTGTCCGGGCGGCGCCCGGTAGCGACGTCGTCGTGGATCTCCCGCTGCAGCTCCCACGCCTCACGGAAGCCCACGAGAGACATTCCTAGACGCAGTCGAACAATGTCCACGGACCCACCGTACCCGCTCCACGCCCCCGGGTACGCACCAACGGCCACCAGGCCGCCCCTCAGGGGCGTCCCGATGACCGTGGGTCCGTACTCGGCGGGGAGAGGGGTGGTGCGTCAGGCGTTGCGGACGGCCAGCGCCACGTTGTGGCCGCCGAAGCCGAAGGCGTTGTTGACGGCGACGACGTCGCCCGAGGGCAGGTCGCGCGGGGTGTTGCGGACGAGGTCGATCTCCAGGTCCGCGTCCATCTCGGTGACGTTGATCGTCGGGGGAGCGGTGCGCTCCTTGATCGCGAGGACGGTGAAGATCGTCTCCAGCGCGCCGGCGCCACCGAGGAGGTGGCCGGTCATCGACTTCGTCGCGGAGATCGTCACGTGGTCGGCCTCGGCGCCCAGGCCGCGGCGGATGGCGGCGGCCTCGATGCCGTCACCCACGGGGGTGGACGTCGCGTGCGCGTTGACGTGGACGACGTCGCGGCCGGTGGCCCCGGCGTCCTCGAGGGCGAGACGCATGGCGCGCTCCTGGCCCTGGCCGGTCGGGTCGGGCGGCGCGATGGCGTAGGCGT
Source organism: Georgenia satyanarayanai (assembly GCF_009193135.1). GTDB lineage: Bacteria > Actinomycetota > Actinomycetes > Actinomycetales > Actinomycetaceae > Oceanitalea > Oceanitalea satyanarayanai. The sequence goes on from NZ_VUKC01000008.1 coordinate 62,277, forward strand.
CGGACGTCATGCCGACGCCGCAGATCTCGGCGTAGACGCGGGCGCCGCGGGCAGCGGCGTGCTCCGCGCTCTCCAGGACGAGGATCCCGGCACCCTCACCCATGACGAAGCCGTCGCGGCTCACGTCGTAGGGGCGCGAGGCGCCGGCAGGGTCGTCGTTGCGGGTGGACAGCGCCTGCATCTTGGCGAAGGCGGCGAGCGGCATCGGGTGGATCGCGGCCTCGGTGCCGCCGGCGACGACGACGTCGGCGCGGCCCGAGCGGATCATCTCCACGCCCATGGCGATCGCCTCGGCGCCGGAGGCACAGGCGGAGACGGGGGCGTGGGCCCCGGCCCGGGCGCCGACCTCGAGGGAGACGTAGCCGGAGGGGGAGTTGGGCATGAGCATGGGGACGGTCAGCGGCATGACGCGACGCGCGCCGCGCTCCTTGACGGTGTCCCAGGCGTCGAGCAGCGTCCACACGCCGCCGATCCCGGAGGAGACGACGGCGCCGAGGCGCTCGGGCTCGACCTCGGGGGTACCGGCGTCGGCCCACGCCTCACGGGTCGCGATGACGGCGTACTGGGCGCTGGGGTCCATCTTGCGGGTCTCGTTGCGCGCCAGGACGTCCGCGGCCGGCACGGCGAGCTGGCCGGCGAAGGTCACCGGGATCTCGTAGCGCTCGGACCAGTCGTTCTCGAGGGTGCGCACACCCGAGCGTCCGGCGAGCGCACCGGCCCAGGTGGAGGACACGTCGCCGCCCAGCGGCGTGGTGGCTCCGAGCCCGGTGACGACGACGGTGGTGGTGGCCATGGCAGCTCCTCGGGTGTGGCGGGGGTGGGGGACGACCGGGGCGGCGGGGCCGCCCCGGTCGACTCGGTCAGGCGTTCTGGGCGCCCTGGATGAAGGAGACGGCGTCCTGCACGGTCGCGAGGTTGGCGACCTCCTCGTCGGGGATGCGGACCTCGAACTTCTCCTCGGCCAGCGTCACGATCGTCATCATCGACAGGGAGTCGATGTCGAGGTCGTCGGTGAAGGACTTCTCCGGGAGGACGGCGTCGACCGGCAGACCGGTCTCCTCGTTGACGATCTCCGCCAGTCCAGCCAGGATCTCCTGCTCGCTGTAAGCCATGGGCGTTGCTCCAATTCGGTGTGGGTTGGTCGAAAAACAGTGTGGTCTACGACGTGCTCGCCGCTCCTGGCGACGCGCCCGTCACGGCAGGGCCACGACCTGGGCGGCGTAGGCGAGACCGGCGCCGAAGCCGATCTGCAGGGCCAGTGCCCCGGGCTCCACGGCGCCCTCACGCTGCAACCGCTCGGTGGCGAGGGGGATGGAGGCGGCGGAGGTGTTGCCGGTCTGGGCGATGTCACGGGCGATGACCACGGACTCGGGCAGCCCCAGCTGCTTGGCGAGCTGGTCGATGATCCGCATGTTGGCCTGGTGCGGGATGAACACCTCGATGTCCTCCGGCGCGAGCCCGGCCGCCTCGATGGCGGCGCGGGCCGCCTTCGCCATCTCGAAGCTCGCCCACTTGAACACCGTCGGGCCCTTCTGGCGCAGCGTCGGCCACGAGGTGTCGGTCCCGTCGCGGAAGGTGAGCCAGGAGTGCGTCTGGTAGATCGCGTCGGCCTGGCCGCCGTCCGAGCCCCACACGGTGGGGCCGATGCCCGGGGTGTCGGACGGGCCGACGACGGCGGCCCCCGCGCCGTCGCCGAGGATGAAGGAGATCGTGCGGTCGGTGGGGTCGATGAAGTCCGACATCCGCTCCGCGCCGACGACGAGGACGTAGTCGGCGGCGCCGGCCCGCACGAGCGCGTCGGCCTGGGCGATGCCGTAGCAGTACCCGGCGCACGCCGCGGAGATGTCGTAGGCCGCGGCGGGGGTGGCGCCGATGCGGTCGGCGATGATCGTCGCCAGGGCCGGGGTCTGCTCGAGGTGGGTGACCGTGGCGACGATGACGGCGCCGAGCTGGGAGCCCTCGATGCCCGCGGCGGCCAGCGCCTTGCGGGCCGCCTCCTCGGTCATCGCCGCGATGGTCTGCTCCTCGGTAGCCCGGCGACGCTCGATGATCCCCGTGCGCTGCTGGATCCACTCGTCGGAGCTGTCGATGGGGCCGACGATGTCGTCGTTGGGCACGACGTTGTCGCCGCGGACCCCGCCGATGCCGAGGATGCGCGAGTAGGTGGTCGGCTGCGCCGAGCGCAGGGCGGGACGGGTCATCGGGAGCCTCCGTGCTCGCGCACCAGCTCGCGGGCCGCGTCGATCTGGTCGGGGGACTTCAGGGCGAGGGTCTGCACGCCCGGCAGCGTACGTCGGGCCAGACCGGTGAGGACACCGGCGGGCGCGAGCTCGATGACGGCGGTGACGCCGAGGTCGAGCATCGTCTGGCAGCACAGGTCCCAGCGCACCGGGCGGGCGACCTGGGCGACGATCCGCTCGAGGGCGTCGGCGCCGGAGCTGACGGCGGCGCCATCGGCGTTGGACAGGAGGGTGGCGCGCGGGTCGGCGGGTGCGATCGCCCCGGCCGCTGCGCGGACCTGCTCGACGGCGGGAGCCATGTGCTCGGTGTGGAAGGCGCCGGCCACCTGGAGCGGCACGACGCGGGCCTTGGCGGGCGGCGCGGCGGCGAGCGCGGCGAGCTGCTCGAGCGTGCCGGCGGCGACGACCTGGCCGCCGCCGTTGACGTTGGCGGCGGTGAGCCCGTGGGTGGTGAGTGCGGCGTCGACCTCGTCCGGGTCCCCACCGACGACGGCGCTCATCCCGGTGGGCGTGACGGCGGCAGCCGCGGCCATGGCCCGTCCGCGCACCCCGACGAGCGTGAGGGCGTCGGTGGCGCTCAGCGTGCCGGCGACGGCCGCGGCGGCGAGCTCGCCGACGGAGTGGCCCGCGGTGACGCCGACGGTGCTGGTGTCCTCACCGAGCAGCGCGTGCAGGGAGAGCAGGGACGCGGCGACGATGAGCGGCTGCGCGTACCGCGTGTCCCGGATCGTCTCGGCGTCCGCCCGGGTGCCGAGCTGGCGCAGGTCGGTCTGGGCGGCCTCGCTGAAGGCCTCGAGGGAGGCGTCGAGCGCGGGCAGCTCGAGCCAGGGGCTGAGCATGCCGGGGGCCTGGGCGCCCTGACCGGGGCAGAGGATGGCGAGCACGGATTCCACTCTGCCAACAATCCGGTCACCGCCCACGCCTACGACGCCTACCAACTCGTTTCCGAGGCCTTGTGGAGTGTCCACAAACTTCGGGGTGCGTCCTCGTCGTGGGGCGACGCCGGTCACACGCCGGAGTGGTCCCCGGCCCCCGCGGAGAGCCGTCCGACGACGAGCGCGACCTGGAGGACGAAGGCCTCCCGGGGGACCGTCGCGTCCCAGCCGACCACCTGGGAGATGCGGCGCAGCCGGTAGCGGACGGTGTTGGGGTGGACGTACAGGGCGCGGGCCGCGGCCTCGAGGGAGCGGCCCTGGGCGAGGTACTCGCCGAGCGTCTCAAGGAGCGGGCCGCCGGCCGTGGCGAGGGGCCGGTAGATCTCGGCGAGGAGGGTGCGGCGGGCCAGCGGGTCACCGTTGACGAGCCGTTCGGGCAGCAGCTCGTCGGCCTCGACGAGCTCGGGGGCGTCCGGCCACGCCGGCGCGGCGAGAAGACCGGCGAGGGCGGCGCGGGCCGAGCGGCCGGCGTCGGCGATGTCGGCCACCTGCGGGCCGATGACGACGGTGCCCGGCCGCAGCCGGGGCATGAGGGAGTCGGCGGCCGCACGCAGCTCCTCGCCACCGAGGACGACGACGAGCCGGTCGCCCTGGATGCCGACGAGGGCGTCGTGGGCGGCGCGGCGGCAGGCGCGGCGCAGCTCGGCGGTGCTGCGCTCGTCGAGCGGGCCGCGGGTGGTGCCGACGAGGACCACCGTCGAGCCGCTGCCCGACCAGCCGAGCGCGGAGGCGCGCGAGCGCAGCGAGGCGTCGGTGTCACCGCGCACGAGGGAGTCGACGACGAGTGCCTCGAGGCGCGCGTCCCACGCCCCCCGTGCCTCGGCGGCGCGGGCGTAGACCTCCGCGGCGGAGAAGGCGACCTCGCGGGAGTAGCGGAGGACGGCGTCGCGCAGGTCGCGCTGCTGGCCGGGGGCGGCGAGCTGGACGGCGTTGTCCTCGACGACCTCGACGACGAGCCGCACGAGCTGGAGGGTGTGCTGCAGCGAGATCGAGCGCGTGAGCTCGGGCGGCGCCGCGCGGAAGATCTCGGCCGCGTTGTAGGTCGCGGCGGAGGAGCTCTCGTACCAGGTGATGAAGGCCGCGATGCCGGACTGGGCGACGAGGCCGATCCACGAGCGGTCCTCGGCGGCGAGCTCGCGGTACCACGGGATCTCCGCGTCGAGCCGCTTGAGGGCCGCGGAGGTGAGCAGGTCCGTACCGCCCCGCAGGCGGCGGACGACGTCGGAGCTGTCGTGCGCGTCGGCGGACGCACTGCCGGGGACCATGGCCAGAGCATAAGGGAGCGCTTGTGGGAAGCCGACAAGAGCGCCCGGCTGGTGAGAATCGGCGCCCGATGTCCGGCGTGCGACGCCGTCGGCGTGAGGCGAGAGCCATCTGACAGTAGGGTCGAGGACATGGCTCTTCTCGCGCGACTGAAGGCGCTGCTGACCCGGCGCAGCCCGATGCGGCGGCCGGGTACCCGGCAGGCCACCACCGCTGCCCGCAGCGCGGACCTCCCTCAGGAGGCCACGCTGCGCGCCAAGCTGGTGGACGACCCCAACGACATCCAGGCGTTCCGTGAGCTCGCCGAGCTGGTCCGCCGTCGCGCGGACTCGGTCGAGCCGGTCGACCCGCTCATCGCCGAGCACGACCCCGCGGAGCACCACATCACGGCCGACGTCGCGATCTGGGCGCTCGCCGAGGAGCTCGCGGGCAACCCGCGGGCCTGGTACCCGCTCATCGAGCTCGCCCGCCTGTCCCTCCACGACGACCACGAGGGCGCGATGCGCCGTCTCAACGCCGCCTGCGAGCGGGAGCACACCGGTCTCGCCCTTGCCGAGGGCGTCCGCACGCTCCGCGAGGCGGACCTGCCGGGCGACGGCCTGGGCCTGGGCGTGGGCCAGTGGTCCCCGCGCGACCACATCGTCGAGGCCGGACGGCAGATCGTCCTCGCGGCCCTGGACGCCGAGCGCCCGCTGGACGCGCGCCGCCACCTCGACGAGCTCAAGGCCCGCGACGACGCCGAGACCCGTGCCGTCGCCACCGAGCTCGAGCCCCGCGTCCAGGCCGCCGAACGCACCTGACGCAGCCCGCCCGTCCGGCCGAGAGCCGGGTCCCTCCGCGGAGGGACCCGGCTCTCGGCGTGAGGGGTGGGGGTGCCTGCTGGGACGTGGGTCCCCCGTGCCGGCACGCCGGTGCTGCTTGACTTGGGCTCAGCACCGCACCGGTGAAGGAGCCCGAGGGTCTCACCCTGGCCCTCGGCACGAGAGCCAAGGAGGACCACCATGTCCCAGACCATGCGCGCCGCCGTCGTCCCGGAGCTGGGCAGCCCGCTCGAGATCCGCGAGCTGGCGGTCCCCGAGCCCGGGCCCTACGAGGCGCTGGTGAAGGTCGAGTACACCGGCGTCTGCCACACCGACCTCCACGCCGCTCACGGCGACTGGCCGGTCAAGCCCGTCGCCCCCTTCATCCCCGGCCACGAGGGGGTGGGGACGGTCGTCGCCGTCGGCGACCGCGTCGAGCGGGTCGCGGTGGGGGACACGGTCGGCAACGCGTGGCTCGCCAGCGCGTGCGGCGCGTGCGAGTACTGCCAGACGGGCTGGGAGACCCTGTGCGAGTCCCAGCGGAACAGCGGCTACTCCGTCGACGGCTCCTTCGGGCAGTACATGCTCGTCGACTCGCGGTACTGCCCCGTCATCCCCGACGGCGTCGACCCGGCCGCCGCCGCACCGATCCTCTGCGCCGGGGTCACCGTCTACAAGGGCCTCAAGGTCACCGACACCAAGCCGGGGGAGTGGGTGCTCATCTCCGGGATCGGCGGGCTCGGGCACATCGCCGTCCAGTACGCCGTCGCCATGGGGCTGCGGGTGGCCGCGGTCGACGTCGAGGACGGCAAGCTCGAGCTGGCCCGCCGGCACGGGGCCGAGGTGACCGTCAACGCCCGCACGAGCGAGGACCCGGCCGCCGAGATCAAGGCCGCGACCGGCGGCGTGCACGGCGCCCTCGTCACGGCCGTCAACGCCCACGCCTTCCCGCAGGCGGTCGGGGCGCTGCGCCGCGGTGGCACGGTGTCCCTCGTCGGCCTGCCGCCGGAGCAGTTCCCGCTCGACATCTTCACCACGGTGCTCTTCGGGCTCACCGTGCGCGGCTCGATCGTCGGGACGCGCAAGGACATGGTCGAGGCGCTGGACTTCTTCGCCCGCGGGAAGGTCAGCCCCACCTACACGGTGCGCCCGATGGACGACATCAACGAGATCTTCGCCGAGATGGAGGAGGGGAAGATCGACGGCCGCGTCGTCATGACCATGACCGGGTGACCGACCCCCGTACGCCGAGAGCCGGATTCCTCCGTGGAGGAATCCGGCTCTCGGCGCTCACGTGCGTGCGTGTCCGGCGGGAGGCGCCTTACGCGTCGCCGCCGGCGGTGCCGGACTCACCGGCGTTGACGTCGGACAGGCGGTATCGCTCGGCCGCCTGACGCGGGATGTCGGCGTCGATCGCGCCCTGGGCCGCGAGGGCCTGCAGCGCCTTGACCACCATCGAGTGGGAGTCGATGAGGAACTGGCGGCGGGCTGCCGGGCGGGTGTCGGAGTAGCCGAAACCGTCCGCGCCGAGGACGTGGTAGTCGCCCGGCACCCACTGGCGGATCATGTCCGGGACCATGTGGTCCCAGTCGCTCGAGGCGATGAACGGGCCGCCGGCGTCACGCAGCTTGGCGGTGACGTAGGCCTCGCCGTGGTCGCCGCCCGGCTCGAGGAGACGCTGGCGCTCGACCTGGAGGGCCTGGCGGCGCAGCTCGCCCCAGCTGGTCACCGACCACACGCCGGCGCGCACGCCCCAGTCCTCGGCGAGGATCTCGCGGGCGTGCAGCGCCCACGGCACCCCGACGCCGGAGGCGAGCAGCTGCACCCACGGCCCGTCGCCCTCGGACGCGGCGACCTGGTGGATGCCCTTGAGGATGCCCTCGACGTCCACGTCCTCCGGCTCGGCCGGCTGGACCATCGGCTCGTTGTACACCGTGAGGTAGTACATGACGTTCGGGTCGCGCGGGTCGTCGGCCCCGTACATGCGCTGCAGACCGTCGCGCACGATGTGGCGGATCTCGTAGGCGTAGGCCGGGTCGTAGTTGACGAAGGCCGGGTTGGTCTGGGCGAGCACGAGGGAGTGCCCGTCCATGTGCTGCAGGCCCTCACCGGCGAGCGTGGTCCGCCCGGCGGTGGCACCGATGACGAACCCGCGGGCCAGCTGGTCCCCGGCCGCCCAGAAGGCGTCACCGGTGCGCTGGAAGCCGAACATCGAGTAGAAGATGTAGACCGGCACGAGCGGCTCGCCGAGGGTGGCGTAGGAGGTGCCGACGGTCTGGAAGACCGCGGCCGAGCCCGCCTCGTTGATGCCCATGTGCATGATCTGGCCGGTCTCGGACTCCTTGTAGGAGAGCATGAGGTCGGCGTCCACGGCGGTGTAGTTCTGCCCGTGGGTGTTGAAGATCTTCGCCGTCGGGAAGATCGCGTCCAGGCCGAAGGTGCGGGCCTCGTCCGGGATGATCGGCACGATGCGGTTGCCGATCTGCTTGTCCTTCATCAGCTCCTTGAGGAGCCGGACGAAGGCCATGGTCGAGGCGACCTCCTGCTTGCCCGACCCGCTCTTGAGCACCTCGTAGGGCTTGTCGTCGGGCAGGGTGAGGGTGCCCTTATCGCCGCGACGCTCGGGCACGAAGCCGCCCAGCGCCTTGCGCCGCTCGAGCATGTACTGCAGCGCCGGGTCGTCCTCCTCGGGCCGGTAGTACGGCGCGTCGAAGGGGTCCTCGAGCTGCTCGTCGGAGATCGGGATGCGCAGGGCGTCCCGGAGCATCTTGAGGTCCGTCGTCTTCATCTTCTTCATCTGGTGCGTGGAGTTGCGACCAGCGAAGCTCGGGCCCAGGCCGTAGCCCTTGACCGTCTGCGCGAGGATGACCGTGGGCTGCCCGGTGTGGTCCATGGCGGCCTTGTAGGCGGCGTAGATCTTGCGGTAGTCGTGGCCGCCGCGCTTGAGCGCCCAGATCTCGTCGTCCGTCATGTCCTTGACGAGCTCCTTGGTCCGCGGGTCGCGGCCGAAGAAGTGCTCACGGACGTAGGCGCCGTCGTTCGCCTTGTAGGTCTGGTAGTCGCCGTCGAGCGTCTGGTTCATGAGGTTGACCAGCGCGCGGTCCTTGTCGGCGTTGAGCAGGGAGTCCCACTCGCGGCCCCACAGCACCTTGATGACGTTCCAGCCGGCGCCGCGGAAGAAGGCCTCGAGCTCCTGGACGATCTTGCCGTTGCCGCGGACCGGGCCGTCGAGACGCTGCAGGTTGCAGTTGACGACGAAGGTGAGGTTGTCCAGGCCCTGCTGGGCGGCGAGCTGGAGCATGCCGCGCGACTCGGGCTCGTCCATCTCGCCGTCGCCGAGGAACGCCCACACGTGCTGCTGGGAGGTGTCCTTGATCCCGCGCTCGTGGACGTAGCGGTTGGTGAAGGCCTGGTGGATCGCCTCGGCCGGGCCCAGCCCCATGGAGACCGTGGGGAACTCCCAGAAGTCGTCCATGAGGCGCGGGTGCGGGTAGGAGGGCAGCCCGCCACCGGGGTGGGAGTGCTCCTGGCGGAAGCCGTCGAGGTCGTCCTCGGACAGCCGGCCCTCGAGGTAGGCGCGGGCGTAGTTGCCCGGCGCGGAGTGGCCCTGGAAGAAGACCTGGTCCCCGCCGCCGGGGTGGTCCTTGCCGCGGAAGAAGTGGTTGAGGCCCACCTCGTAGAGCGTGGCGATGGAGGCGTAGGAGGAGATGTGGCCACCGACGGCGACGCCGGGGCGCTGGGCGCGGGTGACCATGACGGCGGCGTTCCAGCGGATCCAGCCGCGGTACTTGCGCTCGGCGGCCTCGTCGCCCGGGAAGTACGGCTCCTCGTGGACGCCGATGGTGTTGACGTACGGGGTGGTCATGGGGGCCGGCACGGCGACGTTGCGCTGCCGCGCGCGACGCAGCAGGTTGAGCAGCATGTACCGGGCCCGGGGGCCGCCACGCTCGTCGATGAGACCGTCGAGGGACTCGAGCCACTCCTGGGTCTCAGCGGTGTCGATGTCCCTGACCTGGCTCAGCAGGCCGTCGATGAGCGGTCCAGATCCGTCCTGTGGACTCACACGTCCTCTTTCCCTCAGGCGTCGGCGCGCCGACGCGCGTGGCTGGTGCTCGGTGTCATCCAGACTAGGCCCATTGTTGCGCCCGATGGCAGCCAGAAACCATCGTCTCGGCGGCCCCGCGCTATGACCTTGGCAACAGGCGCCGGCGCGACGCGAGGCGGTTCGTCTGGGATTGGGAACGTCGCGGCAGTAGCGTTGTGCCCGTCCCCACGACCGGTGGGGTGGTTCGGCGCACCTCAGCGCCACCGAGACGAGAGTGGGAGTACACGTGGCAGCGACCGCTGGCCCTGATGCCGGCAGCCGGTTCGGCTTCAACCCCGGGCAGGAGATCCAGGAGTTCGGGTACGACACCGATGTCGACGAGGCGGTCCGCTCGGCCGTCTCGGACGTCACGGGGACGGACCTCGTGGACGAGGAGTACTCCGACGTCGTCGACGGCGCCATCATCTGGTGGCGTGACGACGACGGCGACGAGAGCGACCTCACCGACCTCCTCGTCGACGCCCTCGACAACCTGGACGACGCCGGGACGATCGTCGTCCTCACCCCCAAGCCGGGCCGTGGCGGCCACGTCGGGCCCGCGGTCGTGGAGGACGCCGCCCGCACGGCCGGTCTCCAGCCCACCGGTTCCGTCGGCGCCGGGGCCGACTGGAACGGGCTGCGTCTGCTCGCCCGTGGTCGCGGTCGCTGACCGGGCGCCCGTCCTCGAGCTGCCCGACACGCACGGCACCCCCGTGCGTGTCGGTGGGGCGCGCACGCGGCCGCAGCTGGTCGTGTTCCTCCCGTTCGCGTTCTCCCGGGTCTGCGGCGGCGAGCTCCGCGCGCTCGCCGCGGAGCCCCTCACCGGTGCCGACGTCGTCGCCGTCACCTGTGACCCCGTCTTCGCGCTGCGCGCGTGGGGCGAGCAGGAGGGGGTGACCGTCCCGCTGCTGTCGGACTTCTGGCCGCACGGCCGGGCGGCGCGGGCCTTCGGTGTGCTCGACGACGCGTCCGGTGCCCCGCAGCGGGCCACCTTTCTCCTCGACGACGACGGCGTGGTCGCCTGGTCCGTGCGCACCCCCGGCGGGGTGGCGCGGTCCGTCGCCGACTACCGCGCCGCCGTCGCCGCTCTGACGGGCTGAGCGCGGCGACCCCCCATGATGTCGTCATGACACAGCAGCGGGTCCGACAGCTCCGGGTCGTCGTCGAGGCGGAGGACTACGACGAGGCGGTCCGTTTCTTCCGGGACGTCCTCGGCATGGACGAGCAGGCGGCCTTCGCCGAGGGGGAGGAGGACCGTGTCGCCATCCTCGACGCGGGCCGCGCGACGCTCGAGATCGCCTCGACCGCCCACAAGCGCGAGATCGACCGCGTCGAGGGCGTGACGGTGCCGAGCCCGCGCATCCGGCTCGCCTTCGAGGTGGACGACTCCCCGACCGCGACGGCCGATCTCGCCTCCGCCGGGGGACGGGTGGTGGCCGACCCGGTGATGACGCCGTGGCGGTCGGTGAACTCCCGGCTCGAGGCGCCCGCCGGCCTCCAGATCACCCTCTTCCAGGAGACCGAGCCGCTGGAGGAGCGCCGCTCGCGCGAGGGCTTCGGCACGGACGACGAGCGCTGACCAGTACGCTGGCCCTGGCAGCCGCTCGGCTGCGTGGGGCCTGTAGCTCAGTTGGTCAGAGCGCCGCGTTTACACCGCGGAGGTCGTCGGTTCGAGGCCGGCCGGGCCCACCGTGCCAGCCCCAACGTCAGCGTGGCCGAGGTGCCAGCCGGTCCGACGCCCGCGCGGTGAGCCGCTCCAGAGGTCCCCGGCCGAGCAGGACGGCCCAGAGCGTGCACCCGAGGAGCAGGCCCGCGGCGAGGAACCAGAACAGCTCGGGGGGCTGGCTCCACCCGCCCGGCCCCATCACCATCCAGATGGCGACGACGTGGGCCGTGTAGGCGGTCAGCGGCATCGACCCGACGGCGGCGAGCGGCAGGAGGACGTACCGCAGGGCCTCGCCGGTGAGCAGCAGCAGTCCGACCAGGGCGAGGGCGAGCCCGCCCGAGCCGAGGATCTCCATCGTGCCGCCGGAGTGGGGGTAGCTCGAGAGGAACGCACCCAGCATGGTCCCGCCCACGTCGGCCGTTGCGACCGCGTCGGGATAGGTCGCCCAGCCGTTGCCGTCCTCCTCGATGGCGAGGTCGTCACCCGAGAGGTCGGCGCCGTCGTCCTCCGGGTAGCAGGAGAGGTAGCCGTCGCCGTAGTCCTCGCACACCATGCCGGTGAGGTCGGCCTCGTCACCCGGGATCAACACGGGCCAGGACCCGTCGTCGACGACGGAGGACTCGGCGCCCGACGAGGAGTACCAGCTGCCCTCGACGTCGTAGGGGTCTCCGGCCCACAGGGCGCCGGCGGTGTAGCCGACCGCGGAGAGCACGGTGCCGACGGCGAGGGTGAGGGCCATGGTCCGCTTCCTCGTGACGTCGAGCCGGCCGACGGCGAGGCCGGCGAGCATGAGCGCGGTCCACACGACGATCGAGTAGGTGCCCTCGAGGACGAACCCGACCCCGCTGCCCGAGGACCACAGCGCGAGCGCCATGAGCCCGGCGACCAGCGCAGGTCCGGCGACGGCGAGGGCCGCGGCCCAGAGGAGGACGCGGGACACGCGCATGCCGACGAACAGGACAGCGACCGCGTACACGGCACCGTAGAACGTGAGGATGACCGCGATGCTCGTGCCGAGCAGCTCCAGGACGAGGCCGATCGCGAAGATCACCAGTCCGCGCGCGACCAGTCGCAGGCGCGCGTGCCCCAGCTCGGCGCCGGTCGGGATGCGGGTGCGGCCGGTCATGATCGCGATCGAGATGCCGGCCAGCACGGCGAAGAGGATCGAGGAGCGTCCGTTGACGAGGTCCACCCACGTCGCGGGCTCGTCCCAGCGCAGCGCTCCCGGCAGGGCGGCCGTGTGTGCGGCCGCCATCCCGAGCACCGCGATCCCGCGGGCGATGTCCAGGGCGACGACCCGCGGGGCCCGGCCGAAGGTACGGAGCCTGCCCGGTCCGGTCCGCGCTGCCGGTGGCGCCGGCGGTGCCGGGAGTGTGACGAGTGTGTCGGGCCGAGGGGGCGCGGGCGGAGCTGTCGTCATGACACGTTCCTCACGATGGAGCAGACAGGGGGACGTCGCGCTGACTGTGGTCGAGGTCGGCCACGTCCCCGTCGCGTGAGTGCCGGGAGGATCACAGGCAGCGCCACACCCTACTGCCGAGCGGCTCGCCGCAGGCGGCGTCCGTGGGCTCAGCGACCGGCCGGGGGTGTCCTGTCGACGGTGCCCTGGCCCGCCTGGCCGTACCTCGCGGCGAGCAGCGTGCACGCCTCACGCAGCTCGGCGGGGGAGACCTCGTCGATCGCCGTGTCGAGGCGGCCGAGCGAGGCGGCCAGGGCGGGCCACGACCACGAGCCCACCGACACCCGGCAGTGGTCGGCGCCGACGGCGACGACGGTGCCGTCGCCGAGGAACGGGGCAACCTCGTGGGCGGGGCGGGCGAGCGTGGCCTCCCCGCGGCACGGCCAGTCGCCCGTCCCCACCGAGCCGCGGAACGTGCCGGTGAGGAACGCGGCGACCTCCCCGCCGGGCAGCGCGCGCGGGCGGAAGGGCACGCCGGTCCGCATCCGAGGGCGGAGCCGGTCGAGGCGGAAGGTGCGCCAGTCCTCGCGGTCGAGGTCCCAGGCGACGAGGTACCAGCGCCCCGCGGAGCTCACCACGTGGTGCGGCTCGGCGCGCCGGGCGGGCCGGTCGGCGTCGACCCCGTAGTCGAAGCGCAGCACCTCGCGACGGTGGGCGGCGGCGCTGACGGCCACGAGCACCTCCGGGTCGACGGCGGGGACCGCGGGGTGCCGGCCGACGGCGGTGACCGTGACGGCGTCCACCCGGTGGCGCAGCGCGGCCGGCATGAGCTGACGCACGGTGGCCAGGGCCCGCGCGGCCGCGACGTCCGTGGCGACGCCCCCGGCCGAGGCCGTCCGCAGGGCGAGGGCGAGCGCCACAGCCTGCTCGTCGTCGAAGAGGAGTGGCGGCAGCTCGGCCCCGGCCTCGAGCCGGTACCCGCCGTCGGGGCCCATGACGGCGGTCACCCGGTAGCCCAGCCCGCGCAGCCGGTCGACGTCGCGGCGCACGGTCCGCGGGCTCACCCCCATGCGGTCGGCGAGGTGCCGGCCGGGCCAGTCGCGCCGCGTCTGGAGCAGGGACAGCAGCTGGAGCAGCCGGGACGTCGGCGTCGTCGTCATCGCCCGACCGTAACGAAGGTGGAGGACACGATCTGACCGCCACTGCTGGCAGCGTCGGCCGTGTCCCCGTGAAGCCAACCCTGAAGGAGCACCACCATGTCCGTCGCCGTCACCCCCCACCTCAACTTCCGCGGCCAGGCGCGCGCCGCCCTCGAGCACTACCGGTCCGTCTTCGGCGGGGAGGTCGTCGCCGTCACCCACGCCGACACGGGCCGTCCTGTCCCGGCGGGGGAGGAGAGCCACGTCAGCTGGGGACAGCTCGTCTCCGCGGCCGGCGTGCGCGTCATGGCCTACGACGTCCCGTCCACCGACGCCTGGGACCCGGGCACCAACGCGTCCTACGTGTCCGTGCGCGGCGCCGACGCCGAGGAGGTGCGCCGCTACTGGGACGCGCTGGCCGCCGACGCCACCGTCCTCGTCCCCCTCGCACCCGCCCCGTGGGCGCCGCTGTACGGGATGCTCACCGACCCGTTCGGCGTCACGTGGGTGCTCGACGTCGAGTGGGCCAGAGGCTGACCGCGGGCGGGCCGTGGCCGCCCGGCCGGGCGGCCACGGCCCGTCGGTGGTTCAGCGGCCGAGGAGGCGGCCGAGGAAGCCGGCGTCGGCCCACTCGTGGCCCGGGCAGCGCTCGCTGGGCGGCACGTCACGCATGACGTCGTCCACGTGCTCGCCGCACCCGGCCCAGGTCGTCTTCTGGCAGGTCGGGCAGGTCACCGGTCGGCACATCGGGGGTCTCCTTCTGGGGGTGGGGGTCGGTCAGGCGAGGGACAGGAAGAGCTTCTCGAGCTCGGTGGTCGTCAGCCCCTCGCGCTCCTGGGTGGTGTCCGGGTCGGCGAGGCACTCCTCCATCGCCGTGGCGACGATGGCGAAGCCGCCGCGGTTGAGCGCGTGGGTGACGGCGGCGAGCTGGGTGAGGACGTCACGGCAGTCAGCCTGGCCCTCGACGGCCGCGATGACGCCGTCGAGCTGGCCGCGGGCACGGCGCAGGCGGTTGAGGACGCGGCGCCGGGCGGCGTCGTCGGGGGTCTTCACGGGTGGTCTCCCTGTGCTCAGGCGGGCTGGTGGACGCGAGGGGTGAGGAGGCTGTCGGCCCGCTCGCCGAGGACGGCGCGCAGGGTCAGCGTGCCCCCGGACAGTGACGCGGAGTCGAGGCCGGCCTGCGTCAGCACCCGGTGGGCGATGGCGGAGCGCACGCCGGAGGCGCACATGACACGCACCGGCCGGCCGGCCGCGGCGTCGCGCACCTCCTCGAGGCGTGCGCGCAGCTCGGTGTGGGGGACGTGAAACGCGCCCGGCAGGGTGCCGGTCACGACCTCGCCGGCGCTGCGGACATCGAGGACGAGCGAGCCGGCGAGGACGTCGTCGAGGTCGCGGGCGTCCCACAGCCGCAGCGTGCCGTCCAGGACGTTCGCTCCCACCATGCCCACGAGGTTGACCGCGTCCTTCGCCTGCCCGTAGGGCGGGGAGTAGGCGAGGTCGAGGTCGATGAGGTCGGCGACCTCCGTCCCGGTGCGGATCGCCGTGGCCAGGACGTCGATGCGCTTGTCGACGCCGTCGGTGCCCACGGCCTGCGCCCCGAGCAGGAGGCCGTCCCGCTCGCGGACGTGGACGACGAGGTGGATCTGGTCGGCGCCCGGGAAGTAGCCGGCGTGCTGGTTGGGGTGCAGGTGCAGGGTGCGGTAGGCGATCCCGGCGACGTCGAGGGCGGCGCGGTTGGCGCCCGTCATCGCCGCCGTCAGCCCGCCGACCCGAACGATCGCGGTGCCGAGCGGTCCGGGCACCGGACGGGCCGTCGCGGGCCGCAGGATGTGGTCGGCGACGAGGCGGCCGGCCCGGTTGGCGGGTCCGGCCAGGGCCACCGGGCGGCGCACGCCGGTGACCGGGTCGGTGCTCACGGTCGCGTCCCCGACGGCCCACACGCCCGGCAGGGACGTGCGCCCGTGCTCGTCGACGACGATCGCGCCGCGCTCGGTGGCCACCCCGGCGCGCTCGAAGACCTCGGTGTCGGGCCGGACGCCGACGGACAGGACGACGACGTCCGCCTCCAGGCGGGTCCCGTCCGTGAGGACGACGACGTCGTGGTCGCCGCCGGTGACGATCTCCTGAGCACCGGTTCCGGCGTGGACGGCGACGCCGAGGCGACGCAGCTCCTCGGTGACCGGCCACGCGAGCTCCGCCTCCAGCGGGGGCAGGACGTGGGGCGCGAGCTCGACGAGCGCGGTGGCCAGCCCCTGGGCGGCGAGCGCCTCGGCGGCCTCGACGCCGATGAACCCCGCCCCGAGGACGACGGCCCGGCGGTCCCCACGGTCGACCCGCTCGCGCAGGGCGATGGCGTCGTCCACGGTGCGCAGGGTGCGCACCCGCGGGGAGTCGAGGCCGGGCAGCGGGGGCCGCGCGGCGCGGGCGCCGGGGGAGAGGACGAGGGCGTCGTAACCGAGGCGCTCCTCGCCGTTCGCCGTGCGCACGACGACCTCCCGGGCCGCCGCGTCGAGGCCGACGACGTCGTGGCCCGGGCGCACGTCGAGGTCGAGGGCGGCGCGCAGCCGCTCGGGCGTCTGCACGAGGAGGCTGTCGGCCTCGGCGATCTCGCCGCCGACGTAGTAGGGCAGCCCGCAGTTGGCGAAGGAGACGTGCTCCCCGCGCTCGAGGACGATGATCTCCGCGCTCTCGTCGAGCCGGCGCGCGCGGGCGGCACAGCTCATGCCGCCGGCCACGCCGCCGACGACGACGATCCGGGTGGGGGTGGAGGTGCTCATGACGACGAGCATATACCCCGGGGGGTATACGGACCAGGGGTGCGGGCATGACGCCCACCACGCTCGGGGTGTGCCGCCGCGGTCCGGCACGGGTCACGATGCGAGACGCCCCCGCAGTCCTCTACCCGGCGGAGACGGGCGAGGCGAGGATGGGCGCAGCGGCCAGGCCGGCCGCAAGACGTGCCCGTCCACGAGAGGTCACATCATGAGCGTCACCGACGAGCTCCTCCGCAACGCCGAGGCCTACGCCGCCGGCTTCTCCAAGGGCGACCTGCCGATGCCACCCGCGCGTCACGTCGCCGTCGTCGCCTGCATGGACGCGCGGCTCAACCCCTACGGGCTGCTCGGCCTCGAGGAGGGCGACGCGCACGTCATCCGCAACGCCGGCGGGGTGATCACCGAGGACGAGATCCGCTCGCTCGCCATCAGCCAGCGCCTCCTCGGGACCCGCGAGATCATCCTCATCCACCACACCGACTGCGGGATGCTCACCTTCACCGACGACGAGCTCAAGGCCCAGATCGAGGCTGACACGGGCATCCGCCCGCCGTGGTCACCCGAGTCCTTCCGCGACCCGGCCGAGGACGTGCGCCAGTCGATCGCGCGGATCGCCGCGAACCCCTTCGTCCCGCACAAGGACGCGGTCCGCGGCTTCGTCTACTCGGTCACCGACGGGACCCTCACCGAGGTGCGGTAGGACGGCGCGCCCAGCTCCGCCGGGGTCGTCGACGGGTCCGTCGAGCTGGTCTCCGAGGGACGACGCGCTTCGCGGCATAGCCTGACGTCATGGCCCGCACGGTGGCGGAGAAGATGGGGGTACGGGCGGGCGCCCGCGCGCACGTCGTCGGAGCGCCCGCCGAGGCACTGGCCGCCCTCGAGCTGCCCGAGCTGGAGCACGTGACCGACGGCGACGTCGACTACGCCCACCTCTTCGTCACCCGCCAGGAGGAGATGCACGCGGCCTTCCCGCCGCTGCGTGACCGGCTGCGTCCGGGCGGGACGCTGTGGGTGTCCTGGCCCAAGGGCGGTCGGCTCGGCACCGACCTCACGATCAGGTCGGTCATCGCCCTCGGCTACGCCGCGGGCCTCGTCGAGAGCACGTGCCTGCGCGTGGACGGCACGTGGTCGGCCCTGAAGTTCACCCGACCGAAGCCGGGGAAGACGTACCGCAACAGCTACGGCTCCCTGCCCGGTTCATGACGCGAGGGGCGCCGAGTCCTCAGCCGGCCAGGCGGTCCGCCCAGCGCCGTCCGGCGTCGCCGCCCCACGCGTCCCAGGCCACGCGTCCGGGCGAGGGGAAGCCCGGGGTGTTGCCCCTGAAACCGGGAGCGTCGCGGTCGACGACGTGCCGGGCGAAGTAGGCGTGCATCGTCGCGAGGTCCTCCTCGCTCACGTCCTCACCGCGCGCGAGCTGGTACGCGCGGCCCCGGCCGACGTCGGTGAAGCCCTTGCCCGCCCTGCCCTCCTCGATCCAGCGGACGGCTCGGGCCGCCGCCTGCTGCACACCCTTGGGTGGTCTGGCCACGGCTCAGCCCCTCGTCGTCAGGGCCTCGGGCCGGTGCGCGGCGCGCTTGCCGCTGCTCTCGGACTCGACGATGAGCATCGGCTCGTCCGGCGAGGCGGTGAAGTGCTGCTTGGCGAGCTGGAAGTCCGTGGTGCGGACGTCGACGACGACGCCGTGGGTGACTCCCTGCGGGGTGTTCCACGAGACGTGGTCGCCCTCGGACAGTGCCATGGCTCCTCCGATCGGTCGGGCCACCACGGTGGCACAGCCGCGGGCGGCCGGCACGCTCTCGGGGCGCACCGGCGCCTCACGTCCACCCGAAGGTGCTCAACGTCC
The DNA here is from genome assembly GCF_009193135.1 of Georgenia satyanarayanai. GTDB lineage: Bacteria > Actinomycetota > Actinomycetes > Actinomycetales > Actinomycetaceae > Oceanitalea > Oceanitalea satyanarayanai. Next base: position 80,420 of record NZ_VUKC01000008.1, read on the forward strand.
TCGGCGGCATCGTCCTCGTGACGACGCTCCGCGTGGTGAGGTCCAAGGAGCTGGTCGTCCACTTCCGCGAGCAGGCCCCGGAGGACCCGGACGCCGCCCACGAGCGCTGACCCGGGCACGTGTCAGCGGGTGACGACGGCGGCCCGGCCCGCCACCGACCGTGCGGTCGACGTGCGGGCCGGGCCGGGGCCGGTCACCAGCGCGGGTGGATGGCCTCGCGCAGGTCGCGGTCGTAGATGGAGCGGACGGCGTCGTCGAGCTCGGCCGGCAGCTCGAGGGAGCCGGCCGCGGCGTTGGCGCGGGCCTGCTCGGGGTTGCGGGCGCCGGGGATGACGGAGGAGACGCCGTCCTGGGCGGCCGCCCACGCCAGCGCGACCTGCGCCGTCGTCGCCTGCGGGACGAGGAGGCGGGCGACGGAGGCGAACTCGGCGGCGGCACGCACCCCCGTCTCGAAGTCCACCCCGGAGAAGGTCTCCCCGACGTCGAAGGCCTCGCCGTGGCGGTTGAAGCTGCGGTGGTCGTTCTCCGCGAAGGTCGTCTCGGGGGTGTAGCGCCCCGAGAGGAGGCCGCTGGCCAGCGGGACGCGGGCGATGACCCCGACCCCGGCCTCGCGCGCCGCGGGCAGCACCTCCTCCAGCGGCTTGAGCCGGAAGGCGTTGAGGATGATCTGGACGGTCGCGACGTTCGGGCGCGCGATCGCGGTCAGCGCCTCCTCGACCTTCTCCACGCTCACGCCGTAGGCGGCGGTGACGCCCTCCTCGACGAGGGTGTCGAGATCGTCGAAGACCCGGTCGATGCCGTAGACCGCGGTCGGCGGGCAGTGGAGCTGGACGAGGTCGAGGGTGTCGACGCCGAGGTTGCGGCGCGAGCGCTCGGTCCACGCCCGGAAGTTGTCCATCGAGTAGTTCTCGGGCTCCTGCGGCAGACGCCGGCCCATCTTCGTCGCGACCGTGACGTCCGCGCCCGGGTTGGCGCGGCGCCACTGCGCGATGATCGACTCGCTGCGGCCGTCACCGTAGACGTCGGCGGTGTCGAAGAAGGTGACGCCGGCCTCGGCCGAGGCGTCGAGGACGGCGAGGGCATCGGCCTCCGCCACGTCCCCCCAGTCGGCGCCGAGCTGCCAGGTGCCGAGGCCGATGGCCGAGACGGTGCGGCCGGTACGGCCCAGGGTGCGCGACTGCATGCTTCTCCTTCGATGCGGGCGGGTGCGCCCAGGTTACCGGGCCCCTGCGATGTGCTCCCGACGGGCCTGTGGTGGGATGGCTGCGTCGGCGCAGTCCCGGCGCCGCCGGCCTCCGGGCCGCCCCGTGTGCGAAGGAGAGACCCATGCCCAACCCCGTGGTCAACAAGGCGAGCACCGAGTGGAACGGCGAGCTGTTCACCGGCTCCGGCACCACCACCCTGGAGACCTCCGGCAAGGCGACCTTCGACGTCGCGTGGCAGTCGCGCGGTGAGCAGGCGGGCGGGACGACGACGCCCGAGGAGCTCATCGCCGCGGCCCACGCGACGTGCTACGCCATGCAGTTCTCCAACATGCTCAAGGAGAACGGCACCCCGCCCACCCAGCTCAACACGTCCGCCGCGGTCACCTTCGTCGCGGGCACCGGCATCACCGGGATCGAGCTCACCGTCCGCGGGACCGTCGAGGGCATCGACGCCGCGACCTTCGACGAGCTCGCCCGCAAGGCCAAGGAGACCTGCCCGGTGAGCCAGGCGCTCGCCGCCACGGAGATCACCCTCAGCGACGTCCAGCTCGCCTGACCCTGCCCCACCCCCTCACCACCCGCGAGTACGCACATACGGTCACCACGCGGCGGGTTCCGCCCCGTCCAGGTGACCGTATGTGCGTATTCGGCGGAAGCGGTGTGGCGGGGGACGACGGCGGGCACGGATAGCCTGGGCCGATGGCGAGCACCCTGACCGTGGCCGACGTCGTCGGCCTCCTCGAGCAGCGATACCCGCCCCGCACCGCCGAGGGCTGGGACGCCGTCGGCCTGGTGGCCGGTGACCCGGACGCGCCGGTGCGGACGGTGATGTTCGCCGTCGACCCCGTCCAGGCCGTCGCCGACGAGGCGATCGCCGCCGGGGTGGACCTCCTCGTCACCCACCACCCGCTCTACCTGCGCGGAACCACCTCGGTGGCCGCGACCACCCCCAAGGGACGCGTCGTCCACGAGCTCGTCCGTGCGGGCTGCGCGCTGTACACCGCGCACACCAACGCCGACTCCGCGGCCGGGGGAGTGGCCGACGCGCTCGCCGACCTCCTCGACCTGCGCGAGCGCCAGCCGCTCACCCCGCACGATGCCGCCGCGCTCGACACGCTCACCGTCTTCGTCCCGCAGGCCCACACCGCCACCGTCCTCGACGCGCTCGCCGCGGCCGGCGCGGGAGACATCGGGGACTACGACCGCTGCGCCTTCACCGTCGCCGGCCAGGGCACCTTCCGGGCCGGTGCTGCCGCCAACCCCACCATCGGTGAGCGCGGTGAGGTGACCGAGGTGGCCGAGGACCGCCTCGAGATGACCCTGCCCCGCGAGCGCCGGGCCGCGGTCCTCGCCGCGCTCCGCGCCGCCCACCCCTACGAGGAGCCGGCCTTCTCCGTCGTCGAGCACGCGCCCCACCCGGCGGGCACGGGCATCGGCCGCATCGGCACGCTCCCGACGCCGACGACGCTGCGCGCGCTCGCGGGGCACGTCGCGGCGGTCCTGCCCACCACCGCCCAGGGCATCCGCGTGGCCGGCGACCTCGACGCCGAGGTGAGCCGGGTCGCCGTGTGCGGCGGATCGGGGGACTCGCTGCTCGGCACCGTGCGCGGCCTGGGCGCCGACGTCTACCTCACCGCCGACCTGCGCCACCACCCGGCCTCCGAGGCGCTGGAGGCCGGCCCGCCCTACCTCATCGACGCGACGCACTGGGCCAGCGAGTGGCCCTGGCTGCCCGTCGCCGCGGCCCGGCTGGAGGAGGACGCGCACGAGCGCGGCGCCGCCCTGCGGACCCGGGTGAGCACGATCGTCACCGACCCGTGGACGCTGCGCCTCAGCGCCCCCGACAATGGCACCACGACCGACAACGAGGGAGTCACCCCGTGACCACAGCCCCGGTGGCCGACCAGCGCCGACTGCTCGACATCCAGACGCTCGACACGCGCGCCGCGAGGCTGGCCCACCAGCGCCGCACCCTGCCCGTGCTCGAGACGATCGCCGAGCTCGAGAGCCGCCTCGAGGACCTGCACAACGCCCAGGTCGAGGAGCGCACCGCGGTCGGGGACATCCGACGCGAGGTCGCCAAGGCGGAGTCCGACGTCGAGCAGGTGCGTGAGCGCGCCGCCCGCCACCAGGCCCGCCTCGACTCCGGTGCCGTCTCCGCCAAGGAGGCCCAGGCGCTGCAGTCCGAGCTCGAGCAGCTCGCCCGCCGCCAGGGCGACCTCGAGGAGACCGAGCTCGAGGTCATGGAGCGCCTCGAGGAGGCGGAGTCCCGGCTCGCCGAGCTCGGCGAGCAGGAGGCCGCCATCGCCGCCGACATCGCCCGGCACGTCGCGGCCCGCGACACCGAGTGGGGCACCATCGACGGCCAGCTCGAGTCGGTCGCCCGGGAGCGGGCCGCCGCCGCGGAGCAGACCGACGCCGGGCTGCTGGCCCTGTACGAGCGGGTGCGCGAGCGCACCGGCGGCCTGGCCGCCGTCGCGCTGTACGGGTCGCGCACCGAGGGCACCCAGCTCGACTTCTCCCTCACCGAGCTCGACGCGATCCACTCGGCGCCCGCCGAGCAGGTCGTCCAGCACGAGGACTACGGGTACATCATCGTGAGGATGGAGCCGAAGTGAGCCAGGCCAGCCTCTTCGACGCCGATCCCCTCGCCCCCGCGGCGGAGGGCGCGGCCGGGCGGGGGCTGGTCACCTCCGGGCGGGTGCTCGTCGTCGAGGCCGACGGCGGCTCGCGCGGCAACCCCGGCCCGGCCGGCTACGGGGCGCTCGTCCGCGAGGGCGACGAGATCCTCGCCGAGCGGGCCGAGTACCTCGGGGAGTGCTCGAACAACGTCGCCGAGTACAGCGGCCTCGTCGCCGGGCTGCGCGCCGCCGCGCAGATCGACCCGACGGCGCAGGTCGAGGTGCGCATGGACTCCCGGCTCGTCGTCGAGCAGATGGCGGGCCGCTGGAAGATCAAGCACGCCGACATGCGCCGCCTCGCCGAGGAGGCCCGCGCCGTCCTGCCCGCCGGCCAGGTCACCTACACGTGGGTCCCGCGCGCCGCGAACGGCGCCGCCGACGCCCTCGCCAACGCCGTCATGGACTCCCGCGGCTCCATCACCAACGACCACCCCTCCGCCGACAGCCGAGTTACCGTCGACAGCCGACTTACCGCCGACAGCCGAGTTTCCGCCGACAGCCGAGTTACCGACGGGAACGCGCCCCCGGACGACGACGAGGAGCCGCCCATCCCCGACGTCGACACGGAGGCACCCTCCCTCGCGGACCCCGAGGCGATGACGATCGTCCTCGTGAGCCCCGGCTGGGCCCCGCGCGACGGCGAGGAGGACCCCGAGCTCACCGACGAAGGACTGGAGCTGGCCGGGGCCGCGGCCGCCGTCGTCGACACGATCGGCCACTCCCTGTGGCCGCACCTGGCCCGCCCGACCGTGCTCCTCGCCTCCCCGCTCGTGCGCGCGCAGCAGACCGCGGTCCTCATCAGCGAGGTCGCCGACCTCGGCCTGCCGACCGTCGACGACGACTTCGCGGCCACCGCCCCCGGGGAGTCCCGGGAGGACGTCGCCACGCGGGTCGGGCGCGCCCTGGACCGCCTGGACGAGAGCTGCGGGGGCTGCACCGTCGTCGTCGCGGCCCACGCGGACGTCATCGCCGCCATCATCGGCACGGTCGTCGAGGCCCCCACGGCGGCCTGGGACGTGTTCCGAATCGCGCCCGGCACGATCAGCGTCGTGCGCCGGTGGAGCGGGCGCGGGGAGGTCCACGTCATGGGCTGCCCGGCGCGCCTCGTGGTGGACTCGGTCGGCTAGACTCGACGGGCGGATGAGTCGGCCAGGCGGTCGCGGCGCCCCCCGGGGGCGACGAGGAACGTCCGGGCTCCGCAGAGCAGGGTGGTGGGTAACGCCCACCCGGGGTGACCCGCGGGACAGTGCCACAGAAAGTAGACCGCCGTCGCAGCCTCCGGGCCGCGGCGGTAAGGGTGAAAGGGTGGTGTAAGAGACCACCAGCGTGCCGGGTGACCGGTGCGGCTCGGTAAACCCCACCCGGAGCAAGACCAGACAGCAGGCGCCCGAGGGCTGCTCGCCCGAGCCTGCGGGTAGGTCGCTGGAGGCGTGCGGCAACGTACGTCGTAGATGGATGGCCGCCACCGCGGACCCCGGCAACGGGCCGCGGGACAGAACCCGGCGTACCGGCCGACTCATCCGCCCTTCTGGCCGCCGTGCCGCGTCGTCCCGGTCGGGACGCGTGGTCCACAGGGCGGCTCCCCGTGAGCCCTGTCCACCGGCGGATGCGTCGGGGCGACCCGCGCCGGGGGACCAGCGCCATCCTGACGTTCCCGGCGGGCCCCTCCGCCGCGAGGCGCAGGAGGTTCCGATGCGTGTCTTGCCAGCAGCCGTCACGGTCGCCGTCGTCGTCCTCGTGCTCGCCGGGTGCAGCCCCGGCGCCGATCCCGCGCGGGAGCCGCCGTCGAGTCCCGCGCTCAGCACCGAGCCGCCCGCGCCACCGCTGCCGGTACCCGACGCCAGCGCGCACCCCGCGCTGCCGCCGGATCTCGCCGCGCGCATGCCACCGGAGGCGGAGGTCGACGGCATGGTGGAGGAGGCCGAAGCGGCCTACCTTGCCCACCGGGCGGCGTACGACGCCGCCGCCCGCACGGGGTTCGCCGACGCCGACCTCGTCGACGCGCTCTTCGCGACCGCGACCGGGGACGTCCTCGACGCGCTGGTCGCGGAGGCCACCGCCCTGGCCGAGGCCGGCCGGGTGGTGGACGGCCACGCGGAGGTTCTCGGGACGGGCCTCTACTCCCTCGTCGTCCCCGAGGAGGACGGCACGGGTCTCGGCGTCGTCCTCGACGTGTGCGTCCACATCGAGGGCGCCCTGGAGGAGAGCGACGGCACCCTGGTCTACGGCCTCGGTGGCGAGCCCGTCCACGTCGTCGTGCGCGTCACCGACCAGGACGGGACCTGGCTCGTCGCCACCCAGAGCGCGCAGGAAGGTCCGTGCCCCGAGGGGCTCAGCCGTCCTTGACGGCCGTGATGCTGAAGGTCGTCGGGACGTTCTGACGGAGCGGCTCCGGGAAGGCCCACACGCCGTCGGTCTCCTCCATGAGCGGGTGCGCCGGCCACGGGACCGTCTGCTGCTCGTCGAAGCTCGTGAGCCGCAGGCCGGCCCCGAGCAGCGAGCCGATGACCTCGGCCAGGGAGTGGGGCCACTCGTAGGTGCGGGCGTGCTCGATCGGCGTCGGGTCCCCGGTGTAGGAGTAGGTGTCCACCCAGGTCTGGGACAGCGCCGAGGGGAAGTAGCGGTGGCGCACCTCGAGGAGGTCGCTGCGCGCGTCGTCGAGCGAGTAGAGCATCGGGTGCCCGTCCCGGATGAAGAAGGTGCCGCCGGGGCGGAGCAGCCGGGCGATGCTGCGCGCCCAGGCGGTGAGGTCCGGCAGCCAGGTGACCGTGCCGATGCTCGTGTAGACGACGTCGAAGGTGTCCTCGACGGCGTCGGCCGCGTGCTGGACGTCGGCCTCGACGAAGCGCGCCTCGAGGCCGCACTCCTGCGCCAGGCCGCGGGCGATCTCCAGGCTGCGCGGGGACAGGTCCACCCCGGTGACGCGGGCACCGAGCCGGGCGAGGGACAGCGTGTCCTTCCCGACGTGGCACTGGAGGTGGACGACGTCCAGGCCGCGCACCGTTCCTCCCGGCAGGTGCGGGGCGAGGATCGCGAGGTCCTCGGCGGCGACGTCGCTGATCCGCTCCGGGTCGGAGGCGAACCCGGGGAGGTCGTACATCGCCGACGCAGCGTGGATCTCGGCGCGGTCGTCCCAGTTCGCGCGGTTCGCCAGCAGCGCGTGCTCGCGGTCGACGACGACGTCGGCGCCGGACGGCGCGTCCTCGTCGGGAGGCGGGAAGGTGCTCATCGCCGGGAAGGTACCAGCGCCCGCGGACCACCGCCGAGCGGTTTTCGCGCGGCGATCAGGGCTCAGCGCCCGCCGGTCGGTGCCGTGAGCCGAGCGAGCGTCACCAGGTGCTCACCGCCGTCGTCGGCCGCCTGCGTCCACGCGAGGGACGGACCGCCGCACACGACGGTCGCGTCGCCGGCGACGGCGGGCGGCGCGCCGACCGCACCGGTCGCGGGGCCGAGGACGTGGGTGCCTCGTGCCCCCCTCCGACCGCGACGGTGGGTGAAAAGTCTCGGTGTGAGCGTCCCGCGATGTGCCACGATAAGTCGCACCGACCGTCCACCCCGCAGGAGCTCCCGTGACGAGCGACGTCGCCCACCGTTCCGCCGAGCCGCGCACGGGTTCCCCGGTCCTCGAGGTCAGCGGCCTCGTCCGCCGCTTCGGTGACCTCACCGCCGTCGACGGCGTCTCCTTCAGCATCGCTCCCGGCGAGACGTACGGCCTGCTCGGCCCCAACGGCGCGGGGAAGACGACGACGATCTCGATGGTCGCCGGACTGCTCGCCGCCGACGACGGCGAGGTGCGGGTGGGTGGGCGACGCATGGGCCCGCGGGAGGTCGAGCCCAAGCGCTACCTCGGCCTCGTCCCGCAGGACCTCGCGATCTACCCCGAGCTCACCGCCCGGGAGAACCTCCAGTTCTTCGGGCGCCTCCACGGTCTGGCCGGTGCGGCGCTCAAGCGCCGCACCGCCGAGGTGCTCGACCTCATCGGCCTCGCCGACCGCGCCAAGGACCACACCAAGGAGTTCTCCGGCGGGATGAAGCGCCGCCTCAACATCGGCATCGGGCTGCTCCACCGCCCCGAGCTGCTCATCCTCGACGAGCCCACCGTCGGTGTGGACCCGCAGTCACGCAACGCGATCCTCGAGTCCGTCGAGGCGCTGTCGACCGAGGGCATGGCCGTCCTCTACACGACCCACTACATGGAGGAGGCCGAGCGGCTGTGCGACCGCATCGGCATCATCGACGCCGGCCGCATCCAGGCCGAGGGCACCCGGCCGGAGCTCATCCGGATCATCGGTGAGCTCGACGAGATCCGCCTCGTCGGCACCGGTGACCTCCCGGCGGCCGCGACCGCGGTCCGCGCGCTGCCCGCCGTCGAGCGCGCCGTCGTCGACGGCCGCGCGATCCTCCTCCACGTCCGTGACGCGCCGACGGCGGTCGCCTCCGTCGTCACCACCGCCGGGTCCAGCGGGGTCGAGCTCGCCGACGTCGAGATCACCCGCCCCGACCTCGAGTCGGTCTTCCTCCACCTCACCGGCAAGGCGCTGCGGGACTGACATGCGACCGCTCCTCACCATGACCCTGAACGACCTGCGTCAGCGGGTGCGGGACAGGTCGGTCCTCATCATGGGTGTGCTCGTGCCCGTCGCCCTCATGGTCGTCATGAACCTCGTCTTCGGTGGTGCCGAGGAGATCGAGCTCGACGCCGTCACCGTCGCGGCCTCCGTCGCCGCGGACGACGAGCTCGGCCAGGTCCTCGTCGCCACCCTCACCGAGGTCGACGGCCTCACCGTCACGGTGGACGAGGTCGCCGCCGACGACGTCCGCACCCGCGCCGAGTCCGGCGAGGCGCAGCTGGGGATCGTCGTGCCCGCGGGCTTCACCGCCGCCGTCACCCAGGGGGAGGACACCACCCTCGACGTCGTCGAGGGCAACGGCGCGGGCCTGGAGACCGACATCCTCCTCTCCGTCGTCCGGGGCGTCACCGAGCAGATGACGGCCGGCACGGTCGCAGCCACCGCCGGCGGCGAGCTCGGCCTGGACGGTGCCCAGCTCGCGGTGCTCGGGCGGCAGGTGGCCCAGGCTCCACCCGTCGTGACGACCGTCGCGGGCACGACGGCGACCGAGCAGCTCGACCCCGGCGCCATGATGGTCGCCGGCCAGGCCGGACTCTTCCTCCTGTTCACCGTGGGCTTCGGGGTGCTCGCGCTCGTCGGTGAGCGCGAGCAGGGCACGCTCGCCCGGCTGAGCTCCATGCCGATGGCCCCCGGTCTCATCGTCGCCGCCAAGGCGCTGTCGAGCTACGTCCTCGGGGTGCTCGCCACCCTCGTCCTCCTCGGCGCTGGGATGCTCCTCTTCGACGTCGACTTCGGCTCGCTGCCCGTCGTCGCCGTCCTCGTGCTCAGCGTCGTCGCCGCGGCGACCTCGCTCATGTTCGTCGTCGCGCGGGTGGCCCGGACCTCGGAGCAGGCCTCGGTGGCCCAGGCGATCCTCGCCGTCGTCCTCGGGATGGCCGGTGGGGCGTTCTTCCCCGTCGCGGCCACCGGGCTGGCCGCCACGCTCCTCGACCTCAACCCGGTGGCCGCCTTCACCCGGGCCCTCGGCATCAGCGCCGGGGGCGGGGGACTGGCCGACGTCGCCGGCCCCGTCGGCATGATGCTCGGCTTCGCCGTCCTGGCCGCCGCCGTCTCCCGGCTGGTCCCGGACCGGGGGGTGACGGCGTGAGCGCGCCCCTGGCGATCGCCGGCACCGAGCTGCGCCGATTCGCGCGTGACCGGTCGAACATCTTCTTCGCGCTCATCTTCCCGCTCCTGCTCGTCGTCGTCATCGGCCTGCAGTTCGGCGGCGGCGGCACGTCGGGGCGGGTCGCGGTGAGCGGCACCGACGGCGCGCTGCGCGCCGCGCTGACCGCCACCCTCGAGGACGGCGGGGCCACCGTGACGGACACCGACCCCGGCGCGATGCGCGAGCAGGTGGCGCGCGGCCGGGCCGACGTCGGGCTGCTCGTCGAGGACGCCGCGGAGCGTTCCTACGCGGCCGGTGAGCCGGCCGAGGTCGAGCTCATCTCGGCGTCCGGCGCCGCCTCCCGGGCGGCGACCCAGCTCGTCGCCACCGCGCTGCAGTCCCTGTCGCTCGACCGGGTCCAGCTCACCGGGCTCACCGACCTCGGCGTCCCGGAGACCGAGGCGAGCGCGGCGCTGGCGGAGGCGCGGCAGGCGGTCGCCCCCGTCGAGCTCCGCGTCGTCGACGTCGACGAGGTCGCCCAGGAGCTCGGCGGGCTGGGCCAGTTCGACCTCAGCGCCGCGACGATGCTCCTGCTCTTCGTCTTCCTCTCGACCCTCGGCAGCGCCGTCACCCTCATCCAGTCGCGCCGGCTCGGGGTGCAGGCCCGGGTGCTCGCCGCGCCGGTGTCCGGGACGCAGGCGATCCTCGGTCAGCTGCTCGGCCGGTGGGTCATCGCGAGCTTCCAGGGCGTCTACATCATGGTCGCCAGCGTGGTGATCTTCGACGTCGACTTCGGCAACGTCGGTCTCGCCCTGCTCCTCCTCCTCGTCTTCGGGGCGGTCGCCACGGGCGCGGCGATGCTGCTCGGCGCCCTCATGGACCACGAGGGCGCGGCCAACGGGGTGGCCGTGGGACTCGGGCTCGTCCTCGCCGCGCTCGGCGGGTGCATGTTCCCCCTCGAGCTCATGCCCGACACCCTGCGCACCGTCGCCCACGTCACCCCGCACGCCTGGGGCTACGAGGCCTTCGCCGAGATCCAGCGCCACGACGGCGGCCTGGCCGACATCGCCCCGCAGCTCGGTGTGCTCGCCGCGATGGCCGCGGTCCTCGTCCTCCTCGGGGCGTGGGCGCTGCGCCGCAGTGTCGCGCGGGCGATGTAGCGGCGGGCGCCGACGTAGCATCGGGCCATGGCCGAGGACTCCGTGCGCGTGGACAGCTGGCTGTGGGCGGTGCGGATCTTCAAGACCCGCAGCCAGGCCCAGGCCGCCTGTCGCGGCGGCCACGTGCGCGTCGACGGTGACCGCGCCAAGCCGTCCACGCTGGTCGGCACCGGCACCCGGGTCGTGGTGACGGGCGGACCCCAGGAGCGCACCGTCGTCGTCCAGCGGCCGCTGCGCAAGCGGGTCGGCGCACCCCTCGCCGCCCAGGCGATGATCGACGAGACCCCGCCGCCCCCGCCGAAGGTCGAGGAGGCGGCCCTCCCGCGCCGGGAGCGCGGCGCCGGGCGCCCGACCAAGCGCGAGCGGCGCGACATCACCCGCCTGCGCGGTTACTAGCGCGAGGTCTCGTGCCGGTCGCGGCCACCAGACCCGGCGTCCGAGGGGAGCGGACGGTGCGACGCGTCAGGCGTGCGCCCGCCCGGCCTGTGCCTCGTGCTCGGCGTGCACCCGCGGGTCGGCCAGGCGCGGGTCGAGCGGGTCGACGCCGGCCGTGAGGTCGTCGAGGTAGCGGTGGTCGGCCGCGACGCGCCGTCGGGCCTCCGCGGCGTCGGCGACCCGCCCGTGCCCGGGCACGACGACGTCGGCGGCCACGCCCGCGAGCCGCTGGAGGGACCGGCGGTAGCCGTCCACGGCACCGGGGGCGTCGTCGAGCAGGGGCACCTCGACGTCGGAGAGCATGTCCCCGGCGAGGAGCACGCCCTCGCGCGGCAGGTGCAGGCTCGCGTGCCCGGGAGCGTGACCGGGGGTGGCGACGACGACGGCCCGCAGGCCCGCCCACGGCAGCTCGGTCGTGTCAGCGGCCATGGCCGTCGTCCCGCCGACGACGTCCCACCGGTGGCCCGGGAGGTCACGTGCCGCCTGGGCGGCGAGCTCCTCGTCGGTGCACGCCGTGACCGCCGCCGGGGTGGCCCAGCGGGGCACGTCGGGCAGCGCCTCCGACCACAGCACGTGGTCCCAGTGGGGGTGGGTGGAGAAGGCGGCGGCGACGTGCCAGCCGCGCCCGGTCAGCTCCCGCTGGAGGGAGACGAGGTCCGCGGGCGTGAGGGCGGGGTCGACGAGGAGGCACGCGCCGTCGTCGTCCACGACGACGGTGGAGGTGGTGAGCCACGTGGGGGAGGTGGTGACCCAGACGCGCGCGGAGACCTGCTCGAGCACGTCAGCGGTGGTTCGCGGCGGCGAGCGCGGCGGCCCCGACGATGCCGGCCTGGTTGCGCAGCGCGGCCGGCACGATCGGTGCCTGGAGCTTCAGGAGCGGGAGGAACTGGTCGGACTTCTTGCTCACCCCGCCGCCCACGACGATGAGGTCGGGGGAGAAGAGCATCTCGATCGTCTCGAAGTAGCGCTGCAGGCGCTTGGCCCACTTGGCCCACGAGAGGTCCTCGCGCTCACGCGCGGAGTCGGCGGCGCGGCTCTCGGCGTCGTGCCCGTCGATCTCCAGGTGCCCGAGCTCGGTGTTGGGCACGAGGGTGCCGTTGACGATGAGCACCGAGCCGATGCCGGTGCCGAGCGTGGCGACGAAGACGACGCCGTCGACCCCCTTGGCGGCGCCGTACACGGCCTCGGCGTACCCGGCGGCGTCCGCGTCGTTGACGGCGACGACCCGGCGGCCGATCGCCTCGCTCATCAGCGCGGGGACGTCCACGCCCTGCCACGACTTGTGGAGGTTGGCGATGAACGGCACGACGCCGTGCTTGATCGGCGCCGGGAACGTCAGCCCGACCGGCACGTCCGGCGCGAGGTCGAAACCGGCGACGAGCTCCTCGACGACGGCGGCCACGGCCGCGGGCGTGGACTTGGCCGGGGTGGGGATGCGGACCCGGTCGGTGGTGAGCTCGCCGGCGGCGAGGTCGACGGGCGCGCCCTTGATCCCGGACCCGCCGATGTCGATGCCGAAGGCGGTGGGCGTGCTGGGCGTGGACATCTGGACGGCTCCGGTGGTCGGCGGCGTGAGGCGTCTGGGAGCCTACCGCCAGGCCGTCACGCCGGCTGGTCGAGGGAGGCCCGCCACGCGTCCAGCCCCTGCTGGACCTGCGCGTCCGTCCGGTCCTCCACCCGTGTCATGAGGGTCCACCGCACGCCGTAGGGGTCCTGGACCGAGGCGTAGCGGTCCCCGGTGACGGCGAAGTCGGCGGCCTCCTCGCGCACCCGTGCGCCGCGCTCGCGTGCCGCGGCGAGGGCTGCGTCGACGTCGGGGACGTAGACGGCGACCGAGAAGCGCGCGTCGTCGGAGCCCGGGTCGTTCGCGACGGCGTGGAACTGCGGGTTGGGGTCCATGACGGTCATCCGCCCGTGGCCGAGGTCGAGCTCGCAGTGCCACACCGAGCCGTCCGGCCCGTCCATGCGGGTGGCGACCCGGGCGCCGAGGACGGCGCAGTAGAAGTCGACCGCCTCGCTCGCGGGGGAGACGACGACGAGGGGGCTGAGGGAGGTGTAGCCCTCGGGAAGGTGTGTGCTCATGTGCCCAGCCTGCCTAGAGTGCTGCGCGTGGGGCTTGAAGATCCGCGCCAGGGTGGCGAAGGAGCCGTGCTGTGGCCGGCGGCGGGCATGGACGTGTTCGACACCGGGCGCCTGCCGCTGCCCGGCCCGCTCGGGGAGGTCGCCGCCTACTACTGGTGGGTGACGTGGCGCCGGGCGGAGCGTGTCCCGTTCCGTCAGCAGGTCCTCAGCCACCCGGTCACCCACCTCACGGTCGAGGCGGCCGAGGGCGGCGTGCTCCACGGCCTGCCGGTGCCCGCCGCGCTCGTCCACGGGCTCGTCACCCGGGTCTTCACCGTCGACCTGCCCGTCGCCGGCCGGGTCGCCGGTCTGGCCTTCCACCCCGGCGGGCTCGCCGCGCTGCTCGGCCGCGGCGTCGCCGACCTCACCGACACCGTCGTGCCGGCGCGGGAGGTGGTGGGCGACGTCGTCGGGCCCCTCGCCCGTGGCGTGCTCGCCGAGGACGACGACGCCGCCCGCCGCGACGTCGTCGTCGGCCACCTGTCCGAGGTGCTCGCGCCACGGCTCGACGCGGTCCGCGCGGACGAGGGCTACCGCACGGTGCGCGAGGCGGTGGCCCTCATGCGGCGGCGGGAGCACGTGACGCTCGCGCCGGTGGCGGAGGAGCTGCACGTCTCGGTCCGCACGCTGCAGCGGCTCTTCGCCCGGTACGTCGGCGCCTCCCCGCTGTGGGTGCTGCGCCGCCACCGGCTGCAGGACGCGGTGGCCGCGCTCGACGCCGGGCAGGGGCCGGACCTCGCGGCGCTCGCGGCGGACCTCGGCTTCGCCGACCACGCCCACCTCACGCGCGCCTTCACCGCCGTCGTCGGCGTCCCGCCCTCGCGCTACCGCAGCGGGTAGCCCTCCTCGCCGAGTACGCACATACGGCCACGACGGCGCCCGCCTGGGGGCCGCCCGGTGACCATAGGTGCGTACTCGCGAGGAGGTGATTACGGGAGGGTGAGGATCTCCGCGCCGTCGTCCGTCACGAGGACCATGTGCTCGAACTGGGCGGTGCGGCCGCGGTCGGTGGTGACGGCGGTCCACCCGTCGTCCCACAGGTCCCACTCGGGGGAGCCGAGGGTGAGCATCGGCTCGATGGTGAAGACCATGCCCGGCTCGATGACCTCGTTGTGCTCGGGGGCGGCGTCGTAGTGGGGGACGATGAGCCCGGAGTGGAACGCGCGGCCCACGCCGTGGCCGGTGAACTCGCGGACCACCCCGTAGTCGAAGCGCTTGGCGTAGGCCTCGATGACGCGGCCGACGACGTTGATCTCGCGGCCGGGCTTGACGGCCCGGATGCCCCGCTCCATCGCCTTGCGGGTCCGCTCGACGAGCAGGCGGGACTCCTCGTCGACGTCGCCGACGAGGAACGTGGCGCTGTTGTCACCGTGGACGCCCTCGCGGAAGAGGGTGATGTCGACGTTGACGATGTCCCCGTCCGACAGGACGGTGCTGTCCGGGATGCCGTGGCACACGACCTCGTTGACCGAGGTGCACAGCCCCTTGGGGAAGCCGCGGTAGCCGAGGGAGGAGGGGTAGGCACCGTGCTCGAGGGCGAACTCGTGGCCGATGAGGTCCAGCTCGTCGGTGGTGATGCCGGGGCGGACGGCGGCGCCGACGTGCTGGAGCGCCTGGGCCGCGAGGCGGGCGGTGCGCCGGATGCGCGCGATCGTCTCGGCGTCGTTGACCTCGCTGCCGGTGAAGGGCTGCGGCTCGGGCCTGTCGACGTACTCGGGGTACTCGATCGAGGTGGGGACCGGGCGCCGCGGGGAGATCGATCCGGGTGTCAGGGTGCCCAGCGGGGCGCGATCGGCAAGCATGGGACGAGTCTACGTACGGCCCGACGAAGGAGGCGCCATGGCCAGTGTCAACGAGCCCGCGGAGGACCGCGAGGACCGCATCGAGCAGGTGACCAAGCCCCACGACCTCGGGGAGTTCTACCTCAACACCCGCACCGGGGAGATCGAGGAGGGCAAGGTGTCCGGCTCGCTCAACCGGATGGGCCCCTACCCCTCGCGCGAGGATGCGGCCGAGGCCTACGAGCGGGCCGCGGACCGCAACGAGGCCTGGGACGAGGCGGACAAGGCGTGGCGGGACGAGGACTGACACCCGTCCCCACCCGCTGAGCTCCCCGGTCCTCGGCCGGGGAGCTCACGTCTGCCGCTACTCGGCGAAGGTGTGCTCCGGCCCGGGGAAGGTGCGCTCGCGCACGGCCCCGGCGTAGGTGCGGGTCGCGGTGTACAGCGCCGCCCCGACGTCCCCGAACTTGCGGGCGAAGCGCGGCGCCCAGGCGGTCATGCCGGCCATGTCGGTCCACACGAGCACCTGGCCGTCGCAGCCCGGTCCCGCGCCGATCCCGATCGTGGGGATGTGGAGCACCTCGGTGGCGCGCTCGGCCACCGGGGCGGGCACCATCTCGAGGACGACGGCGACGGCGCCGGCGTCCTGGAGCGCGACGGCGTCCTGGACGAGCCGCTCGGCGGCCTCGTCCCCGCGGCCCTGCACGCGCGCCCCGCCGAGGCTGTTCTCCGACTGCGGGGTGAAGCCGAGGTGGCCGACGACGGGGATCCCGGACTGGGACAGCAGCCGCACGTGCTCGGCGACCCGCTCCCCGCCCTCGAGCTTGACGGCGTGCACCCCGCCCTCCTTGAGCATGCGCACGGCGGAGGCGAAGGCATGCTGCGGGGAGGCCTCGTAGGAGCCGAAGGGCAGGTCGGCGACGACCATCGCGCGGTGCGCGGCACCGGTGACGGCGCGCGCGGCGGGGATCATCTCGTCCAGCGTCACGGGGATGGTCCCGTGCAGACCGAGCATGGTGTTCCCGATCGAGTCCCCGACGAGGAGCATGTCGATGCCGGCCTCGTCGAAGATCCGCCCGGTGACGGCGTCGTAGGCAGTGAGCATGGTGATCGGCTCACCGCGCTCCTTCATCTGCGCGAGGTGGTGGACACGCACCCGCTTGGGCACGGGAACACCGCCCGGCGCGCCGCTCGCCGCGGGGGTGGAGGCTGGGGTCTGCTCGCTCATCGTCGTTCGTTCTCCAGGAGGGTGTACCGGTGCCCCGACCCTACGCGCCTCGCCCACGCGCGGCGCCACGCCGGGGTGGCCGCGGTCAGCCCGCGGTGAGCGGACCCGGGTCGTCGGGGACGTCGACGGCGTGCTCGAGCAGGGCGAGACGGTCGACCACCTCCAGCGCCCGCTCGTGCGTCGCGGCGAGCACGACGGGGGCCGCCAGCCCGGCCCGGTAGGACTGCAGCCAGCGGGCGGCCAGGACGCACCAGCGCATGCCGGGCTCGAGCCCGGGGAAGGCCAGCTCCGGGCGCGCCGAGACGAGGTCGTTGCCCAGGCGCCGCTGGTGGTCGAGGAACTCGGCGGTGACGACGACGCACACGCTGTGACCACCGGGGTGCCCGGCGCTCGGCACACAGCTGCCCGTCCGGTAGAACCCGGTCATCGGGTCCGTCCCGCACTCCTCGAGCGGTCCGCCCAGGACGTTGCGCTCGCTCATGGCTCGATGATGGCAGGGCCGCGGTCTGCGGGCGCGGCTCTCAACCCCGC
The DNA here is from genome assembly GCF_009193135.1 of Georgenia satyanarayanai. Classification (GTDB taxonomy): domain Bacteria; phylum Actinomycetota; class Actinomycetes; order Actinomycetales; family Actinomycetaceae; genus Oceanitalea; species Oceanitalea satyanarayanai. The sequence goes on from NZ_VUKC01000008.1 coordinate 97,280, forward strand.
GCCTCCTGTGCCAGGATCACCCTGGAACTGGCCGACCGTCGAAGGAGACCTCCATGCCCGTCCTCACCGACCTGCTCGCCGCGCTGCGGACCGGCACCGTGGAGGTCGTCGACCTCACCGCGCCGCTCACCTCGCAGACGCCGATCCTCGAGCTGCCCGAGCAGTTCGGGCAGACGGCGCGGTTCGAGCTCGAGGAGATCTCGCGCTACGACGACCGCGGGCCGGCCTGGTACTGGAACAACTTCCGCACCGGCGAGCACACCGGTACCCACTTCGACGCCCCCAACCACTGGGCGAGCGGCCGGGACCTCGCCGACATCGCCTCGGTGCCGGTGGGGGCCCTCGTCGCCCCCGCCGTCGTCCTCGACGTCACCGCGCAGGTGGCCGCGGACCCGGACTTCCTCATCGAGCGCGAGCACATCGACGCCCTCGTCGCCGAGCACGGCCCGCTGCCCGAGGGCGGCTGGCTGCTGTGCCGCACCGGCTGGTCGGCCCGCACGAGCCAGGAGGACATGATCAACCGCGCCGACGACGGCCCGCACAGCCCCGGCATGTCCGTCGAGGCGGCGCGGTGGGTCGCCGAGGAGAGCCCGCTGCACGGCATCGGCGTGGAGACCGTCGGCACCGATGCGGGTGCCGCGGGCGGGTTCGACCCGCTCTTCCCGTGCCACCACTTCCTCCTCGGCAACGGCAAGTACGGGCTCTCCCAGCTGCGCAACCTCGACCGGCTGCCGGTCACCGGCGCGCTCGTCGTCGCCTCGCCGCTCAAGATCGAGGGCGGCTCCGGGTCTCCCACGCGCGTCCTCGCGCTCGTCGAGCACTAGACGTGGTCCGGGTAGCGGAGGTCGTGGGCCGCACGCTGGTGGCCTGCGGGGTCGACCACGTCTTCGGCGTCGTCGGCTCGGGCAACTTCCACGTCACGGGCGCGATGATCGACGCCGGCGCGCGGTTCGTCGCCGCCCGGCACGAGGGCGGGGCCGCCACGATGGCCGACGGCTACGCGCGCACGGCCGGCGCGCCGGCGGCCCTCACCGTCCACCAGGGCTGCGGGCTGACGAACGCGCTCACCGGCATCGCCGAGGCCGCCAAGTCCCGCACCCCCCTGGTCGTCCTCGCCCCGGAGGCGGTGACGCTCACGTCGAACTTCCACGTCGACCAGGAGGCCCTGGCCTACGCGGTCGGCGCGGTCCCGCTGCGCATCACCGATGCCGCCACCGCGGCCGAGGAGACGGCCGCCGCCGTCGCCATGGCGTGTGCCGAGCGCCGCACCGTCGTCCTCAACCTGCCCCTCGACGTCCTCGACGCCGAGGTCGAGGACGTCCCGCTGCCCGCCCCGACCGTCCCGTCGCCCGCCCGTGCCGTCGCCCAGGGCGACCTCCAGCGCCTCACCGCCGCCGTGCGGGCCGCACGCCGGCCCGTGTTCGTCGCCGGCCGCGGCGCCAGATCCGCCCCGGCCCGTGAGGCGCTCGTCGCGCTCGCCGACACGTGCGGCGCGCTGCTGGCGACCTCCGCCGTCGCCAAGGGGCTCTTCCACGACGAGCCCTGGTCGCTCGACGTCTCCGGCGGCTTCTCCTCCCCGCTCGCCGCCGAGCTCATCGCCGGCGCCGACCTCGTCGTCGGGTGGGGCTGCGCGCTGAACATGTGGACGATGCGCCACGGCCGCCTCGTCGGGGAGGGCGCGACCGTCGTCCAGGTCGACGACACCCCCGAGGCGCTCGGGCTGCACCGGAAGCTGAGCTTCGGCGTCGTCGGGGACGTCGCGGCCACCGCCCGCGGCGTCGACCGCCTCCTCGGCAGCGAGCGCGCCGTCGGCTACCGCAGCGAGGAGGTGCGTGAGCGTCTCGGGCGCGAGCTGCGGTGGCGCGACGTCCCGTACACCGACACCTCCGACGGGGGGCGCATCGACCCCCGCACCCTCACCGCCGCGCTGGACGACCTCCTCCCGCGCGAGCGTGTCGTCGCCGTCGACTCCGGCAACTTCATGGGCTACCCGGCGATGTTCCTCGAGGTCCCCGACGAGCAGGGCTTCTGCTTCACCCAGGCCTTCCAGTCCATCGGCCTGGGCCTGGCGACGGCGATCGGCGCCGCCCTCGCGCGCCCGGACCGGCTGCCCGTCGCGGCCCTCGGGGACGGCGGCGCGCTCATGGGCGCCGCCGAGCTCGACACGGTGCGCCGCCTGGGGCTGCCGATGGTCGTCGTCGTCTACAACGACGACGCCTACGGCGCCGAGGTCCACCACTTCACCGGCGAGGACCACGCGACGGTGACCTTCCCGCCCACCGACATCGCCGCCGTCGGCGCCGGCTACGGCTTCGCGGGGGTGACGGTGCGCGAGGTGGGCGACCTCGAGGAGGTCCGCGCGTGGCTCGACGGCCCGCGGGACCGGCCGCTGCTCATCGACGCGAAGGTCGTCGCCGACGAGCCCGCGTGGTGGCTGGCGGAGGCCTTCGGCCACTGAGGTGCGCCGTGGGACGATGAGCCCACCCACGTCAGCAGGAGGACCGATGGATCGCGCAGAGCTCGCGACGTCCGGTGGCGCGCGCGCCGCCATCGCCCAGGCGGTCACCCGCCACGCGGAGGCCGTCGTCTCCCTCAGCCGCGCGATCCACGAGTGGCCCGAGCTCGCGTTCACCGAGCACCGCGCCGCCGCGGCGATCACCGAGCTGCTCGCCCGCGAGGGTTTCGCCGTCTCGCGCGGCGTCGCGGAGATGCCCACCGCCTTCACCGCGTCCGTGGGGGAGGGGCCGCTCACCGTCGCGATCTGCGTCGAGTACGACGCCCTGCCCGGCGTGGGGCACGCCTGCGGGCACAACCTCATCGCCGGCGCCGGGGTCGCCGCGGCGCTCGCGCTGCAGCCGGTGGCGGCCGAGCTCGGCCTGCGCGTCGTCGTCGTCGGCACCCCCGCCGAGGAGCACGGCGGCGGCAAGGTGCTCCTCCTCGAGCGCGGTGTCCTCGACGACGTCGACCTCGCCCTCATGGTCCACGCCCTGCCCGCCGGCCACGGCTTCAACCCCCAGGGCACGACCACCCAGGCCGTGGGCCGCTACCGCGCCACCTTCCACGGACGCGGCTCCCACGCGGCCGCCGCCCCGCACCGCGGGATCAACGCCGCCGACGCCGCCGTCATCGCGCAGGTGGCCGTCGGGCTGCTGCGCCAGCAGATTCCCGGCGACCACCGGGTGTCCGCCGTCGTCGCCCACGGCGGGGACGCGACGAACATCATCCCCGAGACGGCGATCGTCGACTTCGAGTGCCGCGCCTTCACCATGCCCGAGTACGACAGCCTCCTCGAGCGGGTGCGCCGCTGCTTCGAGGCCGGGGCGCTCGCCACCGGCGCCACCCTCCAGATCGCCCCCACCGAGCCGGTCTACCAGCCGCTCGACCACGACGACGTCCTGTGCCGCCACTGGGCCGGCGCCCTGGACACGCTCGGCTACGACGCCACCCCGAACAGCGGCCCGCGCGGCGGCTCCACCGACATGGGCAACGTCTCCCGCGTCATCCCCTCCATCCACCCGTGGATCAGCCTGCCGAACACCGAGGCGCCCATCCACACCGCCGACTTCGCCCGCGCCGCCGACGAGGCCCCCGCCTACGACACCATGCTCGACGCCGGGACCGCCATGGCCCTGACCGTCGCCTCCGTGGCGGCGTCCGCGGAGGACGTCGCCGCGCTGCGCGCCCGCCGCGCCGGGCTCGCTCAGGCCGCCGCCGGCGCCATGTAGAGGACCTCCCAGATGTGGCCGTCGGGGTCGGTGACGGCCGCGCCGTACATCTCCTCGCCCTCCGGGCCCGTCATGTCCCCCTGCTCCACCGGGTAGGGGTGCCGCGCGCCGCCGTGCGCCAGGGCCGCGGCGACGAAGGCGTCGGACTCCTCGCGGGTCGCCATCGACAGGCACGAGATGACCTGGGTGCTGGTGCGCGGGTCGGCGATCGGGGTGGTGACGAAGTCGGCGAAGCGGGTGTGGTCCAGGGCCATGACGTAGATCGTCGGGGAGAGGACGACACACACGCAGTGCTCGTCGGAGTACGTCTCGTTCACCTCGAACCCCACGCCGGTGTAGAAGCGGCGCGTGGCCGCGAGGTCCCGGACGGGCAGGTTGACGAAGATCATACGGTCCATGGCGGTGTCCTCCCTCGGCGGGCAGCGCGGTGCCGCCTCACCCGAGACCGACCCGGGCCGCCCGCGGAACTCGTCGCGGGCGCGGCGGGCGATGAGTTCCGCCGTCGTCGTCGGTCGGTAGCGGGGACGAGAGGAGCACACATGCCCGAGATGAGTACCTGCCTGTGGTTCGACACCGAGGCGCTGGAGGCCGCGGAGCTCTACGTGTCGGTCTTCCCCCGCTCGGAGATCGTCGAGGTGGTGCGCTGGGGGGAGAACAACCCCGAGCAGGCCGGGAAGCCGCTGTCGGTGACCTTCCGGCTCGACGGCCGCGACTTCGTCGCCCTCAACGGGGGACCCGGACGCCCCTTCACCGAGGCGGTGTCGATCATGGTCGGCTGCGCGGACCAGGCGGAGGTCGACCACTACTGGTCACGGCTCCTCGAGGGCGGGGGCCGTGAGTCGGTCTGCGGGTGGCTCGCCGACCGTTACGGGCTGTCGTGGCAGATCGTGCCCACCCGCCTGCTCGAGCTCATGAACGACCCCGACCCCGCACGCGCCGGCCGGGTGGCCAGCGCGATGATGCAGATGGTCAAGATCGACCTCGCCGAGATCGAGCGGGCTGCCGCGTGAGCGCTGTCGTCGGCACCCGTCGGACATGGAGGGGAGGGGTGACAGGCCCCGACGGCGCGCTCTACCGTCGGGGGATGGTCGCCCCACAGACCGAGCAGCCGACGACGGCGCTCGCCGACCCGTCGGACCGGCCGGCCGTCACGGCCGGGGACGTCGCGGAGCTGCTCGAGCCGCTGCGCCGCGAGATCCTCGCCCACTGCTACCGGATGACCGGGTCGGTGCACGACGCCGAGGACCTCGTCCAGGAGACCTACCTGCGGGCGTGGCGGGCCTACCACGGCTTCGAGAACCGCTCCTCGCTGCGCACGTGGGTCTTCCGCATCGCGACCAACGCCTGCCTCACCCACCTCGAGGGCCGCAAGCGCCGCCCGCTGCCCACCGGCCTCGGGGCCCCGGCGGCCGACCCGCACGACCAGCCGCTGCCGGAGGTCGGCGTCTCGTGGCTCGAGCCGATGCCCGACGACCTGCTCTGGTCCCAGGGGCAGCCCGACCCCGCCGCCCAGGTGGTGAGCCGCGACAGCGTCCGGCTGGCGTTCGTCGCCGCGCTCCAGCACCTCACCGCCCAGCAGCGGGCCGTGCTGCTCCTGCGCGACGTGCTGGCCTGGCGTGCGCGGGAGGTCGCCGAGGCGCTCGACCTCACCGTCGCCGGGGTGAACTCCACCCTCCAGCGGGCCCGCGCCCGCCTCGCGGACATCGACCCCGACGAGCCGCCCCGGCTGCCCGACGACGAGCGCCGCCGGGCCCTGCTGCGCGCGTACGTCGCGGCCTTCGAGGCCTACGACGTCGCCGCGATCGTCGACCTCCTCGCCGCCGACGTCGTGTGGGAGATGCCGCCCTACCCCGAGTGGTACCGCGGCGCGCGGAACGTCGGCACGCTCATCAGCACGTGGTGCCCCGCCCAGCGGGCTGGCGACATGCGGATGCTGCCGACCTCCGCCAACGGCGAGCCCGTCCTCGCGCTCTACATGCGCGAGGACGACGGCGTGCACCGCGCCTTCCACCTCCAGCACCTCGTGCCGGGGCCGGACGGCGTGGCCCGGGTGACCGCCTTCTTCAGCCCCGAGCTCTTCGCCCACTTCGCCCTCCCGCCGGAGCTCCCGCCGCGCTGACTGGCAGCGCTACCAGCGCCTCCGCGCCCCGGCCGGGGCTCCCTTCTCCGGCCTTGCGCCTCCTGGTCCACTGTGCGTCCACCGGGCGCACGGTCACCTCGAGAGGCGCACGGTGGGAGGACCGGGGGAGCCGGCGGCGGGCTGGTGGGCAGGGGCTCAGGCGGCGCTGCGGGGGGCGTACATGATGACGGCGACGCCGGCGAGGCACAGGAGGGCTCCGGTGACGTCCCAGCGGTCGGGGCGGAAGCCGTCGACGACCATGCCCCACACCAGGGACCCGGCCACGAACACCCCGCCGTAGGCGGCGAGGATCCGGCCGAAGTTCGCGTCCGGCTGCAGGGCGGCGAAGAACCCGTAGATGCCCAGCGCCACGACACCGGCCCCGATCCACACCCACCCGCGGTGCTCGCGCACGCCCTGCCAGATGAGCCAGGCGCCGCCGATCTCGAAGAGCGCGGCCCCGCCGAAGAGCGCGACCGAGCGCAGGACGTCCACGCGCTCAGCCCGCGAAGGGCAGGACCGGCAGCCCCGGCACGTCCACGGCGGTGGCGTAGAGGGCGCCGGCCCCCGGGGTGTCGTCGCTCTCGCGGGAGGTGGTGACGAACAGGTCGGTGAGGCTGGGGCCGCCGAGCGTGCAGGCGGTGACGCCGGGGACGGGGACCGCGACGGTCTCGAGCAGCTCCCCGTCCGGGGAGTAGCGGCGCACCTGCCCGGCGCCGTTGACCGCGACCCACAGGCAGCCCTGGGAGTCGACGACCAGGCCGTCGGGCACACCGCCGTCGTCGTCGTCGAAGGTGACGAGGGGGCGGCGCCCGCCCAGCACCCCGCCGTCGACGTCGAACACGTCGAGGCGGCCGGGGCCGCTGTCGGCGTAGTACGCGCGGGTGTGGTCGGGGGAGAAACCGAGCCCGTTCGAGATCGTCACGGGGTCGAGGACGACCTCGGTGCCGCCGTCGGGGGTGACGCGGTAAAGACGCCCGCCCTCGGGGGAGCCGTCCCAGGCCATCGAGCCGACGTACAGGCTGCCGTCGGGGGCGGCCCCGCCCTCGTTCATCCGTTCGTTCTCCCGGTCGGTGAGCCGGATCTCGCGGGTGGGGGCGGCCGTGAGGTCGTCGGCCAGCGCGATCCCCTTCTCGGTGGCGACGACGTAGCCCCCGTCCACGCGCGGGCGCACCATCGCGGCGACCTTGCCCACGGTGATCCGGTCGACCGCGCCGTCGTCGCGCAGGGTGAGCACGCCGCCGGCGTGCATGTCGACGAAGCGGAGACCACCCCACTCCAGGGACCACACCGGCCCCTCGCCGTGGAAGGTGACGACGTCGGTGAGCTGCTCCACGTTTCGCATGCCGCCAGTCTTGCCGAGACCGCCGCCGTTGTCAGGGCGTGCCCGTGGCAGCGGCTACCGTGGCGCGGTGAGGCACCGCCTGCTCGACGTCCGTCCCCTGCGCGTGAGTGCGGCGTACCGGCGGCTGTGGGTGGGCACCTCGCTCTCCGCGGTGGGCGGGCAGATCGCGTCGGTCGCCGTGCTCTTCCAGGTCTGGGAGATGACCCGCAGCCCGGTGTGGACCGGCGCGGTGGGGCTGGCGCGGGCCGTGCCGCTCGTCGTCCTCGGGCTCGTGGGTGGGGCGCTGGCCGATGCGGTGGACCGTCGCTCGCTCGTGCGCTGGACGATGCTCGCCCAGCTCGTCGCCGCGCTCGGCCTCGGGGCCCAGGCGCTGCTCGACGTGGGCTCGCTCGGGCTCCTGCTCCTCCTCGTCGCCACCCAGGCGGGTTTCGGGGCTCTCGGCGCCCCGGCCCAGCGCACCTTCCCGGTCCGGCTGCTCGGCCGCGAGCTCGTCGCCGCCGGGATCGCCCTGCAGCACCTGAGCTTCCAGGCGGCGATGCTCGTGGGTCCGGCGCTCGCGGGTCTCGTCCTCGGGCAGTGGGGGCTCACCCCGGCCTACCTCGTCCAGGCGGTCGCCTCCCTCTTCGCGCTCTACGCCGTCGTCCGGCTGCCCGCCATGCCGCCGGTCGGGGCACCGAGCGGCCGTGGGCCGCGCGCCGTCGTCGAGGGGATGCGGTTCATCGCCCGCAGCCGGGTGGTGAGCGGCCTGTACGTCACCGACCTCGTCGCCACCCTGCTCGCCATGCCGATCGCCCTGTTCCCCGTCATCAACGAGGAGCGCTTCGGCGGCGACCCGGAGACCTTGGGGCTCTTCCTCAGCGCCGTCGCGGTCGGCGGCGTGCTCGCCGGCTTCGCCTCGGGCACCGTCACGCGCTCCGACCGGCCCGGCGCGGTCCAGCTGTGGGCGGCCGGCACGTGGGGCGCGGCGCTCGCCGTCTTCGGGCTCGTCGGGCCGCTGTGGTCGGCACTGGCCGCGCTGGTCGTCGCCGGCGCGGCCGACACGGTCTCGGTGATCTCGCGCGGCGCCGCCGTCCAGCTCGCCACCCCCGACAGCCACCGCGGCCGGGTGACCTCGGTGGAGCACGTCATCGGCGTCGCGGGACCTGAGGTCGGCAACTTCCGCGCCGGCGTCGTCGCCGGGGCAACCAGTGCCGCCTTCGCGGCCACGTCCGGCGGGCTCGCCTGCCTCGTCGGCATCGTCGTCGTCGCCGGGACGAACCGCGAGCTCCGCCGCTTCCGCATCAGCCGCGACATCCCCGACGTCTAGCCCGGCGGCACGTCACCGGTCCCCACCCGCCCGCTCCCTCGCCGAGAGCCGGATCCCTCGGCCACCGTCCCCGGGCGACGGAACCTCCAGCGCCGGAGGGAGAACCCGGTTGTCGCGTGGGGGCCGGGGACGCGGGTGCCCCTGGGGAGGGCGCGGAGGTGGGCGCCTACGATCGGGGGATGAGCGGTGAGACCCTCGAGATCGAGACGACGCACGGGCCGGCGCGGGTCCACCTGCACGAGGGCACCCGCGGGCTGCTCGTGCTGGGTCACGGGGCGGGCGGCGGGGTCCAGGCACCGGACCTGCGGACGGCGACGGCCGCGGCGGGGGACCTCGGGTGGGGCGTCGCCCTCGTCGAGCAGCCCTACCGGGTGGCCGGCCGCCGCGCGCCCGCCCCGGCGAAGCAGCTCGACTCCGCGTGGACCGACGTCGTCCACCACCTGCTCGCCGGCCCCGGCGCGGGGCTGCCGCTCGTCGTCGGCGGCCGCTCCTCGGGGGCGCGGGTGGCGTGCCGCACCGCCCCGGTGCTCGGCGCCGTCGGCGTCCTGTGCCTCGCCTTCCCGCTCCAGCCGCCGGGCAGGGCCGAGCGGCCCAGCCGGCTGCCCGAGCTCGACGGCACGGGCGTGCCCACGCTCGTCGTCCAGGGGGAGCGCGACGCCTTCGGGATGCCGCCGGAGGGACCGGGGCGGGCCGTCGTCGTCGTCGCGGGTGACCACAGCCTGAAGAAGGACCAGCCCGCCATCGCCGAGGCCGTCCGCACGTGGCTCGAGAGGCTCACGCCGTCGTCGTGAGATGCCCGCCCGCCGGGCCGGGGTGAGACTCGTCGGGACGCCTCGCCGACGGCTCCGACGTCCACAACCCCGGCATCGAGTTCCACCTCGAGGACGACGTGCCCGTCGTTCGACAGCGACGACACCAGCGCCATGGCCGCACTCGTGCGGCGCGCCGCCGGCCACTGACCGCACCGACAAAGGAGACCCACCATGAAGCTCGGCTACAAGCTCGCCGCGGAGGCCTACGGACCGCAGGAGCTCATCCGCCAGGCCGTCCGCGCCGAGGAGGTCGGTTACGACTTCGTCGAGATCAGCGACCACTTCCACCCGTGGCTCGACAACCAGGGCCACAGCCCCTTCGCCTGGTCGGTGCTCGCCGCCATCGCGGCACGGACCGAGCGCATCGAGCTCGTCACCGGGGTCACCTGCCCGACCATGCGGTACCACCCGGCGGTCGTCGCGCAGGCCGCGGCGACGACGGCGCTCATCTCCGGGGGCCGCTTCACCCTGGGCCTGGGGTCCGGTGAGCGGCTCAACGAGCATGTCGTCGGCAAGCCGTGGCCCTCGGCGACGGTGCGCCAGGCGATGCTGCGCGAGGCCCTGGAGATCATCCGGCTGCTGTGGCAGGGCGGCTACCAGAGCTACGACGGGCGCTACCTCCAGCTCGAGGACGCCCGCATCTTCGACCTGCCCGAGGAGCTGCCGCGCATCGCCGTCGCCGGGGGCGGGCCGCGGGCGGCGCGGCTGGCCGGCGAGCTCGCCGACGGGCTGTTTGTCACCGAGCCCGACCCCTCGCTCATCGAGGCCTTCCGCGGGGCCGGCGGCGACGGCCCGCTCTACGCCGAGGCCCCCCTCGCCTACGCCGCCACGGAGGAGGAGGCGGCAGCACACGCCCTGGAGACCAGCCGCTGGGCACTGACCGGCTGGAAGGTCATGTCCGAGCTGCCCAACCCGGTGAACTTCGACGCCGCGACCGCCACCGTGCGCGAGGAGGACGTCAAGGAGCAGTTCGCCTGCGGCCCCGACGTCGAGCGGCACCTCGCGACGATCCGGCAGTTCACCGACGCGGGCTTCGACCACGTCGTCACGATGAACGTCGGCCCGGACCCGGACGCGTTCCTCGACTTCTTCGGCGCCGAGCTGCGGCCGCGGCTGGTCGGCTGAGACACCTGGCCGTCGCTGATCTGCACACAAGTCCGCGACACGCGGGCGACACGCCGGCAGGAGCGCCGCTCAGGCGGGTCGTGCCGCAGTTGTGCGCCGATCAGTGACACCCCACCCCGGCCGGTCGGCTCAGGGCTCGACGTCGTCGGCGTCGGCCGCGCCAGTGTGGGCGAGCACGCGCTCACCCAGTGCCGTCTCCACGCTCTCGAGGAGGAGGTACACGATGCCGGCGAGGAAGGGCGCGAGCGCCCAGACGGCCGCGTGCGACACGAGCGTGCCGGCCAGCCACACCGCACCGAGCCCGCCCAGGACGGACACGATGTTGAGGCTCGTCCCGACCGCCAGGACGTGCGAGCGGTGCTGGGGCATCGGCCGGCGGAAGCCGCGGGACAGGATGCCCTCCAGCAGCGTGAAGGACATGACCGCGCCGGCGGCGAAGAGGACGATCCTCCCCGCGTCCGGTGTCCCCTCCGTCGCCTGGAGCATCCCGAAGCTCACGGTGACGAGGATCGAGAAGCCGAAGGTCGTGCTCTCCCTGCCGACCGTGCTCCTCATGCCCCTGACGATCGTGCTGCTGTGACGCCCGTCCTCGTCGTCCTTCGTCACCTCGTGCTCCTCCCGGTCCGCAGGCTGTGTCCGGCAGGTTCGCACCCGTAGCCGGTGCTCGCTCGCCGGAAGGCGGTGCCCTACACCGGCCGCGCCGTCGTCATCCCGTGGCCGAGCGGGACCGTGGACGCGGTGCCGAGGAGGAGCTCGAAGGTGCTCGGCACCGGGTAGTACCTCGCGAGGAAGTCGCCGAGGAGCCCACCGCTGCCCACCTCACCGACGGCGGGGGAGTCGTTGAGGCAGAAGACGTCGAACTCGCGGCGTCGCAGCAGCCGGCGCAGCCGGGCCGCGCCGCGCGGGTGCGCCAGGTCGAGGTAGAGGTAGGCGAGGCGTCCCGGCACCGCCCTGCCCAGGGCGTAGGCGTAGTAGTGGTGCAGCGCCGAGCTGATCGACAGGTCGTCCGGGTGGCGGAAGGTCGACGCGGCCACCTGGGCGAAGAGGTCGGGATGGTCGCTCTCCATCTGCTGGAGCACCGAGCGCAGCTGCGGGTGGGGGGTGTGCTGGAACAGGTGGGTCACCCGTCTGCCGAAGACGTCCCCGAGGAGGGCGCGGTTGTTCTTCGCCGCGCTCGTCACGGGGGCGTCGTGCGGCTGGTGGTCGCGGGTGTCCATGAGAGCGGAGGACGGGAAGAACTTCGCCAGCCCGTTGCCGTGGAAGAACAGGCCCGGGGCGACCGGCCGGCCGAAGAACACGTCGTCGTTGAGGTAGAGGTACTGCTCGGCCAGGCCGGGGACGTGGTGCAGCTGGGACTCGATGGCGTGGGAGTTGAACACCGGCAGCACGCCCGGGTCGGTGAAGATGTCGCGGTGGTCCACGATGCGCAGCCGCGGGTGGTCGGTGTCGAGCCAGTCCGGGACCTGCCCGGCGGTGACGAGGTGGACGCGGCGGACCCAGGGGGCGAACATCTCCAGCGAGCGCAGCGAGTAGCGCAGCTCGTCCTGGGAGCGGAACCGCGCCGCGTGCGTCGCCTCGGCCGTGCGGCGATGGTCGGCGGGGACGCCCAGGGCGGCGAGACGCGCGGCGTTCCACGCGGGGTCCGTCCCGTCGACCCACGTGTAGACGACGTCGACAGGGCCGGTGGCGTCGAACAGGTGGGGCAGCGGGCCGACGTCGACCGACCCGCTCCCGGTCGCCTCCCCCCACTGCGACGCGGTCAGCTGCGTGGTCCAGGCCTGGCGGCGCGGCGCGACGAGGGTGCCCACCGTCTCCGAGGGGAGCTCGCCCGGACCGGTGGGCGCGGGCAGCACCTCCGGCCAGGCCTCGACGTCGACCCCGACCTCGGGAGCCAGCAGTCGACGGGTCCCGCCTGGTGCCTCACGGAGCACCCGGAACCCGTCCCGCGTGGTGACGGCCCGGGCGAGGCGCCGTGCCGTGAGACGGCGGGGACGCGCCGCGCGGGCGTCGAGCGGGACGACCCGCCAGGTCCGGTCCAGACCGTCCGCGAGGGCAGCCGCCGCGCGCTCCCGGTCGCCCCGGCGGACGACGACGGCCGCCGGCTTCCCGGCACCCGCGGGCATGACGGTCGCGCGGACCCCGGCGTCGCGCAGGGCCGCGAGGACCTGCTCCCGGCGCCTGACCTCGGAGGCGGGGTCGTGGCGCGCGATGCCGCCCGGCTCGTCCGGGCACGCCCGCGCGTCCGCGCCGGGCCGGCGGCCGAGGGACTGCGACCCGGCGACCCGCCGCGCGAGCCCCGCACCGACGCGGCGCGGGAGGGTGGAGACCACGCGGCTGCCGAGCACCGCGGCCCCGTCACGGACCCGTGCGCGGCGCGAGACGGTGTCCCGGTAGAGGAGCATCTCGGTGCCCATGGCGTCCACGGTGCGCTTGAGCTCGTGGGCGTCGGGACGGCCGTGGTCCTCCACGACGACGGTCGGGTCGATACCGGCGAGCGCTCGGGTACGTCGGGGCACAGGAACCGCCTCTCTCATTGTCGGTGCGCGCGGTGAGCTGCGCCGTCTCGGCGCGAGCTCCAACCGCGGCGCGGTGGGCGGTAGTTCGTGAGCAGTGCAGCAGGTCCGCGCGCCGGGTCGCGCAGCGGGTCGGCACCGTGCCGGCCGTCACCGGCGGCGGCCGGCAGCGGAAGGGCCCTCAGTGTAGGCCCAAGGACTGGTCAACCGCCGGTCGGAGCGACCTCGGCCACGTGGCATCGACGTCGCGGGCTGGCCGTAGGCTGTGGGGCGGGCCCGGGAGCCCTGGCCGGTCAGTCGTGGAATGGGTGAGGCATGTCGTCGAAGGGTGCTGCGCGCAGCCGGGGTCAGCAGCTGGCGTGGAAGGTGCCGGTGGCGCTGGTGGCGCTCGTCGTCGTCGTGCTCGCCGCGCGGTGGCTGCGTGAGGTCCCGGCCGTGGCCGGGTTCGTCACCGACTACCCGGGCACCACCGAGCTGCCGGAGACGGCGCCGGTCGGACTGCCCGCATGGGTCGGCTGGCAGCACTTCCTCAACGCCTTCCTCCTCGTCTTCATCGTGCGCAGCGGATGGCTCATCCGCACCACCCAGCGTCCCAAGGGCCACTGGCAGCCGCGGAAGCCGGCCCGCGGGAAGAAGCCGGTGCGCATCAGCCTCAACCTGTGGCTGCACCTCGCCGCGGACGCGCTGTGGGTGCTCAACGGCCTGGTCTTCGCCGTCCTCATCGTCGTCACCGGCCACTGGGTACGGCTCGTCCCGACGAGCTGGGACGTCTTCCCGCACGCCCTGTCGGTCGGGATCCAGTACCTGTCCCTCGACTGGCCGGCGCACGGCAGCTGGGTCAACTACAACGCCCTGCAGGTGCTGTCCTACTTCCTCACCGTGTTCGTCGCGGCGCCGCTGGCCCTCGTCACGGGTCTGCGGATGTCCCCGGTGTGGCCGGCGGGCTGGCGCTTCGTGCCGATGAGCCTCGCCCGCGCGCTGCACTTCCCGCTCATGGTCTACTTCGTCGCCTTCACCGTCGTCCACGTCGCCCTCGTGCTGGCCACCGACGCGCAGGGCAACCTCAACCACATGTTCGCCGCGCGCAACGACGGCAGCTGGCTCGGCCTCGTCTACTTCGCCGTCGCGCTCGCGCTCATGGTCGCGGCCTGGGTGGTCGCCAAGCCCGTCTTCACCCAGCCGGTGGCCGCGCTCACCGGCAAGGTCACGCGGTAGCGAGGACCACCCGGCCGCGCGGGGTGTCGAGGACCGCGCGCAGCAGGGCCCGCGGCCCGGCGGTCACCGTCAGCGGCGCGCCGAGTGCCGCGAGCATGCGCGTCGCCGCGGGGGCGTCGGGGGCCTCGGCGGAGAGCTCGAGCAGGGTGAGCGCCGGCAGCTCGCCCTGGGCGGGGTGCGGTGTGTCGCGCCAGTCGATGAGGAAGGGGCGGATGCCGGCGGAGCCGGGCGTCATCCGCCAGCGCAGCAGCCGTCCGTCCGGGGTCGTGCGCTCGGTGGCCCGCACCTCGCCGACATCGATCCCGGCGGCCGCGGCGTCGCGGACCGTCTCGTCGAGGTCCGCGGGGCGCACGGCCCACGTGTGGAGCGAGGGCTCACGCACGTGCCCGACGCCGAGACCCACACGGTCCGCGGGCAGGCCCTGCTCGGGGTCGGGCCCGATGACCTCGAGGTAGGTCCGCCGTGGCCCGGTGGTGCCCGGCAGGTCCAGGGCGAGGAGGTGGTTGGCGGTGCCCAGCCCCGGGTGGGAACCGCCGCGCACGGCCTCCACGCCGGTGAGCCCGGCGAGGTGGGCGACCCCGTCGGCGAGGTCCGGGACGGCCCACAGGAGGTGGTCGAGGGTGGCGGGGACGGTCATGGTTCTCCTTCGGTCGTGCGTAGGCTGCTCATCGATGACTCCTGATCCTGCCCGTCGTGTCCTGGTCACCGGCGCCGCCCGCGGCATCGGCCGCGCCGTCGCCGACGCCCTCACCGACCACGAGCTCGTGCTGACCGTACGCCGCCGCGAGGACGTCGCGCGGCTCGGGACCGAGCTGCCGGGCGCGCGCGTCCTGCTCCTCGACCTCGCCGACGCGCCGGCGATCGCCGAGCGGGTCGCCGGCATCGAGGTGGACGCCGTCGTGCACTGCGCGGGCGTCGAGGGCGTGGCCCCGGCCGCCGAGCTCGACCCGGCCCGGCTGGCGACGGTCATGGCCGCGAACCTCGCGGGCCCGGTCGAGCTCACGCGGATCCTCCTGCCGGGGCTGCGTCGCCGCGGTGGGCACGTCGTGTTCGTCAGCTCCACGGCCGTGCTCGGCGCCTTCCCGGGCTGGGCCGCCTACGCCGCCTCGAAGGCGGCGCTGCGCGCGTACGCGGACACGCTGCGGGTGGAGGAGCCGGGCGTCCGGGTCACCAGTGTCCTGCCCGGCCGGACCGACACGGGGATGCAGCGGCGCATCCACGAGCAGGCCGGCCGGGACTTCGACCCGGCGACGGCGATGGCGGCGGCCAGTGTGGCCGCCGCCATCCGGTCGGTGCTGACGGCGCCCGGGGACGTCGAGATCCCCGAGCTCGTCCTCACCCCGTTCACTCACCCGGGCGGATGAAGATCTCCTCGTAGTTCGGCTCCTCGCTGATCATCCCGTGCTCGACGGCGGCCGCGGCGATGACCCTGACGCTCTCCTCGTCGAGCCCGGGGGCGAAGACGTGGAGGTTGGTCTCGTCGACGAGCTCGACGTCGATCTGGAGGTTCTCGACGATCGTCTCGCGCACCCGGTCGGGGTTCTCCGTGGCGAACTCGTTCGCCCGGTCCATCGCGCGCTGGAACGCCGCGACGATCTCCGGGTTCTCCTCCGCGAAAGCTCCGCTCGTGATGTAGTAGCCGATCGTCGTGTCCGGGAAGGACTCGACGAAGTTCGAGATGATCGGGGTGAACCCGCGGCTCTCCGAGATCGCCCGGTGCGGCTCGACGGACCAGATCGCGTCGACGTCCCCGCGCTCGAGCGCGGCCGGCATGTCGGAGTAGTTCATCGGGGTGAACTCGATGGCCGAGGTGTCGACGCCGTTGTTCTCCAGGGCCACCTTGATCGTGAGGTCGCCGAGGTTGTTCACGGAGTTCACCGCGATGTTCGCGCCCGCGAGGCCCGCGGCGTCCGTGATCGGGCTGTCGGGCAGGACGAAGATGCGGGAGGTGTCCCCCTCCGGGTCCGCTGCTACGGCGCAGCAGTTGGCGACGAACTTGACGTCGAGCCCCTGGTCGATCGCCTGCAGGTCGCTCACCGCGTTCGCGTAGCCGATGGGGCTCTCCTGGTTGACGACCGAGGGGACGATGGCCGAGCCCGCCTCGGCGATGCGGACCTCGACGTCCAGGCCCTCCTCCTCGAAGAAGCCCTCCTGGACGCCGAGGTGCAGCGGCCCGGCGTCCATCGTCGGGATCTGCATGACGGTGAGCGGGGTGAGGCCGTCCTCGCCGGCCTCGAGTCCGTCCCCGCCGCCGCACGCGGCGAGGAGCAGGGCGGTCGTCGCCGCCAGGGCGAGGGTGGTGTGGCGTGCTCTCATGGTTCCTCCGTCAGATGACGTATTCGGGGCTGGTGGGTCCGTCCACGTCACGTACGCGGTTGCGGATCTCGGCGAACACCTCGGAGCGCAGCTGGCTGAAGCGCGGCAGCTCCTTGGTGGCGATCTGGTCCCGGTCCCGCGGCAGGTCGATGTCGACGACCGTGGTGATGCGGCTCGGGGACTTGGACACGACGGCGACGCGGTCGCTGAGGTAGACGGACTCGTCGACGTCGTGGGTGACGAAGACGACCGTCATCGCCGACTCCTCGCGCAGCCGGAGGACGAGGTCCTCGAGGTCGGCGCGGGTCTGGGCGTCGACCGACGCGAACGGCTCGTCCATGACGAGCACCTCGGGCCGGTAGGCGATGGCGCGGGCGATCGCCGCGCGCTGCTGCATGCCGCCGGAGAGCTCCCCGGGGTGCTTGCGTGCGGCGTCCCCGAGCCCGACGTCGGCGAGCGCCCGCGCCGTGCGCTCGGCGATCTCGGCCTTGGCGAGGCCCTGGGCCCGCAGCGGGAGGGCGACGTTCCTCTCCACGGAGAACCACGGCAGCAGCGAGCGCGAGTAGTCCTGGAGGACGACGGCGAACTCGCGCGGCACGCCGCGCACCGCCCGCCCCTGGTACTCGACCGTCCCGGACGTGGGCTCGAGCAGGCCGGTGAGGCAGCGCAGGAGCGTCGTCTTGCCCGCTCCCGAGGGGCCGACGATCGTGAAGAACTCGCCTGCGGCGACGTCGAAGGTGATGTCGTCCAGGGCCCGGAAGGAGCCGTAGTCCTTGGCGAGCCGGTCGACGTGGAGGATCGGTGGTGTCTGTGTCATGTCAGGCCCGGTGGTAGCGACGGTCGGTGAGGCGCTCGACGGCGCCGAAGAGCAGGTTGAGCACGAGACCGAGGATCCCCAGGAGGAGGATCGCCCCCCACACGGCCACGATGTTGAAGCTGGTCTGCGCGGTCCACAGGACGAACCCGATGCCGATGCGGCTGCCGGTCATCTCGCTGGTGACGACGAGGATGAGCGCGAGCGGGATCGCGATGCGGATGCCCGCGGCCGCGCGCGGGTAGATCGCCGGGCCGACGACGTGGAGCTGGCGGAACCAGCCGGTGATCCCGAAGCTGCGGGTGGTGTCGAGCAGCGTGGCGGGCAGCTGGCGGCAGCCGTCGATGACGTTGAGCAGGATGGGGAAGAAGCAGCCGAGGGCGATGATGAAGATCTTCATCGACGTCCCCAGCCCGAAGAGGACCATCGCGAAGGGGATGAGCGCGGTGGCGGGGATCGCGCGGACGAACTCGAAGGTCGGGGCGACCGCCCGGTCCAGCCACCGCACCTGGCCGATGAGCATGCCGAGCCCGATCCCGAGGACGACGGCGAGGGAGAGCCCGACGGCGAGGTTGCGGACGCTGTCGACGAGGTGCTCGGTGCCGGCCCCACCGAGCCAGTACTCGAGGAGGTTGTCCAGCACCCGGGGCAGCGGCGGGTAGTAGGGGTTGGTCGAGGCGGCCGACGTCGCCCACCACGCGGCGAGGGCGAGGACCGCGCCGAGCAGTCCGAGCAGGGTGCGGCGGTTCATCGGCGCGCCCCCTGCCAGCCGACGACGCGTCGGGCGAGCACGGTGAGGACCGTGTTGATCGCCAGGCCGACGATCCCGATGACGACGACGTAGGCGTACATCCGGGTGAGGTCACCGGCGCTGCGGGCGAGGTTGAGCCCCTGGCCCAAGCCCGGCACGCCGCCGAGGAGGATCTCGCTCGTCACCGTGATGATGAGCGCGGTCGCCGAGGCGATCCGCACGCCGGTCACCAGCCCGGGCACCATCGCGGGCAGCGTGAGCCAGCGGACCGTCTGGACCCGGGAGAGGTTGTAGGCGCGAGCGGTGTCGCGGGCCACCGGGTCGACGGCGCCGGTGGCGTAGATCGCGGCGACGAGCATCTGCCACACGGCGGCGTAGGCGGCGAGGAAGACTGCTCCGTCGCGTGCGCCGCCGATGGTGAGGACGACGAGCGGGATGAGCGCGATCGAAGGGATGGGGCGGAGGAACTCGACGACGGGCGTGAGGAGCCACTGGACCCAGCGCACGCTGCCGAGCAGCATGCCGACGACCGTCCCGAGCACGACCGCGATCCCCAGCGAGACGCCCCACCCGACGAGCGTGCTGCCGATGTCGGTCCACAGCGCCGGACCGGCCAGGAGCCGGCCGAGGGCGGCGAGCACCTCGGTGGGCGGCGGGGCGTAGCTGCGCGGCAGGACGTCGGTGACGGAGAGCAGCTGGAGGAGGGCGAGCAGGCCGACGACGACCGCCGCCGGGAGGGCCACGGTCCCCAGCCGCGACTCGCGTCGCGCCGTCGTCACGGCCGTCACGGGGCCTCCAGGAGCCGGGCGGCACGGGCGGCGAGGCCGTCGCGGTCGGCCTTGTTCGTGCTCGACAGCGGGATGTCCTCCAGCACCCAGACCCGGCGCGGGTGGGCGAAGGGCTCGAGGTGCTCCAGGACGTGCGCCCTGAGCTCCTGCTCGCTCGCCTCCGCCCCGGGCCGGAGGGTGACGAACGCGACGGGCTTGGCGCCCTTGACGTCGTCGGGGACCGGCACGACGACGGCCTGGTCGACGGCGGGGTGGGCCTCGAGGACCTGCTCGACCGAGCGCGGGAAGACGTTCTCGCCGCCGGAGGTGAACATGTCGTCCTCGCGGCCGGCGAAGAAGTAGAAGCCGTTCTCGTCGACGCGGAAGACGTCGCGGGTGTGGTGGAAGCCGTCGGCGGTGACGGGGACGGCGACGTCGGGCCGGTTGTGGTAGCCGGTGAGCAGCGCCGGGTTGCGGATCTCCAGCACGCCGCGGCCCTCGACGGGCCGTCCGGCGCCGTCGACGAGGCGCAGCTCGACGGCGGGGTTCGCGACGCCCACCGAGCCGTCCGGCGTGGGCAGGCCGCCCGGGTGCGGGGAGAAGACGACGGGACCGGACTCCGTCGTGCCGTAGCCGAAGGCGATCTCGGCGTTGGGGAAGGTCGCGCGGAGCTGGTCGAAGAGCGCCGGGGCCGCGGGCGCGGAGCCCATGTAGATGGCGCGCACGGAGGAGAGGTCGCGGCCCTCGAGCAGCTCGGGACGCTGGAGGAGCATGGCGAACATCGGCGGCACGCCGCTGAGCTCGGTGACGTCGTGCGAGGTGAGCGCGTCGACGAACAGGGCGGGCTGGAACCCCGGCAGGAGGACGATCGTCGCCCCGGAGGCGAGCGAGCGCTGGGAGTTCGTCAGCGCGTTCATGTGGTACAGCGGGGCGGAGATGAGCACGCGCGTGCTGCCCGGCTCCACCGTCCGCGCCGTCTGGTCGATGACCCACAGGTGGCTCTCCTGGGACAGCAGGACGCCCTTGGGGCGGCCGGTCGAGCCGGAGGTGTAGAGGATCATCGCCGTGTCACCCGGGTCGGGGACCACGCTGGTGAAGGACGACGGCGGGGCGGGGGTCCCGAGGTCGAGGAGGGGGACGTCGGTGGTGACGAGGCCGCGCGTGCGGTCGTCGACGAGGAGCAGCGTGACCGCGGCGTCCTGGAGGACGTAGCCGAGGGTCTCCGCCGGCATCTTGTGGCTGACCGGGACCGGGACGCCGCCGGCACGCTGGATCGCGTAGAAGGCGACGAGCCACTCGGGGGAGTTGTGGGCGAGGATCCCGACGGTCTGCCCGGGACGGACGAGGGCGTGCAGCTGCGCGGCCCGGGACTGGACCGCGGCCTCGAGCTCGCCGTAGGTGAGGGTCGTGCTGCCGTCCTCGGTGACCCCGATGACCGCCGGGGTGTCGGGGCGGTCGCCGATGATCCGGTCACCCTGGTTGCGGCTCATGACCGAGGTCCCTCCGTCGTCGTGCTCGGGGCGAAGCTCGCGTAGGTGCCGCGGCCGACGGCCACCTGCTTCCCGGCGCCGTCGAGCACCTCGGCCTCCGCGACGGTGAGCGAGCGGCCGAGCTTGACGGGCCGGGCGACGACGAGGAGGTCGCCCGGCGCGGCTGCCCGCAGGAAGTGGGTGGTGAAGTCGATGGTCGGTGCGGGGGTGCCCTGGCTGGCGACGAGCGCCCAGTCCGCGGCGAGGTCGAGGAGGGTGGCGAGGATGCCGCCGTGGGTCACCCGTGCGGTCGTGCCGTTCTCCCACTCCTCGCGCCACGTGGCGCTCAGGCGCAGCTCCTGCGGGCTCACCGAGACCACCCGCAGCCCGAGCCACCGGTGGAAGGGGGAGGTGAGGATGCGCTCCTCGAGCTCGGCCGCGCTGATCACTCCCCGCTCCCCGGGGTGACGACGACCTTGCCGAGGACCTCGCGGTCGCGGACCTTGCGCAGCCCCTCGACGGCCTGGGACAGCGGCAGGACGTCGCTGACGGGCGGGTCGATCGTGCCGGCCGCCACCATGCCGAGGAGGGCCTCGAAGTCCTCGGTGGCGAAGCCGTTGGAGCCGATGATCTGCAGCTCGAAGGACCAGATGTAGCGCAGGTCCTCGACGGGGTCGAAGCCGGCCGTCGCGCCGCACACGAGGATGCGTCCGCCGAGCTTCGTGCTGCGCAGCGTCGGGTGCCAGGTGTCCCCGCCGGTGAAGTTGATGACGACGTCCATGCCGGTCTCGTCGCTCCACCGGGCCGGCTTGCCGTAGTGCTCCTTGACCCACTGGTAGAAGTCGACCTCGCGGTAGTTGAGCACCTCGTCCGCGCCGATCTCGAGCAGCCGCTGGGCCTTCTCGTCGGAACCGGCGGCGGCGACGACGTGCGCCCCGAGCTGCTTGGCGAGCACGATCGACGCGGTCCCCACCCCGCCGGAGGCGCCGAGGACGAGGACCTTGTCCCCGGCGTGGACAGCGCCCTTGCCGACGACCATGCGGTGCGCCGTCCCGTACGCGACGGGCAGGGCCGCGGCCTGGACGTCGGTGACGCCGTCGGGGACGGCGATGAGCTGGGTCGCCTCGACGAGGCTGTACTCGGCCATCCCGCCGTCGCGCTGCTCGCCCATGAGCCTGCCCGCCGAGTCGAGCGGGTGGACGAGCACCCGGTCGCCGGGCTGCCAGCCGGTGACGTCGTCGGCCACCTCGTCGACGACCCCGACGACGTCGAGCCCGATGACGACGGGCAGCGGCAGGGTGATGCCCGGCATCCCGTTGACCGTGAAGATGTCGTGGTAGTTGAAGGAGCTCGCGGTCACGCGGACGACGACGTGCCCGGGGACGAGCCGGGGGCGGGGGTAGTCGTCCTCGAGGCGCAGGGCGTCGAGGTCCCCGTGCTCGCGGAGCACGAGGGCACGCATCGGTGAGGTCACAGACCATGTCCTTTCTGGGCCGGGATGGGGCACCGGCGGCCGAGGGGTCGGCGGCGGACCCGCCGATCGGCGGGTCGGGGCGAAGGGCCGGCTAGGACCGACAGGTCATGGTGTGCACCCTGGCGAGGTCGATGTGCCTCCGCGAGGTCAGGTGCAGCCGGTACATGGGTCGGATCATCGCACAGCGGTGCGTGCGGCGCGGCTGCGGGTCCAGGCGACGAGACGTGCGGGCGCGGAGGCCCCACGTGCTGGACGCCGCCGCCGCGGGTGCCCGCCCCGGTGCCTTCGGCGGTGGCGGTCGTCAGGTGTTCGGCTCCTCCGCGGAGATGTCCGCGAGGGCGGACGTGGGGTCGCGGTCGATGGCGAGGTCGCCGATCGACAGGATGCCCACGAGGCTGCCGCCCTGCAGGACGGGGATACGCCGCACGGCCCGCTCGCGCATGAGTCGCACGGCCTCGGCGGCGTCGGTGTCCGGCGTCGTCGTCACGAGGTCCTGGCTGCAGGCCTGCCGGACCGGGTCCTCGGGGGAGCGGCCGGTCGCGACGATGCGCACGACGATGTCCCGGTCGGTGACGATCCCGACCACCTTGCCGTCGTCGACGACGACGACCGCCCCGACGTCTCCTGACGCGAGCAGGTCGGCGGCGTCCCGCACGGTGCGGTTCGCCTCGATCGTCGTCGGGTTCGGGGTCATGCTCTCTGCGACGGTGCCGGCCATGGCGTGCCTCCCTGATGGTGTGTCCGCGGTCACGTCCAGGGTGGGTCCGGGTCGTCCCCTCCGCATCCGGGAATGCGGTGGCGGAGTCGGTGGTTGAAGCAGATGACCGGCCCGGTTTCACACCCCCGGGCTCCAACACGAGCCGCTACGAGCGGCCACTCGCCGTGAGGCGGTTGGCCGGGCCGGTCACCTCCTGCTCACGGCCCCACGACGACGGCGAGTCGGTTCGTGTGGTCGCGGAGGAACGTGCGGGCGCCGGCCGGGTGTCGGTGCCCGCCGCGTGTACGGTGCGGGCATGTCCCGCCAGCTCCACCTGCTCCTGGCCACCGCGAGGCCGCGCCGCCCGATCGGGCTGGACGTGCTCGCGCCGTCGATCACCACCCTGCGGGTGCTGCCCACCGACCTGGACCTCTACCTCCACGTCAACAACGGCACCTACCTCCAGATGATGGACGTGGCCCGGAGCAACTACATCGCCGACCTCGGCGGTTTCCCGCGCCTGAACGACAAGCGCTGGTACCCGGTGGTCGCGGCGTCGACGATGACCTACCGCCGCTCCCTGCGCCTGGGGGACCGGGTGGAGATCAGCACGCGCGTCGTCGGCTGGGACGAGCGCGTCGTCTACCTCGAGCAGGTCTTCACGCGCCGCGGCGAGCGGTGCGCCCGCGGCGTCGTCGCCGGGCGCTTCCTCACCCGCGGCTCGGGGGAGCGGGTGCCCGCCCCGCGGGTCGTCGCCCACCTCGCCGGCACCGAGCTGGCCTCGCCGCAGATCCCCGACGACGTGCTCCGCTGGGCGCGCGCCGTCGACGTCGCCCACCGCGGCGCGTGACATCGCCCACCCCGAATGGACGCGGCACGACGGGGACCGGGAGGTAGGGTGAGAACGTCGCGGTGGTCAGCCGACCGGGTTGTTCCGGTCGCGGACCTGCTGCAGCGAGCCTCCTGGCGAGCCTGGACCATCTGACGTCCGTCGCCCCGGGTGCTGCGTGTGGGCCGGCCCCGCCGCGATGTGTGTCGTCACTCCGGAGGAGGAGTCCGTGGCTCGAGGAGCCCAGCGCCCGTCGGGCGCTCGTCGTACTGCCCAGCGCAGCACGCCCAAGCGCAAGCACCAGGACAACAGCGGGCTCATCCCGGTGCTCGCCCGCGCCGTCCGCGAGGTCGAGGGTGCGGTCAAGCGCGAGCGGGTGGTGCCCTCCACCCGCACGAAGTTCCAGGCCATCGCGCTGCTCGTGCGTGAGGAGCGCGCCCGCCTCAAGGCCGACACGACGTTGAACGAGGCCCGCCGCGGCGAGGAGCTCAAGCGCCTCGACGGCATCGCCACCATCCTCGCGGTCACCGCCGCCCGTGACCCCCGCCTGCTCGCCCTCATCGCCGACGAGGCCGTCGCCTCACCGGAGGCCCGCGAGCTGCGCCGGGAGATGCTCCTCGAGGCCGGCTTCGACGTCCCCGAGGAGGAGGAGCCCGAGCCGGAGGGGGCCCGCGAGCCGACCGCCGTCGAGCAGCGCCAGGTGGTGCCGCAGGCCGTCATCTCCCGCCAGATGGCCAACCCCTTCCTCGAGCCCGACTACGACGCCGTGCGCAAGCCGCCGGCCCGCCCCCGCCGGCTCGCCGGCTGGGAGCTCATCGAGCCGCTGCTGCGCTCCTTCGAGTACGGCGGCGAGGCCGCCTGCATGACCCTGCCCGAGCCGAACGGCACCCGTGTGCCGCCCGGGCTGGAGCTCATGCCCCACCAGTCCCGCCTCGTCGCGGCCGCCGCGGAGGGGCACCGCACGTTCCTCCTCGCCGACGAGCCGGGCCTGGGCAAGACGGCGCAGGCGCTGCTCGCCGCGCAGGCCGCCGACGCCTACCCGCTGCTCGTCGTCGTCCCCAACGTCGTCAAGACGAACTGGGCCCGTGAGGCGGAGCGCTGGACGCCCGCCCACCGCGCGACCGTCGTCCACGGCGACGGGGAGGACATCGACGCCTTCGCCGACATCATCGTCATCAATTACGAGATCCTCGAGCGGCACGTCGGCTGGCTCGGCAGCCTCGAGCTCGGGGTGCGCGGGATGGTCGTCGACGAGGCGCACTTCATCAAGAACAAGAAGTCCCAGCGCTCCCAGCACGTCCTCCACCTCTCCGAGCAGCTGCGCTCGCGCCCGTGGCCCCCGCTCCTCATGGCGCTCACCGGCACCCCCCTCATCAACGACATCGAGGACTTCACCGCGATCTGGCAGTTCCTCGGCTGGATCGACGAGGAGAAGCCGCTCGGGGAGCTCATGGAGGCCCTCGAGGAGACCGGCCTGGTGCCCTCCGACCGGGGCTTCTACGCCGCCGCGCGCAACGCCGTCATCGAGCAGGGCATCGTGCGGCGCCGCAAGATCGACGTCGCCGCCGACCTGCCCGCCCGCCGCATCGCCGACGTCTTCGTCGAGCTCGACGACGCCGTGGGCCGCTCGATCCGCGACGCCGAGCAGGCCCTGGCCCGCCGTCTCGTCACCCGTTACCGCAAGGCGCTGGAGGTGCGGCACGGGGAGAACGTCGTCGAGGGCATCGACCACGAGCTCGTCCGCCAGGTGGCCGTGTGGGAGACGACGAAGACCTCGGAGAAGAAGTCCGAGGACAACGTCTTCACGATGATGCGCAAGCTCGGCTCGGCCAAGGGCGGGGCGGCGGCCGACTACGCCGCCCAGCTCGCGCGCAACGTCGGCAAGGTCGTCTTCTTCGCCAAGCACATCGACGTCATGGACGCCGCGGAGGAGCTCTTCACCCAGCGCGGCATCCGCTTCGCCTCGGTCCGGGGTGACCAGACCTCCGCGGCGCGCCAGCGCAACATCGACGCGTTCACGAACGACCCGGCCGTCTCGATCGCGGTCTGCTCGCTCACCGCGGCGGGCGTGGGGCTCAACCTCCAGGTCGCCTCCAACCTCGTGCTCGCCGAGCTCTCGTGGACCGACGCCGAGCAGACCCAGGCGATCGACCGCGTCCACCGCATCGGTCAGCCGGAGCCGGTGACGGCGTGGCGGATCATCGCCGCCCAGACCCTCGACACCCGCATCGCCGAGCTCATCGGCTCCAAGGCGGGCCTCGCGGCCCGCGCCCTGGACGGCTCGGACGAGGAGGTCGTCGCGGACGTCCAGGTGGAGATGCTCGTCACGCTCCTCACCGACGCGCTCAGTCCCGTCCCCGCCGCCGTCTGACGCGCCCACCGCGAGAGTCCCGTCGGGTCCCTCCCGTGCTTCCCCCACGTGCTCCTCGCGGGTGGCGAGCCGGCGGTCAGGACCCGACGTCCCGCCGCCGGTAGCCGGTGAGGCCCACGGCGACGAGTGCCGCGGCGACGGCGGTGGTGACCAGGACCGGGCCCCAGTCCATGGTCTCCACGGGCAGCTGGGGAAGCCTGGAGAACGGGGTCAGCTCGATCAGCCAGTCGGGCAGCTCGAGCAGCGCGCCGATCCACGTGACGAGCAGGGACCAGGCGACGACCAGCCACGGCAGCCCCCCGAGGCGGGGCAGCCAGCCGTGCACCAGGACACCGAGGCCGACCACCAGCCACACCCCCGGCACGAGGACCGCGGCGCCGGCCACGACGTCCTGCACCACCTCCCAGGCGCCATCGGCGCGGGCCTGCGGGACGGCCATCACGGCGCCCGACGTCACCAGGAGCACCGTCGGCACCGCGAGGGCGAGCCCGGCGTGGGAGGCCGCGAAGCGCGTGCGGTGCACCGCGGCGGCGAGCACCACCTCCGCACGTCCCGCTGCCTCCTCCTGGGCGAGGCGGCCGAGGAGCTGGAGCCCGAGCGCCGCGGCGACGAGCACCACGATGCTCAGCATGGCCACGTAGAAACCCTCGGTGAGCTCCTGGGCGCCCGCCCCCATCCGGCGCATGATCGCCTCCAGCCGCGGGACGTCGCGGAACATCGCGGAGAAGGTCGGCGTCAGCGAGCCGACAGCGGCCGTGAACACCGTCAGCCCCACCGTCCACCCGAGGACGGTGCCGCGGTGCAAGCGCCATGCCAGCCCGGCGGGGGACGAGAGCAGACCTCCCGCCCGAGCCGGACCGGGGCGCGCGGGCCACAGGCCCGAACCGTGGTCGCGGCGCGCCTCCAGCCGGACCGCGAGGACCACGAGCGCGAGCGTGAGCACCGCCGGCAGGAGCAGCACCCACCACCGTTCCCCGGCGTAGGGTCGGGCGAGGGCCATCCACTCCACGGGTGAGACCCACTGCAGCGAGCGCACCCGGCTGTCGGCCGGCACGCCGTCGGCCACCGCCCGCACGAGGTAGGCCAGCCCCAGAGCGGCGAGGGCGATCCCGCGGGCGGCCCGCGCCGAGGCGGTCAGCTGACCGGCGACGGCGCCGACGCCGACGAACACCGCGGCCGTGAGGGCCATGCCCAGCCCGAACGCCACGGACCCGGTGAGGTCGACACCGACCGCCACCATCCCCCCGCTGACGAGCAGCCCGAGGACGGCGCAGGCGCCGAGGTGGACGAGCACCGCCGCCACCAGCGGGGCGTGGCGGTCGACGACGCCGGCACGGACGAGCTCGCTGCGGCCGACCTCCTCGTCGGCGCGGGTGAGCCGGATCGTCCCGAGGATCGCCATGACACCGGCGACGGTGGCGACGAACGTGCCGACCCGCCAGACGGTGAACCCGCCCGGTTCGACGAGTGAGAAGGGCGGGCCGAGCATCGCCCGCATCGTCGGGTTGTTCGCGAGGCCCTCGATGACCAGCCCTGCCTGGGACGGGTCGGGGATCACCTGCTCGTAGGCCGCCGCCGTGGCCGGGACGCCGACGAACAGGCCGAGGAGCCAGCCGGCCAGGAACCACCGGTTGCGGCGGACGCCGAGCCCGACGAGGGCAGGGAGCCCTCTCATCGGGGGGTGTCCCGGTAGTGGCGCAGGAACAGCTCCTCGAGGGTCGGTGGGCTGCAGGTGAGGCTGCGGACGCCGAGGGCGCCGAGCCGTGAGACCAGGCCGGCCAGGGCGACGTCCTCGACCTGGCAGGTCAGCCGGGAGCCGGTGACGACGACGTCGTGCAGCCCGGGCATCGTGCCGAGCTCGGCGGGCACGGGCCCGGGAAGCTCGGCGACCACCTCGGTCCGGGTGAGGTGACGCAGCTGCGCCAGCGTGCCGGTCTCCACCACCCGGCCGTCGCGGATGATGCTCACCCGGTCGCACACCTGCTCCACCTCGGAGAGGATGTGGCTGCTCAGCAGCACGGTGGCCTCGTCGCGCCGCTCGTCGACGACCTCGCGGAACTGGGCCTCCATGAGCGGGTCGAGGCCGGCCGTGGGCTCGTCCAGCAGCAGCAGCTCGACGTCGGAGGCGAGTGCGGCCACGAGGGCCACCTTCTGCCGGTTTCCCTTGGAGTAGGCGGCGCCCCGCTTGCTCGGGTCGAGCTCGAACCGGTCGATCAGCTCCGCGCGGCGCCTCTCGTCGAGGCCGCCGCGCAACCGGCCGAGCAGGTCGATGACCTCGCCCCCGGTGAGGTTCGGCCACAGCGCGACGTCGCCGGGCACGTAGGCGAGGCGGCGGTGCAGCTCGGGCGCCTGTGCCCACGGGTTGCCTCCGAGCAGCCGCACGGAACCGGCGTCGGCGCGCAACAGCCCGAGGAGGATGCGGATGGCGGTCGACTTGCCGGCGCCGTTCGGGCCGAGGACGCCGTGCACCTCTCCCACCGCGATGTCCAGGTCGAGGCCGTCGAGCGCGACGGTCGTCCCGAACCGCTTGACCACACCCCGCATCGCGACGGCGCTCATGTGCCTGACGCTACTCCCGTTGTCGAGACCTCGTGATCCTCCACCGTCGCTGCGGTGCGCGTGGCACGATCGGCGGGTGACCATCGCGCACGCCGCTGTCTATGGCGATGGCCGAGCGCGGGCGCAGTCGCGTGGACTCTCCGGCATCCACGACCGCGCGCGAGCCGTCGCGGGGATGGCGTGGGTCGAGCTCCACCGGCCCGATGCGGAGGAGGTCCGGGCGGTGGCCGAGGAGTTCGGCATCCATGTGGTCGCCGTCGAGGACGCGATCAGACAGCACCAGCGGCCCAAGACGGAGCGTTACGGGGACGTCCGGCTCACGGTGCTGCTCCCGGGCCGGTACGTCGAGGCGGAGGAGCGGGTGGAGTTCGGTGAGATCTGCATCCTCACCGGCAGCGACTTCGTCGTGGCGCTGCACCACACCGACGGGTGGGACGCCGGGGTGGTGCGTGAGCTGGAGGGGACGGCGGACGTGCTGCGACTCGGTCCCGGCGCGGTGCTCCACGTGATGGTCGACCATGTCATCGCGGCGTACGCACCGGTCGTCTCCGGCCTGCAGAACGACGTCGACGAGATCGAGGACGGCGTCTTCGCCGGGGACCCGGACGTCTCGCGCCGCATCTATGCCCTGTCCCGCGAGGTGATCGAGTTCCAGCGGGCCACCACGCCACTCATCGACCTGCTCGACACGCTGGAGCAGGTCTTCGAGGACGACGACATGGCCGAGGAGCTCGTCCGGCGGTGGCGGCACGTCCACGACGACGCCCATCGGGTGGCCGAGCGGGCAGAGGCGTTCAGGCAGCTCCTCGGCAACATCCTCTCGGTCAACGCCACCCTGGTCGGCCAGCGGCTGGGGGAGGAGACCAAACGCCTGACCGAGACGTCGGTCGCGCAGAACGACCAGGTGAAGCGCATCTCCGCGTGGGCGGCCATCGGGCTGGTGCCGGCCGTCATCAGCTCGATCTACGGCATGAACTTCGCCCGGATGCCGGAGCTGCACTGGGCCTGGGGGTACCCCTTCGCCCTCCTCCTCATGGCCGTGTCCGCGCTCGGGCTCTACGTGCTCTTCACCCGCAAGGGCTGGCTCTGACCACGCAGGACCCGGGGCTCAGACCGCGGCGGTTCGCCTCCCGGTCCGCTGCTGCGCTTCCGTCGGTCGAGGCAGGAGCCGACCGAGGACGGCCACGAGCAGGCCGACGGTGAAGATGA
Source organism: Georgenia satyanarayanai (assembly GCF_009193135.1). GTDB lineage: Bacteria > Actinomycetota > Actinomycetes > Actinomycetales > Actinomycetaceae > Oceanitalea > Oceanitalea satyanarayanai. The sequence goes on from NZ_VUKC01000008.1 coordinate 126,696, forward strand.
GCGGGTGCATGACGGGGTGCAGCACCTGCATCCACACGAGCTCGACCCCGACCCACACCATCAGCCCGACCCCGGCGGCGATGGCCAGGGCGCGGTGATGGGGCAGCCGTCCCACGACCCAGACGCTCGCAAGCAGGACGCCGACGCCGGGAAACAGGAGGGTGGCCAGTCCGGGGAGGGTCCAGCTGTCGAAGGGCGTGTGCTGCAGCCAGGCAGGGTCCATCTCCCAGGCGCCCTGGATGAGCATGAGCCCGCCCCACACGGCGACGACGCCGGTCAGGGCCATGACGGCGGCGAGGGTGACACGGAGAGCGGTCGATCTCATGGTGACCTCCTTGGCCGGGACCGCACCGGGGCGGGCCACCGTGGCGCACCTGCTCCGGCAGGACAGGCCGGCAGTCCGGTACCGGGTGCGAGGACCACGACGGACCCTCCGGGGTGACACCTCCACGGTCCCGCGACCGTGCGGTCGGGACCAGAGCCCTTGGTCCCCGAGACGGCGGCTACCCCGGCCGGTGACCCGCCGGGCCGTTGGTCCCATGACAGCGGCGGGCGCCGCGGAGCACAGTGGCTTCATCGCTTGAGCGGGCGTACGGAACCAGGGGCTGGTCGACATGTTCACCATCCGCAACGTCCGGGGAGTGGCGCTCTTCCTGTTCGCCACGACATTCCTGTGGATCACGCCGGCCTTCGCGAGCAAGGGGGTGTCCACCGACGGGCTGCTGTGGGCGGCCACGCGGATCCTCGCGCTGCTGACCATGGCGGGCCTGGTCGTCGCCACGGTCGGCCTCTTCCGCCGGGACGCGTGGTGGGAGACGGTGGCGGTCGCGTCGGCGGTGCTGGGTGTGGTCGCGGTGCTCGCCTTCTGGTTCGCGGCGAGCCGCGCCGGGGAGACCATCCCGTGGTTCACCGCGCTGATCCTCGGCGCGGGCTGCCTCGGTGTCCTCGTGCTGCTGCGGGTCCCCGCCCTCGAGCAGTGGGTGGACCACCAGGTGATGAGCGGTTGAGACGGGCGGTCATGGTCTCGAGCACGCGCGCGGCTGTCGTGGAGGAGGACGCCGCGTCGCTCTCGCTGGCGCTCGCCGGCCTCGGTCTCGCCGTCGTCGCGCTGTCCGTCGTCGCGGCGGCGCTGGGAGTCCTGCACGGCCCGGACCCCGTCGTCGTCGAGACGGTCCGGGGCGGCGAGGCGACGCTCTTCGGACAGGGCGTCTACCGCTACGAGACGCTCTACTCCGGCGCGGCCAACGTGGGCACCGACGTCGTCACACTCGTCGTCGGCGTCCCCTGCTGTGCGGCGGCCTGTGGTGGGTGGGCCGGGGCTCGTTCCGGGCGGCGCTGCTCCTCCCGGGCGCCTTCGGGTGGTTCCTCTACGTCTACGCCACGATGGCGGTCCGGACGGCTTTCGGCTCGCTGTTCCTCGTCTACACGGCGCTGTTCGGGGTGAGCCTGTGGGGTGCGGCGCTCGCGCTGCGTTCGGTGTGGTCCACGCCGGTCCGGGCCCTCCCCGGGCGTGCCCTGCCCCGCCGTGAGGTCGGCGCCCTCCTCGTGGTCACGGGTGTCGCGACCGGCGTCATCTGGCTGGGGCCGATGGCGGGGGCCCAGCTGGCGGGGCAGCTGCCTGCGCGCCTCGAGACACACACGACGGCCGTCGCGGTGGCCCTCGCCCTCGCCGTCGTCCCCCCTGCCGTCCTTGTCGTCGGCGTCCTCGTCCTGCGTGAGCGGTCCAGCGGCTACGTCGCCGCCGTCCCCCTGCTCGTGCTGGGCACGTTCCTCGCGCCGATGATCGTCGCCCAGACCGTCAGCCAGCTGGCGGCCGGGATCGAGCTGACCCGGGCCGAGGTCGTCGGGCAGCTCAGCGGCTTCCTCGTCCTGTCCGTGGCGGCCGGCTGGGTGCTCGTCCGGTTGCTCGGGGCGGTCGAGGATGCCTGGCACCACGGGACGTTCGCCCCTGTCTAGGGCCGGTCCCCCGGTTGGACGATGGAGCCACCGGCGCCCGTGGGGCGGACGGACGGCGGCTCCTGGACGGGACGGGGACGTGGTGACGATGGGCGAGGGCCTGAGGTGGCGGGCGGGACCCGACCAGGGGACACCGGTCCCGCCGGCCGTGCACCCGGCCGCGAGCGCGGTGGTCCCCGTGGCGCGCCGTCGCGGCCTGCTCCGGGACTCCCTGCTGGTCCTCGGGACCGTGCTCACCGCGGTCGGCGTGGGGATCGGGCTCCCGCACCTCGCGACCGAGGGGGTGGCGCCGGGCGACGTGGCCGGCGGGGCGGCGCTCGTGCTGGGCATCGTGCTCCTCCTTCTCGGCGGTGCCGGCCTGGTCCGCGCCACCCCGGGGTGGTGGCGCCTGGCGACGGCGCCCGCGGTGCTCGTGGTCACCGCGCTGGCCGTGTACGTCCTGGCGACACCGCTGGCCGCCGCGGTCCCCGCTCGTGACCCCGTGGACTCCACCCCGCCGGTCGAGGTCGAGGAAGTCACCGTCCCGACGCCCGACGGTGAGCTGCTCGCCGGGTGGTTCGCACCGGCGTCGGGCGGCGCGGCCGTCGTCCTGCTGCCCGGGGCCGGTTCCTCCCGTGACGCCGTCGTCGACCACCTCGCCGTGCTGCACTGGGGCGGCTACGGCGTCCTCGCGCTGGACCCGCGCGGGCACGGCCACAGCACCGGCCGCGCGATGGACTGGGGCTGGACAGGGGAGACCGACGTCGCCGCCGCGGTCGACTACCTCGCGGGGCGCGACGACGTCGACGCCGGCCGGATCGCCGTCGTCGGCCTGTCGATGGGAGGGGAGGAGGCGGTCGGGGCAGCGGGGGCGGACGAGCGGATCCGCGCCGTCGTCGCCGAGGGGGTCACCGGCCGGCAGGCGGCCGACCTCCACTGGCTCTCGTCGGTCTACGGCTGGCGGGGCGCGGTGACGGAGGCCGTGCACCACGCGACGACGGCGGTGGCCGACGTCCTCAGCCCGGCGCACCCGCCGCCCACCCTGCGCAGCGCCGCTGCTGCGGCGGCCCCGCGACCGGTCCTCCTCGTGGTCGCCGGGAGGGCGGTCGACGAGCAGCACGCCGCCGCGGACATCGAGGGAGCCTCCCCGGGGAACGTCACCGTGTGGACGGTCCCCGGGGCGGGGCACACCGGGGGCCTGCGGACCGACCCCGCCGCGTGGGCGCGGACCGTGCGCGGCTTCCTCGACGAGCACGTCGACTGACCGCCGCCCCGGGTCGATGGTCCCTTGCCCGCCCCCGGCGCCGGGCGGAGGCTGGAGGGACCCGGAGAAGGTGATCGAGATGGCGACCGTCGCCGCGTCCCACCTGTCCTACCCCGTCCACGTCGACGCCCGGCCGGCACCCGACCAGCCGTCCCGCTGGCTCTGGCTCGTCAAGTGGGTCCTGGTCGTCCCGCACGTCGTCGTGCTGGCCCTCCTGTGGGCGGCGTTCGTGGTCCTCAGCGTCGTCGCGCTCGTCTCCATCCTCGCCACCGGCCGCTACCCGCGCGCGATCTTCGACTTCAACGTCGGTGTGCTGCGCTGGAGCTGGCGGGTGGCCTACTACTCCTACGGCGCGCTCGGCACCGACCGGTACCCGCCGTTCACCCTCGCGGAGGACCCCGGCTACCCGGCCCACCTCGACGTCGACTACCCCGACCACCTCTCCCGCGGCCTCGTCCTGGTCAAGTGGTGGCTGCTCGTGCTGCCGCACTACCTCGTCCTCGTGTTCTTCGTCGGCGTCGGCGCGGAGGCTGCCCGGCGGGTCGACGGCCTGCAGTGGGTGTGGGAGGGCGGGCTCATCGCCCTGCTCACGCTCATCGTCGGCGTGGCCCTGCTCGTCACCGGCATGTACCCGCGCGGCCTCTACGACCTGCTGCTCGGCCTCAACCGCTGGGTGCTGCGGGTCGCCGCCTACGCCGGGCTGATGACCGACGCCTACCCGCCGTTCCGGCTCGACCAGGGCGGTGCCGAGGAGCTGACCGTGGTCACCGGGGCCCCGCCGCCCGCCGCGCCGCCCGCCCTGGGGCCGGCCGCCCCCACCCAACCGGCCGCCGCCTCACCGGTACCGTCCGCCGCGCCTGCGCCGCCGACGTCGTCGTGGACCGCGGGCCGTGTCCTCGGCGTGGTCGCCGGAGCGGTCGCCGTGCTGCTCGGGCTCACGGGGATCGTCGCCGGGATCCCGCTCGTCATGTGGCAGTCCTCGCTGCGCGACGACGGGTACGTCACGACACCCACGTGGGAGATCGACACCGCCGGTTACGCCGCCGTCACCCACGAGCTCGTCCTCGAGGGCGCGTGGCTCGACCAGGGACTGGGAGACGTGCGCCTGCGCGCCGTGGGTGACGACGGCGACATCTTCCTCGGCGTCGCCACAGCACGGGACGCCGCCGCCTACCTCGGCGGCGTCGCCCGCACGGTACGGAGCGACACCGTCCTCGACGACGTGCCGGGTGACGCCCCGGCCGTCCCGCCCGCGGACGCCGACATCTGGGTCGCCTCGACCAGCGGCACCGGGCCGCTGGAGCTCGTCCTCGACCCCGAGCCGGGCCGGTTCGTCGCCGTCGTCATGGCGGCCGACGGCGAGGCGGGTGTGCACGCGGCCCTGGACGCCGGGGTGAGGCTGCCCTGGCTCGGCACCGCGGTCGCGGTGATCCTGCCGGTGGGGGTCGTCCTCCTCGGTCTGGGCGTGGTGGCCATCGTGCTCGCCGTCCGGGCGGCCTCACGGGCGCGCCGGGAGGTCGGGCAGCCATGACCACCCTCGAGAGCCGACAGGTCGACGTCCGGCAGTGGTCGGGGCTGATCCGGACGGGCTCCTGGGCCGCGGTCGCGAGCGTCGTGCTCATCGTCGTCCAGATCGCCGTCTACCTCGTGTGGCCACCACCGGACACGGCGGCGGAGCTCTTCGCCGTGCTCCTCGACAACCCCCTGCGCGGGCTGCTCGCGCTCGACCTGCTCTACATCGTGAGCAACGTCCTCGCCTACCTGCTCTACCTGGCCCTCGGGGTGCTGCTGTGGCGGGTGAGCCGGTCCGCCGTCGTTCTCGCGCTCGCCTTCGGGGTGCTCGGGATGGCGGCGTACATGGCCTCGCCCCGCCCGGTCGAGATGCTCACCCTCGCGCAGGCGTACGCGGGTGCCGGTGACGCGGAGCGGGTCGCGCTGCTGGCCACCGGTGAGGGCATGCTCGCCACCTGGATGGGCACCGCGTTCGACATCTACTACCTCTGCAACCTCGTGACGCTCCTCGTCCTGGCGGTCCTCATGTACCGCAGCACCGTGTTCAGCCGGGCCACCGCGGTGTGGGGGCTGGTGGCGGCGGCGCTTATGGTCGTGCCGTCGAACGCCGGCACGGTCGGGCTCGTCCTGGCCCTGGCGTCGCTGGGCCCGTGGGCGGTCTTCGCCGTCCTCGTGGCGCGGCGCCTGCGGAGCCTCACCGCTGAGCGAGGCGGCCAGCCATCAACGGGCACCGGGTGACCCGCGGCCTCACGCGCGGCGCAGGACGACGGCGGTCGCGTCGTCGTCGGACCGCGGGTCGCGCACGGCGGTGATGAGAGCGTCGAGGTCCGTCGCGACCGGCCCGCTGAACGCCAGACGCAGCCGCTCGAGCCCGTCGGGGAGGGGCTGGCCGCGCCGCTCGACGAGGCCGTCGGTGTAGAGGACGACGCCGCCGCCGCGCGGGATGTGCGCGACCTGCGTGACGGGCTCCCCGCGCCCGTAGCCGATCGGCAGCGCTCCCGGGTCGACGTTCCAGCGGGCACCGCCGTCGGGGTCGACGAACAGCGGGGGCAGGTGGCCGGCGCGGACGTACTCCATGCGCCCGCTCACCGTGTCGATGACCGCGAGCAGGAGGGTGGCCATCTCCCCGGCCATCGTCTGCTTCGCAAGCTCGTCCAGGCCCGTCGTGGCGGCGGCCGCCGAGCTGTCCCGCACGAGCAGCGCCCGCAGCGCGTTGCGCATCTGGCCCATCGTCGAGGCGGCGGGCATGCCGTGCCCGGCGACGTCCCCGACGGCGACCGCAAGCCGGCCGTCCGGCAGGCACAGCGCGTCGTACCAGTCCCCGCCCACGCGCCCGCCGTCGCCGGGGGCGTAGCGGGCGAGGATCTCCCAGCCGGCGGCGCGAGGGAGCGCCGTGGGCAGCGAGGACCGGTGGAGCACCTCGGCCGCCCGGCTGTCGGCCAGCCCGCGCAGGTAGAGGGCCTCGACGGCGTGGCGGCGCAGCACGGTGGCCGTGTCGAGCTGGTCGTCGGTCCACGGCGGGCTCGAGCCGCGCACGATCTCGCGCCACCGCTCGAAGGACTTGCGGGGGGACAGGCGCACGGAGTCGCCCTCGCGGCGGGCGATCGCCTTGTTGTGGGGGTCGCCGCCCCAGTCGACGGAGGTCGCCACCTCCCGGCGCAGCCAGATGACGGCGTCCCCGTCGGCGAGGTTGACGGCGAGCGCGCCCGCGGCGACGCCTGCGCCGACGTCGGCGCTGAGGGAGTCGGTGGACGTGACCTCGCGGCCGCTCGCCGCGGCCCAGGCGAGGACCGCCTCGGGCGCCGGAGGCGTCTGCCCGACGCAGGCGGTGCGGCCCTGGGCACGCACGATCGCGCCGTCGGCCTCCATGATCGGCAGCAGCGCCGGGTGCTGGGCGAGGGCCTCGGTGAGCGGCAGGTCCTCGTCACGGCTGGCCGCGACCAGCCCGGCGAGGTCGTGGGCGACGCGCCGCACGGCGCTGATCCGGTCCTCCTCGACCTGTGCGACGAGCCGCAGGGACAGGACGGAGCCGAGGAACTCGGCGGCGGCCCGGATCCCGTAGGGCGGGGCGTGCTGCCCGGAGTAGTGGTGGCAGGCGATGAGCCCCCACAGCTTGCCGTCCTTGAGGAGCGAGATCGACATCGACGCCGTGACGCCCATGTTCTGGAGGTACTCGATGTGGATGGGAGACACCGAGCGCAGCGTCGCGTAGGTGAGGTCCAGCGGGGCGGCCGTCACCGGGTTGAGGGGCGGGACGAGGGGGCTCGGGGTGTAGCCGATGTCCGAGATGAGCCGGATCCAGTTGAGCTCGTACAGGGCGCGGGCCTGGGCGGGGATGTCGGTCGCCGGGTAGTGCAGGCCGTGGAAGGCGTTGAGGTCCGGCCGCTTCGCCTCGGCGACGACCTCACCGTTGAAGCTGGCGTCGAAGCGGTACACCATGACCCGGTCGAAGCCGGTGAGGGTGCGGACCTCACGAGCGGTGACGTCGTAGAGCTCGTCGAGGGACCGGGCCCGGTTGAGCTCGCTCAGGCTGCCGCGCACGAGCTGGAAGGTGTTGGCGTAGGAGAGCGGGCGCGGACCGTCGGCGGGCTCGAGCTCCAGCCCGAGCAGCTGCTCCGCGCCGGGCGGGTGGTGGACGATGGCGTCCCACTCGCGGCCGTCGGGGAGGCGCACGAGGAGGGGGTTGCGGTCACGGACGTCGCCGGGCAGCTGGGTGTGGCGCGTGACCGCGTCCGCCGCCGCGGTGCCGACGACGTCGACGAGGGTGCTGCCCAGGACGTCGTCGACGTCCCGCCCGAGCAGCTCGGCGGTCGACGCCGACGCCTGGACGACGACGCCGTCGTGGAGGACGAGGAGGACCCCGCGGGGCTGCACCGAGCCGGGCACGTGGATCGGCTCCCGGGCGCAGTTGTCGAGGTCGACCGGCACGTCGGGCGCCAGCGTCAGGTCATCAGCCATGCAGGTCTCTCCTCACGAGGTGAGGCCTCAGTCTGCCAGGTGACACCGACACGCCCCGACGCCTCCGTCTCGGGAGGCCGGGCGACCCCCGCGCGGGCTCAGCCGATCGCGGCGAGCAGCTCCGAGCACGCCTGCTCGCAGGCGCGGCACGCCTCGGCGCAGATGCGGCAGTGCTCGTGGTGGTCGGCGTGCGCGGCGCACTCGTCGCCGCACGTCCGGCAGACCTGGACGCAGACCCGCAGGAGGGCGCGGGTGACGTCGGCGTCGTAGGCGGTCTGCCGGGACAGCACGCGGGCGGTGGTGCCGCAGACGTCGGCGCAGTCGAGGTCGGTGCGGATGCAGGCGCGCATCTCGGCGACCGACTCCTCGCTCAGGCAGGCGTCCGCGCAGGCGGTGCACGTCTGCGCGCAGGCGACGAGCGCGTCGATGGTGCGCGCCAGGAGCGCGGCGTCGACGCCCGTCCGGGCGGGTGAGCTGGCGATCATCTCGGCGGTCCTCATCGTGTCCTCCTGCGTCGGGTGACCGGGAAGCGCGACGGTCGCGCGCCCGCTCCTCGACGCTACAAACCTCCCCCGAGGGCCGCACGCCCGCGCTACGGTCGTGCTCCACAGCCGCACCCGAGGGCAGTGCGACCGTGACCGTGGACGCCGTCGACGCCGAGCCGGCGGAGGTGACGATCACCCCGTGAGGCTCGGGGCGCTCACTCCAGCCGGGCTTCCATGTCCCCGATGACGGCGGGGAGCACCGTGATGAGCACGGGTGAGGCGAGGAAGGTGTCGTCGTCACGGGTGACGATCCCGATGTCCTCGAGGGCGAGCAGGTCGGCGCGGACGGCGCTGCGCAGCCGGGCGACGGTGTCGGCCTCCTCGGCGACCTCGGGAACGTCGACCCCGTCGGGGGCGACGGCGGACATGAGCGCCATCGCGGTCAGTGGTGGTGCCTGCGCGGCCGGCGCCCCGCCGGTGCCGTCGAAGAACGCGCCCAGCGTCGTCGCGTAGAGGATCCGACCGGCGACGACCCGCTTCTCGGGTGCCTCGTCCGGCCACGCCCACGGTGCGACCCCGGCCGAAGGGACCAGCTGCCCGCCGCGGAGCTCGAGGAACCCGCCGCCCACGAGGCCGGCGACGAGCGCGTCGACGCGACCCGCGTCCCACCCCGTCGCGGCGGCCAGGTCGCGGGTCGCCCCCGGCTGCTCGCCGGCCTGACCGTACGGGTGCCCCGCCCCGACCGCGCGCAGGAGGGTGTCGGCGTGGCGCATGAGCGGCGCGTCGACGAGGAGGGCGTGCTCGTCGGTGCCGGCGAGGACGGCCTGCATCGTCTCCTCGTCGGGCACCCGGTCGAGGAAGGGCGGGAGGCGGCCGCCGTCAGGGTCGGGGCCCGAGACGTCGGCCCCCGCGGCGACCTCCGCCGGACGCCCGCGGTGCTCCGGGCGTCGCCCGGCGGGCTTGCGGGGGCGGCGCTTCTTCTTCGGCATGCCCGCCAGTGTCCCAGCGAGGACCGGGTGGCGCGGTCAGTGACCCGTCGTCGCGGGGACCGCCGTCGTCGGCCTCCTCACGAGGAAGGAGAACGCGACGGCGACGACGGCGAGTGCCGCCCCGCACAGGAACGCGTCGTGGACGCCGCCGGCCTGCGCCTCGACGGCGCCGAGGCCCTCCGCCACCCGGGAGGACGTCCGCGTGGTCATCACGGTGATGAACAGGGCCGTGCCGGCGCCCCCGGCGAGCTGCTGCAGGGTGTTGAGGATGGCGCTGCCGTGCGAGTACAGCGCCGGCTGCACCGAGCCGAGCGCCGACGTCATGAGCGGGGTCATGAGGAAGCCCAGACCCACGCTGAGCAGGACGTGGATCACGACGACGTGCCAGGCCGCGCTGGCGGCGGACAGCAGGGTCATGAGGCTGAGCGCCGTCGCGACGACGACGGAGCCCGGGATGACGAGCGGTCGCGGCCCGACGCGGTCGAAGAGCCGCCCCACGAGAGGGGCGATGAGGCCCATGGTGAGCCCGCCCGGCAGGAGGACGAGGCCGGTCTGCAGGGTCGTCAGACCCATGACGTTCTGGAGGAAGATCGGCAGCAGGATGAGCGTGCCGAACAGCGCCCCCATCGAGATGAGCATCATGAGGAGGCTGACGGTGAAGGTCCGGGAGCGGAAGGGCCGCAGGTCGAGCAGGGCGGCGTCCTGACGCTGCAGGCCGAGCTGGCGCCAGGTGAACACCGCCAGGGACAGCACACCGATGGTGAGGGGGAGGGCGGGGGACACGGCCGCGTGCCCCTCGGTGGCCTCCCCGATGCTGCTCAGCCCGTAGATGAGCCCGCCGAAGGCGACGGCGGACAGCACGATGGACACGACGTCGACGGGGACGGCCCGCGGCGTCGTGATGTTCTTGACGAGGGAGCCGCCGACGACGAGCGCGACCGCCGCGATCGGCAGCAACGTGAGGAACATCCAGCGCCACCCGAGGTTGGCGAGGACGAAGCCGGAGAAGGTCGGCCCCACGGCCGGCGCGACGGCGATGACGATGGAGATGAGTCCCATCGTCCGGCCGCGGCGGGAGACTGGCACGAAGGTGAGCACGGTCGTGATGAGCAGCGGGAGCATCACCGCGGTGCCGCTGGCCTGGACGACGCGCGCCGCGACGAGCACCGGGAACACGGGGGCGACGGCGGCCAGCGCGGTGCCCGCCGTGAAGGTGCCCATGGCGGCGAGGAACACCGAGCGGGTGGAGAAGCGGGTGAGGATGAGGCCGGTCGTCGGGATGACGACGGCCATGGTGAGCATGAACGCCGTCGTCAGCCACTGCGCCGTCGCCGCGGTGACGGCGAACTCCTCCATGAGCCGCGGGATCGCCACGCCCATGACCGTCTCGTTGAGGATCATGACGAAGGAGGCGACGAGCAGGATCCCGATGACGAGCTTGACCTGCCCGGGGATCGTCTCCTCCACCTCGGTGGTGGCGGGGGTGGTGCGCTCGTCGACGCTCATGGGCAGCTCCTGGGACGTTGTCGTGACACACGCGGTCCCACGGCGCTCGGTTGCCGCGGGGGCAACCTCGCGCACCGGCGGCCGAGTCTACGTCCACCAAGCGCGTGGGACGCAGCGTTATTCCGTGCCCCGCCCCACCCGCCCGGTCGGCTGCTAGTCGAGCTGGACGGTGCCGGTGTCCCCGCCGTCGTAGCGCTCACCGGCGACCTTGGACTTCACCATGCTGTAGAGCTGGACGACCTTGCCGCCCGGGGTGTCCCAGTACTGCGCGGCGTGCGTGTCGATCTTGAGGAGCACGACGCCCGGGGTGTCGGGGCCGTCGGGGAACCACGCGTCGACGAAGGCGTTCCACAGCTCCTCGGACTTCGCGCGGTCGCGGACCACGGACGCGTTCCCGGTGACCGACACCCAGGAGTCGCCGGAGCTGAAGGAGACGTTGACCGCCGGGTTGGCGGCCACCTCGGAGACGGTGTCGGAGCGGTCGTCGGCGAAGAACCACAGGTCGCCGTCGAACTCGACCTCCTGCAGGCTCATCGGCCGGCTCACCAGCCGTCCGTCGGCGTCGACCGTCGTGAGCATGGCGATGCGCGCGTCCTTGACCAGCTTCGCGACCTTGGTGATTCCCTCGTCAGTCATCGTGCCCTCCTCAGGCGACAACCGGCCGCTGCGGCCGGACGGTCTCACCGAAACACGCCGTGCCTACGCCCGCGACCGGAGGTGCTCGCGCACCGCCGCGGCGACGGCGTCCGGGTCCAGCCGGTGGTCGGCCCCGGCCAGTGGGGCAGCTGCCGCATCTGTGCCACCGCCTCGGCGGGCAGGCCGACGGGCCGAGCGCAGCGGAAGAGGTGACGCATCGCTCATCCCGCAGGCCGGGCCCGGGAGCGAGGGCCGGCGCCCACGCTCGTAGGCTGGGCAGCGAGCCGTCACGCCGCCGGCCGCCGGCGCTCCGCCGCGGCCCGCCCCGTCCCTCTGGGCGGCTCTCCGGCGCCACCGAGGAGTCCACCCGTGCCCATCGCCATCCTCGCCCTCGCGCTCGGCACCTTCGGGATCGGCACGACCGAGTTCGTCATCATGGGGATGCTGCCGATCGTCGGCGAGGACCTGGGAGTGGATGTCCCGACGGCCGGGCAGTACGTGTCCTCCTACGCGATCGGCGTCGTCGTCGGTGCGCCGCTGCTCACCGCCCTGACCGTGCGCCTGGCCCGCCGCTGGACCCTCGTCGGCCTGCTCGTCCTGTTCACCCTGGGCAACCTCCTGTCCGCGCTCGCCCCCTCGCACGAGGCGCTGCTCGCCACGCGCTTCCTCACCGGGCTGCCGCACGGCGCGTTCTTCGGGGTCGCGGTGCTCGTCGCCGCCTCGCTCGTCGCCCCGGGCCGCCGCGGCCGGGCGATGGCCACGGTCGTGCTCGGCCTGACGGTCGCCAACGTCGTCGGTGTCCCGGCGGGCACCTTCATCGCCCAGCAGCTCGGGTGGCGCTGGACCTTCGCGGCGATCGCGCTCGTCGGGGTCGTGGCGACGGTCGCCGTCGCCGTCCTCGCCCCCCGCGGGGAGCGGGACACGACCGCCGCCGGCTCGCTGCGCGCCGAGCTCGCCGCCTTCGCCCGCCCGCAGGTGCTGCTCACCCTCGCCGTCGTCGTCTTCGGGCTGGGCGGCCTGTTCGCCAGCTACAGCTACGTGACCCCGATGCTCACCGACGTGTCCGGGCTCGCGGAGTCCTCGGTGCCCTGGGTGCTCGTCCTCGTGGGCGTCGGCATGACGGCCGGCTCCTACCTCGGCGGGCGCATGTCCGACCGCAGCACCCTCGCCACCCTCGCCGGCGGGCTCGTCCTCGTCATCGTCGTGCTCCTCGCCCTCGCGGTGTTCCTCGACGGCCCGGCGGCCGCCGTCGTCCTGCTCGTCCTCCTCGGCTTCGGCAGCCTCGCGCTCGGCCCGGCGATCCAGATGCGGATCGTCGAGCAGGCCGGGGGTGCGCCGACCATGGTGTCCGCCGGCGTGCAGTCCGCCTTCAACATCGCCAACACGATCGGCGCGTGGCTGGGCGGCGTCGTCATCGCCGCCGGCGCCGGGCTGCGCGCCCCCAACCTCGTGGGTGCGGCGCTCGCCGTCGTCGGGCTGGTCCTGCTCGGCGCCTCCGCGCTCCTCGAGGTGCGTCAGCGACGGGCGACGACGACGGCGCGGGCCGAGCCGGTCCCGACCGTCGCGTAGGGCCAGGCCGGGCCCCGGTAGGGTGACGCCACCGCGCGGCCGGCGCAGGCCGCGGTGTCGACCGAGGGAGTGACCGGCATGACCGCAGCGACCACCACCGTGCGCGTCCCGGACGGCGACATGCCCGCCCGGCTGTGGCTGCCGCCGTCGGGGACCGGCCCCGGGCTCGTGCTGCTGCAGGAGATCTTCGGGGTCTCGGAGTACATCCGCGCCCGCGGTGCGGACCTCGCCGCGCTCGGCTACGTCGTCCTCGCCCCCGAGCTGTACTGGCGCGCGGAGGGCAGCGTGGACGAGGCGAGCGAGGAGTTCCTCGCGCAGGGGATGGCGCTGGCGGCGCAGCTCGACTGGGACCGGACGGTGGCCGACGCCGTCGCCTCCGTGGCGGCGCTGCGCTCGCGGCCGGAGGTGGCCGGCGGTGTGGGCGTGCTCGGCTTCTGCTTCGGTGGGGGAGTGGCGTTCAACGTGGCGGCGGTGACGGACGTCGACGTGCTCGTGTCGTACTACGGCTCCGCGCTGCCGCAGCTGCTCCCGCTCGCGGGCGGCGTGAGCGCGCCGAGCCTGCACCACTTCGGCACCGCCGACGCCTACATCCCGATGGAGACCGTCGAGGAGGTCCGCGCGGCTGTCGCCGGGCCCGAGGTGGAGTTCCACCTGCACGACGGCGCGGGCCACGCCTTTGACAACCCCCACCCGCTGTTCCACCACGAGCGGGCGAGCGCCGACGCGTGGGCGCTGACGCGCGAGTTCCTGGCCCGTCGCCTGCCGGTCTGACTGCTCCACAGCCGGGCCCGGCGGGCCCGGTCCTCGGCGACCTGTGGAGGAGGCGCCCGCCCGTCCTGGCCCTCGCGCGATGCTCGGCGTGGCCGCGCAGCCGCGGGCCGGGACCGAGGACGGGAGACGCTCATGGCCGAGACACCGATGCCCGGGGAGGAGCCGTGGGAGCGTGACCCGGCCCTCGGGTCACCGACGCCGGGCTGGCCGCGCCGCCCGCCGGGCGAGCAGCCCCCGAACGCGGGGCAGCCGTGGACGGACGCCGACTACGAGGAGATCCTCGCCGCCGCCCGGGAGGGGGTGAGCGACCTCGACGACGTCGCCGAGCGGCTCGGCCGCTCGCGCGCCCCCACCCTGGTGAAGGCGCGGCGGCTGCTGCCGGTGGCCGAGCGGGCGGCTCCGGCCGACCGTGTCCTGCGCCTGCTGCGGGAGCACCTCGGGGAGCCGGACTACGACTGGCAGCGCGTGACGCTCGAGGAGCCGCCGCCGCGGCCGGTCATCCACCCGCCGGCGCTCACGGGTGTTCCCGGGCTGGAGTGCGGGGACCTCGTCCGGGTCTGCTACGCGCTGGCGCTGGCGGCCGAGGTCGCGGGCGAGGACCTGCTGTCCCGGGTGACGCGGGAGGTGCAGCGCCGCGGCATGCTCCCCGAGCTGGTCGAGCTGCGCGTGGAGCGGCTGTTCCACCGGGGCGCGGAGGTGACGTGGGAGGACGCCCGCCGCGACGCCGCGCGGTGGGTGCACACCGCACTTCCGACGGGCGGGCAGGGCAGCTGGCCGTACGACGAGGACGAGGAGAGGCTCGTGCCGCCCGACTGGTGAGCCGGGCGCCGCGTTCCGCCGTCGTCCATCATGGACGCGAACCCCCGCTGCCGACCGACGGAGCCCTGCCGTGAAGATCCTCCTGCCCGACTCGCTGCCGCTGGACCCGCGTCTTCCCGACGGCGTCAGCGCGGTGGTCTACGACGCGTCACGCCCCGTGCCGCCCGAGCACCGCGACGCGGAGGCGCTGGTCGTGTGGGGCGGTTCCGGCACGCACCTGGCGGAGGTGGCGGGGGAGATGCCGAACCTGCGCTGGGTGCAGTCCCTGGCCGCGGGCCCGGACTCGGTCCTCGCGGCCGGGTTCCCCGACGACGTCGTCATCACCTCGGGAGCCGGGCTGCACGACCGGACGGTCACCGAGCACGCGCTCGCGCTGGTCCTCGCGCTGCTGCGGCGCCTGCCGGAGGCGGGGGAGGCGCAGGCCGCGCACCGGTGGGACGACCGGATCGGTGGCGTCCAGCCGCTGCGCCCGGACGGGGCAGTGACCACGCTCATCGGCTCCCGGGTGCTCGTGTGGGGCTTCGGCAACATCGGGCAGACCCTGGCGCCGGTGCTCCAGTCGCTCGGCGCGACGGTGTCCGGAGTGGCGCGGAGCGCGGGGGAGCGGTCCGGTTTCGAGGTCGTCGCGGAGGAGGACGTCGAGACGGAGCTGGCACGGACGGACGTGCTCGTCATGATCCTCCCGTCCACGCCGGCGACGGAGAAGGCGCTCGACGCCGGTCGGCTCGCCGCGCTGCCGGCACACGCCTACGTCGTCAACGTCGGCCGGGGCTCGACCATCGACGAGGAGGCCCTCATCGGCGCCCTCTCCGACGGGACGATCGCCGGCGCGGCGCTCGACGTCACCGCCGTCGAGCCGCTGCCGCAGGACTCGCCGCTGTGGGACGCCCCGAACGTCGTCATCACGCCGCACGCGGCGGGCGGCAGGCCGGTGGGCGCCGACGAGCTCGTCGCCCACAACGTGCGCGCGCTGGTCGAGGGGCGGGAGCTGCGCAACGTCGTCGAGCGGTAGTGCCTCAACCTCGGGCCCGGCCTGCCGATAGACCGGAAGACGAGGGGAGACGGGTATGGACGGGGTGCTCTCGATCACCCAGCGGATCGCGGGGATCCAGGCACAGCTGACGGCGCTGTCGACACCGCCGCCGGCGACCGTGGACACGGCCGGCACGTTCGACCGGCTCTTCACCCAGGCAGCCGGGGAGTTCGCGCCGGTCACCGCCCCCGCCGCCCCGGCGGCCGCCGCACCGGTCGGTGAGCTCAACGCCAAGGGCGTGCCCACCGACCTCGCCATGTACGACAACGGCAGGATCCCGGCGCAGGCGCTCGCGCCCATCGGGGCCACCGGCCACAGCATGTGGGCACCCGCAGCGGCCAACCTCGAGAAGCTGCTGGCGCACGCCGAGGCGGACGGCGTCGACATCGGCATCAACGACTCCTATCGCACCTACGACCGGCAGGTCGAGCTCGTCGACCGCCTGGGCCTGTACAACGAGGGCGGGCTCGCCGCCGTCCCGGGCACGAGCAACCACGGCTGGGGCCGGGCGGTGGACCTCCGCCTCGACAGCGAGGCCCTCACCTGGATGCGAGCCAACGGGGAGAAGTACGGCTTCGTCGAGGACACCCCGCGGGAAACCTGGCACTGGGCGTACTACCCCGACCGGGTGCGGTCCGCGTAGCGCCAGGCCATCGCCTACCGTGGCGGCATGAGCGCCTCATCCGACCTCCAGCCCGTCCTGCCCCCGCACGAGGTCCAGCTGGGGCTGGACACCTTCGGTGACATGACCGTGGACGAGGAGGGCCGTCCGCGGACCTTCGGCCAGGTGCTGCGCGAGGTGGTGGAGCAGGGCGTCCTCGCCGACGAGGTGGGCGTGGACGCCATCGGCCTCGGCGAGCACCACCGTGACGACTTCGCCGTCTCCGCGCCTGAGATCGTCCTCGCCGCGATCGCGTCGCGGACCAGCCGGATCCTCCTCGGCACCGCCGTGACGGTCCTCAGCTCCGACGACCCGGTCCGCGTCTACGAGAAGATGGCGACCCTCGACGGCGTCTCCGACGGTCGCGCCGAGGTCACCCTGGGGCGTGGTTCCTTCACCGAGTCCTTCCCGCTGTTCGGGCTGAACCTCTCGGACTACGAGCGGCTCTTCGCCGAGAAGCTCGACCTCTTCGCCGCACTGCGCAGCGAGGGGCCGGTGACCTGGGAGGGCACCGTGCGCGGCCCGCTGCGCGAGGCGCACGTCTACCCCAAGACCGACGCCGGGACGCTGCGGACGTGGATCGGGGTCGGCGGGTCGCCCGAGTCGGTGGTCCGTGCGGCGCGGTACGGATTCCCGATGATGCTCGCGATCATCGGCGGGGAACCGTCGCGCTTCACCCCCTTCGCCGACCTCTACCGCCGGGCGCTGGCCGAGCTCGGCCAGCCCGAGCTGCCGGTCGGCGTGCACGCGCCGGGCTTCGTCGCCGCGACCGACGAGGAGGCGCGCGAGCTGATGTTCCCGCACTTCAAGGCGAACCGGGACCGCATCGGTGCCGAGCGGGGCTGGGGCCCGACCACGCGCATGCAGTTCGACATGGAGGTGGAGAACGGGGCGGTGTTCGCCGGCTCGCCGGAGACGGTGGCCCAGAAGATCGCGACGACGGTGCGGCAGCTCGGGCTGAGCCGCTTCGACCTCAAGTACAGCAACGGCCCCATGCCGCACCGCCACAGCCTGGAGGCGATCCGGCTGTATGGCACCGAGGTGATCCCGCGGGTGCGGGAGCTGCTCGCGGGCTGAGGTGTGGCGCCGCCGGGCGCGCTGTGCGTGTCCGCCCGGGCGGCTGCCTGGGCCGGCTGACCGTCGCCTGAGCCGGCCCGTCGTGGGCGCGGCCTGCGGCTGCCTCTCGCACGGGCGGGTCGTCGCGTGGGTCCGGCCTGCGGTCGCCCACCTCGGGTGACCCTCATCTGACCCAGTCACCGTGCATACCCGGGTCAGAACGGGGGCTCCTCGTCCGCGCCCCACGCCGGACCGGGCTCGCTGTCGCCCTGTCCCTGGCCGGCGTCCCTCTCGTCCCACGAGGGGAGCGGGCGCTGAGGCAGCGGCGGTGGCGTCCATCCGCCTGTCACGGCGCTCCCAGCGGCGACCTCGGCGAGCACGGCGTCAACGACCTCGGCCGGAACGGTCCTGCCGGTGCGGCGCGTGTCCTTGCCGATGCGGCGCAGCCCCGCCGCCGTCTCGCGCGGCATCGCGATGACGGTGCCGTCGGTGCGCCGCAGGTAGCCGTGGCCGGTCATGGTGGTCCAGGCGTAGGTGCCGTCCGAGGCCCGCGCGACGGTGAAGCCGCCCTGGCTCTTGACGGCGTGGGCCCGAGTGCACTCGGGCCCGAGGTTCCACACCGAGGTCTCCCCGCCGTCCTGCCACTCGTGGATGTGGTCGAGCTGGCAGTGGCGGGCGGGGGTCGAGCAGCCCGGTTCGATGCAGGTCTTGTCACGCTCGCGGACGAGGTCGGCCATCGCGGCGGGCGGCTGGTACCGGGTGCGGCCGACGTCGAGCACCCGCCCGGTCACCGGGTCGCTCACGATGCGCCGCCACTGACCGCCGGCGGCGAGGCCTCGGGCCACCTCGGGGGCGATGGGGCCGTAGCCCTCGAGCTCGGCGACGGGCTCCGGGTCCCGCTCGAGCGCGTTGCGCGCCGGAGCGTCGAGATCGGGCAGTGCCACGGCGAGCGGGACGTTGAGGCGGACCTCGACGGGCAGCCCGCCGACGGTGCCGATGCGCACCGCGGGGAGCCGGCCACTGGGCAGACGCTGCCCGGGGACCGGGGGTGCTGCTCCGTACGGGATCTCATCGCCCTTCCGTCGCCCACCTCGCCGCCGGCCGGGTGCCGGCTGCGCCTCCTCCGGGCCGGTTCCGGGCACAGGTGACTGGTCGGAGGAAGCCGGCTCGTCGGCGGGCAGACCCGGCCCCTCGGACCACGGCGCCGGTTCGCCATCGGGCACAGGTGGCCCCTGCGAACCGCGCGCGGGTTCGGGCACCCGCAGCCCTTGGGCACCTGGCGTGGTGCGGACTGGTGGCGCCGCTGCCGGCGCATCCACGGGCCCCGCGGAGCCGCCGGGGCGGTCGGCGGCCCCGGCGGCAGCCGGCGACGCGAGCTGCTGCTCGGGCAGCACCCCGATGTACCCGCTGCTGAGGGCGCCGTACGCCATGAGCGAGAGGGCGTCGGCGCGCAGCTGGTCGATGGTGCGGCCGTCCCCCGCGTGCTTGGCGGCGCGGGCCGCGCTGTCGAGCGTGAGATCGACGGCGATGGCGTCGGCGGCGGGCAGGACGGCGGTCAGACTCGCCATGCCGTCCGGCAGCGCCCGCGGGTGGTAGACCGTGCGCTTCTGACGGGCGGCCCGGTGGCGGGCATCCGCTTCCTGCGGGTCGACGGAGATGACCGCCTTCTCGAGGTCCTCCCGCAGCTGCCGGAGGGTGCGGCCGGGCGCCGTCTCGATGACCTCCCACTGGGCGGCGAGGGCGACCTCCGGCGGCAGGCCGTCGAGCGTGGTGAAGATGGCCTGCGCGCGCGGGTAGTCGATGAGGCCCTGCTCCAGCGCCTCGCCCGTGGCCTCGAGCAGGTTGCCGAACGCCCGGCCGCTGGCCGCCATCCGGGTACCGGCGACCTTGCTGATCTTCAGTCGCATCGCGAGCTCGTGACCGGCGAGGCACTCACCGCGCGTGCGGCCCCGCAGCGTGCCCGGCCACTCGGGGTTGAGGGCCGGCCGCTCCGCCAGGACGGCCGCCACCCTCGCGGCCTGCGCCGCGGCGTACGACTCCATCCGCTTGTGCGCCGCGGCGACCTCCACGAGCGAGTAGTCGTCCACCTCCGCGGGGTCGATCGCGGCGAGCAGGATGCCCAGTCGAGGACCGGGTGGCAGGGGAGCGAGGTAGTCGCCGAGTGCACCGTCCACGGGAAGCAGCTCGGCGAGGCGGTCGGCGGGCCAGGAGACCGATCCCGTGGGACCGAAGAGCTCGTCGGACCCGGACGGAACAGGGAGAGGGGTGGTGGGGGGCTCGGGCGCGCGCCTCCAGTCGCCGGGCAGCATCTCCTCGAGGTGCTCGGCCGGCGCGGGGGCGATCGCCTCGGGCCGCCGTTCCGGCTCGGTCCCGTCTCCCTCGAGGTTCATCTCGTCACCTCCCCGTCACGGCGAGAACCTCACTACTCGAACCCTCTCACCGACCACTGACATTCGACGGCGCCCGTCCCCGGGCGGGGACGGTGGGACCGACGGCGGGTGGGCC
Organism: Georgenia satyanarayanai; assembly: GCF_009193135.1. Taxonomy (GTDB): domain Bacteria; phylum Actinomycetota; class Actinomycetes; order Actinomycetales; family Actinomycetaceae; genus Oceanitalea; species Oceanitalea satyanarayanai. Next base: position 146,395 of record NZ_VUKC01000008.1, read on the forward strand.
GGGGGTGGCCGCCGACGGCGGGTGGGGCGGGGGTGGCCGGCGACGGCCGGTGGGGCGGGGGTGGCCGGCGACGGCGGGTGGGCCGGGGGTGGC
>NZ_VUKC01000009.1 GCF_009193135.1 Georgenia satyanarayanai
CCTGAGCCAGGATCAAACTCTCCGTAAATGTCTATCGCCACCCCACAAAGGGGGTAACAACCATACGAAGAAACACCCACCACCCAAAAGAGCAGCGAGCGATCCAGGCAAACACCCACCCGCAGAAGGAACCACGGGCAAGCATCAACCAAACAAACTAACAACCCCGACACCCGACCCACGCCCACCACAACGGCAGACGAACAAGCCAGACACCAGGACCATATTTGGCATCAAAAAACTTGGCACACTGTTGAGTTCTCAAGAAACAGACACACACCGCCAGGACCCGGACCATCAGACCCGAACCCCGGACCGGGGCAACCTCTTCAACTTACCCGATCGAACCAGCCCCGTCAACTCACTTCTCCAGGGCCACTCTCTCGACCACCACAACCCGCGGGCGTGACACAGTCACTCGCTTCGGTGTGGACTCGCCAACCCCGGGACCGGCCGCCCAGCCTCCCGGCCTAGCGTCCGTGCCTCCCTGGGGGGCAACGAGGTGAAACATTACGCGGCCCGCAACCCACCGTCAACTGCGCCCCACCCACCCCGTGCACCACCCGGGAATGTGCCGGTGACCTGCGCGTTTGCCTCGCTCGAACGGCCCTCGCCCGACTCCGGCTGCGGATATCACGCCTGTGCGGTCGTTCACACGGCGCGTCGCCCGGCGGTGACTGCCGGCTCGGCTATACGCGCGCGCCCGCAGACGCCGAACGCCCGCCGGCCGAGTGGCCGACGGGCGTCGTGTGGGGCCGAGGTCAGGCCCCGGCCACCTCGGCGACAGCGAGGTTGCGGCGCCCGCGGCGCAGCAGGACGAACCGTCCCGCAAGCAGGTCCTCGGGCGCGAGCACGTGGTCCTCGTCGGTGAGCTTGACGTTGTTGAGGTAGGCACCGCCCTCGGCGATGGTCCGGCGCGCGGCTGACCGCCCCGCCGCCAGACCCGTTGCGACGAGAAGGTCGACAAGGTTCGACTCCCCCACCACCGCCTCGCCGCGCGGCAGCTCGGCCACCGCGTGCCCGAGCGTCTCGGCGTCGAGGCCCTGCAGCTCGCCGCGCCCGAAGAGCGCCTGCGAGGCCCGTTCCACCCGCTCGGTCGCCTCCGCACCGTGGACCAGGGTGGTGACGTCCTGGGCGAGGACCCGCTGCCCCTCCCGGGCCTTGGGTCGCTCGGCCACCGCGGTGACGAGCTCGGCGATCTCCTCCCGGCTGCGGAAGGTGAAGATCTTGAGGAAACGCTCGACGTCGCCGTCGTCGGTGTTGAGCCAGAACTGGTAGAAGGCGTACGGGCTCATCATGTCCGGGGCGAGCCACACCGCCCCGCCCTCGCTCTTGCCGAACTTCGTGCCGTCGGCCTTGGTGATGAGCGGGGTCGTCATCGCCTGGACGCCCGTGCCGTCGGCCTTGCGGATGAGCTCGACCCCCGACAGCAGGTTGCCCCACTGGTCGTTGCCGCCGGTCTGCAGGGTGCAGCCGTAGCGGCGGTGGAGCTCGCGGAAGTCCATGCCCTGGAGGATCTGGTAGCTGAACTCGGTGAAGGAGATGCCCTCGTCGCTGGCGAGGCGCCGCGCGACGGTGTCCTTGGCGAGCATCGTGCCCAGCCGGTAGTGCTTGCCGATCTCCCGGAGGAAGTCGATCGCGCCCAGGTCGCTCGTCCAGTCGAGGTTGTTGACCATCCGCGCGGCGTTCTCGCCCGCGAAGTCGAGGAACGGCTCGATCTGCCTGCGCAGGCGCTCGGTCCACTCACCGACGACCTCGCGGTCGTTGAGCGTGCGCTCCCCCGACATGCGCGGGTCGCCGATGAGCCCGGTGGCCCCGCCGACGAGCGCGATCGGCCGGTGACCGGCGCGCTGGAGGTGGCGCAGGAGGATGAGCTGGACGAGGTGCCCGTGGTGGAGGCTGGGCGCCGTCGGGTCGAAGCCGCAGTAGTAGGTGACCGGTCCCGCGGCGAGGGCGGCGCCGATGGCGTCGCGGTCGGTGGCCTGGGCGATGAGCCCGCGCCACTCCAGCTCCTCGAGGATGTCACTCACGTCTGCGTACCTTCCTGGTCGGTCGGGACCGGTCCGGCCCCGGGGACTAGTGTGCCCCGTCCGCTCAGCGGCCGGGTCCGCCGTCCGTCGGCCGACGACGGCGGCGCACCCCGGGCCGGTAGGCGGAGACGGTGGGCTCGCCGGGCAGCCAGAAGCGCCACGGGAAGGTCTCGCCGTCACCGCCCGGGCCGGAGACACCGACACGCGGTCCGGCCGCCACCTCGGCCGCCGGCGTGGCGGGCGCGACGAGCTCGGCCCGCCCTCCGGCCTCGAGGACCACACCGTTGTCCGGGCCGGCCAGGCCCAGAGCCTGGGCCATGCGCGCCGGGCCGCGGGCGAGATCGACGTCCTTCCTGGCGGCCGGGCGGCGCGAGCGCGCCAGCTCGACGCCGTCGACGACCTCTCCGGCCCGCAGCAGGACCGCGCTGGCACGGCCGTCGTCCCCGCACACGACGTTCGCGCACCAGTGCATGCCGTAGGTGAAGTACACGTACAGCCGCCCGGGCGGCCCGAACATCACCTCGGTGCGCGGGGTGAGCCCCCGGTAGGCGTGGGAGCCCGGGTCGTTGCCGCCGTCGTAGGCCTCGACCTCGGTGAGCCGGACGGTCACCGCTCCCGCGTCGTCGCGCACCGTGAGGTGCGCGCCGAGCAGGAGCGGCGCCACGTCCAGCGACCGCCGGCTGAGGTCGAGCATCAGGCGCTCGTCCACTCCCGCAGCTGGGTGAGTGCCGTCCGCGCCGCCTCGAGCTGCTCGGCCACCCGGTCCGGCGCGGTGCCACCGCGCCCGTTCCGGGAGGCCACGGAGCCCTCGACGCTGAGCACCGCACGCACATCGGGGGTGAGGTGCGGGGAGATCGCGGCGAGCTCGGCGTCGGTGAGGTCCCACAGCTCGGTGCCCGCGGTCTCGCAGGCCTGCACGCAGGCGCCGGCGATCTCGTGCGCGTCGCGGAACGCGACGCCCTGGCGCACCAGCCACTCGGCGATGTCGGTGGCCAGCGAGAAGCCCTGCGGGGCGAGCTCGGCCATCCGGGCGGTGTCGAAGGTGAGCGTGCCGACCATGCCCGAGACCGCCGGGAGGAGCACCGAGAGGGTGTCGACGCCGTCGAAGACGGGCTCCTTGTCCTCCTGGAGGTCCCGGTTGTAGGCGAGCGGCAACCCCTTGAGGGTGGCGAGCAGGCCGGTGAGGTCGCCGATGAGGCGCCCCGCCTTGCCGCGCGCGAGCTCGGCGACGTCGGGGTTCTTCTTCTGGGGCATGATCGAGGAGCCGGTGGAGAAGGCGTCGTCGAGGCGGACGAACCCGAACTCCTTGGTGGCCCAGACGATGACGTCCTCGCTGATCCGCGAGAGGTCCACGCCCACCATCGCGACGACGAAGGCGAACTCGGCGACGACGTCGCGCGAGGCGGTGCCGTCGATGGAGTTCTCCACCGAGTCGGTGAAGCCGAGGTCGGCCGCCACGGCCCGCGGGTCGAGCCCGAGGGAGGAGCCGGCGAGCGCACCGGAGCCGTAGGGCGAGATGGCCGCCCGCCGGTCCCAGTCCACGAAGCGCTGGACGTCGCGCAGGAGCGGCCACGCGTGCGCGAGGAGGTGGTGGGCCAGCAGCACCGGCTGGGCGTGCTGGAGGTGGGTGCGGCCGGGCATGACGGCGCCCGGGTGGGTGGCGGCCTGGTCGACGAGCGCACCGACGACGTCGAGCACCCCGCCCGCGAGCAGGCGCGCCTGCTCACGGAGGTAGGAGCGCACGAGCGTGGCGATCTGGTCGTTGCGCGAGCGCCCGGCGCGGAGCTTGCCGCCCAGCGCGGGTCCGGCGCGCTCGATGAGGCCGCGCTCGAGGGCGGTGTGGACGTCCTCGTCGTCGGGCTGGGGCCCGAAGGCCCCGGAGACGACGTCGGCCTCGAGCCGGTCCAGTGCCTCGAGCATCCCGGTGAGCTCGGCGTCGTCGAGCAGACCGGCCACCGCCAGCGCCCGGGCGTGGGCCCGGGAGCCGGCGATGTCGTGACGGGCCAGGCGCCAGTCGAAGTGCGTCGAGCGGGAGAGCTCGGTGAGCGCGTCGGCCGGGCCGCCGGCGAAGCGCCCACCCCACAGGCTCAGCGGCGCGTCAGCCATGGCTGGCCTCCAGCGACCCGGTGCCGAGGTCCACCGCGTTGCCGAAGGCGGCGTCGCGAGCGGCGGCGAGCTTGGCGGTGAGGCCGTAGATCTCGATGAAGCCCTTGGCGTTGGACTGGTCGAAGGTGTCGCCCGAGTCGTAGGTGGCGAGGTTGAAGTCGTACAGGCTCGTGTCGCTGCGGCGGCCGGTGACGACGGCGCGGCCGCCGTGGAGGAGCAGACGGACCTCGCCGGTGACGTAGCGCTGCGTGTCGTCGATGAAGGTGTCGAGGGAACGCTTGAGCGGGGAGAACCACTGGCCGTCGTAGACGAGCTCGGTCCAGCGCTGGTCCACACCCTTCTTGAAGCGGGCCTGCTCGCGCTCGACCGTGACGTTCTCCAGCTCCTGGTGCGCGGTGATGAGCGCGATCGCGCCGGGCGCCTCGTAGACCTCGCGGGACTTGATGCCGACGAGGCGGTCCTCGACGATGTCGATGCGGCCCACGCCCTGGGCGCCGGCGCGGCGGTTGAGCTCCTGGATGGCCTGCAGCGGGGTGACCGGGACCCCGTCGATGGCGACCGGGATGCCTTCCTTGAAGGTGATGACGACCTCGTCGGGGACCGGCGGGAAGGCCGGGTCGTCGGTGTAGCTGTAGACGTCCTTGGTGGGCGCGTTCCAGATGTCCTCGAGGAAGCCGGTCTCGATGGCCCGTCCCCACACGTTCTGGTCGATGGAGAACGGGTTGTTCTTCGTCGTCTCGATCGGCAGCTGGTGGCGCTGGGCGTAGTCGATGGCGACGTCGCGGGTGAGGGCGAGGTCGCGGACGGGGGCCAGGCACTTGAGGTCGGGCGCGAGGGAGGTGATGCCGACCTCGAAGCGGACCTGGTCGTTGCCCTTGCCGGTGCAGCCGTGCGCGACCGTGGTGGCCCCGAACTGGCGGGCGGCACGCGCGAGGTGCTTGACGATCACCGGGCGGGAGAGCGCCGAGACCACCGGGTAGCGGTCCTGGTAGAGGGCGTTGGCCTTGAGCGCCGGCATGCAGTACTCGTCGGCGAACTCGTCCCGGGCGTCGGCGACGTAGGCCTCGACGGCACCACAGTCGAGGGCTCGCTGGCGGATGACGTCGAGGTCCTCCCCGCCCTGGCCGACGTCGACGGCGACGGCGATGACCTCGGCGCCGGTCTGCTCGCCGATCCAGCCGATGGCCACCGAGGTGTCCAGCCCGCCGGAGTAGGCGAGCACCACCCGCTCCTTGCCGGAGGTCGGGGCGGTCGCGGGGATGGTGCTGTCAGTCATGCGTGGTCTCTTTCCATGGATGGTGCGGGAGTGCGGTCGGCCCCGGTGCGGGCCGGTGCGGGGGTGGTCGGGGCCGCGAGGGCGAGGAGGCGGGCGGCGAGCTCGGCGCCGGCCTCCTCGTCGCGGGCGATGACGAGGACGGTGTCGTCCCCGGCGATGGTGCCGATGACGCCGGGCAGGACCGCGGTGTCGACGGCGGAAGCGAGCAGCTGCGCGGCGCCGGCGGGGGTGCGGAGCACGACGAGCGCGCCGGACCGGTCCGCCGAGACGAGGAGCTCGCCGCACCAGCGCGCCAGACGGGCCGCGCCGTGGCCCTGCTCGGGCGCGACGGGCGGGGCCATCGCGCCGGCCGCGCCCTCCTGCGGGAGGGCGTAGACCTGGCGGCCGTCGGGCAGGGTGATCTTCCCGGCGCGCAGCTCGACGAGGTCGCGCGAGAGCGTCGCCTGGGTCACCTGGACGCCGTGGGAGGCCAGCTGGGCGCTCAGCTCGCTCTGGGAGGAGATGCGCTCGTTGGTGAGCAGCCGGGAGATGAGGGCGTGGCGCGCCGGCCGGGTGACGGGCATGCTCACGGCGTGGCCCCGAGGAGGTGGACGAGGACGGCCTTCTGCGCGTGGCGGCGGTTCTCCGCCTCGTCCCAGATGACCGAGCGGGGCCCGTCGACGACCTCCGCCGTCGCCTCCATCCCCCGGTAGACCGGCAGGCAGTGGAGGAAGACGGCGTCCTCGCCGCGCGCCATGAGGCGCTCGTCGACCCGGTAGGGGACGAAGGGCGACTCGCGCTCCCCCGCCTCGCCCTCCTGGCCCATCGACACCCACGTGTCGGTGGCGACGGCGGTGACGCCGTCGACGGCCTCGTCGGGGTCGGTCGTGACGAGTACGCTGCCGCCGGTCTCCGCCGCGACGGCGCGGGCGCGCTCGACGACGGCGGGGTCGGGGGCGTAGTCGGCCGGTGCGCCGATCCGCACGTCCATGCCGGCGGTGACACCACCGAGCAGGTAGGAGTGGGCCATGTTGTTGGCGCCGTCGCCGAGGTAGGCGAGGGAGCGCCCGGCAAGGGCGGGGCCGTCCGCTGCCACGCCGCCGCGGTGCTCGGCGACCGTCTGGAGGTCGGCGAGGATCTGGCAGGGGTGGAACTCGTCGGTGAGCGCGTTGACGACGGGCACGGCGCTCACGGCCGCGGCCCGGTCGAGCCCGGACTGGGCGAAGGTGCGCCAGACGATGGCGGCGACCTGCCGGTCGAGCACCCGCACGGTGTCCTCCACCGACTCCCCGCGACCCACCTGCGTGGCGGCGGAGTCGAGGACGAGCGGGAAGCCGCCGAGCTCGGTGATGCCGACGGAGAAGGAGACGCGGGTGCGGGTGGAGGCCTTGTCGAAGAGGACGGCCACCGAGCGGCCCTCGAACGGCCGCGGTGCGACCGTGCCGGCCTTGAGCTCGAGGGCGAGCTGGAGGACCGAGCGCTGGGCGTCGACGGACAGGTCGTCGTCACGCAGGAAATGGGCGGTCATGCGGCACCTCCGACGGCGTCGAGGACGGCGGGCAGGTCGGCGAGGAAGCCGGCGGCCTGCTCGTGGCTGAGGATGAACGGGGGCGCGAGGCGGACGGCGTCCGGCGCGACCGGGTTGACGATGTAGCCGGCCGCGAGGGCCGCCTGCGCCACCTGGGGCGCGACGGGGTCGGTGAGCATGATCGCCAGGAGCAGGCCCTCGCCGCGGACGCCCGCGACGAGCGGGTGGCCGGTCGCGGTGACGCCCCCGCTCAGCTGGCGGCCGCGCTCGGTGACGGCGGTGAGCAGCCCGTCGCGCTCGATGACGTGCATGGTCGCCAGCGCGGCGGCGGAGGCCACGGGGTTCCCGCCGAAGGTGCTGCCGTGCTGGCCGGGGCCGAGCAGGGTGGCGGCGTGCTCGCCGAGGGCGACGACGGCGCCGATCGGCAGCCCGCCGGCGAGCCCCTTGGCGAGGACGACGAGGTCGGGCACGACCCCGCCACCGACATGGTCGTGGTGGTGGGCCATCCACCGTCCCGTGCGGCCCATCCCGGTCTGCACCTCGTCGAGGACGAGGAGCGCGCCGTGGCGGGAGGTGAGCTCCCGGGCGGCGGCGAGGTAGCCGGGAGGCAGCGGACGCACGCCCGCCTCGCCCTGGAGCGGCTCGAGGACGAGGGCGGCGACGTCGTCGTCCATGGCGGCGGCGAGGGCGTCGACGTCGCCGAAGGGCAGGTGCTCGACACCGCCGGGCAGGGGGGCGAAGGGGTCGCGGTAGGCGGCCTTGTGGGTGAGCGCGAGGGCGCCCATCGTCCGGCCGTGGAAGGCGCCCTCGAGGGCGAGCACCCGCGGGCGGGTGCCCTCGCCGTGGCGGCGGGCCAGCTTGAAGGCGGCCTCCATCGCCTCGGTGCCGGAGTTGGCGAGGAAGACGCGCGAGCCGGCGGGCGCGCCGCCGGGCGAGACGACCTCGAGGAGCCGCTCGGCGAGGTGCACCTGGGTGGGGGTGGCGAAGAAGTTCGACACGTGGCCCAGGGTCCCCAGCTGCGCGGAGACCGCGGAGACGAGGGTGGGGTGGGCGTGGCCGAGGGAGTTGACCGCGATGCCGGCGAGAAGGTCGAGGTAGCGGCCGCCGTCGGCGTCCCACACCCACGCCCCCTCCCCGCGCACGAGGACACGCTGGGGCGGGCCGAAGGTGTTCATCAGGGCGCCGGTGTAGCGCTCGGCCCACACCGCCGCGGGCTGCTGGGTCTCGGGGACGATCTCGCTCACGGTGCCTCCGGGTGGGTGGACTGGGAAGCCCAGTTGGGCAGGACGAGGGTGCCCACGCCCGCGTCGGTGAAGATCTCCAGCAGCACCGAGTGCGGCTGGCGGCCGTCGATGATGTGCGCCTGCGGCACGCCGCCCTGCACGGCGCGCAGGCAGGCCTCCATCTTCGGGACCATCCCGGACTGGAGGTCCGGGAGCATGAGGGCGAGCTCGCTCGCGGCGATGCGACGCACGATCGAGGAGCGGTCGGGCCAGGCGCGGTACAGGCCCTCGACGTCGGTGAGGACGACGAGCTTGCGGGCACCGAGCGCGACGGCGAGCGCCGCGGCAGCGGTGTCGGCGTTGACGTTGAGGACCTGGGAGGGGTCGGTGACGTCAGGCGCGATCGTCGAGATCACCGGGATGCGGCCCGCGGCGAGGAGGTCCTCGACGGCGGAGGGGTGCACCTCGACGACGTCGCCGACGAGACCGACGTCGACCGGCTCGCCGTCGACGACGGCGGTGCGGCGCTCGGCGCGCAGCAGCCCGCCGTCCTCCCCGGAGATACCGACGGCGTGGGCGGTGTCCACGTTGAGGAGGGAGACGAGGTCGCGCTGCACCTGGCCGGTGAGGACCATCCGCACGACCGCCATCGCCTCGGGGGTGGTGACCCGCAGGCCGCCACGGAACTCCGAGGCGATCTGGAGGCGGTCGAGCATGGCGGAGATCTGCGGCCCGCCGCCGTGGACGACGACCGGCTGCATACCGACCTGGTGGAGGAACAGGACGTCCGCGGCGAAGGCGCGCTGGAGCTGCTCGTCGACCATCGCGTTGCCGCCGTACTTGATGACGACGCGGGTGCCGGCGAAGCGGCGCAGCCAGGGCAGGGCCTGGAGGAGGACCTCGGCCTTCTGGTCCGGGCGCAGGCTGTCGGGGAGCTCGGTCATGTCGAGTAGGCGCTGTTCTCGTGGACGTAGTCGTGGGTGAGGTCGTTGGTCCACACGGTGACGGGCGGGGCGTCCCCGGCGTGGAGGGCGATCTCGACGTGGATCTCGCGGTCCGCGGCGAGGTCGACGAGCGAGCGGTCCTCCCCCACGCCCCCGGCCCGGCACACCTGGACGCCGTTGATGGTGACGTCGAGGAGCAGCGGGTCGTAGGGGGCGACGTCCTCGGGGACGGTGCCGGCGGCGGCGATGATCCGCCCCCAGTTGGGGTCGTTGCCGAACATCGCGGCCTTGAACAGGTTGGAGCGGGTGACGGCGCGGGCGACGGCGAGCGCGGCGGTCTCGTCGGTGCCGCCGGTCACGGTGACGGCGACGTCGTGGCTGGCCCCCTCGGCGTCGGCGATGAGCTGGCGGGCCAGCTGCTGGGCGGCACTGGTCAGGGCCTCCTGGAAGGCGGCCGGCTCCGGGCGCACACCGCTCGCGCCGGAGGCGAGGAGGATGACCGTGTCGTTGGTCGACATCGCCCCGTCGGAGTCGACGCGGTCGAAGCTCAGGCGGGTGGCCTCGCGGAGCGCGGCGTCGGCCTGGGCGGCGTCGAGCTCGGCGTCCGTGGTGAGGACGCAGAGCATCGTGGCGAGCGCGGGGGCGAGCATGCCGGCGCCCTTGACCATCCCACCCACCGACCAGCCCCCGCCCTCGACGTGGACGGTCTTGGCGACGGTGTCGGTCGTCATGATCGCCTCGGCGGCGTCCCGGCCGCCGTCCGCGGACAGGGCAGCGGCCGCCGTGTCGATACCGGCGGTGAGGGCAGGCATGTCGAGCCGCTCGCCGATGAGGCCGGTGGAGCAGACGAGGACGTCCCCGCTGGAGACGCCGAGCCGTTCGGCGACGTGCTCGGCGGTGGCGTGGGTGTCGGCGAAGCCCTCCGGGCCGGTGCACGCGTTCGCGCCGCCGGAGTTGAGGACGACGGCGCGGGCGATCCCGTCCCCGACGGCGGTGCGCGACCACACGACGGGGGCCGCGACGACGCGGTTGGTCGTGAAGACGGCCGCCGCGACGGCGGAGGGGCCGTCGTTGACGACGAGCGCGACGTCCCTGCCGCCGGAGCTCTTGAGCCCGGCGGGGACGCCGGCGGCCCGGAAGCCGCGTGCTGCGGTGACGGTCACGGGGCGACTCCCACGGTGCTGAGGCCGAGCTGCTCGGGCAGCCCGAGCGCGAGGTTCATGGACTGGACGGCGGCACCGGCGGTGCCCTTGACGAGGTTGTCGATCGCGCAGACGGCGACGACGCGGCGCGCGCGCTCGTCGACGGTCACCTGGACGTGGGCGGTGTTGGCGCCGAGGGTGGCCGCGGTCGTGGGCCACCGCCCCTCGGGCAGGAGCCGGACGAAGGTCTCCCCCCCGTAGGCGTCCTCCCAGGCGGACCGGACCCGCGCCGTCGTCGTCCCCGCGACGAGGGGGGCGGTGACGGTGGCGAGGATGCCGCGGGCCATCGGCACGAGCGTGGGGGTGAAGGACAGGCGCACGTCCCCCGCGCCGGCGCGGCGCAGGTTCTGCTCGATCTCCGGCACGTGCCGGTGGGTGCCGCCGACGGCGTAGGGGGTGGCGGTGCCCAGGCCCTCGGCGGCGAGCAGGTGCGGCTTGAGGGACTTGCCCGCGCCGGAGTAGCCGTTGGCGAGGACGGCGACGACGTCGGTCGGGTCGACGACGCCGGCGCTGACACCGGGCTGGAGGGCGAGTGTGACGGCCGTGACGTTGCACCCCGGGACGGCGACAGTGCGCGCCTCCCGGAGGACGGCCCGCTGGGCGGCGGCGGTGCCGCTCTCCCCCGCGTGCCGCAGCTCGGGCATGCCGTAGGGCCAGGCACCGGCGAAGGTGCCGCCGTAGAAGTCGTCCCAGTCGGCGACGTGCTCGAGGCGGTGGTCGGCACCGCAGTCGAGGAGCAGCGGTGTGGGACCGTCGAGCGCGGCGAGGGCGTCGGTCAGCTCGCCCGACGCGCCGTGCGGGAGGGCGAGGACGACGACGTCGTGCCCCGCCAGCCGCGTGGGGTCGGTGGGCTCGAGGAGCCGGTCGGCGAGCGGCAGGAGGTGGGGCTGGTGCTGACCGAGGAGGTCGCCGGCACTGGCGTTCGCGGTGAGCGCGCCGATCTCGACCTCGGGGTGCGCGAGGAGCAGCCGCAGGACCTCTCCACCCGCGTACCCGCTCGCTCCGGCCACGGCCACAGAAACAGTCACCCGCATAACTATACACAGCAGTGAATGAAAGGCTCACAAGGTCGAGCCGCCACGCCGGAGGACCCTCCCGGCGACGCCCATCCCACGGGTTGGCGGTCCAGTCAGCGGGCCGGCCGTGAGACCGGGTGCCCTACTCCTGCCGACGCCGCCGCCGTCCGCGAGCGAGCACGTCGCGGGCGAACCCGGGGTCCGGGATCCTCGCGCGCGGCTTGCGCGACCGCTGCTTCTCCCGGAGCCGAGCGCGGTCCTCGAGCTTCAGCGGGTCCAGCACGTGGTCGACGGCGGCGAGGATCGAGCCGCGGAGCAGCCACAGCCCGGTCTCCTCCCGCGGGTCGACCAGGAGCAGCTCGGTGAGGATGGCACGCGCTTCACCGGCGAGGTTCAGGCTCTCTGCCAGGTTCCGTTCGACCTCGACCTCGGAGCTGTGGGCCTCGGCCTCGACGAGCGCGCCGAAGGCCTCCAGACAGTCCGCGACATGATCGAGCAGGACGGCGAACGCGGGGCGGACCTGCTCGCCGTAGCCGTCGTCGGGCGTCTCGTGCTCGGGCGCCTCCGCGAACATGGTGGCGAGAAGGGCACGGATCCCGAGCAACGAGCGATCGAGGGACGCCAGTCCGGCCCGGAGGACCGGTTCGACCTCGGGGGTGCCGATCGCGCGGGGGTTGAAACGCCGCATGTCCGTGACCGTGCTGATCGCCGCCTCCGTGCGCTCCATGGCCAGGGCGATGGCGCGTGCCTCGTCCAGCCAGCTGCCGACCGCGCCCTTGGTGATCGGGTGCTGGGCCATCGACGAGGCGGCTGCCCGCAGGCACGCGGCCTGGCCGTTGGCGACGTTGCGCACGTCGGTCACCGCGGCCCGGAAGGGAACGGGCGGCGGCAGCAGCAGGTTGAACGCCATCCCGACGCCGGCACCGATGAGCGTGGTCAGCACGCGAGTCTCCGCCGCGACCTCCGAGCCCGCCGTGCCCAGGATGAGCATGGCGCTGATCGCCGTCTCCAGCCGCTGGTCACCGAGGCGTAGGACCGCGGCGAGCAGGAGGGCGAGCGCGATCGCTCCTCCCAGGCTCCACCAGGTCAGCCCCACCCACGTCGACAGCGTGACCGCCACCAGCACCCCGGTCAGCACGGCGCCCACTCGGACGACGCCCATCTGGAAGCTTGCCGTCGCCGACGCCTGGACCACCAGGAGGGCGGTGAGCGCGCCCGTGAGATCGATGGGGCCGTCGACCAGCCACACCGTCAGCAGGTAGGCCACGACGGAGGCGGTCGTCAGCCTGGCCACCCACGCCAGGAGCGACAGCACCGGTTGCGGCAGCAACCAGGCCGGCGCCACCTGCCCCCACCTGCGCCACCGGCGCAGCGCTCCCCGGGCACGGGCTGACTCGGGCACGGCGACTCCCCGTCGGTCGGAGATAGCGAGCCTACAAGCCGACGGCCGACTGGCCGATAGGGGGCGGGCGCCGCGCCAGCCGCAGCTGCACCTGCCGGACGTGGACGCTGTGTGCAGATCTCGCAGGGACCGCCTGCCACCAGCACGCCGGGGTCTGGGAGCACCTATGTTCGGAACCATCAGCCAGAGAAGGAGATGGGATGAGCGCCGGTGTCTACGACAGCTTCGCGGTCGAGTACGACGAGGAGAACGCCAACAGCCTGCTGAACGCGCACTACGAGCGGCCGGCCATGCTCCACCTGCTCGGGGACGTGAGCGGTCGGCAGATCCTCGATGCGGGATGTGGCTCCGGGCCGCTCGCAGCCGAGCTCGTCACCAGGGGCGCGGACGTCACCGGCTTCGACAACAGCCCCGCCATGATCGAGCTGGCGCGCCGCCGCCTCGGCCGGACGGTGCCGCTGACCGTCCACGACCTCAGCCACCCCCTGCCCTTCGCCGACGACACCTTCGACGACGTCGCCGCGTCTCTCGTTCTGCACTACGTGCAGGACTGGGACGCACCACTCGCGGAGATCCGACGCGTCCTCAAGCCAGGTGGGCGACTGGTGGCGAGCGTCAATCACCCGTTCGTCCGGCAGATCAACGCCCTGCACGAGGACTACTTCGCCACCCGTGAGTACGAGGAGGAGGTCGACCTCAACGGCCGCACCACCACCCTGACCTTCTGGCACCGCCCCCTGCGCGAGGTGGTCCGCGCCGTCCTCGACGCCGACCTCCGCCTGCGCGTGCTGGACGAGCCCCCGCCCTCCTCCGAGACCCCGGCCGAGGTGATGCCACCCCGGATCGCCAGCGGTGAACGCAGCGCCTTCCTGTGCTTCCTCTTCCTCGTGGCAGAGAAGCCGACGACGTCTACCCAGACCCCGATCGCGTAGGAGGCGGAACGACCGTCCGCAACCGGTGACTCATCGCGGGCACGGCACGGCCGCAGGTGAGCCAGGCCTGCTCCCGTTGCACCGCCGGGATCCGCTGCCGTGGCCTCCCCAAGCGGTCGGCCAGGAGAGGAACCACCGGGGCGCATCGTGCGGAGCGGTTCAGCCGGTCCCCGCGGCGAGGTGCTCGCGGAGCTCGGCGTCGATGCTGCGGGCCCAGGCACGCACGGCGTGCCAGTCGCGCTGGTCACCCTCGGGCGCCTGGGTGAGGCGGGTGACCGACCGCTCGCGCAGGGAGAGGATGGCGGAGTCGAGGCGACCGGTGAAGGCGGCGGCTCCGACGGGGCTGACCTTGTCGAGGACCTTCTCCTCGATCCGTAGCGGGTCGTCCGCCTCGGCACCGACGAGGCCGACGGAGAACACCCACGTCGGCACGGCCGCGAGCACCGCGGCGTTGCGCTCGGCGAAGTCCCGGGCCGGCGCCATCCACCGCGACATGTAGACGGCGGAGCCGAGCACGACCGCCTCGGCGTCACCGGTCTCGGCCGTCTCGACCGGCTCACGCCGCACGTCGTGGCCGAGGGACCCGAGCTCGGTGCCGATCAGGTCGGCGACCTCGGTGGTCGAGGAGTGCTTGGAGGCGGCGACGACGAGGATGCGCATGCCTCCACTGTCGCCGCCCGGTGCATGGGACGCGAGGGACTTTCGTCCGGTTCTAGGCCCGCACGCGCAGCTCGGGCTCGAGGCCGAGGTAGACGCCGTAGCGGGCGGCCGCCTCCTCGAGGGCGGTCACGTCGGCCGGCGCCAGCGGGCGGTAGGGCACGACGTCGAAGCGGACACGGGCGCCGACCGTGCGCCGCATGCTGCCGACGAGCTGGGCGTCGACGAGCGCCATGCCGATGGCCGCCTCGCGTCCGCGCGGGACGAGGCCCGCGGCGTCGAGCACCATACGGCTGTCCTGGTAGCCCCGGTAGGTCTCGTCGAGGAGCTGGAGGAGGTGCCCGGCGGGCTGCTCGGCGCCGGCCGGGGCGGAGCCGGGCGTGTGCCAGTACGTCCGGCCGTCGTGGGTGAAGGTGTCGAGCCGGTCGCGATGCTGCTCGAGGCCGCGCCGGGCGTCGGTGACGGTGAGGGTCGCCCAGTAGGCGAGGTCGCGCTCCGTGGCCGGCCCGTGGCCGGCGACGTAGCGCAGGGCGAGCTCGGCGAGCGCCTCGTCGCGCTCCAGGCGCCGCCGGTCGCCCACCCGGTCGGGGAGGAGGGCGTAGGTGTGGGTGCCGCCCCGCTCCCGGCCGCTGCACACACGCCGGTCGAGCTCGAGGAGAGCGAGGAGCAGCATGAGCACCTGCCCGGACGTCGCGAGCCCTCGCACGGCGAGCTCCTCGCCGAGCTGGGCGCGGTCCTGGTCCGGGTGCGCGGCGAGGGACCCGCACACCGTGTCGGCGGCCCGGTCGAGCTCGGCCGCACCCCACCCGTGGAGGTCGGTCAGCTGGCGCAGCACGACGGGCCGCACCCGCGGCGCCGTGAGCTCGAGGAGCCACCCGACGTCGTCGGCGGTGACGAAGTGCCACGTGGGGCGCAGGACGTGGGTGCGGACGACCTCGCCCGCCGTGAGCAGCGCGTCGAGCTCGGCCGCCCGGGGACGGACCGTGCGGCACGCCACCGCCCACCCCGCCTGCTGACGGTTCTCCGCCTGGACGGCGAGGAGACCGCGGACGACGGCCCCGGCGTCCGGGGCGGGTGCGGTGAGGTGCTGGGTGCGCAGCCGCCACCGGGCGATGTCGTGGTCCGTCACCATGGCCGGAATCTACGGCCAGATGCGGTCAGCTGCCGTCCTCGTTGGCCCGCAGCCACTCGAGCACCGCGAGCACCCGGCGGTGGTCGTCGGTCGAGGGTGGCAGGTCGAGCTTGTCGAAGATCGCCGAGACGTGCTTCTCCACGGCCTTCGGGGTGACGACCAGCGCCCGGGCGATCGCCGGGTTGGTCCTGCCCTCGGCCATGAGCGCGAGCACCTCCCGCTCGCGCGGCGTCAGCCGGTCCAGCGGCCGGGCCCGGCGGGCGGCGAAGAGCTGGGAGACGACGGTCGGGTCGAGCACCGTGCCGCCCCCGACGAGCCGCTCCAGCGCCTGGGACAGCTCCGCGAGCGCCGACACCCGGTCCTTGAGGAGGTAGCCCACTCCCCCGCCCGTGGCGAGCAGGTCACCGGCGTAGGACTCCTCGACGTACTGGGACAGGACGAGCACCGCCGTGCCGGGCACCTCCTCGCGGACCGCGAGCGCCGCGCGCAGCCCCTCGTCGGTGAACGACGGCGGCATCCGGACGTCGACGACGGCAACGTCCGGCCGGTGCTCCCGGGCGGCGGCCACCAGCGCCTCGCCGTCGCCGACGGCCGCGACGACCTCGCAGCCCGCCTCCTCCAGGAGCCGGACGAGGCCCTCGCGCAGCAGCACCGAGTCCTCGGCCAGCACGACACGCACGCGGCGGATGCTACGGGATCGCCGCGCTCACCACGGTGCCGTGCCCGTCCGCGCTGTCCACGCGCAGCTCGCCGTCGACGCCCGCGAGCCGGTCCCGCAGCCCGACCAGGCCGTGGCCCTTGCCCGGGTGCGCGCCACCCACACCGTCGTCGGCCACGACGACGCGGAGCACGCCGTCGTCGTCGATCCCGACGTGCACGGCCACCCGGGTGGCGGAGGAGTGCTTGGCCGCGTTGGTCAGCGCCTCGGTGACGACGAAGTAGGCGGCGGACTCGCGGGCCGGAGCGAGCCGCTGGCCGGGGGCGAGGGCGACGTCGGTCTCGACGGGGATGGGGCTCTGCCCGGCGGCGGAGACGACGGCGGCGGCCAGGCCGCGGTCGACGAGGATCGGCGGGGCGATGCCCCGGGAGAGGGTGCGGAGCTCGGCGAGGCTGCCCTGGACGTGCTCGAGGCTCTCGGTGAGCAGGGCGCGGGTCGCCTCGCTGTCGCCCTCGGCGAGGCGGCGCTGGGCGGCCTCGAGGTCCATCGTCAGGCGCACGAGGCGCTGCTGCGGGCCGTCGTGGAGGTCACGCTCGATGCGCCGCAGCGTCTCCGCCTCGGCCCCGACGACGGCGGCGCGGCTCTCGGTCAACGTGCTGACGCGCTGCTCGAGGGCGGTGTGGCTGGTGCCGGCGAGCGTGACCCGCGCCCAGGCGTGGTGGACGTGGACCATCCCGCGGACGACCCAGGGGGCGGAGGCGAGGAAGAAGAGTCCGGTGAGGACGGTGAGGGCGTTGTCGAGGACGGGGCCGGGTGCGCCGAGCAGGTCCGCGAGGCCGATGTCGCCCTCCGGCACCGCCCACGAGTACAGCGGGTAGGCGAGGCTGCCGAGCCCCACGCCGAGCCAGGTGATCACCAGGACGAAGGAGGCGATGGAGAGGGGGAAGTTGAGGACCTGGAAGAGGAGGTCGAGCCAGGCCTGCCGGTCGGTGAGCCACCCGCGCACCCAGGAGGTCCCCCGCTGGCCGCCGCGGGAGGGCAGGACGGCGGGCAGCGGGAAGCCGACCTCGGCGAGCCGGCGGCGCTCGAGGTCGCCGATGCGGCGGGCGGCGGCCAGTCCCGCGGCGAGGACGAGCAGACCGAGGAGGAAGGCGGCGAGCGAGGCCGCACCGACGGACACGGTGGTGACGAGGAGGACGAAGCCGACGACGGCCAGGGGGAAGGACAGCAGGAGGTAGCCGCTGTCGCGGGCCGTGCGCCGCAGGAGCCGGCGCGGGCGGGGGGACGCGGTCATCTCAGCCTCGTCTCGGGACGGCCGGTCGGCAGCACCGCTCGATCCTAGGGCGCGGGCGGGGCGGGTCGGGGCGGCGGGGGGCGGTGTCGTGGTCATGGCTCCAGCCTTCCCGGCGGCGGCGGCGCGGTCAGCGGGGCCACCCGGCGTCCTGGAGGTGGGGCATGCCCTACCCCTGGCCGCGGGAGCCGCCCCGGTCGCGGGCGGGCCCGGTGTCCAGTTCGATGGGCGGACCCTCTACGAACAGGAGCGTGTGATGGAACCCTGGGTCTGGATCGTCATCGGAGTTGTCGTGCTGGCGATCGTCATCGCCCTCGTGCTCTCGGCCTCCAAGAAGCGCAAGCGGCGGCAGCAGGAGGAACGGGCCCGCCGTGAGCGGGAGAACCGGGAGCACGCCCGGGACCTGCGCGCGCACGCCGAGGAGCAGGACATCGCCGCGCGCGAGCGGGAGGCCGCCGCCCTCCAGCAGCAGGCGGAGGCGCAGCGCGCCCGGGTCGAGGCGGACCGCCTCGAGCAGGAGGCCCGCAAGCGCACCGAGGCCGCCGAGGAGGCGCGTCAGCAGGTGGAGCGGGAACGTGCCGACGCCGACGCCCTCGACCCCGACCTCCACGGGGACGGCGGCATCACCCGGGACACCGCGGACCGCCCGCACCCGGACGAGGACCCGACGCACGGGCGGCACGCCGCCGACGGGGACGCGACGCCGCGCTGACACGACGACCGAGGGGGCCGGGTCCGTCGTGGACCCGGCCCCCTCGTGCGTGAGGGTCAGACGATGCGCAGCCGGCGCTCGTCGCCGGAGAGCCCGCGCGCGACGAGCTCACGCAGCGACTCGGGGGTGTCGGTGCCGGCCCGCACGTAGCAGCCCGAGAGGGCGTCGAGCTCGCCACGGGCGATCGTCACGACGAGCGCGACGACGTCGGCCGGGTCGGTCCAGTCGGTGCGCCCCTCGTGGAGGCGCATCGAGTCGGTCATGTCGGTCCGCACGACACCCGGCGCGAGCTCGAAGGCGCGCAGCCCCTGCTCGAAGCCCGCCTCGTGCAGAGCTCCGCCGATGCGGAACAGCGCCGTCTTGGAGACGGTGTAGGCGCTCGCCTCGGCGAAGTCGCGGGTGCCCGAGCCGGAGTTGACGTCGATCACCCGGCCCCCGCCGCGGGCCAGCATCCCCGGCACGACGGCGTGGGCCAGGAGGAACGGGCCGCGCACGTTGGTCTCGACGACCGACCACCATCGCTCGGGGTCGGTCTCCCACAGCGGCACCTCGGCGTCGATGACCCCGGCGTTGTTGACGAGCAGGTCGATGGACCCGAGCTCGTCCTGCGCGCGGGCCACGGCCACCCCGACCGCGGCGGCGTCGGTGACGTCGGCCGTGAGGACGACGGCGCGGCGCCCGGCCGCCCGCACCTCCTCGGCCGTCGACTCGAGCAGCCGCTCGTCCCGCGCCACCAGGGCGACGTCCAGCCCGGCGCGGGCCAGGCCGATCGCGAGCTCGCGGCCGATCCCGCGGGAGGCGCCGGTGACGAGCGCGGTCTGGGCGGCGGCGACCTCAGCCACGGAGCACCGCCCCGACCCGCTCGGTGGCGAGCGCGACGATCCGCTCGCGCACCGCGGCGGTCTCCTCCGCCGTCAGCGTGCGGTCGGCGGCGCGCAGCCGCAGCGCGAAGGCCAGTGACTTCTTCCCCTCACCGAGCTGCTCGCCGGTGTAGACGTCGAAGAGGCGCACCTCCTCACCCAGCTCCCCGGCGCCCTCACGGACGACGGCGAGGACCTCGGCGGCGGGCACGGCGTCGTCGACGACGAGCGCGATGTCCTCCTTGCCCGGCGGGTAGGTGGACACGGGCGTCGGCTGGACCGGCTGCTCGCCGGCGGCCGCGGTGAGCGCGTCGAGGTCGAGCTCGAAGGCGACGGCGCCGGCGGGCAGGTCGAAGGCGGCGACGACCCGCGGGTGCAGCTGGCCGGCGTGGCCGACCACCCGCCCACCGGCCGACACCGCGGCGCACTGCCCGGGGTGCCAGGGGGCACGCTCGGCGGCGGCGAGCTCGACGCCCACCCCGACCGCACCCGCGACCGCGTGGACGGCGTCGACGGCGTCGGCCCAGTCGGCGCTGCGGCCGGGACCGCCCACGCCGTCGGGAACGATCCTGCCGGTGAGGACCCCGGCGACGTGCCGCGGCTGGTGCGGGACGGCCGCGTGCAGGGCGGCGATGTCCTCCTCCGAGGGGCGCCGGTCCACCCCCGGGGAGGACGCGGCGCCGACCCCGGCGGGCCGGGTGACGAGGCCGAGCTCGAAGACGCGGGTGTCCTCCAGGCCGCGGCTGACGTTGCGGCGCGCGGTGTCGAGGAGCGTGTCGAGCAGGGTGGTGCGCATCGCGGGCGCGTCCTCGGCCATCGGGTTGGCCAGGCGCAGGGCGAGGCGGCGCTCGTCGTCCGCCGGGAGCTGCTGGCGGTCGTGCGTGTCCCCGATGAAGGGGTAGGACAGCACCTCGACGAGGCCGAGGTCGGCCAGGGCGCGGGCGACGTCGCGGCGGTGCCGCTGGCCCGGGGTGAGGCCGCGGCCGGCCGGGGCGGCGGGCAGCAGCGAGGGGATCGCGTCGTAGCCGGCGAGGCGCGCGACCTCCTCGACGAGGTGGGCCGGGCCCACGAGGTCGGGGCGCCAGCTCGGCGGGGTCACGGTGACGACGCCGTCGGCGTCGGCCTCGCTGACGGTCGCACCGATCCGGGTGAGGAGCTCGACGACCTGCTCGGCCGGGTAGTCGACGCCGGTGAGCCGGCGCGGCTCGTCCAGGCGCATGCGCACCGGGGCGGGGCGGGACGTCGTGTCGAGGTCGCTGACGGCCGGGTCGGCGGTGCCGCCGCCGTGCGCGACGAGGAGGTCGACGGCGCGCTGGGCGGCGACGGCCTGCAGCTGCGGGTCGACGCCCCGCTCGAAGCGCTTGGCGGCCTCGCTGGGCAGCTTGTGCCGACGAGCGGTGCGCGCGACCGAGACGGGGTCGAAGTGCGCGGCCTCGATGAGCACGTCGGTGGTGCCGGGACCGACCTCGGTCTCCGCCCCGCCCATGACGCCGGCGAGGCCGAGGACACGGCTGCCGCGCGCGCCGTCGGGCGAGTCGGTGATGAGGAGGTCCTCGGGGTGCAGGGTGCGGCGCACGTCGTCGAGGGTGGTGAGCTCCTCCCCCGGCGCGGCGCGGCGCACGACGACCGGCGCGCTCAGCGTGCCCAGGTCGTAGGCGTGCAGCGGCTGGCCGAGGTCGAGCATGACGTAGTTGGTGACGTCGACGGCCAGCGAGATCGGGCGCATGCCCGCCTGGACGAGCCGCTCGGTGAGCCACGAGGGCGACGGCGCGGCCGGGTCGATCCCGCGGACGACGCGCGTGACGAAGCGGTCGCAGCCGACGTTCCCGTTGACGGGGGCGGCGTCGTCGACCTCGACGGCGAAGCCGTCCTCGGTGGCCGGCGGCGGCGGGCCGGCGGGGAGGTTCTCCGGCAGGCCGGGGTCGGTGAAGGCCGCCCCGGTGGCGTGGGAGTACTCGCGGGCGACGCCGCGCATGGCGAAGCAGTACCCGCGGTCCGGCGTCACGTTGATCTCGAGGATCTCGGCACCCAGGCCGAGGAGCGCGATCGCGTCCGAGCCGGGCTCCGGCGTCGGGACGTCGGGGAGGAAGTCGGCGAGCACGATGATGCCGCTGTGGTCCTCGCCGAGGCCGAGCTCGCGGGCCGAGCAGATCATGCCGTCCGAGGTGTGCCCGTAGGTCTTGCGGGCGGCGATGTGGAAGTCGCCGGGCAGGGTGGTGCCGGGCAGGGCGACGACGACGTCGTCGCCGACGGAGAAGTTGTGGGCGCCGCACACGATGCCCCGGGAGGGGACGTCGGCGGGCTCCTTGCCCTCACCGGGCGCGTCGTTGTGCACGGGACCGACGTCGACACGGCAGTAGTTGATCGCCTTGCCGTTCTTGTGCTCCTCGGTCTCGATGGACAGGACGCGACCGACGACGAGCGGGCCGGTGACGGCCGGCGGGATCACGGCCTCCTCCTCCAGGCCGACGCGCACGAGGTCGGCGGCGAGGTCGGCCGCGGTGGTGCCCTCGGGCACGGCGACGTGCTCGGCGAGCCAGGTCAGCGGGACGTACGGCATGTCAGTGCCCCTTTCCGGTGGTGCCGAACTGGAGGGAGAAGCGCATGTCGCCCTCGACGATGTCGTGCATGTCGGCGATGCCGTGGCGCAGCATGAGCGCACGCTCGGTGCCGACACCGAAGGCGAAGCCGGTGTAGACGTCCGGGTCGATGCCCGCGGCGATGAGCACCTGCGGGTTGACCATCCCGCAGCCGCCCCACTCGATCCAGCCCGGGCCGCCCTTCTTCTGGGGGAACCACAGGTCCATCTCGGCGCTGGGCTCGGTGAAGGGGAAGAAGCTCGGGCGCAGGCGGGTGCGGGCCTCGGGACCGAACATCGCGCGGGCGAAGTGGTCGAGGGTGCCCTTGAGGTGCGCCATCGTCAGGCCCCTGTCCACGGCCAGGCCCTCGACCTGGTGGAAGACGGGCGTGTGGGTGGCGTCGAGGGCGTCGTTGCGGAACACCTTGCCGGGGCAGGCGATGTAGATGGGCAGCTCGCGGCTGAGCATCGTGCGGGCCTGGACCGGGGAGGTGTGGGTGCGCAGCACGAGGCCGGGGGTGTCCTGCTCGGCGGTGCCCTGGACGTAGAAGGTGTCGGCCATCTGCCGCGCCGGGTGGTCCGGGCCGTGGTTGAGGGCGTCGAAGTTCAGCCACTCGTGCTCGACCTCGGGGCCTTCGGCGATGTCCCAGCCCATGGCCGAGAAGAAGTCGCCGATCTCCTCCTGGATGGTCTCCAGGGGGTGGCGGGCGCCGCGGGGGCGGCGCTCGACCGGGAGGGTGACGTCGACGCGCTCCTCGCGCAGCCGGCGCTCCTCCTCCACGACCTCGAGCTCGGCCTGCCGGGCGGCGATCGCCTGCTGCAGGCGGCCACGGGCCTGCCCGAGGAGCTTGCCGGCGGTGGCCTTGTCCTTGGGCTCCAGGCGGCCGATCTCGCGGTTGGCGAGAGTGAGCGCGGCGTGGTCGCCGGTGTGGGCCAGGCGCGCGGCCTTGAGCTCCTCGAGCGTCGTCGCGGCCGCGACGGCGGCCAGCGCCTCCTCGACGGCTGCTGCGACGCCGTCGGCGTCGAGCGGGGACAGGGGTGGGGTGGTCATGCGAACCTTCCGAGCGTCGTCGTGCCTGTCGGCATCCAGCACAGGACTGTAGTCGTGCTGCCCGCTCGGGCGGCGCGCGCGTCAGCGCAGGACCCGAACGGGCCCACTAAATCGATGATCGCCGCGCATGGCGCCCATCCTTCCACACCTCTCCCGCCCTCCCCCGACCGGCTACCGGCCGAGCGGCAGCGTGGCCAGGACCTCGTGCTGCGGCCCACCACCGCGGCCGGCACCGAGGTGCGACTGGACGAGCTCGATCTCCTCCGCCAGCCACTCCGGCCCCCGGTAGACGGAGAGGGCGTGGGCGAGGGCCGGCAGGTCCACCGCCGGAGCCCGGAGCTTCTCACCCCGCCGAGACCGTCGCCGGCGGTCCGCCTCCTCCCGGTGCTGGCGAGCACTCACCCGGGCGACGGTCACGTGCGCGCGGTTGCGGTCGCGCGGCTCGAGGTGGGACACGCCCTCGGCAGCCGCCGCGCACGCGGCCATGAGGCGGACGAGCGCACCGTCGTCGTCGAGGGCACGCACACCGATCCACAGGGTGGAACGCGAGAAGACACCCGCACCGGCGAGCTGGAGCCGGAGCGGGTCGTGCGTGAGCCCGACGCCGGTCAGCGCGCCCACGAGATCGTCGAGCGCGCCGTCGGGCACCTCACCGTAGAAGGCAAGCGTCACGTGCCGCTGCGTGGAGGGGACCCACCGCAACGGCGGCGGACCGGCGCCCACCGGGACCGGGGCGACGCCGTCGAGAGCGTGCTCCACATGCTCGAGGACGGCCGGCGGCGGCCGGAGACACGTGAACAGTCGCATCACTCGATCCTGCCACCGCCACCCTGGGGTCTTGCCGAGGATCCCCGGCGCGATGGATAGTCGGGTGAGGCCTGGGGCCGTCGCGCGCACGCCGCGCCTGGTCGTCTGCCGTCGTCGGAGCAGCGTGAGGACCGGTCGCGCAGTCGCGGTCCTCGGGACACGGGAGGAGCGAGCCATGCCGAACCACACCGGGCGTCGGCCTCGGCTCCGGTCCGCGCTGCGATGGTTGCGGAGGAGACCGGCAGACGTCATCGACATCTTCGTCTACGTCGTCGTCCTCAACCTGGCCGTCGAGTACCTCCCCACCGTCCTCAGCGAGACCTTCACCCTGTCGCTGCTGACTGCGGTGCTCCTCAAGGTGGTGCTGGAGGCCGTGCTCGTCCTCAAGGGCGAGGTCCTCGCCCGGTTCCGCTCGGCCCGCACCCGGCGGGCCAAGGCCGCGGGTGCCGTCATGCTGTGGGTCGTGGCGGCCGGCAGCAAGCTGCTCGTGCTGGCGCTGATCGACCTCGTCTTCGGCGACGCGGTCAGCCTCGGTGGCTTCGTGCCCGTGACGCTGCTCGTGCTCGGACTGCTCCTGTCCAGCGCGACCGTGCGCAGGCTGCTCGTCGAGCCGCCCGACTGAGCGCTCAGCCCACGATCTGTCGCGGCACCCGGCGCATGGCTGAGCGGTCGGTCCGCGGCGCTGAGACGCCGAGGCAGGCGCAGGTCGCCCACGTCAGCGAGGTCGCGGGCAGGAGGACGCCGGCGGACCACATCGCGCAGGCGCGGGCACCGCGACTCCGGCACGGACCAGGGCGTCAGATGCGGCGCTGCGCGCGGGCGGAGGCGTAGAGGCAGAGGGTCGCGGCCGTGGCGACGTTGAGCGACTCGGCCAGACCGTGGATCGGCACCCCGACGACGGCGTCGGCGAGCTCTCGTTCCTCGGGTCGCAGTCCGTGGGCCTCGTTGCCGAAGAGCCACGCCGTCGGCCGGCGCAGGTCGGGTCCGTCGACAAGTCGGCTGTCGGCGGGAAGTCGGCTCTCGGCGGGAAGTCGGCTGTCGGCGGGAAGGGGGGCGAGGAGGGCCTCGTCGGCGAGGGTGTCGAGGTCCCACTCGCCGTCGGCGGCGGCGGCGAGCACCTGGACGCCACCGGACCGCAGCGACGTGACCGTGTCCGCGAGGTCCTCGACCGGCACGACCGGCAGGTGGAACAGGGACCCCGCGGTCGAGCGCACGACCTTGGGGTTGGTGGGTTCCACGCTGCCGGGCCCCAGGACGACGGCGTCCGCACCTGCCGCGTCGGCGGCGCGCACGATCGTGCCGAGGTTGCCGGGGTCGGCCGCCCACGGCAGGACCGCCACGAGGTGCATCCCGCCGGTGGGTAGGCGGGCCGGCTCGGCACGGACGACGGCGAGCACGCCCTGGGCGTCCCCGCTCATCGCGCTCAGCACCTCGGCGGTGGCGAGGTGGATGTGGGCCACCGCCCCGCGGGCGGCGGCGAGGATCTCCGGGTACCGCTCGGCGGCGTCCACGGTGAGGTACAGGTCGCGCACGCGCTCGGGGGCGTGACGGACGGCCTCCCGCACGCCCTGCGGGCCCTCGACGAGGAGCTGGCCGTGGCGCAGACGCGCCGAACGCCCGGACAGCCGCTTGACCATCCGCACCCGATCGGATCGGGGGTTGGTCAGCAGGTCCGGGCGTTCGGTCATCGAACGTCAGGCGGCAGGCGCGTTGACGTCCTCGGGCAGGTTGGCCTTGGCCACCTCGACGAGCTGGGCGAAGGCCGCTGCGTCGTTGACCGCGAGCTCGGCGAGCATGCGACGGTCCACCTCGACACCCGCGGCCTTGAGGCCCTGGATGAAGCGGTTGTAGGTCATGCCCTCGGCGCGGACCGCAGCGTTGATGCGCTGGATCCACAGCCGGCGGAAGTCACCCTTGCGGGCCTTCCGGTCGCGGTAGTTGTAGGTCAGGGAGTGGGTGACCTGCTCCTTGGCCTTGCGGTACAGACGCGAGCGCTGGCCGCGGTAGCCGCTGGCGCGCTCGAGGGTAGTCCGGCGCTTCTTGTGGGCGTTGACCGCCCGCTTGACGCGTGCCACGTCGTTCTCCTTAGGTAGGGCGGCTTACTTGCCGAGCAGCTTCTTGATCTTGGGGGCGTCAGCCGGCGAGACCGCCTTGTCCATGGCCAGACGGCGGGTGCGCTTGGACGGCTTGCCCTCGAAGAGGTGCCGGCGGTTCGCCTGCTCGCGCATCAGCTTGCCGCTACCGGTGGTGCGGAAACGCTTCTTGGCACCGGAGTGCGTCTTGTTCTTCGGCATCGTCTTCCTCATTCGGGTCGTGCGCGGGCGCACGACCGTGTCTGCCGGCTGGCGCCGGTTCCTGGCGTCGCGTAGCGGCTGCTACGCCTCCTGCTGGGCCTCGTCGGCGCCCTGGGGGGCCTCCGCCGTGGCCTCGGCGGCCTGGTCGGCTGCCTTCTTGTCGCGGGCGCGGCGCTGCTCGCTCCTGCCACCCTGCTTCTTCTTGTGCGGGCCGATGACCATCGTCATGTTGCGCCCGTCAAGTCGGGGCGAGCTCTCGATGGAGCCGAGGTCGCTGACGTCCTCGGCGAGACGCTGCAGCAGCCGCATCCCCATCTCCGGGCGGGACTGCTCGCGGCCGCGGAACATGATCATGACCTTGACCTTGTCGCCGCCCTCGAGGAACCGCACGACGTGACCCTTCTTGGTCGCGTAGTCGTGCGGGTCGATCTTGAGGCGGAACCGGATCTCCTTGAGCGCGGTGTTGACCTGGTTGCGACGGGCGTCGCGCGCCTTCTGGGCCGACTCGTACTTGAACTTGCCGTAGTCCATGAGCTTGGCCACGGGCGGGCGCGCATCGGGTGCGACCTCCACGAGGTCGAGATCGGCCTCCTGGGCCAGACGCAGGGCGTCCTCCACACGGACAACGCCCACCTGCTCGCCGCCGGGTCCGACAAGTCGGACCTCCGGCACACGGATGCGGTCGTTGATACGGGGCTCGCTGATGTGCTGCTCCTCCTGCTCGTCGCTGTCTGCGCACGAAGAAGGCCTCCGTCCACAGGTGCGCACGGAGGCCTCACAGGGGTCGCTGCACGGTGTCACCCGTGCCGAGGGTCATCCCCTCAGCGACCTGTGACCCGGACTCTGTCGCTCTTGCGAGACTGTCGAGACAAGGTGGGAGAATCTCCGCTTGCACACCGGAACTCTCGTCCCGGTCGGTCAGTCTGAGAGACTAGCACGTATGAGCAGCCGGACGCACAGGGACCAGGGCCCCGAGACCGCCCCGGTCCCCAGCGTACCCGCGGAGTTCCCGGTCGCTGCGGACCGGCAGGAGCGGGACCGTGCTGGACATCACCGCCCTCGGCGGTGGGTCGTCGTCGTCCTGGCCGTGGCGCTCGTCCTCTCCCTCGCCGCCGCCGGCTACCTCCTCGCTCTCGCGCGCGCCTGGGAGGACCGGGCCGGGGCCCTGGAGAGCACCTCCCGGGAGCTCGGCGGGGAGCTCGGGCAGGTGCGCGCGGACCTCGAGGAGTCCCGCAGCACGCTCGCCCAGGTCGAGAGCCAGCTCGAGGTCGCACAGGACCAGATCCACGAGCTCGCCGACGCCGTCGCGCAGACCGGTGACGACCGCGAGGTCCAGCGGCAGGTGGCCGAGTACCAGCGCCAGCTCTCGGCGAACGCCACCGCCGTGGCAGGGGCGATGGACGAGTGCATCGCCGGCCAGGAGGACCTCATCACCTACCTTGAGGAGGCGGCCCGGCCCGCGCCGTCGCCCTCGCCGTCGGAGACCGACGACGACGACACCGCCGAGGACGCCGAGCCGACCGAGCCGGAGGTGGACGTCGCCGCGCTGCGTACGCAGGTGTCCGGCCTGTGCGCGCGCGCCGAGGAGGCCCACACGAGCCTGCAGGAGATGGTCGACCAGTGAGCACCGCCCGCCGCGTCGCCCTGGGCGTCGCCACGCTCGCGGTCCTCGCGGGCTGCGGTGTCGTCCCCGCGATGCCCGGCGACCTGCCCGACGACTTCGTGCCCGACGTCGAGGCGCCCCAGCTCGCCGACCCGGGCGCCCTGTCCCCCGACGGTGTCGACGCCGCCGAGCGGATGGCGGTCCGGATCCGCAACGTCGGCTGCGGGCAGCTGACCACCGGCTCGGGCTTCGCCCTCGACGAGCGCACCGTCATCACCAACCGGCACGTCGTCGACGACGCCGACCGCCTCCAGGTGACCACCTACGACGGCCGGGAGATCGACGCGGTCTCCGCCGGCGTGACGGACGTCGCCGACCTCGCCCTCCTGCGGACCGCCGAACCCCTGACCACCGTCCCGGGCCTCGCCCCGGTCGACGCCGCCGTCGGTGACGAGATCACCGTCGTCGGCTACCCGCGCGGGGGGCAGCTCACGACGGCGGCCGGCTCGGTGCTCGGGTACGAGCTCGACACCCTCGGCTCGGACCTCGGCATGGTCGGCCGCTCCAACGCGCAGGTGGACCACGGGTCCTCCGGGAGCGCGGTCCTCGGCAGCGACGGGCAGGTCGTCGGGGTCGTGTACGCGATGGACGTGTGGGGCAACAGCTACATGGTGCCGGTGAGCACGCTCCACGACCTCCTCGCCGAGGAGGCCTTCGAGCCGATCACCTCGTGCCGGGACGCCGCGGGGAACTGACCGCTCGCCCGACGACGACAACCCGGCTGTCGACGACAACTCGGCTGTCGACGACAACTCGGCTGTCGGCGCGAGGGTGGGTCAGCCGGCGACGGCCATGGGGTAGAGCTCGAGGGAGTCCACCCGGTCGGTGAAGACGGGGTCGGCGCTCAGCGCCTCCTGGGCGCGCGTGACGGCGTCCATCATCTGCTCCCGGCTCAGGCCGGGCGCCAGGGCGAGGAGGGCACGCAGCTCGCTGCGCTCCCCCCGCTCGAGGCGGACGGCGGTGAGCTCGGTGATCCCGCGCAGCGCGTCGACGGCCACCTGGGTGAGCTCGGGGTCCTGCCAGGAGGGCAGCCACGGCTCGTTGTGGACGATCGACCAGACGGCCGGGCGGCCGAGGAGCACCGTCACCGGGCCGGCGGCGTCCAGGACGAGCATCGAGTCGGCGTCGGACACGGCCGCGAGGGCGGCGCGCACCCCCTCGACCGGCACGGGCCGAGCGGTGGCGTCCCAGGCCTGCATCGCCTGGACCGAGCTGAAGACGGGCAGCGCGGCCCGGCCGTCGGGCGTGCGGACGGAGACCATGGCGGCCGAGGCGCACGCGTCGGTCTGCGGGTCCCCCGAGCCGTGCTTCGTGTGCCCGGCCACCGAGCCGTCCTCCTCGAGCCCGGGGTGGGCGTGGGCGACGACGGGCACGATGACGCGTGCCGTGCGCAGGACGTCGGCGACACCGACGAGCCGCTCGGCCTCGTCCGCCAGCCCGAGAGCCGCGACGAGCTCCGCGGGCGCGGTGCCGTCGTCACCGGAGAAGGGGTTCGCCTTGAGGGTGCGACCGGCCCACGGCTGGCCCGCGGAGTCCGCGTCGCCGCCGGGCATCATCGCGGGGGGCAGCGGGCTCACGGGCGCCCCGCGACGTCCAGCGCCTCGGGGAGGGAGAAGGCCCCGGCGTACAGGGCCTTGCCGACGATGGCGCCCTCGACGCCGACGTCGACGAGCGTGCGCAGCGCCGCGATGTCCTCGAGGGAGGAGATCCCGCCGGAGGCGACGACGGGAGCCTCGGTGCGCTCGCACACCTCGCGCAGGAGGTCGAGGTTGGGGCCGCTGAGCATGCCGTCCTTGTTGACGTCGGTGACGACGTAGCGGGCGCAGCCGTCGGCGTCCAGGCGCGCGAGCACGTCCCACAGGTCACCGCCCTCACGGGTCCAGCCGCGTGCGGCGAGGGTCGTGCCGCGGACGTCCAGGCCAACGGCGATGCGGTCCCCGTGGCGGGCGATGACCGTGCTCGTCCACTCGGGGTTCTCCAGCGCCGCGGTGCCGAGGTTGACGCGACGGGCGCCGGTGTCCAGCGCCCGGGCCAGGCTCTCGTCGTCACGGATGCCGCCGGAGAGCTCGACGGCGACGTCGAGGTCGGAGACGAGCCCGGCGAGCAGCTCGGCGTTGGAGCCGCGACCGAAGGCGGCGTCGAGGTCGACGAGGTGGATCCACTCCGCGCCCTGCTCGGCCCAGGTGCGGGCCGCCTCCCCGGGGTCGCCGTAGGAGGTCTCGGAGCCGGCCTCGCCCTGGACGAGGCGGACGGCCTGGCCCTCGACGACGTCGACGGCGGGGAGCAGCTCAAGGCGGGGGGACATGCACATTCTCCTCGGTCGGCGCGACGCGCGGCGCGTCAGCGCAGGGTGCTCAGCCAGTTGCGGAGCAGCTGGATGCCGGCCTCGCCGGACTTCTCGGGGTGGAACTGGGTGGCCGACAGCGCGCCGTTCTCGACGGCGGCGACGAACGGGGTGCCGTGCTCGGCCCACGTGACGAGGGGGCGCTCCAGCGGCGAGCCGGACTCGAAGCCGGAGGTCGGGTCCTCCTGGACGGCGTAGGAGTGGACGAAGTAGAAGCGCTGGTCCTCCAGCCCGTCGAAGAGGGTGGTGCCCTCGGGCGCCCGGACGGGCGACCAGCCCATGTGCGGGACGATCGGGGCCTCGAGCCGGTCGACGGTCCCGGGCCACTGGTCCAGGCCGGAGGCGTGCTCCCCGTGCTCCTTGCCGGCGGCGAACATCACCTGCATGCCCACGCAGATGCCCAGGACGGGGCGCCCGCCCGCGAGCCGGCGCTCAATCATGCGGGGGCCGCCGACCTCGCGCAGCTGGCGCATGACGGCGGCGAAGGCCCCGACACCGGGGACGACGAGGCCGTCGGCCTCGGCGACGACGTCGGGGTCCGAGGTGAGCTCGACGTGGGCCCCGGCCCGCTCGATCGCCCGGACGGCGGAGCGGACGTTGCCCGAGCCGTGGTCGAGGACGACGACGTTCGGCTGGCTGGTCACCGCAGAAGTCTACGCGCTCAGGGGCGGGGCTTGCGCAGGCCCTTGGCGAACATCCGGGCCGCCTTCCAGCGAGGGAGGTCACCCGAGCGCGCGTGGCCGGGGACGTCGGTCACTCGGACGCGGCCCAGGACGAGGTCCTCGACGACGTCGTCGGCACCGGCGAGGACGAGGCCCACGGCCACGTCCTCCCCGCGCTCCCCGCCGGCGTACCGGCGTGCGGTGAGCTGGCCGGACAGGCCTTGCTCGAAACCGGCGTCCTGCGCGAGAGAGGCGGTGATGAGGACGACCCCGGCCTTGGTGAGCCGGGACAGGGTGCGGGCCACCTCGTCGGCCGCGGCGGGCACCTCCTCACCGGAGGCGCCGAGCAGCTCACCGATGTCCCAGTCGTCCGCGGGGGGCGCGTCCGGGGCGGGTTCGAGCTCGACGACCGCGACCGCACCGGAGCGGGAGGGCACGACGTGGACGTCGACGTCCTGCATGGCGCACAGGCCCGCGAGCGCCGACGCGGACGCGACGGGCGTGAGGACGACGGCGACCGCCGGGATGTCGCTCACAGCGCACCCTTCGTGGAGGGGATCCCCTCGACGCGCGGGTCGGGGGCGACGGCGAAGCGCAGCGCGCGCGCGACGGCCTTGAACTGGGCCTCGACGATGTGGTGCGGGTCGCGCCCGGCCAGGACGCGCACGTGCATGGCGATCGCCGCGTGGTGGGCGATCGACTCCAGGACGTGCCGCGTGAGCGAGCCGGTGAAGTGACCGCCGATGAGGTGGTACTCCTGCCCGGCCGGCTCCCCGCTGTGGACGAGGTAGGGACGGCCGGAGACGTCGACGACGGCCTGGGCCAGCGCCTCGTCCAGCGGCACGAGTGCGTCGCCGAAGCGGGAGATGCCCCGCTTGTCCCCCAGCGCCACCCTGAGCGCCTCGCCCAGGGTGATCGCGACGTCCTCGACGGTGTGGTGGGCGTCGATGTGGGTGTCGCCCGTCGCCCGGACGGTGAGGTCGATGAGGGAGTGCTTGCCCAGCGCGGTGAGCATGTGGTCGTAGAAGGGCACCGACGTCGAGATCTCGGTGCGGCCGGTGCCGTCGAGGTCCAGCTCGACGACGACGCTCGACTCCGACGTCGTGCGCTCCAGTCGCGCGGTTCGCGTCCCAGTCACAGCCCGAGCACCTCCTGTAGGGCCGCCCGGAAGGCGGCCATCTCCGCAGCGGTACCGATCGATACCCGCAGCCATCCTGGCGGACCGACGA
Organism: Georgenia satyanarayanai; assembly: GCF_009193135.1. Lineage (GTDB taxonomy): Bacteria > Actinomycetota > Actinomycetes > Actinomycetales > Actinomycetaceae > Oceanitalea > Oceanitalea satyanarayanai. Next base: position 31,577 of record NZ_VUKC01000009.1, read on the forward strand.
CCCGGATGAGAACTCCGCGGTCCAGCAGCCCCTGCCACACCCTCTCACGGTCCTCGAGGTGGCCGAAGAGGACGAAGTTCGCGTCCGAGTCCGCGACCGTGAAGCCCCGCTCCCGCAGCCAGGTCACGGTGCGGTCCCGCTCGGCGCGCAGCTCGGCGACCTGGGCCATGAGCGCGCCGCGGTGGCGCAGCGCGGCGCGGGCGACGGCCTGGGTGACGGCGGACAGGTGGTAGGGCAGGCGCACGACGCGCAGCACGTCGACGAGCGCGGGCGCCGCCGCGAGGTAGCCCACCCGTGCCCCCGCCATCCCGAAGGCCTTGGACATCGTCCGGCTCACGGCCAGGTGCGGGAAGCGGTCGAGCAGGTTGAGCGCGCTCGGGGTGCCCTCGCGCCGGAACTCGGCGTAGGCCTCGTCGACGACGACGACGCTCGCCGTCGGTGCGCCGTCGGGCCCGGCGGGCCCGGTCGTGCGGGCGGCCTCGGCGACGGCCTCGATCGTCGCGAGCGGCAGCGCGGTGCCGGTCGGGTTGTTCGGGCTGGCGAGGAGCACGACGGCGGGACGGTGCTCGGTCAGCTGGGCGACGGCGTGGTCCGGGTCGAGGGTGAAGTCCTCCTCGCGGCGACCGGTCACCCACGCCGTCATCGTGTCGCGGGCGTACTCGGGGTACATCGAGTAGGTGGGCGCGAACGAGATCGCGGTGCGGCCCGGGCCCCCGAAGGCCTGGAGGAGGTGGAGCATGACCTCGTTGGAGCCGTTCGCGGCCCACACGTTCTCGGCACCCAGTCCGGTGACGCCGGACTCGACGTGGAGGTAGTCGGCCAGCTCGGCGCGCAGCGCGGGGAAGTCGCGGTCCGGGTAGCGGTTGAGGCCGGAGCCCACCTCCGCGACGGCGGCGGCGAGGTCGGCGACGACCTCCGCCGACGGCGGGTGGGGGTTCTCGTTGACGTTGAGGAGCACCGGGACGTCGAGCTGCGGGGCGCCGTAGGGCGTCAGGCCCGCCAGGTCCGGACGCACCGGGAGGGAGGTCGAAGGCACCGCAGCAGTCTACGACCCCCGCCGCCGCGGAGGCCCGGGGTCTCGCGGGCCGGGAGCCGCCGTCAGTAGTAGACGGCCAGCGCGCCGTGGGGTCCGTCGATGACCTGGACCGGGGTGTCGAAGACCCGGGTGAGGACCGGCTCGGTCATGATCGACTCGCAGGTGCCGAACTCGGCGACCTTCCCGTCCTTGACCGCGCAGATGTAGTCCGCGTAGTGGCTGGCGAAGTTGATGTCGTGGAGGACGACGACGATCGTGCGGCCCAGCTCGGCCGCGGCCCGGCGCAGGTGCTTCATCATCTGCACCGAGTGGCGCATGTCGAGGTTGTTGAGCGGCTCGTCGAGCAGGACGAACTCGGTGTCCTGGCACAGCACCATCGCGACGTAGGCGCGCTGGCGCTGCCCGCCGGAGAGCTGGTCGAGGTAGCGGTCCTCCAGGTCCCCGAGCTCGAGGAAGTCGATGGCCTGGCTGACGAGCTCCTCGTCGACGGCGGTGAGGCGCCCCTTGGAGTAGGGGAAGCGGCCGAAGGCGACGAGCTGGCGCACGGTGAGGCGGGTGATGAAGTGGTTCTCCTGGCGCAGCACCGAGACGATCTTGGCGAGGTCCTTGGAGGCGGTGCTCGTGACGTCGTACCCGGCGATCTCGATGGTCCCGGAGTCCAGCCCGAGCAGCCGCCCGATCATCGTGAGGAGCGTCGACTTGCCCGCCCCGTTGGGGCCGATGAGGGCGGTGATGCCGCCGGCGGGGATGGTGAGGTCGACGGGGCCGATGACGACCTCGCTGCTGTAGTCCTTGCGGACGTCGCTCAGGGTGATCACAGGCGTCCCTTTCGCAGGATGACGACGAGGAAGACGGTGCCACCGACGAGCTCGATGATGATCGAGACGACGCCCTGGGCGTAGAAGACGTGGTTCATGACGAAGTACGCACCGGCCAGGACGACGAACCCGACGAGCACGGCCACCGGGAAGACGTGGCGGTGGTCGTGGGTGTCGGCGAACTGGTAGGCGAGGGTCGCCACGAGGAAGCCGAAGAAGGTCATCGGCCCGACGAGGGCGGTCGAGACGGCCATGAGGACGGCGACGAGGAGGAGCACCTTGACGAGCTCGGCGCGGTGGCTCAGGCCCAGCGACGTCGTCGCGTCCTTGCCCAGGGCCAGCACGTTGAGCCGCCTGGCGCGCGCCCACAGGAGGCCACCGGCGACGAGGACGAGTGGGACCGCCACGGGCAGGTAGGAGGCGTCGGCCTTGGTCACCGAGCCGAACAGGCGCGCGGTGAGGACGTCGAACTCGCTCGGGGTGAGCAGCCGCTGCATGAAGGTCGACACCGAGCCCAGGCCCCCGCCGATGACGATCCCGATGAGGAGCATCACGTGGAGGTTCCCGTGCCTGCCGGACAGCAGCCAGCCGTACAGCGCGACGGCCAGGCCCACCATGAGGCCGACCTGGAGGACGAACTGCGGCAGCCCGGTGAGCGCGACGATGCCGGCGGCGCCCAGGAAGTAGACGGCCGCCGTCTGCACCGCGACGTAGAGGGACTCGAAGCCCATGATCGACGGCGTGATGATCCGGTTGTTCGTCACCGTCTGGAAGCTCACGGTGGCGATCGCCTGGCAGAAGGCGACGATCGCCATGACGAGGACGTTCTTCAGGCGCAGCTGGGCGATGCGCCAGAAGCCGTCCGAGCCCGCCGGCATGGGGTTGTCCCACGCGACCAGCCCGGCCGCGAGCGCGAGGGCGAGGACGGCGAGGGTGACGACGACGGCCACGTACCGCCGTCGGGAGCGGGTGGTCGGCAGCGGCCCGGAGGCGCGGCGGCGCGGCGCGGCGACGGCGGGCAGCGGGGGCGTGGTCCGCGTCGCCGCGGGCAGGAGGCTAACCACGACGACGCTGCCGGAGGATGAGGACGATGAAGACGGCGGCGCCCAGGACACCGAGGATGAGGGACACCGGCACCTCGAAGGGCATGATGATCGTCCGGCCGACGAGGTCGCAGGCGGCGACGATGCCGATGCCGAGCAGGCAGACCCACGGCAGGTTGCTGCGCAGGTCGTCCCCGCGGACGAGCGAGACGATGTTGGGGACGATGAGCCCGAGGAAGGGCAGGTTGCCGACGACGACGGTCACCACGCCCGTGGCGACGGCGATGAGGCCGGTGCCGAGGAGGATGACCCTGGTGTAGTCGAGACCGACGTTGGTGGCGATCTCCTTGCCCAGGCCCGCGACGGTGAAGCGGTCGGCCGCGACGAACACGACGACGACCACGACGGCCACGATCCACAGCGGCTCGTACTGCCCGCGCAGGACCGAGGTGAAGCTCCCGGCGAACCAGACGCCGAGGTTCTGGAGCATGTCGGTCTGCAGCGCGATGAAGGTCGACACCGAGCCGACGACGGCGCCGAGCATGATCCCGACGATCGGCACGATGAGCGAGGAGCGCAGCGAGACGCGGCTGAGGAAGAGGAAGAAGAGCATCGTGCCGACGAACGAGGCGACGATGGCCCCGCCCATGCGGGCGGCGATGCTCGCGCCCGGGACGAGGATGGTGACCGTGAGCAGGCCCAGGCCCGCCCACTCGGTCGTGCCCGTCGTCGTCGGCTCGACGAAGCGGTTCTGCGTGAGGAGCTGCATGACCAGGCCGGACATCGCCATCGCGGCGCCGGCGAGGACGAGGGCGATCGTCCGCGGGACGCGCGTGATGGCGAACATCTCGGCGCCGTCGTCGGCCCCGACGACGTCGTAGACGCCGGTGAAGAGGGAGGCGACGAGGAGGGCGCCGACGACGGCGACACCGACGAGGAGGCGCCAGTCGAGCAGGCGCCCCTCGGACCGGGTGCGGGGCCCGGCGGCAGTGGTCGTCATCGTCATCCTCGTGGTGGGGCGGTGTCAGCGCGCGGCCTCGAAGGCGTCGGCCAGGGTGGTGAAGAACTCGGTGTAGGTCTGGATGCCCTCGTTCGTGTACGTGTCCGCGGGCATGTAGACGAGCCGGTCCTCCTGGATCGCGGTGACGCCGTTCAGCGCCTGGGAGGCCTCGAGGACCTCGGCGGCCGGCGCGTACTCCGGGTCGTCCGCGGCGACGGCCGCGTCACGGTCCATGACGAGGATCCAGTCGGGGTTGGAGTCGGCGATGGCCTCGACGGAGATGTCGTCACCCTGGTGGTCCTCGCTCGCCTCGGGGACGTCGAGGGCCGGGGTGAGGCCCAGGACGTCGAAGACCGGCCCCAGCGTCCGGCCGTTGCCGGGGGCGGAGTAGCCGATCTCCCCGCCGGAGGTGATGACGGCCATCACGCTGTCGGTCGGGTCGTAGGCGGCGCGGGCACGCTCGATCGCGGCGTCGAGGTCGGCGTTCAGCTGCTCGGCCTCGGCCTGCTTGCCGAAGATCTCGCCCAGCACGGTGGTCTGGCGCTTGAGCTCGTCGGTGAAGGGCTCCCCGTCGCGCGGGTCGAGCTCGAGGACGACGGCCCCCGGGGCGAGCGAGACGAAGTCGTCGTGGTAGTCGGCGAAGCGCTGGCCGTTGATGATGAGGTCCGGCTCGGCGGCGACGACGGCCTCGAGGTCGGGCTCGCGGTGGTTGCCGAGGTCGACGATCGACTCGTCCTGCGTGTAGGGGATGGTGTCGGGCATGAGCGCGACGGCGGCGGCGCTCAGCTCGACGTCCCACGCGGCGAGGGTCTCGAAGGTCCGGTTGTCGGTCGCGACGACCGACCGCGGCGGCGTGGTGATCGTCTGCGTGCCGTTGTTGTCCTCGACCTCGACGGTCGTCGCGCTCTCGTCGGCGGCGTCGGCCTCGGGGGCGCCGTCGGCCTGGCCGCAGGCAGCCAGCGCCAGGGCGGCGACGGCTGCCGCCCCGGCGAGGCGCGCCGGGCGGCGAAGCGGGGAAACGATGCTCATGGGTGTCCTTCGCTCGTGGTCTGTGGCGGCCGGTGGCGCCGGGCCGGCCGAGGTCAATCTACTGGTGAGGTGAGCCTTACCTACAAGCCCCTCGCCCTATTTCGTACCGGGGTCGTTGCGTAATTCATGCCAAGGGAGGAGCGAAGTCCGCGGCGCGCTGCCGATCGGCGCGGAGTCGGACGGTTGCCGAAATCCGCCCGGTTGTGAGGTACCTCACCGCCCGTCGCGCTCCTCGCGCCGGGCGCTGAGGCGTCCCTGGGACTCGGTGCGCTCGGGCGTGGCCGCAGCTGTCGGTGGGCCGTGGGAGCGTAGGGACCGGGAGGCGACATGGACACAGTGACGACCGAGGCGAGGGCGCAGGCCGCGCTCCAGGCTCTTGTGGGACGGCCCGACGCCCGCCTGCGGGCGGACCAGTGGCGGGCGATCGAGGCGCTCGTCGTGCACCGCCGGCGTGCCCTGGTGGTCCAGCGCACCGGCTGGGGCAAGTCGGCGGTGTACTTCGTCGCCACCGCCCTGCTCCGCGCGGGGGGCGAGGGCCGCCCGCCGGCCGGGCCCACCGTCATCGTCTCCCCGCTGCTCGCGCTCATGCGCGACCAGATCGCCGCCGCCTCCCGCGCGGGGATCCGTGCCGTCACCGTCAACTCCGCGAACGTCACCGAGTGGGAGTCGGTCCACGCGGCCATCTCCGCGGGCGAGGTCGACGTCGTCCTGTGCTCCCCGGAACGGCTCAACAACCCCGGCTTCCGCAGCGAGGTGCTGCCGCAGCTGGCGGCCACGGCCGGTCTCGTCGTCGTCGACGAGGCCCACTGCATCTCCGACTGGGGCCACGACTTCCGCCCCGACTACCGCCGCATCCGTACCCTGCTCGAGGACCTGCCGGCCGGCGTCCCGGTGCTCGCCACCACCGCCACCGCCAACGACCGCGTCAGTGCCGACGTCGCCGAGCAGCTCGGCACCGGTGACGACGACGACGTCCTCGTCCTGCGCGGCTCCCTGGACCGCGAGTCACTGCGGATGGGCGTGCTGCGCCTCCCGGACCAGGCGCAGCGGGTGGCCTGGCTCGCCGAGCGGATGGCCACCTGGCGGGGGTCGGGCATCGTCTACACCCTCACCGTCGCCCAGGCGGAGCAGGTCGCCGAGCAGCTCCGCGCGGCGGGCCTGGAGGTCGAGTCCTACACCGGACGGACCGAGCCGGCGCGCCGCGAGCAGCTCGAGGAGGACCTGCGGGCCAACCGGCTCCGGGCCCTCGTCGCGACCTCCGCCCTCGGCATGGGCTTCGACAAGCCCGACCTCGCCTTCGTCGTCCACCTCGGTGCCCCCTCCTCCCCCATCGCCTACTACCAGCAGGTGGGGCGCGCCGGCCGCGGCGTCGACCGCGCCGACGTCGTGCTCCTGCCGGGCCCGGAGGACCGCGACATCTGGGCCTACTTCGGTTCCCTCGCCTTCCCGCCGGAGCGGGCGGTGCGTGAGGTGCTCGCCTCCCTCGGTGAGGAGCCGCTGTCCACCGTCCGCCTCGAGCCGCTCGTCGACCTGCGCCGCACCCGGCTGGAGACGATGCTCAAGGTCCTCGACGTCGACGGCGCCGTCGAGCGGGTCGCCGGAGGGTGGCGCACCACGGGTCAGCCGTGGGAGTACGACGCCGAGCGCTACGCCCGCGTCGACGCCGCCCGCGAGCGCGAGCAGCAGGCCATGGTTGCCTACGTCGGCCTCGGTGCCGGGCAGTGCCGGATGGCCTTCCTGCGCGCCCAGCTGTCCGACCCGGACCTCGCGGAGGGCTGGCGCTGCGGGCGCTGTGACCTGTGCGGTGGCCTCGACCTCGACGCCACGGTGGACGAGGGGCGGCTCGCGCAGGCACGGGCCGTGCTCGACCGGCCGGGGGTGGACGTCGCGCCCCGCAAGCAGTGGCCCACCGGCATGGCGGCGGTGGGTGTCCCGCTGCAGGGACGCATCCCCGCCGACGAGCAGGCGCAGCCCGGCCGCGCGGTCGCGCGCCTGGACGGGCTCGGCTGGTCCGCCGCGCTGCGCGAGATGCTCGAGCCGTCACCGGACCGGCCCGCCGGCCGGGAGGCGCGCGGCGGCCACGACGGTGAGCTGCCCGCGGGTCTGCGTGGCGCCGTCGAACGGGTGCTCACCGACCAGCTCGCCGCGGTCGGCGAGGCCGGGCGCCAGGTCGAGGGCGTCGTCGTCGTCTCCTCCGCCACCCGGCCGCAGCTCCTCGACCACCTCGCCCGGGGTGTCGCGCACCTCGCCCGGGTGCCGCTCGTCGGCGCCGTCGCCCCCGACCCGAGCCGCCCGCCCGGCCGCCACGACGTCAACTCCGCCACCCGGCTGGCCGGCGTCCACCAGCGGCTGCGCCTGGAGCTCGGTGACGCCACGCTCGCGGGCCTGCCGGGCCGCTCGGTGCTCCTGGTCGACGACGTCACCGACTCCGGCTGGACGCTCACCGTGGCGGCTCGGCTGCTGCGGCAGGCGGGGGCCGGGGCCGTGCACCCCTTCGTCCTCGCCCAGCGCTGAGCGGTGCGCCACCGTACGATCGGGCGCAGCCGACCGGAGGAACCATGCGCTCGTTCACCGTTGACCTCAGCGACGCCGTCGACCCCCTCGTGCTGGCCGTGGACGTCGGCTCGACGGCGAGCCGCGGCGGGCTCTACGACGCCCGCGGGCTGCCGGTCGCCGGGCTGCGGCACAAGGTGCCGCACGCCTTCACGACGGCCACCGACGGCACCTCGGTCATCGACCCCCTCCGGGTGGTCGACGAGGTCGCCGCGATCGTCGACGCGCTCGCCCGCCCCGAGCTCGCGGGCCGCATCGCGGGGGTCGCGCTGGACACCTTCGCCTCCTCGCTCGTCGGCGTCGACGCCGCGGGCGAGCCGCTCACCCCGTGCTACACCTACGCCGACTCCCGCTGCGGGCCCCAGGTGGCGGCGCTGCGCGCCGAGCTCGACGAGGCCGAGGTGCAGCAGCGCACGGGCACGCGCCTGCACTCGAGCTACCTGCCCGCGCGCTTGCGCTGGCTGAGGGAGACCGAGCCCCGACTGTTCGACGAGGTCGCCCGCTGGATGACCCTCGGCGAGCTCGTCGTCCTGCGCCTCACCGGGGCCACCGCCGTCGGCACGTCCGCGGCGGCCTGGTCCGGGCTCCTCGACCGCCTCACCGGCACGTGGGACCCGCGGATGCTCGCCGTCGCGGGCATCTCCACCGAGACCCTGTCGCCCGTCCACCACCCCGACCACCCGCTCACCGGTGTGACGACGCGCTGGCCCGCGCTGGCGGGGGCGGCGTGGTTCCCGGTCGTCACCGACGGCCTGGCCGCGAACATCGGGACGGGGGCGACCGACGCGCGCACCGTCGTCGCGTCCTTCGCGACGAGCGGCGCCGTGCGGGTGCGCGTCCCGGCCGAGGTGCCCGAGCTGCCCTCGGGCCTGTGGGCCTACCGGGTGGACGCCGAGCACGCCCTGCTCGGCGGTGCCCTCAATGACGTCGGGCGCGGCGCGAGCTGGCTGGAGGCGACGCTGCGGCTGGACGACGTCGACCTCGACGCCGTGCTCGCCGCCGACGTGGACCCGGCGACGCCGCTGGCGCTGCCCTTCCTCACCGGTGAACGCAGCACCGGGTGGGCCGCCGACGCGCGCGCCGTCGTCGCCGGCCTGTCGGCCGCCACGACGCCCGCGGCGATCGCGCGCGGCATGCTCGAGGGCGTGGCCCTCAGCTACGGCAGGGTCATCACCGAGCTCACCCGGGTGGCGCCGGTGCCCGAGCAGATCCTCGCGAGCGGCCGGATGAGCCAGGCGCTGCCCCACCTGCTCCAGCTCCTCGCGGACGCCACCGGCGTGCCGGTGACGCCGGTGACGATCAAGCGCTCGACCCTCCACGGGACCGCGCTGCTCGCGCTGGAGACGCTGGCGCCCGGGACGGAGCGGGCGGCGCCCACCACGGCGGCGACCGTCGAGCCGGTGGCCGCCCGCGCCGACTACTACGCCGAGCGCGCCGAGCGCTTCGCCGCGCTCTACTCCGCCGTGGTGGGCTGACCGCTCACAGGTGGTAGGAGATGTCCGCGTCACCGCGCAGCTGCTCGAGGAGCGCCTGGACGGCCTCGCTCTCGTGCTCCTGCGCGAGCTGCGCCTCGATCTGCGGGCGCACCTCCTCGAACGCGGGCAGCTCGCCCTCGGCCCCGCCCTGCTCGGCGGCGGAGTCGTAGAGCTCGCGCGCGTCCTCCTCCGAGGGGGTGAACTCCCCGGCCTCGTCGGCGAAGAGCTGCTCGAGCACCGTCTGCTCCTCGATCTGGGCGACGGCCTCCTCGCGGCCCAGCCCCTGCTCCTCGAGGGCGGTGAAGAGCTCGTCGGCCGACCCGAGGCCGCTGGAGGCGGCGATCTCCTCGGCCGCGGCGTCGATCTCCTCCTGCGTGGGGGCGATCTCACGGGCCTCGGCCTCGGCCAGGAGCAGCTCGGTGTCGACCAGGCCCTCCGCGGTGCGCTGCTTGAGGGCCTCCTGGTCGACCTCCTCGCCCGTCATCTGCGACTGCATGAACGCCTGCTGGAGCTGGCCCTCGTACACCTGGGTGAACTCCTCCAGGGTGACCTCGGTGCCGTCGACCTCGGCGACGACGTCCGGCAGGCCCTCGAGGTCCGGCGCGGGAGGCGTCGGGGACTCCGGGGCCGCGCTCTCCTCAGCGGCGGGCGCGGTCGTCTCCGCGGTCTGGTCGGCGTCGTCGTCGCCCGATCCGCAGGCCGTCACGGCCAGCAGGAGGGCAGCGGTCGCCACGGCAACCTTGGTTCGCATGGGGGGTTCCTCTCCGGAGACGAGGGTCCAGCGTGCGCGCCGCACCGCCCCCCACGCAAGTGCCGCCCGCCGAGCGCCCCGGTGCCACCCGCCCGCCCGGTCACCGCCGACAGCCGAGTTGCCGCCGGTGCCCCACCCGGCTGCGCTCTCGGCGAACGCGTCAGCCGAGCCGGACGTCGACGGCGTCGGCGTGGGCGGGGAGGTCCTCGGAGACCGCCAGCGCACGCAGCGGCCCGGCGACCTTCCGCAGCGCGGCGTCGTCGTACTCGATGACCTGGACCGGCTTGAGGAAGGCCATGACGCTGAGCCCCGAGGCGAAGCGGGCCGTGCCTCCGGTCGGCAGGACGTGGTTGGACCCCGCGAGGTAGTCACCCAGCGGCACCGGGCTGTAGGGGCCGACGAAGATCGCGCCCGCGTTACGGATCCGCTCGGCGACGGCTGCGGCGCCCGCGGTCTGGACCTCGAGGTGCTCGGCCCCGTAGGCGTCACACACCGCGATCCCGTGCTCGAGGTCCGTGACGAGCACGGTGCCCGACTGCGGGCCGGTGAGCGCGGTGCGCACCCGCTCGGCGTGCGTCGTCGCCGCGACCTGCCGCTCGATCTCGGCGTCGACGGCGTCGGCCAGCCCCACGCTGTCGGTGACGAGGACGGAGGCGGCGGCGGGGTCGTGCTCGGCCTGGGAGATGAGGTCCGCCGCGACGAACCGCGGGTCCGCGCCCCCGTCGGCGAGGACGGCGATCTCGGTGGTGCCGGCCTCGGCGTCGATGCCCACCCGGCCCATGACGGCGCGCTTGGCGGCGGCGACGAAGATGTTTCCGGGGCCGGTGACGACGTCGACCGGCGCGCACAGCCGCGGCGCGTCGGCGGTGCCCGCCTCCCCCGCGGCACCGTGGGCGAGCATGCCCACGGCCTGGGCGCCGCCGACGGCATAGACCTCCTCGACGCCGAGCAGCGCGCAGGCCGCGAGGATCGTCGGGTGGGGCAGGCCGCCGAAGGCCCGCTGCGGCGGGCTCGCGACCGCCAGCGAGCGCACGCCGGCCACCTGCGCGGCGACGACGTTCATCACGACGCTCGAGGGGTAGACCGCCAGGCCGCCGGGCACATAGAGGCCGACCCGGCGCACCGGCACCCAGCGCTGGCGGACGTGGCCGCCGGGCAGGATCTCCGTGTCCCTCTCCGTGGGGAGCTGGGCGGTGTGACCGGCGCGGTTGTGGGCGATCGACAGCTCCAGGGCCTCGCGCACCTGCGGGTCCAGCCCCTCGAGCGCCTCGGCCAGCGCCTCGGCCGGCACCCGCAGGTGCGCGGGCCGCACGCCGTCGAGACGCTCGGCGAGATCGCGCAGCGCGGCGCCGCCACGGGCGCGGACGTCCTCGATGATCGGGAGCACCTGGGCCATGGCGGCCTCGACGTCGAGCGTGGCGCGCGGCAACACGTCGACGAGGGCGTCGGGGGTCAGGTCGGTGGCGCGGAGGTCGATTCGCCGGAGCATGTGTCCGATCGTATGACGCGCGGCGGGGCGCGGTGGGGGCCGTCCAGCCCACGACAGGGCATGATCGGTGCCATGGAAGCGCAGAACGTCGTGCCCGTCGACGGGGAGATCCGGCTCGGGCAGTTCCTCAAGCTCGCCTCGCTCGCCGAGTCCGGCGCGCACGCCCGCGAGCTCATCGCCGAGGGCGAGGTGAGCGTCGACGGCGTCGTCGAGACACGCCGCGGGCGACAGCTCGCCGCGGGAGCCCGCGTCGAGGTGAGCACGCCGGGCGGGGTGCTCGTCGCCGTCGTCGGCTGACCGCTACAGACCCACCGCCCCGAATCTGTGCGGGTCCGCACCCCGCCCCGCACCGGCCACTCGTTAGCGTGGCCGGTGTTCCCCCACGAGAGGTAAGTCATGACCACGACCACCCCCGCTGTCCTCGCCGACTCGCTGCCCGCCGGCCTCGTCCGGGACGCGTCACTCGTCGCCGCCGGCGCCGCCGTCACCGGCGTCCTGTCCCAGGTGGTCGTGCCGCTGCCCTTCACACCCGTCCCCCTGTCGCTCGGCACCTTCGCCGTCCTCCTCGTGGGTGCCTCGCTCGGACCGGTGCGCGGGGCACTGAGCATGGTGCTCTACCTCGTGGCGGGCGTGGCCGGCGTGCCGTGGTTCGCCGAGCAGTCCTCGGGGTGGCACACGGCGTCCTTCGGCTACGTCATCGGCTACGTCCTGGCCGCCGGGATCGTCGGCGCGCTGGCCCGCCGCCGCGCGGACCGCAGCCCGCTCGCGATGGCCGGTGCCGCCGCCCTGGCCACCCTCGCCGTCTACGCCGGCGGCGTGCCGTGGCTCATGGTGAGCCTCGGGGTCGGCCTCGGTGAGGCGCTCGTGCTGGGCGTCCTCCCCTTCCTCCTCGGCGACGTCCTCAAGGCCGCGGCCGCCGCAGGTCTCCTGCCCGCCACCTGGCGGCTGCTGGGCCGCCGGGACTGAGCCACCCCGGGCGGAGGGCAGCGCGTGCTGCGGGTCGCGCTCCTCGGGAGCGTCTTCCTGCCCGCCCTCGTGCTCGAGCCGCTGGCCCGCGAGCTCGAGCTCCTCGGGTCGGTGACCGCCGTCGTCGGCGTGGCCGAGGCCCCGGACCCGGCCCGGGCCCTCGCCGCGTACGAGGCCGCGCTCGCGGGCCGGGGCTGGGACGTCGTCGTCGCGCACTCCAACGCGGGCCTGTACGTCCCCGCCCTGGCGGCGCAGCGCGCCGTGGGCGGTGCCGTCCTCGTCGACGCGGCGCTGCCCGCGCCGGCGGGCGGCCACCACCCCGTGGTGCCGGCCGCGCTCCGCGGCGCCCTCGCCGAGCAGGCGACCGACGGCCTGCTCCCACGCTGGACCGAGTGGTGGCCCGCGGAGGACGTGCGGGCGCTCTTCCCCACCTCGCGCAGCCACGCCGCCGTCCACGCCGCGACGCCGCGGGTCCCGCTGTCCTACCTCGACGGGACCGTCGCGGTGCCCGCCGGGTGGACCGACGGCGTGCGGGGCGCCTACCTCGCCTTCGGCGACACCTACGCCGACGAGCGCCGGCAGGCGCGGTCCCTGGGCTGGCCCACCCGCACCCTGCCCCTGGGCCACCTCGGCCTCCTCACCGACCCGGCGGGCGTCGCCCGCGCCGTGCACGAGCTGGCCGCAGGGTTCACACGACGGTTGCCTGCCTGAAACGTTCCCGGAACGGCGCAGGACGATGCTGGGCCCATGGCACACCACGACGACCGGACGGCCGACCTCACCTGCGAGGTCTGCGGACGCCTTCCCGAGCCGCGCAAGGGACGCCTGACGGCGGCCAGCATCCTCGCCCTGCTCCCGGTGGAGCTCGCGGTGCACGCGGCGGTCGTCGGGAGCGGGCTGCCCGTCCTCGCCAAGGTCCTCGTGCTCACGGCCACCGCGACGGCGCTGGCCGTCTGGGTCGCCGAGCCCTCGATCATGCGCCTCCTGCGACGCTGGCTGCACGCCCCGGTCCTCCGTGAGCACCGCCGGCTCGACTCGGCCGGCTCGCTGTGGCGCCTGCGCACCACGGTCCGGGACACCCCGGGCTCCCTGGAGGCGGTCACGCGCCAGCTGCGCCTGCTCGAGGGGAACATCCTCAGCGTGCACGTGCACCCGGGCAGCGACGGCGTGGTCGACGAGTTCGTCGTCGACGTCCCCGAGTGGATCACCGCCCGCGACCTCGTCGAGGCGGTCGAGGACGGCGGGGGCCGTGACCCGCAGGTGTGGCCGACGACGGCGCTCGCCCTCGTCGACAGCCCGACCCGGGCGCTGTGCACGGCCCTGCGCGTCGCGGAGGCGCCGCACGAGCTCCCCGAGGCCGTCGCCGACCTCCTGGACGCGGAGGTGGTCGACGGCGGGCCCGGCGACCCGACCTCCCACCTGTCCGGCGACGCCACGCGGATGAAGGTCCACGCCGGCTGGCGCGGTGCGGTCGTGCTCGCCCGGGCGGGGCAGCCGTTCACGCTCGCCGAGTCCGCCCGGGCGCACCGCCTCGCCGAGCTGGCCGAGCTCGTCGACGGCGTCCGGCTCACCGGCCTGGGCGGGGTGTCCGGTCACGCCGACCGTTGAGCCCGGTGGCGAGGTCGGCCGAGGCCACGCCTCCCGGGCACCCTGCCGTGGGGACCGCTACACGAGGCAGCCGGGGCCGAGGAGGGTCTTGAGGTCACCGAAGAGGGCCGTGGAGGGCTCGACGCGGAAGCTGTCCTCCAGGCGCATGGTCGTCGACCGGCCGGGGCTGGTGAGGCGCAGCCGCACCTCCGAGCTGCCCGGGTGGTCGGTGAGGATGCCCTTGAGACGTTCGACGAGCGGCGCCGTGCACCGGTTGGCGGCCAGCGTGAGCTGGACCGGTCCGTCGGTGGCCTGGGAGACGTCCGGCAGGGTCATCTCCGAGGCGTAGATCGTCGGGATGTCGTCGCGCCGGTTGAGGCGGCCCTTGACCGTGATGATCGAGTCGTCGGCGAGCATGGTCGAGACCGTCGAGTAGGTCTGCGGGAAGAACAGCACCTCGATCGCGCCCTCGAGGTCCTCGACGGTGGCGATCGCCCACGGGTTGCCGTTCTTCGTCATCTTCCGCTGCAGGGAGGTGACGAGCCCGGCGATGGTGACGGTGGAGCCGTCGGACCGGGTCTCGTCGGTGAGCAGCGTGGCGATCGAGACGTCCGCCGCCCGCTGCAGCACGTGCTCCAACCCGAACAGCGGGTGGTCCGAGACGTACAGCCCGAGCATCTGGCGCTCGAAGGCAAGCTTCTCCGGCTTGTCCCACTCGGGCAGGTCGGGGATGTCGATGGTGAAGCCGGCGCCGCCCGCGCCGCCGTCGCCGCCCAGCCCGGCGAAGAGGTCGAACTGGCCGACCGCCTCGTTGCGCTTGACGTCGATGACCATGTCGATGGCCTCCTCGTGGCGGGCGAGGAGGGCGCGGCGGGTCTGGCCCAGGGAGTCGAAGGCCCCGGCCTTGATGAGCGACTCGATGGTGCGCTTGTTGCACACGACCGCGGGCACCTTGTCGAGGAAGTCCTGGAAGGAGGTGAACTCCCCCTTCTCCTCGCGCGTGGTGATGATCGCCTCGACGACGTTCGCGCCGACGTTGCGGACGGCGGCGAGACCGAAGCGGATCTCCTCCCCGACGGCCGCGAAGGACCCCACCGAGGTGTTGACGTCCGGCGACAGCACGCTGATGCCCATGTGCCGGGCCTCGCCGAGGTACAGCCCCAGGCGGTCCTTGTTCACCTGCGTGGAGGTGAGCAGGGCGGCCATGAACTCCGTGGGGAAGTTCGCCTTCAGGTACGCGGTCCAGTAGGAGATGATCCCGTACGCCGCCGAGTGCGCCTTGTTGAAGGCGTAGTCGGAGAAGGGCAGGAGGATGTCCCACAGCGTCTTGACCGCGGCCGGGGAGTAGCCGCGCTCGAGCATGCCGGCCTCGAAGCTGGCGAACTGCTTGTCCAGCTCGGCCTTCTTCTTCTTGCCCATGGCGCGGCGCAGCAGGTCGGCCTGACCGAGCGTGTACCCGGCGACCTTCTGCGCGATCGCCATCACCTGCTCCTGGTAGACGATCAGGCCGTAGGTGGTGCCGAGGATGTCGGCGAGCGGCTCCTCGAGCTCGGGGTGGATGGGCTCGATCTGCTGCTGGCCGGTCTTGCGCAGCGCGTAGTTCGTGTGGGAGTTCGCGCCCATCGGGCCGGGCCGGTACAGCGCGCCGACGGCGGAGATGTCCTCGAAGTTGTCCGGGCGCATGAGGCGCAGCAGGGTGCGCATGCCGGCGCCGTCGAGCTGGAACACGCCCAGGGTGTCCCCGCGCCCGAGCATGGCGTAGGTGAGGGGGTCGTCCAGCGGCAGGCGCTCGAGGTCGGGCGCCTGCTTGCCGTTCCGCTCGATGTTCTCCAGGGCGTCGTCGATGACGGTGAGGTTGCGCAGGCCGAGGAAGTCCATCTTGAGCAGCCCGAGGTTCTCGCACTGCGGGTAGTCGAACTGCGTGATGATCGCGCCGTCCTGGGGGCGCAGCATGACGGGGATGACGTCCTGGAGCGGCTCGCTGGACATGATGACGGCGCAGGCGTGCACGCCCCACTGCCGCTTGATGCCCTCCAGGCCCTGGGCGGTCTCGACGACGGCCTGGGCGTCGGGGTCCGCGGCGTGGAGCTGGCGGAACTCCTCGGCCTCGGCGTAGCGCTTGTCACGCGGGTCGAAGATGCCCGCGAGCGTGATGTCCTTGCCCATGACCGACGGCGGCATGGCCTTGGTGAGCTTCTCCCCCATCTGGAAGGGGAAGTCCAGGACGCGCGCGGAGTCCTTGAGGGCCTGCTTGGCCTTGATGGTGCCGTAGGTGACGACCTGGGCCACGCGGTCGTCGCCGTACTTCTCGGTGACGTAGCGGATGACCTCACCGCGCCGGCGCTCGTCGAAGTCGACGTCGAAGTCGGGCATCGAGACGCGGTCGGGGTTGAGGAACCGCTCGAAGATGAGGCCGTGGACGAGGGGGTCGAGGTCGGTGATGCGCAGCGCGTAGGCGACCATGGAGCCGGCACCGGAGCCACGGCCGGGGCCGACGCGGATGCCCTGCGACTTGGCCCAGTTGATGAAGTCGGCGACGACGAGGAAGTACCCGGGGAAGCCCATCTGGGTGATGACCTCGACCTCGTACCGCGCCTGCTTCTCGACGTGGTCGGGCACGCCGTCGGGGTAGCGGTAGTTCAGGCCCTTCTCCACCTCCTTGACGAACCACGAGTGCTCGTCCTCCCCCGCGGGCACGGGGAAGCGGGGCATGTAGTTCGCGCCGTCGGCGGCGGTCCGGAAGGTGACGTCGCACTGCTCGGCGACGAGCAGGGTGTTGTCGCAGGCCTCGGGGAGGTCGCGGAAGACCTCGCGCATCTCGGCCGCGGGGCGCAGGTAGTAGGTGTCACCGGTGAAGGCGAAGCGGCTGCCGCCCTGGTCGTAGCTCGGCTCGGTGAGCTTGCTGCCCGACTGGAGGGCGAGCATGACCTCATGGGTGCGGGCGTCGTCCGGGCGCGTGTAGTGGGAGTCGTTGGTGGCCAGCAGCGGCGCGCCGATGTCCTTGGCCAGGCGCAGGAGGTCGGTGACGACCCGGCGCTCGATGTCCAGGCCGTGGTCCATGAGCTCGACGTAGTAGTTCTCGCGGCCGAAGATGTCCTGGAGCTCGCGGGCGGCGCGCAGCGCCTCGTCGTACTGGCCGAGGCGGATGCGGGTCTGCACCTCACCCGACGGGCAGCCGGTGGTGGCGATGAGGCCGTCGGCGTGGGTGGAGATGAGCTCGCGGTCCATCCGCGGCCACTTGCCCATCTGCCCCTCGATGGAGGCGCGCGAACCGAGCCGGAAGAGGTTGTTCATGCCCTGGTTGTTGCGGGCCAGCAGCGTCATGTGGGTGTAGGAGCCGCGGGCGGAGACGTCGTCCTTGGCCTGGTGCTCCTCGCCCCAGCGCACCCGCGACTTGTCGAAGCGCGAGGTGCCGGGCGTGACGTAGGCCTCGAGGCCGATGATCGGCTTGACGCCGTGCTTCTGGGCGCTGGACCAGAAGTCGAAGGCCCCGAAGAGGTAGCCGTGGTCGGTGATCGCCAGCGCGGGCTGACCCATCCGGGCGGCCTCGCCCAGCAGCTCGTCGACCTTGGAGGCACCGTCGAGCATCGAGTACTCGGTGTGCACGTGGAGGTGGGTGAAGTTGTCGGATCCTCCAGCAGCCATGCCCGCCAGTCTAGGTCGCGGGACCGACAGGACCGGCCACCCCGAGGGGAGATCCAGGTCGCTCGGCGTGTCGCCGCCGCCTGTCCGGGTCAGGCCTCGACCAGCTCCGGCTCCCAGTGGGCGAACCGCGCCAGCGACGACAGTGCAACGGCCGCGGGGGTGGCCCGCACCAGCAGGTCACGCACCGCGACGAGCGGCGCGGAGCGCAGCTCGTGCCCGAACCGGCCGCTCCAGCGGGAGGCCCGGGCCACCGCCTGTGACCGCGGCCGCCGGGTGCGGTCGTAGACGCGGAGCGCGGTGGGGACGTCGTCGTCGTAGCGGGCCAGCGCTCGCCCGAGCACGACGGCGTCCTCCAGTGCCTGCGCCGCGCCCTGCCCGAGGTTCGGCGTCATGGCGTGGGCGGCGTCCCCGAGCAGGGCGACAGCGCCGGTGACGTAGCCGGGCAGCGGCACGGCGAGGTGGTGCAGGTCGTGGCGCAGCACGGCGCCCGGCTCGGTGGCGGCGAGGAGCTCGGGGATCGGGGCGTGCCAGCCGGCGAAGCGCGCCCACAGGTGGCCGGCCTCGTCGGCGAACCGGTGCCCGACGGGGGCGCCGGCGACGGCCGCGAACCAGTAGACCCGCCCGTCCACCAGCGGCACCGTGCCGAACTCCGTGCCCGGGCCCCACGTGACGGCACCGACGAGGTCGAGCGGCCACCGGTCCGCGGTCACCGAGCGCCAGGCCGTCACGCCCGTGTGGGCCGGGCCCGGGTGGGCGGGCCAGAGCCGGCGACGCACGGCCGACCTGATGCCGTCGGCCCCGACGACGAGCTCCGCGGTGACCGTGTGCCGCTGCCCGTCACGGACGACGGTCACCGACGCGGGTGGTCCAGCGGTGACGTCGACGACCTCGGCGCCCGTGACGAGTGCGCCGGCGGGCAGCGCCGCGCGGAGCACCCGGTGCAGCTGCTCGCGGTGGATCCCGATGACCGAGGTGCCGAGCTCCCGTTCCAGGGCGGCGCCGTCGACCCGCGCGAGCCAGCGCCCTGAGCGGTCACGGACCCCGCCACCGCCCTGGGGCACGGCTGAGGCGCCGACGGCCGCGGCGAGGCCGAGCTCGCGCAGCGCCCGCTGCCCGTTCGCCATGATGGTGAGGCCCGCGCCGATCTCCCCGCCCTCGGCGGAGCGTTCCAGCACGGTCACGTCCCAGCCCGCGCGCCGCAGCGCGATCGCTGCGGCGAGCCCGCCGATGCCGCCACCGACGACGACCCCGGTGCGTGCGACCACGACGACTCCTCTCGGTCCTCGGCTCGCTCAACCGGTGAGGGTGCGGGCCATGTCCTGGTGCCAGATCGCGGCGTCGAGGTACCGCTCGCCGGACACGACGGAGAAGCCGAGCCGCTCGTAGAAGCCCATTGCCGACTCCTGGGCGCTGAGCACGACCTCGACGGCGGGCGGCTCGCCCGCGGCGTGCCGCTCGAGGGCGATGTCCGCCAGCGCGGTGACGAGCCGGGCTCCGACGCCGCGGCCCCGGGCCACCGCGTGGACGGCCAGCCGCCCGAGGTGGACGTGGCCCGGCGCGTCGAGCAGCAGCCGCCCGGTGCCGAGCACCTCCCCGGTGGCCTCGTCGACGGCGAGCACGTGGGTGGTGGTCGGGTCCTCGTCGAGCTCGTCCACCTCGATGTCCGCGGGCACGCCCTGCTCGTCGACGAAGACGGCGAAGCGCACCCGCCAGGCGGCCTCGAGCTCCTCACGGGTGGTCACGGTGCGCACGACCACGCTCACCGGCGTCCCTCCCGCACCATCTCGAGCGCGGCGGCGAGGTCCTGCGGGTACTCGCTCGTCACGACGAGCTGCCTGCCGTCGCGCGGGTGGGCGAAGCCGAGGCGCACCGCGTGCAGCCACTGCCGGGTGAGCCCCAGCCGCTGGGCGAGGACCGGGTCGGCGCCGTACGTCGTGTCCCCGAGGCAGGGGTGGCGCACGGCGGAGGTGTGCACCCGGATCTGGTGGGTGCGGCCGGTCTCGAGGTGGATCTCGAGGAGGGACGCCCCGGACATCGCCTCGAGCGTCTCGTAGTGCGTGACGGCGGGCTTGCCGTCGGCGACGACGGCGAAGCGGTAGTCGTGCCGCGGGTCGCGTCCCACCGGGGCGTCGATGGTCCCGGCGAAGGGGTCCATGTGGCCCTGGACGAGGGCGTGGTAGACCTTCTCGACCGTGCGCTCCTTGAAGGCGCGCTTGAGGACGGTGTAGGCGAGCTCGGACTTGGCCACGACCATGAGCCCGGAGGTGCCGACGTCGAGCCGGTGGACGATGCCCTGCCGCTCGGCCGCCCCGGACGTCGACACCCGGTAGCCGGCGGCGTGGAGGCTCCCGACGACGGTGGGGCCCTGCCAGCCCGGGCTGGCGTGGGCGGCCACCCCGACGGGCTTGTCGACGACGACGACGTCGTCGTCCTCGTGGACGACCACCAGGCCGGCCACGGGCTCGGGCGGCGGCGCCGACGGGGCGTCGGGGAGGGTGACCTCGAGCCACCCGCCGGCGACGAGACGGTCGGACTTGGCGAGGGTGCGGCCGTCGAGCACGACCCCGCCCTCGGCGGCCAGCTCGGCGGCGCGGGTGCGGGACAGGCCCAGGAGCCGCGCCAGGGCGGCGTCGACACGCTCCCCGGCGAGGCCGTCGGGGACCGGCAGGGAGCGGGTCTCAGGCATCGTCGTCGGAGGTCGTCAGCCGGATCTCGCGCCGGCTGCGCGGGTGCCGCCGGGGCGCCTCGGTGGGCTCGGTGCCCTCGCCGGACGTCGCGCCTTCGCCAGCGGCCGTCTCCTCGGCCGGCCGCACCGCGGTCCACGCGGGGGTGATCGGAGCGGAGGACGGTGCCTCACCGGCCGGCGTGGGGGTGACGGACGCGGAGCCCGCGCCGCTCACCCAGGTGGCGACGTCCACGCCGTCGTCGTCGGTGGCGCGTGGCACCTCCGGGGAGAAGTCCCTCTCGTCGACCAGCGGCTCCTCGCTCACCGGCTCGGCGTCGTCGTCGGCGGCCGCCGCGGGGTCGTCGTCCTCGCGGCGGGTGACGACGCGGGTGCCGTCCACCTCGATGCCGAGCAGCGCGAGGACGGCGATGAGGCCGGCGGCGAGGACGATGGCGATGTCGGCGACGTTGCCGACGAACCAGCCGTTGTAGTTGATGAAGTCGACGACGTGGCCGCGGGCGAAGCCGGGCTCCCGCAGCAGCCGGTCGTAGAGGTTGCCGAGGGCGCCGCCGAGCAGCATCCCCAGGGCCAGCGCCCACGCGGCCGAGCGCAGGCGCCGCGCGACCCGGAGGACGACGACGACCACGACGAGCGTGATGATCGTGAAGATCCACGTCATGCCGGTGGCGAAGGAGAAGGCGGCGCCCGGGTTGTAGATGAGCTGCCAGCCGAGAAGATCGCTGACGAGCGGGACGTACACCCCCTGCGTCAGCCGCTCCTCGGCGAGGTACTTCGTCGCCTGGTCGATGCCGGCGATGCCGAGGGCCAGGGCGACGAGGACGATGACCATCCCGCGTCTGCCCCGCTGCTGCTGGGTCATGCGTTCCCTTCCTTGACATGCGACGACGGCGGCGGCCCGCTGGGCCGCCGCCGTCGTGTCACGCTCAGCGACCGAACTGTGCCGAGCCGGAGTCACCACGCCCGGAGACGTTGCCGCGCCCCTCGACGTCCGACAGGAGCGACTCGAGGTAGCTCTTCAGGCGCGTGCGGTAGTCGCGCTCGAAGACGCGCAGCTCGTCGATCTTGCGCTCGAGGAGCGAACGCTCCTGCTCGAGCTGGGCCAGGGTGCGGTTGTGCGTGTCCTCGGCCTCGCGGACGATGCGGTCCGCCTCGGTGCGGGCCTCGTGGAGGATGCGCTCACCCTCCTGCTTGCCGTTGTTGACGTACTCGTCGTGCACGCGCTGGGCGAGGGCGAGCATGCCGGTGGCCGACGTCGGCTCGTCGGCGTTCTCGGTGACGCTCTCGGCTGGCGTCGGGGCCGCGGCCGCGGCCGGCGGCGCGAAGGAGGGCTGCGGCTCTGGCTCGGGCTCGGGCTCGGGCTCCGGCTGGGGCTCGGGCTCCGGCTCGGGCTGCGGCTCCGGTGCCGCGGCGACGGCCGTGGGCTGCTCGCCGCTGCTCAGCTCGGCGACGCGGCGCTCGGCGGCCGCGAGCTTCGCCTTGAGCTCCTCGTTCTCGTTGCTGAGCGTGCTCAGCGTGTTGACGACCTCGTCCAGAAAGTCGTCGACCTCATCCTGGTCGTAGCCCTCCCGGAACTTCGTCGGCTGAAACTTCTTGTTCAGCACGTCGTCTGCTGTGAGCAGCGCCATAGTCGTCACCTCAGTAAGTCAGTCGTTCGGTCGTGAGCGTCGCGCGTCTCACGGGTCCACGTTAGCGGAACGTTACTAGAGCCAGCACGTCACGGGGTTCACATGCGTCACGCGAGTGACCAGGAAGCGGCCACGCGCATCGCGATGCTCACGCCGAGGAACAGGATGATGAACCCCAGGTCGAGCGCCACGGGTCCCAGTCGGAGCGGCGGGATGTAGCGGCGCAACCAGTTCAGGGGCGGGTCGGTGAGCGTGTACACGAGCTCGGCGAGGACGAGGAGCACACCTCGCGGCCGCCAGTCACGGGAGAACACCTGCACCCAGTCCAGGACCAGCCGCCCGATGAGGACGACGAGGTAGAGCAGGAGGAGCAGGTAGACGATCGAGAAGACGAGCTGCACGTCTCAGCTCTGGTTGAACAGGCGGCCGGGGCCGGTCTCGGGCTGCCCCAAGTCGGTGGCCACCTCGACGCTGGCCGGGGACAGCAGGAACACCCGGTTGGTGACCCGCTCGATCGAGCCGTGCAGGCCGAAGACGAGACCGGCGGAGAAGTCGACCATGCGCTTGGCCTCGGTCTCGCTCATACCGGTGAGGTTCATGATGACGGGGGTGCCGTCGCGGAACGCCTCGCCGATGACCCGGGCCTCGTTGTAGGTGGCGGGGTGCACCGTGCTGATGCGGCGCAGGTCGTGCTCGACCGGCTCCGGGGCGGGCACCACGCGCATCGGCGTGACCTGGGCCCGCGGCTCCTCGCGCTCGGGGCGGGCCTCGGCGGCCGCCGGCTCCTCGTGGCGGGGGACGTCGAGCTCGTCGACGTAGTCCCTCTCGTCCTCGGACAGTCCGAGGTACGCCATCGTCTTGCGCAGTGCTCCGGCCATGACTGCTCCCGTCTCGAGTTCTGCGATCACACCTCGTGCCGCTCCTTGTCGTGACGCTAGACCAGGCGCGTGCCCACTCCGCGCACCGACGTGCGGCGTGTCGTCCCCGGGTTCTCCCGCGTCCTCAGGCGGGGCGGACGACACCGACGAAGCGGCCGGTCACGCCGTCGCGCCGGAAGGAGTAGAACCGTTCGTCCTCGCGGGTGCACGCGGCCGTGCGCTGCACGCGGCGCACACCCGCGGCGGTGAGCTGGGCGACCACGCCGGCGGGGATGTCGAGGGCCGGGGTGCCCCACGCCGTCGTGCCGGACGCGGCGGGGACGACGGCGGCCACCTCCGCCCGCAGGTCGGCCGGCACCTCGTAGCAGCGGCCGCAGATGCTCGGTCCGAGGGCGGCGTAGAGGTCGGGCACCGCGGCCCCCTCGCGGGCGAGCGTGGCGAGGGTGGCGGGGACGACGCCGTCGGCCAGGCCCTGGCGACCGACGTGGACGGCGGCGACGAGGCCACCGTCGAGGGTGGCGAGCAGCAGCGGGACGCAGTCGGCGACCATGACGGCGATCGCCGGGGTCCGGGGGCCGCTGCGCCGCCCGACGAGGGCGTCGCACTCCCCCTCGGCGGTCCGGCCGTCGCCCGGCTCCCGGGTGACGACCTGCACGCGGGCGGTGTGCCGCTGGTCCATCCACGCGACCCGGGAGCCGAGCTGCCGGCCCAGGAGCTCGCGGTTGACCAGGACCCGGTCCTCGTCGTCCTGGACGTGCAGACCGAGGTTGAGACCCCCGCTGCCGTCGGCGGCCGCGGAGCGGCCCCCGGAGACGCCACCCGCGCGCGGGGGGGATGCCCCCCCCCCGCCGGGGGGGACGGGGGCGGGCTCGAGCACCGCTCGTCAGCGCAGGAAGTCGGGGATGTCGAGGTCCTCCTCGCGGCGGGCGCGCACGGGCTCCTCGTCGAAGACCCGGGGCACCTCCAGACCGCGACGCTCACCCTCGCTGCCCGCGTAGGCGGGCACCGGCTCGGCGGGCTGCTCCTGGCGGACCGGCTCCGGGCTCGCGGCGACGGGCGGCTCCGGGGCGCTGGGCGCGCTCGGGAGCGTGACCGGAGCCGCGGCGCGGCGCGGCGGGGCGACCGGGGCCGGCGCCTTCGTGGCGGGGTCGTCGAAGCCCGCCGCGATGACCGTGACGCGCACCTCGTCGCCGAGGGCGTCGTCGATGACGTTGCCGAAGATGATGTTCGCCTCGGGGTGGGCGGCCTCCTGGACGAGGCGGGCGGCCTCGTGGATCTCGAAGAGCCCGAGGTCGCTGCCACCCTGGATCGAGAGCAGGACGCCGTAGGCGCCGTCGATGCTCGCCTCGAGGAGCGGGGAGGAGATCGCCAGCTCGGCGGCCTGGACCGCCCGGTCCTCACCGCGCGCCGAGCCGATACCCATGAGCGCGCTGCCGGCGCCCTGCATGACGGACTTCACGTCGGCGAAGTCGAGGTTGATGAGACC
Source organism: Georgenia satyanarayanai (assembly GCF_009193135.1). Classification (GTDB taxonomy): domain Bacteria; phylum Actinomycetota; class Actinomycetes; order Actinomycetales; family Actinomycetaceae; genus Oceanitalea; species Oceanitalea satyanarayanai. The sequence goes on from NZ_VUKC01000009.1 coordinate 55,644, forward strand.
CGGGGTGGTGATGAGGTCGGTGATGCCCTGGACACCGGACAGGAGGACCTGGTCGGCGCTCTTGAAGGCGTCCAGCACCGACACGTTGCGGTCGGAGATCGACAGCAGGCGGTCGTTGGGGATGACGATGAGCGTGTCGACCTCGGCGCGCAGCGCCTCGATCCCGGCCTCGGCCTGGGTGGAGCGACGACGCCCCTCGAAGGTGAAGGGACGCGTGACGACGCCGATGGTCAGGGCGCCGAGCGAGCGTGCGATCCGCGCGACGACGGGAGCGCCACCGGTGCCGGTGCCACCACCCTCGCCGGCGGTGACGAACACCATGTCCGCCCCGCGCAGCACCTCCTCGATCTCCTCGGCGTGGTCCTCGGCGGCCTTCTTGCCGACCTCGGGGTCCGCGCCCGCGCCGAGCCCACGCGTGAGCTCACGGCCGACGTCGAGCTTGACGTCGGCGTCGCTCATGAGCAGCGCCTGTGCGTCGGTGTTGACGGCGATGAACTCCACGCCCTTCAACCCGACCTCGATCATCCGGTTGACGGCGTTGACACCGCCGCCTCCGATGCCCACCACCTTGATCACTGCTAGGTAGTTCTGCGGTGCCGCCACGTCGGCCCCCTCACTTGTCTGCTGCTGGTCCTCGGCCAACCCTCAACCTCTAGTTGAGCGTTAGACTTATGTCATTCTTGCGCACCCGGAACGCTAGGTGCCGACCGGTCCCCCGGCAACGACCTCCGTGGGTGTGTCGCACGCGATCTCCCCCAACCCCGCCCACAGCCGACTTACCGCCGAGAGCCGACTTGTCACCCACAGCCGACTTGTCACCCACAGCCGACTTACCGCCGACAGCCGACTTGTCACCCACAGCGACTTACCGCCGACAGCCGACTTGTCGCCCACCGGCGACAACTCATCGACCGCGGCAAGTCGACTCTCGGCGGCAAGTCGACTCTCGGCGGAAAGTCGGCTGTCGGCGGGAAGTCGGCTGTCGGCGCGGGAAGGGCGGGGTCAGTCGGAGAGGGTGGGGGCACGGGGGACGGTGACGTCGTAGACGGAGGCCTCCCGCTCGCGGAGCACGGCGAGGACCGCGGCCTTGAGCTCGGACTCCTCCACGCTGCCCCACAGGACCTCCGCGCCGTCGGTGAGCTCGAGCCTGATGGAGGCCGGGTTGACCGCGCCGGCGGTGTCGACCTCGGCGCGCAGGTCCGGGGGCAGCTCGGCGAGGACGGAGAGCACCGCGCTCAGGGTCTGCCCGGCCCGCGCCCCCTCCAGCGGCACCGTGACCCGCGGCAGGTCCTGCGGGGTCTCCTGGGCGGTGCCGACGACGACGCCGTCGGCGTCGAGCAGGACGAGCCCGTCCTCGGCGGTCGCGGCTGCCACCGGCTCGCGCGGGACGACGTCGACGGCGAGGCCGCGCGGCCACTCACGCGTCACGGTCACCGAGCGCACCGTCGTGATCGCGCGCACGTCGTCGGCCAGGGCGCCGGTGTCGAGCCGGGTCAGGGGCGTGCCGGCGCGCTCCTCGACGAGTGCCACGACCTCCTCGCGGGGCACGGTCGTCCCCTCGCCGACGCCGGAGACCGCGACCTCGGTGACGTCGAGCGCCAGCAGCGGGGACAGGAGCAGCGCCCAGGCGATCCCACCCAGGACGGCGAGGACGCCGACGACGAGGAGCACCTTGCGCCAGGCCAGGCGACGCCGCGCACGTGCCTGCTCGGCGAGGCGCTCGAGGAACCCGGGACGCTGCGGCAGGCTCGGGTCGGGCTGCTGGCGCACGGGCAGCCAGCGCCGCCGCTCGGCCGGCTCCGCCGCCGGCGCCACCTCGGCGGTCTCGGCGTCCCGCGGCGGGGCCGGCTGCTCCGCGTCCGGCCCGCGGCGCGGCTGGCGCGGCGCTGCCGGCGGCCTCACGCCCGCTCCGCCAGGAGCGCCAGGACTCGAGGCCCGAGCTCGGTGACGTCCCCGGCGCCCATGGTGAGGACGAGGTCACCGGGGCGCGCGAGCGAGGCGACGGCCGCCGCAGCCCCGTGGCGGTCGGCCACGTACCGTGCGCCGTCGGCGAGGGCGGTGATGAGGGAGCCGTCCACGCCCGCGACCGGGTCCTCCCGGGCGGCGTAGACGTCGGTGACGACGACCTCGTCCGCGGCGCCGAGCGCGGCGGCGAACTCGGCGGCGAAGGCCTGCGTGCGCGAGTACAGGTGGGGCTGGAAGAGGACGACGACGCGACCCTCGCCCGCGGCGAGACGCGCCGCGGCGAGCGTGGCGGCGACCTCCGTGGGGTGGTGGGCGTAGTCGTCGACGACACGCACGCCGGCGGCCTCCCCGCGCGCCTCGAAGCGCCGTCCGGTGCCGCGGAAGGCGCCGAGCGCGGCGGCCAGGGCCCGCGGGTCCGCGCCGAGGGCGACGCCCGCGCACCACGCGGCGGTCGCGTTGCGGACGTTGTGGGCGCCGGTGACCGCGAGCTCCAGGCGCACCGGCGGCTCGCCCGCGCGCTCGAGGGTGGCGGAGGCGCCGACGGCGCCGACGTCGAGGCCGGTGATCCGCACGTGCCCCTCCCCCAGGCCCGGCGCCGCGCCGGTGCCGTAGGTGAGCACCCGGCCGGGGGCGCGTCGGGCCAGGCGGAGCGCGCCGTCGTCGTCCGCGCAGGCGACGAGCAGCCCGGTGACCCGCCCGGCGAAGTCGACGAAGGCCTGCTCGAAGGCCTCGCGCGAGCCGTAGTGGTCGAGGTGGTCCGGCTCGACGTTCGTCACGACGGCGACGGCGGGCCGGTAGTTGAGGAAGGAGCCGTCGGACTCGTCGGCCTCGGCGACGAAGGCGCGTCCGGTGCCGAGGTGGGCGCCGGTGCCGAGCCCGGCGACCTGCCCCCCGATCGCGTAGCTGGGGTCGGCCCCCACCTCGGTGAGGGCGACGGCGAGCATCGCCGACGTCGTCGTCTTGCCGTGCGCACCGGCCACGGCGACGAAGTCCTGGTCACCCGACGCGACGACGAGCGCCTCGGAGCGGTGGACCACCGGCAGGCCGAGCTCCCGCGCGCGGACGAGCTCGGGGTTGTCCGGGCGGACCGCGGTGGAGACGACGACGGTCGCGCCGTCGGGCACCTGGGCGGCGTCGTGCCCGGCGTGGGCCCTGACCCCCAGCCCGCGCAGGCGCTCGAGGGTGGCGCTGTCCCGCGCGTCGGAGCCCGAGACCTCCAGGCCCCGCGCGGCGAGCAGCTCGGCGACCGGGGCCATGCCCGCCCCGCCGATACCGATGAGGTGGTAGCGGCTCACGGCGACACCCGCGCCGCGTCGACGACGAGCTCGGCGAGCCGGGCGGCGCCGTCGCGGATGCCCGCGCCCGCCGCGGCGCGACCCATCGCGGCGAGGGAGCCGGGGTCGGAGAGCAACTCGAGGAGCGGCCCGGTGACGTAGGCGGGGGTGAGCTCGGCGTCGGCGACGACGGTCCCGCCGCCGGCGGCGACGACGTCCGCCGCGTTGCGGCGCTGCTCACCGTTGCCGATGGGCAGGGGGACGTAGACCGCGCCGATGCCGAGGGCCGCGAGCTCGCTCACCGTGCCGGCCCCGGAGCGGGCGAGGACGAGGTCGGCGACGGCGTAGGCGCTGGCCATGTCGTCGAGGTAGGGGCGCACGTGGTAGCCGGGGAGTCCGGCGGTGGCGGCGCGGACGGGCTCGTCCTTGCCCTGCCCGGTGAGGTGGAGCACCTGGACGCCGGCGCCGGTGAGGGCACGGGCCCCGGCGGAGACGGCCTCGTTGACGCGCTGCGCCCCGAGGGAGCCGCCGGTGACGAGGAGCGTGGTGCGCTGCGGCTCCAGGCCCAGGGCGGCGGCCCCGGCGATCCGTCGGGCGACGGCGTCGGCCTCCCGCTCGGCGACGAGCTCGGCGATGGCGGCGCGCAGCGGCAGGCCGGTGAGCTCCGCCCGCGGGAACGGCGTCCCGGGGAAGGACACGGCGACGTGCCGTGCCCAGCGGGCGCCGAGGCGGTTGGCCAGACCGGGCCGGGCGTTCTGCTCGTGGACGACGACGGGCACTCCCAGGCGCCGCGCGGCGAGGTAGGCGGGGGTGGCGACGTACCCCCCGAAGCCGACGACGACCTGCGCGCGGGAGTCGGTGATCGCCTCCGCCGCGGCGCGGACCGCGGAGCCGAGCCGCCCCGGCAGGCGCAGGAGGTCCGGGGAGGGGCGGCGCGGCAGCGGCACGCGCGGGACGTGGCGCAGCGGCAGTCCGGCGTCGGGCACAAGACGTGCCTCGAGGCCCGCGGTGGTGCCGAGCACGGTGATGTCCGCGCCGCCGGGCAGCGCCTGGAGCGCGCTGGCGGTGGCGAGCAGGGGGTTGACGTGGCCGGCGGTCCCACCGCCGGCGAGGAGGGCACGCAGCTCAGCCACGGCCGCGCCCCACGACGGCCAGCGAGCGGCGCACCACGCCGCGGCGGGCGCGCAGCGCGGCCCCGGCGCCGGGCTCGTCGCGTGCGAACGCGAGGACCACGCCCATGGCGAGCAGGGTGGCGATGAGCGCGGAGCCACCGGCGGACACGAGCGGCAGCGGCACACCGATGACGGGGAGGAAGCCGATGACGACGCCGATGTTGATGAGCGCCTGGCCCAGGATCCAGGCCGCGATCGCGCCGGTGGTGATCTTGACGAAGGGGTCGGGGTGGCGCCGCACGATGCGGAACATGCCGGTGGCGAGGGCGGCGAACAGCCCCAGGACGAGCAGCGTGCCCCACAGCCCGAGCTCCTCGCCGAGGATGGCGAAGATGTAGTCGTTGTGCGCCTCGGGCAGGTAGGCCCACTTCTCGCGGGAGGCACCGAGCCCGAGGCCCGAGATGCCGCCGGTGCCCAGTCCGTAGAGCCCGTGGAGCGTCTGGTAGCACGCGGCGCTCTCGTCGCACTCGCCCCCGAAGACCGCCACGATGCGCTGCATCCGGTTGGGCGAGGAGATGACGAGGAAGGAGACGACGGCGGCGGCACCGACGAGGGCGGCCCCGAACCACTTCAGCGGGATTCCGGCGACGAACATCGCGCCGGCGACGACGAGCGCGACGACCATCGCCGTCCCGAGGTCCCGGCCCACGAGGACCAGCCCGAGCGCCAGGACGGCGACCGCGAGCCCCGGCACGAGGATGTGCTGCCAGCGGTGCAGCAGGTGGGCCTTGCGGGCGAGGACGAGCCCCAGCCACACCGCCAGGGCGAGCTTGAGGAACTCCGAGGGCTGGATCGTCTGGCCGGCGCCGGGGATGTAGATCCAGTTCGTGTTGCCCTTCTCGCCGCGGGCGAGAGGCGTGAGGATGAGCGCCTGCAGCAGGAGCCCGAGCCCGAGCGCGGGCCACGCGAGCCGGCGGTACCAGGCCACCGGGACACGGCTGGCGACGACCATGAGCGGGATGCCGACGAGCGCGAAGACCGCCTGGTCGAGGAAGAAGCCGTACGGGCTGCCGGTCTCCCGGATCGAGGTGATCGACGAGGCGGAGAGCACCATGACGACGCCGATGGCGAGGAGCAGGAGGGTGGCCCCGCCGACGAGGTAGTAGCTGAGCACCGCCGGTCCGCGGGTGGCCGGGTGGGCGGCGTCCCGCGCGCCGGTCCGCAGCGAGCCGGTGACCGGGGCGGCGGCCCGCGGGAGGCGGCCCGGCTGGACGGCGGTCACGCCGGCTCCCCGGGCAGGGCACGGGCCGCGGCGGCGAAGGCGTCCCCGCGGGCCGCGTAGCTGGCGAACTGGTCCATGGACGCGCACGCCGGGGCGAGCAGCACGGTGTCACCCGGGCGGGCGAGCCGCGCGGCCGCGGAGACGGCGAGGGTCATCACCTGCCCAGTGTCACCAGGCTCGACCTCGGTGACGGGCACATCCGGCGCGTGTCGTGCAAGTGCCTCACGCAGCGGCCCGCGGTCCACCCCGATGAGGACGACGGCGCGCAGCCGGTCGGCCACGTCCGCGACGAGCCCGTCGAAGGTGGCGCCCTTGGCCAGCCCCCCGGCCACCCACACCGCGCGGCCGGCGGGCAGTGCGGCGAGGCTGGCGCGGGCGGCGTGCGCGTTGGTGGCCTTGGAGTCGTCGACCCAGGCCACGCCGCCGCGGGTGGCGACGAGCTCGATGCGGTGGCCCCCGCTGTCGTAGGCGCGCAGGCCGGCGGTCACCGCGGAGGCGGGCACCCCGTGGGCGCGGGCCAGGGCCGCGGCGACCAGCGCGTCGGCGACGACGTGCCCCGGGACCTGCCCGCCGGGCAGCGGCGCGAGGTGGGCGAGGTCGGCGAGGGTGGCGAGGGAGGCCGCCGTCGTCTGCCTGCGTGGCTCGAAGGCGCGGTCGCACAGGACGTCCTCGACGATCCCCAGCTCGCCGACGGCCGGGGTGCCGAGGACCGTCCCGACGGCGCGTGCCCCCTCCGCGACGTCGGCCTCCTCGACCATCGCGCGGGTCGTGGCGTCGGTGTAGACGCACGCCTTGCGGGTGCGCTCGTAGACGCGCGCCTTCGCGTCGCGGTAGGCGGCGAAGGAGCCGTGCCAGTCGAGGTGGTCCGGGGCGACGTTGAGGCAGGCGGAGGCCTCGGGGGCCACGCTGTGGGTGAGGTGGAGCTGGAAGCTGGACAGCTCCACGGCCAGGGCGTCGACCCCACCGTCGGCCACGACCTGCACCACGGGGGTCCCGACGTTCCCGACCGCGGGGGCGCGCAGGCCCGCCGCGGTGAGGATGGAGCTGAGCATGCCGACCGTCGTCGTCTTGCCGTTGGTGCCGGTGAGGGTGAGCCAGGCGGGCGCCGTCGTCGTCGCCGTCCGCTGCACCTGCCAGGCGAGCTCGACCTCGCTCCAGCACGGCAGGCCGGCGGCCGCCGCCCGGGTGAGGAGCGGGGAGGTGGCGGGCACGCCCGGGGACACGACGGCGAGGTCGGCCCCGGCGGCGAGCACGGCGTCGGCGAGGGCGGCGTCGTCGCCCGCGGCGAGGAGGGTGGGACGGGTGCCGAGCGCGGTGCGGGCGGCCTCGACGGCGGCCTCGCTGCGGTCGACGCCGGTGACGCGGGCGCCGAGGGTGGTGAGGACGTCGACGGCGGCGCGCCCGGAGGTGCCCAGGCCGACGACGACGACGTGCGCGTCGCCGAGCCCGCTCACGCCGTCACCCACTCCGCGTAGAAGATGCCCAGGCCCAGGGCGACGCACAGGGCGGCGACGAGCCAGAAGCGGATGACGATCGTCACCTCTCCCCAGCCACCGAGCTCGAAGTGGTGGTGGAGGGGGGCCATCCGGAAGACGCGTTTGCCGGTCGCCTTGAAGAAGCCGATCTGGATGACGTCGCTCATGACGACGATGACGAACAGCCCGCCGATGACGATGGCGAGGAACTGCGTGTGGGTGAGGATCGAGAACCCGGCGATCGCGCCGCCGAGGGCGAGGGAGCCGGTGTCGCCCATGAAGATCTGCGCCGGGGAGGCGTTCCACCACAGGAAGCCGAGGCAGGCGCCGATGAGCGCGGCGCCGATGAGCGAGAGGTCGCGGGGGTCGCGCACCTCGTAGCACGCGGACCAGGCCGCGCTCTGGTCGGAGAGGAACTGGCAGTTCTGGTTGGACTGCCACATCGCGATGACCGTGTAGGCCGCGAAGACCATCGCGGAGGCACCGGTGGCCAGGCCGTCCAGGCCGTCGGTGAGGTTGACGGCGTTGGACCAGGCGGTGATGAGGAAGTTCGCCCACAGGATGAAGAGGATGACCCCGAGGAAGGCCCCGGCGAAGGCGAGGTCGATCGACGTGTCGCGGACGCCGGAGACGTGGGTCGAGCCGGGGGTCCGGAAGTTCTCGTTGGGGAACTGGAGGGCGAGCACCGCGAAGGTGATGCCGACGAACGCCTGGCCGATGATCTTCCAGCGGGCGCTGAGTCCCAGCGAGCGCTGCCGGCTGATCTTGATGTAGTCGTCGGCGAAGCCGATGACGCCCAGGCCCACGATGAGGAAGAGGAGCAGCAGCCCGGAGGCGTTGGGTGTGCGCCCCGCCGCGAGGTTGGCGACCGCGTACCCGATGAGGGTGGCGAGGATGATGACGACGCCGCCCATCGTCGGCGTGCCGCGCTTGGTGTAGTGCGCGGTGGGACCGTCCTGGCGGATGAACTGGCCGTAGTTCCGCCTCGTGAGGAAGCGGATGAACAGCGGCGTGCCGAACAGCGCGACGACGAGGGCGGTGGCCCCCGCCACGAGGACGGTCACCACGCGGCGCCACCCCCCTGGGTCAGCCGTTCCGCCAGGCGCCACACGCCTGAGCCGTTGGACCCCTTGAGCAGCACGAGGTCACCCTCCTGGAGGAGCTCGTCGAGAAGGGCCGCGGCGGCGTCGGCGTCGGCGGGACAGTGGACCTGCGGGCCGTCGCCCGCCCCGGCGCGCACCGGCTCGCCGGCCGGGCCGAGGGCGACGACGACGTCGATCCCCAGCGCCGCGGCGAGACGGCCGACGTCCTCGTGGGCGCGCCCGGACTCCGGGCCGAGCTCGAGCATCTCCCCGACGACGGCGACCCTGCGGCGGGCGGGCATCGCCGCCGCGGCACGCAGCGCGGCGGCCATGGAGTCGGGGTTGGCGTTGTAGGCGTCGTCGAGCACGACGACGCCGTCGGGCCGCTCCGTGACGGCCATCCGGTGCGCGCTGACGCGCTCGGCCGTACCCAGCGCCTGGGCGACCGCCCCGGCGTCCAGCCCGAGCGCGAGCGCGGCACCGGCGACGGCGAGGGCGTTGGCCACCTGGTGCTCCCCGTGCAGCGCGAGGCGCACCGGGTGGCTGGCGCGCGCGCCGGAGGCGTCGGTGTGGAGGACGAAGGAGGGGCGGGCCTGCGCGTCGAGGACGACGTCGGTGGCACGGACGCCGGCGCTCTCGCCGAGCCCGAAGAAGGTGACCGGCCCGGGCGCCGCGGCGGCCATGGCGGCCACGCGCGCGTCGTCGGCGTTGAGGACGGCGGTGCCACCGGGTAGCAGCCCGGCGACGATCTCCGCCTTGGCGCGGGCCACGGCGTCGATCGTCCCGAAACCACCCATGTGGGCGTGGCCGACGACGAGGACGACGGCGACGTCGAGTGGCGCGATGCGGGTGAGGTAGTCGATGTGCCCGGGCCCGCTCGCACCCATCTCGAGGACGAGGTAGCGGGTCTCGCGCGTGGCCGAGAGCACGGTGAGCGGCAGGCCGATCTCGTTGTTGAAGGACTCGCGCGGGGCGACGGTGGGCCCGGCGTGGGCGAGCACCTGGGCCAGCAGGTCCTTCGTCGTCGTCTTGCCGACCGAGCCGGTGAGGCCGACGACGCTGAGGGAGCCCTCGGCGCGCAGGCGGGCGAGGACCTCGCGGGCGAGCTCGCCGAGGGCGGCGACGGAGTCCTCGACGAGGACGTGCGGGGCGTCGACCGCGTGCTCGGCGACGACGACGGCCGCGCCGGCGGCGTGCGCCGCGGCAGCGTGCTCGTGCCCGTCGGTGCGCTCGCCGCGGACGGCGACGAAGACCGAGCCCGGCGCGGCGAGACGGGAGTCGGTGACGACCCCCCCGGTGAGGAGGAGCTGGGGGTCCACGCCCACCGGGCGTCCTCCCACGGCCTGGGCGAGCTGGGCGACGGTGAGCTGGATCACGGCTGCACCCACCGGAGCTGGTCGTCTGGAGTCACGTCTCGACAATCTATCCGCAGCGGGCTCACTCTGCCCGCATCGGGAAGAGTGACGCTGGCGTCGTTGACGGCGGGATGCCGAGGTGCTGCAGGGTGTAGCCGGCGATGTCCTTGAACGCCGGGGCGGCGATGATCGAGGACGGGACCTGGTGGCGCGGGTGGTAGACGACGATGCCGACGGCGAACTGCGGGTCGTCCGCGGGCGCGACGCCGACGAAGTTCGCGACCGTGCGGGTGAGGTTGCCGTTCTCGTCGGGGACCTGCGCCGTCCCGGTCTTGCCGGCGAGGCGGTAGCCGTCGAGCTGGCCGAGGACACCGGTCCCCTCCTGGGTGACCACGCCCTCCATCATCGTCACCATCTGCGCGGCGGTCTCCTCGCTCACCACCTGCCTGCCCTCGGGCACCTCGGCGGCGTGGAAGCGACCGGTCTCGTCGGTCGTCCCGTCGACCAGGCGCGGCGCGTGGTAGACGCCACCGTTGCCGAGAGCGGCGGCGATGGCGGTGTTCTGGACGAGGTTGACGGCCATGCCCTGGCCGAACATGGTCGTGTACCGCTGACGGCCGTCCCAGGACTCGGGCGGGGCGAGGATGCCGGGGGTCTCGCCGGGGAGCTCGATGCCCGTGCGCTCGCCCATGCCGAAGGAGCGGAAGTACTCGTAGCGCTCCTCGTCGCCGATCCGGTCACCGATCATGACGGTGCCGGTGTTCGACGACGTCGCGAGGATCCCCGCGACCGTCATCTCCTCGGTGGGGTGCGGGTCCGCGTCGGAGAAGGTCTGCCCGGACGGCGTCGTGAAGCGGTCGGGGGTGGTGAAGGTCGTCGTCGGGGTGACCGCGCCGAGGTCGATCGCGGCGGCGAACGTCGGCAGCTTGCCGGTCGAGCCGTTCTCGTAGGCGGCCTGGACGGCGCGCGAGCCACGGTTCTCCGGCGGGCTGGCCTGGTAGTTGTTCGGGTCGACGGCGTCGGAGTCGGCGATCGCCAGGACCCGGCCGGTGTCGATCTCCTGGACCACCATGGCGCCCCACGACGCCTTGTACCGGTCGACCGTCTCGTCGATGATCTGCTGCGCCCGGAAGTTGATGTCCCGGTCGATCGTCGTGTGGACGGTGTCGCCCGGCTCGGCCGGGACCGTCTCACGCAGACCCGTGGGGATGGACTGGCCGGTGCGGCCGATCTCGACGACGCTGCTGCCCGGCACGCCGCGCAGCTGCTCCTCGAAGGTGAGCTCGAGGCCGGCCAGTCCCTCGTTGTCCCGCCCGACGTAGCCGAGGACGTTCCCGGCGGTGTTGCCGTTGGGGTAGAGCCGCTCGGAGGTCTGCTCCGGCTCGATGCCGGGGATCCTGAGCGCCTGGACCTCGCGCCACTCCTCCGGGGTGAGGCCCCGGGCGATGTAGGCGAAGGTCGAGTCGCCGACCATGTCCGCGCCGAGCTCGGCGGGGTCGCGGTCCAGCAGCGGGGCGAGCAGGGCAGCCGCGGCGACCGCGCCCTCCTTCTCCTCGCCGTCGATCTCCGCCGTGAACTCCCGGACCTTGAGCTGGTTGACGCCGACGTTGTAGCGCTGGACGGAGGTGGCCAGCACCTCCCCGTTCGCGTCGAGGATGTCCCCGCGCATGGCCTGGATCGTCTTGTGCGAGAGCCGGGTGTTGAGGGCGTCCTCGGCCAGGCGCGGTCCCTCGAGCGCCTGGACGTAGACGAGGCGGCCGGCGAAGACGATGACGATCGCGAGGACGACGGCGAGGACGGCGTTGTGGCGCCGGACGAGGGAGCGCCCGGTCACTCCGCGTCACTCCCGCCGAGGATCGTGCCCTCCCGCAGGGAGATGAAGTCGACCCGCTCGGCGGGCTCCATGCCGAGGTCCTCGGCGCGGCGCTGGAGGCTGGCGGGCGAGCCGGCCTGCTCGACCTGCTGGACGAGCGAGGTCTGGGCCTCCTCGAGCCGGTTGAGGGTCCGCGTGGCGTCGTGGATCGCGTAGGCGTCCACCGCCATCTGGGTGTTGATGAGCAGTGCCGCGACGAGCGAGCCGAGCAGGATCGTCGCGCACAGGAGGAGGTAGGGCACGAGGGACCGGGCCGGCGCGGGGCTGCGCACGACCTGGAGCCGCGGGCGCCAGGACCGGCGCGGCTCGACGGCGGCGGTACGGGCGGGCATCGCACTCATGCGGCGCTCCTTGATCGTGGACGCATGTGGTCGGGGGTGGGGCGGGTGCGCTCGGCGGCGCGGAGGCGGACCGAGGTGGCCCGGGGGTTCGCGGCGCGCTCGGCCTCGTCGGCCTCCTCCGCGCCACGCGTGAGCAGCCGGAGGTAGGGCCGGTGGGTCTCGGGCTCGACCGGGAAGTCCGGCGGCGCGGAGGAGGTGGCCCCGCGGGCCAGCGCACGCTTGACGGCCCGGTCCTCGAGGGAGTGGTAGGACATGACGACGATCCGCCCGCCGACGGCGAGCGACTCCAGCGCCCGCGGCAGGGTCCGCTCGAGGACGGCCAGCTCGTCGTTGACGGCGATGCGCAGCGCCTGGAACGTCCGCTTGGCGGGGTTGCCACCGGTACGGCGGGTGGCGGCCGGGATGGAGGCGCGGACGAGGTCGACGAGCTCGCCGGTGCGCAGGATCGGCTGCTGCTCCCGGCGGCGGACGATGGAGGACGCGACGCGCCCGGCGAAGCGCTCCTCCCCGTAGTCGCGCAGGATGCGGCGCAGCTCGCCGACGGGTGCCGTGGCGAGGAGCTCGGCGGCGCTGATTCCCCGCGTCGGGTCCATCCGCATGTCGAGCGGGGCGTCCTGGGCGTAGGCGAAGCCGCGGTCGGCCTCGTCGAGCTGGAGGGAGGAGACGCCGAGGTCCATGAGGATCCCGTCCACTCCCCCGGGCGCGTGGTCGGCCGCGACCCGGTCGATGTCGTCGTAGACGGCGTGGACGGCGGTGAAGCGATCCCCGAAGGGGGCCAGCCGGCCACCGGCCAGCGCGATGGCCTGCGGGTCCCGGTCGATGCCGACGACCCGCGCCTCGGGGAAGCGCTGCAGCGCGAGCTCGCTGTGCCCACCCATGCCGAGGGTCGTGTCGACGAGCACGGCACCCGGCCGATCGAGGGCCGGGGCGAGGAGGTCGAGGCAGCGTGCGGCGAGCACAGGGACATGACGCTCGGCGGCGCTGCGGTCCTCGGTCATGTCCCTCCTCCCTCTCTCGGTCTGGTGCTGCTCGGTCGTGCCACTGGGGCGGTCGGGGGCCCTCCACCACCCGACCAGGACTCCCGCCGTCGGGCTCTGGCGCCGGGGAAGTGCGTCAGAGTCGCGGTGAGAGACCTCGTCGTGCGGAGGTCGGGCGCGTCAGAAGAGTCCGGGGACCACCTCCTCCGCGGTGTCGGCGAAGGCGTCCTCGGAGGCCGCGAGGTAGTCGTCCCACGCGGCCGCCGACCAGATCTCGACGCGGGAACCCGTCCCGATGACGGCCAGCTCCCGCTCGAGGCCGGCGTACTGGCGCAGGTGGGTCGGGATGGTGATGCGGCCCTGCTTGTCCGGCTGCTCGTCGGTGGCTCCGGCGAGCAGCACACGGGAGTAGTCACGCACGCGCCGGTCGGTGATCGGCGCCTTGCGCAGCTGTTCGTGGATCTCCTCGAACTCCCGCATCGGGTAGGCCGCCAGGCAGCGCTCCTGGCCCTTGGTGAGGACCAGCCCCCCGGCGAGCTGGTCGCGGAACTTGGCGGGAAGGATGAGGCGGCCCTTGTCGTCCAGCCGCGGGTGGTAGGTGCCGAGGAACACGCAGGCCACCACCCTTCCCCAAACCACTCGCCGCCAATGCGCCCCACATTACTCCACTTCCCTCCCCCGTCAATGGAACCGCGGGTCACACTGGCCGGTTTACCCGCCGTCGTCGCAGGTCAGCGCGGGTGGAGAGAAGTGGAGGAGGTTTCGCGGCGGAGCGGCACCGGCGCGTCGTCGCGCCCCCGGTCCGGCGGCACGCGAGGCCCCGGTCGGCCGGGCCGCGAGAGCGGTGGAGCTCAGTGGGGCCGCGCGGTGGAGGGAGGTGGAGCGCCGCCTCGCGCCCCCCGACGGCCGGATCCCTCCGCCTCAGCTGTCGACGGGCGAACCTCCGCGGGCCTCAGCGCCCGCACCCTCCCCCGTGTGGTCTCAGATCCGGTGGGGCGTTGTGGAGGCCCCCGGCGAAGGGCGCTTCTCCGTGCCGACAGCCCGCGTAGGGGGAGGGTGGTGACGCGCTGGAGGGGTCGGGCGGCGGTGCGCTGGAGCGTCGGACTGTCGGCGCCGGGGCCGGCTGCCGGCGCGACGGGCTCGGACGGCAGAGAGCCGGACTCCTCAGGAGGAGTCCGGCTCTCGCGGCGGGGTGCGGGGAGTCCGGGTCAGCGGCCGCGCTCGTCGCGGCGGCGGTCCCAGCGCTCCTCGAGACGGTGCATGAAGCCGCCGCCACGGGGGGCGGCGGGCCTGCCGCCCCGGGGGCGGGAGACCGGCGCCTTGGGTGCGGCGTGACGCGGCTTGGAGATGGCCAGCATGACCCCGCCGAGCATGGCGACGAAGCCGAGGACCCCGAGCCACACGAGGGAGGCGGCGACACCACCGACGAGCATCGCGAGGCCGGCGAGGACCGCCAGGGTCCCGAGGGCGAGGCGACGGCCCGAGTAGCGCTGCTCGGAGGTGAAGGTGCTCACCAGGCGGGGGTCGGAACGGAGCTGCTGCTCCATCTGGCTGAGCACCCGCTGCTCATACTCAGAAAGAGGCATCGGTCCTCCGATCCGGTCGGGTGTGCCCTCCACGAGGGCGACTGACCCAAGTTTAGGTCGCCGGAGCGCCGGGGGAAAGCCGACCCGCGTCCGACTCTCCCCGCGGGCGGCCGCGGTCGCTGCTCGCCGCCGGCTCCGGCCTCTCGGGGCGGCCCGCGCCCGGCTCCCCGGCGCGGTCCAGGAGGGACGCGGGGCGGAGCGCGGAGGGGCCGAAACGCTGTCGGATCGTGTCCATCGCCGTCTCGGCCTCACGCCGGTTCTCGTCCTCGCCGAGCCGCAGCTGGACGCCCTCGCCCGCCGGTTGGAGCTGATCGACCCGCACCCCGAGGAGCCGCACGCCCCTCGGCGGCAGGGGGACGTCGTCGAGAAGGGAGCGGGCGACGGCGAAGACGTCGTGGGCGACGTCCGTCGCCTCGGTGGCGCGCGACCGCGAGATCGTCCTGAAGTCGGAGAACCGGACCTTGACCGCGACGGTCCGTCCGACCATGCCGGCGGCCCGCAGGCGGGCCGCGGTCCGGTGCGCCTGGTCGAGGAGGACCGCCTCGAGGGTGGCACGGTCGCTGACGTCGGCGGCGAAGGTCGTCTCGGTCCCGACCGACTTCTCCACCCGCTCGGGCTCGACGGCGCGCGGGTCGCGGCCGCTCGCGAGGTCGTGGAGGCGCTGGCCGGCGGCCACCCCGAGGATCCGGTGGAGGGTGCGCACCGGCTGGGCCGCGAGCGCCTCGACGGTGTCGATGCCGTGGACGTGCAGTCGCTCGCGGGTGCGCTCCCCCACGCCCCACAACGCCCCCACGGGAAGGGAGTGGAGGAAGGGGACGGTGGCCTCCCGGGGCACGAGGAGGAGCCCGTCGGGCTTCGCGTGGCTGGAGGCGAGCTTGGCGACGAACTTGGTCGCCGCCACCCCGACCGAGGCGGGCACGCCGAGCTCACGGTGGATGCGCTCGCGCACGGCGCGCGCGATCTCGACCGGCGTCCCCAGCCGCCGCCGGGCGCCGGACACGTCGAGGAAGGCCTCGTCGATGCTCACCTTCTCCATGACGGGGGTGACGTCACCGAGGATCGCCATGACCTGCCGGGACACGCGCGTGTAGGTGTCGTGGTGGGGCGGCAGGACGACGGCCTGCGGGCACAGGGCGCGGGCCCGCGACATCGGCATCGCCGAGTGCACGCCGAAACGCCGGGCCTCGTAGGTGGCCGACAGGACGACGCCGCGCTGCTCGCCACCGACGATGACGGGCCGGCCGAGGAGGTCCGGGCGGTCGAGGAGCTCGACGGCGGCGAAGAAGGCGTCCATGTCGACGTGGAGCACGCTCGTGCCCGTGTCGTCGCCGCCCCAGTCGCGCCGGGCCGCGGCGCTGCGCTCGCCTCTGCTCATGTCGTGTTCAAGGCTAGCCTGGGGCGCATGCCCGAGCGCCCAGCCTCCCGACGGCGCGGCCGCAGCAGGCGACTGCCGCTCCCCGACCTGCCCGAGGGCCCGGTCCGGACCTCCACCGGGGTGGTCGAGCTCCTGCGCGACCCGTCGCGACCGTCGGCCGTCACCGTCTTCATCAACGACGCCGAGAGCTCCTACGTCGACCTCGCCGACCCGGCCCACCTCGAGTTCGAGTACATGCAGCAGATGACGGTCGTGCTCGACGAGGCCGGACCGCCGGCGCCCGCGCCGCTGCGTGCCGTCCACCTCGGCGGTGCCGGCTGCGCTCTGCCGCGGGCGCTGGAGGCCGCGCGCCCGGGCTCCACCCAGCTCGTCGTCGAGATCGACGCCGAGCTCGCCCGGCTGTCGCGGCTGTGGTTCGACCTGCCCCGTGCGCCCCGCCTGCGCGTGCGGGTGGCCGACGCGCGCGCCGCTCTCGGGACGCTCGTCCCCGGGTCCTGGGACGTCGTCGTGCGGGACGTCTTCGCGGGCGTCGTCGTCCCCGGCCACGTGCGGACCGTGGAGGCCGCCGCGGAGGCCCGCAGCGCACTCAGCGAGGACGGCCTGTACCTCGTCAACCTCACCGACCGGCCCCCGCTCACCGTCGCCCGGGCCGAGGTGGCCACGCTGCGCGAGGTGTTCCCCCACGTCGCGCTCATCGCCGACCCTGCGATCCTCCGCGGCCGCCGCTACGGCAACGTCGTGCTGGTCGGCTCGGCCCGCCCCGTGGCCACCCCCGGACTGGCCCGTGCGCTCCGCGGGCTGCCGCTGCCGGTGCGGCTCGTGGCCGGCGAGGAGCTCGTCGACTTCGCCGGCTCCCACGCCCCCCGGCACGACGACGTCCCGGTCGCTTCCCCCGGCGAGCCGTGAGCCGGGGACGACGAAGGGGCCCGCACCGTCACCGGTACGGGCCCCTCCACGAGTGTCAGAGCGGGCGGACGCTCTCCGCCTGCGGGCCCTTGGGGCCCTGCGTGATCTCGAACTCGACGCGCTGCGCCTCCTCGAGGGAGCGGTAGCCGTCGGACTCGATCGCGGAGTAGTGGACGAAGACGTCGGCGCCGCCGCCGTCCTGGGCGATGAAGCCGTAGCCCTTCTCAGCGTTGAACCACTTCACGGTTCCCTGTGCCATGTGAGTGTCCTTCCGGGGACGTTGTGGAACCGACCGTGTGCCGGCTCCGTCGTGCCGCAATGCCTCGTCCCACGTCGTGCTAGGCCCAGCCATGGCCAGGGTCATACGTAAGCGAACTGCAACTGCAACGACGCCAAGTGTGGCACGTCCGCGCCGTCGTGACTAGCGCTTGGGTGACACCCGTCTCCGTGCTGCGGGCCGGGGTGCTACCCGTCCCCGCGGGGCCCGGGAAGGCCCTCCCCGGCGGTGTCGTCGGGGCCCTCGGTGAGCTCCTGGTCGGCGAGGAACGCCTCGACGGCCGCGCCGATCTCGTCCGCGGTGGGGAGGTCGACCGGCTGGGCGAGAAGGGTCGCCTTGGTCTCCTGGTTCACGCCGCGCATGAAGGCGTCGTACTGCTGCTCCAGGGCCTTGACCACCGCGGTGACCTCCGGCGAGGCGGAGACCTGGCGCTCGATCTCGTTCGCCGCCTCGGTGGCCGCCTCCTCGAGGTCACCGACGGGCAGGGCGAGCTCGGCGGAGCGGGCGGTCTGCCGCACGAGCTCGGCGGCCGCCTGGTGGAAGTGGCTCTGCGCGAGGTAGTGCGGCACGTTGGCGGAGAAGCCGACAGCCTGGTGGCCGGCCTGCCCGAGCCGGTACTCGAGCAGCCCGGTGACGCTGCCGGGTACCTGGACGGTGCCGATGATCTCGGGCTGCGCGGCGATGAGGCCGGGCTCGCTCGCGTGCGCCGTCACGGTCGTGGGCCGGGTGTGGGGCACCCCCATCGGCACGCCGTGGATGCTGATCGTGCGCTGGACGCCGTACCGCTCGACGACGTCGATGACGGCGTCGACGAAGGCGTGCCACCGCAGGTCCGGCTCGGTGCCGTGGAGGAGCAGCAGCTCGGTGCCCTCGTCGTCGCGGAGCACGTCGAGGACGACGTAGGGCTCCTCGTAGTCGGTCCAGTGCCAGCTCTCGAAGGTCATCGGCGGCCGGTGCGCCCGGAAGTCGACGAGCTCGTCGACGCGGAAGGTGAGCAGCCGCTGGTGCTCGAGGGTGGCGGTGAGGTGGCGCGCGGCGAGCGCGGCCGCGTGTCCCGCGTCCATCGCCCCGGTCAGCGCGTTGACGAGCACGCGCGCACGGATGTCCCCTGCCTCGGGGTGCACGTCGTACAGCTCCACCACGGTTCTCCTCCTCAGGCTTCGGTCACCCGATGGAACACGCGGGCCCCGGCCCGCATTCCCGGCGGCTCAGCGGCCGGGAAGGCGCACGACCGACACGAAGAAGTCGTCGATCTTGCGGACGACCTCGATGAAGCGCTCGAAGTCCACCGGCTTGGTGACGTAGGCGTTCGCGTGCAGGTTGTAGCTGCGCAGGATGTCCTCCTCCGCGTCGGAGGTGGTGAGGACGACGACGGGGATGCGGCGCAGCTCCGGGTCGGCCTTGAGCTCGCCGAGGACCTCACGGCCGTCCATCCGCGGGAGGTTGAGGTCGAGCAGCACGAGGTCGGGGGTCGGTGCGCTCGCGTACTCCCCCTGCTTGCGCAGGTAGGCCATGGCGGACTCCCCGTCGGCGACGACGGTCAGCTGGTTAGCGACCTTGTAGTCGGCGAAGGCCTCCTCGGTCATGAGGACGTCCCCGGGGTCGTCCTCGATCAGCAGCACCTCGATCATGTCGGTCATCGGTCCACCTCACTCGTCTGTGGGCCGCCGGCGGCGCCCGGGGTCATGATGGCACGCTCGTCGCCCGTCTCCGCGCGTGTCCCGACGGTCGGCAGCCCCCGGGGCGCGGACACGGGGACGGTCCACCGCACGGTGGTGCCCCTGCTCGGGTCCTGGTGCTCCACCCAGATCCGACCCCCGTGGTGCTCGACGATGCGCTTGCACATCGCCAGGCCGATGCCGGTGCCGCTGTAGGCGTCCTTGGCGTGGAGGCGCTGGAAGATGGCGAAGACGCGCTCGGCGTGGCGCGGCTCGATGCCGATGCCGTTGTCGCTGCAGCGGAAGAGCCACTCCGAGCCCACCCGCTGGACCCCGATGTGCACGTGCGGTGTCTGCTCCGGGCGGCGGAACTTCACGGCGTTGGCGACGAGGTTCTGGAGGAGCTGGGTGAGGAGGCCCGCGTGGCCGAGGACCTCCGGCAGCTCGTCGGCGGTGACCTGCGCGCCGGTCTCCTCGACCATCTCCGAGAGGTTGTCCAGGGCCTCGGTGAGGCAGCTCCCCACGTCGACCTGCGTCGGCTCCGCGTCCCCGCGCCCGAGCCGCGAGAAGGCGAGGAGGTCCTGGATGAGACGCTGCATGCGCCGCGCGCCGTCGGAGGCGAAGGCGATGTACTGGTGCCCGCGCTCGTCGAGCTGGTCGCCGTAGCGCCGCTCGAGCAGCTGGGTGAAGGACGCGACCTTGCGCAGCGGCTCCTGGAGGTCGTGGGAGGCGACGTAGGCGAACTGCTCGAGGTCGCGGTTGGAGGCCTCGAGCTCGACCCTGGCGCGCTCGGTCGTCGCGATCTGGGCGACGAGGTGGCGGCGCATGAGGTCGACGTCGTGGGCGAGCGCGACGACCTCGTCGGGCCCGGAGACGGCCACCGGCCGGTCGAGCTCGCCCTCAGCCACGGCCCGGCTGGCCTCGGCGAGCTCGTCGAGGGGGTCGGTGACCCAGCGGCGCAGGTAGCGCCACAGCAGGACGCCGGTGACCAGGCCGAGGACCGCCAGCGCCATGACGGAGCCGAGCAGCACCCGCTGCCACGCCTCCATCGCGGCGGCGCCCTCGGAGCGGTAGGCGATGAGGTCGTCGAGCGCCGCACGCAGGGACCCGCGCACCTCGTCGAAGAGCTCGGCTCCCGGGGCCTGCCACTCGCCGAGGTCCACCTCGACGCCGGGCGAGCGCGTCGCGTCGACGAGGGGCTTGGCGTAGCCGGCGCGCCAGTCGTCGGTGGCGTCGGCGAGCGCGTCGACGTGCGTGCCGAGCTCGGGGACCCGCGCGATGATGTCGGCGAGCCCGGCGCGCACGCGGTCCGGGCGGCCGTAGGCGAGGTCGGAGTAGGGGGCGAGGAGCTCCTCGTCACCGCTGAGGGCGTACGCGCGGACCGCGGCCTCGGCGTCGATGAGGTCGGCCTGCAGCTCCTCCAGCTCGACGACGGCGTTGAAGACGACGCCCGTCACCTCGTCCTGGTAGCGGGAGTGCTGGCTGAAGGCGGCGAGCGCGACCATGAGGGCGAGCCCGA
Source organism: Georgenia satyanarayanai (assembly GCF_009193135.1). Classification (GTDB taxonomy): domain Bacteria; phylum Actinomycetota; class Actinomycetes; order Actinomycetales; family Actinomycetaceae; genus Oceanitalea; species Oceanitalea satyanarayanai. The sequence goes on from NZ_VUKC01000009.1 coordinate 75,701, forward strand.
GCGAGATGCCCGCGACGACGATCGCCGTCCGCAGCCGGTTGCGCAGCGTCCACGCCCCGGGTGCGGGCCTCACGCCGGCGCCCAGCCGAGGAGGGTGAACTCGACCTGCCCGTCCGGGCCGTAGGCGCGCACCGCCCGCTCGACCGTGTCCGCGAGCGCGGCGTCGTCACCGGCGCCGCGGGAGGCGGCCTCGAGCACCGCGGCGAGCGAGGAGCCCTCGTGAGCGGCGCTGACCGCCTGGTCCAGCACGGCGGCGTGGAGGACGAGGAGCCGGTCGGGCTGACGCAGCTGCGTCTGGACGGCGGGGCGCGGCGCCGGCCCCGAGCCGAGCGGCGCGCCGCGCTCGCCGTCGGCGGTGAGCGGGCCGGCGTCCGGGGACAGGAGCAGGGGGGCGTGGTGGCCCGCGAGGTGGCACACCGTCTCCCGGGTGGCGGGCACGAGCTCCACGACGACGGCGCTCACCGAGCCTCCGTGGGAGGCGACGAGACGGTCCAGGACGGTGAGCACCTCGGCGGCGGGCAGCTCGCTCAGCGCGAGCCCGCGGAAGGCCCCGCGCACTCCGACGGCGAGCGCCGCCGCTTCCGGCCCGCCCCCCAGCGCGGTCCCGGTGAGGGTGAGCACCGTGCCGTCGGGCCGCTCGACGACGTCGCACAGCTGCGGGGACAGCGGGCCGCCGTCGTTGTTCCGGACGAGGACCCGGACCGGTGCCCCGGCGAGGCGCGGCGGTGGCCGCAGCTCGTCGGCGAGGCGCGTGACGGCCTCGACGTGGGCACGCTGCTCCTCCTCGATGCGCTGCTCACGGTCGCCACGGCGGCGCTCGACGGCGTAGCGGACCGCGCGCCCGAGGGCCTCGCCTCCCACCGTGCCCTTGACGAGGTAGTCGTCCGCGCCCGCGCCGACGGCCTCGAGGCCGCGGTCGGCGTCGTCGAGACCGGTGAGCACGACGACGGCCGCACTGGAGGCGCCGCGCAGCTGGAGGAGGGCGTCCAGCCCGGAGGCGTCGGGCAGGCCGAGGTCGAGGAGGATGCAGTCGACCGGCATGACGAGGGCGTCCAGGGCCGCCTCCAGGCTCCAGGCCCGCGTGACGTCCGTGTCGATGCCGGCGTCGTGGAGGAGCTCCTCCACGAGCACGGCGTCGCCGTCGTCGTCCTCCACGAGAAGCAGGTGGAGGGCTGCGGGGGCCTCACTAGCGGTCACAGTCGTCCTTCCGGTCGGTGGCGCCATCGTACGCAGCGGCGGCAGGGGCAACCGACGCACGGCACGCGCGCCGTCGTCCATAATGGTCTGCCGGTCGAGACGGAAGCGGGGACGCGGTGCAGCCGAACGAGGTAGAGACGACGTGGCAGGCGGACCAGGAGTTCGTGGACCACGTCTACGGGCGCCTGGACGACCTCCGGCGCCGTTACCGCGAGCGCCTGGAGGACGTCCGCCGCCAGGGGGCGAGCGGCACGCCGCAGAACCGCTCGGAGCGTGACGCCTTCGCGGTCCACTACGAGGACACGCTGGCGCGCCTGGAGCAGGTGGAGAACCGGCTCGTCTTCGGCCGGCTCGACCTCGCCGACGCGGCGCGCCGCTACATCGGGCGCATCGGGATCGCTGACGAGGACCAGGAGTCGCTCCTCATCGACTGGCGTGCCCCGGCCGCGCGCCCCTTCTACCAGGCCACGGCCGCCCGGCGCGGTGACGTCGTGCGACGGCGCCACCTCATGACCCGTGGCCGTCAGGTCACGGGCGTGGAGGACGAGCTGCTCGACACCGAGGCCGACGTCGAGGGACTCACCGGTGAGGGCGCCCTCTTCGCAGCGATGGCCGCCGCCCGTGAGGGCCGGATGGGCGACATCGTCGCGACCATCCAGTCCGAGCAGGACGAGATCATCCGCGCCGACTCCGAGGGCGTGCTCGTCGTCGAGGGTGGCCCGGGCACCGGGAAGACGGCGGTCGCGCTGCACCGCGCCGCCTACCTCCTCTACACCCACCGCGAGCGTCTGGAGCGCTCGGGCGTGCTGGTCGTCGGCCCCAGCCGGGTCTTCCTGCGCTACATCGAGCAGGTCCTGCCCTCCCTCGGGGAGAGCGGCGTCGTCGCGACGACGCTCCACGACCTCCTCGCCGACGTCCCCGCGACGGGTACGGAGCCGGAGGAGGTCGCGGCGGTCAAGGGCCGGGCGGTGATGGCACAGGTGCTGCGCCACGCCGTGCGCGGGCTGCCCCGGCGCCTGGAGCAGCCGGTCCTCCTCGACGTCGACGGCGAGCGGGTGCGCCTGGAGCCGGGGGACGTGCGCGCGGCCCAGGAGCGGGCCCGGCGCAGCTCCCGGCCGTACAACGTGGCACGTCGCACGTATGCGACCGCCGTGCTCGACACCCTCGTCCGGCGCTGGGCGGAGGAGAAGGGACTGGACCTCGAGTCCGAGCAGGGCTGGCTGCTCCAGTCGCTGCGGGAGTCGCGCGACGCCCGCCGCGAGATCAACCTGCGGTGGATGCCCACGACGCCCGAGCAGCTGCTGCGCCGCCTCTACGCCGATCCGGCGTTCCTCGCCCGGCACGGCCGCGGCCTGAGCCCGGCGGACCGTCGCCTGCTCCGCCGCCCCGCCGACGCCCCGTGGACACCGGCGGACCTGCCCCTGCTCGACGAGCTCGCCGTCCTGCTGGGGCGCCTGGAGAACCCCGAGGAGGAGCGGGCGCGTCTGGCGCGCGCCGCCGAGCGGGCGTCCGCCGTCGCCTACGCCGAGCACGCGATCCGCGAGGACGGCATCGGCGGCGGGATGGTGGACGCGCAGACCCTCGCCGCGCGCTTTGCGGCGCCGGAGGCGCGACGCTCGCTCGCCGAGCGGGCGGCGTCCGACCGCGAGTGGACCTACGGCCACATCGTGGTCGACGAGGCGCAGGAGCTGTCCCCCATGGCGTGGCGTGCCCTGCTGCGCCGCAACCCGAGCCGGTCGATGACGCTCGTCGGTGACCTCGACCAGCGCTCGGGGCACCAGCCCGCGCGCAGCTGGGGTGAGCTGCTCGGGACCGCGGCGAGCGAGCACGTGCGGACCGCCGCCCTGACGATCAACTACCGCACGCCGGCCGAGGTGATGAGCGCCGCCGTGCGGGTGCTGCGCGCCGCCGGCGGCGCCCAGGCCGCCCCGGCGCGCTCGGCCCGCTCGGTCCCCGGCTCGCTGCGCACGACGAGCGTGGCCGGCGACCGTGAGGTGGCCGATGTCGTCGTCGCCGAGCACGCGGCCATGGGCCAGGGACGCCTCGCCGTGATCACGGGCGCGGGACGGGTGACGCAGGTGCGGGAGCTGCTCGCCCCCCGGCTCGGGACCGCACTCGAGGCTCCCGGCGGGGACGTGCTCGCCGCACCGGTCGTCGTCCTGGACGCCGTCACCGCCAAGGGGCTGGAGTTCGACGTCGTCGTCCTCGTGGAGCCCCAGGAGGTCGCCACGGGCGGGCCGGGTGACCTCTACGTCGCGATGACCCGCCCGACGCGGCTGCTCCACGTCCTGCACCGCGGCGCACTGCCCCCGGGCCTGGCCGACTGACGTCCGCAGGGCGGATCGGTTTCCCCGAACGCCCACCGGTGCGCCACCATGGGCGGGTGCGCGCACTGCTACTGGAGAACCCCCACGAGAACGCCGACGCCGCCCTCGAGTCCGCCGGGCTGGAGGTGGTGCGCCACACCGGCGCCATGGACGAGGACGAGCTCATCGCCGCCCTCGACGGGGTCCAGGTGCTCGGCATCCGCTCGAAGACGACCGTCACGCGGCGCGTCCTCGAGGCCGCGCCGGACCTCCTCACCATCGGTGCCTTCTGCATCGGCACCAACCAGGTCGACGTCGCCACCGCCGCCCACCGCGGGGTGACGGTGTTCAACGCGCCCTTCTCCAACACGCGCTCGGTCGTCGAGCTCACCCTCGGGGAGATCATCGCGCTCAACCGTCGCCTCACGGTGCAGGACAGCGCGCTGCACGCGGGCCGCTGGGACAAGTCGGCGGCCGGCTCGCACGAGGTCCGCGGCCGCACGCTCGGCATCGTCGGCTACGGCAACATCGGCACGCAGCTCTCCGTGCTCGCCGAGGCACTCGGCATGCGGGTCGTCTTCTACGACACCGCCGAGAAGCTCGCCCTGGGCAACGCCCGGCGCATGGGCAGCCTCGAGGAGCTCCTCGAGGTCGCCGACGTCGTCACGCTGCACGTCGACGGCCGGGCGGGCAACGCCGGGATGTTCGGGCGCCAGCAGTTCGAGCGGATGCGACCCGGGGCGATCTTCCTCAACCTCTCACGCGGCTTCCTCGTCGACTACGCCGCCCTGCGCGAGCGGGTGCTGACCGGCGAGATCGCCGGCGCCGCCGTCGACGTCTTCCCCGAGGAGCCCAAGCGCAACGGCGACCCCTTCGACTCCGACCTGCGGGGCCTGCCCAACGTCATCCTCACCCCGCACGTGGGAGGCTCCACGGAGGAGGCGCAGGAGGGCATCGGGGCGTTCGTGTCGAACAAGCTCGTCTCCTACCTCCTGGACGGCACGACGACGATGAGCGTCAACGTCCCGCCGCTCGCCCTGGACCGCGCGCCGACGGCCCGCTACCGGGTGACCTACCTCCACCGCAACACGCCGGGCGCGCTCGCGCTGGTCAACCAGGCCTTCGCCGAGAGCGGCGCGAACATCGAGGGCCAGATCCTCGGCACCCGCGGCGACCTCGGCTACGTCGTCACCGACATCGGCGGGGAGCTGCCGGACGAGGCCCGCCAGGCGCTGGACGAGGTACCCGACACGATCCGGCTGCGGGTCCTCCTCGCCGGTCGCTGACCGCCGGGCCGCACTACGGTGAGGCCATGAGCTACCAGCCCGCGCCCGACCGTTACGACACGATGACCTACCGCCGCTGCGGGCGCAGCGGCCTGGACCTCCCCGCGATCGCCCTGGGGCTGTGGCAGAACTTCGGCCACGGCAACGCCGAGGAGGCCCAGCGCGAGATCGTCCTGCACGCCGTCGACCGCGGCGTCACGCACATCGACCTCGCCAACAACTACGGCCCGCCGCCCGGCGCGGCCGAGTCCTTCTTCGGGCGGCTCCTCGCCGAGGACCTCGCGCCCTACCGCGACGAGCTCGTCATCTCCACCAAGGCGGGGTACCGGATGTGGCCCGGGCCCTACGGCGAGTGGGGCTCGCGCAAGTACCTCCTGTCCTCCCTGGACGCCTCCCTGCGCCGTCTGGGACTGGACTACGTCGACATCTTCTACTCCCACCGCGACGACCCCAGGACGCCGCTGCGCGAGACGATGGGGGCGCTCAAGACCGCCGTCGACTCCGGCCGGGCACTGTACGCGGGCATCTCCTCCTACACCGCCGAGCGCGCCGCCGAGGCGGTCGCCGTGGCCGAGGAGATCGGCCTGACGCTGCTCGTCCACCAGCCCTCCTACTCGATGCTCAACCGCTGGGTCGAGGAGGGCAGCCCCTCGGTGCTGGACGTCACCGAGGAGGCGGGCATGGGCAACGTCGTGTTCTCCCCGCTCGCGCAGGGGATGCTCACCGAGAAGTACCTCGACGGCATCCCCGAGGACTCACGCGCCGCCCGAGGCGGGTCGCTGCGCGAGGAGTTCCTCACCGCCGAGACGCTCACCCACATCAGGGCGCTGGCGGAGATCGCGCGGGAGCGGGGCCAGACGCTGGCCCAGCTCGCCATCGCGTGGGTGCTGCGCGACCCCCGCGTGACGACGGCGCTCGTCGGCGCCTCGAGCGTGCGACAGCTCGACGACTCCCTCGCGGCGCTGGACAACCTCGCCCTCGGCGCGGAGGAGCTCGAGCGTATCGACATGCACGCCGTGGACGCCGGCATCAACATCTGGGCGCGACGCTGAGAGACCGGTGACGGTGGCGGCTTCCCCTCCGCCACCGTCACCGGTGGTCAGCGCGAGCCGGGCTCGCTGGCCACCACAGTAGCGGAGGCGTCATCGGTGGGCGCCGCGGACGGCGGGTCCAGCGGGCGCTCCGCACGCAGTGCCGCGATCGCCGTCTCGAAGTCCTCCAGGGACGTGAAGGCCGAGTAGACGCTGGCGAAGCGGAGGTAGGCCACCTCGTCGAGCTCGCGCAGCGGTCCGAGGATCGCCAGCCCGACCTCGTGGGCGTTGATCTGCGCGGCCCCGGCCGCACGCACGGTCTCCTCGACCTGCTGCGCGAGGAGGGCGAGGTCGTCGTCGGAGACGGGCCGGCCCTGGCACGCCTTGCGCACCCCGGCGACGACCTTCTCGCGGCTGAAGGGCTCGACCACACCGGAGCGCTTGACGACCGACAGGCTGGAGGTCTCGATCGTCGTGAAGCGACGGTGGCAGGCCGTGCACTCGCGACGCCGACGGATCGCGGAACCGTCGTCCGCCGTGCGCGAGTCGATGACCCGCGAGTCCGCATTCCGGCAGAACGGACAGTGCACGTGAGCTCCTCGCTGCTTGGGCAGGCCACCGTGTGGCACCGCTGGGAGCACGGTACGGGCGCCCGAGCGCGAGGTGCAAGGCTGCGCGGACTCAGCCCGCCGGGACGACCAGCTGCTGACCGACGACGAGGTCGCCGGAGGCGAGCCCGTTGAGCTCGAGGATGTCGTCGACGACCTCGCGCACGTCCTGCCCCTCCCCCGCCGTGCCGGCGGCGATCGCCCACAGGGTGTCCCCCGCCGACACGCTCACCCGCTCCACCGGCCCCTGGTAGCCCTGCGCGTCCGCGGTCAGCCCCCCGAGCCAGCTGCCGCCGGTGACGGCCGCGGTGAGGGCGACGGTGAGGACGAGGAGGGACCGCACGAGCCGCCCGCGCGCGGTGAGACGGACGGCCGGGCGCGGGACGGGACGCGCGGGCGCGACGCGCTGGGGGCCGGGGGCCACGTAGCCGGGGCCGACGAGCTGGAGGTGCCCCCGGCGCCGGGCGGGCACCTGCCGGACCGGGGCCGTGGGAATCGCTAGTGCACTCATCGTCTACTCCTTCGAACGTCTGTACGTCGAACGTCTGTGCGACACCGTACTACCCGAGGCCGCCGCTGTCGACACGCCGTCGAACAGATGTTTGATCTCAGCCCGGGAGCCTTCTACGCTGTCGAGGACGAGCCCATCACCGACCACTGACATTCGAGGAGCACGTGCCGTGAACCCAGGCCAGGACGAGCCCGACAGCGGCGCGACGGTGCACGAGCTCCCGGAGCAGGAGCCCCTCGACGGCGCACTCACCGAGCGTCAGCGGCTCGTCCTCGACACCATCCGGCGCAGCGTCGACGAGCGCGGCTACCCCCCGACGATGCGTGAGATCGGTACGATCGTCGGACTGCAGAGCCCGTCCTCGGTCAAGCACCAGCTCACCGCCCTGGAGCGCAAGGGCTACCTGCGCCGCGACCCGAAGCGCCCGCGCGCCATCGAGATCGTCGGCAGCGAGGTGCGCGGGCCGCAGCTCGGCAGCCCGGAGGACGCGAGCGACGCCCCGGCCCCGACCTTCGTGCCGGTCGTCGGACGGATTGCCGCCGGCGGCCCGATCCTCGCCGAGCAGGCGGTCGAGGACGTCTTCCCCCTCCCCCGCCAGCTCGTCGGGGACGGGGAGCTCTTCCTCCTCAAGGTGCGCGGGGACTCGATGCTCGAGGCCGCGATCTGCGACGGCGACTGGGTCGTCGTCAGGCGCCAGCCGGTCGCCGAGAACGGGGAGATCGTCGCGGCCCTGCTCGACGACGAGGCCACGGTCAAGACGTTCCAGCGCCGTGACGGGCACGTGTGGCTGATGCCGGCGAACGAGGCGTACTCGCCGATCGACGGTGACGCCGCCCAGATCCTCGGCCGCGTCGTGTCGGTGCTGCGCAGCCTCTAGAACCCCAGCTCGCGGGCCACGGCCCGGATGTGCTCGGCGCTGGCGCGCAGTCCGGCCTGCTCCCTGGGCGTCATCGGCGGCAGGAGACGCTCCTGGGCGCCGTCACCACCCACGACGGTGGGCGCCGACAGGCACACGTCGGAGATGCCGACGTAGTCGGTGAGGAGGGTCGAGACCGGCATGACCCGGTTCTCCGCCCGCAGCACCGCCTGGATGATGCCGACCGCGGCGAGCGCGACGGCGTAGTTCGTCGCGCCCTTGCCCTCGATGATCTTGTAGGCCGCGGTGACGACCTCCTCGGCGATGGCCGCCCGGGAGGGCTCGTCGAGGAGCGGGGCGTGCGTGCTGCTCCAGTCCAGGAGCGGGACCGCGCCGACCATGGCCGAGCTCCACAGGACGAGCTCGGAGTCACCGTGCTCGCCGACGACGTAGGCGTGGACGTTGGGCGCCGCGATGCCGGTCTCCTGGGCGATGCGGTAGCGCAGGCGCGAGGTGTCCAGGACGGTGCCCGAGCCGAAGAGCTGCTCACGCGGCAGCCCGGAGATCGCCAGGGCCGCCTGGGTGACGATGTCGACCGGGTTGGTCACCATGAGGAAGATCGCGTCAGGGGCGACGGCGGTGAGCCGCGGGACCAGCGTGCGCATGAGCCCCACGGTGCTGGCCGCGAGGTCGAGGCGGCTCTGGCCCGGGCGCTGCTTGGCCCCGGCCGTGATGACGACGACGTCGGCGCCGCGGCAGGCCTCGACGTCGTCGGAGCCGACGATCTGGGCGTGCGGCATGAACTGGATGCCGTGGGCGAGGTCGAGGGCCTCGGCCTCGACCTTCGCGCGGTTGACGTCGTGGAGGACCACGCGCCCGGCCACCCCCTGCATGAGGAGGGCGTAGGCGAGGGTCGCCCCGACCGCACCGGCCCCGACGATCGCGACCGTGCTCGCTCCTGCGCGTGCCATTGCTGCTCCTCCCGTCGACGACGGCTCCGAGCCTAGGGGGTATCTGTTCACGCTGTGAGCCATATGGTGATGGCGCGGAGGACGGCGCCACCTCACAGTCAGGCGAGCTCTCGTCGCGTCGGTGCCGTAGGACACGGGCGCCCGCCCTCGGCGGGCTGCTTACGATGGAGGGTGCCCTTGGGGCGGGTCAAGGCGGTCCGCCTGGTGGTCGAACTCGTTCATCGCGGCGAGGTTCGAGTGCATCCTTCGTAGCATGTGCATGAGAACAGCGCGTTCATCGGCTGTGAAACCGGTCAGGAGGATCTCCTCTCGCCGCAACGCGATCGGAAGGACCCGAGCGTGGTGCTCCACGCCAGACTCGGTGAGGTAGATCTTGCGGGCTCCACCCTCGGGCTCGACACCGACGTATCCTTTGCCGATCAAGCTCTTGACACTGCGGCTCACGACCGACTTGTCGATGCGCAAGAACTGACTGACGCTCGTTGCAGTGCAGCCGGGGTCATTCGCCACGTGAGCCATCACCCGCCATTCGTTCACGCCGATCCCGAATCGGTCCAGGTACTCCCTGGCGCTGCCCCACGAGATCGCGTTGCCGATGGTCACCAGGTGGTAGGGGGTGGATGCCTCCCCTGCCGCGGTGCGTGGCAGGGGAGACCGACGGAGGTCCTTGGCATTCGTGGAACTACGTTCTGCGTCATCGATGCTGATGTTCTCCGTCACTTCGGTATCACCAGTGGTTGCGCATCGGAGCGGCGTCCAACGGCTGCGCTGATTCGTCGGTCAGGTGGACCACGCGTTCCGTGCGGAGTCCACCGACCCCGGGCTTGTTGATCGTCGCCTTGAGGGTGAAGACCATGCCGGCACTGAGAATGTTCGTGCTGGTAGGGCCGATCCACGGGAACTCCTCCTCTGGGTCCATGCCCGTCCCGTGACCGGTACCGCGGCCGCGTGCCTCGATGGAGTAGTCGCGATAGCCCCGGTCGAGAAGGACGCTCTGGATCTCATGGTTCAGCGCGGCAGCGGTGATGCCCGGGCGGGCGAACGCCAGCCCGGCCTCCACCGCCGAGACCGACGCGTCCACGACGTCCATCACCTCGTCCGAGACGTCACCGACTGTGAAGCCCCGCCCACCGTCAGCAACGTAGTTGCCGTAGCGCGCACCCACGTCCGTCAGGACAAGGTCCCCCGCGCGGATCTCGCGGTTCGAGGGCAGCGCCAGGCTGTAGGCTGATCGTTCTCCTGACTGGACCATCGACAAGAAGGCCACACCGTCGGCGCCAGCTTGAATCATGGCACTGTCTGCCTCGCGGGCGAGCTCCCGTTCGGATACGCGCTGCTCCGAGGTGATGACCTCCCTCATGCGCGAGACAGCCGCGTCAGTCAGCCTCGCTGCGTGACGCAGCTGCTCAACTTCCCAGTCGGACTTGACTGCCTTGGTCTTGGCAAGGATGTCTGTCTCGACTGATCGGCGGCCCTCTGTGAGCCGTTCGAGGCCAGCGTGCACCGGCACCGGCAGTTGTCCCATACCGGCGACGCCGATCAGTCCAGCTCTGCCTGCACCAAGCCGTGCGGCTGAGACAGTGGGCAGTTCCTCCAGCAACCGGACCGGAAAGGTGGTTGATTCCTGGGCGGCATCGAAGCAGCCCTCTGCGACGAAGAGCTGTGGTTCGTCCTGCAAGGGGAGCAGGACCACCGCCTGCTCGATGCCGTTGATGCCGTCCACCGGGCGGAAGTCGGTGAAGTACCGGGTATTGGCAGTACGCCAGGCATCGCCGTAGCAGACGAGGACGTCGATATTCTCCTCGGCCATGGCGGAACGCAGTCGGCGCTGGCGCTCGACGTGCTCGGACGCCGGTGTGGGGGTGGAGGGCGGAACGGTCACCAATGGGAACTCCTTCTTAGTGTCGAACACGGGGCTGATGGAGTCCATCAGCCGAAACCCAGTGCGGCTGGTAGCCACAGAGACAGGGCGGGAATGAGTACCAGCAGTGCCAGCACCACGACAACAGGTATGTACAGCCAGCGAGCCTCCCAGTAGACGGCGGCCACTCTTGCGCGCACGACGCCAGCCACGATGAAGATGAGGCCCCCGACCGGTGGGGTGATCTGGCCGAGCATGATCGACAGCACCAGAACGACGCCGAGCCACACCAGATCGATGCCGGCGGCCTGGGCTATCGGAGCAAGGATGGGGACGACCAGGACCATGGCGGGTGGAGGTTCGAGGATGAGTCCGACGACGAGGAGAAACACCACGATCAGTGCCATGAGGGCCAGCTGACTGTCCACACCCTCGAGGGCACCCGCCACGGTGGCTGGCACCTGTTCGGCGATCAGGAGCCAGGCCAGCGGTCCGGAGGCGGCGAGGAGGAACAAGATCACCGCCGTGTCGTTGGCTGACTCTTTGGCCGCCTGCCACGTGGATCGGATCGATGACTTGCGGTACAGCCCGAAGCCGATGATCAGGGCGAATACACAGGCAACTGCGCCTGCCTCAGTTGCGGTGACGGCTCCCCCGCGCAGAAGCATCAGGATGCCGAGCGGCAGTACCAAGGCAGGAAGCGCGAACACGAGAGCTCGACCGCGGGCGCTCCACCCTGATCGCTTCTCAGCTCGGATCCCTGGGTAGACCCGGCTACCGGCCAGCACCCTCACAGCGATCATGAGGGACGCCGCGAAGATCAGGCCCGGGATGATGCCGGCCATGAACAGCGCCCCGACCGATACCCCCGCCAGTGAGGCGTAGAGCAGGAACGAGATCGATGGCGGGATCATCGTCGTGGTGATCGCTCCCACCGCAGTCAGGGCGGCGGCGAACGCTCGAGGGTAGCCTGCGCGCTCCATGGGCGGGACAAGGAGCTTGGACACCATGGCCGAGTCGGCTGAGCTCGAGCCCGAGAGGCCACCCAGCAGCGTCGAGGTGGCGACGTTGACTTGGCCGAGGCCTCCCGTGAGGTGGCCGACGAATCGCTGGGCGAGATCGATGATGGCGGCCGTGATCCCGCCCGCATTCATCAGCGCACCCATGAGGATGAAGAAGGGGATCGCCAGGAGGGTGAAGTTGGTGGAGACCTGTGAGGCGAAGTGGTTGGCGATGACCACGTCGGGAAGCCCGCCTGCGGCGAAAGCGACGGCGGCGCCGACCAACAGGGCATGAGCGACGGGGGCTCCCAAGGCGAGGAGCAGCATCGAGGCGACCAGGGAGGTGGCGGTGGGGTCCAGTACGACGAGGTAGGAGTGCTGGACCCCCTCGAGGACCACGAACGCCAGACCCGCTCCTAACGCGACGACCCCGTAGACGACGCCTCGCGGTACACCCTTCACGTCTGAGCGGAGCAAGGTCGCCAGGGACAGGAAGCTACCAACCGGCAGCGCGAGGTAGAGCCAGTGATAGGAGATCGCCCCGGTGATCGATGCCCCGGTCGTCTGGCCCATGAGTTGAAGGCCGAGGTATCCGATCAGCGCCAGCGCCGTAGCCGACAGGGCGATACCGAGGAGATCGGTGTAAGGGCGTGTCCGCTGAGGCAGCATGTGCACGAACATCGACATTCGAATGTGGCTGCCTGTGCGGGTGACGGTCACGCAGCCGATCATGACGAGCCAGAGGAACGCCCATCGGGCCATCTCTTCGGGCCATGGCAGTGGCGAGCCGAGCACATACCGCATGAACACCTGAACGATGGAGACGCTGACCATCATGATGAGGAGCAGTGCGGCGAGGATGTCGATGGCTCGATCAAACTGCCGGAGCAGGGAGAGGCGGGTATCCCGGGCAGGAGGTAAGGCTTCGGACTCGGCGATGTCTTCGAGGACGAGTGGCTTGTCCGGAGGGTGGGTCACGCCTCCTCCGCTCGTTGCCGCGGCGGAAGTCAAGGCCTACTCCTGGTCGCCTGCGGCATAGGACCGCACGTCGTTGATGAACTCTTCGGCCTCGGGGTACTCGCCGAAGTAGACCTCGTCGTAGGTGGCCGAACGCTGCTTCCACACCTCGAGGTCCGCGGGCTCCTCGAACACCGTGACGCCCTCGGCCTCGAGCTCCGCAACGGTCTCGGCCTCGAGCTGGCGGCTGGTTTCACGAACGTCAGCGAACACGTCTTCGGCAGTGGTCCGGAGGCATGCCTGCAGGTCGTCATCGAGTCCGTTGAACCACTCGGCGTTCGCGCGGACAGGCTTGATGTTGAACCAGTGCTTGGTGTTGTTGAGATAGGGGGCGGGCTCGTGGAAGGCGTTCGCGGCGATCTGCGCCAGGGCACCCTCGCCAGCTTCGATGACGCCGGTCTCCAGGGCGTTGTACATCTCGGTGAACGGCACAGGGGTCGGGGAGGCGCCGAGGGCGTTCCACAGCCCTAGGGGGATGTCGGCCTCCGGCACTCGAATGCCCAGGCCTTGGGTGTCCTCGATCGTCTCGATGGGTGTTGAGCTGAAGGTCCAGCGCCAGCCGTCCTCGCCCATGCCCAGGATCGTTGCGCCCGTGCTCGCTTCAAGCTCCTCGGCCATCTGCGGCAGCATCCCGTCGATGACGCGCTCGACGTGCTCCTCGTCCTCGAAGACGTAGCCGAGCGAGAGCGCAGCGAGTGTCGGTGAGAGCTGGTCCTCGACGTCGAACCCGCCGCTGGTGATCTCGTACGTGCCGTTGCGGTTGCCGTCGATCAGGTCGACGAACCCACCCAGCTGGCCAGCTGGGTAGTTTGTGCCGACGAGGCGGCCATCGGAGCACGTCTCGGCCTCCTCGACGAACCGGTCGAAGCCGTCGTTCATGGGCGTGCCGATGCCCTCGATGGTCGCAACCCGGTACCTGATGACGTCCTCACCGATGTCGCCGTCGTCAGCCGTGTCAGGGGCGCATGCTGCCAGGAGCGCTGCGCCGACTCCGAGGCTGGTGAGCATGAATGTCTTCTTGCGCGTGGTGGTCAATGGGGACGGCATCGTCCTGCCTTTCCTTTGGTCGCCGGAGTGTGCGTGCCCCGCGCCCGGCGCTCTGGGAGGGTTACCTTGCGTGTTGACATTGCAACACCATTGAGTGTTGACATGGCAACACCGTTCGTCAATCCGGTTGCCATCTGTTGCCACGGAACGTCGACCGCTTCGGGTGGGGCCAGCCCCGCGGGCCGGTGCGGGCCGGACGGCAGGCAGCCACCTGCTTCGTCCGCGCTGTCGAGAACGAGTCCCCGCTAGGGGGTCAGCGCCGGCCGTGCCGCCAGGCGACGCAGCGCGGCGCGCGCCACCTCGCCGTCGGTCGTCGGCCACAGCGGCGGCATGGAGCCGCGCAGGAAGCTGCCGTACCGGGCCGTGGCGAGACGCGAGTCGAGGACGGCGACGACGCCGCGGTCCTCCGTCGAGCGGATGAGCCGTCCGGCGCCCTGGGCGAGGAGGAGCGCCGCGTGCGTGGCCGCCACGGACATGAACCCGTTGCCACCGCCCGCGGCGACGACCTCCGAGCGGGCGGAGCGGACGGGGTCGTCGGGCCGGGGGAAGGGGATGCGGTCGATGACGACGAGCCGGCAGGTGCGCCCCGGCACGTCCACCCCCTGCCACAGGGACAGGGTGCCGACGAGGGTCGCCGACTCGTCCTCGGCGAACCGCCGCACGAGCGAGGGCAGCTGGTCCTCCCCCTGGCACAGGACCGGGGTGTCGATCTCGGTCCGGAGCAGCTCCGCGGCCTCCTCCGCGGCGCGCCGGGAGGAGAACAGCCCGAGGGCGCCGCCCCCGGAGGCGCGGACGAGCTCGACGAGCTCCCGTTGCGCGTCCGCCCCGGGTCCCTCGCGCCCCGGCGCCGGGAGGTGGCGGGCGACGTAGAGGATGCCCTGGCGGCCGTAGTCGAAGGGCGAGCCGACGTCGATCCCCTGCCACCGCGGCCCGGGCGCGGGGCGCGGGGCGTCGTCGTCGGCCTCGAGGTGGTCGAGGAGGCTGACGCCGAGGGTGCGCGCCACGGGCGTGAAGCTGCCGCCGAGGGAGAGCGTCGCGGAGGTGAGGACGGCCGCCTTGCCGGCGAGCAGCTCGGTGGCGATGGGGCGGGCGACGTCGAGGGGGGCGAGGTGGAGGCGGGCCGACTCGAAGCCGGTGCGCCCGCGCTCGCACCACAGGACCTCGCGGCGCTGGGCCACGCCGTCGCCGAGGAGGCGCTCGGCGATCTCGTGGAGGACGACCATCGCCGAACGCGCCATGAGCCGCCCGCCCGCCTCGGCGTCGGTCTCCCCGCGCATCGCACTGATCGCCTCGCGGCTGCCGGCCTCGAGGAGGGTGACGGCGTCGAGGAGCTCGGCGGGCACCGAGCGCAGCCGGCCCGTGGGCGCGGTCTCCAGCCAGCCGCCCAGCGCGCGGCCGGCGGCGTCGAGGGCCTCGACGGCCACCCCGGTGTGCTTGCGGGCCAGCCGCGCCGTGCGGTCGACGACGGCGGTGGACAGCTCGAGAGTGGACTGGGCCGTCACGCGCTCGGCCAGCTCGTGTGCCTCATCGACGACGAGGACCTCGTGCTCGGGCAGCACCCGGGGCGAGCCGGCCGCGGCGATGCCGAGCATCGCGTGGTTCGTGACGACGACGTCGGCCTCGTGCGCGGCCCGGCGTGCCGCCTCGGGGAAGCACTCCTCGAGCATCGGGCAGCTCGCCCCGAGGCACTCGAGCTTGGTCACCGACACCTGGCGCCACGCGCGGTCACCGACGCCCGGGTCGAGGTCGTCGCGGTCACCGGTGTCGGTCTCCTCGGCCCACTCGCGCAGCCGGACGACCTGCTCGGCGAGCGGGCCCCGGGAGGCGCTGCCCGCGGCGTCGGCCGTGGCGGCGTCGACGGCGAAGAGGCCCGGCTCGTCCTCGGTCGGGTAGCCGCCGGCCACCTTGTGTCTGCACACGTAGTTGTGCCAGCCCTTGAGGAGCGCCACCTCGGGGCGCGGTGCACCGGAGGCGGCGACGACGTCGGCGACGAGCGGGACGTCGTGGGTGAGCACCTGACGCTGGAGGGCGAGGGTGGCGGTGGAGATGACGGCGCGCTGGTGGTGGCGCACGGCGTGGTCGAGGACGGGCACGAGGTAGCCGAGGGACTTCCCGGTGCCGGTGCCGGCCTGGACGAGCAGGGCTCGCGGCTCGCGGAGGGTCCGGGCCACCTCCTCGGCCATCTCGAGCTGGCCCGCGCGCTCCCTGCCGCCCAGGCGCCGGACCGCGGCGGCGAGCAGCTCGGGCGTGCCGCTCACGCCGAGGCGGCGGCGGTGAGGTCGGCCGCGAGGGTCGGGTCGACGAGCGCCGTCAGCTGTGTGCCGGCGCCGGTGTGCTCCTCGGCGAGCACCTCACCGGTGGCGTGCGCTCGCGAGACGAGGTCGCCGCGTGAGTACGGCACGAGGACCTCGACCCGCACCGAGGGGCGCGGGAGGAGCTCGGCGATGCGCTCGCGCAGCTCCTCGATGCCCTCGCCGGTGCGTGCCGACACCGCGACGGCGCCGGGGTAGCGGGTACGCAGGCCCGCGACGGTGCCGGGGTCGGCGAGGTCGGCCTTGTTGAGGACGACGACCTCGGGGATGTCGTCCGCGCCGGGGATGTCGGCGAGGACGTCGCGCACCGCCTTGACCTGCCCCTCGGGGTCGGGGTGGGCGGCGTCGACGACGTGGAGGATGAGGTCGGCGTCGGCGACCTCCTCGAGGGTGGAGCGGAAGGCCTCGACGAGCTCGTGCGGCAGCGAGCGCACGAAGCCGACGGTGTCGGCGAGGGTGTAGGCGCGCCCGTCCGGGGTCTCGGCCCGGCGCACCGTGGGGTCGAGGGTGGCGAAGAGTGAGTTCTCGACGAGCACGCCGGCGCCGGTGAGCCGGTTGAGGAGGGAGGACTTGCCGGCGTTGGTGTAGCCGGCGATGGCGACGGCGGGGACCTGCGCGCGGTGCCGTGAGGCGCGCTTGGTCTCCCGGGAGGGGGCCATGGCGGCGATCTGGCGACGCAGACGCGCCATCCGGGTGCGGATGCGGCGGCGGTCGAGCTCGATCTTCGTCTCACCCGGTCCGCGGGAGCCGATGCCGGCACCGCCCGCGACGCGGCCACCGGCCTGCCGGGACATCGACTCGCCCCACCCGCGCAGGCGCGGGAGCAGGTACTCCAGCTGGGCGAGCTCGACCTGCGCCTTGCCCTCCCGGGACTTGGCGTGCTGGGCGAAGATGTCGAGGATGAGGGCGGTGCGGTCGATGACCTTGACCTTGACGACGTCCTCGAGCGCACGGCGCTGGGAGGGGCTGAGCTCGGAGTCGGCGACGACGGTGTCGGCACCGACCTCGGCGACGAGCTCGGCGAGCTCGGCCGCCTTGCCCGAGCCGAGGAACGTGGCCGGGTCCGGGGTGGCGCGGCGCTGGAGCACCGCGTCCAGCACGATGGAACCGGCGGTCTCCGCGAGCGCCGCGAGCTCGCGGAGCGAGACCTCCGCGAGCTCCGCCTGCGGTCCGGACCACAGGCCGATGAGGACGACCCGCTCGAGGCGCAGCTGCCGGTACTCGACCTCGGACATGTCCTCGAGCTCGGTCGAGAGGCCGGCGACACGACGGAGCGCCGAGCGCTCCTCGCGGTCGAGCTGGTCGCCGTCGAGCTCGTGCCCCGCGGCGTCGCCGGTCTGGAGTGCCGTCCCGGCACGGGCGAGCACACGTGCCACGACGTCCCGTGCGGGGTCGCGTTCCTGCGCCGCGTCGTCGTCGTGATCTGCCATGGTCTCCCAGTCGTCGTCCACCACGTCCCAGGATCCCACGGCGGCCCCGGTCCGGCGACCAGTTATCCCCAGCAGCGGGGTAGGTTTCGGTGGGTGAGCGAGCACTACTTCACCGCGCGGCCGGCCTCCCCCGGGGAGACCCGCACCCTCGACGTCGTCCTGCGCGGGCGGCCGGTCCAGGTCCGCACCGCGCCGGGCGTCTTCTCCGGCGACCGGCTCGACATCGGGACGCGCGTGCTCCTGGACGCCGTGCCCGACCCGGCGCCCACCGGGACGCTCGTGGACCTCGGCTGCGGCTGGGGTCCGGTCACCCTCGCGATGGCCGCCGCCTCCCCGGGAGCACGCGTCGTCGCCGTCGACGTCAACGAGCGGGCCCGGGACCTCACCGCGCGGAACGCCGCCGCCCTGGGGCTCGGCAACGTCGTCGTTGCCGCGCCCGAGGAGGCCGAGGCGCTCGTCGCGGGCGGGATCGACGAGCTGTGGTCCAACCCGCCCATCCGGATCGGCAAGGAGGCGCTGCACGCGCTGCTGCGCACGTGGCTGGGCCGGCTGGCACCCGCCGGGTGCGCGCGGCTGGTGGTGAGCAAGAACCTCGGGGCCGACTCCCTGCAGCGCTGGGTCGAGACCGAGCTCGGCATGCCGACGGAGCGACTGTCGAGCTCCAAGGGCTTCCGGGTGCTCGACGTGCGGCGCCCCTAGCGGAGCGTCACCCGCCCGACGAGCGTCGCGGGGCCTGTGAGCAGCGCGCGCCCGTCGTCGGTGAGCCGCACGACGAGCTCACCGCCCGGCACGAGGACCCGCCACAGGCGGGGCGCGCCCGCGCCGCCCCACGCGTGCAGCGCGACCGCGACGGCGCACGCGCCGGTGCCGCACGAGCGGGTCTCCCCCGCGCCGCGCTCCTGCACGCGCATGCGGACGGTGCCGGTGGGCTCGCCGTCCGTCGTCGTCTCCCCCAGCGGGACGACGACCTCGACGTTCGTGCCGTCGGCGGGCTCGGGGTCGACGGCGACGAGCGGGACGAGGTCAGCCGCCGCGAGCTCCTCCTCGTCGGGCAGCGCGACGACGGTGTGCGGGTTGGGCATGGTGACCCGCAGCCCGGCCCGCGTGCCCTCGAGGCCACGCACCTGGACGGCGACGTCGAAGCCGCGGGTGACGGCGTCGCCACCCCCGGGCAGCTGCCACGGGCCCATGTCGACGGTCCAGTCCCCACCGGTGCGCGTGACCGCCCGGACGCCGCCACGGGTGCCGACGAGCACCGCCTCGCCGTCCGCGGGGGCGATGAGGCCCTCGTCGACGAGGTAGGTGGCGAGGAGCCGGGCGGCGTTGCCGCACATCTCGGCGACCGAGCCGTCGGCGTTGCGGTAGTCCATGAACCACTCGGCGCCCTGCGCCGCCGCCGCGCGCGCCTCGGGCGTCCCGAGCGCGGCGGACCGGACGGCGCGCACGAGGCCGTCGGCGCCGATGCCGGCGCGCCGGTCGCACACGGCGGCCACGGTCTCGGCGTCGACGTCGAGGCGGGCGTCGGGATCGGTGAGGAGGACGAAGTCGTTCTCGGTGGCGTGCCCTTTGGTGAGGGGGACGCCCCGGAGCGGGGCCAGCGGCGACATGTGGACGAGCCTACGCGCCCCCACCACCTCCCCCGCACCTGTCCGATCCCTGCCCGGATGACCGGGTGGGGCTACGCCAGGAGGGCGGCGACCTGCTCCGGCAGGTCCGCCGAGGGCGGCAGCCAGTGGACGCGCGGGTCGCGGCGGAACCACTGCTGCTGGCGGCGGGCGAGCTGCCGCGTGGCGACGGAGATGGCGGCGTGCGCGTCCTCGACGCTGAGCCGGCCCTCGAGGACGGCGACCGCCTGGGCGTAGCCGACGGCGCGTGACGCGGTCCGGCCCTGCGCGAGCCCCGCGGCGAGCAGCTCGCGGGTCTCCTCGAGCAGGCCGCCGTCGAGCATCGCGCGGGCGCGGACGGAGATGCGGGTGAGGAGCTCCTCGCGCGGGACGTCGATGGCCACCTGCACGGCGGGCAGGTGGTAGCGGTGCTCGGGCATCGTGGCCGAGTAGGGCCGTCCGGTCAGCTCGATGACCTCCAGGGCCCGCACGATCCGGCGGGTGTTCCCCGGCGGGATCCGCTCGGCGGCGACCGGGTCGCGCTCGGCGAGCTCCCGATACAGCATCCCGGGCCCCTCCTCCTCGGCGCGGGCCTCCAGGAGCCCGCGCACCTCGGGGTCGGTGCCGGGGAACTCGAGCTCGTCGAGGGCGGCCCGCACGTAGAGCCCGGAGCCTCCGACGAGGACACCGCGGCGGCCCCGCCCGGCCACGGCGGCGAGGTCGGTGCGGGCCTCGCGCTGGTAGGCCGCGACGTTCGCCTCCTCGGTGACGTCGAGGACGTCGAGCTGGTGGTGGGCGACGCCGCGCCGCTCGGCGACGGGGAGCTTGGCGGTACCGACGTCCATGCCGCGGTAGAGCTGCATGGCGTCCGCGTTGACGACCTCCGCCGCCGCGGGGCCGCCGAGGAGCTCGACGACGTCGAGGGCCAGGTCGGACTTGCCCGTCGCGGTGGACCCGACGACAGCGAGGACGGGGGCCGGCACGGCGTCCAGGCTACCCACCGCGGCACCAGCGGACCGGTCGTCTTTCCCGCTCACCTCGGCCCGAGCGGACGGGCGCGCCGTGGTGAGGAGGGGCGACGAGAGGTCCGGGGAGCACGCCGCTCAGCGGGCGCGCAGGGTCGGCATGCCGAGGGTGACGGCGCCGCCCACGGCCGGGGACGCACCGCCGCCGTGGTCGTGGTCCCCGCGCTGGGCCCGCTCCCACGCGTCGCCGGCGCGCGTGCGGCGCAGGGCGTAGGTGCCGCCGAGCGCCGGGGAGTCGGCGACGAGGTGGTGGGGGGCGCCGTGGGTGACGGTCGCCGTCACCATGTCACCGGGGCGCGGGGCGTCCGTCACGCTCTCGGGCAGCGCGACGTGGACGAGGCGGTTGTCGGCGGCACGGCCGCTGATGCGGGCGGTCGCCCCGTCCTTGCGCCCGCCGCCGTCGGAGACGAGCACCTCGACGGTGCGCCCGACCTGACGCTCGTTCTCCTCCGTCCCGATGCGCTCCTGGAGCGCGACCAGGCGCTGGTAGCGCTCGGCGACGACGTCGGCCGGGACCTGGTCGGGCAGGTCGGCCGCGGGCGTGCCCGGCCGCGGGGAGTACTGGAAGGTGAAGGCGCTGGCGAAGCGGGAGGCCGCGACGACGTCGAGGGTGGCCTGGAAGTCCTCCTCGGTCTCCCCCGGGAACCCGACGATGATGTCGGTGCTGATCGCGGCGTCCGGGATGGCGGCACGGACGCGGTCGAGGATGCCGAGGAACTTCGCCGAGCGGTAGGAGCGCCGCATGGCCCGCAGGATCCGGTCCGAGCCGGACTGCAGCGGCATGTGCAGCTGCGGCATGACGGTGGGCGTCTGGGCCATCGCCTCGATGACGTCGTCGGTGAAGGCGGCCGGGTGCGGGGAGGTGAAGCGCACCCGCTCCAGGCCCGCGACCTGGCCGCACGCACGCAGCAGCTTGGCGAAGGCGCCGCGGTCCCCGAAGCCCACGCCGTAGGAGTTGACGTTCTGCCCGAGCAGGGTGACCTCGATGGCGCCCTGGGCGACGACGGCCTCGACCTCGGCCAGCACGTCGCCCGGCCGGCGGTCGCGCTCCTTGCCGCGCAGGTGGGGGACGATGCAGAAGGTGCACGTGTTGTTGCAGCCCACGGAGATCGACACCCAGCCGGCGTAGGCCGACTCGCGCTTGGTGGGCAGCGTGGACGGGAAGACCTTGAGCGACTCCTCGATCTCCACCTGCGCCTCGGCGTTGTGCCGCGCCCGCTCGAGCAGGGTGGGCAGGACGTCGAGGTTGTGGGTGCCGAAGACGACGTCGACCCACGGCGCCTTGTCGACGATGCCGTCCCGCATCTGCTGGGCGAGGCAGCCGCCGACGGCGATCTGCATGCCCGGCCGCGAGCGCTTGACCGACGCGAGCTGCCCGAGGTTGCCGAAGAGGCGGCTGGCGGCGTTCTCGCGCACCGAGCACGTGTTGATGACGACGACGTCCGCACCGGTGCCCAACGCCTCGCCGGCGCCCGCCTCGGCGGGCACGTAGCCGGCGCCCTCGAGCATGCCGGCCAGTCGCTCGGAGTCGTGGACGTTCATCTGGCAGCCCATGGTGCGCACGACGTAGGTGCGGGGCGCGCTGGCGGTGGCAGTCATCGTCGGACAAGTGTAGTTCGCCCGGTCGGCACCCCACGGCCCCGGTGGGGACGCCGCGACGGGACTGTGACCTGGATATCCGTGACGTGACCCACCGCACTGGTTAGGTTGACCCCTATGAGTCAGCCCGACGCCATGCCCCCGCCCACCGATGAACCGCTCGTCGAGCTGCGCGGCGTCAACAAGTACTTCGGTGAGCTGCACGTCCTCAAGGACATCGACCTCACCGTCCACCGCGGTGAGGTCGTCGTCGTCATCGGTCCCTCCGGCTCCGGCAAGTCGACGCTGTGCCGGACCATCAACCGGCTGGAGACGATCAGCTCGGGGCAGATCCTCGTCGACGGCACCCCGCTCCCCGAGGAGGGCAAGGCGCTGGCCCGCCTGCGTGCCGACGTCGGCATGGTGTTCCAGTCCTTCAACCTCTTCGCCCACAAGACCGTGCTCGACAACGTGACCCTGGGGCCGGTCAAGGTCAGGGGCATGAAGACCAAGGACGCCCGGGAGCTGGGCATGGGGCTGCTCGAGCGGGTGGGGGTGGCCAACCAGGCGTCCAAGCTGCCGGCCCAGCTCTCCGGCGGCCAGCAGCAGCGCGTGGCGATCGCCCGGGCGCTGGCGATGCGGCCGAAGGTCATGCTCTTCGACGAGCCGACCTCCGCCCTGGACCCGGAGATGATCAACGAGGTCCTCGACGTCATGACCTCCCTCGCCCGCGACGGCATGACGATGGTCGTCGTCACCCACGAGATGGGCTTCGCCCGGCGCGCGGGCGACCGCGTCGTCTTCATGGACGCCGGCGAGATCGTCGAGGAGAAGGACCCCGAGTCCTTCTTCACCCACGCCGAGACGGAGCGCGCCAAGGACTTCCTCGGCAAGATCCTCACCCACTGACCAGCCGACCCGACCCGCTGTGGTGGGGCAACCGAAGGAGAGAAGCATGCGGAAGACACGCAGGACGATGATCGCCCTCACGGCAGCGGGGATGCTCGCGCTGTCCGCCTGTGGTGACGACAACGGTGGTTCGGAGACCGAGCCGGTCGACCCCTCGGAGTTCCCCGAGGGCAGCACCATGGCCCGTCTCGTCGAGGAGGGCAGCATGACGATCGGGACGAAGTTCGACCAGCCCCTCTTCGGTCTCCAGGGCCCCGACGGCGTGCCGGTGGGCTTCGACGTGGAGATCGGCCAGCTGATCGCCGACTCCCTCGGTGTGGAGGCCGAGTTCGTCGAGGCCCAGTCCGCCCAGCGCGAGCAGCTCATCCAGAACGGCTCGGTCGACATCGTCGTGGCGACCTACACGATCAACGACGACCGCAAGGAGCTCATCGACTTCGCCGGACCGTACTACGTCGCCGGCCAGTCGCTCATGGTGGCGGCCGACAACACCGACATCAACGGCCCGGACGACCTCGCCGGCAAGACGGTGTGCTCGGCCGACGGCTCCACCCCGGCGCAGAACATCCGGGACAACTACCCCGACGCGCAGCTCGTCACCTACGGCGCCTACACCGATTGCCTCGACCCGCTGCTCAGCGGCCAGGTCGACGCCGTCACCACCGACAACGTCATCCTCGCCGGGTACGTCGACGAGTCGCCCGACGACTTCAAGCTCGTCGGTGACCTGTTCACCGAGGAGCCCTACGGCATCGGCCTCGCGAAGGGCGACGACGAGTTCCGCGACTTCATCAACGACGTCCTCGAGGAGGCCTACGAGGACGGGCGCTGGGCCGAGGCCTGGGAGAACACCGCGGGCGCGGTCCTCGACACGCCCGAGCCCCCGGCGGTCGACCGGTACTGAGCTGGACCTCCTCGGCGGTCCGGGGCGCCACGGGCGTCCCGGACCGCCGCCCACGTCGATCGGGAACTGAATGAACGTCGTCCTCGACAACCTGCCGGCCTTCTGGAACGGCTTCCTCACCACGCTGTACGTGGCCGTCGCCAGCGGCGCGATCTCGCTGGTGGCCGGGGTCCTCCTGGCCGCGATGCGGGTGTCCCCGCTCTCCACCCTGCGCTGGGTGTCCACCGCGTGGGTCGAGGTCATGCGCAACACCCCGCTGACGCTCCTGTTCATCTTCGTCTCGAGCGTGCTGCTGACCATGGACGTCCTCATCCCGATCGGCCGCACCCAGGCGATCGTCGCGCTGTCCGTCTACACCTCGGCCTTTGTCTGCGAGGCGGTGCGCTCGGGCATCAACAGCGTCGGCATCGGGCAGGCCGAGGCCGCTCGGGCGATCGGGCTCACCGGTGGCCAGTCCCTGCAGCTCGTCGTCCTGCCGCAGGCACTGCGCACGGTGGTGCCGCCGCTCATCAACGTGCTCATCGCCATGGTGAAGAACACCTCGATCGCCGCCGGGTTCGCCACGGCCGAGCTCGTCTCGACCGCCCGGACGGTGTCGCTCGCCAACCCCGGGAGCGCCCTGTGGGTGTTCAGCGGCATCGCGGTCTTCTACCTCCTCATCACCGTGCCTGCGGGTACCCTCGCCAACCGGATCGAGCGGAAGGTGGCGTTCGCACGATGAGTGACGTCAGCACCGTCCTGTACGACGCGCCGGGCCCTGTCACCCGGCGACGCCAGCGCATGCTCTCCGCGCTGGCCGGGCTCCTCATCCTCGCGGTGCTCGCGTGGGGCCTGTTCGCGATGTACCGCAACGACATCTTCAACGACCGTTGGCTCGTGCTCGTCGACCCGCCGCGTGGTCAGACGGTCGAGGACGTGTGGTGGAACTCGCTGCTGCGGGGCGGACTCATCGAGGGCACCCTCAAGGCCGCCGCGCTCGCCATGCCCCTGGCGGGGCTGCTCGCGCTCGTCCTCGTCATGCTGCGCACCACGCCGCGCAGGGCGCTCCGCGGCACGACCACCGGCGTCATCGAGCTCTTCCGCGGACTGCCGGTGCTCGTGCTCATGATGTTCGGGTACTTCGTCTTCGGCTTCAGCCCCTTCGCCTCCGTGGTGTTCGGGCTCGTCATCTACAACGGGGCGATCGTCGCCGAGATCCTGCGTGCCGGACTGTCCTCCCTGGCGAAGGGACAGGGCGAGGCGGGCCTGGCGATCGGGCTCTCGTGGTTCCAGAACTTCTTCATCGTCATGCTTCCGCAAGCCGTGCGGGTCATGCTGCCGAGCCTCATCGCCCAGCTGGTCGTCCTGCTCAAGGACACCTCGATCGGCTTCATCATCGCCTACCACGAGCTGCTCCGGGCGTCCCAGCTCAACTACAACTTCTTCGGCAACGAGAGCCGGCTGCCGTTCTTCGTCGCGACGCTGGCGATCTACCTCACCCTGAACTTCACGCTCACCCGGGTGGCGATCACCGTGGAGCGGCGCCTGCGCCAACGGGGGCAGAAGGTGGAGACGCCCGGCGGGCTCGCGTCCGCGGGCAACCCGCTCGCGACGGGGCAGAAGGTCTGAGGTCGACCCGGCCTGGCCCGCCGCGCGTCGGTCGGCTAGGCCGGGTCGTCGCCCAGGGAGCCGATGCCGCCCGGGTCCTCACCGTCGGCGGCGAGCGCCTCGTCGACGGCCCGCATGGCCACGCCGGGTGAGTACCCTTTGCGGGCGAGCATGCCGGCGAGCCGGCGACGGCGCTTGTCGCGGTCCAGGCCGCGGCTCGCCCGGGCCTTGCGCACGGCGAGGTCGCGGGCAGCAGCGAGCTCGTCGTCGTCGTCGATCTGCTCGAGGGCCTGCGCGGCGACCTCGGGGGTCACGCCCTTGCGGCGCAGCTCGTGCGTGAGCGCCCGCCGCGCCAGGCCACGCTCCGCGTGACGGGTGCGCACGAGCATCTCGGCGTAGGCGGCGTCGTCGACGAGGCCGACCTCCTCGAAGCGGTCGAGGAGCCGTTCGGCGATCTCGGCCGGGACGTCCTTGGCCGCGAGCTTCTCCGCGAGCTGCGCGCGGCTGCGGGGCGCGGCAGCGAGCTGACGCAGGAGGATCGCGCGCGCGACCTCCTCACCGGGGGGTTCGACGTCCTCGGCGGCAGCGCCGGTGGTCGGAGGCTCCTGCGCGGGCCTCCGACCACCGGGACGGGACGAGAGGCTCAGAAGTCGACCTTTGCCTCGTCCGCGCCGTCCTCCGGCTTGGTCCCGATGCCGAGCTTGTCGAGGATCTTCTTCTCGATCTCGACGGCCAGCTCCGGGTTGTCCTTGAGGAAGCGGCGCGAGTTCTCCTTGCCCTGCCCGAGCTGGTCACCCTCGTAGGTGAACCAGGCCCCGGACTTGCGCACGATGCCGTGCTCGACACCGAGGTCGAGGAGTCCACCCTCACGGGAGATGCCCTTGCCGTAGAGGATGTCGAACTCGGCCTGCTTGAAGGGCGGGGCCATCTTGTTCTTGACGATCTTCGCGCGGGTGCGGTTGCCGACCGGGTCCGAGCCCTCCTTGAGGGTCTCGATGCGGCGGACGTCGATGCGCACGGAGGCGTAGAACTTCAGCGCCTTGCCACCCGTGGTGGTCTCCGGGGAACCGAAGAACACACCGATCTTCTCGCGCAGCTGGTTGATGAAGATCGCCGTGGTGCCCGAGGCGGACAGCGCACCGGTGATCTTGCGCAGGGCCTGGGACATGAGACGGGCCTGCAGACCGACGTGGGAGTCACCCATCTCGCCCTCGATCTCGGCCTTGGGCACGAGCGCCGCGACGGAGTCGATGACGACGATGTCGAGCGCACCGGACCTGATGAGCATGTCCATGATCTCCAGCGCCTGCTCGCCGGTGTCCGGCTGGGAGACGAGGAGGGCGTCGGTGTCGACACCGAGCTTCTTGGCGTACTCGGGGTCGAGCGCGTGCTCGGCGTCGATGAACGCGGCGATCCCGCCGGCGCGCTGGGCGTTGGCCACGGCGTGGAGCGCGACGGTCGTCTTGCCGGAGGACTCCGGGCCGTAGATCTCGACGACGCGGCCGCGCGGCAGCCCGCCGATGCCGAGGGCGACGTCCAGGGCCACCGACCCGGTGGGGATGACGGCGACGGGCGGACGGTTCTCGTCCCCCAGCCGCATGATCGAGCCCTTGCCGAACTGGCGGTCGATCTGGCTGAGCGCGGCCTCCAGGGCCTTGCTGCGGTCTGCTACGGGAGCGGCCATGTGGGTCTCCTTGTGTCGTGGCCGGCGGTCGCGGCCGTGCGGGACGGGGCTGGTCTGTCAGGGCCCGCCCTCTCCGGACGGCTACCTGTGGGGAGGCTATGTCCGACCACTGACATCCGGGTCGCGGGCCCCAGTGGCTGTGGGGACCCGCGGCTCGTCCTTCCCTGGGGACCAGCGTAGACCGAACGGGCGTTCGACTGCTCGCGACACGCGGGACGGCTCAGCGCCGCTCGGGGTCCAGGGTGCCGCGGTGGCGCCAGCGCACCCGCTCGCCGAGATCCATCTCCTCGCACACCGCGTCCCAGACCTCCTGCGGGGCGACCCCGGCCGCGAGCGCCGCGTCCGCGGTGCGGTTGCCGAGGGGCACGAGGACGAGCTCGGCCGCGAGCGTGCGCCCGTAGGCCGAGCCGAAGGTCTCCTCCAGCGCCTGCCGGAACTCCGAGTGCTTCACGCCTCCAGCGTGCCACGCCGGCGCCGTCCCCCGCCCGCGCAGCTCGGCCGAGGAGTGGATGTCACACCTCCCCTGCACAATGTCGGAATGGTGGACGACGCGCTGGCCGGCTTCTCGGCGCCCACACGCGCCTGGTTCTCCGGCGCCTTCGCCGCGCCCACGGCTGCGCAGGCGGGCGCCTGGGAGGCGGTGCGCGCCGGGGACCACGCCCTCGTCGTCGCGCCCACCGGCTCCGGGAAGACCCTGTCGGCCTTCCTCTGGTCGGTGGACAGGCTGCTCACCGGGGCGGACCCGGCGCCCGAGCGGCGCGCGCGGGTGCTGTACGTCTCCCCGCTCAAGGCGCTGGCCGCGGACGTCGAGCGCAACCTCCGCTCCCCGCTCGTCGGCATCACGCGGGCGGCGGCCGCGGCGGGCACCCCGGTCCGCGACGTGACGGTCGGTGTCCGCACCGGTGACACCCCGCCCGCGGAGCGGCGCGCCCTGGCCACCCGGCCACCGGACATCCTCATCACCACCCCCGAGTCCCTCTACCTCGTCCTCACCTCCGCCGCCCGCGAGGGGCTGCGCGGGGTGGAGACGGTCATCCTCGACGAGGTCCACGCCGTCGCCGGCACCAAGCGCGGCGCGCACCTGGCCGTCACCCTCGAGCGGCTCGACGCCCTGCTCCCCCGCCCGGCCCAGCGGGTGGGCCTCTCGGCGACGGTCCGCCCCGTCGAGGCCGTCGCACGCTTCCTCGGCGGCACGCGCGCCCCGGAGGACGGCGGGCGGCCGGTCCGCGTCGTGCGCCCGGACATCGCCAAGGAGCTCCAGGTCGACGTCGTCGTCCCGGTGCCCGACCTCTCCGACCTGCCCGACGCCCCCGGCCGGGAGCCGGCACCCGCCGAGGAGGACCTGTCCGGCAGCGCCGCGGGCCGCCTCCCCGCCCAGCACCGCGCCTCCATCTGGCCGCACGTGGAGGAGCGGCTCGTCGACCTCATCACCTCCCACCGGTCCACCATCGTCTTCGCCAACTCCCGCCGCGGCGCCGAGCGGCTCGCGGCACGGGTCAACGAGGTCTGGGCCGAGCGCACCCGTCCCGCCGCCGACGACGCCGCGGACCGACCGCCGTCGCAGGCCGCGTCGGGATGGGCCGCGCAGGTGCCCGGCCAGTCCGGCACCGCCTCCCCCGCCGCCGACGGCGAGCTGGCCCGCGCCCACCACGGCTCGATGAGCCGCGAGGAGCGCACCCGGATCGAGTCGGCGCTGAAGTCGGGGACCCTGCCGGCCGTCATCGCCACCTCGACCCTCGAGCTGGGCATCGACATGGGGGCCGTCGACCTCGTCGTCCAGGTCGGCGCCCCGCCGTCGGTCGCCTCCGCCCTCCAGCGCATCGGCCGGGCGGGGCACCAGGTCGGGGCGCTGTCCCGCGGCGTCGTCCTGCCCACCCACCGCGGGGACCTCCTCGCCGCGTCCGTCACCTCCGTGCGTGCCCAGGAAGGCGCGATCGAGGCGCTCCAGGTCGTCGCCAACCCCCTCGACGTCCTCGCGCAGCAGATCGTCGCGATGCTCGCCGTCGAGGACTGGTCGGTGGACGAGCTCGCCGCCCTCGTCCGGCGCAGCGCCCCGTTCGAGTCGCTGGGTGACGCCTCGCTGCACGCCGTCCTCGACATGCTCTCCGGCCGCTACCCCAGCGAGGACTTCGCCGAGCTGCGTCCCCGCCTCGTGTGGGACCGCGCCGCCGGCACCCTCTCCGCCCGCCCCGGAGCGGTGCGCCTGGCGACGACGAGCGGCGGCACCATCCCCGACCGTGGTCTCTACGGCGTCTTCCTCGCCGCGACGGTGAGCGCCGACGGCGGCGACGGCATCACCTCCGCCGGGCGCGGCGGGCGCCGGGTCGGGGAGCTCGACGAGGAGATGGTCTTCGAGTCGCGGGTCGGGGACACCTTCACCCTCGGCTCGAGCACGTGGCGGATCGAGGACATCACCCCCGACCGCGTCCTCGTCTCCCCCGCCCCGGGCCAGCCCGGGCGCCTGCCCTTCTGGAAGGGGGACTCCCCCGGTCGCCCCGTCGAGCTCGGCCGGGCGCTGGGCGCCTTCGTCCGCACCACCGCGGCCCTGCCGCCGGAGCGGGCCCACGAGCGGCTCGCGGAGGAGGGCCTGGACGAGTGGGCCCGGGACAACCTCCTCGGCTACCTCCACGAGCAGCGTGAGCACGCCCACCTCAGCGACGACCGCACCATCGTGCTCGAACGCTTCCGCGACGAGCTCGGCGACTGGCGGCTGGTCATCCACTCCCCCTTCGGCTCGCGGGTCCACACCCCGTGGGCGCTCGTCCTGGCCGCCCGGCTGCGTGAGCAGCTCGGCATGGACGTCGCCGCGATGCCCGCCGACGACGGCATCGTCATGCGCCTGCCGGACGTCGGCTCGGAGGGCGGCGAGCTGCCCGTCAGCGCCGAGGACCTCCTTCTCGACCCCGACGAGCTCACCGGGCAGGTCGTCGACGCGCTCGCCGGCTCGGCGCACTTCGCCTCCCGCTTCCGCGAGGCCGCCGCCCGCGCGCTGCTGCTGCCCCGCCGCCGCCCCGACCGCCGCCAGCCGCTGTGGCAGCAGCGCCACCGCGCGGCCCAGCTGCTCGGCGTCGCCGTCGACCACCCCGACTTCCCCATCGTCCTCGAGGCCGTCCGCGAGTGCCTCCAGGACGACTTCGACACCCCCGCGCTGGCCGAGCTCATGGGACAGGTCGCCCGCCGCGAGCTGCGCGTGGTCGAGGTCGCCACCCCCACGCCCTCGCCCTTCGCCCGCAGCCTCCTCATGGGCTACGTCGGTCAGTTCCTCTACGACGGCGACGCTCCCGCGGCCGAGCGTCGCGCCGCCGCCCTCACGCTGGACCCGCGCCTCCTCGCCGAGCTCATCGGCCCCGGTGCCACCGAGCTCGCCGACCTCCTCGACGCCACCGCGCTCGCCGAGATCGAGGCCGAGGTGGGCCTGCGCCGCTACCCGGCGCGGGACGTCGAGGCGCTCGCCGACCTCGTGCGCCGCCTCGGTCCCGCGACGACGGCGGAGCTCGCCACCCGCTGCGACCCGCCCACGGCGGCCGAGGGGTGGCTCGAGGAGCTCGAGGGGTCCCGGCGCGTCATCCGGGTGACCGTGGCCGGCGGGACCCGCTGGGCGGTGCTCGAGGACGCCGGCCGCCTGCGCGACGCGCTCGGCGTCGCCCTGCCCGTCGGACTGCCCGAGGAGGTGCTCGAACCGGTCCCCGACCCGCTCGGTGACCTCGTGCGCCGCTACGCCCGCACCCACGGACCCTTCCGCGCCGACCAGGCCGCCGCTCACCTGGGCCTGGGCACGGCGGCCCTGGCGCCGGTGCTGCGGCGGCTCACCTCGACGGCGGCACTCGTCACCGGGCGGCTGCGCCCGGGCTCGGAGTCCGCCGACGAGTACTGCGACGCCGAGGTCCTGCGACGCGTCCGCAGGCGCAGCCTCGCCGTGCTCCGCAGCGAGGTCGAGGCCGTCCCCGCCGCCACCCTCGGCGCCTTCCTGCCTCGCTGGCAGCAGGTGGGCACGGCCGGCTCTGGCACCGCGGCGCTCAGCTCGGTCGTCGACCAGCTGGCCGGTGCCCGTGTGCCGGCCTCGGCGCTGGAGTCCCTCGTCCTGCCTGCCCGCGTGAGCGGGTACCGGGCGGCCCTGCTCGACGAGCTCACCACCGCCGGTGAGGTCGTGTGGTGCGGCGCCGGCGCGCTCCCGGGCGTCGACGGCTACCTCGTCCTCGCGCCCGCCGACAGCCCCGAGCTCCTTCCCCCTCCCCAGGAGGTGCCCGACGACCCCCTCCAGCGGGCGATCCTCGAGGCGCTGGCCGGCGGCGGGCAGTTCTTCCGGGACCTCCTCATCGCGTGCCGGCAGGAGGACGCCCTCGCGAGCACCGAGCGGGTGCTCGAGGCGCTGTGGGAGCTCGCGTGGGGCGGGCACGTCACCAACGACTCCCTCGGCCCGGTCCGCGCGCGCCTCTCCGGAGGCCGGCCGGCCCACCACGCGGCGCGGCGACCGCCGCGGGCCGGCGGCACCCTGTCCCGCCGTCGCTCGCTCATGGCCGCGGCCGGCACCCGGCCGGGCAACCCCCAGCCCCCCGCCGCGGCGGGCCGGTGGTCGCTGGTCCCGCGGGGCGGGGACACCGCCACCGCGGCGCTCGCGCAGGTCGCCGCCCTCCTCGAGCGGCACGGCGTCCTCACCCGCGGCGCGGCGGGACTCGAGGACCTTCCGGGCGGGTTCGGCACCGCGTACCCCGTCCTCACCCGGCTCGAGGACGCGGGCAAGGTCCGCCGCGGCTACCTCGTCGAGGGCCTGGGCGCCGCCCAGTTCGCCCTGCCCGAGTGCGTCGACCTCCTGCGTGACACCGTCCGGCGCGAGGACCTCACCCCGCTCCTCCTCGCCGCCACCGACCCGGCCAACCCCTACGGCGCCGCCCTGCCCTGGCCCGTGGCCACCACCGAGGGCGCGCGTCCACGCCGGGCGGCGGGCGCCGTCGTCGTCCTCGTCGGTGGGGAGCTGTGCCTCTACGTCGAGCGCGGTGGCAAGACCCTGCTCTCCTTCACCACCGACCCCGGCCGCCTGTCGGCGGCGGCCCAGGAGCTCGCCGCGACCGCGGCGCGAGGGACGCTCGGCCGGGTCACCCTCCAGCGGGTGGACGGCGAACCGGCGCTCGGTGCAGGAGGCCCGGCGCGCGAGGCTCTCGAGGCGGCCGGCTTCTTCGCCACCCCGCGCGGGCTGCGGCTGCGCGAGGACGGCCCCGCACGGCGGGCGGCGGAGGGAGCCACGCGTGCCCGAGGGTGACATCGTCCTGCGTGTGGCCCGCCGCATGGACGCCGCGCTTGCCGGGCAGCGGCTCGTCCGCGGCGAGCTCCGGTGGGGCCGACTGGGCGACACGGACCTCGCCGGCGCCGTCGTCCTCGGCAACCACCCCGTGGGCAAGCACCTGCTCACCCGCCTCGACGACGGCCGCACGCTCCACACCCACCTGCGCATGGACGGCAGCTGGTGGATCACCCGCGCCGGCGAGGAGCGCGGAGCGGACCGTGCCCACCGGGTCCGGGCCGTGCTCGGCACCGAGCGGTGGACCTGCATCGGCCGGCTGCTCGGGATGGTCGACCTCGTCCGCACCCGCGACGAGCACCTGGTCGTCGGCCACCTCGGGCCGGACCTGCTCGCCGACGGCGTCGACCTCGAGGAGTGCGGCGAGCGGGTCCGGGCCCAGGGTGAGCGCCCCATCGGCGCCGTCCTCCTCGACCAGACCGTCGTCGCCGGCATCGGCACGCTCTACCTCGCCGAGTCCCTGTGGGCTCATCACGTCCACCCGCTGCGGCCCGCACGGGAGGTGAGCGAGCCGGTGTGCGCCACCGCCCGCCACCTCATGCTGCGCTCGGCCGACTCCCCGCTACCCACGGCCACCGGGGAGACCGGACCGGGGCGCGACAAGCACGTCCACGGTCGGGCCGGGCGTCCGTGCCGGCGCTGCGGCACGCCGATCGCCGAGCTCCAGGTCGGGCCGCCGGGCATGGAGCGACCCGCGTTCTTCTGCCCGCGCTGCCAGCCGGCGTAGGCGCACCGCGAACCGAGACCGGTTCGTTGCCGGCGACGCTCCCCCGGGTCGTCGGCACGCTGGCATGCTGGCGGCACTGATCGGAGGCCTGAGATGAGGATGTCCCGCCCCGCGGTGCGCACGCTCGGTCGACTCCTGGGCGTGACGCTGCTCGGTCTCCTCGCGGGTGCCGGGACGGACGGGCCCCCCGTCCCGGACGACGTCGCGGCCTGGTTCGCCGAGCACGCCGCCACGACGGCCATGACCGCGGGCCTGACCGAGGAGGCCGACGGCCCGGCAGCGGTGGGCGGCGTGTTCCCGCTGCACCGGTGGAGCGAGGCCGTGCGCACCGGTGAGCCGACCGAGGTCCCCCTCGTCCCGCGGGAGGAGTGGGTGGCCGCGTACAGCCGGGACGGTGCCCCGGCGGGGACCCTCGTCGCGTGGCGGGACGCCGGTGGGGTGACCCTCGCGAGCATCGACGACCACGCGGAGCTCGCTGAGGCCCTGGCGGCCCTGTCGGCCGGGTCGCCCGTCGTCGAGGAACCCATGCTCGGTGCGTTCTTCACGATCCTGGACGAGGAGGTGACCACGCTCGTCCCGGGGTTCTACGAGGGGCCACGGACCGCGCCGCTGGTCACCTTCTCCGAGACCCTCACCGCCCAGCTCGAGGGGATGGTCGGCGGCGCCGCCGAGCCGGAGCCGGAGGGAGGCAGGTGGCTCCCTGTCGCCGGGGCCGTGGGGGCAGGCCTGGTCGGGGCGTGCGGGATCTGGCTCGCGCGACGGTGGAGGGCGACGTCCGCGGCACCGCCCACCTGAGCTCTCACCGCCGGGTCCGCGCACACGTGAGCCCCCGGACCAGCCGGGGGCTCACCTGGGACGGGAGGTCAGGCGACGACGCCGGCCAGCTCCTCGCGGAGGGAGGAGACGAGCTCCTCGGGCACGGTGTCGGGGACGTGGACGCCCTCGGCCACTGCGATCCGGTCACTGACCTTGCGCAGGACGAAGGACATCGGGATGTTGAGAGCGGCGCAGATGGAGGCGAGCAGCTCGGAGGACGCCTCCTTCTGGCCGCGTTCCACCTCGCTGAGGTAGCCGAGGGAGACACGGGCCGCGGAGGAGACCTCTCGCAGCGTCCGGCCCTGGTGCTGGCGCACCGTCCGGAGCACATCACCGATCTCGCGTCGTAGGACGATCACCGGGGCCACCTCCTGTCGCTCGCCGAAAGTCGTCTTACCGTACCCCGACGCGGGCGAGGCCGCGGGTCGGGTGGGTCGCCGTCCCACTGGGCGGCGTGTCGGTCGCACCTGGGTGCGGCCCGGAACACTGTTCGTCGTCATCGATGGTGTCAACGGTCGGTCGTCACCGTTTGTTCCCGGTCCTCCAGCAGCCCGAGCAGGAGCGCGAGCCCGGCGTCGACCGCTGCGCGTCGCACGAGCGGCCGGGTGCCGGCGATCGTGAGCCGGCGGCACCGGACGCTGCCGCGGAGGCTGGCGGCGACGTGCACCGTGCCGGCTGGGGCACCGTCGGCCGGGCCGGGGCCGGCGACCCCGGTGGTGCCGACCCCGCAGTCCGCGCCGAGGAGGCGGGCGGCTCCGAGTGCGAGCTGGCGGGCGACCTCCGCCTGGACCGGGCCGCCGTCGTCGAGGACGGCCTGCTCGACGCCGAGGAGCTGCACCTTGAGACTCGTCGCGTAGGCGACGACGCCGCCGAGCACCACCCGGGAGGCGCCGGGGACGTCGACGAGGGCGGCGCTGACCAGGCCTCCGGTGAGGGACTCCCCGGTGGCGACGGTGAGCCCCGCACCGCGGAGGCGCTCGACGACGGCCCCGGCACTCACCGGTGTCCGGAGGCCGGGGCCTGGGCGATCCGCGCGGCGCGCACGACGTAGTCGAGGCCGGTGACGACCGTGACGACGACGGCGAGGATCATGACCCACCAGGCGCACGTGAGCACGACGTCGGCCGCGGCCTGCGGGAGCAGGGACTCCCACGGGATGAGGTAGGCGGTGATGAAGACGATCTGGAGGACCGTCTTGAGCTTGCCGCCGTTGGAGGCGGCCATGACGGCGCGGCGCACCATGACGAAACGCAGCGCCGTGATGCCCAGCTCGCGGACGATGATGACGACGGGCACCCACCACGGGATCGTGCCCTCGGCCCACAGAAGCAGGAGAGCCGCGATGACGAGGGCCTTGTCGGCGATGGGGTCGGCGATCTTGCCAAAGTTCGTCACGAGGCCGCGGCTGCGGGCGATGTGACCGTCGAGCTTGTCGGTGGCCGCGGCGACGAGGAAGACGACGGTGGCCGCGATCCGCGCAGCGGTGGAGTCCCCGAGCATGAGGACGGCGAAGACCGGCACGAGCGCCACCCGCACCATCGTCAGCACGTTCGCCAGGTTCCACAGCGGGACGTGCGCGGCATTCTCGATGGGCATGAGGTCCAGGGTACGGGCCACCGTGGCGACCTACCCGCCGCAGCCCAGTACTCTCGGCGCCATGGGACGCCACGCCCTCCCCGCCCGCCCCCGGACCGTGCCCTGGGTGGTGCTGGGCGTCGTCGTGCTCGCGGCCCTCCTCGCTGCCGCGGCCCTGTGGCGACCGTGGCCGGAGCGACCGACCGCCGCCCCGTCCCCGACGCAACCGGCCGTCCCGACCGCGACGGCCTCGCCGACGCCGACGCCGACCCCCACTCCGGAGCCACGTCCCGACGCCCGCTTCACGGTCCTCGGCGGCGGCGACGTCCTGCCCCACACGACCGTCATCAACACGGCGCGGACCGGTGACGGCTACGACTTCGTCCCCATGCTCGAGGCCACCGCCGAGTACACCCGGGGGGCCGACCTCGCGCTGTGCAACGCGGAGGTTCCCATCGCCCCGTCCGGCACGGAGCCGAGCGGCTACCCGATGTTCGGCGCCCCCGAGGAGCTGGCCGCGGACCTCGTCCGCCTCGGCTGGGACGGCTGCTCGACCGGGACCAACCACAGCCTGGACCGCGGTATCGAGGGGCTGACCCACACCCTGGACGTGTTCGACGCCGCGGGTCTCGGGCACGTCGGCACCGCGCGCAGCCAGGCGGAGGCGGACAGCGCGCAGTGGTACGAGCTCGAGCGCGAGGGGCAGACCATCCGGGTGGCCCAGATCGGGGCGACCTACGGCACCAACGGCATCCCGGTACCGGCCGACAGCCCGTGGGCGGTCGAGCTCATCGACGCCGAGCGGCTCGTCCGGATGGCGGCCGAGGCCCGCGAGGCGGGCGCGGACCTCGTCGTCGCGAGCATCCACTGCTGCAGCGAGTACAGCGGTGCCGTGCACCCCGACCAGGCGAGCCTCACCGAGGCCCTCGCCGACTCCGGTGAGGTCGACCTCGTCCTCGGTCACCACGCCCACGTCCCGCAGCCGATCGAGCGGTTGCCCGGTGGGCCCGGCGGCGACGGGATGTGGGTGGCCTACGGGCTGGGGAACTTCATCTCCAACCAGGACGAGCTGTGCTGCGTGGCGCAGACCGCCACCGGCCTGCTGGCACTCGCCCACGTCCTCAAGCCCGACGGCGAGCCCGCCCGGGTGGAGTCGGTGGAGTGGACGGCGGTGACCGTCGACCGCGTCGGCGGGCAGCGTCTGCACGTCCTGTCCGACCTCG
The DNA here is from genome assembly GCF_009193135.1 of Georgenia satyanarayanai. Classification (GTDB taxonomy): domain Bacteria; phylum Actinomycetota; class Actinomycetes; order Actinomycetales; family Actinomycetaceae; genus Oceanitalea; species Oceanitalea satyanarayanai. The sequence goes on from NZ_VUKC01000009.1 coordinate 112,063, forward strand.
TCGCCGGGGAGCGTCCGGAGGGGCTGACCCTCACCGACGAGCAGATCACCACGCGCTACCAGCAGGTGCTCGACGTCGTCGGGGACGCCGCTCCCGAGCGCACCGAGCCGCCCGAGCCGACCGGCCCCCCGCCCCGCGTGGTCCCCCGCCCCACGGGCTGACCCCGTCGACGGCTGCATCCCGCCCCATCCCCACCGCTGACAGCCGACTTACCGCCGACAGCCGACTTACCGCCGACAGCCGAGTTGCTACCGACGACGCTTGTCCGACCAGCTGTCGGCGCGAGAGAGGGGCGGGCCGCTGGGTCAGCGGGTGGTGAGGTTCCAGGCGTCCTCGTCGGAGGGGGCGTCGTCGTCGTAGTAGTCCTCGACGACCTCCGCCTCGCCGGTGGGCAGCACCGTCGTGGCGTCGACCTCGGCGGCGACGTCGTAGGGCACATCCTCCCCCGACGGCGCGGGCATCTCCCCGCGGAGCATCGCCAGGGTGGCGGGCAGGTCGTCGGGCTGGACGAGCACGTCGCGTGCCTTGGAGCCCTCGGACGGTCCGACGATCTCCCGGGACTCGAGGAGGTCCATGAGCCGTCCCGCCTTCGCGAAGCCCACTCGCAGCTTGCGCTGGAGCATCGAGGTGGAGCCGAACTGCGAGCTGACGACGAGCTCGGCCGCCTGGAGCAGGAGGTCGAGGTCGTCACCGATGTCCTCGTCGACCTGCTTCTTCGCGGCCGCGACGACGACGTCCTCGCGGTAGCTGGGCTGCAGCTGGCTCTTGACGTGGTCGACGACGGCGTGGATCTCCGACTCGGTGACCCAGGCGCCCTGGACGCGCATCGGCTTGGGCGCGCCCATGGGCAGGAACAGGGCGTCCCCCTGGCCGATGAGCTTCTCGGCGCCCGGCTGGTCGAGGACGACGCGGGAGTCGGCGAGCGACGACGTCGCGAACGCGAGCCGGGACGGCACGTTGGCCTTGATGAGACCGGTGACGACGTCGACGCTGGGCCGCTGCGTGGCGAGCACGAGGTGGATGCCGGCGGCGCGCGCGAGCTGGGTGATGCGCTGGACCGAGGCCTCGACGTCGCGCGGGGCCACCATCATGAGGTCGGCCAGCTCGTCGACGACGACGAGGAGGTACGGGTAGGTCGAGATCGTCCGCTCGCTGCCCGGCAGCGGCTTGACCTTGCCCGCCCGCACGCCGGCGTTGAAGTCGTCGATGTGCTTGTAGCCGAAGGCGGCGAGGTCGTCGTAGCGGGCGTCCATCTCCCGCACGACCCATTCCAGCGCCTCGGCGGCCTTCTTGGGGTTCGTGATGATCGGGGTGATGAGGTGCGGGATGCCCTCGTAGATCGTCAGCTCCACGCGCTTGGGGTCGACGAGGACCATGCGCACCTCCTCCGGGGTGGCACGCATCATGATCGAGGTGATCATCGAGTTGACGAAGCTCGACTTACCGGCGCCGGTCGCACCGGCGACAAGCAGGTGGGGCATCTTGGCGAGGTTCGCGACGACGTAGCCGCCCTCGACGTCTTTGCCCACGCCCATGACCAGGGGGTGCTCGGTGCGGCGGGCGACCGACGAGCGCAGCACGTCACCCAGGGAGACGGTCTCGCGGTCGGCGTTGGGGATCTCGATGCCGATGGCGGACTTGCCCGGGATCGGCGACAGGATCCGGACGTCGGCGCTGGCGACGGCGTAGGCGATGTTCTTGCTCAGCGCCGTCACGCGCTCGACCTTCGTCCCGGACCCGAGCTCGACCTCGTAGCGGGTGACGGTCGGGCCGCGGGAGAAGCCGGTGACCTTGGCGTTGATCTCGAACTGCTCGAGGACGTTGCTCAGGGCCTCGACGACGCGGTCGTTGGCGGCCGAACGGACCTTGTGCGGAGCGCCCTTGGTGAGGACGTCGTCCGCAGGCAGCTGGTAGACGATGTCCGGGCTGAGCTCGAGCTGCTCGGCGCGGGCGGGCAACGGCTCGGTGGGCGGGGCGAGCAGCTCCTCCTCCGGCGCCTCGGGCTCCGGCTCGGGCGCGACGGCCTTCTTGCGCGCCCCACGCTTGCGGCCCGGCTCGGGCAGGACAGTCGTCTCCTCGGAGGCGGCCGCCGTCTCGGCGGCGCGTGCGTAGGCCTCGTCGGCCGCGTACTCCCCGGGCACGACCTCGGCCTCCGCCTTCGGCGCACGACGACGGCGGGGGCGCGGCGGGCGGGCGGCGGCGACCTCCTCCTCTGCCGGGGAGGCGGGCGCGGCGGCGTCCTCGGTGCGGCCCGTGAGCGCGCGCACCTTGCGCGGGATCGCCGCCACCGGCGTGGCGGTGATGATGAGGACGGAGAAGAAGGCGAGGAGGACGAGCACCGGGATGGCGACCCACTCGCTGAGCAGCACGGTGAGCGGGGTGCCGACGAGCCAGCCGACCACGCCGCCGGCGTCCTGCACGGCCGGAAAGTCGTGGGTGGCGCTCGGGACACCCTTGGCGACGTGGATGATGCCGGTGACGGCGACGACGGCGATCGCGACCCCGATGGTCACGCGGCCGTTGTCCTGCCCCCGCTCGGGGTGGCGCATGAGGCGCACGGCGAGGACGACGAGCGGGACGGGGAGCAGGACGGCGAGGACGCCAACGCTCCCGGCGGTGACGGCGTGGACGACGGTCCCAGCCGCGCCGGAGAGGCCGAACCACTCACGCGCGGCGACGATGATCGCGAGCGCGAGGAGCAGCAGGGCCACCCCGTCCTTGCGGAGTGCCGGGTCCAGCCCGCGGGCACCACTTCCCATACGACGCAGCGTCCCTCCGATAACGTGGGCGATCCCCAACCACAGCCCGCGCACCGCCCGGACCGGCCACGGGGGCCGTGACGGGCTGGGGGCGCGGCTCGACCGTCCACCGGAGCGCGCGGCCGAGCTCGCGCTCGGCCTGGCGGGCCGGGCGGACCGTGCGGGGGAAGTCGTACGGGTCGCCATGTGTGTCCTCCAAGCGGTGCGTCGCGGACGCACCTGCGGGTCCACTGAACCACACCCCGCCCACCGATCGCCCGGTGGACACGCGAGAGCGGCCCCTTTGTGGCCCGGCCGAGCTCTACGCCTCGACGACGACCGGGATGATCATCGGCCGTCGGCGCAGCCGGCTGGACGCCCAGCGACCCACCACGCGCCGCATCACCTGCTGCAGCTGGCGGGTGTCCGTCGCCCCGCCGCGTGCCGCGCTGGTGAGCTCCTCGGCGAGCTTGGGCAGGATCCCGTCGAAGACCGACTCGTCCTCGGCCATGCCGCGTGCCTGGATGTGCGGGCCGGCGACGACGGCGCCGGTCGCGGAGTCCACGGCGGCGAAGATCGAGATGAAGCCCTCCTCGCCGAGGATGCGGCGGTCCTTGAGCTCGGCCTCGGTGATCTCCCCGACGCTCGAGCCGTCGACGTAGACGTAGCGGCTCGGGACGGCCCCGACGATGCGGGCCCTGCCGTCGACGAGATCGACGACGACGCCGTCCTCGGCGAGCACGACCCGCTCCGCGGGCACCCCGGTCTTGACGGCGAGCGCCCCGTTGGCGACGAGGTGGCGGATCTCGCCGTGCACCGGCATGACGTTGCGCGGCTTGACGATGTTGTAGCAGTAGAGGAGCTCCCCGGCGCTGGCGTGGCCGGAGACGTGCACGCGAGCGTTCGCCTGGTGGACGACCTTCGCACCGAGCCGCGTGAGCCCGTTGATGACCCGGTAGACCGAGTTCTCGTTGCCCGGGATGAGGGAGGACGCGAAGATCACCGTGTCCCCCGGCCCCACTGCGACGCGGTGGTCACGGTTCGCGATGCGGCTCAGCGCCGCCATCGGCTCGCCCTGGGAGCCCGTCGCCATGAGGACGAGCTCGTCGTCGCGCAGGTCGTCGACCTGCTTGATGTCGACGACGGTGTCCTCCGGGACGTGGAGGTAGCCCAGGTCTGAGGCGATCTTCATGTTCCGCACCATCGAGCGGCCGACGAACGCGACCTTCCGGCGGTGGGCGTAGGCGGCGTCGAGCACCTGCTGCACCCGGTGCACGTGCGAGGCGAAGGAGGCGACGACGATCTTCTGGGTAGCGTCGGCGAACACGGAGTCGAGGACGGGGCCGATCTCGGCCTCGGCCGTGGTGAAGCCGGGGACCTCGGCGTTGGTCGAGTCGGTCATGAACAGGTCCACGCCCTCCTCGCCGAGACGGGCGAAGGCGCGCAGGTCGGTGATCCGGCCGTCGAGCGGCAGCTGGTCCATCTTGAAGTCGCCGGTGTGGAGCACGTTGCCCGCGCCGGTGCGCACCATGACCGCCAGCGCGTCCGGGATGGAGTGGTTGACGGCGACGAACTCGGTGTCGAAGGGCCCGAAGCGCTCGACCTGCCCCTCCTTCACCGCGCGGGTGCGGGGGGTGATGCGGTGCTCCTTGAGCTTGGCCTCGATGAACGCGAGGGTGAGCTGGGAGCCGATGAGCGGGATGTCCTGGCGCAGGCGCAGGAGGTAGGGCACCGCCCCGATGTGGTCCTCGTGACCGTGCGTGAGGACGATCGCCTCGACGTCGCCCATGCGGTCGGCGATGTAGTCGAAGTCCGGGAGGATGAGGTCGACGCCGGGCTGGTGGTCCTCGGGGAAGAGCACACCGCAGTCGATGATGAGCAGGCGGCCCTCGTACTCGAGGACGGCCATGTTGCGGCCGACCTCACCCAGGCCTCCGAGGGCGACGACGCGCAGCGCACCTGGGGCAAGGGGCCCGGGCGGCGCGAGGTCGGGGTGGGTGTGGCTCACAGAAGTCCTTCCTGGCGCAGCACCGTCTCCAGTGCCGCGATCTCGTTCTCCGCGGCGCGCACGAGCGGCAGCCGCACGGCCGGGCTGGGCAGCCGGCCCTGGAGGTGAAGTGCCTCCTTGACCATGACGGCGCCCTGGCCACCTCCCATGATGGCATTGACCAGGCCGCGTGTGCGGTTGGCGACGGCGCGGGCGGCGACGAGGTCGCCGTCGTCGACCTCGGCGACCATCTCGGCGTAGGCGCCGGCCGCGAGGTGCCCGACGACGCTGACGACGCCGGAGGCGCCGTGCGCGAGCCAGGCGAAGTTGAGGCCGTCGTCGCCGGAGTAGTACTCCAGGCCGGTGCGGGCCATGCGCTCGAAACCGTGGGGCACGTCACCGGTCGCGTCCTTCACCGCGAGGATCAGCGGGTGCTCGGCGAGGCGGTCGAGGATCTCGTCGCCGATCGCCACCCCGGTCCGCCCGGGGATGTCGTAGAGCATGACCGGCAGGCCGGTCGCGTCGGCGATGGTGCGGATGTGGGTGTGGACACCCTCCTGGGAGGGCCGGTTGTAGTACGGGGAGACGACGAGCAGCCCGTGGGCGCCGGTGCGCTCGGCGCTCTTGGCGATGCGCACGGCGTGGGCGGTGTCGTTCGACCCGGCGCCGGCGATGACCATGGCGCGGTCCCCGACCGCCTCGACGACGCCGCGCACGAGGGCGTCCTTCTCGGGCTGGTGGGTGGTCGAGGACTCCCCGGTGGTGCCGTTGACGACGAGGCTGTCGCAGCCGGCGTCGACGAGGTCGACGGCCAGCTGCTGCGCGGTGGGCACGTCGACCGTGCCGTCGGCGTGGAAGGGGGTCACCATGGCGACCGACACCGAGCCGAAGGTGCGCGAGGGTGCGGCGGCGTTCATGGGGACGACGGTACCGTCCGCCCGGGCGAGGGACCGCAGCGGTCCGCACCGTGACCGCCCGGCGCCGGTAGCCTGCGGGGGTGAGGATGGACAGCACGCCGCACGACGCGGACGACCTGCTCGGCGCCCTGGCGGCCGGCGCCCTGCCCGACGACGACCCCCACGCGGGTCACGACCACGGCCCGACGGCGGACCTGTCCGTCCGCCCGGCCGTCCCCGAGGACGCCGCGCTCGTCACCGCGCTGCAGCTGGCGGCGTGGCGCGCCCGCGGGATCATCACCGAGGAGGAGCTCGGCGTGGTCGACACCTCCGCCGTGACCGCGCAGTGGCAGGCGGCCGTCACCACCCCGCCGAGCCAGCGCCACCGAGTCCTCGCGGCCTGCGCGGGGGCGGAGGTGGTCGGCTTCCTCGCCTTCGCCCCGGCGGACGGCGTGGACCTGCCCGAGGCCGCGGGGGACGTCCCGGTGGAGGTGCTGGCGCTGGAGGTGGAGGCCTCCCACACGCGCGAGGGGCACGGCTCCCGGCTGCTCGCGGCGTGCGTCGACCTCGCCGGGGAGACCGGCGCGACCTCGCTCGTCATGTGGGCCGGCCAGGAGGACGACGCCCGCACCCGCTTCCTCTCCTCGGCCGGTTTCGCGCCGGCCGGCCCGCGCCGGGTCCTCACGACCGGTGCGGGCGACGTCGTCGAGAGCTGCTGGTTCGCCCAGATCTGAGCCCGGAGCCACACTCGGTCCATGACCGAGAAGATCCTCCTCGACTGCGACCCGGGCCACGACGACGCGCTGGCGATCCTCCTCGCCGCCGGCGACCCGCGCTGCGAGCTGCTGGCCGTGACGACCGTCGCCGGCAACCAGACCATCGACAAGGTCACCCGCAACGCCCGTGCGGTGTGCACGGTCGTCGGGGTCGACGTGCCGGTCGCGCGCGGCGCCGCGGGACCGCTCGCTCGGGAGGCCATCGTCGCGCCCGACTACCACGGGGACAGCGGCCTGGACGGCCCGGTGCTGCCCGCCCCGACCGTCGGCCTGGACGAGCGTCGGGCCGCCGAGCTCATCGTCGAGACGGTCCTCTCCCACGAGCCGGGCACGGTGACGATCGTCCCCACCGGCCCGCTGACGAACATCGCCCTGGCGCTCGCCCTCGAGCCGCGCCTCGCGGACCGCGTCAAGCGGGTGGTGCTCATGGGCGGCAGCTACACCCGGGGCAACCGCACCCCGGCCGCCGAGTTCAACATCCTCGCCGACCCGGAAGCGGCCGGTGCCGTGTTCGCCGCGGCGTGGCCGGTGACCATGGTGGGGCTGGACCTCACCCACCAGGCCCTCGCCGACGACGCGTTCCGCGGCCGGGTCCGGGCGCTGAGCACCCCCCTGGCCGCGTTCGTCGACGAGCTGCTCGAGTTCTTCGCCGACGCCTACGCGCGGCGCGGCTTCCCCGCGCCGGCGGTGCACGACCTGTGCGCGGTGGCCGCCGCCCTCGACCCCGGTGTCATGACCTACCGGGACGCCTTCGTCACGGTGGAGACGGCGGGGCGGTGGACCACCGGCATGACGGTCACCGACTTCGACGGTGACCTCGGCCGGCCGCTCGCGACCTCGGTGGCCGTGGAGCTGGACCGTGAGCGACTCTGGGACATGACGGTCGCGGCGATCGCCGCCCTCGGGAGCCGGTCCTCCGGGTGACCGGTCAGGCCGCGGAGGGCAGCTGAAGGAGCTCGAGGATCGGGCGGGTGGCGTCCGGGTCGAGCCGGCTCGCCCGGTCCCGGACGGACCGTAGCGGGGTGGCCGGGAGCACGGGCTCCTCGCGCAGCTCGGCCAGCAGGTCGCGGACCTCCGCGGCCGAGCAGCGAGCGGCCGGGTCCTTGTCGAGCATCCTCGCCACGAGGTCGTCCAGCCGCGCGGGCACGTCGGGCAGGAGCTCGCGCAGACGCGGGGCCGAGGCCCGCACGTGGTGCTGGAGCACTTCCGTCGGCGAGTCGGCGGTGAACGGTGGCCGGCCGGTGAGCGTCGCCGTGAGGAGGCAGCCCAGGGCGTACACGTCGCTCGCCGGGGTCGCCGGCGCCGACGCCACCTGCTCGGGAGCCATGTAGGGAGCCGTCCCGAACGTCACGGGGCCGGCGTCGTCCTGCGAGGCGGCAGCGACGCCGAAGTCGACGAGCACGACGGTGTCGTCGGTGAGGACGACGTTCGCGGGCTTGACGTCGGCGTGGACCACGCCGGCACCGTGGACGGCGGCCAGCGCGTCGGCGACGCCGTGGCCGATGCGCATCGCCTCCGTCGGCGGTACGGGCCCGTCGTCCAGGACGGCCGCGAGGTCCGGTCCGTCGACGAGCTCCATGACGAGGTAGGCGGTGACGCCGTCGTGACCCACGTCGTGGACGTCGACGACTCCGGGGTGGTCGACCGCAGCGGCGAGCGCCGCCTCGCGGCGCAGCGCACCGCCCTCCCCCGGCAGCGCGGTCTTGACCGCGACCTCACGGCCGGACCAGACGTCGCGGGCCGCCCACACCCGTCCCATCCCGCCACGCCCGACGACGCGCCGCAGCTCATACCTGTCCGCGAGTCGAGTCACGCCCGCCATTGTGGTGCGTGGTGCGCCCCGTCGCCTCTTGGCAGCCCCGGCCGTCGCGGGGGCTCAGCGGAGGTCGAGGACGTGCTCCAGCCCGACGGTCAGCCCCGGGCGGGCGCCCACCTCGCGCACGGCGAGAAGGACGCCGGGCATGAAGCTCTCGCGGTCGAAGGAGTCGGTACGGATCGTCAGCTGCTCCCCCGGGTTGCCGAGGACGACCTCCTCGTGGGCGACGAGCCCGCGGAGACGGACGGCGTGGACGTGGACGCCGTCGACGACGGCACCTCGGGCACCGTCGAGCTGGCTCTCCGTGGCGTCGGGCATCGCACCCAGGCCGGCGTCGCGGCGCGCGGCGGCGATGCCGCGGGCGGTCGCCAGCGCCGTCCCCGACGGGGCGTCGACCTTGTTCGGGTGGTGGAGCTCGACGACCTCCGCCGACTCGAAGTAACGGGCCGCGGTCGCGGCGAACTGCATGGCGAGCACGGCCGACAGCGCGAAGTTCGGCGCGACGAGGACGCCGAGCCCGTCGGTGCGTGCGACGTGCTCCTCCACGCGGGCGAGCGCCGCGTCGTCCCAGCCCGTCGTGCCGACGACGGCGTGCACCCCGGCGTCGAGGAGCGCGTGGACGTTCGCCTCGGTGACGGAGGGGACGGTGAAGTCGACCGCGACGTCCGCCCGCCCGGCCAGCGAGGCGACGTCGTCGTCCCGCTCGAGACGGGCGACGAGCCGGAGGTCCGGGGCGTCCTCGACGGCGCGGCACACGGTGGCGCCCATCCGCCCGTCGGCACCCAGCACGGCCACCCTGATGGAATCACTCATGCCCGCGAGCATAAGCCGGGTCCTCCGCGGGCGGCCGGGCGGTCCCGGTAGCCGGAGCCGGTCGAGCCCCGCCCCGTCGCCGCCAGCCGACTTCTCGCCCACAGCCGAGTTGTCGCCGACAGCCGACTTCTCACCCACAGCCGAGTTGTCACCGACAGCCGACTTCTCGCCCACAGCCGAGTTGTCACCGACAGCCGACTTCTCGCCGACGGCCGAGTTGTCGGCAAGTCGGCTGTCGACGGTAAGTCGGCTGTCGACGGTAGGTCGGCTGTCGACGGTAAGTCGGCTGTCGACGGTAACTCGGCTGTCGGCGCTAGGGCGCGAGGGCCGACGGGCGGCGGTGCGTCATGAGGCGAGGATCTCGCCGGCGAGGTCGTGGTCGAAGGGGCCGACGACGACGAGCGAGCGGGGCCGGCCCGCGAGCTCGACGGCCAGCTCCCGCACCTGCTCCGCGGTGACCGCCGAGACGCGCTCGAGCGTCTCGGCGACGGTCGTCAGCTCGCCGTGGACGATCTCCGCGCGTCCCAGCCGGGACATCCGCGAGCCGGTGTCCTCCAGCCCGAGGACGAGGTTGCCGCTGAGCTGGCCGACGGCCCGCTCGAGCTCCTCGGCCGGCAGCGGCGCGGCGGCGATGCGGTCCAGCTCCTCGCCGAGGAGCTGGACGACCTGCGCGGTGTTCTCCGGCGCGCAGCCGGCGTACAGCCCCACGACGCCGGCCTCGGCGTACGAGGAGGCGAAGGCGTAGGTCGAGTAGGCCAGGCCGCGCCGCTCACGGATCTCCTGGAACAGGCGCGAGCTCATCCCGCCGCCGAGAGCGGTCATGAGGACCGACAGCGCCCACCGGCGGTCGTCGCCGGCGGGCAGGCCCTGGCAGCCGAGGATGACGTTGGCCTGCTCCGTGGTGCGGTGCAGCGTGAGTGCGCGGCCCTCGTCGGGCAGCGCGTCGTCCCCGGCGGTGCGACGCGCGGCGGGCCGGCCGGCGGGGTCGAGCTCCCAGCCGCCCGCGCGGACGGCGTCGAGGACCTGGCGGCACAGCTCGTCGTGGTCGACGGCGCCGGCGGCGGTGACGACGAGCTCGCTGGGCACGTAGGTGCGCCGGTAGTGCTCGAGCACGGCCTCCCGGGGCACGCCACGGATGGTCGCCGGCGTGCCGCCGATCGGGCGCCCGAGGGGGTGCGGACCGAGGACCGCGGTGGCGAACTGCTCGTGGGCGACGTCGACGGGGTCGTCCCCCGCCATCGCCAGCTCCTCGAGGATGACGCCGCGCTCGGTCTCGAACTCCTCGGCGTCGAGGAGGGCCGAGGTCACCATGTCGGTGATGACGTCCACCGCCATGGGCAGATCGGCGTCGAGCACCCGCGCGTAGTAGCAGGTGTGCTCCTTGCCGGTGGCGGCGTTCGCCTCCCCACCGACGGCGTCGAAGGCGACGGCGATGTCCATCGCGTCCCGGCGCGGGGTGCCCTTGAACAGCAGGTGCTCGAGGAAGTGGGTGGAGCCGTGGTGGCCGTCGGTCTCGTCGCGCGAGCCGACGGCCACCCAGGCCCCGATCGTGGCCGAGCGCTGGGCCGGCATGGCCTCGCTCAGCACGCGGATCCCGCCGGGCAGGACGGAGCGCCGGATGACGCTGCCGTCCTGCTCCAGCAGGATCTCGGTGCCCGGCTCACCGGCCGGGCCGAGGGGAAGTGCCTCAGGCACCGGCGCTGTCGCCGTCCTCCCGCGTGCGGGTGCGACGCTCGCGACGGCGGCCGCCGCCCTCGCGGCGCGGACGCTCCTCGCGCTCGCCCCGCTCCTCGCCGGACTCGGTCGCCTCGGCGGCCTCGGGGGCCGCACCCTCGGCGGCCTCGCCCTGCTCCTCGTCGTCGACGACGGCGTGGAGGGAGAGCTTGCCGCGGGGGTCGATCTCGGCGAGCTCGACCTGGACCTGCTGGCCCACCCCGAGGACGTCCTCGACGTTCTCCACGCGCTTGCCACCGACGAGCCGGCGGATCTGGGAGATGTGGAGCAGGCCGTCCTTGCCCGGGGACAGGGAGACGAAGGCGCCGAAGGTCGTCGTCTTGACGACGGTCCCGACGAAGCGCTCGCCGATCTCGGGCATCTGCGGGTTGGCGATGGCGTTGACCGCCTGGCGGGCGGCCTCGGCCGAGGGGCCGTCGGTCGCACCGATGTAGACGGTGCCGTCGTCCTCGATGGAGATGTCCGCGCCGGTGTCCTCCTGGATCTGGTTGATCATCTTGCCCTTGGGGCCGATGACCTCACCGATCTTGTCGACGGGGACCTTGACCGTGATGACGCGGGGCGCCGTCGGGGCCATGTCGTCGGGGGCGTCGATGACCTCGGTCATGACGTCGAGGATGTGCAGGCGCGCGTCGCGGGCCTGGGACAGGGCACCGGTGAGCACGGAGGAGGGGATGCCGTCGAGCTTGGTGTCCAGCTGGATGGCCGTGACGAACTCACGGGTACCGGCGACCTTGAAGTCCATGTCGCCGAAGGCGTCCTCGGCGCCGAGGATGTCGGTGAGCGCCGCGTAGCGGGTCTCACCGTCGACCTCGTCGGTCATGAGGCCCATGGCGATGCCCGCCACGGGGGCGCGCAGCGGCACACCGGCGTTGTACAGGGACAGCGTCGAGGCGCAGACCGAGCCCATCGAGGTGGAGCCGTTGGAGCCCAGCGCCTCGGAGACCTGCCGGATCGCGTAGGGGAACTCCTCGCGGGAGGGCAGGACCGGCATGAGGGCGCGCTCGGCGAGGGCGCCGTGGCCGATCTCGCGACGCTTGGGCGAGCCCACGCGACCGGTCTCACCGGTGGAGTAGGGCGGGAAGTTGTAGTTGTGCATGTAGCGCTTGCGCGTCTGCGGGGAGAGCGTGTCGAGCTGCTGCTCCATGCGGAGCATGTTGAGCGTGGTGACGCCCATGATCTGCGTCTCGCCGCGCTCGAAGAGCGCCGAGCCGTGGACGCGCGGGAGCACGTCGACCTCGGCGGACAGGGTGCGGATGTCACGCAGGCCGCGTCCGTCCATGCGCACGCCGTCGGTGAGGACGCGCTGGCGCACGAAGTGCTTGGTGGCAGCGCGGAAGGCGGCGGAGAGGTTCTTCTCGGCGTCGGGGAACTGCCCGGCGAGCGCCTCGAGGGTGGCCTTCTTGATCTCGTCGAGACGCGCCTCGCGCTCGTGCTTGCCCGCGATGGCGATGGCCGCGGCGAGGTCCTTGGCGGCGTGACCGACGACGGCCTCGTACTCCTCGGTGGAGTAGTCGAGGAAGCGCGGCAGCTCGGTGGTGGGCTTGGAGGTCTTCTCCGCGAGCTCGCTCTGCGCGTGGCACAGCGCGAGGATGAACGGCTTGGCGGCCTCCAGGCCCTGGGCGACGACGTCCTCGGTCGGGGCGGTGGCGCCCTGCTCCTTGATGAGCGTCCAGGCGTTGTCCGTGGCCTCGGCCTCGACCATCATGACCGCGACGTCCTCGGTGCCCTGCGCGTCGGTGACGACGCGGCCGGCGACGACCATCGAGAAGACGGCCCGCTCGAGCTCGGAGTAGCGCGGGAAGGCGACCCACTGGCCGTCGATGAGGGCGATGCGGGTGCCGCCGATCGGCCCGGAGAAGGGCAGACCGGAGATCTGGGTCGACATCGACGCGGCGTTGATCGCCAGGACGTCGTAGGAGTCGTCGGGGTGGATCGCGAGAACGGTCTCGACGACCTGGACCTCGTTGCGCAGGCCCTTGGCGAAGGACGGGCGCAGCGGGCGGTCGATGAGGCGGCAGGCGAGGATGGCCTCGGTCGAGGGACGGCCCTCGCGGCGGAAGAACGAGCCGGGGATCTTGCCGGCGGCGTACTGGCGCTCCTCGACGTCCACGGTCAGCGGGAAGAAGTCGAAGTGGTCCTTCGGGTTCTTCCCGAACGTGGTGGCCGACAGCAGCATCGTGTCCTCGTCGAGGTACGCGACGGCGGAGCCGGCAGCCTGACGGGCCAGGCGGCCGGTCTCGAAGCGGACGGTGCGGGTGCCGAACGTGCCGTTGTCGATGACGGCTTCGGCGGACGTGATCTCGGGTCCCTCCATGGGGTGCCCTCCTTCGTTGTCGTCGCGCGGCGCCCGGCGGCCTTCGATCGAGGCCCACGGACTCACCGGTGAGACCGGTCTTCCGGGGGCCACTACCGAAAACCGGCACGGTACGTCCGGCGCGGTGGTGGTGTGTGTGGAGTTGTCGTCCGCCGTGACCGGCGGACATGCGCAGCCGGCCCGGACCCGTGAGGGTCCGAGCCGGCGCGAGTGTCAGCGACGCAGTCCGAGGCGCCCGATCAGGGTGCGGTACCGCTCGATGTCGACCCGCTGCAGGTACTTGAGCAGGTTGCGGCGCTGGCCGACGAGGAGCAGCAGACCACGACGGCTGTGGTGGTCGTGCTTGTGGGTCTTGAGGTGCTCGGTGAGGTCGAGGATGCGACGGCTGAGCATCGCGATCTGGACCTCCGGCGAACCGGTGTCGCCCTCGTGGGTGGCGTACTCGGCGATGATGGACTGCTTGACGTCTGCAGCGAGGGGCACGGGTTCTCCTAGGGTGTCGTTGCGCGGAGCACCGGGGCATGTCCACCCGGGCATGACGCATCCGCGGCCGATCTACGGCAAGAGATGATGCTATCAGACGGCGGACTCGCCCAGCACGGCGAGCGCGTCGGTGACGTCGAGGCGCATCTGGGCGACGAGCGCCTCGACACCCTCGTAGCGCAGGGTCGGGCGGAGCCGGTCGACGAACTCGACGACGACCTCCTCGTCGTACAGGTCGAGGTCGGTGCGTCCGATGACGTGCGCCTCGACGATGCGCTCAGCGATGTCCCCGAAGGTGGGGTTGGTCCCGACGGAGATCGCGGCGGGCAGCCGCTCCCCCGTGCCCGCGTGGCGGCGCAGCCAGCCGGCGTACACGCCGTCGGCGGGGACGGTGCCGGTGGCGGACGGGGCGAGGTTGGCCGTCGGGAAGCCGAGGTCCCGTCCCCGGGCCTGCCCGCGGACGACGACGCCGCGCATCCGGTGGGGACGGCCGAGGATGGTCGCGGCCGCGGCGACGTTCCCCGCCTCGACGAGCTCGCGCGCCCAGCTCGAGGACCAGCGACGGTCCACCCCGACGTCCTCGACGACGTCGACGACGAACCCGTGCTCCCGCCCGAGGGCCGCCATCGTGTGCTGGTCACCGGAGTTGCCGCGGCCGAAGCGTGCGTCGTGCCCGACGACGACGGCGCGGGCCCGCAGCGCGTCGCGCAGGTACCCGGTGACGAACTCCTCGGGGGTGAGCGCGGCGAGGTCGAGGGTGTAGTGGAGGACGAGCGTGACGTCGATGCCCACCTCGGCAAGGAGGGCGAGGCGGTCGGTGAGACCGGTGAGGAGCGGCGGCGTCGTCCCGGGGCGGTGGACCTGCGCGGGGTGCGGGTCGAAGGTGATGGCGACTGCGGGGACACCGAGCGCGTGGGCCCGCTCCGTGGTGGCCGTGAGGACGGCCCGGTGCCCGCGGTGGACGCCGTCGAAGTTGCCGATGGTGACGACACTGCCGCTCAGACCGTCGGGGATCTGCTCGATGCCGTGCCACACCTGCACGCTGGGGCTCCTTCTGTCGTCGGCGGTCGCTGGCTGCGGGCCGCAGCCGAGACTACCTCGGCTCAGCCGATGAGGATCCCGGCGATGGCCGCCGACAGGAGGTTGCCGAGCGTGCCCGCGAGGACCGCCCGCAGGCCGAGGGTGGCGATGACGCTGCGCTGCGTGGGAGCGATACCGCCGAGCCCACCGAGGAGGATGGCGAGGGAGCCGAGGTTGGCGAAGCCGGTGAGCGTGAAGGTGATGACGGCCTGGGACTTCTCGCTGAATTCCTCGGCCCTGGGGGCGAAGTCGGAGAAGGCGACGAACTCGTTGAGGATGACCTTCTGGCCGAGGAAGCTGCCGGCGTCGACCGCCTCGTGGAGGGGGACGCCGACCGCCGCCATGACCGGGGAGAAGACGTAGCCGAGGATCTCCTCGACGCTGAGGTCGTCGTTGCCGAACCACCCGCCGATCCCACCGACGACGATGTTGGCCAGCGCGATGAGGGAGATGAAGGCGAGGAGCATCGCGCCGACGTTGAGCGCGAGGGTGAGGCCGTCGGACGCGCCCCGGGCGGCGGCGTCGATGACGTTGGCGGGGGGCCTCCCCTCGTCCTCCTCCGGGGTGTCCTCCCCGCGGGCGCGACGGACGAGCTCGTCCCGCCCCTCGTGGGTCCCGCCCCGGCGGGACCCACGACGGAAGGCCGCCGCGAGCCGGGACCCGCCGCCGCGGCGGGCGGCGGTCGCGCCGTCGTCGGGGTCGGTGACGGGCGTGTCCGGGGTGGCTGCCTCCGCGTTGGGACCGATGTCCGCGACGGCGCCGGCAGGGACGAGCATCTTCGCCATGAGCAGGCCCGCGGGGGCCGCCATGAAGCTCGCGGCGATGAGGTACTCGAGGTTCGCGCCGAGCAGGGAGTAGCCGACGAGGACGGAGCCCGCGACCGTGGTGAGGCCACCGGCCATGACGGCGAAGATCTCCGAGGGCGTCATGTCCTTGATGTAGGGACGGATGACGAGGGGCGCCTCCGTCTGACCGACGAAGATGTTGGCCGCGGCGTTCATCGACTCCGGCCCGGTGGTCCCCAGCAGCTTCGCCAGCCCGCCGCCGATCCAGCGGGTGACGAGCTGGAGGAGACCCACGTGGTAGAGCACCGCGGTGAGGGCGGCGAAGAAGACGATGACCGGCAGCACCTGGAAGGCGAACACCGACCCCTCGTCCGGCAGGATCGGGCCGAAGAGGAAGTCGATGCCCGCGGCGGAGGAGTTGATCACCGACTGCACGCCCGAGGTCACCGCCTCGAGGACCCGCTGGCCGGCGGGCACGTACAGGACGAGGACGCCGAACACGATCTGCACGAGCAGGGCGAGGGACACGGTGCGGTAGCTGATCCGCCGTCGGTCGACCGACAGCAGCCACGCGATCCCGAGGACGACGACCATGCCGCCCAGTCCCCACAGCACCTGGAGCACAGCTCCCCCTCCCGTCGTGTGACGCCGTCCGGGCAGGGTGGCATACCCGGGCGTGGCTCGCGCGGAGAGGGGCGCGGAGGGCCTCAGGCGGGGTCGAGGACGAGGACGGGGCGGGCCTGCGCGCCGCGGTCCTCGAGGAGGGCGACGACGTGGCCGCCCGGGGCCAGCGCGGCCACCGGGCCGTCCTGCCCGGTCGCGTCCACCCGCTGCCCGTAACGGACCGCCGTCGCCTCGCGCTCGGTGAGCTCGCGGACGGTGAAGGCGGCCCGGCACGCGTCGGTCAGCGAGAGCAGCCGCACGGGCCGGCCCTCGGCGTGCGCGGCACCGAGGGCGTCGAGGTCCGCCGCGCCGTCGAGGGCGAAGGGACCCACGACGGTGCGCCGCAGGGCGGTGAGGTGGCCCCCGGTGCCGAGCGCCATCCCGAGGTCGCGGGCGAGGGCACGGACGTAGGTGCCCGAGGAGCACCCGACCACGACGTCGAGGTCGGTGACGGCGGTGCCGTCCTGCGCCGTGGCCGTCCGCTGCGCGAGCACGTCGAGACGGTGGATGGTCACGGGCCGGGACGCGAGCTCGACCTCCTCCCCGCCGCGGACGCGGGCGTAGGAGCGCTTGCCGTCGACCTTGATCGCGCTGACGGAGCTGGGGACCTGCTCGATCGGCCCGCGCAGGGCGGCGACGGCGGCCGCGAGAGCGTCCTCGTCGACGTCGGCCGCCCCGGCGGCTGCCGTGACGTCACCCTCGGCGTCGTCGGTCACGGTGGCCTGACCGAGGCGGACCGTCGCCGTGTACTCCTTGTCCGCGCCGACGAGGTAGGTGAGCAGCCGGGTGGCGCGGTTGACGCCGAGGACGAGGACACCGGTCGCCATCGGGTCCAGGGTCCCGGCGTGCCCGACCTTGCGGGTGCCGGCCAGCCGCCGCACACGGCCGACGACGTCGTGGCTCGTCCACCCGGTCGGCTTGTCGACGACGAGGAGCCCGTCGACGGGGTCGGCGGCACCGGAGGGAGTACGTCGCTCAGTCACCCGGCGACGCTAGCAGCGTCACCGTCCCACCCCCGTCGCCGCCGGCGGCTGGTCAGCGCCTGCGGGCCTTGAGGACGAGCTGGACGGCGGAGTAGACGAGGAGCACCGCAAACAGCCGCTGCAGCCACTCCTCGGGCACCGCCTGGGCGAGCAGCGCCCCGAGCGGGGCGCCGAGGACACCGCCGGCGCCGAGGATCAGGCCCGCACGCCAGTCGGTGTAGCCGCGGCGGGCGTGGCGCCACGCGCCCATGAGGGAGACGGGGACCATGACGGCGAGCGAGGTGCCCTGCGCCTCGTGCGGGGAGAACCCGAAGCCGATGACGAGGAGCGGCACCATGACGACCCCGCCGCCGATCCCGACCAGCGCGGACAGCAGCCCCATGAGGAGCCCGGCGCCCACGTACCCGGCGAGGACCGGCGGGTCGAGGTGGGCGAGGTCGCCGGCACCCTCGACGGGCGGTGCGAGGGCCATCCGGACGGCGACGGCGACCATGACGACGGCGAAGACGAGGCGCAGCGCGCGCTCGGACATCCGGTGGACGAGCTCGGCACCGACGAGGGTGCCGACGATCCCGCCGGCCGCGACGACGAGGGCGGGCACCAGGACGACGTCGCCCGCCACGCCGTAGCTCACGGCGCCGGCGACGGCCGTC
Source organism: Georgenia satyanarayanai (assembly GCF_009193135.1). Taxonomy (GTDB): domain Bacteria; phylum Actinomycetota; class Actinomycetes; order Actinomycetales; family Actinomycetaceae; genus Oceanitalea; species Oceanitalea satyanarayanai. The sequence continues at coordinate 129,787 of NZ_VUKC01000009.1, forward strand.
AGCGTGATGGCGGCGAGGGAGGTGGCCTGCGCCCGCTTCTGCGCCATCCCCATGAGGAGGACGAGCAGCGGGACGAGGACGACTCCCCCGCCGATGCCGAGCAGGCCGGAGAGCACCCCGACGGCGACACCGGCGGCACCGAGCCGCGGGATGCTCACCTGCACGGCGCGGTCAGCGGGCGTCGTCGGCAGTGTCGTCCGCCTCGTCGGCGTCGTCCGCTGCGGGACGACGGTACGGGTCGACCTCACCCGCGGGAGTGGCGCCGGCGGCGATACGGGCGAGCTCGGCGTCGCGCTCGGCGGCCTCACGCAGGGCGCGCTCGAGGTCGGCGGCGGTCTCGGGCACGGCGTCGGCCGTGAACTCGAGCGTCGGCGTGAGGCGCAGACCGAGCTGCTTGCCGACCTCCGAGCGGATGTGGCCGCGCGCCGAGGCGAGGGCGGCGGCGGTGTCCCGCTGGGCCTGCTCGTCGCCGAGCACGGTGTAGTAGACGGTGGCGTTCTGGAGGTCACCGGTGACCCGGACCTCCGTCACGGTGACGAAGCCGAGGCGCGGGTCCTTGATGCGGGACTCGAGCATCGACGCGACGATCTGCTGGATGCGGTCGCTCACGCGGCGCATCCGCGGGGTGTCGGCCATGGTTCCCTCCTGGTGGGGCGGACGCGACGTGGCGCGCACCGGATGGTGCGCGCCACGCCGTCGGGTGGTACGGGTCAGCTACGCGGCTTCTCGCGCATCTCGAAGGTCTCGATGACATCGCCCTCGGTGACGTCGTTGAACGACCCGAGGCTGATACCGCACTCGAAGCCCTCGCGGACCTCGGTGACGTCGTCCTTCTCGCGGCGCAGGGAGTCGATGTTGACGTTCTCCCCCACCACGACGCCGTCCCGCAGGACACGCGCCTTGGTGTTCCGGCGGATCGTGCCGGAGCGGACGATCGAGCCGGCGATGTTGCCGACCTTGGAGGAGCGGAACACCTGGCGGACCTCCGCGGTACCCAGCTGGACCTCCTCGTACTCCGGCTTGAGCATGCCCTTGAGCGCCTGCTCGACGTCGTCGATCGCCTGGTAGATGACCGAGTAGTACCGGATGTCGACGCCCTCGCGGTCGGCCAGCTCCGTGACCCGCTCCGCGGGCTTCACGTTGAAGCCGATGATGATGGCGTTGTCGACCGTGGCGAGGTTGACGTCGTTCTGGGTGATGGCACCCACGCCGCGGTGGATGATCCGCAGCGCGACCTCGTCGCCGACCTCGATCTTGAGGAGCGAGTCTTCCAGCGCCTCGACGGCACCGGACACGTCGCCCTTGAGGACGAGGTTGAGGGTCTCGACCCGGCCCTGCTGGAGCGCCTCGGTGAAGTCCTCCAGCGAGACGCGCTTGCGGCGCTTGGCCAGCGTCGCGGCACGCTCGGCGGCGGCCCGCTTGTCGGCGATCTGCCGCGCGGTGCGGTCGTCGCCGGCCACGAGGAAGGTGTCGCCGGCGCGGGGCACCGAGGTGAGGCCCAGGACCTGCACCGGGCGGGCGGGGCCGGCCTGCTCGACCGGCACGCCGTGCTCGTCGAACATCGCCCGGACGCGCCCGTGGGCGGTACCGGCGACGATCGAGTCCCCGACGTGCAGGGTCCCGGACTGGACGAGGACGGTCGCGACGGTGCCGCGGCCCTTGTCGAGGTTCGCCTCGATGGCCACGCCGCGCGCGTCCTTGTCGGGGTTGGCCCGCAGGTCCAGCGCGGCGTCCGCGGTGAGGAGGACGGCCTCGAGGAGCTCGTCGATGCCCATCCGCTGGAGCGCGGAGACGTCGACGAACATCGTGTCGCCGCCGTACTCCTCGGCCACGAGGTTGTACTCGGTCAGCTGCTGGCGGATCTTGGCGGGGTTGGCCGCCTCCTTGTCCACCTTGTTGACCGCCACGACGATCGGCACACCGGCCGACTGCGCGTGGTTGAGCGCCTCCACGGTCTGGGGCATGACGCCGTCGTCCGCGGCCACCACGAGGATCGCGATGTCGGTGACGTCGGCACCACGGGCACGCATGGCCGTGAAGGCCTCGTGACCGGGGGTGTCGATGAAGGTGAGCGCGCGGTCGTGGCCCTCGTGCTCGGTCCAGATCTGGTAGGCACCGATGTGCTGGGTGATGCCACCGGCCTCGCCGGCGACGACGTCGGTGCGGCGGATCGCGTCGAGCAGCTTGGTCTTTCCGTGGTCGACGTGACCCATGACGGTGACGACCGGAGGACGGGCCATGAGGTCCTCGTCCGTCTCCCCGGCCAGCTCGGCGTCGAGGTCGATGTCGAAGCCCCCGAGGAGCTCACGGTCCTCGTCCTCGGGCGAGACGATGTTGATGACGTAGCCGAGCTCGTCACCGAGCGCCTTGAAGGTGTCCTCGTCCAGCGACTGGGTGGCCGTGGCCATCTCGCCGAGGTGGAAGAGCACCGTCACGAGCGCTGCGGGGTTCGCGTCGATCTTGTCGGCGAAGTCCGCGAGGCTGGCACCGGCGCGGATCTGCACCTCGGTGGTGCCGTTGCCGCGGGGGACCTGGACGCCACCGAGGCTCGGTGCGCCCTGCTGCTCGAACTCCTGACGCTTCGCCCGCTTCGACTTCCGCCCGCGCACGGGACGGCCGCCCGGTCGCCCGAAGGCACCCTGCGTACCGCCGCGCGCACCGGGACGACCGCGACCGGCGAAACCGCCGGGACGACCGCCGCCACCGGGACCGCCTGCGCCACCGGGACCACCGGGGCCACCGCCGCCGGGACGGCCACGGCCACCGCCGCCGCCGCCACGAGCCGGGGCGCCAGGCGTCCCGACCGAGCTGCGGCCGGGCATCATGCCCGGGCTGGGGCGTGCGCCACCGGGGCGCGGGGCACCGCCGGGACGCGGGCCTGACCCGCCAGCGCCCGCACCGGGGCGGGGACCGCCCGGACGGGGGCCACCGGGACGCGGGCCGGCTGCGCCGGCACCGCCGCTGCCACCGGGCCGGGGCATGCCCTGGCTCGTGGCGAAGGGGTTGTTGCCCGGGCGCGGGGCGCCGGGGCGCGGCCCA